>CAVQTT010000011.1:0-24409 GCA_963716695.1 uncultured Chloroflexia bacterium
CTGGACCCTCTCGTCGAGCACATCACTGATCTGTTGATGGGCTGCTCCTGTAACTACTATGACGGGCCGCAGACCTGCACCAAGCGCCAAGTCTACAGCATGGTTGACGAGGGTTTTCCCTTTCCAATCCAGGAGTTGTTTAGGTTCTCCAAACCTGGCGGATCCGCCGGCAGCCAATATTATTCCAGCAACCCGCTGCTGGATTTCCAGGATCAGCTGGTCTTCAAGCACACCAAAAGCTACCATTTCGTAGGCATCTAAGAGCAGATCAAGCTGGTCATGAAAGGTTTTCCAATTTGGAAAGCTGTCAATTTGATTGATCATCAACAGCCGTCGAGCCCCGGCAGGGATGTTTTTCAATCCTCCCTGCTCGGAAATCAAAGCCTTTACCAGGTGGTGGCTGTGGATCTCAACACCAAGCTCCAGGTCGACCAATTTAGAAAATAATTCCGGCCGATGAACCCATTTTTCAGAGAGTGGTTGTCCCAAGCCGGATAATCCTATCACGGTGATCACAATATCCACAAAATCCGGGATGGCTGGTTCATGTTCGGCTGGCGCTTTCAAGGGAAGCTTTCTGGCTCCATCAAATTCGATCAGCAGCGGACAGGACCATAGATCTGCTAAGTCTCGGATCTGCAGCAGCAGTTCAGGGGTTGGACCGGAAACCCGGTTAGGTTCAACCTCAGGTCCTGTGATCATGATCACACCAGCCGGATCCTGGTTGGAGACCGCAAGAATATCTTCTGGTTGATTTATTTCAAACCGGTGATCAGCTTGGAGCAGCTGGTCCTGGGCCAGATGAGTAGTGGTGGTCAATATCACCCGGGTTTGATAGTCCCTCGCCAGCTGGAACATAAGCGTCGTTTTACCACCTGAGCCCACCAGGGCGATCCTTGAATTATTCTTGAGTCGAAATCCTGAAACTAGATCCATAGGCCAGACCTCAGGTCCGGGCAGGCCAGAATGGCTTCCAGGACTGCCCCGCCAATCGCCCGGGATTTATCAGAAACCTGGGACCAGATCGTAGGATCATCCCTGGGGTCGACATCTCCTATCTTCATACCAGCCTCGACAATCGACCCGGGTTTGATCAATCCTCTAATTATTCCGTCAAAGGGTGAAAAAACAGCCTGGCTGCCAACCATGGCTATAATGGCGCCTTTTTTGACCCGATCCCCGATCTGGGCTCCTGTCTGCACTTTCCCGGAAAGCGGAGCTCGAAGCACACGCTCTGCTCCGTATCCTTCCACAATGCCGGGCTGGCTTGTGTTGTCCTGAGCTGAACCTGACCAGATCACACGGCCAAGATGGTGGCCCCGGTTGGTCTCGATCACAGCGTGGCAATTCTCGCCAGCCTTGAATCCTGGTCCCAGGCCAATCACCAGAGTCGCGATTTCTTTGCCTTCCTGAGGAGGTGCCTTTCGCATTCTGGCATCCACAACCACATCAGGCTTGATCTCATCCAGAAAAACCAGATCGGGGTCCACCAGCACCGGGACTGCGCTGGATTGTAGTACCCGTTTCACTTCGCCCGGCTGGAGAACAAACTCCCCTGTGACTCCCTCGACCTGGACCCGTTTTACAAGCACAGCTTCAGAAAATGACACAGCCCGTCGGACAGCAAGCGGGTCAGCTAATTCGGTCATCACAACCTGAAAACCAGATTTAAACAATCGAACTGCAATCCCACTGGCTAGATCACCTGCACCCCGGATAAGTACGAGCAAAGTATCCTTCCTTACTATATTGTTCTTAAAAGTATTTTAGCATGAGCCTCAGGCCCCGATCAATAAAATCTACCAAATCGACAGGGAGTTAAGTGTGTTATATCCTTTGATATGCTGACCTTCCCAAATAAAATATTGGGGTAAATTTTCATCAGGTTCGTTTAATTGTTTTTTGATTTGCAATGCTGCCCATTATCGCTTACACAAATATTCATCAAAAGGAGTTGTAGAAATGAAAAAAGTTTGGCTTTTGCTTTTATTATTGGTAGTGTTCGGCACTGGCTGCAGTCCGGAAGCAACCCCACCAGCTGCTACCTCTACACCAATCCCTGCAACTGAAAGACCAGAATCATCCCTAACGCCTACTCTAGAAATTATTCACACATCATTTCCTGGAGAATTTGTTCTTTCCCCACTCCAGCGGATTTTTGACTGCTCAACAGGCAGAAAGGTTTCTGGGGACCAAGGCCTAGAGCTCAGCGTCCATTGTGATCAATGGGATAACAATTATTTCGAGAGACCAGTAGATGAAAATGTTGTTGATTATTCGCCCCAACTTGACATTACGATCGGGGAGTTTGGCCAGGATGGAGATTGGTTTTATGCCAGGATATTCGTTTTCAGTGAGGGGATAGACCCTCCTGTTCTGGATGGTATTTATGCCCTTGAACTGGATCTGAATTTGGATGCGAGAGGGGATATCCTGATCACCGCTGCCGTCCCATCAAATAACACCCCTGAGGTATGGTCTGAAAAAGGCGTTCAAGTCTGGTTCGATAAAAATGACGACGTAGGTGGCCCCCAAGCCATGCAAATTGACCTTGGATTCACAGGTGATGGATACGAGGAGCTGCTCTTTGATCAGGGCCTCGGTGAAGACCCCGATCTTGCGTGGGTAAAAATATCTTTGGAAACTCCGGGGCTGGTTGAATTTGCGTTCAAACGAGACCTTTTGGCGGGATCAGAGGAATTCGAATGGTGGATGTGGGCAATGAAAGATAATCTAGGAGCAGGTAAATTCGATCCCAATGATTTCTTTCCCACAAACTCGGTTTTTAATTTAGATAACACCTGCGGTTGGATCTTTGGCGGTTATGCTCGTGATCTGCCCAATATTTGTAATACGATCAGTGGGCCAAAACCCACCGCCGAACCAGGTATATGTCAGCCACCCCCGGGAACTTGTAATAATCCATGTGAATACTGGGATGTTGATAAATGTACCTGTATCTGTTTTAACTAGAATTTTCCAGATAATGCTCCCAAAAAAATCCGGAAGGGAACTGATCCCTTCCGGATTTTTTTATTAGGATATTTTTCAATATCTATCTTCTTTCTATAGAGGGTTCCAAGTCAAAAAACCGCTCTTTTGTTGCTTTAATCGATATTCCAGTCTTCAACTAAGGTTACAATTGATTTGATAATCATCAAAGATTCTTAGATAAGTCATAGGGTATGAAATGAAAAACAGCAAGTTTTTTTTGGTTATAGTATTGATTGCATTTTTAGCTGCCTGTGGTTCCAATCCCGATGTGGATCCAGTCACCATACCGGTGCTCGGGGAACAACTCGAAAGAGTCATCATCAACCAGATCCTCACCGGCGTGGAGGGAAACAACCAGGCAGATTTTATCGAATTATATAATGCCGGGACCAGGATTGCCGACCTGAAGGGATACAGCCTTTGGTACCAGCTAAATGAATCCACCGACGAAATCTTGATCTACAGCTGGGAAGACAATACCCTGGTCCCACCCCTGGGTTTTTATGCCCTGGCCCTGACCGGGGAAGAATTTTCAGTCCTTCCCGACGGTTTCTTCAACCAGCCCCTGGTTCCTAATCGGGGAGCTCTGTCCCTCCGAATAGATCAGGACCTGGTAGACCAGGTCAGCTGGGGATCTGGACCTGCCAATCTGACAGAAGGGTTGCCTGCAGTCGCGCTTGTGCCTGGTTCATCTTTAACAAGGATACTCGATCCTTCCCTCACCACATCCCCCGACACAAACAACAATCAGACAGATTTCTCCCTGAACACCACCCCGGCCCTTCGAAACAGCGGCAGCCCGCTGAACCACGAAGCCAGCCAGGACCTCACCCTGACAATCGATTTCCCTCCAGTCATCAAACCGGGAGAAGAGTTCCAGCCGGAGATCACCATTCAAAACCAAACTGGGACCAAACTCGAAAACCTCGAGTTAATTATTCAACTTCCAGACCATCTATCTCTCCTGGAAAATAACCTGACTGCCCAGCTTCATCAAAACATCCTCACCCTGAAAATCCTTGAACTGGCTGTCGATGAGAATCTGGTAATCGAGCTCCCTCTCCAGGCAGACTATACCTTCGCCAGTTATGAGCTCCGAAACAGCTATTTAGTCGCTGCCAACTGGCCCCTGCCCAGCTTCTCAGGCCCGTTCAACGGGGAGATCGGGGGGGGACCGATCCCCATCCAAACCGCCCGGGATCTGGTCGATCAAGAAGTTGTGGTCCAGGGCATAAGCACCATGTACGTGGGCGGCTTCTACGCAGGCAGTGGGGCCAAATTCTATCTGGAGGATGAGAGTGGTGGAATCCAGGTCTATGTCCCCAATGCCGGAAATTCGCTGGTCGTTCCCCTGGGATCCACCGTGCAGGTGCAGGGAAGGATCGAGATCTACCGGGATTCTATCGAACTCATTCCCGCATCGGAAGATCAGGTTCAGATCCTAGCTGGATCTGGAGAAACTCCTGAGTGGGATCCTGAAACCTTAAGCATCGAAAAATACAGCTCCAGCGGGGAAAGCTACGCAGGCAGTCTGGTCGAGATGGAAGGCCGGGTGGCCCGGATCGAGGAGTTTTCCTACAGCTACGAGATCGACCTTTTCGATCACAGCGGGAACCTGGTGCCCATATACCTTGATAAAGAAACCCGGATCACACTGGAAGAACTCGAGCCAGACCAATCTTACCGGATCACCGGCATCCTGGAAATGCTTGATGGTAATCTGCGTTTGTATCCCCGCTTACCAAGCGACCTGGCCCGGGTCTACGAACCCGGATTGACTATCCAGGTCCAGCCTCCAACCACTGCAAAAGTCGGTGAGCCATTTGAAGTGGTGTACCTGGTCACCAATCATGCCTTGGAAGAGGACCACAACCTGGTGATATCCACCCGGGTGGACCCGCAATTGGAAATCCTTGAAATCCATGACCAGGGCCGGAAAGACAACCATACCGTTGTTTGGGATCTGGATAAATTGGCGGGTGGCGGCGAGAGTGTCTCCGTTTCCTTCCTGGCCCAGCTGTGGGATGAGGCTGATTATGTGGAGTTTAATGATTACCGGGTGGTCTCTGCAGCCTGGGCGGAATCATCCTACGGTCTGCCATCCTACACTTTTTCAGGAGAGACCGTTCCCATCTGGGCGATCCAGGGACCCGGGTTGAGATCACCCTATAACTTGACCAAACTAACCACGGGAGGAGTTGTTACCGGTGTTTTCCCCGAATTGGAAGGCTTCTGGATCCAGGAAACCGAGAGTGATGAGGACCCGTTTACCTCGCCGGGAATCTTCGTCAGAACCGGGCCAGACCTGCCCCGGATATCAACCCGGGACCAGGTCTCTGTCACCGGTTGGGTGAGAGAGGCCTTTCAGCAAACTGAACTGGAACTGCGCTCCCAAGCCGACCTCACCATCCTGGGCAAAGCCCCACTACCGGAGGCCATATCCCTGGATCCCCCTGCGGATAATACCGCCAGCCAGATCTATTATGAAGCTCTGGAAGGGGCTCTGGTAAAAGTCCCGGGACAGGCGGTAGTTGTTGGACCAACCACCCGCTATGGGGAATTTTCGGTCCTGCTCAGCTCCCACGGGGTCACCAGATCCTGGCAGGATGCCGATCACGGCCAGCTGATCCACGTGGATGATGGGACCTCCCTGACCCATGAATATCGGGACACAATGGCCGCGCCTGTATCTGTGGGCGATAAGGTATCCGGGATCACGGGCCCCCTGGCCTTCACCTATGGGATTTATAAAATTGAACCAGTCAGCGATCTGCTGATCCAGCCCGGCTCCGGGTCAACTTCCTCCCTTGCCGCCCTCCCGGAGGGATTTTTCAGCATCATGACCTGGAACGTGGAAAATCTATTCGATTTTATGGTACCCCATCCCAGCAGTCCTCCCCTTCCCAGGGTCAGTGAATATAAAAACCAGCTAAAAAAAGTTGCCTTGAACATCCAGGCGGCGGGATATCCAACTATCATCGGATTCCAGGAGGTAGAAAATCTGGAGATCCTTGATGATCTTGCGGCTGAACCAGTCCTGGCAGATTACCTGTACCAGGCAGCCCTGATCGAAGGCTCTGACAGCCGGGGTATCGATGTGGGCTACCTCTTCAGAGGGGACCAGGTTACATTAATAGAGCAGGTCCAGTTTCCGGCGCCGGGCAATATCACCAGCCGGCCGCCGCTGTTGATTGAACTCCAGTTAGGGAATGGGTCCAGCCAACCGCTCTATGTGATCAACAACCATTTCACCAGTCTCAGCGGAGGAGAAAAAACCACTGAACCCCGCCGGAACGCCCAGGCTGCCTGGAACCTGGAGATCGCCCTGGATCTGCTGGATGAAAACCCCCTGGCTTACCTGGCGATCATCGGCGATCTGAATTCCTATCCAGATTCCCTTCCCTTAAAAACCATCGAATCGGGAGGATTTAGAAACCTGATCGAAGACCTCGAATCCGGGGAGCGCTACACCTATATCTACCAGGGCAATTCCCAGGTATTGGATCACATCCTGGTCAACGGTTCCCTGGATGCCTTGCTGGTTGAGGTCCAGGTCCTGCATAATCAGGCCGATTTCACCCTCCCCTTCTCCGGGGATGACAGTCCCCAGCACAAATCAGACCATGATCCGGTGCTAGCTATTTTCGTTCTTCCCTGAACTGGTTCGAAAAAGAACACCAAAAAACACCTGCTGGAAAACCAGCAGGTGTTTTGTTTTAATCAAGTACTCGACTAATCTAGTTCTGCAACCAATTCCGCAGCCGTGATGTTCAGTTCAGCCAGGATGGCATCGACATCTTCTGGTGTTTCAGCGGCATAAAGCTGAGCAGCAGCATCGTCAACGGCCCGTCGGACTGAAGCCCAGGCAGCAAAGGTCTCAGGTTCACCCTGGCCAAGGGCGGCCAGAGCGAGGGTGGACTGGAATTGCGGTACCGAGGCAATGTAATCAGTCAGCATGCCCTCTGTGGAATACTGAGTTGGCAGATAACCGCTGGCCATGATCCAGGCAGCCTGGTTCTCAGGAGCGGTGAGGTATTTGATCCACAGCCAGGAAGCCAGTTCCTGTTCCGGGGTGGATTTCAGCACACCAAAGGTCTGGGTGAAGGCATCCACACCCTGACCCCCATCAGGTCCGGGGAAGGCCAGGAAGCCCCATTCGTCCTCATTGGCTGCATCGGCAAAGGCATAACCGTAGTATGCAAGACCGGAGGTGGAGCTTAAAGTCACCAGGGCCAGGCGGTTGGCTTGTTCCGGATTGGGATAACTTTCGGTCTCGAAGGTGCACCCGCTGGCTTTGAGGTCATTGACATACAACGCTGCCGCTTTGGCAGCCGGGGTGTTAAAGTCATAGGCAGTGCCGTCAGCGTTCAGTTCAACTCCGCCAAAGGCATGCAGGAAGGACAAGTAATTGGAAGCGCTGGGGTACCAGACCATGCCGCCGGTCCCATCATTATCCGGGTTGTCATCGGATGCGTTGGCTTCAGCAGCCGCGCAGAGCTGGGCTTTCAATTCTTCGGGGGTGGAGGGAGGTGATTCGAATCCCAGTTCCTGGGCCCAGGTGAAGTTGTAGACCATCACATTGGCGGATTGGCTGAACGGCCAACCCAACCGGGAGCCGGCAGGGGTCACACCAAGGTTGAAAACACCAGGATAGATATCCGCGATCTCGTCCTCGGTCAGGCCATAGGTCTCATCGTAGATGAACTGGTTCAGATCCACCACCAGGTCTACTGTATCCCAGTTATTAAGGGCGCTGGTGTAGGCCTGGGCAACCTGGGGCAGGTCACCCGATTGAATGCCGGCGTTGACCTTGTCTTCCAGGTCGGAGTAAGCTCCCTGGTCGAGGGCTTCCACGGTGATGCCGTATTCGTTGCTGGCATTAAAAGCCTCCACAATGGCCAGGATGGCTTCGTTGCGGGGGTCATCGACGCCATAAACATGCCAGAACTGCACCGTGGTGCCGCTGAGGTCCATCATTGGTTCTGCTTCAACTTCAACCACTTCTTCGACCTCTGTTACTTCTTCAACTTCTTCCATATCTGGCTCTTCAACCTCAACAGCTTTGGGAGCACAGGCAGTCAGGACCAGGGAAAAGATGATCAGAACTGCAAAAAGGGTCGTTAACACTTTCTTGGGCATTTTTCTCTCCTCGTGAATATTGTCTGGATAGGATCTTCAATTTGACTGATGAGTCTCATCACCTCCTTCAATAACCAGATCTTTGCTAAATTATAAAATCATCCTTTTAATCCGCTGCGGGCAATACTTTCGGTAAACTGCTTCTGGGTAAAGAAATACAAAATCAGGATTGGGATGATAGTTATGAAGGCCGCTGCCATAATGAAATGGATCTGCTGCCCGGCTTCGTTGACAAAATTCAACATCCCGACCGAAATCGGCCGCCAGTCAGGGGTATTGGTCACTAACAAAGGCCAGGCCAGGGAATTCCAGGAGCCGATGAAGGTCAGGACCAGAATGACCATTAAGGGAGCCTTGGAAAGCGGGATCACAATCTGCAATAAAAACCTCAAGTGGCCAGAGCCGTCGATCCGGGCAGCGTCAAAAAGCTCATCCGGGATCTGGGCAAAAAACTGCCGGAGCATAAAGATATTAAAGACGGATCCCATAAAAGGAACTGTTAGAGCCGGCCAGTTGTTGATCCATTTCAGGGGTCCGATCCTTCCCAGCCAGGTGACTGTCAGGAAGTTCGGGATGATAGTGACCATGGCCGGGATCATCATAGTTGCCAACAGGATGCCAAACAGCACATCCCGGCCGGGAAATTTAATGCGGGCAAATCCATAAGCCGCGAGGATGCTGATGGTTAGGCTGCCAGCCAAAGAGATCCCGGTAATTCTAATGCTGTTCCAGAAATATTGGGGGAAATTCCCCCTTTTCCAGGCTTCGGCATAATTATCGAAGTGCAGTTCCGAAGGGAAAAAGGAGCTGCCCAATGCTTCTCCGATGGATTTCAGCGAAGTGGAAATCATATAGATAAAAGGAACGATCGAGACCAGAGCGCCCACGATCAAGAGCGTATAGGTAAGGATTTTTAATGTTCGGGAGTGGTTTAGCAGCATATCCTGATCTCCACCGGACTATAAGTAAAACACCCTGGATCCCTGGAACCGGTTGTTGATGAGCGTTAATCCCAGGATGATTGCAAAGAGCACAAAAGCCATGGCTGAAGCATAACCATAACGAAGTTTTTCAAAGAATTCCAGGAAGATGGCGACGCTGAACGTATCGGTTGTGCCCAGGGCAAGGCCTTCCCTGAATACCCACAGGGTCGCAAAGGCTTTAAAGGTGCCAATAATCGATATTAATGAGAGGAAATAGGTTGTGGGAGACAGCAGAGGAAAAGTAATGAAGCGGAAAACATCCCATTTAGAAGCCCCGTCGATTGCAGCAGCATCATTCAATTCAGCCGGAATATTGCCCAGCCCGGCCAGGTAAATCACTGTATTATATCCAACATAAGTCCAGATCGAGTGGATCATCACTACCACCAGGGCCAGGCTGGGTCCCACTGCCCATCCAGGAATACTCAAACCCAAGGATTCAGCGATGATCAAATTCACCCCTTTGGATTCCTGCAGCCAGGCCAGGGGATTGCCTCCCAACCCTCGGAGCAAGAGATTGATCAGGGCCGTATCACGGTTGGCAAAGATCTGCCGGAAGATAGCCGCGCTGGCTATAAAAGGTGTCACATAGGGTAAGAAAAAGATCATCCGGAAGATTTCCGAACCCCGCAATTTTTGAAAAAGCAAGATGGCCAGGAACAAGGAGATGGTCAGCTGGAAAGGAACAGTTCCAGCCGAGAAGAAGACCGTGACCTTGATGCCGTTCCAGAGATCTTTATCTCCGGCAGCCATCAAGACCGGTATTTCTCCGATTAACACCCACCCTCCGGTCAGAAAGATCAATGCCCCCAGGATGCGGATCCAAAACTGCCAGTTTTGATTGCTTTTGGAGGCGGAATTCCAGCAGATCCAACCCAGGAACACCAGTACAAATCCAGCTGAGACCACAATCACCTGGGGCCAGATCCCCGGATCGCTCTGGGTCTCCAGGGCGGCAGAGTAGGCAGCCGAGATTTGCTGGTAAGTAAAATACAGCAAACCCAATCCAGTGCCCAGGGATAAACAGAGCAGTGTGAACTGGGACTGGAAATAGGTTCGTTGAGGTTTTTGGTACCAGAAAGCCGCCAGAATCCCGGACAGGATCGCAGCCAGCAGGATCCAGCGGAAATAAACCCAGGCTGAGTAAACCTGGGGGGCATAAAATGCTTCCCCTATCAACTGCAGGAATAAATCGCGGGTTTTTTCCAAACCCAGTATTTTTCCGGCGATATCCAGAAATTCTGGCAGCTGATACCAGATATACTGCAGAAAGGCATATACTGCCCAGGCGGAGATCGCTCCCGGGATGGCCAGCAGGTAAGGGGTCTGTTCGAATTCCCGGGCGGATTGAATAATTCTTTTGATTGTCAGGTAGCCGGCGATCAAAGCCCCTAGAGCCAAAAAAAAGGCTGCCACATAAGCGAGATTTCCAATGGCTCGGACATAATTAGTCAGGCCAATATAATCCGTTCTGACGATGCGCCATTTATGCAGGCTGACAAATAATGCAAATGCAACCGGGAAGATCCCGAAAGTAAAGATCAGTAATAAAGCCGGGGCCACAAACAGGTAACCGGTTACCGATTCTCTGAATACGCGCATTTTATAAGGGGTAAAGATTTCGAGAATCTTATCCTTCAGAACTGCAGGGGAACTCATCTATCCAATCTCCCGGGATAATACGGTTTCAGTGATCAGCGCTGATAGAGGTTATTATAATAAAGGATAGCCTGAATAAACTTAAAAATAACCTGTATTTTGTCCTATTCTCGATGGCTTGGTGATTTGACGTTTTTTGCATATAATTCAGGGGTATCATCATCCAAGAGGACCCATGCCAGATCTCAGTCAGACCACCCTTCAACAGATCAAAAATAACCAGATCGAAGACCCTGCCTGGGAGGATGAATTTATCGCCCCCCACTATCAGGGATTTTCGACCCTGAATATCCCTGCCACAGCTGCCCAAGTATTGGGAGGTAAACTTGCTGGCTCCCCTGCCCTGGACTCAGCAATAAGTGACCATTTGCCGGACGGCATCACGAATGTGATCGTCATCCTGTTTGACGCCCTGGCCTTTCACCGTTTTCAGCACTGGTGCCAGGAAGGACCGGACCTGGTCTGGAACCAGCTGGCTCAGGGAGGCCTCTTAACACCCTTGACCGCAATCTGCCCCAGCACGACCTGCGCTGCTATCACCAGCTTCTGGACCGCAGAACCTGCCTCCCGGCATGGGATCATGGGCTATGAAATGTGGTTGAAGGAATACGGGATCACTGCCAACATGATCGAACATAAACCGATCTCGTATCGACTGCCGGGAGGAAACCTATCCCTGGCTGGTTTTGAGCCCGAAAGCTTTCTGCCAGTGAAATCGATCACCGACCAGCTGTTGGAAGATGGGGTCGAAGTCCATGCTTTCCAGCATTTTGCGATCATCAACTCCGGATTGTCCCGTATGTTCATGCGGGATGCCCAGCGCCACCCCATCAGCACCGCCAGCGATCTGTGGATCAGCATCCGGGAGCTGCTCGAAACCCGCGGAGATGCCAAAAAATATCTTTGGGCTTATTGGGACAAACTGGATTCCATTTCTCACATCCACGGTCCCGACAGCGACCGCGCCCAGGCCGAGTTTGAGGTCTTTAGCCGGGCTTTTGAAAGATACTTCCTAAGAGGTCTGGATCCCGGGGTCAGACGACAAACCCTGGTGATCCTGACCGCCGATCACGGGCAGATCACAACCGATAAGAACGATCAGGGATATTCCCTGCGGAACCATCCCGGGTTGCTGGACCTACTGCATATCCTGCCCAGCGGCGAAAACCGCCTGGCTTTTCTGCACATCAAACCGGGGAGGACTGCCGCTGTCCGGGACTATATCAAGCAGACCTGGCCAGATCAATTTGCCATTATTGAGCCAGAAGCTGCCGTGGCCGCAGGCTTGTTTGGCGGCGGGGAGCTCCACCCGGAGATCTTCAACAGGATCGGGGATTTAATTGTGGCGGCCAAAGGGAAGGCTTACTGGTGGTGGGCAGCCAAGGAAAACCCCCTGATCGGACGGCACGGAGGATTATCTGCCGAGGAAATGCTGGTCCCGTTCCTGGCCGCGACCCTATAATTATTCGTTTGAATGTAAAGTAGGTTAAGGATATTCGATCACGGGATTTCGATATCCGAACGATCCTTAATCACAATCTCACCTTACGCCTTACGCCTTACGCCTTACGCCTTACATTCTACAGCTCAGAGCGTAATCCCCTTACCAGATATCCTAATCTCCAGTCACCACTTCATATCCAGCCTGGATCCAGTCATTGATCCCGCCATCCATGCTGTAAATCTCTGAGAAACCGACTCCGGTCAACAGATCTAAAGCCTGAGCGCTGCGGTTGCCGGATCGGCAGTAAATGACAATTTCCTGGTCCTCCGGCAGTTCTCCGACCCGGGAGGAAAGCTGGTCCAGAGGGATCAATGTTGCCCCGGGGATGTGCCCGGCATTCCATTCTTCCTGGGTGCGAACATCCAGCACAAAAGCTCCCCCCTGCTGTTTCTGGAACGCGCCTGGGACATCCAGATGTCCAGCTGGGACTGCTACTATTGAAGTCCCAGTAGCGCTGGATAAATCAGGGTTGGCTAGGAAAGTTGGCCAAGCCCAGAGAGCCAGGGCCAGAATGATCACCAATCCTCCCAGACCCCAAAACCAGGCTGAATTTGTCTTTTGTTTTATTTTCTTTACCATCACTCACCTCAATCCCAAAATACTAATTCGCATTTTCAGGCGATCATTATACTCGCCGAGAATGCTCAATAGAACTGCCCGGGTATCTTCTATGGTATTTCTAACACCCTTCCTTCACAGGTCTTAAACAATCGGGTATGATAATTTTAGAGCCAAATACCCAGATATATCAGCTCGAATTTCCCCAGGAGGAGGAAAAGATGGAACATCCAGCAAATTCAAAAGACCCGAAACCCGCCGGCAAGGTATCTCCAGTTCGGATGAGCATCGGCATCCTTCTCTCTGGACTGAGTGGTTTGATTTTCTACCTGGCGTTTCCACCTCTCAATCTCTGGCCTTTCATCTTCTTGGCCCCCATACCCTACTTGATCGCTCAGCACCGCCTTCTGCCGCGTAAATTAGCCCCCCTGGCCCCCACTCTGGCCATCGGCATCTGGCTCTGGCCTTTTTTATACAGGATCTTCAACATCCCCGACGCACCATTCGTTTTCCAGCACATGGGCCTGCTGATAGCTGGAATTACCTACTTAACCAGCACTGACGTAAATTCCACGAGCTGACCGGCTATCGCTGGTTCATCTTGCAGGGTGTGGCTGCCTGGGTAGGTTTTGAGATGATCCGCAGCTTCATCCCTGTTTTAGGCACAATGGGTTTTTCAGCCAACCCCCTGGCCGGCCAGGCTTGGCTCATCCAGCCGGTGTCGATCTTCAGCATTTACGGCCTCAGTCTGCTGGTGCTCCTGGTCAGTTTCGCCCTGGCCAAGCTGATCATGTCCTGGATTGACCTGCGCTGGAACTTCAGCGATGTTGTGCCGGTAAATCGGGAAGCCAGTCGGAAATGGGCCCTTGGCACTGCCGCTGTCCTGGCTGTCTGGATCGGGATCAGCCTGGCCCTCTTTTACCAGGAGCCAGGGGAAAACCCGACCGTCAGGGTGGCAGCCCTGCAGATGGACCTGAAAGATCCCGGCCACCAGGTGGATGAAAATGAAATGGCCCGAAGGATCGAGCTGCTGATCGATCAAGTTTACGAGGCGGCGGACCTGGGGGCAAAAATTGCCTACGTCCCGGAAATGGCCTTTGGTTTTGATCCCCAGAAAGAGCATAGCGCTGCCCTGCTGGAATTAACAGCTGAGACGAAAATGTATTTATATTTCACCTATGCCTATTTTGATGAGAGTGGATGGCATAACGAGACCGTGCTGATCAGTCCCCAGGGTGAGTTCTCCCCTGTTTATGGAAAACAGCATGCTTTTGGTGAACCCCCCACAGTTAGCGCAGGAACATCCGTGGTGAACGAGACAGCTTTAGGCAATGTGGGGTCGATCATTTGTATGGATGGGGTTTTTACGGATTCCGCCCGGAATATCAAACAGGCCGGCGCTCAGCTGCTGGCAGTGCCATCCTATAATACAACTGTAGGGATTTCTGAACAGAACTGGACCCATTTTGCCATGCGATCGGTCGAAAATCAGGTCCCTGTCATCAATGCTGATCGCGGTTATTACACCATGATCACGGATCAGCGCGGCAGGATCCTGGCAGATCTTAGAACCCCAGATGGAGCTGACGGCGTTGTGGTCGCTGACCTCCAGCTCGCCGGGAGCACACCTCTCTACACCAGGGTTGGCGATTGGATGGGTTGGGTCAGTTTGGCAGGGTTTGTTTACTTTATAGTTTACCAATCTGTGATCGAATCCAAAGCCAAAAAAGAGGCCAAAACCTGAACTGAACCCAAATATAAATTAAAATCCATCTCCTTTGAGCTCAGGAGATGGATTTTATTAGGAATACTTCTAGATCAGGATCAGAGTTAGATATACAGATCCCGCCGGTTATACGCCAGATAAGCGCCGGTCATACTGATCAGGATAATACCAAGGGAGATCCACAGGTAGACCGGTTCGACCCGGGACTCATTTAATATCATGACTGGGTCGAAATACTTAAAAGGTGTGAGGTATTTCAGGAATTCCCATTCTTCCTTCAAACCTGTAATGATCGAGAAGAAATAAGTTCCCAGCAAAATGGAGATTGCGACGGATCCTGCCCGCTTATGCTGCTTCATGGCGCACCCGATAAAGATACCCACAGCCAGGAAGATCACCTGCAGCAGCAGCAAGGCCAACACACCCTGCCGCACAAATAGGAAATAATCATCTCCGGGAGAGTATGACTGGGCTGCGACCAGGTTCAAACCCCAGGTGGCAGCAGCTAAAAGAATGCAATTGGTCAAAGCTGCCAAAAACTTGGCGGTGATCAAGGTCGATCTCTTGACCGGCAGGGTGAGGGAAAATTCAACCGTCTTGTCCCGCTCTTCCTTGGAGATGATATCACTGCCCCACATCACCGCGGCGATAGCCAGGATCAAACCTAAAAAGGCAAACATCACCCCGAAAAAACCTACCACGGTGGTGAGGTTAAAGGCATTCATGTTGAAGGAATCCATAATAGCCGCCGGCATGGAATCCAAAACTTCCAGCAGTTCAGGATTATCAGCATAACCGGAGAATTTTGAAAAACCCACCACTGCAAAAAATGCCACAATGCCGATATAGATCAGTAGTGACTTGAAATTCGCTTTTAATTCTCGAAGATATATTTTCATCAGGTTGCTCCTCAAACCCTAAACCGCAGAGGCGATATTCCTGCGTTGGTATAACATATAGCTGGCAGGAACAGCGACGAAAATCACAGCCACACTGATCAAAACCAGGGGGGTATTATAGGCGCCGTTGGCAAGGATGTAATTTGGGTCGAAATGCCTGAATGGTGAGATGATCTCAAAACTATCCTCACCAATCATACTTCCAAACAGGTTCAGCACGTACATGCCAAAAGCCAGGGCCATGGAAAGTGGTATTACGCTGCGCACCCTTTTCATCAACAGGGATAGCAGCATTCCCACGGTCAGGAAAAAGAGCTGGAAGATCACGATTGTCGAAAGGACCAGCATCAGGGATTTAACATCGAGAACACGTCCAGCGCGATTGAGGTCGATCACAAAAAACGAACTTGCCCAAACCGAAAGATTAGTGATCGTCAGTGCCAGCACAGCTGCCAGCAATTTGGCAGTCAGGATCTTCCTCCGGCTGATTGGCTTGGGAAGCAAAAAGTCGGCAGTAAGTTCCCTTTCCTCGATCGAGACCAGCGAGAACCCGTAATTCGAAGCCTGGATGGCCAAACAGACCTGGCAGAACAAAAAGACCACTGCAAAAAATCCCAGCAGGGATGTGAAATCCATATTATTCATGCCAAAAGCGATCAGCAGCTCATCCGGGAAACTTTCCATCAATCGGGTGATCTCCTCGGCTTCTACAGCGATGGCGCTAAAGGCAGAAAAATAGACCAGGATGATCAAAAAATTTGCGGCCGACCAGATTCCGACTGATTTGAGATAGGTTTTAAATTCATGGAAGAAAATATTCATAGCTGATCCCTACTCGTAATAGTGGATAAAGATCTCTTCCAGGGTGGGCTCTTCGATCACCACATCCTGGAGTTTCAGGCCGCTGAGAATCCTGGTAACCTGGTTGATATCCCCTTTATAGAAGAAACTAACCACGCCATTTTCCTGGTTGAGATTGGATGATCCCATCCAATTGAAAGGTTTTGGCATCCAGATTTTCAGAGCTGACCCGGATCTTTTTGTAATTGTCCTTCTGAAGGGTTTTGATATCCTGAACATTGACCAGGCTGCCTTCTTTGATGATGGCTACCCGGCTGCAAAGCCGCTGGACCTCTCCCAGGATATGGGAGGAGAAGAATACCGTAGCACCGCGCTGATTCTCTTCCCGGATCAGATTGAAGAATTTCTGCTGCATCAACGGATCGAGGCCCGCTGTGGGCTCATCCAAGCACGATCAGTTTGGGCGAGTGCAGAAGCCCCTGGACGATGCCAACCTTCTTCTTATTGCCATAGGAAAGGTCATCGATCCTGCGTCTTCAGATCCAGCTCCATGATCTCCGAAAGCTGGTATAGGCGCTTGGTGCAATCTTTCTTATAGAAACTGGCTGAATATTTCAGCAGGTCCAGGACCTTCATGCCCTCATAATAAAAAACCTCTGAAGGCAGGTAGCCGATCTCCTGGCGAATTTCCGGACCAAATTTGATAGCGTCCTTGCCAAAGATCTTCGCCTCTCCGCTGCTGGGATAGATCAGAGCTAAAAACAGCCGGATGGTGGTGGATTTTCCGGCCCCGTTGGGGCCGATAAAGCCGAAGATCTCCCCTTCTTCGACATTAAATGAAACATCAATGATGCCCCGGGCTTTGCCGTAATACTTGGTCAGATGGTTGACTTCAATGATGCTCATGAGTGGAGCTCCTTTCTCAGTGCAGGTCAAATCTTGGGGTCAAGATTGAAAATTATCCCTAATGAAACCTCAGCAATTATACCCAATACTGGTCTGGGGGATAGATATCCACTAATCTGTCCTCCCCAAATCCCACCCAGGGGCTCTGACTGAAAGGAAGCCAGGGAACTGAGATTGCCTGCCAAGTTGCAGGCGCCAGGGATTTGGGATTATCTATTTGGTAGACACACCCGAAACAGCCTCACATTTTCGACGAATGGGAAAGCTGCCAAGGATGCTCTGACCGGGCACTACCCACGCTGGGTTTTTTCCAGGACCATCCGGTACTGCTCCCGAAGGGTTCCTAATGCAAAACCGCTCCCCGGAATCGAAGAGCGGTTTGTTTGGCAGGGGAGACAGTAGCGGACCCGAATTGGGTTGTTGGATACATGGTGTTGTCTGCCTATTTACTGGCTGACAATCGGGCTTCTTGAAAGATCAGGGCCAGTTTTTCGACCAGGTCCTCTTGTTCGTTCTTCTGAGCAGAGGCCTCGACTACTTGGTTTTTGATCCTCCTTGATCCTTTTGATGATGCGTTCCTTTTCAGCTTCTTTAATAAAATCTCGATACTGTTCCTGTTTGACATAGAATTGATTGAACATTTTTCCTCCTGATTGGCTGGGATCCGTTTTTTCTCTCCTGCGCTATCAGTATATAAAAGGGAGCGTTTCCAAAGCGTTTCGGAGCGTGCCAGGTTTCTAAAGAAATCAATCTATTAAAACAAACAAGCGAGAGATCATTCATCTCTCGCTTGATTTAGTTGATCAACTTAATTGTGTAACCCTTCCGATCTACTCCAACGGCTGATCTATTTCACGTGCAGATGGAGTTTGAATTCGATCTCAGAATTACCAGATTAAAGCGATTCTATTCATGTTTCTTTTGATCAGGGACCATCGAATACCCACCCGGTTTTGGATCATGCGCCTTTTTTGATTGTAATTGGAACTGCTGTTCCGGCCAGATCTCCAATCACATTGACCAGACTGCTACCTGCAGGAACGATGATCTTGGTATTGTCCTTCAAGGCTTCACTGACTGTTTCCAGCCTTTTAAGCAGTTGAGCATTGCCTACGAAATGTTTTTCAGCTGCTTCATTTACGATCTTGATTGCATCGCCATCCGCATCAGCTTTCAGCCTGATAGCGGTGGCTATACCTTCGGCTTTTTTGATTTCCGCCCGTCTTTCTCCATCAGCTTTGGTTTCGATGGCAGTTGCCAGGTCAAGGGCCGCAATCTTTTCGTTCTCAGCCTTTACAACCCGGTTCATCGCTTCCTGGACATCCTCCGGCGGTTCAATGCGCTGTAGCTCAACCCGGACCACATCAATGCCCCATTTGGAGACTTCCTTGGAAAGGATCTTTTCGACTTCCTCGTTAATAGAATCTCGATTTTCGTTGGCTTCGGTGAGGGTCATTTTTCCGATCACTGCCCTCAAAGTGGTTTTGGCGAGAGAAGGAACAGATGTCTGGAAATTTTCTACATTGTAGATCGCCATCTGGGCATCTTCAACCTTGTAATAGACGACACCATCCACGATTGCGTTGAGTTTGTCTTTGGTGATGATCGATTGGGGGTCGATATCCACCCGCCTTTCAGTGATATTGATCTTAAACATCCGGTAGAATAACGGCATGTATCCAATTAAATCCCGCTCTGGCAGTTCTGGTGTACCTACCCAGAAATTCAACCACACCGACCTCGACCGGACGGACAATTTTGACCCCGGCCGTAAAAATTATCACGGCCAGAATTCCAATTCCAAGATATAACATGTTAGCTTCTCCTGAGTGATTGTGTTGTATTAATTCCCATCAAAAGTGGAAATTAATGTGATTGCTGATCCACAATCCCGATTAGACTATTTGTATTTATTAGATACTTTCCGAGAAGATTTCTTACTCGAACGATCTCCGAGAATAGGATTCAATTTCTAGGAAGGACAGCAATATAGATCACCCAGTGCTAATCTGGTGATTTATTGATTTCGTTTGCCTTTTATTCGAGGAATCTAGTTTCTGGAGATGATAGATCCACTTCAGGGGCCGGTATTCTGAAATTCCCCAATATCCATTCCAGGGACCAGCACCACCTAAAGTTTTAGCTGGCCAATTATGGATATATTAGTCGAACGAGCGGGAAACCCAGAACTGGGCAAGTCCAAATCCTGAAGATTGCCCCCTAACCAGGACCTATCCCGGTCAGCGGCAGAGCTTAACCATCCCCTGTCTTTGATCCTAATAAGGACACTGCTTTGGAACCCGGTATCGGGTTTATCCTTTTTCTGGCGACGTTTTTCCTTTATGGTCAGTTTGGCCTTTTTTTTGATCTTCCCGCTGGGCTTTGTCTCTTTTTCCTTTTTCAGGCATGGTTTCATTCCTCCCCTGGATAGCTAGTAGTCTTATCTATTTAATCATAGCACCAAAAGATCCCGATCTGCCAGATCTTCTGGAAAATCCAGAATGATCTTTAGCTATACTGCTCCCAATTTGCCCTGCAAAAGGATAGACAATCATACAGATTGGCTCATAACTCCTTGATCCAGGATGCCTGGTATAATCTGGTAATATTTCCGTCACTTCAAACCATCCAGTAAAATCAGGCAGCAATTTTTTTGAGTTGCTACTAAGAGCAGGCTATGTAAGTATATGGAATCACCGTTCCAGCGGTTGATGGTTTTTTTGGTGCTGGTCTGTTCTCAGCGGGATGCAGCCTGACTTCAATGGTGCTCCCGGCAACTCCCAGTCCAAACCAGGGGCCATTCCACCCCCGTCGATTACGGTGGAACAGAATTTACCACCTTCCACGCCACATCTGACCCCAACTCTTGTGCCTTCTGAGTCCGTCAAGCCTTACGCCAACTCCCTCCCCTACCCCCACCGAGATCAGCTTTGAGATCGGGGAAGAGCTTACCATCCAATATCTGCGGGAGCTGGAGATCGTCGGCAGCGAGATCATTTTTCATGAAAGGCTTTCTCCCGGCTACAACTACGCCCGCCACCTGGTCAGCTATACCTCGGAAGGCAGCCGGATCTTTGGCTTATTGACCATACCTTTTATGGACCCACCCCAGGGTGGATTTAAGGCGATCGTTTTTAATCATGGATATATCCCCCCGGCCAGCTACCGGACCACGGAAAGGTACCTCGCCTATGTCGATTACCTGGCCCGGAGTGGTTTTGTGGTCTTTAAGATCGACTACCGGGGTCATGGGAACTCCGAGGGAAATCCATCCGGGTCCTACTTCTCACCCGGATACACCATCGACGCCATCACAGCTCTGAAAAGTCTGCAAACCCTGGACTACATCGACCCCCAGGGGATCGGGATGTGGGGGCACAGCATGGCTGGCAACCTGGTGCTCAGAGCGATGCTCGTGGAACCTGATATCAAAGCCGGCGTGATCTGGGCCGGGGCGGTTTACAGCTACCAGGACTTTATAACATATGGGATCAGCGATAACTCATACCGTCCGCCGGCAACCCCTGAGGATCTGGAAGATAATGAATACCTGCGTGGAACGCGGGCGATCTTCGAGGTCTACGGTTGGCCGGATACCGCTGCTCCTTACTGGCAGGCCGTCTCCCTGACAGAAAATATCGAATACCTGAACCGTCCCCTCCAGATCCATCACGCCGCGGATGATCCTGTGGTGAATATCAATTATTCCTATGGTTTAGCTGGTGTGCTTTTGGAAAATGGCAAGGAGTACGAGTTCTACACCTACGGAGGAGGGGGACACAACCTGATCTCCCCCTGGTTCGATCAGGCCATGCTGCGGACTGTAAAATTCTTTCAGGATAACCTGTAGTCCAGCATCCAGGCACCCATGTTTTTACGGCGGACCGAAAGGTTTGGTACAAGAAGGCTGACCCCGGTCAGCCTTCTTGATTAACCGCATTAACAAGTTTGCTGAGCTGTGGTATTACGGCCCCACGCAAGAATCAGTGGAGCCAGCCCAGATACATCCTTCCGCGTTATGGGCATTACATTCTTCTCGGGTGCCGTAGGCAGAACAAGTTTTTTGCTTCGGTTCAGGCGTCGGTGTTGCACAAGGATCCGGATGGGGGAAGAACTCCAGGTCTTCAGCCTGCCAATCAACCCCGTCAAACAAGCCCAGGGCTTCGTTGATGGCAGCATTACTCAGGTACAAATAACAGGGGAATCCTTTGATCTCGGTTAACTTCCATTCCGAGTTGGTATCCCGGGCAAAGATGGGGATCGTCTCACCTTCCCTGGCGAAATCGTAGGTGGGACAGCCCTTGTCAGGACCGATTTTGCAGTCATAGGTGAAATTCAGGGGAATGGTCAGGAAATTCCGATCGATCTCATCCCAGTGGAAATCCACGATCAGATCATGGGTTCCAGGGCCCAATTCAATGGTTTTTTCAGCCACTATTGCATTGACTCTGGGTTCGGTCCAGATCCCGTCCATCAAGTTGTATTGATCGTTATTGCCAGCAGTTTGATTCCTGCTGATCGAGACACAATAGGTCCCCGGGGTTAACACACCAAAATTAGCTTGCGAATCAGCTGTTTTTTGATCAAGACCGGTCGATGGGCATGGACCAGCGCCCAGATCCACTACAAAGTCGTATATTAAACTATACCCTGAACCATCGCCAACAATATACGAGCCATCAACAACACAGCCAGGATTCAAAGATTGGGTGGTCGCGGCTAGATAACCGGTTTGGGAGCAGAGGTCCTTCTTGAGAAAGACATAGAGCCAGGCAAAATCATCTGAAAGGTAATGCCACTGGTAGCAGCCTTTAGAAAGGATATAGTGAAAATCCCGGCCTTCAGACCAAGGGCCATAGGCGATGCCATCCGTTGCCCTTACCCGCCAGAAAAGGGATGAACAGTCAGGGAAAGCCATCAGTAAATGCTGGGCATAAGGATCTGCTGTATTGGCAGTCAGATAGATATCATTAAATGCTGCATCCCTGGAAAACTGGACTTCGTAAGAAATAGGCAAACAACCGCCGTTATAAGTCCAGGTGAATTCATATTCCTCCTCTACCCAGCCGGCTGCCTCGGGATTCTGCAGGTCAGGTGCGACCAGGGTCTCACCAGAACAAATCGGGCCAGTATAGAAGAAAGTCGGGTCGGAATAACTGCTGCCACCGTAGGAATCTTTATGGGCTTTAACCCTCCAGACATACTCCTTCCCCGCAGTGAGGGGATTGGTTAATGTAAAGGTCGGGCTGTCATCCGGGGTAGTAAGGTACGCGCCCCAACCATAATCTGAGTTATCAGAGATATGGATCGTGTAATCATCCGGCTCACAGCTCTCGCTGTTATGAAAACTTAAAGTCGGCAGCAGAGTGGTGATCACTTCACCAGCCAGGGGACTATCATTGATCATATCCATAATATTGATCTGGTCCTCAGTGCATTTGCAACCAGATATAAAGAGGGCAAAAAATATACCCAGGACCAACCAGCGTTTTGTGATCTTCGACATTTTTCTCTCCTTGATTAGATCCTAATCAAATAATCTTGTACTGATCTGTTCACACAATTTCAAGATTACTAATTAAACGGTTTTCTGAGCAAAAATGTTACAACCCCGCTGACTGGATCCTGATCTGCTGCTCTACCATATACCCCATCCCTAGAATAGGGTTCTGTCCCAGGGACAGATAGCTACCTGGTCCAGAAAAGACCAAATGAAATTATTATGAACCAGTAAAAGATGAGGAAAAGATGAAAAGCCAGATGGTTTTAATTGCAGAAGATCACTCGGATTTTATCGGGTGATATATGTATCATAGCATAAAAATTAGATCGTCTGGTCCACTCAAGATCAATCATTACAGATGCATATATTGAGAAGATTTCCTAAAACCTATTATTTACAGAATATTCATCTTACATATAATGGACTATTTATTATCCTTAAAGTTATATTTAACCAGCAATACCCGGATCTGAAAGGTTTCATTTGGGGAAAGCTGGGGTATGATTAGGATGAAAACTGGCCAAGATCCTGAAGATAGATTGTATTGTTTGATTTGGAGAAATACATGCCAAAAATTCGGCGTTGGGAGATCATTGGAACAGTTCTAATTATTGGATTTGGGACCACTCTGCATTTCTGGTTTGAATGGACCGATTATTGGCGGCCAATGGCGCTCATCGCAGCGGTCAACGAAAGCACCTGGGAACATTTTAAGATGGCTTTCTGGCCGGGCTTGATCTTGGCCCTGATCGAATATCCTTTCCTAAAGAAGGATACTAGAAATTTTGTGACCGCAAAATTCAGTGGACTGTTTGCCATGCCGATTATAACCATGATCCTGTTTTACGGGTATACCAGTTTGACCGGCACCCATCTGCTTTGGGTGGATGTGATCGTATTTATACTCTCGGTAATCGGAGGACAAGTGGTCAGCTACCTGATCCTTACCAGGACCACAAAACCATCTCCTGGCATCCAAAAACTCGCCCTGGCCGGCTTGGCGCTGATGGTCCTGGCGTTTTCCACCTTGAGTTATTATCCCCTAAAAAATTTTATCTTCGCCCATCCCGATAACGGAGAATACGGCATCCTTAGCGATTACGACGACCACGATCATTAAGAATATCAGCCCGCGGATTGGGCTGCAGAGATTCGTTTGTGATCAGGAGGTCCCCTTTTTTTTCTATAAATGAACGCGATTATGATGATCCTGCTATTGTTCGGTAATGGGCGAAGCTGCCTTCTTTGACATATTTTCCCAGAGCGCCGTCCAAATCTGGATATTCCGGAGCGCCAATGAAACGTTCATGATCCGCCACACTGCCCCACTCTACAGTCAGGATATATTCCTCCCGGCGTTCAATGGCTCTCATTAATCGGTCCCCCAGGTAACCTGGCTGCCTGCGCAGAATGGGAGCTACATCCTGGTAGGTTCTTTCAAAGTCCTCCGCTTCGGCGGGATCAATCGTTAAAATAGCAATTTCAGTGATCATACTTACTCCTTGACATCCAGGCAGCCGCAGATGACATCAATGATCCTCGCCAGCCGGGGAGGTGATTTAATGGAACCCGGAGTTCCAAGAACCGTCAGGAGACAATCCCCAAGTGTAAAATCAATCCCCTTAATACATATTTTCCGGTTATTGGTCTACAGGTCTCCTACCGCAGTAGCCTTTTGTAGCATACCCAAAAATTCATCCAGGGGTACACGATGGATCCGGGCAGCCCATTCGACAG
>CAVQTT010000012.1:0-120769 GCA_963716695.1 uncultured Chloroflexia bacterium
CTGGATTGACTAAAATCAAATCCTGGCGGAAGAATAAAGGAAGAACTGGCAGTTCTTCCTGGAATATTGCCTGGATATGGTTTGTCTCCTCCAGAGATTCGACTGTACCCGATAGCGATGTTAATAAGATATTCACAAGCCTGATCGTATTCGGCCTGACTGAAACCAGTCGCATTTGTGCCGCCCCAACCCTTTGCATAGCGAGGATATTGCCCCGGGATCTCAGAGGTAGTGAAGATTTTGCACAGCTGATAATTTCCGGTTGACCAGGCAAACAGCGCCAGGTCGAACTTCCTTCCAAAAACAGGCCCCTCCGGACCGGGAGCGAATAGATCCCCCGGGAGGAGAGATTCAATAGTTACCTCTATTCCACAGCGGGATAACTGATCTTTGATCATTAAGGCGGTTTGGGAAGCCCCTTCAGATCTGCCCTCGAGCAAAGTTAATTGAAATGCTACGTCATTGGCCAGATTATCCACGCCCCTGGAAATCCGGGGTGTTGCGGAATCCTGATCGTGATCTACCCATCCCAGTTCCTCCAGGAGCTTAACTCCTTCTTGGGGCTGAAAAACGCGAGGATCAAGCTCAGGATCCGAACGGGGATCGTTGGGATGGAAAAGATTATCAACCCATGTGCCCGCATCAGCCCGCTGGGCTGCAATTTCTTCCCGATTGATACAACTGGCGATCGCCTGTCTGGTCCGAGGGTCAGGCAGCAAATTTCTGGAAGGATCCAGGGAGTTGACCCCAAAACTGATCTGTTCCCAGGAAGGCAGATCATAAACAATCCGATTGGCCGCGCCGCTTCTTACCAGGCTGTCTATCTCGGGCAGATAATTGAACAGGTCCTGCTCTTTGATCACAATGGCACATTCCCCGGAAGCGAAGGCTGCCAGGGCATCTTCCCCCCCATCCACAAACCGGAAGACCAGGGAATCGTAAGTCGGCAGACCCTGGGAACTGGCGTGATAGTTGGGGTTTTTCACAAGCGAGATATGATCTCCCCTGACCCATTCGACCACCCGATAAGCACCCCACCCTAAAGGCATCTGGGTGGTTTGGGCTGAGGTTAAGAGCTCCTCCCGGGAGAGATTGGACCAGAGGTGCTCTGGTAGAGGCGCAAAGAATTGCTCGGCATAATCATAGATCCCCAGGTATCCGGGCAGCCCTTTCCAAAGCAGCCCTTGCTCTTCAACCAGCTCATAGCTATTTGTATAACGGGTTTTTGCTGAACCGGATGTACCGTAGATCTCAAGGGCAACCTGGTAGGAAAAAACCGAATCGGCCGCGGTGAGAGGCTCTCCGTCAAACCAAAGTATTCCTTCTTGGATCTTGTAGCTGATTTGCACCTGATCCAGCTGGATCGATGCCTGGTTCTCAAAGGTCGTCCAGCAATCCCTGCTGGCACAGCCTGCGGGCCGGTATTCTACACCACTGGTCAGGAGTGTGATATTACCCTGTGCGTCAACTATTCGGTCACCGGGATAAACTTCCACCTGCTGAAGACTGACCAGCTCATTCTCCCAAGATGGCAGGGTAGTCAAAAGCACTGAAGATGCCCGGAAATCAACCAGGTCGACAGGACTATCATAGATCGCCTGGCGGATGATCTGGGCTGAAGTCGAGAGATCACCATACAAGAATAAAGAATCAGGTTCATCACCAAGACAGATCGACAACACCCTGGGAGGAGAGGGAGAGGGCAAGTCTGTTGCCAGGACTTCTGGTCTGTTCAAATCTGAAAATAGGCGGGATTGATCCCCCTCCGGTGAACAGGCACCCAAAATGGCCAGGAGCAGTACTGTGGAGATGATCAAAAATATCCGTTTTAGAACCATGGGATCTTGTCTTCTTCGACTTCTCTCATTCTTAGATAGGATCTATATCTTTCCAGGTGAATACTTTTGTTCTTGACGCCTTCAATGACTGCACAGCCGGTCTCGTGCACATGAGTGCAGTCGCTAAAATTACAATCCTGAAGAGCCTGGCGGATCTCGGGAAAATACCCGTCCACTTCCTCTGGAGTGATGTCCGAGAGATCCAGAGCCTTCAATCCCGGCGTATCAGCCACATACCCCCCACCGTCCAGGGCTACCAACTTTCTGGAAACCGTAGTGTGTTTTCCCTTTTTAGTACCCTCGCTGATTTCCTTAACTGCCAGGCCCAAGCCCGGCTGGATGGTGTTCAGGATGCTGGTTTTTCCTGCCCCGGAAGGGCCAGCGAAGAGGCTGGTCTTTCCTATCAATTCCTTCTTAAGTTTTGAGATCCCCCGATTTTTGAGCACAGAGGTATAAAAGACCTGATAGCCGATCTTCTCATAATGACCAAAGATATCCCGGGCGCCGCCAATTCCTGTCAGATCGATCTTGTTGGCGACAACCAGGGCTTTGATTTTTTCTTTTTCAGCAATCACCAGGAACCGATCCAGCATACGCAGCTTGGGATCTGGTTCGGCAACTGCAAACACAAACACAGCCTGGTCCGGGTTGGCGATGATCACCTGCTGGAAATCTCCCCGGGCAGTAGGTGCCATGCGGTAGATCATGCTTTTCCGGGGTTCAACCTCCTCGATCATTCCTTTGCCAGGATCCTGTTCCGTGATCAGGACCCAATCTCCGATGGCAACGATATCTGCTAACTTGCGACCCTTTTTTAAGCGTCCGCGAAGCTGGCAGACAACCAAACCTGAGGGGATTTCCACAGTAAAAAATCCGGATTGGCCCTGTATCACCCTTCCACGAATAGATTCAAGCATATGACCTCAGCAAGTTTTTATTCACCATTTTCATCAGGCACATACCAGACCCCGATCTCTGATTCCCAGGGATAATAGCGGAGCACCTGGTTAAAATATAACTCAACTACCCTCCTGAAAATCGGGGCAGCCACCTCCGAACCTTCACCAGCATTTTCGCCGATCACTACCACAGCGATATCGGGTTTATTCTCATTCTGATTATTGGTGTATCCCGCGAACCAGGCATGGGATTCACCGAAGCCCGATTCAGCCGTACCGGTTTTGCCCGCAATCGGAATTTGCCAACTAGCTCCTTGAAACGATGATATGGCAGTTCCCCGGGGATTATCAACAACCTGGATCATGGCGTTGGTGATGATATTGCGGGTTTTGTCGCTGATGGGCAGTTCTCCCACAACTTCAGGTTCAAACCGGAAGATTTCTTCACCACTGGCATTCCGGATGCTTTCAACGATCTGGGGCCTGTACAGAGTACCCCCATTTCCCAATGCGGCAATAAAACGGACCACCTGGAGGGGTGTTACCAGTGAATTTCCCTGGCCTATTGCCAGATTGGTTGCGTCCAGTTCGGATCCGGGCAGAGGGTTGCTTCCGGATTCTTCCTCAACTCCCTCGATACCGGTCCGCTCTCCCAGGCCAAATCCCAGAGCCATATCGTGAATTGCTTCCGGATATCCATTTTGGTAGAGAGTCAATCCGATATGCCAGAAATAAGGATTGCAGGAGCGCATTAAACCCTCAGTCAGGGTCAGGGTGCCGCTGGGGGGAGTTTCATCGTCCTCCAGGAAATGTTCGTAGGTCCAGTCCGTTAAGGTCACTCCCGCCAGATCCTCGAAGAAATACCCACAATCATAGACATCCCCCGCCTGGAATTCACCAGTTTCCAACCCAGCTGCCATGGTGATGATCTTAAAAACTGAGCCAAGAGGGTATAAGACCCTGGGTAGCCCGGTTCAGGAAGGGGGATTTTTTATCTGCCTGGTAATATTCCTGAAGTAAAAAAGAGGAATTATAGTAATCAGAGTTAAAGGCATTTGGGTCGTAGTGAGGATTTGAGGCCATGGCCAGGATCCTTCCCGTATCCAGTTCCATCACCACCACCGCGCCATTATAACCATAGAGAGCTTTCTGGACTTCGAGTTGGAACTCCTTCTCAAATGTGGTGTAAATCTCGGCAGCGGGGGCAGCTTCTTCTCTGGCCAGCTGGGTGATGATCTCACCCTGCCCATCTACAACCTGCGAGAATACCTCCTCGATCTCCCACCAGATATTCTTCTCCCCACAATTCCAATCCCTGTCCGCCGACCTTCTCTCCTTTCGAATAACCCCGGAGAAGATAATCATCCACCTCCGCTTCCTGGATCCAGCGCACATAACCAACCGCCTGGGGAGCAACCCCGCCATCGAAATAATACCGTCCATCAAAGGATCGCATTAACAATCCCTGGGGCGTGTAGGATTCAAGAATGCCCACCCTGCCCTCGACTGCATCCAGAGAAACTGCTTTCAAAGGCAGATACCAGTCTACATCGGGAGGGTAATCCTCATACATGGCATAAATAACCTCGGGCGGCAGATCCAGATTCCGGCCGAGTTCATTCAAAAGTTTATCTTCTTTATCGGGGTTGATCTGGGAGGGAATCAATCCCAATGATATCGCTTCAGCGTAGGCAACGATCACGCTGCCTTCCCGGTCGTAAATATTTCCCCGTGAAGGTACCAGCCTGGTGAGTTGGAGCATATTTTCCCCTTCCAGCTCTGGGAAAATCAAACCTTTTGACCAATCGATGGTCCAATTTCCATTATACAGGGACAAGGGCATGATAATATCCCGGGAGAGCCCTTCCAGGATCCGGCTGTTGTACTTCACAGAAACAGCCACCTGGGCCTGGGCGGGGTCAATGAATGAAGATAGGACCACATAGTCCAGGGATTCCAAAGCTAACTCAACGGATATATCGTGATAAAGTTGAACAAAATCCTCTTCGCTGATCAGATCCCAGCTGGCGGGACTTAATAAGCTGTACATGGCCTGATAATCATAGCTGGACCAATATTCCAGAAAGGCAACCGCCGCATCCTCAACATCAGGTACTTGGGTAGTCTGGATGACAGGTGTTGCCAGGCCAGGTGTGGGCGAACTTTCAGGAATTTGGGTACCTTCAGCTGTGCTTTTGCTGCACCCTGCCAGGAAGATGACCAATATAGTCCCTAGAAATATGTATTTTTTCATAATATTCACTCAAAGCTGATCAATCTGGTTCAGATGATAATCTTTTTTTGAAGACCGGACATTGGAATTGGATTGAGTCCTGGCAGCGTTCAGCTATAAACTCGTGGATTTCTGCCCCTGCCTCCTCCATTAATACGGAGAGATCACAGAGCGGCAACCCCATTACATTGGCATAACAATCCTGGTGATGAGGCACTGGATCGAAAGCTGGATTCTGGATGGCATATGCTCCTGCCTTATCAAATGGATCTCCACTATCAATATAAGCCTGGATCTCTAGCTCAGTGTAGGATCTCATTTTAACTTCAGTTTTGACCAAACGGGTGGATAACTTCCGATCCTGAACCTTATAGGTGGCAATTCCTGATAATACCTGATGGTTTTTCCCATTCAGCTGCCTGAGGATGCGCCGAGCATGCTCTTCATCCCTGGGTTTCCCGAGGATCTCATCTCCATCGACAACTATTGTATCCGCACCAATGACCAGCAGATCAAGACCGGGATTTCCTGCCAGCCGTTCACCTGCACTCAGAGCCTTTTCCTTGGCCAAGCGAAGCACAAACTCAGCCGGTTCTTCACCTCTATTAACTTTTTCATCAATCTCAGTGTTAATGACGAGAAACTGCTCAACAAGGTTCCGGAGCAGTTCTTGTCTTCGGGGAGATTTAGAAGCCAGGACAACATCAGTCATAAATTACCAGTAAAATCCCGGGTGTTCTGGATATTTTCAACACACAAATTCTATCACACCCTTTTTTATCTGATCAGCCGATGGAGTCGGATTGGGACACCCACAAAATTAAACACCATTCCATCAGGGTACGGTAAATTTGGTACAATGGCAGCGGATAGCTATGAAATCGTTCCCACGAGTAAAAAAATTCCTGAGTATCATGCTTCCGTTGTTTTTTATGCTAGGAGGCGGTCAATCCGTGTCTGCTCAGGCCGGCCGGCAGATCATGCTATCCGAGCCTGACGCGCAGAATTACCCCCGGATGCTGGTATATTTTGACGCCATTGAACGGGACGGCAATAAAATCTCTGATCTTGCCCAGGATCAGTTAACACTGCGCGAGGATGGGATAGAACAGGACTTGATCACATTCCAATCCCTCACTCCTGGCATCCAGCTGGTGACCGCAGTGAATATATCTGCCCCTTTTGCGATCCAGGATATTAACGGCAAGTCGCGTTTTGACTATATAAAGGAAGGGCTGCTCAACTGGGCAAACCAACCCTTAAACTCAGCCCCGGATGACCTCAGCCTGCTAAGTAACGACGGCCTTGAGCTGACCCATCTTGAGGATAGAGCACCCTTTATCACAGCCCTTGAAGGATATTCACCCGACCTCAAAGAGACAGAAGCCAATTTGAGTGTTCTAGCCCGGGCAATCACCCTGGCCTCGGATCCTGTCAGCCAATTGGGCATGAAACGTGTGGTCCTTTTTATCTCCTCCCAACCTTCCACAGATTCGTCAGACGCCCTCGCAAATTTGCTATCCCAGGCTCAAGACAACCAGGTCCAGGTATTTACCCTTTTGGTTTCATCTCCGGCTTTTTTTTCATCAACCGGAGCAACCCGGCTGCAAAACCTTTCCACTGAAACTGGTGGTGTTTTTACGACATTTTCGGGTGAGGAGCCCCTGGTAGATTTCCGCCAGTTGTTTGAAGCCCTTCGCAGCACCTATTATCTCGAATATGATTCCCAGATCGTGACATCGGGAAGCCATCAGCTGGAATTATCGGTAGCCAGTTCCTTGGGAGAAGGAGTGGGGACCCGGGAGTTCTTCCTTGATATCCAGCCCCCTAACCCGATCTTGATCTCCCCGCCCCGGGAGGTTATCAGGTCCCTGCCGGAGGGGCTCGACCAATCTGAGATTGGATCAGACTACCAACCGGACTCAATCCTATTGGACGTCCTGATCGAATTTCCCGATCAGCATCCCCGAATGTTAGAGGAATTGATCTTCCGGGTGGATGGCGAGATCCTGGTAAGACTTACAACCCCGCCATTTGATCAGATCACCTGGGATATTTCAGGTTATCAAACCAGTTCCAGGCACTGGATCAGTCTGGAAGCTGTTGATATCCAGGGATTGAGCCGGATAAGCGTACAAACTCCCGTTGATATTCAGGTCTTGATTCCTCCCCCTGATATTGGCACAATTTTCATAGACAACGCCCCAGCCTTGGGGGGTTTATTCCTGATCATCCTGACCGGATTGGTGCTTTTCCTGATGATTTCCAGGGGCAGGATCCAGCCCACAGAAAGAAGGAAGGGGACACCTCTTATCCATCGGATCAAGGCTTTAAATGGACGCGGTCTGGTCAATAAGATCATGCCATCCAGATCGGATCCAGGATCCGTTCTGGGGGCAGATCCCAATCAAAAGTTCACACCCTACCGGCTCATACCGATCAATGATATATCTCAAAACCTATTTCCGGAACCGCTGCGCATCAAGGATCCGGAGATCAAGCTGGGCCAAGACCCCCGACTCAATGCAATTGCTATCAAGCACCATTCAGTAGCAGGTGAACATGCCCGCATCAACTTAAATCGGGGCTCAAAACATCAGATCGCCGATCTGGGAACTTCGGTAGGAACCTGGGTTAATCACCAGCAAATTACATCTGCAAAACCCCATTTACTAAAAGATGGTGATATTATAAACATTGGGGAGGCAGGATTCCGTTTTCAATTGATCTTAACCAACGCTCCTGAACCTGCCACCCAGGAGAAAAATTAGTGATTCCAAGCGACATAAACCATCTGGATTCAGCCGCAATTACTGATCCCGGGAGCCGTGGGAGGATGAACGAGGATTCTTATGAAATCACTTCCTTCAGGATCAGTGAGAATGAGGATACTCCAGTATTATTAGCAGTTATTGCAGATGGGATAGGGGGCCATAAGGCTGGTGAGATCGCCTCCCAAATTGCCGTAGCCACAATCACTACGGCGATCGCAGAAAGTGATGGTACCGATCCTCTCTGGATCCTGAAAAGCGCTTTACTGGAAGCCAATCACAGCATCACGGCTGAAGCTTCCGGGGATGATTCTCGAAAAGGTATGGGATCCACCGTAGCTTGTGCTATGGTGATCGACGCTTCCTTATATATAGCAACCCTGGGAGATTCGAGGATCTATCTCTATCGCGATGGGGTCATCCAGCAATTAAGCGTCGACCACACCTGGGTTCAGGAAGCCCTGGATGTCGGTGTGATCAACGACGAAGAAGCCCGCAGTCACCCCCGCCGACATCTGATCAGAAGCTACCTGGGATCCTCGGATCCTATCAAACCAGATCTTCGGCTTTACCTGGATGCAAATGAAAATCAGGAACAAGCCAAAGCCAATCAAGGACTGCCGCTGGTTCCTGGAGACAGGGTATTGATCTGTACCGATGGCTTGACCGACCTGGTCGCTGATGAGGAAATTGTGGAGATCCTCGATTCCGACGGCACCCGGGATGATCACCTTCAGAAACTTGTCGACCTGGCCAATCTGCGGGGAGGGCATGACAATATCACCATCGTCCTGCTGCAGGTCCCGGGTGAGGCTTTATTTGACGACCTCGAACCTGAAGAAGAAATCTAAAAAAAAGGCCGTAATCCATTATCGATTACGGCCTTTTTTTTATCTCGGCTCTTGACTCAGGGCAGCAGTTGAGCTGTATAAACCTGATCATCGACAGCCAGGAAGGCCCGGTCACTCATCGTGATCGCAAAAGCTGTGACTGGCTGATCGATAATTCCATCCTGCGGCCGGAACTGCTCCTGGTATTCGAGTTGAGTGCTAAATCGGTAGAGGGATTGTGATCCAGCATCCAGCAAGTAAAGGGCTGTCCCGGGAGAACTCTTGATTGCAAATGAAGTAAATTCTGCTCCCAGGAAAAAGGGGCTGGGTTCCTGGCCAGGTCTGGGGTCGGAAAAACTGAATGGTGTTGTGCAGATCGGATCAGCATCTGCCCGTTCTGTCACACATTTGGTGATATATCCATCCTGATGCAGGATAAATAATTCACCCCCATTGGTAGCCAATTCCCTCGCATCTGCCATTTCTGGTGAATCTATGGCTCCGAAGTACTCGGAACCTTCATGATAATTTTGGCTTTGATATTCAATCCAGATCGCCCTTTTCTCAGGATCAAGTATATATAGGTTATGGGGAGAACTGCCAGACATGCTGATCGCCCTGGCAGGTCCTCTTCCAAGGGTGTAGGAAGTATCCTCAAAAATGACCGGTGTCTCTGCTAGATCTGCATAACAGAAGATCATGGTATGGTTCCTGTCTACTCCCAGGATCGTCGCCTGATCTTCTTGAGATGTTGGCAAGGGAACGATATCCACCAGAGGACCAACTGTGACATGGCCCTCGATCGGACCGCAGGAAAAATCGTCCACGATCTGATAACCCTCTGGATTGGATTGAGCCCAGATCACGGATCCATTATCTGCGTTTAACATATAGAGATCATTCCAGGCAGTGACCACAATTTTTGAGATCGTTACATCCGCACCCAGACCCCTGCTGAACAACGGTTCATAAGATAGCCGGGTAACTCTGTCCAGGGTATCCATCTCCAGCCGTATTTTTTGGAAAAGTTCTTCCACTTCCTCGGTTTGTTGATACTTCCGGGCCGAGGAGATCTCTCCCATCGCTTCAGACATCGTCGCATAATGTTCAACTGGATCTGATTGGGTCGCTGCCAGCACCATTAAGGTCTGCGCTGTAGAAAAATGCTCCTCGTATAGTTGATTCCTTCCGCGCTGGACATAAAAAACACTGCCAAAAACAACCATGACCAGCGGCACCAGCACGGCGATCAATCCCAGGGTCCAGGAAGGCAGATCCAGGATCTGATCATCCGGGAGCATCTTGCTGATCAAAGACAGCAGCTGGCCCCAGATCTTATTTGAAAATCTTCCCAGACCAGCTCCTGCCGAGTTGAGGGAAGTCCAGGTTTTTGAGTTCCTGATCCCATCCAGGGCTGGTAAAATTTCGGCGCTAACCTGATCAGCAAAAGTTGTTTTCCGAGGTCTTTTTTCCCGCTGGAACTCCGGGATCTGCTTCTGGGGAGGTTTGGGATCTAGCGCAGGAGTCTCTACCTGGAACTCAGGATCATCCTCTTCATCGATCTGAATCGGGGGTCTCTCAGCTACAGGGGAGGGGACGGGAGCAGGTCGTACCGGGGCTGGTCGGGATTGGGCAGGATCGTTCTCTGATATCTCCAAAGCCCCCACCCCCAGCTCCCAATCTGGTTTGATCAATTTGGCTTCCCCATCACCCACCAGGGGGAAAAACAAGATCGCATCCAGATTCTCATCGACCTTATGGATCAGACGCTGGACAATCGCCGAGGGTTTCATGCGGGGCAGATTCTTGAGCAGGTTTTCATTCCAGGTTGATGGTGAATGGGGAGCAAGAATGATCAGCTGGTTAGATGTCAAATTGATCTGGTGGTAGCGGACTTTAAATGACTTGGCTATCCCCAACCCGCTCCCAGACAGATCTGGATCATGATGTTTTTCTACTTGATCCTGGGAAAGCTGGTAGATATAGGACGGACCACATTGGGCGTACAGGATCCGGTCTTCTTTGAGAACGATCTGGGTTAAATATCCAATTGCCTTGAGGCCGCGCGAGGCTGCCCGATAATTGCGGTCCAGGAGGTATTTATTCAGAACATCGGTGACATTTCTCAAGCCAGAGGTGATCGAGCCATCAGTCTGAAAATAGACTTCTGTCAGCTTGGTCAACAGTTGTTCCATGGCACTGCCCGAAAGGGGCGCATTGCCTTCTAAATGGAGATACAGGACAAGCTTTTCCTGCGACCTTCGGCGAGGAGAGCGGCGAGGGGAACTGGATATCAATAATCCAGGAAGTCCGGGGGCCATTTTTTCAGCCTGGCGAGAGATCGGCAGAATATTTAGATTAAATCTGTTTGACATAGTGGTTCATCCAAGGTAAACACTTACTGTCAATATTATACTGGTAAAATGAGGGCGGAACCATCACCGGAAACCACTTGGAAGCTGATGAGCATTCACCTTATTCAATCCTCAACCGAGTTCCAGCGCCTCAAAAAAGACTGGAATTCCCTCCTGGTAAATAGTGCAAGTCATGTGCCGTTCCTCAGACATGAATACCTTGAGACCTGGTGGTCTACCCTGGGCGGCGGGGAATGGGGGCAGGCTGAACTGGCTGTCCTGGTACAAAAATCTTCCCAGGGTATGCTCACCGGAATCGCCCCATTTTTTATTTCCGATCAGCAGGTGAGGTTTTTAGGAGCGGTCGAGATCTCGGATTACCTGGATCTGATCACAACCCCAGATAACCTGCCAAATTTCACCCGGGAGATCACCCAATACCTTTGTTCCAGCACCTTCCCTTCCTGGGAGGTAATCATCCTCGATAATCTACCGGAAGACTCACCTTCTATCCCGCATCTTCAGAGTGCTGCCGGGGAGTTGGATCTTCTGACTGAAATCAATCCGCTCCACCCTGCCCCCTACCTAAGATTGCCTGGAAGCTGGGAAGAATATCTCGCCGGATTGGATGACCGCTACCGCCATGAGATCCAGAGGAAAAACAGAAAGGCTGAGGAATATTTTTTACCCCTGGATTGGTACGTCGTGGATAGCAGCGCAGATCTGGACCAAGAAGTGGGGGATTTCCTGACTCTCATGTCCAATAATCCCCTGAAGGAAAAATTCCTTACCAAGGCTATGACAGGCCAGATGATCTCAGCCGCCCGGATCGCTTTTCAGGAAGGGTGGCTGCAGCTGGCTTTTTTGACCATAGGGGATCGTAAGGTGGCCGGATACCTGAATTTTGATCTGAACAACCGGATCTGGGTCTATAATTCAGGCATCGATCCCCTCTTTGAGAATCTATCCCCGGGTTGGGTGCTGTTGAGCAAACTCATTCAACAAGCCATCCTGGATGGAAAATCGGTCTTTGATTTTATGCGGGGGAACGAAGAGTACAAGTACCAGTTCGGGGGAATTGATAGTCACGTTGTCCAGTTGAAGATCTCAAAGAAGGTCATTCCCTCAAGCTGATCGAACCCTCTCCAACCCTTTCTGGAAATCCTCCCCGCCTCAGCGAGAGGCAGGAATCTTTTTTCCCCAAACACCTGGAATCAGTGTATTACAATCCGGACAGGCCCCCTGTTCAGTAATTCGATATTCACGGAGCAGATACCCACTCCTGGCGATCAATAAAGTCCCGCAGTGGTGGCAGCGGGTGTTCTCATGCTCACCCTGATGACCTGGCAGGTTTCCTCCATAGACATAATGGAGGCCGTTCTCATAACCAATCTCAATAGCTTGATGGATCTGACTGGATGCTGTCCGCGATCGATCAGACATCTTGTATTCCGGACGAAAGGCTGAAATATGCCAGGGGATATCCGCTGAAACTGAGCCAATAAACGCCGCCATTTTATTCAGCTCTGCTACGGAATCATTAAATCCGGGCACCAGCAAGGTTACGACCTCCACCCACAATCCCAGGCTGACCGCGTATTGAATGCTTTCCAGGACCGGCTGGAGCCTGGCTCCCAGCTCCCGGTAATGGGCTTTCTGCATGGTCTTCAAGTCAACCTTAAAACCATCCAGTGCTGGCAGAAGAAAATCCAGGACCTCGGGAGTAGCAAAACCATTGGAGACAAAGACTGATCTAAGGCCGGATTCTTTAGCCTCCAGGAAGATATCTCGGGCCCATTCCGAACTGATCAAGGGTTCGTTATATGATGACGCCACAACATCTGCCCCGGTACCTGTGCCATATGAAATGATCTCCCGGGGTGACATCCGGCGAAGATACGCTGCCAGGTGGTCCGTTCCGTGTTCCTTAAGCGCCTGGGAGGTCAGCCAGTTCTGGCAGTAGCCGCATTTAAGGTTGCAGCCCAACATGCCAAAAGTCAGCGCTTTTCTACCTGCCAGAAAATGATAGAAGGGTTTTTTTTCAATGGGATCGACCTGGAGAGAACTGACATATCCCCAGGGGGTCTGGAGCTCACCAGCCAGGTTGCGGCGGACCTGACAGATTCCCCGCTGGCCTGGTTTAAGCAGGCAGCGATGAGCGCAGGCCAAGCAGCGGATAGAGTCATTTTCCTGCTCTTCCGCTAATTCAGATCTCCTGGTCATTTCATCCAGCGTTTCCTGAAGACCCATAACACCTCATTATCCAACAGGGATTTTCAGTCCTAAATTCCTGTAAATCATTATAATCCTATTATGATTTCAATCATTTTGCAGGCCGGCGGCAAATCATCCCGGATGGGAAAAGATAAGGCGTTGCTGCCCTTCCTGGGGGTTCCCCTGATCTACCGGCTCCGGGACAGGTTTAACGACCTGGGAGTTGAACTGGTTGTGATCAGCAATAACAACCTTGGTTACGAAAAGCTGGGAGTCCCTCTCCGAAGCGATCTGATCCCGGATCGCGGAGCTTTGGGGGGATTGTACACCGCCCTGGCAATCTCAACCCAGCCGCTGGTAGGGTTGATCGCCGCGGACATGCCCTTTGCAAACCCAGATCTGCTGAAATACCAGATCCAGCTCATCGAAGGGGGAGCATATGATGCAGTGATCCCCAGCACTGAGAACGGCATTGAACCCTTCCATGCAGTCTACAGAGTGGAAAGCTGCCTGCCGCTGGTGAAAGGTGCCCTCGAAAAGGATCGCTGGAAAATGAATTCCTGGCACAACCAGGCCAGGATCAAAGTCCTGGATGCTGAAATACCCCCCCAGATCACTGGCTCCCAAAATACATTTATTAATGTCAATACACCAGAGGATTTCCAGGCTGCGGAGGATATTGCCAGATCGCTAATGGATTTCTAGTTTCAGGTTCGGGGGAGATCCAGGCTACTTCCAGGGTATCGTCGCCAAAAAACGCCCCAGCCAAACTGCTGAGATACCCAGCACCAGATGGGTTCCAATATTTAATAACGAGAGCAGTTCCTCACCTTTTTTGAACAGGTTCACGGTGTCGTCTCCAAAAGTGGAGAAGGTGGTAAAGGCACCCAATAAGCCCACAAAGATAAAGGACCGCGCTTCGGAGGAGATCATACCCCTGGTCTCTGCCAGCTGGGAAAGTACTCCGATCAGCAGGCAGCCCACCAAGTTGACAAATAAGGTTCCAGAAGGAAATGAGACGCTTTTGAACCAGCCCTGAACCGCGCCGCTGATGGAATAGCGCAATAACGCTCCTAAAAATCCACCCAAACCAACCAATAATATGTTTGCCATTCCTGATCTTCCTGTCTCGTAGATATTTACCAACAGCGAGGTCGATCCTCCCGTTCCTTTGTTAAAAACAGGAATATTCTATCACAGGGGCAGGGAGTAGAATGGATCTCAGATCCTGCAAATTCGGATCAGCCTAAGCTTGGGGTGATAATGCCCGAATATAATTAGGATAAGAAATTTATTTTCCGGTAAAATGATTATTCAATAATTGAAAATACAGGAATGAGGTCAGCATGCCATATCACGACATCAGTATTCTCTATGGATCAGAGATCATTACAGACTTCCTGCCATCTGACAGGGGAAGGGTAAAAGTGATCGAGTCGATCCCTGCAGCCTCCCGAATCAAGGATCTGTCAGCAGACCTGATCTCTGCCCTTGAAAATCCGGTTGACTCCCCTAGTTTAAAGGAGCTTGTTCAACAGGTATACCCTGGATCAGGTAAACGGATCCTGGTGATGGCTGATGATAATACCCGTCCAAATCTGCACACAAAACTGCTCCATACATTGGTCCTTGATTATCTGGTGAAGGTCTGCCAGGTGAATAAAAAAGATCTGGGCATCTTGATCGCCAGCGGCACTCACCGCCCTCCCACTCAACAGGAGATCCAGGACCGGATCCTGGGGAAAGCCCTTTTTGAAGAGTACCAGGACCAGATCCTGATCCATAATGATCAGGTAAACCTCCAGGATCTGGGATCTTCCTCAAGGGGTACCCCGATCACGTTTAATAAAGAAGCTTATGAGTCCTGCTTATTGATCCCGATCACTGATTCTGAATATCATTATTTTGCTGGAGTCGCCGGCACAGTAAAACAGCTGTTCCCTGGTGTCGCAGGGCGAGTCACTACAAATACCAATCACACCCGGATGTTTGATAAAAAGACCGGCTTTAATCCTGCCTGCCGGCTTGGCAATACCCACGGCAATCCGGTCATTTCAGATATGAAAGAAATGGTCCAGATCGTCCAGCAGCATACAGCAGTCTTTTGTATCGACGCGATCATGGATAAAGGTGAGATCACCGCACTTAACGCTGGTGATATCATCTCCCTGCACGGCCTGGCAAATGAGCTGCTCTATAAAAGAAGGGTGATCAACATTGAGGAGCCTGCTGACCTGGTGATCGTTTCGGTAGGTAAATTGGGGATCAATCTCTACCAGTCGGGGAAGGGGATCCACGCTGCCTGGAATGCCGCCAAACAGCCCGGAGGAACAGTTCTGCTGCTTGCTCCATGTCAGGATGGTCCGGGAACTATTGGCTACCAGGAAACCATGGAAGCCATTCAGGGGATGGACCTGGACCAAGCACTGAATTGGGTGATAGACAATAAATGCAGCCGGGAGACTTTTCGGATCGGAAACCAGAAACCTGTTGACATACTCAGGATCCTGAAATCCCTGGGTGAAGGCCAGATCAAGATCCTGAGTGAAATGGACCCCGATGACCTCCAAAATATTTACCGGCTGCAGGCCCTGCCGGACAGGGGTTCACCCCGGGACAGCCTGAGATCGTTCCTGGACCAGTATCTGGCCCAAAATCCCTCAGCCTTGATCTATGTTTTAAAAGATGCAGGTTTGTACGTGGTGCCCCAATCGCAATCCTGAGGGTCTCCACCCTGATTAACAAAAAACCAGGCATTGATCAATGCCTGGTTTTTTTTGAGATTCTGGCCAAGATCCAATATGCAACCAAAGCCAGGATCATGGCAATCGATAATACCTGGATGATCAGAAATGGGCCGGTTTGATCGATATACCTCCCAATGATCCAGGGCAGGAAAATCGAACCTAGACTGCCGCTGATAAAAAAGCGGCTGGTCAGCTTTCCAGTCATAGGCAGCAGACTCTCTGAGATGGTCAGCATGGTAGGAAAAGTCGATGCCAGGGCGAATCCCAGCAGGATCGAACCGATCCACAGGAAAATGACCTGCTGGGGAAAGAATACCATCAATCCCATGGCTATCACTCCCCCAACCATGTTGTAGCTTAATATCCGGTCAGGTGCAATTCTTGCCGCCAGGGGAATGCCGAACAGACGGCCAGCAGTAAAGGACCCCCAATAAAGTGAAGTCAGCAGGATCGCAGTCTTCTGGTCCGTCAATCCAGATTGCACGGAATATGTGGAAAGCCAATCCCCAAATCCAATTTCCACCCCAACAAAGGCAAAAAAGAAGACCGAAATGATCAAGATCAGGATCGATCGGTCCCTTCCTGGATCCAGCTGTTGACTGCTTGGTTTTTTCTTCAAATCCTGATAATTCTTCGGCTCCGGGAGGTTGATGAGCTGGAGGAGGATCAAGATCGAAAATAAACCCAGCCCCCAGTATCCATATTGAATACCCTTATTCCCGGCCAGGGAGCTGATCAGGATCAAGGGAGCGAAAAAAGAGCCCAGACCATAAAACAGATGTAAACCATTCATCGCCAGTCCAAGCTTGATTTCCTCTACCCTGAAGAGCAAAGTATTGCATCCCACATCGACCAGCCCGGCCGCCAAAGCCATGGCCATCACCAGCAGGATCACGGGCAGGGTATCGGATTGGGAGGGAACCAATACCAGGGTTAGACCCATTACCACTACACCCCCTGCGATCAGGTGGTGTCCCTTTAAGCGGTCAAACAGGGATCCTGCTATCCAGGATCCAAACAGATAGGAGGCGGCTCTGGCAGGAAATAGCAGGCTCAGCCCTTCCAGGGACGACCCCGTTTGATCGATCAAATCCAGGAGTGATGGTCCCAGGACAGCAATTGCCATGCCTACATATAATGAGGCTGAGAAATAAAGCCCTAGCAGGCGGGTTCTGATGTTTCTTTCGAGTGTGTTTTGGTGGGTCAATTTATCCTATCCATTCTGAATTGAGTGTTATTTTCCTCCCCTAGTTTATCAAATAAACTGGCCCGCTCCGGATTTATGGCTTTTTTCACTAACAACCAATGCCATTGACAGGAGTTATGAGGACTTGTATACTTCGGCTTGTTAAAGGGCTGGGCTAAATGCAAGACCATGAATTATCATTCTAAGGAGATCTAAAATGAAATTAAGTGCCCCGAAAAAAACCACCTGGTGGGTTGCCGTTGTTGTAGGCGCAGTTGGCATCATCGCTAACTTTGTTGCCATTCCTTTCCTGTCAGGAATTGCATTCTGGCTGGTAGTGGTAGCTTTTGTCGTTCTCGCTCTGGCCACCTATTTAAAAGGTTTCTAAGCTTAAGAAATTTATCCTTAACCAAAAAAACGCATCTGGTTTCAGCCCGCCAGATGCGTTTTTGGTTTAATCCCAGGTGAGCTCATTCAAAGATCACTTCCGGATAACCCAGGTCTCTGAATAAACGGTCCAAAAAGGATTCTGCGTTGCGGGCAGCCAGCTCGAGGATGCCATCTTCGAGGGCGCTTTTTTCAATCTCAGTTTCAGCCGCCCGGCGGGCTTCTGTTTCCAGATTGACCTCTCCGTGGGTAAATAGTCCAGTTTCGCGGTCATAGATGTAGGATTGTTCATTATCCAGGGCAACCACAAATATCTCGGGGTCCGGAAGATCCACATACAGCACATTCCCGCGCACTGTCAAATTCTCTGGATCCAGTTTATCCAGGTCGATTCCGGCAATAACTTCCCCATGAGCCACAAAGATCAGCCGATCTCCTACCAGCCATTCGAAAAAACCCTGGCGGGTTTCCGCGGTTATGATCTTCTCCAGGCTGAACTTGATCGTTTCTAATCGGGCCAGGCTGCGCACCTCGTGCACAATCGTGACCGGATCAGGAAGGATAGTTGGAGTTGGATTCAAAACCCTGGATACCTGGGTGGATAGATTATCCGTCATCTCGCGCAGAGGGGATAGCTGGGTGGAGATCGAATTCTGCAGGCTGTTAACCAGGTAGACTCCGACTGCTACCAAAACCAGCAAAAAACCTATCTGGATCAAAATTTGCCATTTTTTCATCGTTTCACCTTTGTTTTTTTCTAGTCACCCAATAGTTTGTCCTGCCATAATTTCAGGATCTCGAGGGCGGATTCCGCCTGGGAGGATTTCAGGTATAGATAGTCGTGATAATAAGCGGAGATCACATTTACACTCAGACCCTGGGCTGCCAGGACCTCGGTGATCCGGGATAGAAATCCTACTGCTTCCAGACTGGAATAAACCGAAAGGATGATCCGCTTAAAAACCAGATCATAGTCCAGGCCATTCAGATCAGCCAGATGTTTTCCGAGGATCAGTGTTATGCCTTCCCGTTCCACATAATATCCTTGGCTCAACGACAGGTACTCGTCTGCTTGATTGGGAGGAAGGCTGCAAAAGACCAGCTCCTCATCTTCCAGGATTGGATCCATGTTTCTCAGCAAGTGTTCCAGATCCTTCCGGTTATCATAAAGTTCCATTTTGATCCTCGCTGCACAAGATGAGCCATTGATATCCAGGCCGAATTTTATGCGGGCAAAAACAGGAATCGAGCTAATACAGCTCTCTCTCAACCAATTCTGCCACAGCCAGGGCAATTTCAACTAGTTTATAACAATCAACTATCCCGGGATGGTCCCGTTCAGTATGGGTGATATCCTGGATATCAATATTATCGATAAACCATTGGGAAGAAAACGCGATGGCCGGAATACCCTGCTGCAAAAAAATGCTGTGGTCTCCCTGCACCCAGGGTTTTCCCTGGGTCAGGCCCTGATATTTTTGCAGGATTTCAGTTACTCTGGACTGGATCTCCGTTGGCAGGTCAAACGATGACAAGCTAGAAGGTCCCTGGTGGAATCCTGCACCATCGATATTGATATTGAGTATATATTCCGGCCATAAATCCTGGTTCTGGTCCAGGTAGATCATCTGGCCGGTTGCCCCATAATAATCTTCACCATTAAATGGAATCAATTCCAGGGCATACTCGCCTCGATAATCTTTCAGCAATTCAGCCAACAGAAGCAAAATGATCACTCCCGTTGCATTATCAATCGCACCTGGTGTGCCCTTTTTAGCATCGATATGGGCGGAGATCGCGATCCTGCCCTTTTTATTTTTTCCTTTCCTGGCGCTCAGTTGATAACTTTTCCCCAGAGTGCGTTTTGCCTGGGATTTGAGGTAAAACATGTTGCCGGTCTGCTTGAGCAATTTTCTCCCATCTTCCTCCGTCATATAAACTGAGGGAATCTCAAAATCCCCATCCTCGATCAACGGGAAGGGATAAAGCCCTCCTGCCAAGGAGGCGTTCCTGGCGGTTGCGCAAATAAGCGCAGCCGGATTCTTTTTTTCCAGTAAAGCAATGATCTGCTGATGTTCCTCTGGGTTATAAAAAACAAAGTTCTTGGGCATAAGCTGTTCTTTTGCCAGATCTTGATGGATCAGCAAGAGTTTCCCGGCACAGTCCAGCCGATCCAATTCCTCGACTGACCCGGCCGCGACCAATTCAGCTTCCAGTTCACATCCCAGGGAGTAAGGACTGGGATAGACCTCAAAATGTTTCTGGTCCCATTGCAACTCTGCGCCGTTTTCGTCCCAATCCTGAGCCATAAAACTTGTGGATTCAACTTCCCAATTAAATCCCTCTACGATTCTCATAAATCTCCGGGTTGCCTGGCGGTTGCCCTCGCTGCCAACCGGTCGTTCCGGGATCTCTGAACAAAATTTACTCAGGTAGGTCTGGCAGGTGCGAAGAAGTTTTTGATTGTTGGCAGGAATTTCAGTCATTGACCACCTTTTGGTATAGTTCCCATTATAGTCAAGAATAGTGTGATTTCCGAGCTGATCAAGCGAGAATATCCTACCCATAGTTCCCAGGAGGCAGAAACCCAGGTTTTGGTCTTGACAGATAATAAATGATTTGCTATATTAGCTTTGTAATTACAAAGTTCTTTGATATTCAATCAACATCAGTCAAGGAGGCCGATATGGCTGCCAAAATAAGTCTTAAAGATCTCGAGCATAAGCTGTTCAGGGAATCCATCCGCGATGGCATATTAGATATCCAGATCGGTATGATCCTGCTGAATTTTGCGGTTATTCCCCTGCTCAGTGATTACCTGGGAGATTTCTGGTCCTCCGCAACTTTTTTGATCGTCTGGCCGGTGATCATCTTTGGATCTAGAGCCTTCCGAAGGGCATACATTCAACCCCGGGTTGGTCAGATCGAATTTGGCGAGTATCGCAAGAAAAAACTCTCCCGATTGAACAAGATCTACCTAGGATTCAATCTGGCAGTGTTGATATTGGGAGGAGTGTTTTTTTTCCGGTTTTCTGGCATCCCGGAATCGACCCCTACAGCCCTGCTCTCCCTGTTCCTCCTGATTGGATTCAGCCTGGCTGGCTTCATGCTTGAGTATCCCCGACTATATGGTTACGGGATCCTGGTAGCGCTTTCACCCCCAATCGGAGAATTTTTATACCAGACAAACAATGCCTCCCATCATGGTTTTCCGGTGATGTTCGGAATCTCTGGTGGTTTGCTGATCCTGATCGGTCTGCTGGATCTCAGGCGGGTTTTCAAAAAATATCCAATGACTCAACCTGAGGACTTGGTATGAGTGCTGAATCAAAATCCCTCCGAGATGTTCACCCCCTGACAGATATCGACCAGATCATACATGCTCCTGCCCGGCTGATGATCCTGGTGCACCTCTATGTTGTGGAAAGCCTGGACTATGTTTTCCTCAAGAACCAGACCGGATTATCATGGGGAAATTTGGCAACCCACTTAAAGAAACTGGAGGATGCCGGCTATGTCAAGGTACATAAGGGCTACCAGGGTAAAAAACCCCAGAGCACGATCAAGCTGTCTACCGAGGGGCGGAAGGCCTTTCTGGACTATAAGAATTCTCTCCAGCAGGTCCTGGATGACCTGCCAGATTAATCACCTCATCCACATTCAAATGATCAGATCAGATGGTTTGCAGCAGATAGACAACCAGGATCGATCCAGCCATAACCAGCGTGATATGTAGATCCAGCAGCGCCAGGACCAGGGCAGCGGCACCGCCAGCCAGGCCAACCAGGGGCTGATCCGCTATGACAGTCATGATCCCGGGAAAGATCAGCGCTCCCAGGGCGGCATAGGGGATGTTCTTGAGCCAGGTCTCGAACCATTTCGGGAATTGGAAACGATCTAAAAACAAAGCCGGCAGCAAACGGGGAAGATAGGTCACCAGGGCCATTCCGAGGATGATCCAGACTGGATTCATTTTTCCTCCCTGAGCAAGAAGACACCCAATCCTGCAGCCAGGATCATCGACAGGATTATTCCCCACCCCTGGTCGAGGATCTGACCCAATCCCCAATTGATGCTCATGCTAAACAACGCTACCAGGCCAAACCTCAGGGACTTTCGGGCCGGGGGAACCAGGAGGCCGATGAAGAGCCCATAGAGGCCTGCTGTCATTGCCGTTGTAATCTCGGGGGGTATAAAACCCGCTCCTAAAGCACCCACCATGGTGCCCGAGACCCAACCCAGATAGGCGGCGATCATCAGCCCTCCCATCTGTTCGGGAGAAGCAACCGGGATGTTCTTTTCCCCTTTCCCCAGGGTTAAGAGCGCAAAAGTCTCATCGGTGATGAAAAATGACAGGAAATTCTTCCAGCGAGGTGAAAATCCTCTCATCTGGTCATTAATCGCCAGGCTCATAATCAAATGGCGCAGATTCAAAAACAAGGTTGTAGTGATAATCTGAACAGCTCCTGCACCAGCCAGAAACAGGCTTACTCCCACAAATTGGCTGGCACCGGCAAAAACGATCACCGACATCAAGACTGCGTCGGTCCAGGCTAGGTCAGCACTGCCTGCCAATGCACCAAAGGCGATTGCGATCGGAAAATATCCCACTGCGATCGGGAGTCCTGCTCGAAAACCCTGGGTCCAAAGCTGAGCAGATTTCATGATCGCCCTCGAGCTGGCTGCCAGATCATTTAACCTCAAACCTCTGGATGGATTTATCATGCAGGTCGATAACCGGCAGGATCATATGACCCCCGGCATCTCGCTCTACTGTTTGTCCTGAGGCATAGATCAACTCCAGTCCGTATAAAACCTCTTTGTTCTCATCAGGATCGTTAAACCGGTGATCGATATGTTTATGTCCGAATATCAAGGCATTGGCCCTGGGAGGGGAATCAAGGCGCTGTGATAAGACTCCTTTGAGATCTTCGTGATCCCGCAACCCATGGTAGAACAGATAATCAAAGGGATGATGATGTTGAACCACAATGATATTTTCTACAGCGGGGTTTTCAGCCAGTTCATCCAGGATCCTGTCCAATTCATGGAGTTGTTTTTTTCCGAGGTATCCTTGTGCTCCCCAGATCTCTGCCCCTGCCATCTCGGCTGCCATTGAATCCAGAACAATAAAAGCCTGACCACATTCAAAATACAAATGGGGGTAATTTTCCACCCCGGAGATGAGCTCAATAAAATCAGCCTTGCTTTTTTTGCTTTCTCGGTAGCCATTGGGACCGTAATCATGGTTACCAGGGGCAACCAGGATGTTGTAATTATTCTCCTTCAACCTGTCGATCTGCTCCTTGGCCTGCTGGAACTGCCATCTTTCACCATCGTCTACAAGATCCCCGCTGATAACAACCAGGCTGGATTGGTGGAGATCCTGGTTTTCCAGGATCCAGTCCACCAGCCGAGCGGTTTTTTCCAGATTATTGGATTTTCCTATGTGCAGATCAGATAATTGGATAAATTTCAATTTAACCTCCCGCGGGATGACTCACTAACCCCCCCATCATACTCCATTATCGGGATTTGTCAGGGATTAATTTTCCAGACATGGATCACTGAGCGGTATTCATCAGCCAGGCGTTCTACGAGGTAGAATATCCCATGTTCCCTGTCAAAAGCCGCCGCTCCTACCAGGTCTCGTTTGTAATCCGCATAGTCCAAATTGGGGTCTAACAGATACTCTGTCAGATCCAGGGTGGCGTAAGGTTGCGGCTCCCAGCTATTAAGCTCTCCCCTGGCAACCCCAATCAACTGGCCGGGATCAAAAAATATCAACTGAGCCTGGAATGCATCAGCCCAGAATCCCCGGTTATCATAGGGCCAGTCGGGAACATCTGGACATGTCGGGGGACTGTGTTCGGCACAATCGTGTTCCCAGACCACGCCGTTCGCGAATCCGTACCATTCACTCCCGAGAGCTTTGGTTCCTGCCAATATCACAGCCGCGGATTCTCCCCGGGTGACCCAGGCCCCACCCCACCAATGATCTGCTTCGTGATAATCACTGACCGCCTGGTCAGGTGTGCTGATCAGATCGGGCTGACCAGAAATCTGTTCCCCGTATAACAGCAGGGGATAAATATCCTGAAGAACCTCTCCGGCAGCCGGGGGATGAGCGGTATCACCAGGAGAATAAGCGAATAACCCTGGCCCCCTACCGCTCCAGAGTCCTTCCCGAGCCCGGCCGCTGGCCAGGAGAGGCTGTGAGCTGAGGGCAATCGACCATTCTAAGGGTATTTCAAACAGGTAATCGTTAGTGACATAATTGGTGAAGCCATTAAATATCCAGGGTCCTTGAGGGGATGGGTCCGACAAGTTCAGTCCCGCCCAGCCATGCGAAACCTCAAAATCCTGAATATGCTGTCCAAATGTGAAATGGAGTCTTGGTTCTGGGTAGCTAAAATATTCCAGACCGGCCCGGGGGATGGTCATATTCTCCGCGATGAAGATCGTCCCTGTTATATTTGCGAAGGGCTGAATGGTCTCTGCAACTCCCGCCTGATCAATAGAGTCCGGGCGAAGAGGTGTTGGAATACTGATCTCTGACACAAATAATTGATGGTCATGTCCAAAACCAAACAGGGACCCGGGATAACCATCAGATTCGCCTTCCGGATCTCCATCCGGAAAGTAGGTTAAGCCGTGCCCGCTGTAATCCCAATCCGATCCCCCATTGGGTTCTGGCAGCCTGAAATATCCCCGGTATTCAAAGTCATCCGGCTGGAGCAGGTTGTAGTCCGGGATTGCCCCCCCCTGAGCAGGATCGGGCAATAAGGGTGTTTGATTCTCAGGAGGATCATGAGGTGAGTTCTGGAACTCTGCATCTTGAGTCTCTTCAGAGGTGGAACAGCCCGAAATCGAGCACATCATCACGATCGAAACCAAAAATATCCGTGCTAAATTTCCTCATATGATTTCCTTATTTATCTGAGAGCGAGGGGCCACCGCAATCCCCTCGGCAGCAGAGAGAATTTCGAAATCGCTGCCAGTGAAAAATGCCTCCCCTCTAGTATGGATCTGGCCGCCAGCTGGCCGCTCTGGATCGCCGGACCGATGCCCTCTCCCATGTCGAGGGTGGATAATCCGGCCGCATCACCGACCAGGAATACATTCCCGATCCTGGCTTTGGATCCAGTCCCTCTTAAGTAATAGGTATATCCATCGGGCTGGAAATTGCGGGGCTGGATGATTCCCTGGTCAAGGAGGTCAGACACAAATTCGTTCCAGAAATTACTGATCGATCCTGCCCGTTCATTGATCCGGGAAGCATTTCCTCCCAGCCCGATATTTACATAGCCGTTGGCTTTCGGTACATACCAGGCATAGCCAGGTAAATTATATTTGAAGAACCACAAGCGACACAGGGGATCCTTCCAGTCCAAGGCATATTCCTCCTCCAGCGCCACGATCTGGGATCCAGTGCGAGGGAAACTTTCTTTGAAGAATTGATGATAGACCGGACAGTGAGTACCCCCTGCGCCAATCAGGTAGTCTGCGCTGAACTGGCCATCTACCTGGAATAGACCGTGTTGATTGGTGATTTTTTTGACCTCATGCTGGATCAGCTCAGCACCGGATCCTTGTAGCAGCCAATCATCAAATTCAACTCGACGGATGGCATACTGAATGCCCCGCTTCCGGAAATGGATCTTCCCCAGATTGATCTGCAGGGAAGAGAATTCGCTTAACGAATGGGGATAATCAGCCGGGGCAACTCCCAGGCCCTCAAAAACCGTTGGTGTGATCCATCCGGCGCAAACTTTTTTCCGGGGAAAGGAAGTTTTATCCAGGATCAAACACTCCAGGCCGGCCTGGATCAACATCCTGGCAGCCGAGGTTCCAGCTGGACCTCCACCAATGATCAGCACCTTTGAATGTCTCATCTGATCCTGCAGTCAGGCTGGGAATCACCCTGCCTGGTGAATACTACCTGCCAGAGTTGGGTCTGCCGGGACCGGAAACCTCCGGCACTTCCCAGCAAGTAATAACGCCACATGCGGTAGAACCTGTCGCTGTATTTAGCTTTCAGACCCGGCCAGGCTTTTTCGAATTTTTCGTGCCAGGCCATCAAGGTTGGGTCATAGTGCGGACCAAAATTATGCCAGGTCTTCGATCACAAATAGTCCCTCCATGGCCCCAGCCAATTGGGAGATCGAGGGCAGCATCCCATTCGGGAAGATATATTTCTGGGTCCAGGCGTTGGTTGTGATCTGGGAGGTATTGGCGCCTATCGTATGGAAAAATCCAATCCCACCGGGCTTGAGTGTTCGATCTACCACCTTCATATAGGTGCGGTAGTTTTTATAACCGACATGTTCCATCACCCCGATCGAAATCACCCGGTCAAATTGTCCCTTTACCTCGCGGTAATCTTGCAGACGCAGTTCTACTGGCAACCCCCGGCAGAGTTCCATTCCCAGAGCAACCTGCTGGGCGGAAACAGTCACACCGAGGACTTCCGCCTGATATTTCTCGGCAGCATATTTGGCAAAGCTGCCCCATCCACAGCCCAGCTCCAAAATCTTCATTCCCGGTTTCAATCCGATCTTCTGGCAAACCAGTTCCAGTTTTGCCTCCTGGGCTTGATCTAGATTTTGGGCATCACTCCAGTAGGCACAGGTATAGTTCAAGCGTTTATCCAGCATGGCCCGGTATAGATCATTCCCCAGATCATAATGCTTTTCACCAATCTCAAAAGCCCTGGCTGAGCTTTGCAAATTCAGATATCGGGAACGCAGAATATGCAGCAGGATCTTCCAATTTCCCTTGATTTGTTTATCCAGCCTGGCTCGCAGCGCCCGATCGATGAATTGGTCCAGGGCCTGGCAATCCCACCATGCATCCATATAGGATTCCCCCAATCCAAGTTCTACTTCCCGCAAGACCCGGTTGTAAAAGCGAGGATCGTGAACCTGAATATCCCAGGGATTCTTCCCGTTAACCTCGATTCCAGCGCTCCCCAGCAGCTGCCGGATGATTTTTTCAGATTGGGTTAGCATCGGGATACCTCCTGCCTAGGGTTGCTTTTTTATAATAACCGAAAACCACACCCAAAGGTACACAAGAACAGGCAGCCTTCAACTCCGGCTGCCTGTGAGGTATTTCATCCAATCAAATTTAAAAATGGAGTTAATCTTCGAGGATGATCTTCAACACTCCTGGTCCCACAATATCCCAATCAACACAGGGCCGTCGAAAATCCTCTAGTTGGATGAGTGGACAACCAAAGGCCGCGTCATCTACATAGATCTTTCCGTAAGCTTTGGGGCTGCTGGTCCAGTGCACCTGGGAGGGATTTTTATTGATGCCATACAAATCCAAACCGTTTTCACTCAGGTACTCGACCGCCCGGCTTAAGGCATTCCCGTTCTTTCCTCCATCTGACCGCATCGTAAACAAGATCAATCTGGCTCCAGCCGACCTGCCATTTTTTCATCCAATCCAGGGCCCCCGGCACAGGAGGACCGATCTCCGGAAATCGATGATCCACGATCGTTCCATCAAAGTCAACACAGATATACATAGTTTCCTCACTTCAATTGAACCTGGTAATTTGTTGGGCTGAACAGAGCTCTGCCGGGATAGTTTTTATCGGGAATCAGGCCCCCAGATTAGATAACATCTGTTTGATATCCGTTGTGGGGGATTGGCAGCTAAAATCCTGGCAGACATAGGCGGTGGCTTTTCCCCCCAGAGCGGGCTGGTCTTTAAGCCAGGGAGATAATTCATGAATTAACCCATCGACTGATTGCGGGGGATTCAGAAGGATTACCAGGTTGGGAATATAGGTTTGTTGTAAGGTCCTGACCATCTCCTGGACCTCTCCAGAATCGGGATCACCCGAGATGACCACTTCAAAGGACGGTCCTTCGGCAAATTGCAGAGCGGAGAGCAGGTGAGTATAACCCTGTGGCAGAGCATTCACCTGGTTGGCAAATGCCTCCCCTATTTGAAATGCTTTTTGTTCCAGGTCATGATTTGCAGTCAGACGCGCCAGGCGGACCAAATTATTGGCTGCGACTGAATTCCCGGATGGCAATGCCCCATCATAGATTTCCTTGCTGCGCAGGATCAGGTCTTCCTGGTCTTTTCCCGCCAGGTAAAAACCGCCCGACTGGTCATCCCAGAAATCGGCGATCATGATCTCGTTCAATAACAGGGCTTTTTGAAGATAGGCAGGATCAAAATCCGCCTGGTAGATCTCAATCATTCCCCAGATCAGGAAGGCATAATCATCCAGGTGGGATGGCTGACCGGCCGCACCATCCCGGAAACGTTTCATCAATCGGCCATCCTGGTCGCGCAGGACCTCCCAGAGGAATTCAGCGGCATTTTTAGCAGCCTGCAAATAGGCTGGCTCATCCAGGGCCGCCGAGGTTTTTGCCAGGGCAGCGATCATTAATCCATTCCAATCTGTCAGGACCTTATCATCTTTAAAGGGGTGGATCCGCTTTTCCCGGGCAGCAAACAGCAGCAGGCGTAATTCTTCCCACAGGTTTTCCAGGTGATCTCCAGCGAGATCGATATCGGCAGCAAGCTCTGGCAGGTGATTCTTCAGATAAAGTATATTTAGTCCGGTTTTGGTCTTTCGAGCCTCATCGTAATAATTACCTTCATCTTTTAGATTAAACAGCCGGCTGAAAAGCTCTCCAGCTTCTTGACCTATCAGGTTGAGAAACTCTTCTCTCTTCCAGAGATAGAACAAACCCTCTTCACCCTCGCTGTCGGCATCCTCAGCAGAGAAGAACCCTCCTTGTGGTGATGTCAAATCCCTCAACACATAGCTCAGGATCTCCCGGGAAATCCGGGCATAGGATTGATTGCCGGTCGCCAGAAATGCCTCGGTATAGGCCAGGACCAGCAGAGCCTGATCGTAAAGCATCTTTTCAAAGTGCGGCAAGAGCCAGCCTTCATCCGTGGAATAACGGTGAAAACCAAAACCTAGCTGATCGTAGATCCCTCCCAGACGCATCCGGGAAAGGGTCTTTTCGACCATTTCAAGGGCCATGGATTCCCCGGTTCTCTGCCAATAGCGGGTCAGGAAAATTAGATTATGGGCTGAAGGGAATTTGGGTGCTGGTCCAAATCCCCCATAAAGGCGATCAAAGCGGTCCAACAGCTGTTCAAAAGCCACCTGGTATATATCCGGCCGGATATTTCCAACCGGGCCGGCAGAAGATTTTTTCAAATGCTGAACGATCTTATTTGCGCTTTCCAGGAGTCCCCCACGATCATTCTTCCAAATCTCTGTCAGCTTCGGCAGCAGTTCGAGCATCCCGGTTCGGCCAAATCGACTTTCCTTGGGAAAGTATGTGCCTGCAAAAAAGGGCATTTTATCAGGAGTTAGGATCACGGTCAGGGGCCAGCCACCCATACCAGTCACAGCCTGGCACACAGACATATAGATCTGATCCAGATCTGGCCTCTCCTCTCGATCAATCTTGATGGCGATAAAGTTCTCATTCAATAAGCTCGCAACCTCATGATCTTCAAAGGACTCTTTTTCCATAACATGACACCAATGGCAGGTGGAATACCCAATTGAAAGGAAGACCGGGATATCCCGCTCCCTGGCAGCTTGAAATGCCTCTTCTCCCCAGGGATACCAGTTTACCGGATTCCGGGCATGCTGCAGCAAGTAAGGAGATTTTTCGAAAATCAGCCTGTTAAAGCCTTCTCCTCCATCTTCAGGGAAGGCATTGATTGCTTCAGCTGTTGGCAGAGTACTTAAGAAGTCCATCGGATCAGGGTTTTTCCAGGCCATGGGCGGTTAGTAAATCCTCATCATTCAGCAGGTCAGCAGTATTTCCATCTGCAACGATCTGGCCTTCATCCATGATCACCATTCGGGGGAAAAGGTCCTTGACCATATGCAGATCATGGGTGGATATCAACATGGTAATTGGAAGCTCCTTTAAAAAATTGATCAGGCTCCTCCTCGATCGCGGATCTAAACCTGCGGAGGGCTCATCCAGGATCAGGATCTGGGGACTCATAGCCAGGACCGTTGCCATGGCAATCCGCTTTTTTTGACCCATGCTGAGGTGATGGGATAACCTATCCCCATAACCTTGCATCTGGACTGCCTCGAGGGCCTGCTCCACCCGCAGATAGATCTCATCTTCCGGAAGGCCCATATGCAGCGGGCCAAAGGCCACATCGTCAAATACCGTGGGTGAGAATAGCTGATCATCAGGATTCTGGAACACCAATCCTACCAGGGCTCTGATGAAGGGTAAATTAGATTTTTCGATAGGCATCCCAGCGATCGAGATTGGACTGTTTTCACCCAGGATTCCGTTCAGATGCAGCATCAAGGTCGACTTCCCGGCTCCATTGGGACCTACCAGGGCAACTTTTTCACCTTCACACACCTTCAGGCTTACTCCTCTTAAGGCTTTAAATCCATCCGGGTAGCTGAAGTGCAGATCCTCTACCAGCAGCAAGTCACCTTCACATTCCGGTATCTTCAGGTTGATCAAGTTGGGGTGTTTTACTGGCATCAGATAATCCATCCTGCTAATTGAATAATTACAATAAAAAACAAGCCGGTCAAGAACAAAAACCAATCCAGCTGGTTCAGGTTGTGGGGGTTCAAAGTCCTCAGGTGGCCGGAATATCCCCGCGAGATCATGGCGCGGTAGATCCGATCTGAGCGCTCATAACTGCGCAGAAAAAGCTGGCCAGCCATATTTCCTGTCACCTTTGCCCTCCAGAGGATGGAGCCGCCTTTCTTAATTCCCGGCATGCCAGCACTGCGGGAATCCCGGGCTCTGAGGATCCGAAAAACCTCATTGGTGAGAATGAACAGGTACCTGAACAAAAATGCGATCACTGTCGTTAACATAATCGGCAGGCGGAGATGTTCCAGGGCATGGATCAAATCCGGGAATTGCGTGGTTGCTACGAGCAGGATCGCCATTTGGACCGACAGCCAGGATCTCAGCAGGATGCTGAAAAAACGTACCAGCCCCAGGTCAGTGGGGATGAGAGTGATAAACCCCAGGTCCCACTCTGCCAGCGGCTGACCATGGGGGGAGAATATTGCGCTAACTGCTACCAGGGCAAATGGTAACACCACAAAAGATCTTTTGAATGAATATCCCAGGCCCAGATTGGTTTGATCATTGACGGCCATTAGAACCAGCCAAGCCAGGGCAAATGCCGGCCAGCTACCATCAGGCAGCAAGGCATTGGAGAGAATGAACAGAATTGTGAAAATGACTTTAAACCTGGGGTCAAGATCGTGAATCCTGCTGTGCTGATGATGGAATTGATCAAAAGCATCTACGTGCATCAGATATAACCTTCTTTTTATTATCCAGAAAAAGGGAAGCCCTCACATCTGGCCATTTTCGCTGGGATCCCTTAAATCTCGTGAATATCATCCCGGTCTTTGCGCAAATTCCTGCCGATCAAGATGATGATCCCTACCAAAACCACGATCCCTACCAAACCGGCCAGGATGGTTGATAAGGGAGCATCGCCCAGAGCCGGGAAAGTATAGTCTGGCAGAATCCGGAAGGGAGCTGCCAGGCCCTGGTCGAGGAAACCTAAATCCCCTGCAACCTTTTCCAACCCATCCGGATTGCCTGAAGCCAGGGGCGATAATACTACAGCCAGAATAGAAACCAGGATCCCGGCCGCGATCCAGCCTTTTCCTCCAGCTTGTTTGGATTTTTCAATTCCCAACAGATCGGGTCTGGTTTGTTCAAGATACGCAAGCGCAGCCATGGTGATCAGGGCTTCCCCGATACCGATCAAGGCATGGACTCCCAGCATAGCTGGCACAACGATCTCGAGCAGGGTTGTCCCGCTCAGCCAGAGTTGAAGGGCTGTAAAAAGGGCGGCTGCCATGGTTGATATCCAGGCACCTGCGCCCGCAAAAGCCAGCCTGATTCCTTTGGAGCGGGTGAGCACCAACCTGTAAAGGCCAAAACCGATCACAGCTGTGAGAACGCCCATATTAAAAATATTTGCGCCCATCACCAACAGACCACCATCCTGGAAAAGCATGGCTTGAACCCCGACTACCGCCGTCATAACCAGGATCCCGGTCCAGGGGCCAAGCACAATGGCCGCCAGGGCACCTCCCAGGAAATGTCCTGAAGTTCCCCCGGCGATAGGAAAATTGAGCATTTGAGCCGCAAAAATAAATGCGGCCATTACTCCCATCAGGGGGACTTGTTTTTCTCCCAGGCTCTGATTGGTTTTGGAAGCCGCCAGACTTACCAGGACGATCGTGATCAACCAGAATATGAGCGATACAGCAATGGTCAGAAAACCATCTGGGATATGTAAATGGGGGGGTGAAAACATCACAACTATATCTCCTTGTTATCTAGAGTCCGTTACCGGGGCTCATCTTACAAATGGATCAAAATCAGTCCTGGCAGTTCTGACAAACTCCAAAAACTGAAAAATGGTCCAGATCTGGCTGGAAGTGGTATTGGGTGGTCAAATCCTCTCCCAGTGAATTGAGAATTTGTATTGTCTGCGTCCAGGATCCGGTCGCATTTTCGGCATACCAGATGGATATGGGGTCCATGTTGATAGGCAGCATAAACAGATTTGCCTTCACTGAGATCATTCCGGCAGGCAAACCCTTCCTGCCATAGCAGATCCAGTGTACGATAGATCGTCGCGATATTGATATTCCCTGAGTATCCCTTCAGTTCTTCAGCCAAGTCCTCTGCTGTGAGATGTTTCGGACTGTGGGCGACCGCCAGGATGATCGACTCCCTCTGAGGAGTGATCCTGTAACCTTTTTTCCGTAATTCAGTCAGGATAGTGTGGCAGTGTGTCATAATATAGCTTATTGCGATTAATCGCAATAAGCTATATTATAGTCAAAATCCAGGTCCTGTCAAATCGGACCCCTGGCGCATCGGAAAATTCCCTCTCACAACTCAATTAGAAGGGGATGTGCGTGGCGGTGGTACTTAACCAGGGGGATCGTATCCCTGGCAAGTTGAATATAAGCATGGTTTTTAGAAAATTGGAACCTGACTGATCGACTAGTTCAAACGCAGGATAGGAGATTTACTAAAAAGCGGGCCAACTTTCATTTTCAGGGTTGGCTGGGCATAGAGTATTGGAGGTACACCGATATCCGCCAGGTAAAGCTCTCCCACAACTGGTTGAGGGGCGTTCTTCAATCCCAGTTTTGGCAAAGCCAGGGTCAGGGTTGCTGCAGCTTGGATCACCGGTGAAAATACCTCCCCAGTAGTGGCTTGCAGACCTGAGGGAAGATCAAGTGCCAGGATTGGGGCATCCTGCAAATTGGCCCAGTTGATCAAGTCAGCTGCCCTGCCCCGGGGAGATCCCTGAAGGTTATACCCAATTAACCCATCAATGATCAAATCCGGATGATACGATTCTGGAGGAATTTGATCTGGTTCCAGGTCAATACCCAGCTCCCCAAGGATCTTCGCCTGGTGCCGGGTCGCTTCCGAAAGTTGATCAGGGGATTTGGACAGCAGCAGCTTCACCTCTGACCCCCAATTAAAGAAATTCCGGGCAGAAACCAGCGCTCCTCCGCCATTACCACCACTTCCAACTAAAACCAGGATCTTTTTTCCTGCAGGGCTATTTCTAAGAAAACGTTCTCGCGCTAGGCTGCCAGCTGGCTGCCGGCATTTTCCATCATCTGCAGCAGGTTGATCCCATACACCTCGACCATCAGGCGATCCACTTCGATCATTTCATTTCGGGAAATGTAGGGGATCTGAGGTGCAGACATCGTAGTTATTGCTCCTGCCGCGGTATTCCTGATCAACTCAGGAATGGTTTTTAGGAAAATCCACCTCTGCTCTACTGGCGCTGACATCACCTACATCCTCCCAGCTCTCAACCTCAAACTGCAGTATCGCAACACCACAGGTAGGAAGGTTCTCCAGGTACAGGTCCGAGAGGTCGTTTACCAGGTAGGTCATTCCGGGATTATGGCCAAAGATCATCAGTCCATCGATGTAATCATCCTGGTCCTGGATGACATCCAGCAGGTCATCTTCAGTGGCATGATAAAGCTCATCCAGGATCTGGATCTCATCCCAGGGCAAACCCATCTCCCCAATAATCAGCTCAGCAGTTGTCAGCGCTCTGACTGCCGAACTGGAGATCACCCGGTCCACCGGGGGACCCCATTCAGCCAATCTTGCGCCCATTGTCGGGGCATCTTTCAACCCCCTTTTATTCAAGGGACGCTCGTGATCGGATAAGCCTGGTGAATCCCAGCTGGATTTTGCATGCCGGACAATGATTAAAGTCTTCATATCATTCTCCCTCTTCCTGGAGCCTGTTAACTACGCAGCCCGTCCAGGGTTCTCAGGTTCATAATAATTAGCGGTTGCCTGGTGGGTCAATCGGTTCAATTGATCTTCCAGCTCGATATTAAACAAATCGAGGTCGCTCTCTCCTGGCTGCACTGAGATCAGGGAACCGAGGTGGATCTGAATCTTGCTGAAAGGCAGCGGCAGGGTATAGCGGTCCCAACGTGGGACATGATAGGCATTCCTGCAGTAACAGCCCAGAGGTAAAATCTTGGTGCCAGTCTTTTGGGCGATATAAGATAACCCAGGTTTAACCTTGTAGGCAGGCCCCGCAGGTCCATCCGGGTGGATCAGAAAATTTGTTCCTGAGGAGATTTTTTTTACCAGCCCAACCAACTTTCTCCCCATACCCAGAGTTGTATCCCCGGTCAGATTCATGGGTATCGGGTGCACACCCAGATTATTCGCAAATTCTACCAGGGCATCACCCCGCAGGTCATCAGGCATGATCACCGCAAAGGTCGCGATGTCAAATTTTTTCCTCAACAATCCCGCCACCATCATGGTCATGCCGTGCCAGCTGGTAACAATTACCGGGGCTCCCTGATTTTCAGCCAGTTCTTCCTCACCTGGGCCAGAGAAATAAAACCGGCAGGTGTGATAGACCAGTTCAGAAAAAAAGTACAAGATGGCTCCGCTGATTTTTTTTATCAAATGGTTATCCCGGTCTAAAAGATATCAGAGGTCTGGGGGCGCTGAAAGAGCAGCAGGTACAGTATTCTGACAATAGAAGCAGCCAAGCCGCCCAGGAAAAAGATCAGAACCGCTGTGAAAAATGACGAGAAGAAGAATAACACTCCGCCCAGCACTACATACACCAGAATGAATTTCTTCGAAGCAAACAGCCAGGTGATCGATGGCAATTTCAATTTACTGATCATTAAATAACTCAGGATCAGCAGCAGGATCGTATACGAACCCAGGGCTAATGACGAGTGGGGGTTTGACAAGTCAGATAGAACTGCCAGGGAGAGGATCACGCCGCTGTTGGTGATGGTCAATCCCCGGGTATCTTCATGCATACTTTCCTTGGTTGGCTGGAGGTTAAATCTTGCCAATCGATATGCACCCGCCCAGAGAGCCAAAAGCAAACCTGGAATGATCCAGTAGCTGAACAAACCCCGCAGTGTCAAATGCTGAAGTACCAGGATCAGGGGAGCCACTCCAAAACACACCAGATCAGAGAGGGAGTCCAGCTGCATCCCAAATTGGGAATCAACCTCTAACTTACGGGCAAAATACCCATCAAAACTATCCAGGATGACACTGATCAGGATATAGACACCTGCCTCGAAGACATATCCCCGGTTGGCAACGATCATCGATACCAAGCCGCTGCCCAGTGCCAGGAAGGTCATTGTATTTGGAAAATAGATCCGAATCTTATCTTTCATCACTCTTCCTGGTCAGACATGACTGCAATTCCAGAGATCCCGGCATTCACCTTGTCCCCGATCTTACACAGCAGCCGGGCATTTTCTGGCAGATACAGCTCGACGCGGGAACCAAATTTAATTAAACCATATCGCTGGCCGGCCTCAAGTTTGTCGCCTGGCTGGGCGTAATTCAAGCATTTTCTCGCCAGGATGCCAGAGATCTGTTTCACGAGAATGATCCCATATTCTGATTCGATGGCCATCAAGATCTGGTCATTCTCCGCCGACGCCCCAGGATCATAAGCGGGAAGATTCTTTCCAGGTTGATGGGAGATCAGTTTGACCTCTCCCCGAATCGGTGCCCTTTGAACATGGACATCAAATACCGAGAGGAAAATTCCCACCCGGAGGAACTTTTGATCAGGATAGGATGGGTCAGTGGCAGAAGTAATATCGCTGACTACCCCATCACCGGCACTGTAGAAAACATCCCCGGATCGTTGATTGATCCGATCGGGGTCCCTGAAAAAATACAACACAATTGTAAAGACAGCGATGCAAAACAGCAGGAATGTAATAGAAAACACCCCCGGCCTCAGGTAAACCAATGTGCCAGCCAGGATCAAGATAAAACCGGTCAGAAGAATGGACTCTTCCTTGACTTTATTGAAGGCCCATCCCGATACGTATGGATCTCTTTCCAAACGAACTCCTTTGATAAACACGATCTCCAATCACTTGGTTCTATGCTGCCTGGCCCTACAATTCATAATAATTGGCAGCTGCTTTGAAAGCCATTCTGTCCAAGGTCGTTTCCAACTGATGATTTATCTCGCTAAGATCAGAGAGATTGCCCGGGATATTCAGAGGTTCTCCGATATGAAGTTGGATCCTGCTGAACGGAAGAGGCCAGGTGTAGCTATCCCAACGATGCCAATGATATGCGTTTCTGCAGTATCCTCCCATCGGCAGGATCAGGGCCCCGGTTTTCTGGGCTATGGCTGTCAATCCTGGTTTGATAACATAGGCCGGTCCTGCAGGGCCGTCAGGATGGATCAAAAAATGTCTCCCCGATGAGATCTGGCGGATGACCTGAACCAGTTTTCGGGACATTCCCAATGATGAATCTCCCTGTAAGTTGATCCTGGTTGGTGTGATACCCATTTTACTGGCGAATATTTCCAGGATATCACCCCTGTAATCATCAGGGATGAGGGTGGCAATCGATTGGATATCGACCAGTTTCCTTAACGAGCCCAAAACCAGCATCGTCATACCATGCCAGCTGGTCCCGATGATCGGTTTTCCACTTTCCAGAGCGGAGTTGAGCTGATCCAGTCCACTGATCCTGAAACGGCAGGTCTTCTGAACCATCTCAGCAAAGTAATAGAGGAAATTTCCTTTAAAAACGATCTCAAACTTTGATACCATAAGTTCCTTTTCAGGGTGGGAGCAGTGTTTTAAGTATACAGTAAATCTTAAGGGGCTAGATCGGGGTAATCAACGATTAACTCAGGCGGGTTGAGCGCTTCACATATTGATTTTCAGAACAATCTCGGAAACCAGATTGAACGCTGTCATCAAGTTGCAAAAGAAAAACAAAGCCCAAGTCATAAATGCTCCGTGGCAGGCCGGTCTGGTTTAACACCTAATAAACGGAAGAAGACCTGGATCAAGGGACCGATCAGGACTGCAAAGGCCAGGGTTCCAAAACCAATAGGTCCTTCCAATATCCATCCGAGGACCACAACCAGGACCTCAATAATTCCCCGGGAGAGGCGGACACTGGTACCGGTTACGCGGGAAACCGCCAGCATCAGACTGTCCCGCGGTCCCGCCCCGGCATTGACACTGATATAAATTGCTGTTGCCAAGCCTGACAGCACTACCGCCACCAGCATCAAAGGTATTTGCAGATACAGGTTTCCCTTAAAGGAGGGGATAAAGAGCAAAAACAGATCCACCCAAAGACCGATGAACAGGATATTTCCCAGGGTTCCCCAGCCAATTTTTTCTTTCAGGGCCAGGGCGCCGGCCAAGACGATCACCCCGGTGATGATAATCATCGTTCCAGGGCTGGTTCCGAACAGATCAGCCAGGGCAACTGCCAGGACCGCCCAGGGGCCAGTGCCCAGCTCAGCCTGGATGATCAAGGCGATCGCCAGGCCGTAGGTCGCAAAACCCAACTGGGCAATCAAAAAATCGCGCGGGAATTTTTTCCAATTGACAGATTTAAGCATGAGGGGAAGTTTACCACAATGACGACAGGAAAGATTTATTCCACCGGATATTGAAAACAGCTTTGAAAGGATCTCGCGGTAGCATCTCCCACCAGCCAGCGGGTCTGGCGCAAACATTCTTTTTTAGATCGACGGAGATTTTTTTCTATTATTCCCAGCACCTGCCCCAGGGCGAGGATGATCTCTCCCGTTGTTCCAGACTGGTGGAGCTCAAGGGCTATGGTCAATAAATGTTCTCGCTGAACATCCGCATCCTGATAAGCTCCAAAAGCATCTTGGACGGCTTTTAATCCTATTCTGAGTTGAGTATAATCTTCGCTGTCAATTGCCGGATGAAGAAATTCCATTAAATATCTTAATCTTTTGATGATGATTCTGTAATCATGGTATTTCTCAGCAGGAGTTTTTTTGGTGATTATCAAACCTTCTTTCCGAACTTTCCGATAACGTTTGATGATCATTTTGCAGCCATATTCTTTGACGGATTCAACAGCCAGGGAATCGCTGATAAGAATTCCGCTATCCAGGGCCCTGGACCAATGCTCAAGGATATCCGTGGGCTGATTCGAACTCAATATCTCCCTTAAGGCCTGCTGGGCAGTGTCCCTTCTCGTTTCCAGCAGTTCCTGGGTTTGAGCCAGGTGGGGCCGCCAATGTTTTGACAGCTCTTTAAGATATTCAGGAAAACGCCCCAATAGAATGTCATAATCCCTGACTTCGCCAGTGATCTGGTGCATCCATCGAAAATCTTTCTGGGCCCGCTGGAATTCATCCTCGGGCAATAAGGATCTGAATTCACTAAGGGCTGCCCGTATGCGGCGATTCGCCACTCGCAGATCATGCAGATGTATTGGATCGGTGCCCTCGATACACCCCGGTATCTGGGCGCGGATAGCCCGCAGCTGGTTTTGAAAAACTCCCTGGGCTAGATCAATGATCGTATCTTGAGTCATATTTAACATCCCCCGATCAATCGTTGGCAGCTGTCACCCTCAGCCTGCGATTTTTAGATTATTGAACCTGGCCGCGGTAGGTCCCTGATAATTTCCAAAGAATCCGACCTCAGAGGACCATTTTATATCAGCCAGACCATCGAGCAAATTCCCCACCAGAAGTCCACCCTTAAACGGTGTCTTCTTTCCATTCTTAACAACGTATCCCAGCCTGATCTCGCAGGAGAAATCACCGGTGATGGGATTGGGATTAAACCAGGAGAATTCAGCGATTTCTACATAGGAGCCAGATTGAAGATCCGCCTTGGTCGTAAGCCCTGCGGGAATTTCGAGATTGCCAAAAGCGCCTGTTGCCGGGATATCCAGATAGGAGGCGAATCTCTGGTCGGCGATATAAGTTTCCAACTTGTTATCCCTGATCAACGGGATCCTTCGAGCCGGGATGCCCTCATTATCAAAAGCCCTGGACTCCATACCATAGGGTAAAGTCCGGTTGGCATAAATCTGAAGCGGGTCCCCCTTAACCTCTTCCCGGAAAATGGATTTGCCGATCTCCCAGGGAGTTTCTCCGCTATACTTCATTGAGGCAGCAGAAAGAACCTGGATCACACTGCCCGCCAGCATTTCTCCAGCCACCATGACTGCCAGGGTTCCGCCCTCGACAAAAATCGGCCCCGAATAAGAAACTGGCGGTCCAGCCACCAACAAATCAGAGGTATATTTCGCCCGCAGAGCTGCCTCTTCTTCTAATTGCAGATCTGTGATCCTGCGCCGGTAGATCTCTGCAAAAGTCTCCACCTCATCATCCCCGGTCCCGCCGATATAGACCCACTGGACATAGATCTCTGTTGTATTTTGGCTGGTATCAATACCTTTGCTGCTAACCAGGTGGATCTCTTTTTCCTGACCGAATATTTCGGCTGCTGTCAAGCGGACGTGGGGATAATCCTGCGTGGCATCCTTGAGGGAGCTCAGCACGCCTTGCAGGTTGCCGGCCGGGTCTTTGAGGTATTCCTGGTCAATTAATTCCAAAGTCGGGATTGGGGATGGCTCAGCAAAATCATAGGGCTGGTTATGAACCAATTTGGCAGTCAGGACCGCTTTTTCGAGGGCCTGATCGATTTCACCTCCTGGTAGAAGGGAGACTGAGCCCAGCCCACTGCTTGGATTCCCCTGGCTATCCAGTGAATCACAAAGCACATCTACACTATAAACTTCCGAACCAACCTGCCTGATGGATTCTGTACCACTCTTGTGATCATACTGCTGGGAGCTGTTGATCTGATCATGCCGGATGATCCAGGCTTTAATATCTTGATTTTTGTCCAGAGCGTTTTTAATTTTCCCTAACATCAGCCTAACCTCACTTTCATCAATAGATGGGGCCCACCGTCGGTCACAGGAACAGTTTCCTTCGTGCCTTTGCCGCAATACCCCCCACTGAGATCAAAATCATTCGAGACTGCGCTGATACTCTCCAACACATCTGGCACATATCCAGTCAGACCCACCGGTGCGTACATCTTATCTGTCAACTTGCCATTCTTGATCTCAAAACCATAATGTCCCGAGACCTGGATACCCCAACCTTTGGGATCTTCCATGCCAGAAGATACTTTGGGGATATAGATGCCTTGATCGACCATTCCGATCAACTCCTCCAGAGGAGTCTCACCGGATCCGAAGAAAGTGTTGGTCATCCTGGGATATACTTTGCGGGTAAAATCTTGCCGGCGGCCGTTGGGAGTACGGTCCAGGCCCAGCAGAGTCGCCGAGTAATTATCAGTGATTCCACGCTGGAAAACACCCTGCTTGACAATCTCGGTGGATGTGGCTGCCAACCCTTCATCATCGAAGAAATAAGATCCAAAGGCTCCTGGATAACTGGGATCGTCGTAAATATTCACCAGATCGGAACCGACTCGTTTGCCAATATAATGGGCGGCTTTTGCCCGCTCTTTAAGGAACATGTCGGTCTCAACCCCATGCCCAAAAGATTCATGGCAGATCACTCCGGATACTCCCGGAGCTGTCACGACCTGATATTCCCCGGGATCAATTCTTTCGGCCTTCAACAACCCGATAGCATTCCTGACCAGTGATTCCAGCTCCTGATCCGAAAAGACCAGAATTTCCATTCCCGCCGTTCCACATTTGGAAATCCAGTCAAATACCACACCCCGATCACCCTTTACAGTTACCATAACGGACATATGCACCCGCTGGATATCCTGGGCAAGATCAACTGCGCGATTTCTGTAGACCGTTTTTTCCCTGAATTCCACAAAACTGATCCGGGCATTGGTAATCTTAGGATCGACCTGATTAACCCGTTGATTCATTTTCCGCAGAAAATCGAGTTTTTCCTGAGTAGGGACCAGAACGGGATCCCGATCCATAGCGGTTTGAAAGTCCTTGGTCCTTTCCTGACCTGGGTCAATATTTCCATTCTTTTGGAAATCCACACCCGAGATCAGTTCCTTGGCACCAGCCTGAACGGCTGAGAGGGCAAACCCCCCGATGGCCCGTTCATATTGAGTATGTCCATCAAAAGCGGTTAGGATCACTCCCGCAGATGGATCTCCAACAATCACCTTTTCCTGGCTGTTATCCACCAAATAACGGGTGGATTCCCGGGTGGAGAGAGTTACCGCCCCATAAGGGGCTTTGGTCTCAAGGGTCTTCACGACCTCACCCAACGATTGGCGAAGGCCGATCATGGCAGGCTTTAAATAGTTTTTCATCCGCTTCTCCTCTTCCATAGCATTCACAACGAGATCAACACCTCAAGTTTATCAAACCCATTCACCAGCCCGCAGGACCGGTTCAACTGTCCCATCTGCAAGAATCCCGTCGATATCCATAGCCGCTGATCCAATCATAAAATCTGAGTGAACCAGGCTTGAGTTTCCACCCCGGGCTGCAAAATCATCATCGGAGAGGTGTTCTCCGCCAGTCAGGCTGAACCGATATGCGCTGCCGAGGGCAAGATGGCAGGATGCATTCTCATCCAATAGCGTATTATAAAAAAGCTTTCCTGATTGGGAAATGGGCGAGCTGTCGGGCACCAGGGCCACTTCACCCAACATACTGGATCCTTCATCGATGCTGAGCAGTTTTTCAAGGATATCTTCACCCTGCTCAGCCGAAAAATCCACCACTTTGCCTTCCTTAAAGGTCAAGCTGAATTTGTCGATCACGTTGCCGGAATAGATCAGGGGGCGGGCTGAGGAAACAGTTCCCTCAGTGTAACGTTTGTCAGGCAGTGTAAAAACTTCTTCCGTGGGAATGTTGGCAGTGAAGCTGATGCCGCCCTGGGTTTTAAAACCTGCCGAGAGCCAACGATGTCCCTCCGGCAGGGTAATCCTCAGATCTGTGCCTGGCGCAGTGTAATGCAAGACCCGGTAAGATTTCCGGTTCAGAAATTCGGCCCGTTCTTGTAAACTCCTGATATGCGTTTCCCAGGCCGCCAGGGGATCCTTCTCGTAAACACGGCATATCTTAAACAGGGCATCCCAAAATGCCCCAATCTGGTCAGCCTCTGGCAGGTCAGGGAATACCTTGCTGGCCCAGCCTTCAATAGGTATTGAAAGTACTGTCCAATTCATGGTGTTCTTGCCAATATGCGTGCCGATGGGTTTCCAGTGTTTGAGGAATGCTCGCTGCTGTTGGTCCATATGCTCCGGGTTCTGGCCCTTTAGCAAGTCTGGGTCAACCGACGCCAGGGATAACATGGCTCCACCTTTTTCAATCACATCCAGGATCGCGGTGGCATGCCAGGCAGGATATTCACCAAATGAATCCCGGGGGGCATATTTATAACGGATCAGGTTCAGGTCATCATCACGCCAGAGCACATCCACCAGGGGCGCTCCAGCCTGGTAAGCGCTGGCTGCCAGTTCCCGGATCAACGGGGCAGTTTGGATCGGCACTCCCCCGGTTTTCATAGCCTGCATGATCAATTTTTGACCTGGCTGCAAATTTAACCCGACTCTGATCGCCAGATCGGCATATATCTTTAAATATGTTTGAAAATCTTTATCCATGGGGCCTCCGTTTTGGCCATCAGTTAGGGTTCGACGGGGAATAAAACTTCCTGATCAAAGTGGATTTTACCATCTGGGCGAAAAATCCCCGGACTATCCAGATAACAAAATAACCCCCGGGAACCCGAACAATTCCACCCAGGTGAGGTTATCTATCAGTCGCTGGAGTGATCAGGAAATTTGGTCGATGATACCCAGGAAATCTTCCGGCGTCAGGCTAGCTCCCCCGATCAAAGCGCCGTCGATCTCAGTCTGGTTAAGTAAATTTGCCGCGTTGGCAGAATTGACCGATCCCCCATAGAGAACCCGGACAGCTTGAGCAGTTGTTTCACCCCACAACCCATTCAGGACCGGTCGGATGACACTTCCGATCAGCTCTGAGGTCTGCTCTGACGAGGCTGAAAGCCCACTGCCGATCGCCCAGACAGGTTCGTAGGCAATTACGAGTCGGGCCGGATCATCTAGGTGGATGTCCCGTAATCCTTCTTTCAGCTGCTGGCTGATCACCGCTGCTGCCCGTCCTGCCTCCCGCTCCTCCAGTTTTTCACCTACACATAAAATCGGTATCAATCCGGCCACCCGGGCTGCCTTGACCTTCAGATTGATCAGCTGGTTGGTTTCCAGGAAATATTCCCGACGTTCACTATGACCCAGGATCACGTGGGTGCAGAATTCTGCTGCCATTCTGGCAGAGATCTCGCCGGTATAAGCACCTGAATCCTTTTCGGAGATGTTCTGGGCACCCAGCAGCAGGGTAGAACTGATCAGCAGTTTATGGAGCTGGGACAAGGAGGTAAAAGGGGGACAAACCAGGACCTCCAGCTTGGATCCCAGCTTAAGGCGCTGCATAATAACCCGAACGAGGGCGATAGCCTGCTGTTCGGTCTTGTTCATCTTCCAGTTGCCGGCGATCAGCGGAACCCTTGTCACTGATCAAGCTCCTCGATCTGGATGGAATCAACAATACCGACGATGACCGAGATCACACAGGCATCTGGATTGTCCAGGATCTGGCGGGCTCCGTTGCCTTCCCTGTTCACCAGCACAGTATCCCCCACTCCCGCCTGGGTGTTGTCCAGGGCGACAAAATCTCCCTCGGGAGCTTCTCCCGGCAGGGTCAGGGGCTGCACCACCAGCATGCGGCGGCTTTTATAATGGGGGTGACTTATCGTGGTCACCACAGTTCCAGTCACTTTTCCTAGTATCATTTCAGGTATACTTGGTAGTTCCTTTTTTCAGGGTGAGGTCAAATTGGTCATCAGGATGGACTACCAGCTCGTCAACGATCCCGATCAAGGCCAGGTCCACAGGCACAAAGGTATGGATATCCATCGCCAGGGCGGCTTCCCGGGAGCGAACCATTACACACAGGTCTCCGGGCCCGGCCTGGACCACATCCACAGCTACCTGGAGGGGCCCGGTTGGTTCAAGATGTTGATTGAGGGGCTCGACCACCAGGAGTTTCATCCCGGTCAGGTCCTGGTACTTCATTGATGCTACTGCGGTACCCCGTACGCGGCCAAAGAGCATCTCAGCGTCCTCCCACACTTTTTAATACCCGTTCAATGATGGTCCTTAATAAACCCTCATCGACGGAATCACCTACCTGGTCCTTGACGGATTTCAGGACCCGGTCCTCGAGAGCTGCCAGGGGAACCACAACCTGAGGGGGTTTATCCGGGAGTGAAGGCGCAGCGCTGGGGGATTTCTTCTCTGTGATGTAGGGCCGGATCGGGGCACTGGAGGGCTGGTCATTTTCCTTTAACAGTTCCACTCCCAGTTTTCCGGCTTTCTCCCTGGCAAGATCGGTGACCACTACATCATCGCTGATAACCAGGGTTGTTACCCCACTATGAGAAGAGATCCTCGATGTCTCGTTCAGTATAAAAGATTTTGGGCATTGGAATGCTCCTCGTGATTTATTATCCTGCGATGCCTTCCACATTTTCCATGGCCTGAATTGCCGCATCTCGGGCTGTGACCATTTCAGATTCAGTGCCAGACATCCACAAGCGGCCAAAACGTCCCACGGAAGCGATATGTATGATTTTCACATTGGCTTTCTTCTCAGCCTCATTGGCAGCCAGCATAATATAGGCTGCCGGAGCGACTTCCAGGACAAAAAGGGTTTCACCTGCCACCAGCATGGATCCCCGCCGCCAGCGGTTGAGCAGCTGGGCCTGGTAAGGATCTACCCTGGTGATCAGGTTGGATGAAAACACACTGGGTTTGATGCGGTCCTCTTTAACCAAACCTAAACGGTCCAACACGATCTTGCCGGATTCCAGCACTGCGGATTGGTTCATGGAGTGGACCTCAAACATGCCAAATTCCCGCTCCACAACCTGGGCTCCGGGTTTGGCTTCGGTTGCCTTGACGGCAATATCAACAACTCGGAAAACTTCGTTGCCGGGTGCCATTTCCACATAGAGGGATGCCATACCTTCAATTGGCAGATCTCCCTGAGTGATGGTGCCGACAAAAGCCGCTACCTCGGATTGCATGCGATCCAGGTAACAGTAGACACGTAATGAAAAATCTGATTTTGTCATTTATTCTCCTTTGTGACCCTCTGTCCCGATCCTTTTGGTCATCTTCAGACCTCAGCTTCGGGGGTATTATAAATCGCCATCCCGATCGGGGTCACCAGGGCTGGATGGTCCGGAACCCAGGTGGGAATTCCGGTATATTCCTGGACTACCTCAGCTGCCCGGTAAAAAGCGCTCGTACCTCCCACCAGGGCAATTTCGGGAACTTGAAAACCTTGGATATGCCTGGCAACGATGGAGGCCACTTTTTCAAGCACTGGTTTTACCACCGGGAATAATACCGGTTGTTTTCGGGAATCGATCTTCAAGCGCTCGGCATCCTCGAAAGAGATATTATGAGCGCCGGCGATTACCAATGAAAAGTGAGTCCCGCCCGTGGCTTCATCAGCAGTGTAGACCACCTTGCCATTCTCAACTACTGCAATGCCGGTTGTGCCACCCCCGACATCGACGATCACCCCATCCCGGAGGCCAACCAGGGCATTGGCAGCGGTAGGTTCATCCACTAACCCGGTGCAGATCAAGCCCGCGGCTTCCACAACATGAGCTGTGGATTGGATTTCTGGACCTGGCACACCAGGCGGATATCCGCTGGCAGCATGGGTCAGTTCTCTGCCAATACGTCTCTCGATCCGGTCTTTCATAGCTCGGATCAGATCAACCGCACCGACAAAATCGACTACCAAACCGTCCCGCGCTACCTGGGCAAATTGGTATTCACCCGTCAGCGGTTGGTTGTTTCCATCCAGGACAGCTATCGTCAGGTAAGCTGTTCCCAGGTCCACTCCCACCTTCAGGATTCCCTCCGGAACCACTTCAAAAACAGCCGGTTCCGGGTCGTCGATCCAATGGAAGAGTTCTGCAGCGCGTTTAAGGGTTTTGTGAAGCTCTGGTGATTGCACAGCTATCCCGTTACTTCTTGGCTTCTGCGCGACCGCCGAAGGATCCCTTGGAACTCTGCGGCAGCACCATTTCCACATTTTCGTGGGGGCGAGGGATGACATGGATGGAAACCAGCTCCCCTACCCGTTTTGCGGCTGCTCCGCCTGCGTCTGTGGCCGCTTTGACAGCGCCCACGTCGCCCCGAACCATCACGGTCACAAAACCGCCGCCAACGTATTCTGATCCGATCAGAACCACATTGGCTGCTTTGACCATGGCATCGGCGGCTTCCACTGCGCCAACCAGGCCGCGGGTCTCCACCATACCAAGGGCGATAAAGGAAGGATCTTGTTGTGCCATTTTTTACTCCTTATACTAATAGACTGGACTGTTTAACCATTTTGCTAAGACTGGATTATTTTGAATTAAGTATTTTCATGACCGCATCCCGGACCAGGTCTTCGAGGGCAGCATAATCTGGCCCCTGGTTGCTTCCGGCCGGGACAGACCCGGGAGCAAATGCTTCAGGAGGAGGCGATTGGGTTTCGAAAGCCAGGCGCTTGATATTATAAAGATGGTGCACATTGATATTGTCCCCGGTGATGGCGCCGCCAACTCCGCCTGATCCCAACGTGAGCGAGGGGGTAATGCCGGTGGTATAGCCGATCATGCCCAACGTGCCCATGGTATTGACTCCGATCCTGAAAACTGGTTTTTCAAGACCAAAGGCGTAGACAATTTCCTCATTGGTGGCATGAATGATCAAGCTGTGTCCCCTTCCGCCAAAATTGATCAGATCCAGGCAGCGATCGCAGCCGTTTTCCCAACCTTCAGCAATATAAAAACCGAGCACTGTGGTCAATTTTTCGCGGGAGAGAGGTTCCTCCTTACCAACTATTTGAAGGTCCGCCACCAGGATCCGGCTTCTATCCGGGATCTGGAATCCAGCCATGGCTGCCAGGTACTGGGGTGATTTTCCAACTGTGGCCGGATTGATCGTCCCATTGGGGAAAAAGAGAATTTCCCTCAAGGTATCGGCTTCAGACGGGGAAACCCAGTAGGCTCCTTCTGCCTGCATCAGCTCTTTTAATCTGCTGGCGATCGGCCGATCGGCAACCACAGCCTGTTCAGTTGCACAGATCGTGGAAAAGTCAAAAGCTTTGCTGCCGACCACATAACGGGCGGCTTTTTCGAGGTCTGCAGACCGGTCCACATAAACCGGGACATTGCCAGGACCTACGCCATAGGCCGGCTTACCTTTGGAATGAGCAGCCCGCACCATAGGGCCGCCTCCAGTCGCCAGGATCAGGGCCGTATATTTATGGGAGAGCAGCTCATCAGTACCAGCCAAACTGATCTCTGACATGCAGTGAATTAACCCCTCTGGCGCTCCTGCGCTAACTGCCGCCATGATCCATGATCCGGGCAGTTTCCACACAGCAGTTTACCGCCGAGGGATGGGGCGCGATAATAATGGCGTTGCGGGCTTTGACGGCCATCAGCACTTTATTCATCACTGTTGAGGTAGGATTGGTGCTGGGAGTCAGAGCGGCCACAACTCCCATCGGCCAGGCGATCTGATAAAGCTGTTTCTGATCATCCTTGTGGATGATGCCCACCGTTTTGACGTCCTTGATCGATTCCCAGACTGCCCGAGAGGCAAACTGGTTCTTGATCTTTTTATGCTCCGGAACCCCAAAACCGGTTTCTTCAGCCGCAGCCCGGCCCAGTCGTTCGGATGCCTGGTACGCTGCCTCTGCCATCGCTTCACATACCCGGTCGACCTCGGCCTGGGTGGCAAATCCCCAGATCTTCTGGGCATCCCGGGCTTGCAGGACCATATGACGGGCCTGCTGGATTGAACGGAGATCTTTATCAAATTCGGACATAGTTAATATCCTGGTTTACACTAATAATCTCGGAAATCTATTCTTTCTTATAAGTCACTTCACCGAGCACACTTAAGTGATCGATGACAGCCATGATCACTGCATCCACAGGCCGGTTCTTGGTAATTTCAGTCTGCCTGCCGCTAGACCCGTGAGCGGTCAGAACCAGGTCACCAATCCCGGCATCCAGGGTATCCACTGCAACATAGGGTTTTCCCGATGGCACGCCATCCACGTCAGTCTGCCTCAGGATCAATAACTTCTGACCTTCGAGCGTTGGTTCCTTGATGGTTGAAACTGTGGTTCCGATAACTTTGGCGATCAGCATAGCTTGCTCCTGAAATTCATTTCCTGAAGGTGATCTTTCCATCAATGACCAGTTCATCCAGTACCGCCATGATCACAGCGTCCACGGGTGTTTCCTTGGTGATATCAGTCTGGCGAGCTGCTGATCCATGGCAGGTCAACACCAGATCTCCAATTCCAGCATCCACCAGGTCGACTGCCACATAGGATTTTCCCATTTCAATCAACCCGGCTGCATCGGTCTGCTTGCAGACCAGAAGTTTGGTATTGGGTATCCGGGGGCTTTTGATCGTTGAAATGGTGCTGCCGATGACGCGGGCGATAATCATGAATAGATCCTCATTAATAGGCTGTTTCTTTCTTGACAGGGTGATTCTTTTTGCCATTGCCATTGGATTCTTGTTGACCCTGGACGATCATTACCCCTGCGCTGGCTCCCAGACGGGTGGCACCAGCTTGAACCATATTCCGGGCGTCCTCAAAATCACGCACTCCGCCTGAGGCTTTGACCCCCATTCCGGGCCCAACCACCCGACGCATGAGGTTGATATCTTCCACGGTTGCTCCCCCGCCAGAAAACCCGGTTGAGGTTTTGACAAAATCCGCTCCGGCTTCTTTGGCGAGCAGGCAGGCTGTGACCTTTTCCTCGTCATTCAATAAAGCGGTCTCAATAATGACTTTAACTATCGCGTTGGCAGCATGGCCCACCTTCACAACCTCGTGAATATCCCGGGCGACCAGAGTCAGATCCCCGGCTTTCAGCGCCCCAATATTCAACACCATATCAATTTCCGTAGCTCCATCTTTCAGCGCAGTCTGGGCTTCGAAGGCTTTGACATCGGGTGAGGATGCTCCCAGGGGAAAACCGATCACTGTGCAGACTTTTACATCAGATCCCTGAAGCAGTTCCGCAGAGAGTTTTACGTGGGTCGGATTAATGCAAACAGATGCAAATTTATATTTCCGGGCTTCATAACACAGTTGGGCGATCTGGTCCGCGGTGGCATCCGGTTTTAACAGGGTATGATCGATCATTCCGGCAATATCGGGATCATCCGGGATAGCTCCCAATTGTGAGGTTAATCGGGAAGCTCCGGCGCTGACCACTTCTCCAACGCGGTTGAAGCAGGTATCAACACAGATGCCTTCCGCACATTCGGAGGTGCAGTACTCCCCTGCGGGTTGGCTGGCGCGGTATTCCTGCTCATTGAGGGCGATCAGGACTTCCCGGGCAATGATCTCTACCAGATTCTTCACCTGAAGTTCTTTGGTATCCATAGTCATTTCTCGATTTCCATAATTTTGTCTACCCGGTTGGCATGGCGGCCGCCGGCGAATTCAGTGTCCAAAAAAGTGCTGACGATCTGTTGTGCCAGGCTGGGTCCGATCAATCCCGCACCCAGGGTAAGCATATTGGCATTATTATGCTCCCGGCTGTTGGAGGCCGTGGCGTAGTCATAACACATCGCTGCCCGCACTCCAGGGACTTTATTGGCTGCCATACAGCTGCCGATCCCGGCACCGTCTATCATGATCCCCCGCCAGGCCGAACCATTTGAAACCAGCTCAGCTACCCCCCGGGCAAAATCCGGATAATCCACCGCATCTGTACTGTTGGTTCCACAGTCGATCAGACCCCAACCTTTTTCCTCCAAATACATCTTGAGGGATTCTTTTAAGGGGAATCCCCCATGGTCGGCACCAATAGCAATCATCTTTCGATCCTGGGGAGAGGAGGTAACAAGGGGTCGGGAAGCGGACTGGATTGGTCCAGCCTGGGAGCTGGGCATCTCAGCCATCAGGCTGGATACGACATCATCGACAATTCTTTTCAGTTCAGCATCGCTGATATTTTCCATATCGTTCACTCACTGGGCATATCTATCGGATAGCGTTGAAATATCGAACTCGGTGAAGACGCAGAAGCTTTCAAATTGGTATAGAACCGGAAACGGTCAGCCCGGAACTCGGATTCGACATATTCGATCACCCGGCCATCTGCAGTCCGGGTTTCCCGGCGGATGACCAGCACCGGGGCAGGAAGCTGTAAATCCATCAGCTTAGCTACCTGGGGTGTGGCAATCTCGGCTCCGATCTCCTGCTCAGCGTGGTCGGGTTTCATATTATATTGGGATGCCAGCACATCATAGAGCGATTCCCGGGAAAAATCATGTTCCAGGATGCCGCGGCAGAAGCTGTGAGGAAGGTAGGCCCGTTCAATTGCAGCGGGTTTCCCCTCCACAATGCGCAGGCGATTGAGAAAAACCACCTCCGCACCCAATTGGATCCTCAAAACCCTGGCAAGCAAAGGATCGGCAGCCATCAATTTGGCTTCGATCACCTGGCTGGTAATGACCTTTCCGCGCTGGGCCATCTCCTGGGAAAAACCATATAAGAACTCGACAGTTTTCGGGAAATGGGATTCGGATACAAAAGTACCCACTCCCTGGACCGATTCCAGGTACCCCTTGGCTGCCAGGTCACTTAAGGCATGCCGGATGGTATTTCGACCCACCTGGTGCTCCGCGCTTAAGGCATGTTCTGATGGCAGGCGGGCACCCGGTTGAAGTTCACCGGTTTGGATCTGGGCCAGGATGGATTCAGCAATTTGCTGATAGAGGGCTTTGGTCATTTTTTTGGTCCGTCTCGCAGGGCTGGCATAATCCCAACATGTTCCCACTTGTACCTACATGTTCTATCGGGAGTATACAGGAATCGACCTGCCCTGTCAAGAGCCAATACATCTCCACGTGTGGGGTGTAAATACAAAATACCCCCACATGCGGGGGTATTTCAGCTCGGATCCAACAGGAATTCGAATTCGTTAAGTTAATTATCTTCCTCAACTCAATTAACCGAAGCTGCTCCAGTCCACACCTGGCCAGTCAAAATCCAGAAAAGGGTACCTGGTTCCAGGCGTTGTTTACGTCCGTCCATATACCAGCTGCACCAGGGATCCAGATGCTGGATCTCAAAACTGCGTTGGAATCAAATCTAAAGAATTGAAATCCAGGATGGGTCCAACTGGATTACCGGCTGTCAGTACAGATCTGTCCAGTCAAATCCAGAAAAACCTTCCGAATTAACAGAGCTGGTGCAGTCTAGAAATATCAGCCAAAGCCAAATCTAGATCGATTGTCTCACTCTCGTAGTTTGCCCCGGGCACTGGAGAATCTCCTTAAACCAGTCGGGGCCAGAGCCGTGGCAGATGTCTTTTTCGATCCCGAAACTGGCCAGGGCCTGGTGGAGAATATCTTCTATAAAACGGTTCTTGATGCGTTGTTCGATCTCTAATCCCCTGCTCGAGCTAAAGTACCAGGAGGGGGCTGCACGGCTTTCAGGGAAAGCAAAGCCAGCCGGGATCAGAATGCCCACAAAGATCCAAAGAGATATTTGAAAGCTGCCTGTCAGGTCGTAGATCAAACCCGTTATAAAGGGACCCAGGCTGCTGCCTGCCACCTGGGCTGTCAGGACTCCTCCCCGAAGTTTTCCAAGATGGGCCCGGCCAAAGTAGCGGGCAAACATCGTCCCCCCCACCAGGGAGATCAAACCAGTGGAGATCCCGATCAGGGCCGCATAGCCGTGAGCGATCAATAGGTGATGTTGCCACTGTCAGAACAGCGATACCAGCTGCCAGGAAACCCAGGCAGGCCATTAGCAAATACTGGAGAGGCCCTCGATTGGCCAGTGACCCCAACAGCAGCTGGGTGATCAGCGCTGCGGCGGCATAGGTTGTATAAGTAGCGGCTGCAACCTCCGGCGAGATTCCCAGACCATCAAAAATGGAAAGCAAATTAAAGAATACTGCCGTAACGATCATGGCCCACAGGGAAGAACTCAGCATCATGATCCAATAGGCAGGGGTTTTACGGGCTTGTTTGACAGGCACTGGAATAGTCAGCATCAGGGACAGGATTCAATTCTCCATCACGTTCGCTGATCACTGCCATCCAGCTCCTGATCAATCTCAGCAGGATTATTTTTGAAAACGAGCAGCAGAATCGGAACCATGATCAGCCAGACCAGGAATCCGAGCCGGGTATATGCCGCCCTCCAGCCGATGTTATTGACCAAACTTAGAAAAAAAGCCGGAATAACTGCCATGCTGACTGAAAACCCACCGCTGACAATCCCGGTCGCTGTGCCCAGTTTTTCCCGGAACCACATGGCAGGGATATTACCAGCCAGGAGGGATAATCCCCCCTGACCTAACAAACGCAAAAAGAAGAATCCCAGGAACAGGGTCAGTAAAGAATTCACCCTGGCAAAAAAAATACAGGCCAAACCAAGCAGCAGAACCACGCCCAGCATGGTGCTGCGGATCCCCAATCGATCCATCAGAGCTCCGATCAGGGGCTGCGGCAGGGATGCCAATAATGTGCCAACCAGATAGGCTCCTGAAAGGGCTGTGAGGCTGATACCCAGGGAATCCAGCAGAGAGGGATTAAAGACCGAGATCCCATAGGTCTGCCCCACCCCAGTGACCGCTGTGGCGATCACCGCAACCGGGACCATCAGCCAGCCATAAAAGAATGGCAGCCTAGCGGCAAAATGTTTCCTGTTTGGAGGGACTGAAGGTCTCGTCATCAATAAATTCCTGCTGGTATTGAGGGCCTGGTCAATCCAGGACTACACCCAGGGTATGAAGTTGGGTTTGGAGCTGTTCAGGAGATTGATAGAGGATGGTTGAAAAACCTATTTTTGAGGCAGCTTGGATATTGGATTCCAGATCATCGATATAGACACATTCTTCCGGGTCCTGGTCCAGCTGACAAAGCAATAAATTAAAGATTTGCGGATCAGGTTTGATCAGACCCACCTGCCCGGAGATGATCAAGGGATCGAACCAGTCCAGGAATTCATATTTGGCGTGTACGATCGGAAATGTTTCAGACGACCAGTTGCTGAGGGCAGCCAGGGGATATTTGTTCTTGTAGAGCTTGCCCAGTATTTCAACCGAACCTGGAATGGGTCCTGCCACCATCTCCTCCCAGCGGGAGAAATAAGCCTGGATCTGGTCTTTATACTCAGGAAATTGGGGAACTCAACTCATCGATCGCGTCCTGGAAGGACTTTATCGCTATCCGTCAGTTTGTTCCACTCCGGCGAACACACCTCACGTAGAAAAAAATCCACTTCCTTTTCATCATCTGAAGATCTGGCGGTAAAGATAGCGGGGATCCCAATCGATCAATACTCCGCCCAGGTCAAAGACGATGGTTTTTTTCATAAGGATATATCTCCCTGTTACCTACCCCCGGAAGGAAAACGGACAATCTGTCCAACACCCAGTGGATTATAATCCAAGCTCCAGGGACTGAGGGACACAGAAGAAGAGCAGGTTTTATTCCATCCAACCTGAATAAGTATCCGGGAGTGATTGTTAATCTCTGGCTCGAGATCAGGGTTTATCAAAAAACCAAGACGAATTCCTGGAATGCCAACAGGGCCGCGAAAGCCAGGGTAACTGCTACACCGATAGCAGCTCCAGATGCTCCTCCCTCATAAGCGTCAGGGATCAGTTCCGCAAAGACCATCCAGATCATGGCTCCAGCCGCCAGGCCCAATCCCACCGGCAGCCAGGGTTCAAAAAAGAGCACAAATAGAAATGCCGGAACTGCCATCAAAGGCTGGGGCAGGCTGCTGAAAATGCTCCACAGGCTTGCTTTCCAGGGTTTGGTACCTTTGGGGATCATCACCAGGGCAATCGCCAATCCTTCCGGGATATTATGGATCGCAATTGCAGCCGTGATGAATAAACCCCAGCTTTTCACCACCCCCAAAACTCACTCCCACACCAATGCCCTCTGCAAAGGAATGGGCTGTCATGATCCCCAGCACCAGCAGGGCTTTGCGGGCATCCGCGCCGGCCAGATCACCCACATCGGGATTCACTCCTCCACGGGTAATGAGGTAATTGGCGGCGACAATCAACCCTAAACCAACCAGGATCCCAAAGAAGGTTCGGTACGGGTTCAAAGCAGCGCCTTCCTGGATGAGGTTAAAACAGGCTCCCAGCATCAAGCCGGCTGCAGCGGCTTGAAAAATGCTTAACCACCAGCGGCTGAAACTCTTAATGAAGATGAACGGCAGGGCTCCCAGTCCAGTGACCAGGGCGGTCATCCCGGAGGCCCAGATGATTGTCCAGAGATTTATCGGAATATCCATTTCATTCACCCTTGAGTGCCATAATGCTGCGGCTGAATCCTATTTGAGGCGTTCTCGCCAACCTGAAACCCAGTTCTTCAAGCTCTGAAACAGTCTGCTCAAACCGGATTCGCGAGACATGAAGATAGGGCTCAGCGATCATTAAAACTCCCCCTGGCTTGAGCATAACCTGGATCTGCTCCAGGAAGGACCTCTGATCATGAACCTCATGCACCATCCAAAAAGCCAGTACAAAATCCACCGGACCCTGTACTCCGATCTGATCCTGCAGGCAGAGATGGGTTTGGACACGATCCAGAAGGTTGAGCTTTTTTGCTCTGTTTTCCAGGCCGCTCAACATTTGAGGCTGCAGGTCAACCGAGATAACTTTTCCCGCTTCCCCCACCATACGCCCCATCGGCAGTGAAAAATATCCCATCCCGCATCCCAGGTCCACAACAATATCCCCGTCCTTGATGAACGGGGTCAGGATCTTGACCGGATCCTGGTACAGTTTCCGGAGAGGATTATCAAATGTAAACAGGAACCACCAGGGGCAGGTTGGCTGCCGGATCTTCAATTTACACATACACATATCTCACCCGCTACTAGACTTCAGATGATCTTTTCCAATAATACAGACAGGGCCCTGATCTCCTGCGGGCTCAAATTTTCAGTGATCCTGCGGGCCAGGATTTGATGGACTTCGCTGTGGAGCTTATTGAACCGGGTCCCTTTTTCGGTCAGGTGGAGGAAATACACTCTGCCGTCTTCCCGGGACTGGGTTTTGCCAAGATAACCAGCTGAGATCAGTTTTTTTACGATTGCCGAGACCGAAGGTCGGGTGATCTCGAGCGCATCAGCCAGATCGCCAAATCTGGGTTCCCCCAAACGCGCGATGGTCTCCAGGTAATGCATCTGGGTCATAGTGACATCTGCAAAACCCTCCAATTCAAAGGCCTTGCTTTCCAGTTCTCCCATCAGCTGGGAGATCATTTCCACAGTATTAAGAACAGTCTCTTTTTCAACCATATTAGTTAGTTTATACTAACTAATTATAATTGTCAACCGCTAATTGTGATCCAATTCCAGCATAAAAGTAAGAATATTCTTCCCCGGGCACACTAATTAAGATATATGAAAAAACTATCCCCAGGCATATCAATAATTTTGTTTCTGACCTCCGCGATTTTTTTGAATAGCTGCACAGGATCAATCCCTGCAGTCAAAAATGAACTGCCAGCAGCTGAGATCAGCCAAAGCTCAGGAAAGTCATTCCAATCCAACTTTGGCGGAGAAGACCATCATCCCCAATCCCCTCCCAGATCCCACAAACACCAACCGGACGGCAGATGCCGATGTGATCCAGGTGCGAGCATTCTTTAATGGCGAGAGCTGGACCTTTGAGGTCACGGTTGCACATCCAGATCTGGGCTGGGAGGATTACACAAACGGTTGGGACCTGCTCACTCCTGACGGCACAGTAATCAAGATCAATCCAGCTGATCCATTTACCAGGCCCCTGCTGCATCCCCACGAAAATGAACAACCTTTTACCCGGAGCCAATCCGGCCTTTTCTTACCTCCAGGAGTGACCGAAGTCAGGGTGCGGGCCCATGATCTGCTGGATGGATTTGGCGGACAGGAAATTCTGGTTAATCTGGAAAATACAGCAGGAGACGGATATGAAGTTATTCGGGAATAGCAGCATTTCCAGACCCGATTTTGATCTGGTGCCAATCCACCCGGCCCCGGAATTTGAGTTAATAGACCTACATGGGATCAAACACAGCCTGAGATCATTGCGCAGGGAACATAGCAGCGTGCTGCTGATCTTCCTGCGCCACCTGGGTTGACTGCCCTGCCGGGAGCACGTGGCACAGTTGTGCCAGGAAAGCGAAAAATTCAAGGACCTCAACACCCGCGTCGTAGTTATCAGCTTCGGATCAACTTCTGCTGCCAGGATCTGGCTGGAGGAAACCTGCTCTCCCTTCCAACTCCTGCTGGATCCAGCCAGAAAAGTGTATCGGGCTTACGACCTGGATAGATCCTTCATCCGGTCCTGGGGTCTCAAGACCATCTGGCGCTATATCCAGCTGCTGTCTTCAGGGCGGAAATGGAAAGGCATCCAGGGGGATTCTACCCAACTGGGGGGAGATTTTCTAATTGACACATCAGGATATATCCATTTGGCTTACCGCAGGGCCGACCCTACTGACAGACCCGATCTGAACAAGTTATTTAACATTCTCCAGAGCCTGAAGAAATAGGCCAGGTTTAAGCATTTCCGACAAAACATGATTTTCACTAAAGTTCTCCCAAAACCAAATATCGTTTTCCTGTTTTTTTATTCGCTTGCCAAACAGGAGGAATGAGGAATAATATAGGGTATGCCCAGCCGAGCCCTCAAGGTCCTCTCAGTCAGCGACCGGATCGATCTAACACTGCTAGAACAGGACACCTATGAATTATTCAAGGATGTCGACCTGATCCTGTCCTGCGGTGACCTGCCCTATTACCACATCGAAAGACTTTTCCAGCTTTATGAGGTTCCGGTGCTTTATGTGCGGGGAAATCACGATCCCCGGGTGGAGTACGGTAGAAGCGGACCGCTGTACGGACCCCGAGGGGGGATCGACCTCCACAACAGATTGGTGGTTTTGAACGATACCATCTTCGCCGGTTTTGAGGGTTCCCTACCCTACAAGGAAGGCCCTTTCCTGTATTCCCAAACCGAGATGTGGCGTTTTGTCCTGGGCATGGTCCCCCGATTGCTCTGGAAGAAGCTGGTCTACGGCCGCTATCTGGATGTAGTGATCGCTCACAGTCCCCCTTTTGGGATCCACGACAAGGATACCAACATCCACGGCGGGTATCAGGCCTTCCGCTGGCTGATCAAAACTTTCCAGCCGAGCTATTTTTTTCACGGCCATATCCATGTCTACACAAACGATGAAACCGTGGAAACCGTTCTCGGCCATACCAAGATCATCAACACCTATGGACACCGCAAGGGAGTCCTTCGACCTGGCCAGAGACATTATTCACCCAAGGAAAAACCCTACATTCCATCCCTGGGAGATTCCGCAGAGGATTTCAGGGATGCCCGCAGGCGGGGAGCACTGGAAAATATCTGGTCAACATTAACAGGGTCCGCGAGACACTTGATCCAGTTTCAGCAGGTGGAAGACCAGCTGGATTATGACCATTCTTCCAAGCTGGGCTTGATGGATATCCCCCTGGACGCGATTGTGGGCTCTGTCAGCCGGCCGAATGACTTCACGCGAAAATTCTTTCCTCTGGAACCAGTCGATGCCGGGCGCTGGCAGCGGGTCAAAAAAGGCATGGACCAATCTATCCGACCCATCGAAGTTTACCAGATCGACCAGGTATATTTTGTGCTCGACGGAAATCATCGGGTCTCGGTAGCCCGCCAGCGAGGTATGTCGCAAATCCCAGCCTATGTGACCAAAATTGAGAGCAGGGTTCCGCTGACCCCGGAAGATGATGTTGATGATCTGATCATCAAAAACCAGCAGGTCCGATTTCGAAAGGAAACTGGATTGGAAAAGCTGAGGCCCGACCTGGAATTTGCAACCAGTTTTCCAGGCAGCTATCAGAAGCTCCGGGAGCAGATCAACAGCCACAATCTCAGCCTGGAAATGCGGCATCACTATCCCTACAATTTCCAGGAAGCCGCAGCCAGCTGGGTCGAAGAAGTTTATCTGCCAGTTCTTCAAACAGTTTCCCAGTCCGGGCTGCTGCGAGATTTCCCGGAACGCACTCCCACTGATCTTTATATCTGGCTGACCCAGTACCAAAAAGAACTCAGCCGTCAATACGGCTGGGAGATCAAACCCGCCGCCGCGGTCGACAGCCTGGCCGCAGCCTATGGCAATCGCCTGGTCCACCGCTGGGAAAGACTTCGCAAGACTCTTTTCCCACACACAGTAACCCAACTCAGCGAGGTCGGCGATTGGCGAAGGATCCATCTTATGCCCCGCAAGGAAGGTCAGATCTTTTCCGCTATCCTGGTGGCGCTCGATGGAAAGGACAGCGGCTGGAAAGGTCTGGAACAGGCCTGCACCATCGCCAATATCGAGGGCAGTGCTGTCGCTGCTGTGCATATCAGCCAAAAAATGCCCGAGAACGATCCCCTTCATCAGCAAATCAAAAAAACTTTTGATAATACCACCCACAGCCAGGCAGATAAAGCAAACCTATATTTCGAAGACGGGGGTGTGCAGGAGACCCTCATCCAGAGAGCGCTTTGGAATGACCTGCTGGTGTTCAGTCTGAGCATGCCCCGGAAGACCATCCAGCTGGGAGATTGAGGTCCGGCATCCGCAGCCTGATCCAAAACTGCCCCCGGCCCCTTTTGGCCGTTCCGGCAGTAACACCTATGAAACACGGCCTGGTGGCATTCGACGGAAGCCCCAAAGCCAATGAAGCCCTTTACCTGGGAGCCTACCTGGCGGAAAAATGGGGCCTCCAGCTCAGCGTGGTGACGGCACCCGAAGACAGCACGGCCAAATTCAATCCCCTTGATAAAGCCAGGGAGTATCTCGAAGCCCGGGGGATACCAGCGGGATACTTCTCAGAGATTGGTCCACCTGCGGAGGTAATACTCAATACAAAAACTGCTCTGGGCTGTGATTTTCTAATCGTTGGCGGATACGGCCATCAGCCAGTGATGGAGCTGTTGTTTGGCAGCACCCTGGACGAGCTCCTGCGCTTGTCAGACGTTCCGGTTTTGATCTGTCATTAATTCCTTTTCAGTCCTTGAGGGTTTTCTAGATATCAATGATTAATTTAGCCCAGGAACGTGAAACTCTCAAAGCCATGATCCGCATTTACTGCCTGGATCTTCATCATGGCGATCCTTTGTGTGAGGAATGCTCCCAATTATGGGTCTACGCTGAGGAGCGGCTAGCCAAATGCCCCTTTGGAGTTGAAAAACCTACCTGCCAGAACTGCACTATCCACTGCTACAAACCGGAGATGCGCCAGCGAACCAGAGAGGTCATGCGTTATGCTGGACCCCGCATGATCTGGCGCCACCCGCTGATGGCGATCCGGCACTTAATTCATAATCGTAAGAATAACCAACCCCGAGTATAGACCTCCGAGGTCGGGGCTACCTCGAGGTCGGGGCAGAAAAATAAAGAACCTCCTACAAAAAACAGGAGGTTCTTCAGCAGTACCCCGGGCGGGAGTCGAACCCACAACCTAGGCTTTAGGAGAGCCTCGCTCTGTCCTTTTGAGCTACCGGGGTCTGTGCGGGGAAATTATAGCATTCCCTGATACCCCAGACAAGTAAATCAGAAATAATCTGGCTGGAGGGGCTGCAACTTAATCCCATCCAGGGCTGTACTACAATATAGACATGGCAGATTCCGGGGAGAAGGGTTTGATCAGCAGGATTCTAAAAGGTGATCTTGACGCCTACGGTGTTTTGATCAAGGAATACCAGGATTCTGTGTTTAAGGTCTGTTACCGGATCCTGGGCATCCGGCAGGAAGCGGAAGATCTGACCCAGGATGCTTTTTTGAGAGCATACCAGGCTTACCCGCTATGACCCTAATCGGCCTTTTGGACCCTGGATGCGCACCCTGGCAGCCAACCTGTGCTACAACCATCTTAAAAAGAACCGGCTGGTTCGCGTGCCCCTGGATGACGAGGGCGATCAACTCCGGGATGCGCCCTCTCGAAGCCCCGAGAATCTGCTCTTGATCTCCCAGGAGAACCGGGAGCTTTACCAGGCTCTTTGGAGTTTACCGGATAACCAACGGATCGCCCTGGAGCTGCGTCATTTTCAGGGATTGTCATACCAGGAGATGGCCAGGGTTCTGGATCTGCCCCTAAATACTGTCCGCAGTCATCTTTACCGGGGACGCCAAAAACTAGTGGAACTCCTGAAGGAAAACCATGAACAGAAATAATAAGCATCCCGATCCCGATCAGCTCCAGTCCTACCTCGATCGTTCTCTGAACTCGAGTGATCTGACCGAACTCGAAAGCCATCTGGCTGGCTGTACCACCTGTCAGTCGGAGCTTAATCAGATGGAAGTGATTCTGGCCAGATTGGAAAAACTGCCGGTGATCTCGCTGGACAAAGACCTGACCGAATCCATCCTCTCTCAGCTGAGCGCTAAGAAACAGTCTTCTCCAGGAATCACCTGGACCCTGGTGATCGAGGCCCTGGCGGCGGGAACTGTACTTGGGATCTTGATTCCGGTATTCCAGGTCGCCAACTGGATTTCCAGCTTGATCAATACCCGCCAGGAGATCTTGATAGGGTTGAATATTTTCCTCACCCAGCTGGCCAGCAGCTGGATCGTCTGGTTGGCCCAGCTGCAGCTAAATATCCAATCCTTCTTGGAAAGCCTGCAGGCTCAAAACGACCTGACAGCTGGTCTGCCCTCTCCCTGGATCCTGGTCCTGGCAGCCGGCGGCCTGGGCGTCCTGATCAATTATTTAATATTAAAAGACAATCCCCTCAAGGATCATCAGCCTCAACACTAGAATTTGGAGGAGTTATGGAAACCTTTTACATCATCTTACTATCTGCCCTATCCCTGACCACCCTGGTGGCTGCGCTGATCTTTATCAGAGGGTTATTCCCCTTCCGGGTCGAAAAGGTCCAGGCTACCCTGGAATCCAATTGGAAAAGATCCTTCTGGATCGGCCTGGCCAATACCATTCTGATATCGATCTTTGTGTTTGGCCTGGGGTCATTGGGAAATAGTTCTCCGTTCTTCTACTTGCCAGCCTTTGCCATCTACGGCGCATTCCTGATCGGATTATTATTCGGCTTAGCTGCCCTGATACAAGTCCTGGGAAACAGTTTATTCAGCGATTTTACATCTGTAAAAAAGGATGTCAGGGCTGGCGCGGTATTTGTCCTTGCCTGTCTGCTGCCCTTTGTGGGCTGGTTCCTGCTATTTCCCTATGCGATCAGCCTGGCGGTCGGGTCTGTAGTGATCACAATCTTTCAGAGGGAAAAAACCGGGGATAAACCAGCCAAGTCGCCGAAGTAATCCCTCCCCCTGAACTTATGCCGGGGGATTGGTAAGTTCCCTCCCCATACCTAGGAAAACTGCTCCCCGCGGGAGCAGTTTTTCATTCTGTGCAACTTTTTATCACCCCGACCTGTAGTACCCATAGACGATCATCAGGCGGGAGGGATCCCGAAGTTCAAAACAAGGAGCAAATCATGGCTGATATCTACGCGATCTTTGGTTCATTAATTCTGTTAGGGCTTTCCTATCCAGCCCTGCTCACAGTCTGGTGGCTGCTTTTCCCACAGCGGGTGGAACGGGCCCGGATCCGGATCTCTGAAAAACCCAAGGCAAGTTTTGGCCTGGGCTTGCTTTACAGCCTGGCAGCCGCAGTACCGGGTGTGATCCTCTTTGGGCTGCCATCCCAGTTCACACAGGCCCTGGGATGGATCTGGTTGGTCCTGGTATTGGGCTGCGCCAGCCTAGGAGCCGCCGGTATTGCTGCTGAATTAGGCCTGCGGTTAAGCTGGAAAAATGACGGGGCATATCATTCCCTGGGTGCGTTCCTTCGGGGAGCAGCTGCCTGGGAATTGGCCTCGATCTTCCCGGTGATCGGCTGGCTGCTGCTTATCCCCCTGGGAACGATCACAGCCCTAGGCGGCTCGGTACCTGCCCTGTTCGGCAAAATATCAGTCCCCACTGAAAACCAGAAGGAATCCTGAAATGGACCTAACCCGGAAAGATTTCTTACAGGTGCTGGGCATTTTAACAGCTGGAGCTGCCGGAGGCTGTTCTCCCCTGGCCAGCTATCTACCAGATGGGAATCAGGCAACCATTGATCCCCCCGGGTTGAATTCTCTGGATTGGCTGGCACTTAATCGACTCAGCTTTGGGCCCACCTTGGAAACCAGGAAACATTTGATCGAAATTGGCCTGGAAAACTATCTTGAGGAACAGCTTTTTCCGGAAGGGATACAGGACACCAAGAGTGATCTCTTACTACGCCGAATCGATATACTGGAAATGGACCCAGACGCTCTCCGCAACCAGGCCGATAAGTTATTCGATGGATTTGATCCGGACCTAGTATTAGATGGATTCCGACAGGCAACCCTAACCAGGCAGGTATACAGTCGGCGCCAGCTATTGGAAGTGATGGTGGAATTCTGGACCGATCATTTTAATATCTCTGTCCAAAAAGGTGATTGTTGGTTCCTGAAAATCGTTGACGACCGGGAAGTGATCCGGAAGCATGCCCTGGGTAATTTCCGGGAGTTGTTGGGCGCGTCAGCCCATTCCCCGGCTATGCTGGTCTACCTGGATAATCAGGAAAACCACAAAGACGCGCCCAACGAAAACTATGCCCGGGAACTGATGGAGCTGCACACTTTGGGTCTGAGCGGTGGGTACACACAAGGTGATGTCATGGAATTGGCTCGCTGTTTGACAGGCTGGCGTGTAAAAGAACATTTCTGGAAAGGGAAATTGAAATTCGAGCCTGATTTTCACGCACCGGGACCAAAAACCGTGCTCGGTCAGACAATTCACTTCGGAGGTGAAACCGAACTTGAGCAGGTCCTGGATATCCTGGCCAATCATCCTTCCACTGCCCGGACTATCGCAACCAAGCTGGCCAGGCGCTTCCTGGCAGATGACCCCCCGGCCGAGATCATTGACAAGGCCAGCCTGGTCTTTCAAGAGACCTCGGGAGATATCAAAGCTGTCCTGCGGGTGATCATACTCGAGGGATTGCCTGCGATCCACCGGGGAAATTCCCCTCCCAAATACAAACGTCCCTTGAATTTCCTGGTCTCAGCCCTCAGACAGATCGGGGCAGAAACCAATGCCGGCCAAGGCCTGCAGCGCTATCTGCGCCGCATGGGACAGCCTCTTTACGATTGGCCCACACCGGACGGCTACCCGGATACTGCCCCCGCCTGGCAGGGAAACCTGCTGCCGCGGTGGCAGTTTGCTCTCGATCTGGCCCAGAACAGGATTCCGGGCACAAAATTCGACCTGGAAAGATACCTGGAAGCCATCCAAAGAGAAGATCCAGGTTTTTTCCTGGATCGAATAGCCAATCACCTGCTGGGCACCAACCTGGAACCCTCCCTGGAAGGGGAGCTCCTAAAAACCCTTGAGAGGTCCAGCACGGAATCACCCCGTCAAACCGCTGAAATCGCCCTGGCCGGGATGCTGGCCTCTCCCGCATTTCAATGGCGCTAAACGATAAGGATTAAATCAATATGAGCGCAGAGATAACCCTACTAAAAAAACATCAATGGCTGTTCTGGATTATCCTGGCTGCTTTTTCAACCTTCTGCGCGGAGGTCTTTTCAGGCTCGGATATGTTCCCATTTTTCCACGGCTGGGGGCTGTTGGTAGTTGTCCCCCTCTATGGACTGCACATCCTGCTGCTTGCCAGCCTGGTTTACAGAGGTCCCCGACCTCAATTCAGCAGCCTGATTTTTGCAGGTCTGATCTTCGGTTTGTACGAAGCCTACCTTACAAAAGTCCTCTGGGCTCCTCCCTGGGGAGATCCGGTGATCATCGCTGAAATTGCCCCGATCGAGACCCTGGTGCTGGTCTTCTGGTGGCATGCCTGGTTCTCATTTATCATTCCCCTGCTGGTTGCCGAGAAATTATTGACTGGATCGAGCAGTCTGGGCCAGAGTTTTCCGGACCGGATTGGCAAGTTTCTCAACAGCTGGGGAGGATTGGCTGGCGTAATGGCTTTTGGTGGAGTTTTCCAAAGCATCAATTCACCTTCGGTTGCAGAATCACTGCTATCAGGCCTCTCCACTACAGCAATCCTGGTGGGTCTGGTATTGATCTGGAAGCGAGTGACCCGGGGGCGGATCTATCAGATGGCTGAACTGCTGCCCTCCAGGATGCAGTTCAAATGGCTGTTAGTCCCGGCCGGGATCATGTATTTGACGCTGGGTATTTTGCTCAGGCCGGATTGGTACCCCGGTGTGATCGGGCATATTGTGATCTGGATCCTCTACGGGATCAGTTTCTATCTGTTTTTCCGCAGTCAAAAAAACACCCCGCAGTTGGTTGACACCCATGAGTTGGCGAATTGGGAATATGGGAGGTGGCTGCTACTGGCGGGAATCTTCCCCCTGGCTGCTGTTGGTGGAGAGCTGCTGTTGAGTCCAATCTCGGAAATCCTGGCTCTGGTATTCTGGTTTGGTGGGATCATTTTCGGTTTGGTTATGTTCATCAGAGCTGTCCGGCTAGTTTTTCCAAAAAATAAACAACCCCAGCAAATCTAGATTGGAATATTGGGGCTGGTAAATAATGTGAGGAGTCTATATTAATGGTGAAGAATATGTTCCAGTCGATCCCCCGCCTGCCCCGCGGATATTCCCCCCAAACCCGGCTCTCCTTTGCGCCCGGCAACAGCTCTCCTTCGGGTGACACCTTGGTGGTGGTCTTCCTCCGCGGGGCCGCAGACGGTTTAAACATCGTCATCCCCCATGCCGAGGAAGACTACCACCGTCTGCGGCCGGGGCTCCGGCTGCCGCGGCCGGACGACCCCCGGGCTCCGATTGAAAGGCGGACCATCGACCTGGACGGTTTTTTTGGTTTTCATCCTGACCTCAGGCCGCTGCTGCCGGCCTGGCAGGCGGGGGAGCTGGGGGTCATCCAGGCTTGCGGCACCCCTGATGAGTCCCGCTCTCATTTTAAAGCCATGGAACTGATGGAACGCGGAGTCAGTGAAGAAAGCGGCCCCTCCACCGGTTGGATCGGGCGCCATCTGGCCAGCCTATCCACCGGGAATCCATCTCCCCTGCGGGCGATTGGCCTCGGTGAACAGCTGCCCCGCAGTCTGTACGGTCCCGTACCCGCCTCTGCGCTGCGCTCGATCACTGATTTTCACCTGGGCGGCTCCCATTCCGCCCGCTCCCTGGTTTCTGCCCTGGAAGTCCTCTACCAGGATGGTCAGGACCTCAGTAAACAGGGTCGGGAAACCCTGCGGATCATGAATGACCTGGAAAAGCTTGATCCCGAAACCTATCGTTCCCTTGGCACCACCTACCCCGAAAGTGATTTTGGCCGGGGGTTACTCCAGATCGCGATGTTGATCAAGGCCGGGATCGGTCTGGAAACCGCTGCCATCGACCTGGGCGGCTGGGACACACACTTCGCTCAGGGTGTTCAGGATGGATTAATGCCCCGCCTTCTGGCAGACCTGAGCGGCGGGTTAGCTGCATTTCACAGCGACTTGAAAGATCAACTAAAGGGGGTCACTTTAGTCATAATGACCGAATTTGGCCGGAGGGCTTATGAGAATGCCAGCCTGGGGACTGACCACGGCCACGGCGGCCTGATGTTCCTGTTGGGCGGAGCGGTTGCCGGAGGTCAGGTAATCTGCCGCTGGCCAGGCTTAGCGGAAGAGGACCTGGTTGGCCCAGGCGACCTGGCAGTCACGATCGATTATCGGGATGTACTCAGCGAAGTGCTCCAGAAACGGTTGAATAATCCAGCCCTGGATCTGGTCTTCCCGGATTATCAGCCCCAGCCTGTGGGTGTGGTCTTATGAGCTGTGATTGCGAGCAACCCTTCACACCAGAAACTTTCTTCCTTAAGATGCGTATATAATATCGGAAAGACCATCTAGAAGGAGTTTATCGGCATGTCTGTTCTTGGAAATATTATCTGGTTGATTTTTGGTGGATTCCTGGCGGGATTGGGTTATATCATCGGCGGCCTGGCTCTCTGCTTTACGATTGTGGGCATCCCTTTCGGCTTGCAGACCATAAAACTCGGTTTGGCTACCTTCGCTCCCTTTGGTCGGGAAGTGCGGGAATTTGAAAATGCCAACCATGTTGGCAATGCGATCTTCAATATGATCTGGATCATCCTGTTTGGCTGGGAGATCGCCCTGGCGCACCTGATCCATGGATTGGTGCTGGCAGTCACCATTATCGGTTTGCCATTCGCTAAACAGCACTTTAAACTCATCCCCCTGGCCCTGCTGCCCTTTGGGCGGGGCTACAACTGATCCATCCCCTGAAATAAAACTCTTCTCCTTGCTCTCCCCGCCAGCCAGTGCTGGCGGGGTTATTCATAAATGCTGTCTGGATTGAATCGGAAGAATAGCCGGACCCTGCCCAATGGGGTATCTCCGGAGTCGGGACTAGACCTGGGCTTCGCAATAAAACATCCTATGATAAACTGTTAGATAATTATGCTATTACTGGTAGGACTCAACTCCGGGAGGATGATATGGACAGCACTGTCAAACAAATGTTAGCCGGCAAAGACCTCAAAGAGCTCTGGACCTTAAAGCCAGACGATACCGTTTTATACGCCCTGGAGTACATGGCTGAAAAGAATGTCGGCGCTCTGCCAGTCCTGGAGGATGGCATCCTGGTCGGGATCTTCTCCGAGCGCGATTATGCCAGGCTCTTTCCCCTGAAAATGGAATCACCTGAAAAAACTCCCATCTCCCAGGTCATGACCCAGGAAGTCTTCTGTATCGGTCTCACCAACACCGCCTGCGACTGCATGGGGTTGATGACCGAAAAACGCATCCGCCATCTCCCGGTGCTGGATGAAGGCCAAATGATTGGCATCATCACCATCGGTGATGTTTTAAAACAGGTCATCATCGACCAGGAGAACCTGATCGGCCACCTGGAGTACTATATTCAGGGCAAAGCTTGACATTTTTATCCTCTCATTCTTAGGAAGGATTAAAGCTCACCTGGATTTCCTGGCAAGTATAAATCCAACCTGGTCTAAGTAGATATATGCAGAGGATGTATCATCTCATCCTTAAAGAAGTAATTGCGGCCAGGTGGATAAATCCATAAAGACCCTCATCATAATTAGTTTTACTAACTGACGTCTAAAATCAAAAGACGTCAGTTTTGTTTTTCGATAAACACGGGTATGGTTAGGTATTGCATCCCCAATTTTTCCTAAAATTAAAGAGGAAATGAACTTTCAGGGAGGGCACTCTCGGGGCAGCGATCTAACCGGAAACCAGACGGGCTCATCCCCAATTGACCGCCAAAGAACACAATCCAGAATAAAAAATTGGTTTCTTGATCACTATGAATCCTCACACCAGACTAGGTTTAGATCCTGCTTGTTTACCCATGAACAGCTAGACCCATCCGGCTCGTAATCTCTTGAGACAATTTGTAACCCAGGTTTGTCAATCAAAAGTTCTCTCAAGACTGGATTAATGAATCAATGTAGTGACAATTGTTCTAGATTATTATCCAAAAATTTCTTGTTCAATCAAGCGAATGCATTTATAATGGAGAGGAGTTGGCCCTAAATAGCTAGAGGCCAAATACACCATTCTCTATAGGAGGAGAAATAATGTCTAAAAAACTGTTTGCAGTCGTAATTGTTCTCTTGATGGCAGCAATGGCCTTGAGCGCTTGCTCTCCGGCACCCGCTGCACAGACAGACGAACCGGCAGCTCCCGAAGCAACAGCAGCTTCTGAAGCGCCAATCGAAGAGGTTGTTACCTTTGAGGAACAACCCTTCGGTGAGAACTTGCCCACCGCACCGACGATTGATACCCCGCTCGTGGTTGCCTATCAGGACTTCTCTCAGAAATTTAGCCCGTTCTTTGCGGACACCGGATACGACATGGATGTCGCCGGTATGACGCAGATCGCATTGCTGACCACTGACCGTGTGGGCGGGATCATCTTCAACGCGATTGAAGGCGAAACCGTTAACTATAACGGCACCGACTATCTCTACAAGGGTCCTGCGGACACCAAGGTGGAATATGATGAAGCCTCTGACACAACCAAATACACCGCCAGACTTCGTGTCGGTATGAAATTCTCCGATGGGATACCTGTCACCGCCGATGACCTCATCTTCACCTATTACACCTTCCTTGATCCGTCCTATGTTGGTTCGACCACCCTTTCATCCTATGACATCGTTGGTCTGAAAGACTACCAGACCCAGACCACCAGCGAAGTGTTTGATAAATACGCTGCACTGGCTGAAGCGATCTTGGCTGCCGGCCCCGACCATGTTTGGGCAGCTACCGACACCTGGACACAGGAACAACAGGATGATTTCTGGACCAGGTTCAACAGCACCTGGACTGCTTCAGTTCAATCCATTGTCGACTATGTCAATGCCAATTATCTTGCAGATTATGGGGAAGCGGTCATGGGGCTGACCCCCGAAGAAATTTCTGCAAATGAAGGCATCCAGATTGCCTTTGGTATGGCATTGTGGGGCTTTGGTGAGATGGTAGACGGCCAGTTTGTGGCTTCTCCCTCCGGAAATACCTATGATCTGACCTCAACCTTCCCGACGGTTGAAGATTACTTTAACGAAACATACGCTGCTTACGACGGTGATCTGACCGCATTTGGTTCCGTTGAACCCGTAGATGCACCCGCTGATCTACTGGGTAATGTAAACTCTGCTTTCATCGGCTTCTGGGGTCCACAAGACGAAAGCATGGGCGGTGAAGGCGTTCCTAACATCGCGGGTATCGTCAAGGTTGACGATTACACCGTGGAAGTAACCGTAAAAGGTTTTTCTGCCCCCGCCGTGTACTCCATCCTCGGCATCCAGGTCACGCCACTGCACTACTATGGCGACGCTGCAAAGTATGACTATGAAAACAACATGTTTGGCTTCGACTTTGGCGACCTGTCCAAGCAGGAGAGCCTGACCGCTACCCCGATGGGCGCTGGCCCGTACAAGTTCGTCAAGTACGATAACAGGGTTGTTTACTTCGAAGCAAATGAGTACTATTACAGAGGTTGCCCGAAGATCGCAGAAATCCAGTTCAAAGAAACCGTTTCCGCTGAAGTTGCCTCTGCAGTTCAGACAGGTACCGCCGATGCAGGCGAGATGACCGGTTCCCGCTCTCGCTTCGAAGAGGTTGCTTCCTATAACTCCAACGGCGAAATCACTGGTGACGTCATCACCACCAGCAAAGTTGATAACCTCGGTTACGGTTATGCGGGTATCAATGCCGACACCGTCAACGTTGCTGGCGAACCAGGCTCCGATGCGTCCAAGAATTTGCGCAAAGGTCTGGCCACGATTTTGGCAGTCTACCGCGACGTAGCCATCGACAGCTACTACGGCGAAGCCGCTTCTGTCATCAACTACCCGATCTCCAACACATCCTGGGCAGCTCCACAGCCCACCGATGAGGACTACAAGATCGCGTTCTCAACGGATGTTAACGGCGATCCCATCTACACAGCTGATATGACACCAGAAGAAAAATATGCGGCTGCAGAAGCTGCAGCCCTTGGCTTCTTCGAAGCTGCTGGTTACACGGTTGCCGACGGCAAAGTCACTGCAGCTCCTGAAGGCGCGAAGTTAAGCTACGAAGTCATCGTTCCTGGTGACGGCACTGGCGATCACCCCGCGTTCGCGATCCTGACCGGCGCACAAGCCTCCCTGGCCAATATCGGCATGGAACTCAAGATCAATGATCCTGCTGACGCCAACATCCTCTGGGATGCTCTGGATGCCGGCACGCAGGAACTCTGGACCGCTGCCTGGGGTGCAACGATCGACCCCGACATGTACCAGGTCTATCACAGTTCCGGAGTTGTCGGTGAAGGTGGTTCCGATTCGAACCATTACCACATCCGTGATGCGGAACTGGATCAGCTTATTGTTGATGCCCGACAGAGCGATGATCAGAACTACCGCAAGGCAGTTTACAAACAGGCTCTTGACATCCTCATTGACTGGGCTGTTGAGATCCCGACCTATCAGCGACAAAACTGCATCATCTTCAGCACCGAGCGTATCGATATCGATACAATCACTCCTGACATCACCACCTTCTGGGGTTGGCTGAATGACATCGAATTAGTTGAGATGCGTCAATAGCCGGTAGTTTCAACAATGAATTTCATTAAGTAAATGTGAGCCCACCTTTGGGTGGGCTCACATTATATTTATTGTTATGGATTTATTAAGACTAATTTTAGGTAGAGTAGAATGAGGGAATCGATATGCGAAATTTCATCATCAGGAGAATCTTGCTCGGTTTGTTCATCACGTTCTTTGGAGCGATGGTGATTTATACCGTCATCCGCTCTCCTGCCTTCCTCTTATGTAGAAACAATCGCCAGGCAGAGAGCTAGCAACCCCTTGAGCAACAAGACTTACCAGGAGTGGCTGGATCAGCTCAATGTCGTCTATAAACTCAACGTTGGTATTATTCCGGGTTTTTTCGGATGGCTTGGAAATGCTCTACAGGGGAGATTTTGGTGAATCCTGGCATTACGGTATTCCTGTTACAGAAAGATTTAACCAGGTCATCTGGTATTCCGTCATCATTAATATCATCACGTTTTTTGTTGAAATTTTTATCGCTATTCCATTGGGTATTCTGGCTGCAAGAAAACAATACAGTAAAACGGATTATGCCATCACGGTCTTCGCATTGATGGGTATTTCGCTGCCAACATTTTTCCTGGCGACGATATTAAAATATGTGTTTTCCATCAAACTTGGCTGGTTTGATCTCTATGGGTTAACCGGCAGGTTCTTTACTTCCATGACCCCTTTTCAACAGATCATGGATATCGGGTATCACATGATCCTGCCCATCGTCACGCTGACGATGCTCTCAGTTGGCGGACTCATGCGTTATACTCGAACGAATATGCTGGAGGTTCTCAATTCCGATTATATCCGTACCGCGCGGGCGAAAGGGCTTTCAGAAAAGGTCGTCATCAATAAACACGCCTTCCGGAACACTTTGATTCCGCTCGTTTCTTACATGAGCTATCTGCTGCCCGCGATGTTTGCCGGCTCGCTAATTACGGAGACGCTCTTCCAGATACCGGGTATTGGTTACATATCTTATCAAGCCATCATCCGCGGTGATATTCCCTTCGCCATGTTCTATTCGACATTTCTCATCGTTCTGACAGTGGTCAGTCTTATCGTTGCAGATATTATGTATGCAGTGGTGGACCCGCGCGTAAGAGCGAATTGATAGGGGTGTTATATGTCTGAAAATGGAAAACCCAATCATAAAACAGGGTTGGAAGCTGCCAGTACCAGCGAGAATATTGAAGATATGCATCTCGACGATTCCCGGCGCGTCAAGGTGCTTTCTCCTGGTATGCTCGTTTTCAAGCGTTTCATACGCAACAGCCTGGCAGTCATCGGGCTTGTCATCCTGTTGTTCATGTTCTTGTTTTCATTTCTCGGACCTCTGCTTTCTCCCTACGAACAAACGCAGGTTTTTAAAGGCGTGGGCACTATGTCCAAGGATTATGCGGGGGCAATCTATAACGAGGAATTACGTTATACAGTTGTGGAGAGTGAGAACTTCGGAAGCGCTGAGCGGGCCCAGTTCCTGCTAGCCCTTGGAAATAAATCGGATACCTTCAGCTATGGTGATTCCGTTTATTACTATGTCAACGAGGGTGAGGATGTCTATCGGATCCTGCGGCTCGAACCCGTTGCCGAAGAGTTGATCGGGGTTTACAGATCCCTTGTCGGCGATACTGTATCCGATGAGCTCAAAGAAGCATTTGAATCCGCTGTGGATAATAAATTAAACACCTTTACATTGGACGGTGTTTCCTATCGCATAACCAATAATAATAAGGCATCTCAAATATCCACGAACAAGACCTGGCGCTGGCCATGTTTTTCGTCTACGACGCCTATAATGAATCTGATTACAAAACCATTAATTCCTACGATTTTAGACTTGCCAGCAGCCAGGCAATTACTCAAAACAAAAAGACGTTTTCGGCTGGTGAGCAAACATACTACTATTCGCTATGATGAAGGTCAGGCTACAATCATTGATAGCGCTGGGGCAGAATTTGCCGAAGTATCTGACATTATTGTCAATCCCCTCGACCAGACTTTATTCCTGACAGTCGATTTTAAGGCAGCGATTCGTGAGGCTATTCTTGACCGTGAGACGAAGTTTTCTTACACTCACGACGATGGAGAAAAAGTGGATTATCGGATTGTTCGGGTTAATAAAACCTATAATATCAGGAAGGAAACCGCTACGGAGCTAATTCGTACGTTTGAGACTCCTTCCGCTGAGCACCTTCTCGGAACCGATAACAACGGCATGGATGTCATGACCCGACTCATGTTCGGAGGGCGTGTTTCGCTCCTGGTTGGTTTTGTGGTTATATTTATTGAGGTTTTCATTGGCATCATTGTCGGCGGCATTTCCGGGTACTTTGGAGGTTGGGTTGACACAGCGCTGATGCGTTTTGTCGATTTGTTCAATAGTATTCCTTTTTTCCCGATGGTCCTCATATTCGGTTCTGTGATGGACACACTTGAAGTTGACCCGATGGCGAGAATTTTCCTTTTGATGGCAATCCTGGGCATACTTGGCTGGACAGGTGTTGCCCGGATCGTCCGCGGGCAAATACTTTCGCTTCGTGAACAGGACTTCATGGTCGCTACGGAAGCGACTGGAATCCGCACTAGCCGCAGGATATTCAAACATCTGGTTCCGAATGTCATGCCGCTTTTGATTGTCCAAGCCACCGCAGGACTTGGCGGTATCATCATCACGGAAGCGACATTGGGATTTCTGGGACTTGGAATCAAATACCCCCTGGCATCCTGGGGAAGCATCATCAATGTAGCTTCAGAGGCATACGTTATGACCAACTTCTGGTTTATGTGGATACCGGCAGGCATGTTGATCCTCTTGACAGTGCTCGGCTTCAATTTTGTTGGTGACGGACTTCGGGATGCATTCGATCCGAAGATGAAAAGGTAGGTGATACTGATGGTTGAAAAAACGAGATCCTTCATTGACTGGATCAAACCAAAAACCAAGACCCAAGGACAGCAATCATATATCTGCCCGGGAATTGGCAAAGATTTCGCGTGATAACCGCCGGATCACCGATCTGATCGAACGTCAGCGCAACAGGAAAAATGTTCCCGAAAGTGAATATTTGACATCGATGAAGGACCGCGCTAATGTTGTGGAGTTTGATAATTTGCACACCTATTTCTTCACAGATATCGGCACCGTCAAGGCTGTTGACGGTGTATCCTTTTCGATACCGAAGGGAAAAACCGTTGGTGTCGTCGGCGAGTCTGGTTGCGGTAAATCCGTCACAGCTTTATCACTGATGCAGCTAGTACAGCGGCCCCAAGGACAGATCGTTGAAGGTACCATTCGCTTTGATACAGGCGAAAAAGTTTACGACATTGCTGAAACGCCGGTGTCGGTTATGGAGACGATTCGCGGCAGCAAGGTATCTATGATATTTCAGGAACCAATGACAAGCCTCAATCCCGTATTTCGCGTGGGTGACCAGATCGACGAGGTGGTCAAGCTTCATAACCCGGAATTGTCAGACGAAAATGTAAAAACTCTCTCACTCGAGATGATCGATCTCGTGGGTATTGCCAACAATTCGGGTGTTTACCAGATGTATCCTCACGAGCTTTCGGGAGGAATGCGCCAGCGCATCATGATTGCCATGGCTCTAGCTTGCACCCCAAAACTAATTATCGCAGACGAACCAACGACCGCACTCGATGTAACGATACAAGCGCAAATTCTCGACCTGCTCAGAAACCTCAAGGATCAAGATTAATTCGAGTATCATGCTCATCACGCACGACCTGGGTGTTATCGCAGAAATGGCGGACTATTGTTGTCGTTATGTACGCCGGACGTATTGTTGAAAAAGGCACGGCGATGGAGGTGTTTCATCATCCGCTTCACCCATACACGGTAGGATTGATGGCTTCTAAACCCGTCATCAACCGTTCTGTTGATCGGCTTTACAGCATCCCCGGGAGTGTGCCTAATCCTATCAACATGCCCAACTATTGTTATTTCAAGGATCGCTGTGATAGGCGTATGGGCAGTATGTGATGGTGTATACCCCAGGGAAGAGTATGTTACCAAAACGCACATGGTGACATGTTATCACTACATTGATGTCCAATCTGAGGATCAAGCATGGAAGAAAATCAATCTGAAATGAACAAAGGGATGCATGACACTGTGCTTGAGGTGAACTAACCTCAAACAGTATTTTCCGATCAGAGATGGTTTCATGCAGCGTGTTGTTGGACATATCAGAGCTGTTGACGGCGTCACCTTTTCGATCAAACGTGGTAAAACCATGGGATTGGTTGGCGAATCCGGATGTGGAAAAACGACCATCGGAAAGACAATTTTACGCTTGAACCAAAAAACAAGCGGTGAAGTGCTCTTCAATGGGCTTGATATCTTTGCGATGGACCGCAAAGAATTACGGGCGATTCGTCCCAGAATGCAGATCGTTTTTCAAGATCCATTTTCGAGCCTTTCACCACGTCTGCCAATTAGCGAGATTATCGGTGAAGCGGTAAAAGAACACTCCATCGTACCGACTAGCGAGTACGACGAATACCTTGACAATATCATGAGATCCTGTGGACTAGAGCCGTATCACAAGGATCGTTATCCCCACGAATTTTCCGGTGGGCAGCGTCAACGAATATGCATTGCAAGAGCCCTTGCTCTCAATCCCGAGTTTGTTGTTTGTGACGAACCCGTGTCCGCTTTGGATGTTTCTATCCAGGCCCAGATTATCAACCTGCTTAACGATTTGCAGGAGAAGTATCAACTAACCTACATTTTCATCTCACATGATCTTTCTGTTGTGGAACATATCTCTGATGATGTGGGTGTCATGTACCTGGGTGATTTGGTTGAGTACGGGAGTAAAAGATCGATCTTCAATAATCCATTGCACCCTTATACCCAAGCGTTATTAAGCGCAGCCCCAGTCCCCGATCCAGCGGCGAAAATGAACCGGATCATCCTCGAGGGCAGCATTCCTTCACCTGCCAATCCCCCGACTGGCTGCAAATTTCACACGCGATGCAGGGAATGTATGGATATTTGCACGAGGGTTAGTCCCAAAAAGCAAGGAAATTGAGCCGGGACATACTGTCGTTTGCCATCTTTACACATAAGTTGGATAGGCTGTTGATGATAAAAAAACATAAGAAACAATACGAAGATGATGATGGCAGAGTGATTTGCAGCATGGACGTCGAAGGCACACGCTGGCATGATAAAGGCGTCCGCCACAGAGAACAAGCAGCCCGCAATCTGCCATCAGTTGAACAAATGACACCGTTCTGAAGTCTGGCGGTTTACGTGGTCCGCAGTTCTAGCGGGGCTTGTTATCGTCCTGGTATTTTCCAGTGACCTGGGTGCTGTTCATCCTGTTTTGTACTAAAATCTGGTTCCGTTAGGAGCGTAATAGCCACTTTATTGGGCAGTGCACTATATATGGTGGACTCATAATAATAACGATCGCAGTTGGTTTATCAAACTGATGTCTAAGTTCCATAGACATCAGTTTTGTTTTATCAGAACGGGATCATAGTTATGGAAATGAATATTGCCTCCACCAACTGGGCGGTATCTTGAAAAACCTTATTGACTGCCAGAAAGACAATTTCCTTGCTGCCTTGCTTAAGTCTCGGATGTTCAGTTTTTCTAGATCAAGGCTGCTTCTTCCCGGAGTCGGAGTGTTTCATATTTGATCTCAGTACATAGTCATCTCGGCCCATTTTCTGGCCAATAAAAACACCTCCCTTTTATACTTAAAAAGAGAGGTGTCCTGTTTATGTCGGTGATTGAGGTTCAATTGAAGCGCTGCGGGTTTTGACTATTTTAATAGGGTTCCAGTTAGTCCAATTTCCCCTTGACGATGGCCTTTTTAACCTCACCGATCGCCTGGGTCACCTGGATATCCCTGGGGCAAGCATCTGTGCAGTTAAAGATAGTATGGCAGCGGTACACTCCAAATTGATCGTTCAGGATCTGAAGCCGTTCTCCTCCTGCCTGGTCCCGGCTGTCGAAAATGAAACGGTGGGCATTCACTATGGCTGCCGGTCCCACATATTCCTCGTTGACCCAGAATGATGGACAGCTGGTCGTACAGGCTGCGCAGAGAATACACTTGGTGGTGTCATCAAAACGTTCTCTCTCTTCGGGACTCTGCAAGCGTTCTTTCTGGGGGGGAGGATCTTCATTTACGAAATAAGGAAGTACTGATCGGTAATTATCAAAAAAGGGCTCCATATCAACGATCAGGTCTTTCTCGATCGGCAGCCCCAGGATGGGTTCAAGGACAATGGTGCTGGATTTCAGATCCTGGACTAAAACCTTACAGGCCAGGCGATTGACCCCATTGATGCGGATAGCATCCGATCCACAGACACCATGAGCGCAGGAACGCCGAAAGCCCAGCGTTCCGTCCTCAGTTCCTTTGACATACTCGAGCAGATCCAGGATCCGGTCAGATGGTTCCGCTTCGACTACAAAGGTGTCATAATGCTTTTTCTGGTCCTCTTCCGGATTGAAGCGGAAGATCTTCAGGGTTACCTGCATGGCAATTCCTCCTAATACGACCGCTCTTTAGGCTTGTATTTGGTGATCTGCACTGGTTTATAACCCAGGCGAACACCTCCGTTTTCCAGCCAGGCCAGGGTGTGTTTGAGCCAGCTCTTATCATCCCGCTCGGGATAATCATCCCGGGAATGGGCCCCCCGGCTTTCTTTGCGGGCCAGAGCAGAAACTGCGGTCACCTCGGCGATATCCAGCATATTGCTCAGCTCCCAGGCTTCGATCAGGTTCATATTATATTTTAAGCCCCTGTCATCTACTTTTATTTCCTTGAAACGACCCTTGATCTCGCGGATCTTATCGACCGCTTGCTGGATCCCCTCTTCCACCCGAAATACACCCACATGGTCCATCATGACGGATTTCATTTCTGAGGCCAGCTGGATCATATTCTCGCCGCCCTTGCCTTCCCGCAGGCTGTTGAGCTGTGCCATAGCATTGGCTTCCGGATCTTTTGGTAGTTCCTTGTATGGTTGGGAGCGGGAGTATTCAGCTGCTTTTAAGCCAGAGTATTTCCCGAAAACAACCAGGTCCAGCAAGGCATTTGTCCCCAGGCGGTTAGCCCCATGAATGGAGACACAAGCCACCTCCCCGGCAGCGTACAGCCCTGGCAGAACAGTATTCTTTTCGTCAATCACCACCTCACCGTATTTATTGGTGGGGATCCCCCCCATCGCATAATGGGCTGTCGGCTGGACAGGCATGGGATGTGTCACTGGATTGATCCCGATATAGGTTTCGCAAAAATCGATAATATCAGGAAGCTTGGTGAGGATCTCACTGGCAGTTACCCGGTAGGGAGACCCATCAGGATTTTTCCTTCCATCGATCTCAGCATAATGATTAACCACTTCCGGCGTGACATCCATATACATATATGGTTTGCCGCGGATACCCCTCCCGGCTTTGATCTCCAGGTACATGGCCCGGCTGATAACATCCCGTGAAGCCAGGTCCTTGACAGTAGGGGCATATTTTTCCATAAATCTTTCCCCTTCCCCGTTCAAGAGCACCCCTCCTTCACCCCGGACCCCCTCGGTGATCAGAATACCCATGCGGTAAATACCGGTGGGATGGAACTGGAAGAATTCCATATCTTCAGCTGGAATGCCTTTGCGCATGGTCAAAGCCACACCGTCACCGGTGTAGGCATAAGCATTGGAGGTGGTCTCCCAGACCCGGCCATGGCCGCCAGTGGCGATGATCACTGTCTTCGCATGGAATATATGCAGCTCACCAGTGGCCAGTTCAAAAGCTACCACACCCGCAGTTACTCCATCCACGATTAACAGATCTAAGGCATAGAATTCATCAAAGAACTTAACCTGGTTCTTGATACTCTGTTGGAATAAAGTTTGCAGGATCATGTGCCCTGTCCGATCGGCTGCATAACAAGCGCGGTGGACCGGTTTTCCAGTTTCGTTGTTGGTATGTCCTCCAAAAGGTCGCTGGGCAATAGTGCCATCCGGGTTGCGGCTGAACGGCAAACCCATATGCTCCAGCTCATAGACAGCATCCACGGCCTCGGACGCCATAAATTCAATGGCTTCCTGGTCTCCCAGATAATCGCTGCCTTTTACTGTATCAAAGGCATGCCACTCGGGATGATCCTCTTCTGTGTTTCCCAGGGCCGCCCCAATGCCCCCCTGGGCAGCTCCTGTATGAGATCGAGTTGGGTAAAGTTTGCTGATCACTGCGGTGCTGGCCGTTTTGGATGCGTAGAGCGCTGCGGTTAATCCTGCCCCTCCGGCTCCAACTACCACAACTTCGTATTGATGTTTTTGCATAACTGTTCTCCTCTCAACCCACTCAGGAGCCGAGAATGACGTATATTCCGATCAGACCGCTTGAAACCCAGAGCAGAAAGACCAGAAATCTGAGTGAAGCCTGCCAGAATCCCGGCTGGCTGTAATCTTCGATAACAACCCTTAAACCGTTAAACCCGTGCGTTGCTGCAAAAAATACCCCCAGGATCTGCATGATCTGCCAGATCCCATTCGACCAGAGATCGAGATCAGGTATATTGCTGTCCAGGACATGACTGGGGTTGGGAAAGAACACCCAGCGCATCAAGGCTCCCAGGTCCATTTGGGTCCTGGCCCCCATGACCAGGGCAGCTGATAATGCAATTAAGGCCAGCAGCACCAGTGAGATTCCCGAGATGCGGGTGAAGACCCACATCAGGAATTCCAGGTTCCAGCTGGGTTTAGGCATTGTTCTAGATCGCATGAAATTCTCCTCTTCCCGTTATCCTTCCAAAAAACGCCGGATCATGATAAAGGCTGTCAGGGCAAACAGCGGTAGGATCACAAACCATTCCACCCAGGTGGACTCTTTTTGGTACCGAATCAATTTGGGCCAGGTATCCAGGAGGATGATCCTTAATCCATTCACCCCATGGAAGAGGGCACAGAAAACTATATAGAGTTGGAAATAGATCGATTGGTAAATGATATTGAGGGAAATTCCCAGGTCACTGCCCAACTGTTGGGTCAGGAACGAAGCCACAACATGCAGGGCAACAAAGAATATGATAGAAAGACCCGAGACGCGGTGCAAAATCCAGGACAGCATCGGTCCGCCCCCCTGGTATTTTAGCCCTGCCATTAATCCCACCTTACGGCTCAACGCCATGATTTCCTCCTTAGTGATGCCACCCAGGGAACATGATAGGAGATAAAACCATCTCTGGGGCTATAAATACCCTATCATTATGGCACTCTGATGGGCTTAATATGAAAGTGACATATCTCACAGATTGTTAGTCTCAGATATCATCAGACTGTAAACAGGTTCTGTTCTATAATAGGGGAGTATTTCTTGACTTGGCGAATAATTATCCAAATTAACAAGGTGATTTCTCGACAGTAATGGAGTGATCTATGAGTTCAAAAAACAGTTCGCCCGTTCTGGACCGGAAAGGATTTGTAAAGATAGTCAGCTCTGTTTTAGGGTCACTGATGGCAGCCATTGTGGGCATCCCGGCCGTCGGCTTTTTTATCTCTCCCGCGCTCAAGAAAACCAGCGAGGACGAATGGATAGCCCTTGGTCCTGTGGAAAACTACCCCACCGGTACTCCAACAATTTTTAATTTCACCCTCACAAAAGTCAACGGCTGGGAGAGGAGCAGCAAGAGTTTTGGCGTCTTTGTGCTCAAATTAGAGTCAGGGGAGATCAAGGTGCTGTCGGATGTCTGCACCCATCTCAGCTGCCGGGTGAATTGGAATGAGGAAAACCAAGAATTCGCCTGCCCCTGCCACGCAGCCTATTTTGACAGAGACGGCCATGTCAAATCGGGTCCTCCCCCCAGGGCCCTGGACCATTATGAGATCAAGCTGGAAGATGATCAGCTGTTCATTCATCTCAGGGAAGGCTAATTATGTTAGAAAAGATCTATGCTTGGTTAGATGAACGGCTGGGTTTAAAAGGTATTTACGATACCATCCTTGACCGCAAGGTGCCTAAGGTTAATTGGTGGTTCACCCTGGGAAGCGCCAGCCTGTTCCTGGGATTGGTCCAGGGAATAACCGGTATTCTGCTGTCAGTTTATTACGTCCCCACACCAGATCATGCCTATGACAGCATCACCTTCATCATGACCGGGGTCAAGTTCGGCTGGTTGATCCGGGGCATCCATCATTGGGGAGCCTCGCTGCTGATCCTGACAGCTTTTATCCATATGTTAAGGGTCTTTTTCTATGGGGCTTATAAATATCCCCGGGAGATGACCTGGATCACAGGTGTAATCCTCTTGATCAGTGCTTTAGGGATGGGTTTCACTGGCTATCTGCTGCCCTGGAACCAACGCTCCTACTGGGCGACTACCGTAGGGACCGAGATTGCTGGAACCTGGCCCTGGATGGGAGATTTTCTCCTGCGGGCCCTGCGGGGGGGGCCAGATCTGAGTGCGGTAACCTTATCACGTTTCTTTTCAATGCATATCTGGATCATCCCGGCCATCATTATAGCGACCATCGGAACCCACCTGTACCTGGTGGTGCGCCTGGGTATTTCCAATATTCCAGATCAAGATAGCTGATCCACACCCGGTCAGATGATCCGGGTGAGTGAGGAGGGACCCTGTGAAAGAAGAGCATAAATTAGCATATCAAAAAAAATATGACCAGGCCAAACAAGGCGGAGTGAAGTTCTGGCCTGACATCATCTATAAAGACTTGCTGGTCTCATTTGGATTATTCCTGCTGCTGGTTGGATTGGCGACTTTTGTTGGTGTGGCATTCGAACCGAAAGCTGACCCCAGCGACGCTACCTATGTCCCCCGGCCAGAATGGTATTTTCTGTTCCTGTTTGAACTCCTAAAATTCGTGCCTGGCAAGGTGGAATGGATAGGCACTTTTATCCTGCCCGTGGCTGGCATTTTGGCACTATTCCTGCTGCCTTTGCTGGATAAAAATCCTCTCCGGCACTGGAAAAAACGTCTCCTGGGAATTTCTATCATGGGTCTGGTTGTGTTGGGCATGATCGGCCTGACAATCCGATCGGTGATCACCACACCTAAAAACGAGGATGAAACTGCCGCAAACACCATTCCCGAAAAAATGGTCCTGGGTGACGAACTCTACAGCATCTACTGCACTGAATGTCATGGCCCTGATGGCGAGGGTGGCATTATCGCTGGCGTTGAAGGCCTGGAGGGAGTCGATCTAAAACCCATCAGCAGCCGGGATGAAATGTACACACGCTCGGACGAAACCCTGGGAGCAATCGTTGAATTGGGTCAGGGAGATTTGGGCATGCCGCCATATGGTTTGGCGTACGGGGGTGAACTGAAAAAATCTCAGATCGAAGCCCTGGTGGTATTTATGCGATATACCTGGGATGACCGGGTGGAAGTTCCCGAGGATGCGCTTGCTAGCGCCATTCCAGCCCTGGGTGAAAACGAGATCCCCTCTTATGAGATCCATATCTCCGGGATCAGCAGGCGATACTGCTTCTCTTGCCACCGGCCAGGCAAGGAAAATAATAACTACCTGATGGGCAGCTATGAAGAGATCCTGACCTCAGGCGATAATCTGGAATCTAACCTGATCACTGGGGACCTGGAAAGTTACCTGATCCAGACCATCAATGGCAGAAGCATCCTGGATCCCACGACCGGAGAAGAGCTTATTCAGCAGATGCCTCCCACCAAGCTGATGAAAGAGGATTACATCAAGATCTTCGAAATCTGGGTTTTGAACGGCATGCCAGAGACTGAGGCTGAGGCTGAATCCCTCCAGGTTGATGCCAGCCCTGGATAGCTCCCGCTTGGATCAATTTCCTGACAAAAAAAGCCTCTTGAAGAGGCTTTTTTTTATCGATTCATCCTATTGTCGAATATTACCTAAGGAGCGACAAACAGGGTATTTTCAAGTGCATCTAACCGGGAAGCCAGCACCTGCAAATCAGTCTGGGCTGATACTTCATCCTCATCCAACTCGACCATGATCAGCTCCAGGCGTTGGATCATCGTATCAACTACCTCGGCTTGATCCGCACTCACGAGGCTGATCAGAGCTTCCAGGGTCGATCCCAACTTGTCCAAAGCCAACTTGCCATCTGCCGGGCGGTCCTGTTCCAGAGCCAGACGGGCGTCGGATACTGCAATGCGGGCGCTCAGCAATGTCAAATGGATGACCTTGCCATGAATCTCTTCCTCGAGAGCTGTATTCTTATCTTTATATAAGGATAGTTTTTCTATCTCATCTTGCAGGCTGGTGATCTCGGATGCAGATTCCTCCAGGTCAACTACTAACTGCTCAACAAGGGCTTTTTCAGGTCGATACCTCACAATCGTGTCTACAAAAAACCCTCCTGCAAATGCGATCGCAACCAAAACCAGCCAGGTTAAGATCCTGCGGAAGATCTGGCGAGCTTTTGACAATTCCTTCTTTCCCTCTGGACTCTCGGCTGCCGCTTCAACACTATCAACCGGCGGAATTGTATCTTCCGGTTGAGCGTCTTCAATTTGGCCTTCCATTTCAGCTTCTGTGATCATTTTTTCAAGGTCTTCTGGCAACATTTCATTATCTGTCATACGTTCCTCCTCGGCGAAAAACCGGTATGGGAATTATACCTGATTAGAATATTTTTATTTGGTTACAGCACATGGCCAATAGCATAACGAGCAGAAAGGCTGGTAAAATACCAGCCCTTCTGAAACTTGCCCTGTGAAATAGAATAAAGTGTTTTATTTGGCTTTGATCTTGATTGTTTTGGGTAGAGCTTCTACAGCCACGGGGACCCGCAAGGAAAGGATGCCATTTTCGAGGTTGGCTTCCGATTTTTCCATATTCAAGAGCTTGGGAAGCTGGATCACCCGTCGGAATTTTCCAACTGGGCGTTCCTTGCGCAGGTACTTGGTTTCCTCATCGCCAGCTTTGAATTCTCCCTGGATCTCGATGGTCTTTTCAACGATCTCGATCTCCACCTGATCAGGATTCAGACCCGGGACGATCATTTCGATCAAATAAGCCCCGTCTTCCGCGATCACATCGAGCGGGACATGGATTTCGCTTCCCAGATTGTGATAGTGCTGAGTAGGCCGACTGAGGTAGCGAGGATAAGGTTTGATATACATGGACATCGTGTTCTCCTTTAATTATCGGAAAAGTATTGATTGGTGAATTTGACCCTATGATACTTATCGATTATTAGAAGAACACAAACAAAACGTAAGAGAAAAGCAAATGCTTTATCGATATTTTATTAACAGATCGGATTGTTATTCAGGAGCTGGGACTGAGGTAGGATCAAATTGGGATTTATATGCTTTCAGGATCAGATGATCCGATCCTTCCTCAAAGGGATTCTCCTCGAAATCTCCCCAGCATTTCCAGCTCTTAAACCCTGCCTGGGTCAGTTCGGTGAGATAGATTTCCAATGATGCCAGGTGATGTTCAACCGCCTGGGTGTACCTCTCTATTTTTCCATCCGGATGCAGCAGATCATAGATCCAAAACCAGAATAAACTGGCTGGCCCTGAGCTCACCCGACTGCTTACCTGGACCGGATAGCCGGTAGCAGGGTGAGGAAAGCTGGTCTCCAGATCCATTTCAGGGAATGAATCCGCCTGCTTGATTTCCTGATGAAGGCTTAATAGTACCAATGGATTTGGCAAACTGACAGTGAACGTGCCGCGCGGATCGAGGAGCTGATAGATCTGCTCTAAAATCCTGGTCCTTTCTTCAGAAGTGAAGGTGCTGAATGTATTGCAGGGGATGATCACCGATCCAAAATCAGTCTGGAATGGAATGTTAAGCATACTCCCCTGAACCAGGTGAATATTTTCGATCTTTCCGGTTCTGATCGATCCCTTCAGAAAATCCAGGGAGAGAGGATCCAGGTCAAGACCATAAACATCCCGGCCTTGAGCCTGAAGCGGCAGGGCAACCCTTCCATGGCCGCAGCCCAACTCCAGCACAGGTAGGCCAGGTTCAGTCTGGGAGATCCAGAAGGGCAGATCTTCCTGGTAATCAGCATGGTGGAGCCTGACCAGATCATTTAACACAGAGATTTTTCCTCTAGAAATTGGCTGTCCTTGACTATCAACAGCATAAAGATTATACTGCTTTGCGTAAATCAAGGCAGGTGATCGGGGTGTGGCGCAGTTGGTAGCGCGCCGCGTTTGGGACGCGGAGGTCGACGGTTCAAGTCCGTCCACCCCGACTTCGTATTTAATGACTTTAGAGTTCCGTAAGGGTCACTTCCTGCGTTGATTTCTGCCAAAATTGGCTGGTATAATCTAAAAATACCGGGGAATAAAGCCATGAGGGTAATCGATCAATCCAAATATCTATCAGAATCTGGCGGGATAGAGGGTTTTTTCAAACAGCTCCAGGGAATGTTCAGCTACGGCTGGTCCTGGCAGGCAAGCCGCAAGAGTCAGGAAGAGCTGATTGAGATTCTGGAATCCGTCCTGGGTAATGAGTGTGTCATGATCAGGGATGTAGAAATTCCCCGGGTTGGCAGACCTATTCCCCTTATTTTAATATCTCCATCCACTTTACTGGTGGTCAACCCCAAATCCCAGCAGGGTTTTTTCAGAGCAGAAGGCAAACGCTGGGAAGAGCTCAGCCGTGATGATGAATATCACCCGGCCCAAAACAACCTGATCAGAGAGACCTGGCTTTACCAAAAGACGATTGAAGGCTACCTTAAACAACATAATTTTTCAGCTCCCATGGATCGGGGAGTCATGGTCTTTGTGTCTCCTGAGACTGTGGTTGAATCCATCCGGCCCAGGGTCAGGGTCATTCAGGCGGACGCGATAAAGAATTTCGCCCGCGAAATCTCCATCGCCAAACCGATCTTCAGCGACATGGACTTCCGGACTGCCATCAATTTACTGACCAACCCGCGGTTGCCAGATAAGACAGCCAAACCAAAAGCCCCCTTGCCCCCATTTGAAGACGAGAACCCGGCAGTTCCCGTGGCTCTTGCCAAGGTTGATGAGGAGATCAACAAAGTTACCCGCAAGGCAAATTTCTCCCGCAGGGAATGGGTGATCATCGGTAGTCTGGTTGCCCTGGTGATCGTTGTATTGATCGTATTGATCATTCTGGTCACATTTACTCTCTAAATCACAGCAGCGGATGTCGCGTGCAACCAATCTATCTCAGCATCATCATTCCCGCCTATAACGAAGAAAACCGTCTGCCTGTCACGTTAAATGAAGTGGGCTCTTTTTTACGCGAACAACCCTATTCAGCTGAAGTCCTGATCGTAAATAATAATAGTACAGATAGAACCGCCGAAATCATCAGCCAAGCCTGCCAGGATTTCCGGTTCATGAAAGGATTATATGAAGAGCAGCCCGGAAAGGGAGCAGCTGTCAGGCATGGAATGCTCCGGGCTCAGGGTCAATACCGCTTTATGTGTGATGCAGACCTTTCCATGCCCATTCAGGAGGTTGGCAAATTCCTGCCCCCCCAGCTGAAAGAGGTGGATATCGCCCTCGCTTCCCGGGAAGCGCCCGGAGCGGTGCGCTTTGATGAACCCCTCTCACGCCACCTGGGTGGCAGACTGATGAACTGGCTGATCCAGCTCCTGGCTCTACCCGGACTCAATGACACCCAATGTGGTTTTAAATGTTTTTCTGCATCGGCAGCAGAAGACCTGTTTCAGGGCCAAACTCTCCCGGGATGGGCCTTTGATATTGAAATCTTGTTTATAGCCCGCCTGCGGGGATATTCTATCCATGAAGTTGCCATCCCCTGGACTTTCCATCAGGAAAGCAAGGTCAATGCCATCCGCGATGCGATCAAGATCCTCAAGGATATTCGTCTCATAAGAAGAAATCACAGCTTGGGTTTGTATGACCCGAAAAATTGATCCAGCCCTGATTCCCACCATGCCAACCCTGGAATTTGAGAATGCCCTCTACCTGGCAGGATGTAGGGGGGTTGCAGGTGTGGACGAGGCTGGCAGAGGCTGCCTGGCAGGACCGGTCCTGGCGGCTGTAGTGATCCTGTCCCGGGATCAAAGATCCCTGCAAGCTATTTCAGGTGTCCAGGATTCAAAACAGCTTGCGCCTCAAATCCGGGAGAACCTCCGGCAGGAAATCGAAGCCCACAGCCAGGCCTACGCCCTGGGATCTGCAAGCAATTGGGAAATCGATGAGTATGGTATCGTACCTGCAACTCGCCTGGCAATTCAGCGGGCCCTTGAAAATCTTCCCCTTGTACCTGACCATTTGCTGGTAGATTACCTGGTACTTCCAGAGATCTCCCTGCCCCAAACCCGGCTGGTAAAAGGAGATGCCCGTTCCCAATCGATTGCTGCCGCATCCATTCTGGCCAAGACCCATAGAGACGACCTGATGATAAAAATGGCAGATCTCTACCCCCAGTATGGATTTGATCAAAACAAAGGCTACGGGACGCAACAGCACCGCAGGGCTCTTCATGAATCTGGCCCCTGCGCTCTTCACAGGCGAAGCTTTGCGCCAATCCGGAACGGGGATTCCTTCCCCTAAAATAGCGGTCGGCACTCTTCCCGCAAATGGATTTTCCTGAACTGCCTCGCTGATTTCCGTCCTCATAGTATGATTAATAGCTGACCAGGGACAGAAATTTACCATGACAAACAAAATCGATCTCCCCTACGGAACCTGGCCATCCCGGATCAAACCCCAAAAAACTGCCGGGCTGCTGGAGTTTAGCGAAATAAGTTGGATGGAGGATGGCAAACTGCTGTGGATCGAACGCAGTTCCAATCAGTCCAGTTTGATGACCCGGGATCCCCACAGCGGCAGGATCGCTATTCTCTCAGGTAAGATCAACGTTGGCGGAGGACTTTTATACGGGGGTGGGTCTTATACCACCCGGCGCGATCAGATCGTCTTTATTGAAAAGAAAACCCATCAGCTCTATCTGATCTCCGGAGAAAATCCTGAACCAGTTCCGATCAAGTCCTCACCCCATCCAAAAGCAACTCCCCAGATATCTCCCCGCGATAACCACCTGATCTATATTGAATCCGATGGATCCAAGGATTCGATAATGATGCTGGATTTTGCCAAGGATCAGGAAGCCATTCCTCTTCACACTTTATTTGATTTCTATAATTATCTGCGCTGGCATCCTGAGGGCCGGAAAATAACCTGGATGAGCTGGAAACATCCTTCCATGCCCTGGATCAATTCTGAAATTATCGAGAGCAGTCTAGTGAACCCTTCTTTGCTGTCAGCAGAGCTCAATATATCTTCCCGGGCTGGCAAATTACGGGACGTTTGCAGATTACAGCCGGAATATGCCCCGGATGGAGGTTCACTAGCTTTTATCTCTGATGCAACCGGATGGTGGCAGATCTATCTTCGAAAAGGTCCTGATCTGAAGGTCGAGCAGCTTACCCGGGTCGATGCGGATCACGCCTTGCCTCCCTGGCTGCAGAATCAAACCTTCTATGGATTCAGTCCAGACAGCAACCGAATCTACTGCATCCGAAATCAGCATGGTTTTGCATCCCTCTGGCAGGTGGATCTGCTTTCAGGAATGGAAGACCAGATCTCCCTCAACGATAAATACACCTGGCTGGATTCCCTGGCAGTCTCGCCGGTCAATGATCTGATCGCCACCATCGCATCAGGTTGGGGAACACCCCCCGAAATCATCATCACCGATCCAGCAGGGGATCAGACTGTCATCCGCACATCTGACCCGGCCCCTCTCGAAACTGGGTTTTTCTCCCAACCGGGTGCGATCAGCCTTGAAATCCCGGGGGGGGATTTTGTCAAGGGTTTGTATTATGCTCCCCACAATCCAGCTTATCAGACCAGCGGCAAACCACCTTTATTGATCATCGTGCACAGCGGACCCACCCGCCAGAAATATGCCGAATACCAGCCCCGAACCCAGTATTTCACCAGCCGGGGCTATGCCGTGCTGGAAGTGAATTACCGGGGCAGTACCGGCTACGGCCGAGGCTATTGGGAAGCGCTCGAAGGCCAGTGGGGCATCCTGGACGTTGAGGATGTATACCAATCAGCCATGTCTTTGGCAAAACAAGGCTTGATCGACAAGGAACGGATCGCTTTGTTTGGCAGCAGCTCTGGAGGTTTGACGGTGCTGCAGTTATTAGTGCAGTATCCCGGGGTCTTTAAAGCTGCTGTGTCCCTCTACGGAGTTACCAATCTTAGGGAATTGATCAAACATCCTGCAAATTTCGAGCGTTATTACCACCATTGGCTGGTGGGTGATCCTGAAAAAGCAGCTGAACGATATATCTCCAGGTCTCCCCTGTTTTCTGCTCACCGGATCCAAACCCCGCTGATTATCTTCCAGGGCGGTAATGACCCCATCGTTCCCCAGGAACAGGCAGAACAGCTGGTATCTGAGCTGATCAAAAACAATGTGCCCCATGAATATTATCTTTATCCGGATGAAGGGCACAGCTTCAAAAAAAATGAGAACTTGGTGGATTTTTACCTGAAAACGACCCGATTCCTGGAAAAATATCTTTAGCTCGCTGCAGACCGGGGTGCTTTTATTGAGGGATCTGAATCCGAATCCAATTCCCAATATATCGATTTGAGATTGTGGAGTGGATGAGCTACAATACTAGTGCTCAAAAGAGAAATGGGTTGGTCATAAACATCGCGTCGAAAAATATCAACCAACAGCAGGATATGAGTTGACAATGGACCTCAACGATCAAACCACCCCACTCTCTATGCCTCGTTCGTTTGATAGATCCCTCCCTCGTCCCTACCAGATTGGCTTGATTTTACTGGTCTGGACGGTCTACATTATCATGTTTCCCATTATCTATGCCCAACTTGGACCAGCTGGATTGTCACTCTCTGGAGTCCCGGTGATTATCACAGCCTGGTTTCTGGGACCATGGGGGGGTGCAGCATCTGCAGTTATTGTGACCCTGCTCAATTGGCTGTTGATGCGTTGGGTCAGCCCGGACAATTGGTCAGATATTTTCCTGAACAGCTTGATCGGATTGGTGGTTTTGATCTTTGGAGGTGTGATCCTCGGCAGATTGAGAGACCTCGGCCTTCGCCTAAATAAAGAGCTGGTAGAGAAGGAGCGGACCACCCAGAAATATCAGAGCATCGTGGAAAGCTCCACTGATGGAATTGCCCTGGTAAATGAACAGGGTCTGGTCATTGAATGGAATCAGGGAGCAGAACGCCTGACCGGTTTAAGTCAAAACTCAGTCTTGGGCCGAGCTATTTGGGACGTCTGCTATGACTATCGAACCGGAGGAAAGGAAATCTGCAGCTTTCCTTGACAAACTCCGGGCCCAGGTCTTTGAGGTTCTTGAATCTGGTGATGGATACTGGTTATATCAATCTGAGGAACGGGAGATCCAGCACCTCGATGACAGCCGGTTCTATATTCAGCTGAACAAGTATCCCATCAAAACCTGCTCGGGCCACATGATCGGTATCTTCGCGCGGGATATATCAGAAAGGAAAAAAACCGAACAAATGTTAATCGAACGGGAGGAACGATTCAGAGCTACAATCAGCCAGTCCGCGGATGGCATCCTGGTGGCTGATGAGAATTTCCAGATCATCGAATGGTCTTCCCAGCAAACAGCCATCTTTGGCTACAGCCGGGAGGAGATGATCGACCGCTATGTTTGGGAATTTCAATTTAGCATTCTGCCGGAAGAAAAACGCCCTCCCGGATTGCTGGAAAATCTCAAAGAAAGGGCTCAAATAATCCGGGATGATCCTGAGCTGTTCACCAAGGACTATCCCCTGGATCTTGAGATCCAAACCAAAAATGGAACCAGAAAAACCATTCAGATCTCTACTTTTCCAATTCAGACCAGCGATCAGAGTTTCTATGGAGTGATCTCCAGGGATGTGTCAGTGCGGAAGCGCTTCGAAGAACAGCTCCAATACGCAGCGACTCATGATGTCTTGACTGATCTGCCAAATCGGACTTTGTTTAATGATCGGCTAGTGCACTCCCTCGCCAAGGCTGAGAGAAGCCAGGCAAAACTTGGTCTATTGTATATCGATCTCGATAATTTCAAAACTATCAATGACTCTCTGGGACATAATGCCGGAGATATGCTATTAAAGGGGTTTGCTGCTCGTCTTCAAACCCAGTCTCGCAGAAGTGACACGCTGGCGAGGATTTCCGGAGATGAGTTTTTGATGATCCTCGAAACCCTGGCAGATTATGATGATGCCGGCAGCGTGGCAAAAAAGTTCCTCGAACTTGGTAATGAACCTTATTCCATCAATGGCAAGGAAGTCATTTCGACTCTCAGCATTGGCATCAGTCTTTATCCCAAAGACGGCCAGAATCCCATTACACTAATAGATAAAGCTGATACAGCCATGTATCAGGCAAAACAATCCGGAAAAAATCAGTATCAGTTTTATTCGGAGTAACATCCCAGCTGAGCTATTTCTCTGGACCCAAAAACAGATGGAGACCTCATGAAAATCGTAGTTTTAGGCGCCGGCCTGGTAGGCAGCGCAATCATCCAGGACCTGGCTGCGGACAAAAGCTACCAGATCCTGGCAGTTGATCAAAATCAGGATGCCTTAAATAAGGTTTCCGGATATCAATCGGTCAGCACCAAACAAGCTGATCTTCGAGAAGGGTCTGCCATCAGCTCGCTGGTTGCAGGGGGGGATCTGGTTATCAGCGCTGTGCCAGGCTTTATGGGCTTCGAAACCCTCAAACAGATCCTCAATGCTGGAAAGAATGTGGTTGACATCTCTTTTTTTAGCGAGGATGCTTTTGAACTGGATCAGCTGGCTCAGGAGAAGGGCCTCACCGCAATTGTCGATTGTGGAGTCGCACCAGGATTATGCAATTTAATAGCCGGATATGTTGACCAGCAACTGGACCAAACAGAATCCTATTTATGTTATGTGGGCGGCCTGCCAAAGGTCAGGGAATGGCCCTACGAGTATAAAGTGGTATTTTCTCCCACAGATGTCCTGGAAGAATATACCCGTCCGGCCCGGTTCGTCGAAAATGGAAAAGAAGTCATTTATCCCGCACTTTCTGAGGTTGAACTGCTGGATTTTCCTGGTCTGGGAACTCTGGAGGCTTTTAACACCGATGGATTACGGTCTCTCCTCCATACCCTGGCAATACCCAATATGAGGGAAAAGACCATGCGCTACCCAGGGCATGCCAATTTGATGCGGGTATTCCGCGAAAGCGGTTTTTTTGACCAGGATCTATTGGATCTGGGCGGGAATCCTGTTCAACCCCTGGCCCTGACTTCGCGTTTGTTATTTGACCAGTGGAAGCTGAAAGAGGGTGAAGAGGATCTCACAGTGATGCAGGTCATCCTCAAGGGAAAAAAGGGGAAGGATCAACTCATCTACCAGTATGATCTGGTGGATCATTACGATCCTGAGAAGAACATCACCTCCATGGCCAGGACAACCGGCTATACCTGCACAATTATTGCCCGCCAGCTGCTGAAGGGCAGCATCCCCCTGAAAGGGATTTGTCCGCCAGAATACCTGGGGAAAATCGATGGATTGTTTGAGGATGTACTGCTCGAGTACCAAAAACGAGGGATCCAGGTACGGGAAACCATCACCAGTTAATAATCCTCTGCACCACGAGGATAAGTTTGCACCCCCAAAGGAGCCAATATGCCAAATCTAACCATAGAAGGTGTGGGAGTGGTCCAGGTCCCAGCAGGCACCCGCTTGGTAAACGCCCTGGAAGATCATGGTGGAGAGCCGCTGCATCGCTGCGGTGGTTATGCTCGCTGCACCACCTGCCGGGTTGAATTCCTCGATGGTGAACCTGATACCATGACTGAGGCAGAAAAGCTGAAGCTGGAGAATATTGGACCCGATGCAGGGCCATTTCCGGTTATCCTGCCAGTGTACAGTCGACCATGATATGCATGTCAGGGTACTTCTGCCATTCAGTGAAAGTGAGCTGGATTCACCCGGAGAACGTCCCCAGGATCATGTCACACCCTGAAAAAGGAATCTACCATGAGTGAGAGTATTCAGAAAGTCCCCCCGGGGTTAAAAACCTGGTTTGTGGTCCATTTTGCTGCAGACATGATATTTGCCATTCCTCTGCTCTTCTTCCCCGAGGTGATCATGCCCTGGTTCGGGTGGCAGCAAGTAGATCCCATCACCTCCCGCCTGGTAGGAGCAGCCCTGCTGGGGATTGGAGGAGAATCCCTGCTAAGCAGAAACGCATCCCCGGAAGTATTCAAAGCCCTATTAAGTTTAAAGATCATCTGGGCTGTAAGCGCCATTGTAGGAATCAGCCTGGGTATCGCGGCTGGAGGACCCCTTCTGGCCTGGATCTTCCTGGCCATTTTTGGGATCTTCCTGATGGTATGGATCTATTACCATTATCAAATCAACCGGGATTAACAAAAAAAGACCTTCATTAGCTGATGAAGGTCTTTTTGGATCTGAGTAAATTTTTTGAATTACTGGCCTGCTGCCAGTGCTTCCGCGATAGCCTGCTGAAAACTTTCAAAGGGCTGATTGCCGCGGTACAGGACTCCATTGATCAGGAACGAGGGTGTCCCGCTAATATCATTTTCTCTGGCAAGCTGTTCATCAGCCAGGGTGAGTTCCTGATATTTCCGATCCAAAAGACAGCTGTTAAACTGGTCCAGATCCAGCTCCAGGACTTCGGCAAAAGTTGTCATGGTCTTGGATATATCACCGTTCCGGTTGCTGAATAAGCTGGTCTGGTTGGCGAAGATCAGGTCGTGGAACGACCAGAGAGCATCCTGATCACCGGCACAATAGGCCGCCTCTGCGGCCTGGAAGGTCGCTGAGGATTGCAGCATACCACCCACGCTGTGGAAAACCAGGTAAACCTGGCCGGTTTGGATATAGTCATCCTCAAGCAGTTTTTTGGTTTCGAGGGCAAAATCAGCACAATAAGTACAGCCAAAATCCGAGAATTCCTCGATCACAACAGGAGCCTCAGGATCACCCAATCCATTAAAATCTGATGGAATATTTTCCGTGAATTCCGGGATAGTGATATTCCGTTGGGAGAGATTGACCTTACTGGTGCTGATAACAGCAATCACGATGGCTGCGACCACCAGGATCAAACCTGCTCCCATCATGATCACCAACAGGGTGTTCTTGCGCTTTTTTTTCTGCCGTCTATCTTCAATAAGTTTTCTGGAACTCATACCAACCTTCCTTCTAAGCAATACCAACCATTAGTATGATTATTTTACTCGGAGCATATCCCTCTGGCTGTTTTCTTATAAACAATTAACTACCTACCTCGCGGTTCTTTAATACCACTTTGGTTAGTTCCGCAGCGATTGACGGTACCAGCAGCAGGGGCAGGATCACCGACCACTGGCTCCATCCCAGCGGCGCTGTGTCAAATATTCCCTGCAGGAAAGGCAGGTAAATCACTCCCAGCAGCAGAACCAGGGAGGATAAGATGGCCCAATTCATGACCTTATTGTTGAATAATCCAACCTTCAGGATCGGTACCCGCTCGGATCGGGCGGTAAAGGCCCGTAATAATTCCGAGAAGGAGAGAGTAACAAAAGCCATTGTTGCAGCCATCCCGGGATAGTAGGTGAGGCCGATCCAGTAAGCGCCCAGGGTGACAGCTGTGATTGCTACGGTCTGGATGGTAATGCCGGTGAGCATAAAACGATTCAGAATAGGCTCATCCGGATCCCGGGGAGGCTGTTCCATCAGATCAGGATCGCCTTTTTCAAGACCAAGGGCCAGGGCTGGCGCTCCATCGGTGACCAGGTTAAGCCATAGTAGCTGGATGGCTGTCAAGGGGGATTTCCATCCCACCATGGTGGCCAGGAATATGATCGCGATCTCGGCTATATTGCAGGACAGCAGGAAGTAGACGAATTTTCTGATATTGCTGTAGATCACCCGGCCCTGCTCGACCGCCGATACAATGCTGGCATAATTATCGTCGGTCAGCACCATATCTGCGGTTTCCTTGGCCACATCAGTTCCGGTGATCCCCATCGCGATTCCAATATCAGCCTTCTTGATCGAGGGGGCGTCATTCACCCCATCACCGGTCATGGCTACCACTTCATTATTTGCCTTAAAAGCTTCCACAATGCGTACTTTATGCTCCGGAGAGACCCGGGCAAATACATCCGTGGTTAGAACTGCTGATTTAAGCTGATCATCAGAAAGCTCATCAAGTTCTTTGCCCGTTAATACCTGGTGACCTTCCTGAAGTAAACCAATTTCCAGGGCAATGGCTCTGGCTGTATTGGGATAGTCCCCGGTGATCATGACTGTGCGGATGCCCGCCTGACGAGCATTCTGCAAAGCGGGCAGCACCTCTGGTCGGGCCGGGTCGATCATACCCAGCAGCCCAACAAAGATCAATTCCTGTTCAATATCCGTATTGAGCGCCCCATCCTGGTGATAATCCAAATTCTCAACCACCCGGTAAGCAACACCCAGGACCCGCAGCGCATGGCTGGTCATGCGGTCATTTGCCAGCAGGATCCGCCGGCGCTGTTCAGCGTCCAAAAGAACCGCCTGATCATCCCTGCTCTGGTAATGTGTGCAGCGGTCCAGGACAACATCCGGGGCGCCTTTCTCAGCGACCACATACCAGGCCTTATGCTTCTGGTCATAAAAGGGGGAAACATCCCCCGCATCCGGCTGTTGGATGGCATGGATGGTCACCATGCGCTTTCGTTCAGAATCAAAGGGGATCTCTTCAATCCGCGGATAAGCCTGGGAAAGCGGGGTCGGCAGGGCCCCTCCTTTGGCAGCCGCGACCAGCAGGGCTCCCTCAGTGGGATCACCAACCATCCGGATGGTGGGTTTGCCGGATTCGTCATAATCGGTTTCCAGGATGGCGTCATTGTTCAAAGCCCCAATCCAGAGGGCTGTCAGAATACCTGGGTAATCCGAGGCCAGGTCGACTTTTTCACCTTCCCGGAAAAAATCCCCTTCCACGGCATATCCAGTCCCGCTGATATCCAGGAACTCTCCATCGACTGCGATATTGGTGACGGTCATTTCATTTTGGGTCAGGGTACCGGTTTTGTCGGAGCAGATAATGGTCGCTGAACCCAGGGTTTCTACAGAGGATAATTTTCGGATCAGGGCGTTGCGGGCGATCATCTCCTGCATTCCCAAAGCCAGGGTGATGGTCACAACGGCAGGTAGACCCTCAGGGACAGCGGCGATCGCCAGGCTGACAGCAATGATAAACATCTCCAGGGGAGGTGTGCCCGTAAGCATACCCTCCACAAAAACAATCCCGCAGATCAGCAGGGTAACCCATCCCAGAGTGCGCCCAAAACGGTCCAGGCGTTTCTGCAGCGGAGTCTCCCCTTCTTCAACTGATTGCAGCAAGGTAGCGATCTGGCCGATCTCGGTGCCCATTCCGGTATTGGTCACGACTCCAACTCCCCGGCCGTAGGTTACCATGGTACCTGTGTAGGCCATGGTTTTCCGGTCACCCAGGGCAGAGTCTTCATCCAGGACTAACTGGGCGTTTTTAGAGACCGCCACGGATTCACCGGTCAGGGCGGCTTCATCAATCCGGAGATTGACAGTTTCCAGGAGACGGACATCGGCAGGGATAAAATTTCCTGCTTCCAGAAAAACAATCTCACCGGGTACCACATTCCTGGCCGGTATCGCCTGGCGGTGCCCATCCCGGAGCACATTGGCATCCGGGGAGGCCATCTTTTTCAGGGCAGCCAGGGCTTCTTCCGCTCGACTTTCCTGGATCACACCCAAACCAGCGTTGAGCAAGACAATGGTCAGGATTGCGGCGGCTTCCACCCAATCTCCCAAAACCGCCGAGATCACCGAGGCCACCATCAGGAGGATGACGACAAAATTAGCAAATTGCTCGTAGATCTTGACCCAGATGCTGGTTGGAGGCGCTTCAAGAAGTTCATTTTTTCCATAGGAAATAAGTCTCTTGTTTGCCTCAGCTTCGGACAGGCCTGTTTCCCTGTTAACTCCCAGCTGGCTCAGAGCAGCTATCGGATCGATCGCATGCCAGTCTTGCTGATCTTGTTGAATACTTTGGTCGAGTTTGGTTTGGTTTTTTTCCACGGAGTTATTCCCCATAAGAATATAGATTAAAGAAAATCAGCTGGATGTTCATTCTCCAGCTGATTGAACGTCGGTTGGTTCCAGTCCCCCCGGAACTTCCACAAAATAATACCATTGTGTGATGGTCTCCAGCCGGTCAGAGGCTTCAAATATCGGACCGATCCGGACACCTTTCACTTGCGATGAAACTCCATAGGAATAGACAGGATAATAGAGTGGGAGAGCAGGCAGCTGATCCACAAACCGGACCTGGAAGTTCCTGTACAGGCGCGCCCGGTCAGCGGTATCCAGGATGATCCGGGCCTGTTCAAGGTATTCGCTGGCCCGGCGGTCATTCCACATGGAATAGTTTTGGCCTCCGGTGATCTGGGTTTGATGCCAGAACGGGTAAGGGTCCGGGTCCGGCCTGCTGGTCAAATTCAGATCGACCAGGGCAGCCTGATAATTCCGCTTATCCAGAGCGCTGATCAAATCGCTGTAAGGCAGGGCCTGCAATTGAACACTGATCCCCAACGCGGTCCAGTTTTCCTGGATGGATCGAGCGATCAATTCATGCAGCTCGGTCTCTGGATAGATCAGCTCAAGTACCAGCGCATCTCCTTCCTCGTTCGTGCGGGAGGTTCCACCTTCCGCGGGGAAGGAATAACCCAGGTCCCGCAGCATCTCAACAGCCAACTCAGGATCATAATCGTACCGTGTGATGCCCTCAAAATAGGCCCAGGTGGTGGGGAAGATCGGGCCATCAGCGATGATGGCCTGGCCCTGATTGAGATGACCTACCAGGTATTGGCGGTTGATCCCGTGAAGCATCGCTTTGCGAATTGCAGGATCGTCCTAGAAATGGCACCCGGGGATTGTCCAAGTTCAGCAGAACCAGTGATAGTTCCGGGAGGCGGCTGGTATAGAGGTTCAAACTTCCGTCAACCAGGGCGTCCTGGAGGATATCCGGGGTGATCTCACCAATCCCTTGAATCTCTCCTTCCTGGTAGGCGTTCCAGGCATCCCTGGCGGTGGGATAATATAGGAATTGCACCTGATCCAGGAAAGCGGTTTCGCCATAATAGTCAGGGTTATTTTTAAGTATCACACCTTTGATCTCCCCTTCTGTTATCACCAGGCGATCATATTTAAAGGGTCCTGTCCCGACTGGTTGAAGATTATAAGGTGCATCCACAATTTCCTGGACTGTCAGGTCACCCAGTAAATGTTCGGGCAGGATTCCAAAATCCAGGTACTCTAGAAATGGGGAATATGCTTCGGGTAGTCGGAACTGGAGCGTTGTCTCATCGAGAGCTTCAACTTCGATCTGAGCCCAGAATTCTGCCATCTCTGTTGGCACAGGAAAGTCAGGATTTTTCAGCAAATTGGTGGTAAAGACCACATCGGCGCTGGTGAGGGCTTCACCATCATGCCAGACGACATCCCCCCGGAGAGAGAAATTATATACATCTCCGTTCCGGGATATTCCCCAGGAATTGGAAAGATCCGGTTGAGGGAGCCCGGTGCTGTCAAATTGGATCAGGCCACTGAAAAGCAAACGGGTTGGGTCCTGGTCAGGTGGATTGAATACGGACAGGAGAGGGTTCAGGCGCATCAATGATCCGACAATGCCTTCGGAATACAACCCGCCGCTGGTAGGTTCTGGCGCTTCTACCAGGACAGGTTCAGCCTGCTGGCCCCAGAGCACAACCGCAATCACAACCAAGGCCAGGACGATTATCAAGATCTGCCAGCGCAGTTTTTTTATCAGGTTCATGGGATCTTCCCGAGTCTATCAGCCCTCTTGCCCCTCTGTCTTTAAATCTAGCCGGAAAATATGGGGTCCATATTTTCCGGCAATCGCTGGCCTTGATTTGGATCTAGATCTAGATCAAGCCAGACTAATACTTAGATTGTTATAATAACGGAGGCAATCGCCAATCCAAAGAATAATACACTTAGTGCAATGGTGATCCGGAACAGGGTCTTTTCAACACCGCGCCGGGCGGAAAAAACGCCGCCTGAATCGCCGCCGGTCAACCCGCCCAATCCAGCGCCTTTGCTCTGGAGGATAACGCTGGCAATCAGCGCTATCGAAGTTATAATTAATCCGATATTCAGGTATATTGACACTAAAACCTCCCAGACCAGGGGAATTGATAATCAATCCGCTAATCTATTGTAATTGATCCTGGTGTTCATTTTTCAAGCAGGGCGATTATACCTTCTAAGCAGGGAGAACGTCAAGAAGCTCCTCCCGGGAGCTGAAATCAAACCTGCTTGCACAGAATATTACCAAAGAAAATAATTTAACCGATTCCAGGAAAAAATGCCCGAAATTACCATCAATCTTCACCTGCATACCAAATATTCGGACGGCACCGGAACATTTCAGGATGTCGCCCAGGCAGCCCTCCAGGCTGGACTGGACGCTGTGATCACGACTGATCATAATCAATTGGTACTTGACCAGGAAGGCTATTACAGCAGTGAGGGGAAAAAAGTCCTTGTACTGGTTGGGGAGGAAATTCATGACCGGGAGCGTGTTCCCCAGAAGAATCACCTCCTGGCCCTCGGAATCACAAAGGATCTCGCCAGCGAAGCAGCCAACCCTCAAAAACTGGTCCAGGCTGTAAAAAAAGCTGGGGGCTTGAGTTTCCTGGCCCACCCTACTGATCCAGCTGCCCCGCTCTTCAACCAGGGGGATTTTTCCTGGGTTGATTGGAATGTCAAGGGATTTACAGGCATCGAACTCTGGAATGGTTTTTCTGAATTTAAAAGTTTGCTGAAATCCAAATCTGCCGCCGTCTGGTACGCCTACCAACCCCAAAGGATCGGTCGCGGCCCTCTGAAACCCACCCTGGAGATCTGGGATGAATTAACCAGAAAAGGAGACCGGATTGTCGCAATTGGCGGGTCGGATGCCCATGCCATGGCGGGCCGCCTGGGTCCTCTGAGAAAAACAGTCTTCCCTTACCTCTTCCACTTTCAAGCCGTCAACACCCACCTGATACTGCCTGAAGAGTTAAGTGGCGACCTTCAAAAGGACAAAGTTTTGATCTACAAGGCTCTTCAACAGGGCCACGCCTTTATCGGCTACGATCTCCCGGCTCCAACCAGGGGTTTTAGATTTAAGGCCGCAGGCAACGGTATTGAAGCCAGCATGGGAGATCAGATCCAGCTTGGTAGTGGGATCACCCTTCAAATCACCCTGCCCAAAAGCACAGAATGCGTTTTAATCAGAGATGGAATTCCGGTCAAAACCTGGCACAACCGCCAGGCATGCTCTTTCAGTGTCAAACAGCCGGGGGTATACCGTGTTGAAGCCCATCTTGTTTATAAGGGGTTAAGACGGGGATGGATCTTCAGCAATCCAATCTATATTCGTTAGTCCAGGCAAAAGAGGAACCCAATGGAATTTAAGCTCCAGGCACCATTTCAGCCTATGGGAGACCAACCCCAGGCGATCGAAAAATTACTTCAGGGCATTCAGGACGGAAAACAGCACCAGGTCTTGCTGGGTGCAACCGGTACCGGAAAAACCTTTACGGTAGCCAATATCATCCAAAGAACCCAGCGTCCCGCCCTGGTGATCGCCCATAACAAGACCCTGGCAGCTCAACTCTACGCCGAATTCAAATCCTTCTTTCCCGAGAACGCGGTGGAATATTTTGTCAGCTATTACGATTATTACCAACCCGAAGCCTATGTACCGCACCAGGATCTCTTCATCGAAAAAGAAACCGATATCAATGAGGAGATCGACCGCCTGCGCTTGGCCGCCACAACAGCCCTGATGTCCCGCAAGGATGTCATCATCGTGGCTTCTGTATCCTGCATTTACGGCCTGGGAAACCCGGAGGCGTACGGCAATATGGTGATGGGATTGAATATCGGCCAGGTCTACCGCCGGAACGCTCTCCTGCGCCAGCTGATCGAAGGCCAATACTCCCGCAACGATATCGATCTTAAACCCGGAACTTTTCGAGTTCGAGGGGATACCCTGGAGATCGCCCCGGCCTACGATGACCAATACATCTACCGGATCTCATTCTTCGGCGATGAGGTAGAACGCATCACCCGCATTGACCGGGTGACCGCGGAAATTCTCGAAGAGGTCTCTGAAGTGAAAATCTTCCCGGCCAAACATTTCATCACCGAGGAAGAGAAATTAAAACAGGCCATTGTCGATATCCAGACCGAACTGGACGAACAGGTCATCTATTTTAATAAACACGGCAAATTATTGGAGGCCCAACGTATCGAACAGCGGGTCAAATATGACCTGGAAATGCTCCGGGAGGTTGGCTACTGCTCCGGGATCGAAAATTATTCCCGCCCTCTGGACCAGCGGCCGCCCAACTCCCCACCCTGGACCATGATGGATTATCTCCCCCAGGATTATCTGCTGATCCTGGACGAATCCCATATGACCATCCCCCAGATCCGGGGTATGTTCAATGGCGACCGCTCCCGGAAAGCCACCCTGGTGGAATATGGCTTCCGCCTTCCCTCAGCCCTGGACAACCGTCCCTTAAAATTCGAAGAATTTGAACAAAAAATGGGTCATACCATCTATACCTCTGCGACACCCGGGCCTTACGAGCTAGAGAAGGTTGAGGAAGTTGTTGACCAGTTGATCCGTCCTACGGGATTAATCGACCCTGAAGTAGTGGTGCGCCCCATCGAAGGCCAGGTGGATGATCTGATGGGAGAGATCTACCAGCGGACAGAGAGGAATGAACGGGTGCTGGTGACCACACTTACCAAGAGGATGGCTGAGGACCTATCCAAGTACCTGGAAGACAGCGGGGTGAAGGTCCATTATCTGCACTCTGAAATAGACACCCTGGAGCGGGTCGGGATCCTGCGCGATCTGCGCCTGGGAGTATACGATGTGATCGTCGGCATCAACCTGCTCCGGGAAGGACTTGACCTTCCGGAAGTATCCCTGGTGGCGATCCTGGACGCTGACAAAGCTGGATTCCTGAGATCGGATACCGCCCTGATCCAGAGCATCGGACGGGCTGCCCGGCATGTGAAAGGCAAGGTGATCATGTACGCGGACAATATCACTCCGGCAATGAAAACAGCCCTCGAAGAAACAGACCGTCGACGCCAGAAACAAATTGAACACAACCTGGCTCACGGCATTGAACCTGAAAGTATTAAGAAATTGATCAGCGATATCACGGAGCGGGTTAAAGTGGGCGCTGTTGCAGAATCAGGGGGAAAGTACCAGGCCGGGACTGACAGGATCCCTGCTCCTGAGCTAAAGAAGATCATCCAGGAACTTGAGAACCAGATGTTGATCGCGGCTGAGAATCTGGAATTTGAAACTGCGGCCGGATTGCGGGATCAGATCTTTGAGCTTCGGGAACTTCTGGCCCTGGAGTCAAACCTGAAACCCTGGGAGAAGATCAATCTCCTGGCCGGGAAGGAATAAACACAGCTAAATCCAGCCCTGATCTGGGTCCACCTGAATTATCTTTGCGAGCAGGAAAATTAGCCTTCCGAATCGGCAATCCCACTGCCGGGGAAATGCTGGGTTTATCCCCGGTTTATTTCCGAACCAGGTACTTAAAGGTATGTCCCAGGGTGTTCTCTGGATCGGGGGGAAAATACTGTTCGCAGATCACTGACCAGGCGGATTCTTCCAGCGGGGGAAAGTAGGTATCCGCTTCAGCTTCCGTGTCCACCAATGACAGGTAGCAGCGGTCAGCCAGGGGCAGGCTTTCCAGGTAGATCTCCCCACCTCCGATCACAAAAACCTCTTTCTCCCCTGCTCCGTCAGCCAGCTGCAAAGCCTCATCGAAAGATCGGCTCACCAGGCAGCCTTCAGCCTGAAAATCAGGGTTGCGGGATAAAACGATCATCTGCCGACCCGGCAGGGCCTGTCCGATCGACTGGAAGGTCACCCGTCCCAGAATGAGGTGGTGTCCCATCGTGATCTTCCTGAAGCGCTTCAGATCCACCGGTAAGTGCCAGGGCATCCGGTTATCAATCCCGATCCCCCGTTTCTGATCCATCGCAGCAATGATAGAGATGATCATACCGATACCTCGGCTTTAATATGGGGGTGGGCCTGGTAATTGAGCAGCTCAAAATCCTGGTAGGTAAAGTCATCCAGGGATGTTATCGCCGGGTTGATCCTCATCACAGGCAGAGGATAGGGTTTGCGGGAGAGTTGGAGCCTGGTCTGCTCGAGATGATTCAAATACAGGTGGGTATCTCCCAGAGTGTGCACAAAATCTCCCGGTTCAAGATTGCAGACCCGGGCCATCATCAGGGTTAATAACGCGTAGGAGGCAATATTAAAGGGCACTCCCAGGAAGACATCGGCTGAGCGCTGATAGAGCTGACATGAAAGCCTGCCCTGGGCCACATAGAACTGGAACAACAAATGGCAGGGCGGCAAAGCCATCTTTTCGATCTGACCCACATTCCAGGCACTGACCAGGATCCGGCGGGAATCCGGCTGGTTTTTGATCTGATCCACTGCCTGGGAGATCTGATCGACCACGCCGCCATCGGGGTCCTGCCAGAATCGCCACTGGAAACCATAGACTGGCCCCAACTCACCTTCCCCATCGGCCCACTCGTCCCAGATCCTGACCCCATGCTCTTTGAGATATTGGATATTGGTCTCCCCTTTCAGGAACCAGAGCAGTTCGTGGATGATCGATTTCAAGTGTATTTTTTTGGTGGTCAGCAGCGGGAATCCCTCCCTGAGATCGAAGCGCATTTGATAACCAAAAACCGACAGTGTTCCGGTTCCTGTACGGTCGCTTTTTTCGACTCCACTCTCCAGGATATGTTCCATTAAATCAAGATATGACTTCATTATTCCTCGAAATTATCTGGTCTTGATCGGGTCTACGTATGTAGCTTATCATACTTCCCGACCCCCTGCGGCTTGAGCTGGTCTGCTACAATACCAACAGGTTATACAATTAACCGGGGACTCCAAAATGACTACCAATAACATCACCCGACTGCTGGAAAGCAGAAAGATCAGCTATCAAACTTTTCCGCTCCCTGGGGAAAAAATCACTGCCGACCAGGTGGCCCGCCTGTTAAACGCCCCTCCAGAAATTGTCTTCAAGAGCATCGTGATCTCCCGCAAAGGACCTGGAAAACCCATCCTGGCGGTTGTACCTGGAAATCGGGATGTTGATCTTAAGAAATTGGCCCGGGCTGTAGGCGAAAAGAAAGTCGTTCCTGCCACCCAGGCGGAAGCTGAAAAACTGACCGGACTCCAAGCTGGTGGGATCTCACCCCTGGCCCTGATCAACCGAGGATTTGAGATCCTCATCCACAATACGGTTCTCGATCAGGAGGAACTGCATATCTCAGGAGGAGAAAGGGGACTGAATATCCGACTCTCCGGCAGGGACCTGGTGGATCTCGTCCGGGGGAAGATTGCTGATATCAGTTAAGGATTATTTCCGGGTAGGATCATCAACCCTTGATCACTACCAGCGGCGTCAAGCGGGCGACTTTGGCAGCGATTCCCGCGCTGGTGACGGTCTCGATCACCAAATCCACATCTTTATAGGCTCCAGGAGCCTCTTCCGCCAGGCCGGACAGGGATCCCGCCCGGATGGTGATGCCCCGCTTTTCCAAATCTCGCAGCAGATCCTCTCCCCGGATGGTTTTTTTGGCTTTTGAGCGGCTCATCAGCCGCCCCGCGCCATGGCAGCTGGAACCCAGGGAACGTTTCATCGCCTCTTCTGTTCCCCGCAGGACCCAGGATGAGGTGCCCATCGATCCAGGCACCAGGACAGGTTGACCGATTTTCTGGTATTCCCCGGGAAGATCCGCAGCTCCTGGACCAAAAGCCCGGGTTGCTCCCTTGCGGTGAACACAAACTTCCACTAATTTGCCATCTATCCGGTGGGTTTCGATCTTGCCGATATTGTGGGCTACATCATAGACCTGGAATAACTTCCAATCCTGGACCCGACCGGCTAGCTCACTCTCAAATGCTTCCCTGACGTGGTGGCTGAGAACCTGTCGGTTGGCAAAGGCATAATTGGCTGCGCAGGCCATGGCCGAGAGATAAGCCTGCCCTTCGGGAGAATCCAGGGGAGCACATACCAGAGAGCGGTCAGGGAGTTCGATCTTGTAACGCTGGACAGCTGTTTGCAGGCTGTTTACATAGTCAGAACAAACCTGATGGCCCAAACCGCGGGACCCACAATGGATCTGCAGAGCGATCTCGCCCTGATGCAAGCCCATGGTCCGGGCTGCTTCCAGATCATAGATCTCAGCTACCAGGTCAATCTCAATAAAATGGTTTCCAGCGCCCAGAGACCCCACCTGTTCAGCTCCCCTTTTCAGGGCCCGGGGGCTGAGATGGCGGGGATCTGCGCCAGAGATCACTCCACCTTGCTCCGTGCGCCGCAGATCCTGCTCACCGGCAAAACCAGCGTTTTTTGCCCAGCGGGATCCTTCCCGGCAGATCCGTTCTACTTCCTTAGCGCTGAACCGCTGGCGCCCCCCAGTTCCCACTCCACTGGGACAATGTTGAGTCAGGGCGGTCGCCAGGTCTTTCAGATAGGGCTGAATCTCCTGGTACTCGATCCGGCTTCCCAGCAGCCGGACTCCGCAATTAATATCATAGCCAATCCCCCCGGGTGAGATCACACCTTCCGGGTATCTGGTCGCAGCGACGCCCCCGATCGGGAAACCGTATCCCTGGTGCATATCCGGCATCACCAGCACGCTGCCCACCAGTCCTGGCAGGGTGGTGGCATTCACTGCCTGTTCCAGGGATTTATCCCGGGCGACATCCTCGAGCAGGGCTTCAGAAGCAAATATCCGCACAGGAACCCGCATATCAGCCCTGAATGATGTGGGAATTTCCCATTCCTGGGAATTGATCTGGATCAGATCAGATTGAGAGACCATGCTGGGCACCTGTAAATGATTTAGATATCAAAAACTATATTCACCGCGTAGCCATCTTCGCTGCGCTCGATATTGAGATTGTGGTATGTTACCGCCTTGATATCCCGTTGATAAGCGCTGATTTGGGTTCCTGTCAGCCTGGCTTTAAGAGTGTATTCACTTTCGATCACCAATTTGCCGACCTCAAAATACATGTAATCCTCAGTAAGCCGGTATAAGAGTTCCTCCAGAAAGAGGATCAACAAACCTTCATAATCCATAGCTTCCAGGGAGATGGACTGCTTGACGGAGGAAATCCCCCGCTCCTGGTCTTCAATACCACAAAGATAAAACATCCCCGCAGCGGCCTCTCTAAACAACAACTCCAGATCAGGGGCAAAGACCCTGATCTCCAGATCGGCTGTATGGGAGACTTCCTCAAAACCTGCTGCCCCTGAACTTTTCATACTTTCAGTATACCGAATTCTGGGAGAAATTTCAGCAGGACTTTTAGAGGAGAAATAGAAGGATTATTGGAGAGAGGGCTGCCAAAAAGAGTCTGGTGATGAATGTCCATCTTGTTGATTGCGGGGGATTCTTCTATAATTCCAATAGATTAGAAAGGATTATTCATGTCTGGATCCCCCATATTTGCAGTGATCGGCGGCTCGGGCCTCTATCAGATCCCCGGACTAACCCAGTTAAAAGAACATCAGATTGAGACCCCGTTCGGGAAACCCAGCGGACCCGTCATTGAAGGAGAGCTGGCGGGGAAACGGATCCTGTTCTTGGCCCGCCACGGAGCGGGACACTCTATCAATCCCACTGAAGTCAATTACCGGGCCAATATCTTTGCCCTTAAATCCCTGGGGGTCGATCGGGTGATCAGCGTCAATGCCTGCGGGTCACTAAGAGAAGATTACCAGCCTGGCGACCTGGTGATACCCGACCAGATCATGGATATGACCAAAAACCGGGTGAATACTTTTTTCCAGGAGGGATTGACCACACATGTCGGGGTCGCCGATCCATTTTGCTCCGACCTCTCCAATCATCTTACTAACGCCCTCACGATCGGCGGCGCAAAAACTCATCAGGGGGGAAATTTTGTAATTATCGAGGGTCCCCGCTTTTCAACCCGGGCGGAATCAGATGCTTTTCGGATCTGGGGCATGGATATCGTTGGCATGACCTGCGCGCCTGAAGCATTTCTGGCCCGGGAAGCCGAAATGTGTTATGCCTCCATCGCTCATATTACCGATTATGATGTCTGGCATACCGGCGAGGAACCTGTCTCGGTTGAAATGGTGCTTAAGATCATCGAAAAGAACACCAGCCATGTAAAAAATGCCCTGGAAATATTGGCAAAAGAACCTCCCCGGGAAACCAGGGATTGTGGATGCCTGGACGCCCTGGCAGGGGCCTTGATCACCAACCTGGATGTGATACCGAAAAAAACCCGCCAGCGCCTTGACCTGCTGGTTTCAAAATATCTGGAGGATTGAGATCCATGAAAGAAATAACCATCCCCATCTCAGCTGAAACCATTCGAGATCTGCATATTAGCGATACTGTAGGACTGACCGGGGTCATGGCAACCGGCAGGGACAGCGTGCATAAATGGATGGTCGAGACCTTCATCCGGAAAACCCGTCAGCCGGAAGGAGATGACCTGGAAGTTTATGAAGCTATCAAACCCATCTTTAAAGAGAGTGTGATCTACCACTGCGGCCCCGTGGTCTCCGGGGTTGAGACCGGCAACTATAAATTCGTGGCTGCCGGCCCCACTACCAGCATCCGCGAAGAACCCTACCAGGCAGATGTGCTGGATCATTTTGATATGCGGGGTGTGATCGGCAAGGGCGGGATGGGAGCCCAGACCTTAAAAGCCTGCCAGGATGTGCCGGCTGTTTATTTCCATGCTGTCGGGGGTGCAGCGGCCCTGATCGCCGAATCGGTTGAAGAAGTCATCGGGGTCTATAAAATGGATTTTGGGGTTCCAGAAGCCATCTGGGTGCTAAAGGTCAAGAACTTCCCGGTGGTTGTGACCATGGATGCCCACGGAGAAAGCATACACGCGGAAGTGGAGAAAGCCTCCAATGAGAGACTGCAGGCACTCCTGAAGGGTTAAGTCGATCGGGGAGGATAACAAGATTGACCCAAAAAGAGAAATTATTAGAACTCCTGGACTATTTTGAAGAGCAATTAGACTCGATCCAAGGATATCTAAAGCCGGATGAATTGGGCCGGACCGGACAGGTCGAGGATTGGTCAGCCAAAGACCAGCTGTTCCACTGCCTGGAATGGGCCAACCGCAGGTTGGAGATGCTGGAAACCGTCAGGGGCGGAGATCAATGGATCGATCCTGATTTCGGGGATTTTTCGGAGGTCAATCAGGAAATATTTTTAATCCACCAGAATAGATCCTGGCAGGAAGCCCGGGAAATGATCAAGGGCACCTATACCAGGGCTGCTGATTACCTGTCCCAGGTCAATGCAGCTGATCTGCAGGAGATGATAGAGAGCGACGGCCGTCCCTGCTGGCGTATTTTTACCGATAATCTGGTGACCCATCCCATGATCCATGTCTGGGATATCCTTCAAAAAAGCGGTCGGGTCGATCAAGTGATCGAGATCTTCGGTGATGCTTTTACGGAGAGGGTCCGGAATCTGGATGAATCCCCTGGTTGGCAGGGGTTGGTTGACTATAATTACGCCTGTGTCCTGGCCCTCTCGGGAGAAGGATCCCGGGCAGTCCAGAGGTTGAAGAATGCGCTCCAGACCAACCCGGAATTGGTCGCCTGGTCCCGGGAGGATTCTGACCTGGATTCCCTGCGGGAGCTGCCGGAATATCAGGACCTTTACGGGACGGAGTGAAAATAGTTCACCGGAAGTTGTTCTTTATCTGCCCGGCTAATAACTGAGATTGTCATACTGATTGATAATGGACCTCCGCGGGAGAGATCTCTTCCCCGGAGGTTTTTTCATGAACAGCTGGGTAAGAAATCCGTGGTCGAACCCATCCTGGAACTGATAGATAGGGTATCACCTGAAATTAAGGTCAGTAATTAGGGAGGTTTCTCAAATGTCAGATTTCAATCAAAAGATCATCGAAGAATTTCGCGCCAACGGCGGTAAAGTGGGTGGTTTCTTTGAGAATATGGACTTGCTGCTGCTGCATACAACGGGAGCAAAAAGCGGCCAGCCCCGCCTGAATCCCACAGCCTATATCCAAGATGGTGAGCGCCTGGTGATCGCGGCCTCCAAAGGGCGGAGCGGACAGCCATCCTGACTGGTACTACAACCTGGCTGCCAATCCCGAGGTGACCGTGGAAGTTGAACGATCAGAAATACACAGCCATCGCCGAGATCGCTGCTGAACCAGAGCGGACAGAACTTTATAATAAATTAAAGGGAACCTATCCCGGCTTTGGCGACTATGAGATCAAGACCAGGAGGGTCATCCCGGTGATCACTATCACCAAAAATTAGGGTTGACCACTGACTACTGATGAAAAATCTCCCGGGATGTATCGATCACCCGGGAGGTTTTTTTTGCCTGACCAGGAGGTTTTTCGGCTGTTTCGTCCTCACACAAACTGGATGTTTGTAGATAATGATAAGCGAGAGCTTTCCCGGCAAGTGACTCCCCAAAAGCGGTCTTGGAATGTGCTCAAAACTGGTGTCCCCCGGGATTCAGCTTAGAATCCAATTACCAGGGCAGACCGATCGATTCGGTCAGGAATTTCATAAAGGGTGCCGCTTTGAGGCAAAGCTCAACATAATGATCCAGAAAATCAGGCTGGAGGGCCCTCTTTTCCGTCAGCTCTACTGATGCCAGATAATCTTTCCTTTTTAGGTCCTCGATCAGAGGGTGGTCGGGGTCATAGCCCTTGGGGGGTCGTACCAGGGATTCCCCTCCCAGTTTGAATACTGAACGGAAATTTTTATCATCCCGGGCTTTAAGCCACTGGTCAGGATGTTCGGCAATCCGGTTCCGGATCCTGGATAGGGTTTCCCCGGTTGGCTTCCAGATCCCGCAGCCCACAAAAACCTCACCCGGTTCAAGATGCAGGTAAAAACCCGGTGTATGCACATCCCTGGCACTCTCGTGCCGGAAATGCAGCGCCGCAGCAGTCTTATAGGGGGTCTTATCCTTGCTGAAGCGGATATCCCGGTAGATCCGGAACATCGACCCCCCATTCATCCGGGGGATGGCCTGGTAATGGGGACTGATAGCAGGCAATCGGTCCGCAAAACCCTCGATAAACTCAAACAGCGGACCCTTAACAGCATTTTCGTAGCGGTCTTTATGGGCTTCGAACCAGATCCGATTGTTATTTTCCTTAAGGTCCCTCAGGAAACTGAATAATTCCGGTTTAAAAAACATATCACCTCCAGGGTATCAATCTTGATCAATACTGAATGTGGATTTCAAGTATACATCCAATTAAATCTTCATGAATAAAATTGGTATTAATGTTGGTGGTATAAATAATCAGATGAAATGGACCGAAAGGATTAAACCCGGAGTCCCGAAATTCTGGCTCCAGCTGCTGGCTGGAGTGGTCTGGACAGGTGTTGGGATCTATTTGATCTCTCTGGCCTGGGGCTGGATCCTCAGCCCCGGAGTGAAGAACCGCTGGTTATACTGGATTCCCGGATTGATCCTTGCCAGCCTGATCTATTATTTTGGATTTTCCCGCCTGGCCAGGAAAAATAGCCAACGTATCGCGGATTTCCCGACTGAAAAGCCCTGCCTGTTTGCATTCCAGGAGTGGCACAGTTACCCCCTGGTGCTGTTTATGATCGGTTTGGGCCTGGGCTTGAGGCAATACACCGCTATTCCCAAACCCCTGCTGGGGATCCTCTACCTGGGCATCGGTGGAGGTTTAGGATCAGCCAGCCTGCATTATTATCACGAGATCATCAAGAACAAGCCCTCACATAAGTAAAAATAATTTCCAGGAAGATGCCGGTATTCCTCACATAATTGTAAAGGGGGGAGCCCAGATCGGGTTGAAATTCAATGTTACTATTCAAAGGATCGATGGAACAGCATTTCCATCTGGGATCTACCAAATATGCGTCAATTTATACGGAAAATCGGCCTCACCAAATCGATCCTGTTATTTTCCTTCCTGGCAGTTTGCCTGGCCCTGGTTTCGACCCTGGTGATCACTACCGATCATCGAGCGCTGGGGGATCCCGCTCAACTTACAGGTCGGCCTGGTGATCTCGGTCATCATCACCCTGATCATCACCCCTTTGATGAGCTTCTACATGGTCCGCCTGTTCTTAAAAGTTGACCGCCTGGAAGAGGAGATGCGGGTGCTGGCCTGCTATGATTCCTTGACTGGATTGTATAATAAACGGGAGTTCCTGGAGAGGGCTGACTACTTCCATAAGATCGCTACCCGGGAAAAACTTCCTTACTCCCTGATCATCGCCGACCTGGATAATTTCAAGAAGGTCAACGACCATTTTGGACACCTTACAGGAGACCAAACCCTGGAAACATTGGGCCTGGCTATCCAGGAAAGCCTGCGAGAGAGCGACCTGGCCTGCAGGTTCGGTGGAGATGAGTTCCTGTTCTTTTTGCCCAACACTGACTCCGAACAAGCCACTCACTTCACGGATCGCCTGCGCCTGATCCTGGAAGAGGCGATCAAATGTTCCAGCCTGGAGATCGAATTGACAGCCAGCATGGGGATCGCCTCTTATCCTGAATTCCAAACCGAATCCATCGAGGAATTTATAGCAGCGGCGGATATTGCCATGTACAATGCCAAGGATTCCGGTGGAAACCAGTCCAAGGTTTATGCCTTGCAGGCCGTTGTTTAAGATTCCCCCTTTTTTGATCTATCAGGCATACTTCATCCCGGCCGTATCCAATCTAGCTGGATTTCGTCTTATAATAAATCATGATGATTTCTGATCCGCTCCTGAAACGGGCCCGTTCGCTTGATAAAAAAGCCCTGGTTGAAATTTACGACCGCTATAGCGATGTTTTATTTGCCTATGCCTACAAACACCTGGGAGATACCCAGGCAGCTGAGGACCTGGTTTCGGAGACCTTTTTCCGATTCCTGGGTGCCCTGCAGCGTGGGGGCGGCCCCCGGGATCACCTGAAAGCCTACCTGTATAGAATCTCCCATAATTTGATCACCGATCACTACCGACGCCAGCCCCCTCCCAGCCTGGAGCTGAAAGAGGATCTTGTGCCCGAAGATAAACCAGGGCCGAGGAGCATCCTGGCTTCCAAAGAGGACGCCGAACTGGTCCGGAATGCCCTCCGGCTGATCACTCCTGAACAGCGCCAGGTGGTGGTGTTAAAATTCCTGGAAGGTTGGAGCTCCCAGGAAATCGCTCAAACCCTGCAAAAATCGCTGGGGGCTGTCAAAGCCCTTCAACACCGGGGTTTGGCAGCCCTGGAGCGGATCCTGGTCGACAGGGAAGTGCCCAATTCCCTGGATGATCTATCCTCGGATCCCTAAATCAACATTGGATTAATCAAGGTTCAATCGACACCCGTATCCCCGGGAGTATTATTGCGTCTTAAGTACAGAGCAGTCTCAAGCTGATCAAGAATAAATATAAGGAAATCATCATGAGTGAAGACAAGATCAATCCCGAATTGAAGAAACACCTGGAAAGTCTGAGGGATGTGCCGCAGCGGGGACTGCAGGCCAACCATGCCAGCCGGGAGAATTACCTGGCTCAGGTTAAAACACTCAAACCCAGACCCCTTTCCCAGGCTCAACCGAATAGAAAAACCCCGGCTGCTGGACGGCGTTCCTGGGCAAGCCGCCTGGCTGTCATGGCGGCGGTATTGCTGACAGCCCTGTCAGGACTGGGAGGCACCGTTTACGCTGCCCAGGCTGCCCTGCCGGATGATCTGCTGTATCCGGTCAAAACCCTGACCGAGGATATCCAGGTCAGCCTGGAATCCGATCCCCAGGATCGCCTGGACCTGTATGCCTCCTTTGCCAGCCGGCGTTTGCAGGAGATCCAGGCCCAGGTTGAGGCAGGTCAGGAGGTATCCCAAAAAGCCCTCGACCTGCTTGAAAAACACACCCAAAAAATGCTGGAGCAGGCCGCCCAGATCGGAGAAAGCGGATTGGAACACGCATTAAGACAGATCGAACAGAATCTGGAAAAACAAAACCAGCAGATGGAGAAATTGGGACAGGACCATCCCCAGGGTGGTGCTCCCGGCCTGGTCAAAGCCCAGGAAAAGATCCGCGAGCGCCTGGAGCTGGTGGAGAATGGCATCCAAGAACCCCAGGGATTCCGGGAGACCATGCGTGAGCGTAATGAAAAACAGGACAATCCTGGTCAGGACAAAAAAGAAGGGAACGATAATTCCAATAAACCAGAGACTCCCCCTGGACAGGAGAAGAAAAACGGGAACAGTCAGGGCAAAGGGGATGGTGGGACAGGTCCAGAAATCACACCAACAACTGGAAATGGCAGTAACAACTAAATCAATTCGTGAATAAGCATATTCCAAGATATCAGGAGGCAGCATGAATAAAATCTCGAAGACATTAGGTTATCTACTGACCGGGGTGATAATGCTGGCAAGTTTGGCAGCATCTCATGGAGTCGTCTCGGCTCAGGATGGGCTGACGATCAGCGCCGGGGCAGACGCCATTTGCAGTGAGGTGCAATTTTCAATCAGCTGGTCCAATGGATCACCTCCCTATCTGTTTTTTATGGATTTTGGAGATGGAGATACCACAGATATCATCGAGGTCAATGAGTCCAGTCTGACCCTAAGCCACAGCTACCCTGATCAGGGCAGCTATGAATGGAATGTTCAGGTTGCAGAGACTTCTCTTGCTGGTCTGGAAGGATCCTACCATGAGATCCTGTTCCTGGAGGGTCCGGAAATCACCCTCAGCAGCAGCCCTTTCCCCCCCATATTTGTGGTAGGGGACAATGGGCTGGTTGAGTTTACAACCAGTCTTTTGGGAGGTACATCCCCCTATCTTTATGCCTGGGATCTGGATGGTGATGGCAGCTATGAAACCGATACCGGCGAATCTGCTTCCTTCAGCTACACTGAAGTTGGGAAATACTACCCCCAGGTTATGGTCACTGATGGCTGCGGATTTACCAGTTCAGATACCCTACCGGTTGTGGTGGCAGATCCCGAGAATGCCTGCCATCCCACAGCCCAGAAGATTGCCGACGGCGTCAACACAATTTTCCCGGATCAAGCCGCGGATCTTTATACCTGTGAAGACATCTACGCGATCTTTGATAACGGATCTGAAGATAATAACATCGGGTTTGGTCAGATGTGGAAAGCCTATAACCTGGCCCAGTCAATGGTAGAACTAACCTGGGAAGACATCCTGGACTGGAAACTCTCTGAAGGTGGGTGGGGAGCCTTGCTGCAGCTGGACCGATTCGTTGATCTGCTGGAGGACCACAGCCTGCCTGAACTGATGGCGCTTGTTATGAGCGACGAATACTCCCTGCAGGATGTTAGGACCGCGGTGCGCTCCGTCACCCGCTACGAGGCAGATTTCGAAGATGCCCTGGCTCGCATCGCTGAAGGGGCCACACCTGGGGAGCTGACCCAATTCTACAAACTGGCCGGAGATCTGGAAGTCGATCCGGCGGAGCTGGATGCCTATCTGACAGAAGGATTGACTCTGGTAGAGCTAAAACAGGCCGCCAAATTTGCTGACCGAATGGACGTGGACTGGGCGGAAATCGCTGATGCCAGGAGTATGGCAGACAGCTGGGGTGATATTAATCAAGCCTACAAGCTGGCCACGGATGAGATCAGCGCTGCAGAGATCCTGATCATTGGCATCCAGGAGTACCGCGAATCCCTCCGAGGTGAAGCCAAAGCTGATCCGGAGAAACAGACAGCCCAGAAAGAAGAGAAAAAGACCCAGGAAACAGCTGAAAAGCTGGCGGAACAATTTTCCCTGGAAGCTGGCGAAGTGATGAACCTGCTCAATGGGGAATGCCTGGGAGACTGGGCTTGTGTGCGGCAGAGCCTGAAAGAACAGCAGCGAACCATGGCAGATGGCTTCTCGGAAAAGGATTATCAGACCGCTCTGCAGATCGGCTCCAAGTACGGCTTCACCCAGGAAGAGGTCCTGGCCTATCACCAAGATTACTGCGGTGAGGACTGGACCTGCACTCGGTCGCACTTCCGGAACATGTATTCGGAGACCAAAGAAACCGGCAAACCCGATAAATAAACCAAGGATTTCAGTAGCAAAGAGCCAGGTGAGATGATCCCACCTGGCTCTTTTTTATTCGCTCAATATCTACCACCAATCAGCCATTCAGGGTTTTTCGACCTGGCCCCTTTCGGGATAGAGAACTGTAGTTTGCATAATGTACAGCGAAAAGGCCATAGAAGAAATCCAAGTATTATGCTATGCTCAATTTTGCTTACTGATTACTCCTACCAATATACTAAAAAGAGATCCTAAACATGGCTATAGCGCTGGGCATTCAAAGATCCACCTGGGCTCAATCAATCGCCCGATATATTCTCCGATCAACCGGATGGCAAACAGAAATAATCTCCCCCCTCACATCCCATTACCTAATGATCGGTGCTCCCCATACATCCAATTGGGATTTTTTTATCATGCTGCTGCTGATGGCTGCGGAAAACATTCCAGTTCGGTGGTTGGGAAAAGATTCTCTCTTCAGGTGGCCGCTGGGGATATTTATGCGTTCGATGGGAGCAATTCCTGTCAACCGGAGAGAGAACACCAACCTTGTGGATCAGATCGCTGCCAAATTTGAGGAGTACGATGAGATCATCATCGGACTTGCTCCGGAAGGTACTCGCAGCAAAACAGCTCATTGGCGGACAGGTTTTTACTATATCGCCCTCAAGGCCGAGGTGCCGATTGTGATGGCCTATATTGACTATCAAAACAAAATCTGCGGGCTTGGTCCAAGTCTAAAACCCACTGGTGATATTCAGGCCGATTTTGAGATCATTCAAGACTTCTATGCGGGAATTATCGGTAAGCACCCCCACAAACAAGGCGAGATCAAACTTTCGGCAAAATAGGATTGGATTTTTTATAAGCTAAGCCCTCACCACCTGACCTGGCAACTGCGGCGCGGTAAACTGTAGATCAGTAAGTAATATTTCGGTAGCATAATGGTATTACTCCGGCTAGAATGGATATCACAAATCTGCTTCCTATCTTCGCAACCAAACAGGTGAGCTTATACTTTAGGATGCTCCTCTTCATATCGGATACTCAATAAACAAAACTACCAGGGCTGGGGAGGTGTTATGCACAAAAAGGGATTTTTACAGATGGTTTTCTGGGTGGTTTTTCTGTTGGTGATCCCATCGGCTTGCAATTCAGTGTCATCAAGCCCGTCCATGGATAATGAAACCATCACAAACAAGCAAACACCCACAAACACCCCGGATGGCTCCTTCCAATCAACACCAGATCCAGGTGACTCATTCCCTAATCAGGGAAAACTTTCGATAGACTTCGTCGATGCCCTGGTCCAGGAATTGTGTGTTTTTGAATTGCCTTTTACACTGGAATGGACCGCCGGGCAGGGTCTTATTACTGGTGAGACCGAAGCCTCGTGTTTGCTCAGTGCCATCCAGTGTGGTGATGCCTGCGTCACCATGCATTCAGATTGGGAAATGGAAGTTAGCCTGGCAGGTACTGTTTACTTCGATGATGAAAATGCCCCTGAGGGTGAAATCCACGCAGATTTAGTTTTTTCAGGGATTTTGAAGAATTATGCCAGCGAGTGGCCGGAAGGTGCTATCCCGGCGTTTACGATTGAACATCCGTTTATTATCGAGCAGCCAGGACTTATCCTGCCTTTGGTGCTGCCGCTTAAGGTGGGGGCAAACACAAGTATCGCTCCCGAAGGTGGAGGGGAACCCATGAATTTTACGCTGCTGACTTTGTCGCCCTAGAACGATATTTGCGGGTGTTTTGAGCGATTGCAAACTAGGATTAGAGATCTCCAGACATGAGAATCCTTAAACAAATTTCCAGATCGTTATTAAAAGGTCCCCTCTACCTGATCCTATTTGGTTTTATTTTTTTCGGCATCGGGGTTGGGATGAGTTTAAATCAGAAACTAATCGAGCGGTATGGGGTCCAAACCCCGGGAGAGGTGATCAACCTGGCCAACAGGTGTGACAATGATGGCTGTACCTATTTCCCTGTAGTGCGTTTCGAACTGCAGAACGGAAGGACGATGTCTTTTGATTCATCCTTCTCATCCAACCCTCCCGCATACGATGTGGGCGAGAAAGTAACTGTGATCTATCCCCAGGATGCACCTGAAAAAGCAGATATCAAAGGTGGGGGGAAGGTATTGCGTATTGTCTTCACGATCATTGGCGGAGTGGCCATATCCTCCGGTATGGTTATGTTCTACAGAAATCTGCGATATGATATCTCCATTGAGTGAGGGATTGTTTTGATCAATAGCGTGATTGGGGGATCGTTAATTATGGTCAAGGCATGAGATGGTCCAGCAGAAAAAAAACTGTAGATCAGTACGCAGAAAGGCGACCAGATCCTAGAAAAAATACGGGGGTTGAGCTATGCTCAAATCGACGCAGAAATTACAGGTATACTTACCTCTTACAGTTAAGGTCTATTAACCAGGTGTAAGAGCTTATCCATTTGGTTGAGTTACTCATTATGATTGGTTGGCTGCTGATGATACCCGATCGGTAACACATCTAGGCCAGGGAGAGAGGGATATGAAAGCAGGAATCCAGGACGTATTATTGGAAACTCTAGAAGACCGGTTCAAGAAAAACATGCCCCGCCACGCGGGTATCGACTGGAGTTCAGTCAAAGCGAAATTGGAGGCCGGTCCAGAAAAGCTCCAGCGCTCTCTGAAATGGAAAAAACCGGCGGTGAACCGGATGTGATTGGTTATGAAAAGGAGACCGGGGAGTTCATTTTCTGTGATTGTTCACCTGAAAGTCCCTCTGGGCGGCGCAGCATTTGTTATGACCGCGAGGCTCTCGACTCACGCAAAAATAATAAGCCCGGTGGGAATGCGCTCGAAATGGCGTCCACGATGGGCATCGAGATCCTCACCGAAGAGCAATATCGAGAATTGCAGGAGTTAGGAGAATTCGATCGAAAAACATCCAGCTGGGTGAAAACACCCACCAGGATCAGAGATCTGGGAGGGGCGATCTTCTGTGATCGGCGTTATGACCATGTATTTGTATATCACAACGGTGCTGAATCGTATTACGCCACCAGAGGCTTTCGCGGTCGGGTAAAGGTTTAAGCTGGAAGATCATGTTTTTTTGGATCGGAGGTTGTGATGCTGATGAGATCTCAACGCTGAGTAACACTGATCATAACCTCATTGCTCATCGTCATAAATACCTGCTCTGGAACTTTGCTCCAATCCCCGCCCATTGACAATCCGCCATTTGGCTCGTTACATTATGCCAGATGGCATTTTCGATGCTGGAGGAAGTTATGACAGCAACACCGGTATATCTAGAGCGGTTGCCCCTGTCCTACGCGGACCTGATCGGCATTAATGCTTCTGACCGGCTGGAGTTATCGGAGCAGGTCCAAATTGGTTTTCCATTCAAGGCATTTGTTAGCTTAACAAAATCGATGGAGCTCACCGACCAGCTTGCCAATCTGGTCCAGATCAGCGACCGGACCCTGAACCGGCGCCGCAAGGACGGCAAGTTAAATGCTGACGAATCCGAAAAACTGCTTCGTTTCTCGCGGATCTACACTTTGGCTGTGCGACCTATTTGACGGCGATAGCACATCAGCCCAGGATTGGCTGTCCAGCGCCAATCGAGCCCCCTCAGGGGATTGTCACCACTCACAGCCAGCAAGACGGAAATTGGGTCCCGCGAAGTTGAAAACCTCATTCTCCGGCTCGAACATGGTGTCTTCTCTTTAATGGTCAGCGGCCTGGCGGATCACCAAGCGCAAATATGTTGCGGTTGCATTCTCCGGAGAAGGGGCCGAACTGTGGGCGGGCGCTGGAATAGCCCGGAACCGGATGGTGTATGGGTATTCCTCGATCTCCTGGCTATTTTGGAAATTTGGTTCATCTTCAGAAGGATCGACTGATCTCGTCTTATTGTGTCATTCCAGCTCAATTTAATCCTGATTTCGTGGAGGAGTTAAATCTGGCGCATCTGCCATCCAAGTGGGCAGCCTATCCGGCTTCGCTGATCACCCAACAAATGGGTGACGAATGGGCACGGTCAAATCGTTCTCCAGTGCTAGAGAGTGCCCAGCGCGATTGTTCCCCTCGAATGGAATTATCTGATTAACCCCGGTCACCCGGAATTTAACCAAATCTTGATTGGGGATACGATCCAATTGCCCCTGGATGAAAGATTAATTGCAGTCCAGGAGAAGACCCCTTAACAACCGCACGTACTGGATGGTTCGGTCTTTTCCAGGACCTGACTAGCGCATCCACCCGGGCATTCAGACCATCCGATTACAGAATGGAGGATATACACATCAATGCTATTGATTCGTCCCATGAACGAGATCGAGTTTCAAAGTTTTTTACCAGACAGCATCTCAGGATATGCGGCTGACGAAGTTCAGTCCAGGTGACTGGACACATGAGGAAGCCGTAAGCAGGTCAACCGAAGAACATGCCCGGCTGCTTCCTCAAGGGCTGGCTACGCAGCACTTTTTATACACGATCGAATTCGAGGAAAAGCTGTCGGACGTCTGTGGCTTTCCGCGGGACCCAACCCCAGCCGGGGCTGCTGGGTTTATTTTTGATGTCTATCTCGAAGAAGCTTTTCGGGGACGCGGCCTGGCAACCCAGGCCTTAAAATTGCTAGAAGCTGAAGCCGCTCGCCTGGGTCTGAAGCGGCTCTCATTGCATGTTTTTGGATTCAATTGCAGACGGGCCCTGTACAACAGGTTGGGTTACCAGATTACAAATCTCAACCTGAGCAAAGAGCTTGTAAGGGGTTTGAGGTTTTACGGGCCTGGATCTTTCGACCATGGTCAACCCTCGGGCTATTCCGCCTTTTGGAGCTCCAATTTAAGCTCCGGGAAAATGGTCTGGGAAAAATAAAAGAGTCGAGTCAACTTCCCTTTTTCCTGATTGGATACCACAGTCAGTTCTCATGTCCAGAACGGCATCCTCCAACTACCCAGGTGGGTCTTGATTATCTCGAGAATCCGAGTTACTTTAGATTTGGAGAACCGGCGATCAAATCAAATCTCAATCAGGTACAGCATAAGCCTTTCTCCACCTCAGAGCATCCTGCGAGCAGGTGAGCAAAACTCCCCAGTGCCCAAAACCAAACCCGGGAGGAAAGAATGGTCAAGGCGTTAGCGATCAATGGAAGTCCTCGGAAAGAAAAGGGAATACAGCCCTTATCTTAAGGTCATTTATCGAGGGGTTAGAAGAATGTGGGGCAGATGTCGACCTCTATTATGCCAGCAAGCTCAAAATCAAACCCTGTTCCTGTGGGAGAATGCTGTGCTGGTATGACACTCCTGGCGAATGCCCCATCCAGGATGAGATGCAGCTGCTTTATCAGAAATTGAACGCTGCTGATCTTCTTATTCTAGCCACGCACAGTATGCCCTGCCCGGAGATATGCAAAATATGATTAATAGATTGTGTCCGTTGGTAGAACCCTTCTTAAATCACGCCAGGGGCGCACCAGGCCTCGTTTTCACAAAGACGTCGATGTTTAAAAAGATCATGGTAATCTCGACCAGTGGGTGGTGGGAAAAGGAAAATATGAGTACAGTCGTGCAAATAGTTGAAGAACTCGCGGAAAATGCCGGGGTGGAATTTGGGGGAGCACTTCTACGGCCCACACCTTGATGAAAAAGGATGGAATACTGACCAGAGAAGGTGAACAGATCTTGTTAGGAGTCAAACAAGCCGCCAAGGAACTGCTTACAGATGGGAAGATGAGTCCAACGGCTCTGGACCTGATCAGTCGGCCGTTGATCACAGAAGAGGAACTCCTGCAAGAATATAATCAATACTTTTGAAACTCCTGTCCCTTCCTCTCCTGCCTCCAATCAAGCCAGGGAAAATCCTGAGCTTACCCAGTTGAGGATGTGATCGCATTTCTGCTGGATTTTCCAGATACAATTAACTCTGTGTTGAGTTTCCGGCGAGTATGCCACAGGCAAAAAAGAGCAACCAGATCAAGGTACTCAACAGCCATCAAAATTCTATTAGGAGAGGTCCCAGTGCAAAATCCAAGGAAGACGAACCGCCTGGCTCTGGTTAGTTTTATCAGTGGGATCATGGCCCTGATTACAATTGCAGTAGTATTTATCTTTTACAGCTCATCGGAAACCCAAGGCGGGGCCATCAGCATCATCGATGGAATAGTCATGCCCATCCGAAATCTCTCCGTGGGCCTGGCCCTGATCACCGGGATCTTTGCCCTGAGAAATCAAGAAGTTGGCAGAAACAAAAGACCGGATATTTTCCTGGTTCGGGATCGTTATCGGTACAGGCTGGACCCTTTTGGCAAATTTGTTGGCCTGCTGTTTAGTCTGCCATTAAATCTTCACTGATACCCGGGGTGGTGTTTTTGCTGCCAGAATGAGAATGGATGGATTGATGAAAAAACAATCTCCAAGGGAATGATGTATCTATCCTGGAAACAATTTTTGGGGTGATTTTATTTCTTGGTTTCGCTTGTTTGGGATCATTTATTCAGGAAACCCGCTGCCCCCAAACTGGATGAACTGGCCCACATCCGAGCAACGAACGGCTGACCTGATCAATGCTGTGAACGATTTACGCCT
>CAVQTT010000013.1:0-125212 GCA_963716695.1 uncultured Chloroflexia bacterium
GCCTCCTTTTGTGCTGGATGTTCGCTCCCAAGCTGAACTGGAAGATGGTGGATATATTGAAGGCGCATCCGCTCACATCCCCCTGGAACTCCTTGCTCAGAACACGAATCTGCTGCCCGCTTTTGATACACCGATTGTGACCTATTGCAAGGGCGGCTGGCGGGCGACAATTGCCATGACTGCGCTGCATGCTATGGGTTGGACAGATGTCCGGGCCCTGAAAGTCGGCTTCCCAACCTGGGCAGAAGATGGTTTCCCGGTTGCTGAGGGTCTGCCCGAAGCTGTTATCCTGGATGCTGCTCAACCAGATGCGGGTGTGATTGCTAAAGTTGATGCTGCCCTGACAGCTGTCAAAGATCTGGGTGATCACTGGGGCATCATGACTGCTGATACACTCAATGCGGCCCTGGCTGAAAATTCAGACCTGATCCTGATGGATGTCCGCAAAGCCAGTGAATGGGAAGAGGGCGGCGTGATCGCTGTCGTTGACCAGGAACTGATCAATCTGGCTATCGAAGATATGGTCGCCAACCGCGATCTATGGCCTGCTGAGAAAGATGCTGAGATCATTATCTACTGTGGTTCCGGGCACCGCTCCACCATGGCCATGGAAATGCTGCTCAGCTACGGCTACACCAATGTCACCAGTTTGAGTGCTGGTTTTGGTGGTTGGGTTGCCGCGGGTTACCCAGTAGTTGAATACGCAGCTCCCTGATCCAAAGATTGAATAGGTTTAGATGGAACAGGCTTCAGCTTTCTGAAGCCTGTTCTTTTTTTATCAGGAGGTGATTTGTCGCGCACTGATCCGAATCATCCCAGCCTGGACTGCCTGCTGATAGAATTCTTGTTAGAATAAGGTATCAAAATGGAGGAGCAGAGCGATGGATCCATCATTCTATAATGGCAAAACAGCCTTGATCACCGGATCGGGGAGGGGGATCGGCCGCGCTATCGCCTTGCATTTTGCATCCCTGGGTGCCAACATTGTGGTGAACTATTTCCGGAATCGGGAACCCGCAGAAGAAACAGCGCAGTCGATCAGGGAAATGGGCGTAAAAGTAGAAATTGTGAAAGCCAATGTCGGTGAGATCGAGGATATTGAGGTCTTGATCGAAACAACGGACCGGCTGTTTGGGGGCCTTGATTTTTTGATCAGCAATGCCGGGTCAGGATACAACAGATCGATCATGGAGCAGCGCCCTAAAGGCTGGGATTGGACGATGGATATCAACGCCAGGGCGTTTTTATTTCTGGCCCAAAAAGCGGTTCCCCTGATGGAAAAAAAATCCGGGGGCTGGATCGTTGGTATATCCAGTCCGGGATCGATCCGGGTCCTTCCCGAATATGCAGTGGTGGGAGCTAGCAAGGCTGCCCTGGAATCCCTGACACGCTACCTGGCAGTTGAATTGGCAGAAAAGAACATTATTGTCAATGCGGTCTCTCCAGGTATTGTAGCCACAGATGCGCTGCAGCATTTTAATACCATGCAGGACAAAGACCTGATCAGCGAGATCGCCCGCCAGACTCCTGCGGGGAGGATCGTCACACCGGAAGATGTGGCTGGTATCGTGGCATTTTTATGTTCACCAGCGGCCTCGATGATCCGCGGCCAAACCATCCTTGCCGACGGAGGGTTTACTCTCCCGGCCAGCGGCTTGATCCGTCCCCGATGAGACTCTGTTAGGTCCGATCATGGGTCTGATTACGATCTGCAAAAACCACTTATCAACTCCTTGTTATAAATCCGAATTATGTTATACTGCACTCTCAAGTGATAAGTTTCTCAATATCATCTTCCCTGAACCCAGATCATAATTATTCCATTCAGGAAACAGCAGTAAACCAAAAGTGTCTCACCAAAAAAAATACCGGTTACCCAGCAAGGAAGGGAAATCCCGGATTTAAGTGCAGTGTAGTTTGATGGAACTGTCTTAAGGAAGAAAAAATCTTAGTCTTGAGTAGCTGAGATTGTCCATTATAATAACATGTACTGGAATTTACCTTCAAATTAGGCTAGGAGGTGTTCAGGAAAAGATAACTCAACAATCTTATCTTCGAGAATAACAATCTGAAATTTTCCTAAGGAGGAAAACAGTATGTCAAAAAGATATTATTTCTTTAGCATCTTGATCGCCGTCAGCCTGATCCTGGCTGCCTGCGGCGGTGGAGCTGCAGCTCCCGAGCAATGTGCTGAAAACCCTGACGAGAAAGTCTGCGCAGTTATCGAAGAAGGCAGCACCATTAAAATTGGTTATGCTGGACCGATGGCCGGGGACTACTCCGCCTTTGGTATCGACATTTCCAATGCTGGTTTGCTGGCTGTTGATGATGCGAATGCAGATGGTGGTTTCGAAGGTTTTGACTTCGAACTGCTCATCGAGGACACCCAGGGAAGTGGTGAGGGCGGCGCATCAGTTGCCAACCTCTATGTTTCCGACCCGAATGTTGTTGCCATCGCTGGCCACACTTTCTCCGGATCCACAGCTGCTGCAATTCCTATCTACTATGAAGCTCGCTTGCCGATGCTTTCACCTTCTGCCACCCGCGCAGACCTGACCGAAGGTCCCCAGGATGTCTTCAACCGCATCCCCTTCACGGATGACCTTCAGGGACAGTTTGCGGCAGAATATCTCTACAACGTCCTGGGTGTGACCAAACTGGCTGTCATGCACGATGGTGATGCCTATGGTAAGGGTGTTGCTGAGAAAGTTCAGGAAGTCTTCACAAGCCTTGGTGGAGAGGTTGTAGCTGTTGAAGCGATCTCCCCAGGTGAAACCGACTACAGCGCAGCTCTGACCGATGTCGGCGCCTCTGATCCTGAAGCCATTTACTTCGGTGGTTATTATCCTGAAGCGGCAGTGATTGCCCAGGGTATGCCTGTTGCCGGTATGGAAGGCGTGATCCTGTTCAGTGATGATGGCACCTACGGTGCAGCATTTATTGAGCTGGCTGGCGAGAATTCAGAAGGCGTTTACGCTGCCACCGGTGCACCGCTGGAAAGCGCTGCCAAAGCTGAATTTGATGCTTACTATGAGTCCGTCTACGGTGATCCTCCCGGAGCGATCTCAACTTTCACCTGGCATGGTTATGATGTGGTTGATGCTTTAGTCCAGGCCATCAAATCAGTTGCGATCCTCGGCGAAGATGGAAATCTTTACATCCCGAGAGAAGCCCTGGTAGCCGCAGTCAATACCATGGAAGGTTACCAAGGACTTACTGGCCTGCTCACCTGTGTTCAAGGTGAATGCAATGCTTCCGGTCCATCCTTCCAGGTTGTACGAGATGGTGTTTGGGTAATTCCCTAGGCATCACAAGTCTTGTACCGACCCTGTATGATAATTGCGAGGCAAGCACTCAAGCTTGCCTCGCTAATCCTTGTCTAAAGAAATTCTGATTGTCCCAGTTAAGTAAAAGAAGGCTACTATGAGTGATCCCCAACCGAAAAAAACAGCTGGACGTGTAAGTGCCTTTCGGATAGCTCAAGTCATCATATCTATATTATTTCTAACATTCCTCACCTGGCGGCTGTACAATGTGATCACATCTGGGGTCTATGGTCCAGATACCTGGGTCAGGTTTGCCATCAGCGGCTTGATCATCGGCAGTGTTTATGCTGTGATCGCCATTGGTTATACCCTGGTGTATGGAATCCTTTTCATGATCAACTTTGCCCATGGTGAGATCATGATGCTGGGGGCTTTTTCTGGTTATTTTGTGTTTGAAGCCCTCAATCTGATCGTTGCCGATCCTGTTACGGGAATGAGTTTCCTGGATAAATACTGGATCATCTCGGTTGTTTTGGCCTTTATCGTGGGTATGTTTATAGCTGCTGTATCCGGATATTTCCTGGAGAGAATTGCCTACCGTCCTCTCAGGGGAGCTCCCCGCTTGATCCCGTTGATCAGCGCTATCGGTGCCTCGATCTTCCTTCAAAACGCAGCCCAGGTTATGTTTGGTCCCAAACGCCGGGTTTACTTTAATCCTGCATCACTCACCCGCAGTCAGGGATGGAGAATCCCGATCGGGAGTGAAGAAGTCATCGTCACCTACACAGGTGTTTTAACTATTGTGCTTTCAATTCTGCTCATGATCGGTCTTTATACGCTGGTCATGCGCACCCGTTATGGCAGGTCCATGCGGGCCGTGGCTGAGAACAAACAGACTGCCGCTTTGATGGGCATCAATGTAGACAGGATCATCAGCAATACCTTCATCATCAGCGGCGCCCTGGGTGGTGCAGCCGGTGTGATGTGGGGCATCCACAATGGGATCATCTACCACTTTGTGGGTTTTATTCCCTGGATTAAAGGCTTTTACTGCTGCTGTTCTGGGAGGTATCGGGAATATCCCCGGCGCGATGGTCGGTGGTATTGTGCTTGGCATTGTAGAATCCCTCGGTCCCGCTGCTTTGGGACTGGATTTCCAATTAAAAGATGTGATCGCATTCTCAATTTTAGTCCTGATCCTCATATTCAGACCATCAGGCATCGTAGGAGAAGTATTATCTGAGGAGAAAGTCTGATGAAAGATCTTATAAAACAAGGCAATCGATCAGGATTGATCATTGGTGTGGTCTTGGTTTTCCTGATCCTGTTTGGATTAACTATCACCCTGTCGGAAATTGTGGGTGATTTTCTAAATCTTAGCTCAAACACCCGAACCGGAAATACTGCTGGATTAATGGTTTTCTTTATTCTTTTAGCTCTCTGGAGTGGAACCCGGGTCTCAGATAATCAGAAATCCAATCTGAAGAACAGCCTGGTCTTTGGCCTCTCTAGTGGACTGGTGACCGGATTGATTGTGTCAGCTTTTATTCTCCTGATCGGATCACTTGATGCTGCAGATGTGGAAATGCGAGATTATCTTGTTCAGCTGAACAAGCCGGCCATCCAATTTCTGCTTTACGGCTGGAGTTTGATCCCTGGAATACTCTTCACTTTTGGCACCTTCTTGGTTTTTGGTACTCTGGGAGGGTTTTTAACCAATTTCCTGGTAACCCGAAAGGTAGGGGATTTGATCCAGAAGCGCTTCCTCAAGCTGAAGGCCAAAGCTCTGGACGCCAAAATCGTAAGATCCTATCAGGAAAATCCCCGGTCCCGCTGGATCGGTTACGGGATCTTGATGGCCATCGTCTTTATCACGCCCCAGTTTCTCGGGAAGTACTGGAATTACGCTATGGGAACGGTGGGTATCTATGTCCTGATGGGATTGGGACTGAACATCGTGGTTGGATTAGCAGGTCTATTGGACCTGGGATACGTGGCCTTTTTTGCGATTGGGGCCTATACAGCGGGATTGCTTACATCTCCAGCTCCCATCCCGCTGCAGATTGGTTTCTGGCCGGTTCTGGTCCTTAGTGTGGTTTTTGCAGCGTTTGCTGGAATAGTACTTGGGCTGCCGGTGTTGCGGATGCGAGGGGATTATCTGGCCATCGTCACACTTGGATTTGGTGAGATCATCAGGGTATTAATCCGAAGTGATATGATGACTCCCTACCTGGGAGGCCCCCAGGGAGTGAGAGATATTGCTGGACCGAGCATATTTGGGTTATCGCTGGCGAGTGAAAAATCTTATCTATATTTGATCATCCTGGGCATCCTGCTAACGATCCTTTTTACCATCTACCTTCAGAACTCCCGGATAGGGCGGGCCTGGATGGCTATGAGAGAGGACGAAACCGTAGCCCAGGCCATGGGCATCAATACTCTATACTATAAACTGTTGGCGTTTGCTACCGGGGCCGCTTTTGCAGGATTGGGGGGAGCCTTGTTTGCAGCCAGGAACCAGTACACAGGACCGGACGATCATACATTGATGGTCTCCATCAATGTGCTTTGTTTGCTGATCGTGGGTGGTATGGGAAGCATTCCAGGGGTGATCGTGGGAGCGTTTGTTCTTAAAGGCCTTCCGGAGATCCTCCGTGAACTTGATCTTTACCGCCTATTGGTATTTGGCGCTTTGTTAGTGATCATGATGATAATTCGACCAGAAGGGATCTGGCCTGCTCCCAGGAGAAAGATGGAACTCCATGAGGATGAGCCAGATATTGGACATCTGATTGAGGGATTAGAAGGGAATGAGGGTTAGCCATGAGTATTCTAGAAACCCGTGGAGTAACAAAAAGATTTGGTGGTCTGTCAGCAGTTGATAATGTTACTGTCCAAATCCCTGAGGGATCGATCTACAGTATTATCGGTCCCAACGGCGCTGGAAAGACAACCTTATTTAACTGCATTACTGGGTTCTACCCGTCGGATGCAGGTGATATGTTGTTCATGGGAAAATCCCTGGTGGGGCTTTCGCCTGACCGCATCACGCAGCGGGGGATTTCCCGAACCTATCAGAATATCCGCTTATTTCCAGCCATGACTGCCCTGGAAAATATCCTGGTAGGAGCCCATCCTCGCCTAAAATCAACCTGGGTGGATGCGATCCTCCATACTCCCAGACAGCGCGAGGAAGAAAAAGCTGCCCTCCTCAAAGCTCAGGACCTGTTGAATTTTGTGGGATTAAAGGGTAAAGGTGACCTGCTGGCCAGGAATTTGCCATATGGTGAACAGCGGCGTCTGGAAATGGCCCGGGCACTTGCCAACCAACCTAAGATTATCCTCCTGGATGAACCAACTGCTGGAATGAATCCGAATGAATCGGTCATCATGATGCGTTTCATTGAAAATCTTCGAGATGAACTGGGTATCACCATTCTTCTGATCGAACATGATATGAAAGTGGTGATGGGAATCAGCGAATTCATTTATGTGCTCGATTTTGGACAGCTGATTGCCAAGGGAACTCCGCGTGAGATCCAGAAAAATCCCCAGGTAATTGAATCTTATCTAGGCCGGGGTGCTGCCTGATATTAAGGTAGACCTCCAAGGTGAAATGTAATTATGGCGATGCTTGAAGTAAAAAAAATACATACTTATTACGGTAATATCCACGCCCTGAAAGGTGTCTCGATCACTGTGGAAGAAAATGAGATCGTCACTTTGATCGGAGGCAATGGAGCAGGAAAAACAACCACGCTGCGATCCATCAGCGGATTGGTAAAACCCCGTCTTGGTGAGATCTTTTTCGAAGGTGAGCTGATCTCAAAAACACCCGCCCATGAGCTGGTATACAAGGGGATCACCATGGTTCCAGAGGGCAGGGGGATTTTCTCCCGGCTGACCGTTTATGAAAACCTGGATATGGGAGCATATTCTCAACCGGACCGCTCGACATTTGATAGAGATATTGATCGGGTTTTCCATTTATTCCCCCGGTTGAAAGAGAGACAGAAACAGATTTCAGGGACCCTTTCGGGTGGGGAACAGCAAATGTTGGCAACTGCCCGCGCCTTGATGGCAAATCCCCGTTTGTTGTTGATGGATGAACCCTCCATGGGATTAGCTCCGATCCTGGTTGAGAGTGTTTTTGAGACTATCCAGGAGATCAACAAAACCGGGACCACGATCTTGCTGGTAGAACAAAATGCAACTGTGGCTTTATCTGTGGCTGACAGAGGTTATGTTCTGCAAACAGGGGAGATCGTCCTCAAAGACTCAGCTGAAAATCTGCGTAAAGATGAGATGGTCCAGAAGGCATATCTGGGTATAGAATAGGATCCATATTTTGCCAGTCAGTAGTCCTGTAATGTAAAATACATTGCAGGACTATTTATTTTAATTATTGTCATAGCACAAAGTTGTAGAAGATCGTTACAGAGGAGTCCTATGCCTTCAGCTGAAATCATCACCATTGGAACTGAACTTTTGCTGGGTGAGATCGTAAATACCAACACCCAGGTGATCGCCCTGGCCCTGCGAAAAATTGGGGTAGACGTCTTTCGGACTGCCACCATAGGAGATAACCCGGACCGGATCGCACAGATCCTCCTGGAGAGCAAATCCCGGGCGGATATCCTGATCCTTACTGGGGGGTTAGGACCCACCGTTGATGATCCGACCAGGCAGGCCGTAGCCCAGGCCTTTGGTCTGAAGCTGGAATTTTATCCCCAATTCTGGGAAGAAATCGTAAATAGGTTTGCAAAATATGATATTCAACCGCCTGAGAACAATAAACAGCAAGCTTTCCTTCCGGAAGGAGGAGAAGGGTTGCCGAACCCCCGCGGAACTGCGCCGGGGATATACCTCGAGGTAGATGGCTGCAGCATATTTGCCTTGCCGGGTGTTCCAGTGGAAATGGAGGGTATGCTCGATGAACAGGTCATTCCCCGGATCACACAAAAATACTCCTTAAAAGGTGTGATCCTGACCAGGAATATCCGGGTAGAGGGGATCGGAGAATCCAGGATCGATTCCTTGATCAGGGATCTGGAGCAGCTATCCAATCCCACAGTAGGATTGGCGGCCGGGAAAGGTTTTACCCTGGTCCGCATTACAGCCAAAGCTGAAAGTGTGGACCTGGCAGAAGGATTGGTGGCAGATCTGGAAAAGGAGATCAATAGTCGTTTGGCTGCCTGGATCGAAATTGAAAAAAGAGAATAAGGTCTGCCTGGCTTTGATCAGCCCCAGATCAAAATAGCCGCTACGCCGGCCAGCAGAGGTATGATCAGGCCAACTGTCCAGCGCACAACAGTAAAACGCCATCCCATAAAAGGCATTTCAAAACTAACTGTCAGCAAGGACTGGGTTGACCAGCTCGTGATCAAGGTGATCGCCGGGGCCAAGCCTGCGCCGGCTTCAACCAGGAGAGAGATCAGGGGGAAAACCACATAAGGACCACCTGGCAGCAGCATACCAACAAACTCTGATATAAATAGTCCTGACCAGCCTGATCCAGGTCCGATCCAGGCTTTCACCAGTTCCTGGGGTGAAAGCACATTAACAAATCCTACGATGATAAAAGCCAGCACGATCAATAATAGGTTCTGTTTGGTTGTCTACCAGGCTTGCTCAACTCCCCTTCGGGCTGTATCAGGACCTTCCCGCAAGCTGAAACCCAACAAGACCAGGGCAATAGCCCATAAGATTATGGTTGCAGAGCTCATTATTCGACACCCTGCCTGATATTGTGGATCCGTTCCCCGAATATCCCTTCTACAGCTATGCCCAGGAGGGGGGGAATGAGAAAGGTGATCAAGTACCGCCGGATTGTCAAAGTTGGACCGAGGATCGCTATTTCAAGGGGAATTCTGGATATCGACCAGAGATTCTTGGCACTCACAAAAGCAACCAATACACCCAGCCCAGCCCCGGATTTTAATAACGCTCCAGCAATCGGATAATAGGCATATGGACCGCCGGGGATCAGCCCACCTCCCAAACAGGCCAGAACGATTCCCTTAATGCCAGATTCCCTGCCCAGCCAGCGGGTGATAAAATCTTTTTTGATCAATGTCTGAAGGAATCCTGCTGTCAGGAATGCACCAGCCAGGAGAGGTAGTTCTTTGATCAATATGCCTATACCACTCCTGAATCCGCCCCAGACTAGATCCCAACCAGCCTGCTGGTACGCAACAGTGCCCAGGAAAAGTATCACCAGGCCTAGAATAAGATGAATCCGGTATTTTCTTAGCGAGACTTGCATTGATATTTGAACTCAGGATACTGCTGGAAGTTTTACAGTAAAAGTTGACCCCTGATCTACTTTGCTGGTAAAAGAAATTTCTCCTCCATGTCCGATGATGATCTGTTTTACCACGGACAGACCCAACCCGGTCCCGGGAACCTGACCCCGGTGGGATTTAACCCGGTAAAATTTCTCAAAAATATGGGGATGTTCATCTTCCGGGATCCCAATCCCGGTATCCGAGATCGAAATTATGATCTGAGATTTTTTCACCTGGGCTTTGAGAATGATCTGCCCATCCTGCTGATTGAATTTTATAGCATTATTCAACAGATTCACCAGGGCTTGTTTCAGCTGTTTTCGATCCCCAAATATTCTTGGCAATACCTGCGGCAGATCGATTGAAAATTGTATTTGGTTTTTTTGAGCATCTGTAATGATGATATCATGGCACTCGATCAGTAAATCCCGCAGATCAAATTCATTGACATGGTATTGTTTTCTGCCCGACTCCAACCGTGCCAGATCCAGGAACGAACTGGACATTTCCGTGAGAGCTTCGATCTCTGCTTCCAGAATTCCGATCATTTTTTTCTTCTGATCATCAGCAACCCGGTTGCTTTTCAACAGGTGGGCAGCAGCGCTCAGGGCGGACAAGGGTGTTCTGATCTCATGCACAAATTCCCCGATCAGGTCTGATTGCAGAAACAGGCGGGAGTTCTCAATGGCGACAGTCGCCTGGGCACCCAGGGCAAGCAGGACATCCTGATCTTCCTTGGTAAAATCTCCACCCAGTTTATTGATCACTTCCAGGACTCCGATCACCTTGCCCTTTGACAACAAGGGTATGCCCAGCAGAGATCGGCATTGGATGTTAGTGATCTTCCCGATATGGTCAAAATGCCTTTTATCCTTTTGGGGGTTATCGACGATCAGCGCTTTTTGATTTTTGACGATCCATCCGGCGATACTTCCTTCCAAGGGTACTGCCAGACCCCTTTTTAAGTGGGACTCAAGGTTCGTGGCGGCCTGAAAATAGAGGGCATCCTTGATCGGATCGTACATCAGAATCGATGCCTCTTCGGAATGGGACACATCCCGGGCAGCGCTGACAATTTTTGATAACAGGATATTGAGATCCAGCTCAGATGCCAGGTCGCAGGAGATGTTGATTAATTTTTGATAGCGGTTGATCAAACTTGGTTGGGATTTAATACGTTTCATGGATAACCCTGTCTACGATGATCGGCAGCAATTCTGCCAGGTCCCCCTCGAGGACGATATCGACCTGGTTGTCGAGGTGGGTAGAGCCCCGATTAATAAGGATGATCTTTGCGCCGGAAGCCAGGGCTGCCAGCGGGAGATCACACACTGGAGTTGCGGTAAGTGATGATCCCAGGACCAGGAGAAGGTCACAGACTTGGACCTCGTTGCGAGCCTGTTTCCATTTTTCCGCAGGAAGCTGCTCTTCATAGAGGATGATATCTGGTTTGAGTATGCTGCTGCACAGGGGGCAGCATGGAATCCTGGAACTTTCCAGCAAGATAGTTAACAAATCTGCGTCAGCATCAACCTGTTGAAAACAAGCCGGACAGGATAAAGTTAGGTAGGTGCCGTGGACCTCAATGACCCGCTTTGTTCCGGATTTTTGATGGAGGGCATCAATATTCTGGGTGATCACTGATTGTAAAAATCCTTTTTCCTCCAACCGGGTCAGGGAATAATGACCGGAATTGGGATTGGCCTCAAAAAGTTTCTTGACAAATGGACGCATCCAGGAATAAAAACGGTCGGGGTGGTACCGAAAAGCACTCAGGGAGGCAACTTCCATCGGAGAGTGGCGAGTCCAGACTCCACTACCGGGAGAACGAAAATCTGGAATTCCTGAAGGGGTTGAAATACCCGCTCCGGTCAGAGCAACACAGTAATTCGCTTCATGGATCATTGCTGAAGCCTGGTTGATCAATGTATTCTGTTCTGCTTGTGGGGACTCCATCCGGCTATTCCAGGATCAACTTGGCTAAATCGCGGAACTGTTCTGCAGTCATGCTGTCATCCGCTCGCTGGATCATGGGAGAAAAAGTAGCCGCAGCTTGATATGCTAATTCTGGAACCGGTGTAAAGATCTGGTCGATTTTCCTTTCCAGCTGATTCTCGGCTTGTTCCCAACTGAGCTGAACACTGGTGCGCTGGCGATTGATCATGACAGTGATAAATTTTCCCTCATTCATCCCGCTATTGATCAAATCCTGGATCATCATCCTGGTCTGGGTGATATTCCCTGGTGAAGGTTCGAGACAGATCAGGATCTGGTCACATTCAGGCAGGATTGTTGTTGTGACCGGCGGCAAGGAAGGACCAAGGTCCAGTATCGTAAAATCTGCCAGATGGGTTAATTCCCGGGCAATTAGTAAGTATTGTTCGCTATGATAGGCATATTTTGAATCGGAAGGATGATGGGAAGATAGCAGGATTTTGATCCCTGATTTGTGGGACAGAAGCGCTCCTGGGATCATATCAGCAATTTCGGTTGGGTCGTCTTGTTCCAGGATTTTGATCATGCCGGAGGTGTTTTTTACGTCCAGGTCCATGCTGATCGTTCCCTGACCGGCGCGGAAATCAGACAGAATGATGTCTTTTTCTGATTGGTTGCGGATCTCGATCGCCAGGTTCACAGCGAGGGTTGAGATCCCGATTCCACCCCTGGAGCTGATGATCCCGATTAGTTTTCCCTTCGGTTTGACAGGTCCCTGACCGCCACCCGAACGCTGGGGAGACCGTTTAAGAATTGAGTTGACCTGGGCGAAAAGTTCCCGGGGGCGGGCTGGTTTGGTAATATATGCATCGGCCCCTGCTTCCAATCCTTCAACCTTATCATCTACCTGACTACGAGCTGTGAACATGATAATGGGAATTGTCTCTGTTTCAGGGGTTGATCTGATCTGCTTGGCGATCTCATACCCACTCATATCCGGGATCATAATATCCAGCAAGATCAAATCGGGTTTTTCATTTCTGGCGAAATCAAGCCCTTTTTTCCCAGTGGTCGAGGCCAGGATCCTGAATCCTTTCCTCTCCAGCATGATTCCAACCAGTTTTAAGGTATCGATGTCATCATCAATGATCAAGATTGTTTGGGCCATAAAGATCCTCGGGAAAATCCAGAAATAAAGCTGATAAATAAAATATACCATAGATTATAATTTGAAAATGCTAATCAACGCCCTTGAACAGTCGCTGCCAATCATCGATCCCCCGATAGTGATCGGTCTCTCTGGTGGTCCGGATAGCGTGGCTCTTATCCATGCCATGCTGGCGAAAAACCTGGCTCCTATTGCAGCCCACTTTAACCATAAATTGCGGGAAGATTCCGACCGCGAAGCGGCCTTTGTCAGGGATTATTGCCTTAAAGAGGGACTGCCTTTCCGCGAAGGCGAAGGGGATGTTCGCCAATATTCTCTGGAGAACAGCTTATCTATTGAGGAAGCCGCCAGGATCCTGCGCTACGAATTCCTGTTTAATGTGGCTGAAACGGAACATGCAGGAGCTGTTGTGGTGGCCCACCATGCTGATGACCAGGTTGAGACAATTTTGATGAATATTCTCAGGGGAAGTGGTGCCAAGGGACTGTCCGGGATGCAGATTGTCAGCCTGCCCAATGCCTGGAGCACTACCATACCTTTAATTCGCCCTCTGCTGGATGTACATAAAGCCGAGATCCTGGAATACCTGGAGCAGTTCCATTTGACGGTGTTGGATGACCCTTCCAACCAGGACCTGGCACTTCACAGGAATAATATTCGCCATACACTGATACCTCAGTTGGAGGAAATTGCCCCGGGATTTCAACGGCGGTTGATCCAATCTTCCCAGATCCTGTCCTCGGATGACCAGGCGCTGGACCATTATTGTGAGATCGCCTGGGAGAAGTGCCTGAACAGCAAAGGTGGTAGTTACCTGCAGCTGACCAGGGAGGCGTTTCTGAATTATCCAACAGCCATTCAGAGGCGATTGATCCGTAAGGGGATCAACACTTTGAGACCTGAGTACCGCGAGCTCAGTTTCCTCCAGGTGGAAGGTGCGCTGGCTTTTTTCCGGAATCCAGCTCAAAAATCGACCAATTGGGTAGCAAAAGTCAATTTATCTCAGTCGCCAAAATGGATAGTTTTTTCAACCTGGGAGACAGATGTTGTAAAAGACCAATTCCCCCAGATGCAGGGCATCAGAAAGCTCAAGATCCTCGATGAGATTGAAATTTCCCTTGGCAACGGCTGGTATTTCAGGTCTAAGAAACTTGATTACTCTGCAGGCCAGTATGAGCAGCTGGTCTTCCCCGGGGAAGATTTTCGGGTTTGGATCGATAAATCTTCTCTTGGTGATTCTCCAAATCTTCAGATTCGCCGAGAAGGCGACCTGATCCATCCCTTTGGGATGGGGGGGAATTCAATGAAAATCTCTGATCTGATGATTAATGAAAAAATTCCTGCCCTTTATCGGGAGGAATGGCCCCTGATAGCAGCTGGTGACCTGATAATCTGGGTGCCTGGAGCAAGATTAAGCCAAAGCGCTCGGGTGACCCGTGGTACTGCCGAGATCGTGGAATTGGCTTTTTTCCGAAAATAGATCCACCGGGGATCAGTCAGGGTGAACTGGATCTGCTCCAGGGGTTGATTCCAGGACGCCCTTGCTTAAACTGTGCAGTTTACGGCTGACTTCCCGCCACTGTACCTCTGAGATACCCAACTTCTGACGGATCTTGTTCTGTTCTATGCCTTCCTGCCAATCCTGCACGGCACAGGTCCACCGGCACATAGAAAAAGATACTCTTTTGGTGATCCCGGCATCAGTTCCCAGATCTTCAAGGATATATTCCAGCATCCTGGCAGACCAGGGGAACAGCCTGTCATCCAATTTGTGGTGATTTCTATAAGCGAGGTAGGATTCTATCCAGGACTCGCTGAGAGGTATTTTCCGTTCTTTATAGCGGTTTTGGGGGCTGGCGTAACGAATGAACACCAGGGGATTATCCGGTGCATCCAGCTGGATATGGTTGGGGCTGAGGGTGAGGCATTCACCTTTTTTGATCCCGGTCTCCAGCAACAAGGTAAACAACAAATGTGACCGCAAGTCGGGGTCCGTTCCTAGGCGGTAAGCCTCGGCAGTACTCAGGATTTGCTGGACCTCTGAAGGAGATAGTATTTCTGGAAGGGGACTTCTGACGGATTTCTGGACCACTTTTTCAGCCGGATTGGCTGCTATGGCTCCACCTTCGTGCAGCCAGCGAAAAAAGGATTTCAGGGATGTGATCCTGCGGGCCAGGGTTTTTGGGCTGCAGGGCACTTTTCTTTCATGTTCCATCCATCTGAGGAAATTATTCAAATCCGGCAAATTGATCTCGCCGACCTGGCGATCAGGCGGCAGATAGGATGCCAGAAGTTTGAGGTCTCCCAAAAAGGCAGTGATCGTATGAGGTGAACTGCCCTGATCTGTGAGAAAAATCTCCCAGGCCTGCAAAGCTGGTGCCAGGGTTGTCCGGGTGTTGATGTGGGCAGTTGGGTGGGTGGCCATGATGACAAAACCTTTCGTATAGTCAATATCTCATAGTTTACACGAGGGTATTGACTCTGTCAATAGGATCCGGGCTGCAGGGTTTATTCTGACCCGAAATGGATTAGTTAACCTCAGCCCTGAAACCTCAAGGATTTTGTAGTGTCACTGTCCCAGCTTTGGTTTCGATTGTAAAGTTCAGGCGCGGACCCTCCCCGGTGAGAAAATATTCATCCCCGGATTGCTGCCAATCCCCGGAAAGGATCACTTTCGAGAAAGGACCTTCAAAATTGACTACCGCGGGAACTCCATCAGGTACTGATACCACCAGGCGGCTGAGCCCTGTTTCGATGAAGATCGAGGCGTCCCGCTGCAAAAGACCAGAAAAATCCAGATTATAATTTCCCCCCCCGCTCTGGAAGATCATGGTTTGAAAATTGGCATTGGCGAGTTTCTCCATGCTGATATTGGATCCCCCGGTCTCATACCTGAGGGAACTCATGGTTGTGGTATTAGGTGTGGAGAATTTTAATTTTACCGTTGCCCCACCGTCTGAAATCGAGAGGTTTTTGATTGCCAAGCCGCCAAACTCAAAATCACCGCTGTATGCTCCCGCTTTGATGTTCAATTCCAGGGGGTGGTTTTTTAAGGCCAGATTCCATTCATTTTTGATGGTTTCATTAATGGTTGGAACAGCATTGATCTTTAAGTTTCCCTGTTTTACTGTCACACCATTTTCATCTGTTGTGATAACCGGTTTAAAATCCAATACATTATAGGAAACGGTTCCCGAGATCAGGTCCGCGCCAGGATTGGGGATCAAGGTCATTTTTCCGGCTCCAAACGAGAGGTTTAAATCTAGAGGAGGAGGAGAGTCAGGTACAGGTATCGCCAGCTGATCGGTCACAACCGGCCCTGTTTTCAACTCTGTGTTAAATGGCAGGTCAATATTAATTCCGCAACTTGATAGAGGAACCGATAACAATATCATAAGCACTAGCATTTTTGAGGCGCTTTTCATGAACTTCTCCTCAGCATTAAATGCTGAATTCTCTAAGTATTTATTCTCTTTAGTTGCAGGATTCATTCCAAAGGAAAAATCGGTTCAGGATCACCCAGAACTGGTTCTGGCTGAGTGAAATGGACCTGGATAAAGGCGTTCAAACTGGCAAATATCTCCCGGATATTCCAGTACCCGGAATCACGATAGTGTTCTGAGGTCTGCAGCGACACCAACTGCATCCAAACCTTGGTAATTGCAGGTATAGAGGGCTCGAGGTAAATGGAATTGCTGGGTGACCAGGATTGCTGAATCGAGTTGAAATATCTCCTGGGCCCGATAGCAGGTATCGTAGGTTCGTCTGCCCGCATAATCCAGGACGATATCCCTTTCTGGGACCCCTAGCTCAATGGCATAAGCTTTCATCGCGCCCGGTTCGTTGTAGTCTAGAAAACGATTATCTCCACTCATCAGGACTTTTTTGATCTTTCCAGTTCGATAGAGAATGGCAGCGGTTTCTACCCGGTCTTTTAATACCGTGGTGGCTGTGCCGTCCCGGTTTAGACCGGCTCCGAACACGATTGCCACCCTTTCAGTTTGCACGCCATCTACCTCAAAGGTCCGAGCGCTGGCATGCAGGACCATCAGTACCCGGGGAGCTCCGACAATGAGAATGATCAGGATCAGTATGATGAGCAGAATCACTTTTCTTCTTTTCTTAGGCACGAGCGCATTTTACCATGTCCCGGGAAGAACCTGGGTCCAATTCACCGGAGGGTTTCAGAATGGTTTTTGTTGAAAAAATCGATCACTTCCCGATACACCAGCTGAAGGGGAACCTGAAATTCTTTTGCAGCCCTGGCGCAATCTTCATATTCAGGAGAAACTTTCTTCTGGTGGTCATTTATTTCAGCGATCTTCACCCGGATTTTGCCATAAGCTGTGTTCAGTTCCTGGATCTTCCGGGGAAGAGAAACTCGGTTCACCTGGTATTCCCGGATGCCCAGGGTGGTAGTTTCTTGGAACAGGATCGATTTATGGATCCCGACATCAGATTCTTTCGCTAAGACCTGGACCTGGGTCCCGGGGCGATTCTTTTTCATTTGGATCGGCAGCAGCACAACATCGAGAGCGCCAGCTTCAAATAAGCGGTCCATTAAGTAAGGATAGATCTCAGGATTCAGATCATCCAGATTGGTTTCCAGCATTGTCAGCTGCTCAAGATCAGCACGTGTTTGATCCTTGGATTTCCCAATCAGGATCCGGAGCAGATTGGGTATTGGCAGATCGCGGTTCCCGGCCCCATAACCTGTGGTTTCCAACTCCATCGCAGGTGCCGGTCCAAATGCAGTGCTGAGCTGGGAGATTATTGCAGCGCCTGTAGGGGTTACCAGTTCAGCCTGGATATCTGTTCCGTAAACAGGCAGACCTTTTAATAACCCAACCGTCGCCGGAGCGGGGAGGGGAATTTCCCCATGGGCTCCCTTGACGAAGCCCTTACCCAGCGGCAGGGGGGAAGAGCTGACAGCCGTTATTCCAAGATAATCCAATGCCAGCAACGTACCAGTAATATCTATTATCGTGTCTGTTCCACCCAGTTCATGGAGGTGAACTTCAGCAATCGGTTGATGGTGGATTGCCGCCTCCACTTCAGCGATCCTCTGGAAAATGGCCAGGGATTTATCCTGGATCTCAACTTTTAGCTTGCTTCGCTGGATGATCTCACGAATATCTTTCAGATGTCTTTCTGGGGGATCTCCCTGGACAGCGACATTAACCTTTGTTGCGCTGAATCCATTTTTGGTGACTTTCTGGCTATTGATCTCAAACTCATTTAGTTGAAGCTGTTCCAGCAGAGTGCGAAGCACATCCACAGGTAAGCCAGAATCGACCAGGGCTCCGAGGATCATATCTCCACTTGCGCCGCCTATGACATCAAAATGGAGGATTTTCATCCCTGAATTCTCCTTAAGATCAGATGGGCGTAGACTGCGGCGCCAAAACCATTATCAATATTTACCACTGCAATGCCAGGCGCACATGCGTTTAACATCGCCAATAGGGCGGAGAGTCCCTGGAAATTTGCACCGTATCCGACGCTGGTTGGAACTCCAATCACAGGACAGGAGACCAAGCCACCCACGACACTGGTGAGCGCCCCTTCCATGCCTGCTACGCTGATGATCACATCAGCCGAGGACAGGAAGGTTTGCTGGTCCAGCAGCCGGTGAACGCCAGAGACACCAACGTCATAAGCCCGAATCACTTTTGATCCGAGAAATTCGAGGGTTTGGGCGGCTTCTTCAGCCACGGGCTGATCAGATGTGCCTCCAGTTACAACCATCCCATAAGGCGCGTCTTCATCAGGAGGGGTAGATTGCCCCCGGGTCAAGCTTAGCAGCCTTGAAACTGGATCATATCTCGCTTCAGGCAGCTCTTTGTTCACAGCATCCGCAAGCTCTACCGAGACCCTGGTGCCTAAGACACGATCATGGTGGTTCCAGAGGGCTTTCATTATGGTCAGCACTTGCTGGGGGGTTTTGTTTTGGCAATAAACCACTTCGGGCAGTCCCTGCCTGAGATCACGATGCAAGTCCAGTCTGGCAAAATCGAGGTTCTCATAGGGTAGGGATTCGAGTTTCTTCAACGCTCCTTCGACTGAGATGCTCCCATCCTGCACATTGGTCAAAAGCACTTCTAGTTTGGATTTATCCATGAGCTGCGATTCCTTCATTCAGGCTTCCAGATCGGAAACCCTTGATATCCATGGTAATGTAAGAGTATCCCAGATCCCTGAAAGTGATTTGCACTTCATCCCGATGACGCAGCAGGAGATCAAAATCCTGGGGTGGAACCTCGATGCGGGCCAGATCATGATGGTGCCGAACCCGGAGTTCCCGGAGTCCCAGATTGAAGAGATAATCTTCTGCCTTTTCAATTTGCTGTAATTTATCTAGAGAGATCTCTGTCCCATAGGGGATCCTGGATGCAAGGCAGGCTGAGGATGGTTTATCCCAGTTAGGCAGGTTTAATTGCCGGGCAAACTTCCGGATCTCGATTTTTGTGAATCCTGCTTCCTGAAGGGGAGAGCGGACGGATTGTTCAAGCGCTGCTTGTGTTCCAGGCCGATAATCACTGAGGTCGTCAGCATTTCCACCATCGATCAGGATCGGATTGCCATTTTCTGAGGCATAATCATTGAGCATTTTATAACGGTGATCTTTACAGAAATAGCAGCGCCGTTCAGTATTGCTGATAAATTCTGGCAATTCCATTTCATGGGAAACACATTCCAGGAGCTTAAAATTGTGGATGGAAGCGATATTCCGGGCCTCTTCCAGCTCCCGGGCTGGTAAAGTAGGTGCGATCACGATCATGCCCGCAGCATTTTCGCGCAGGAGGTCGTGGGCAACTTTGAGGAGCAGGGTGCTGTCAACACCTCCAGAATAAGCAACCAGAACAGTTCCCATTTCCAGGAGGTTATTCTGCAGGGTTGAGATTTTTTCTTTCATCACCCCCAAGTCTACCATAAAGGCCGTTGTCCAATAAAAGTAAAGATCCGTGCCCTGGGCAGGGACACGGATCTTTGCGATCGGATCTGGAGCTGGCTTAGATCATCCGTTCACGGACAACGGAGCTGATGTAATCCATTAATGCAACCACAACTGCGATAGCCAGCATCTGGACGCTGGCTGCCCTATAGTCCAGCAGGTTGATATTCTGCTGAAGCAGGAAACCGATTCCACCGCCACCCACAAAACCGATGATCGTGGACATGCGGACATTGATATCCCAGCGGTACATGGTGAAAGAGATATAGGGGGATACGATTTGAGGTACTACAGCGTAAACGATGGTCTGCAAACGATTTGCGCCCGTAGCCTGAACTGCTTCCAGGGGACCGGGCAGGATGCTTTCAACTTGTTCTGAGTAGAGCTTAGCGAGGGCAGCCAGGGTATGCAGCGCCAGTGCCAATGATCCGGCAAATGGTCCGATGCCCACCCAGATCACAAAAACGATCGCCATCACAAGAGATTCCACGGATCGGGTACCGTTCAGGATTGTCCGGATGATGAAGTAGATTGTGAGTCCGGTTGGCAAAGCCTGTTTTGGACCGGTAATGATCCCGAGAATCAAGCCTATGGTTGCGCCGATGCCCGCGGGCCAGTAGAGGGTTTTGCTGAGATTGTTGATCTGGTAAAGCCAATCGATCCCGGCTCCGATCAAGGCGAATAACAAGGCAACAGCCAGGGATGCGCCGACTAGATTGACCATCTTAACGACTGAAGCTGGTGATTTATCGCTAATTGTCTGGCCAATCTTGCCCAAGGAACTACCAAGGGCAGCCCCAAAAATCAAGGCGGTAAAAGCCGGGATTAACAAGGTTGACGCTTCTCCCATCTGGTAAAGGAAATTTCCCAGAAATCCAAATGGGCCCAATGGACCAACGATAGCACGGCCGATGAAAATCGAGATCTTTTCCAGGAAGATCAGCACCCCAACAGTGATCAAGGCTGCCAGGACCAGCACAAAAAATTGGGTTGTCTTTTGAGAAGGACTTTTGATTTCGGTATCAGCCGGATTTATACTCCAGCGCAGGATCAGAAAGATCAATACTGGTCCTAGAATTAAACCTGCCAGATTGAAGATGATATTTTCCGTAATAGGCGCTAGCAGGGTTCTGATCCACTTTGCGGCTTGAAGACCAACGTAAATTCCCAAAGGCCACCCAATGAGCGAAAAAGCGATGCTGGTAAGGGGGCTTCGATTTTCAACCATCAAGTTGCGGGCAGCCAGAAAGCTGATCGGGATTGCAATCGCGGTACCGATAGCAGTTGCCAGCAGGGCCATAAATACCGTTTCTATGATCTTGTCCCAGGTCACTTTAGCGGTTTCGGTGAATTTTGGTCCACCGATTTGTTCCCGGGCGGTGGCCTGGATCACCTGAGCTTCAGCAACAGGCTGGCGTGTGGGGAGTTCAACCTCGAGTTCAAAATATCCATTGCTGTCAGCCTCAAAGTTTCCGAGTTGTTTTTTCACTCCGCTGGCGGTCAAGAAATTCAAGGGCCCTTTGGAATTGGGTGTGAAATTATATCCTTGAATGAATACTAATTCTTTTGGGGAGCCACAATAAGCGCTCGAGGTGAGATAGGCCTGAGAAGTATCTGGTACCGGTTCTTCCACAACCTGCCCGGCAGGGCAGGGCAGATAAAATGGGATATCGGTATTGGTTTCGATTGTGTCGTATTCGATCACATCCGGCTTGACCAATGCGCGAATGACCCGGGTTAATTGTGTTAAGCGGTCTTCAGACCTGGTGGTTTCAAAATTGACATCAGTGACATTGACACCGTATGCAAAGACCACGATGACCAGGACAACAGTTATTGCTGTCCCTAAGGATCGCAGGAGAGATGGTTTTTTCTTATTCATATAATAATTCCTCAGCCTACCCGTTCTGCTTCTTTGCCGTAGATTTCCTTAAATTTTGCATCATCGATGTCTTTCGGTGATCCATCGAACATCAGCCGACCCTCATTCAAGGCAATAGCCCGATCGGCGTAGCGGTGGACAAGGTCAAGGAAGTGCAAGCTGCAAAGTATCATCACTCCATCTTCTGAGTTGATGGATTCCAGGTATTGCATAATACTGTGGGCCAGGACAGGATCCAGGCTGGCAACAGGCTCATCAGCCAGAATGATCTCCGGTTCCTGCATCATTGCCCGGGCGATGCCCACCCGCTGCTGCTGACCACCGCTCAGTGCGTCGGCCCTTTTATAGGCTTGATTTGCGATGCTGACCCGATCAAGTTGTTTGAGGGCCATCTCGTGGTCGCTTTTGGGGAAGCGGTTTAACAGGCTCATAGCCGGGTTTACGTACCCCAATCGGCCGGCCAACACATTGGTTATTACCCTGGACCGGGAAACCAGGTTAAAGTGCTGGAAGATCATGCCGATCTTGCGGCGGATCTTGAGCATTTCATCCTGACTGGCTGCAGTGACATCCTCTCCGTTCCAGATGATCTGTCCTGAAGTAGGTTCAATTAGGCGATTGATGCAGCGCAGCAGGGTGGATTTTCCTGAACCACTCAAGCCAATTACAGCCAGGAACTCTCCCGGCTTGACAGTAAAACTGACATCGTAAAGAGCCTGCGTGCCCCCTTCGTAGATTTTGGTGAGGTTTTTTATTTCTAACATAGGATTATTTCTCTTAGCCCCGGATCTTGAAATCCGGGGCTATGATGGTGATGTTTGATATGTTTAGTTGCCGATGTTCTCAAGGGTAATACCCTGAGCTTCCATGAGGATCCGGATACCGTCGAAGTTCTCATCAAAGATGGGAGCAACGCCGGTCCAGTCATAGAATTTCTCGTTGCAGAGGGTCTCAGCGCAGGCATCGGAGCCAACATAAAGGGTCATGGCATCGATGATGATCTGCTTGAGGGCTTCTGGGAAGTCGGGGGAGAAGGACATGGTGTCATTGGGGATCTCTTTGGAAAGACCCAGAATGCGGACCTTCTGGACGACATCAGGAGCTTCCTCGGCGATGGCGGCGCGGGCATCGAGCACGCGGTACTCACCGCAGTAGAGTTTGCCCTCTTCGTTCAAGCCGCAGTCGGGAACAAACTCATCGGGGATGTCGGGGGCCATATCAACGGTCCAGGTGCCTTCGGGCAGCAGAGGAGCGCTGAAGTAGGCGGTGGCCACATCGGCTTCGCCGTTGTAGACAGCCTTGACAGCCTGCGGGTGTCCACCAGCTTCCAGGGTTTCGCCTACGGTGATGCCCATATCAGCAAACAGGGCAGTGGGGTAGAGGTAGCCGGAGGTGGAGGTGGCATCCGGGTAAGCCCAGGTTTTGCCTTCCAGGTCCTCGAAGGACTGGATGTCGCTGTCGCGGGCTACCAGGAACTGGGTCCAGTAGACGTTCCAGCCGTAGCGGACGGAAGCCAGAGCGGGCTGCACGCCGCAGAGCTGGTTGGCCAGAGCGTATCCCATGGCGGGAATGAAGCCAATTGTGTCTGTGGGGGAAGCGCACATTTCTTCGATGGTGGCAGCGTAGGAGGTAGGAACACTGACTTCGACGTAGAGGCCGGTAGCGTCAAGAATGGCCTGTTCGATCAGTTCGCCGCTGGCGATCATGAAGTCCACATCCACGGAAGGAACAAACAGAACCTTGATGGGTTCATCTGGGGTTGTGCCAAGGGTGGTGGGTTCGGCCGGGAAGAGGTCATCATAGGTGATGTTGAAGTCAGGACCAAAGTACTGGGCATTGACTGTGTCCAGGAATCCAGACTGGGCCAGTTTTTCGATGGCCAGGTCTACAGCAGCCACGATCTCGCTGCCCTTGGGGAAGATGAATCCCAGGAAATCAGAGGACATGGAGGGGCCGACCAATTTGAGGGCATCGGCGTTCTCACCCAGGTAGCCCTGTCCGGCAACTTCATCGATGATCACGGCATCTACATCACCAGCGATCAAGGCCTGGACCACAAAACCGAACTGCTCAAAACCCTGAATGCGTTCTTCCGGCAGATAGGTTGCGGCGGTGGCGTAGTTGGTGGTGCCCGTCTGGGTTCCCAGTTTCAGGCTCTCATCCGCTACGATATCTTCGATGGATTCGATCCGGTCATCGTCGATCCGGACCAAAAGGCGCTGCTCAATGGCAACATAGCCGACTGAAAAGTCGACAATTTCGGCGCGTTCTTCGGTGATGGTGATGCCATCTGCGGCAGCGTCAAACTGACCATCGGCCACAGCCTGGATCATACCTTCCCAGGATGCTTCGACGTAGACCGGCACGCAGTTGATCTCGGCGCAGATCGCGTTCCAGACATCATAATCCCACCCGGCAGGTTCCCCGGTTACAGGATCGATATAGTTGAAGGGGAGATAGGCATTCTCGACCGCGATGGTCACTTCCCTTCCGCCCAGGTCGGCAACACCTTCGTGGGCCATATCGTCCACGACAGGTTCTTCAACAACCTCAGGTGTTTGGCCGCCGCAGGCGCTCAGCACCAATGAACTCACGATCAAGAGGGCTATAAACACCCAAAAGAAACGTTTCGTTTTCATTCTTCTTCTCCTTGAATATAGGTTTGCAGATATCTTGCCTTCAGAACTGGAATAGTTTTGGGAAATGAACCACCTCCTTCTGATAGATCCAGGGAATTCTTTGTTCAATATTTGCAGGTCTAAAAATGAGAAAATCAAAAATATTATTAGTGGGATAATACCGATGAAATTGATGAAATTATCACCTTAGAAATTCTTCCGTTTCACTGGAAGATAGTAGTTACAATCATACTCATAATATTTGATTCTAACAAGGATGATTTACACAAGTAACCCGATCTGCACAAATTAGTAGACCTATCAGTTACCGCTGCCTTATTCAACCATCCCGGGAGGGATCGAAATAAGATATGAAACCTGACTTGATGCCCGACTACCAGGCTGCCCTTGACTATATCTATAGTTTTGTGGATTTCAGCAGAACCCATCAGGATAACCTGAGCCCAGAGAACTTTGACCTCAACCGGATGAGGATTTGGATGGAGATCTTGAATTCTCCTCAAAATGATTTCCCTTCCATCCATGTGGCTGGCAGCAAAGGAAAAGGGTCGGTGAGCGCATTTTGTTCTTCAGCCCTCCAGAAGGCAGGCTATAAAGTCGGCCTCTACACCTCTCCCCATTTAAAGGATTTTGAGGAGAGGATCCAGGTGAATAATACACCAATCCCCAGGTCCAAACTTGTTCAGCTGGTGGCTGAGATCAAGGATACAGTAGCCCGGGTTCCGGAACTCACCACGTTTGAGATCATGACCGGCTTGGCATTCAGGCATTTTTCTGAGGAGGAAGTTGATATCGCTGTTGTTGAGGTGGGTCTGGGGGGAAGGCTTGATGCTACAAATATTATCACTCCCAGAGTAGCAGTTATCACCTCCCTGTTTCTGGACCATATCAGCATTCTAGGAGACACCCTGGAACAAATTGCCTTTGAAAAAGGCGGCATTATCAAACCTGGAGTTCCTGTTGTTTGCGCTCCCCAGGTAGACAGCGCCAGGACTGTTATTCGGGAGATTGCTATTAAAAATGATTCGAAACTGGTTGAAATTGACCAGATTTACCACTCCAGGGTTATTAAAAAAGATCTCAGAGGGCAAAGTTTTCTTTTAGTTGACAAAAAAGACCCTCGGGAGATCGAGTTTTGGATACCTTTGCTGGGAGATTTCCAGGTAATAAATGCCCAGACAGCCTATGCAGCCTTGGTCGAGCTGCGGTCCCAGGATTTCCCTCTCTCTTTGGCCGATATTCAAGCTGGATTCAGGGAAACGGTTTGGCCAGGAAGGTTTGAAATCCTCCGGGATTCACCCCCGGTAATCGTGGATTCTGCCCATAATCCAGCATCGATGGGAAAACTCCGCGAAACAATTGATGAATTTTTCCCGGATCGGGAGCTGATCCTGGTTTTTGGGATCTCGGAGGATAAACAATTGGAAGGCATGCTGGATGAGATCCTTCCCCGGACAACACATTTGATCTGCACCCAGGCCGATCATCCCAGGGCTATGGATCCTGCCAAATTGGTTGAGATCGCAGGTGACCGGGTGGAAAGTTCAGAATCCATACCCGATGTTGGTCAGGCCCTGGAAAAATCCCTCAGCCTGGTTGATGACAGGCAGATCGTTCTGGTCACCGGCTCCATTTTTGTTGCTGCCAGCGCCCGGATTGCCTGGCTGGAAAGGGGTATTGAAAAATAGGAGCTGCCACAGGTTGTTAGCGGGTAGAGAATGAAAATTCATTCACAGGCATTATTAAGGTGTTCTTCGAATGTCACTGCAAAATTATGGGATCCAGAACCGTCGCAGGCAGCCCTGAAAAACAGAAAATCTGTGGCTGGGGGATTGGCAACTGCCAGAAGAGAGGATAAACCTGGGTTGCAGATTGGTCCAGGTGGTAAGCCGGGGAATTGGTAAGTATTATAGGGAGATGGATATTCTAGATCCTCCAGGGAAAGGGGATTGGTCCACCAACTTCCCTGGTCGACATTGTAGCCAATCGCGTATTGTACAGTTGGATCTGCAGCCAGGTTCATACCATTCTTGAGCCTGTTCAGGAACACGCTGGCGATCAGGGGCATTTCTTCATCCAGAACAGCTTCCCTTTCTACTATCGAAGCCAGTGTCACAGCTTGATGTAAGTCCAGGCCCTGTATTTCATACAACTCTTCCATACCAGGTGAGATCTGATTAATAAAGGCCGCGTAAAGCAGGTCCACGATCTGTTCCCCTGAGATTTCCCTATCCAGGGAATAGGTCCCGGGAAAGAGATAACCTTCTTTCTCAGTGGACCTGACAGCCGCCAGGAATTCAGCAGGTTCAAGGTTTATGCCTGATTGCACGAGACTGGCACCAATTTCTTCTGCCCGCCAGCCAGCCAGGACTGAGAGTTTTGTCTTTGAAGGAAGGGGATTGCCCAGCAATAATGCCACATCTAACTCAGTGAGACCGGGTGTAAATTGGTACTCGCCTGGCTGGATGCGGGTGTCGATCCCGGAGTAGATCAAATAAGCCCGGAAGGCCCGGCTGTGGTTGATTACCTTGAGTTTCTGCAGATTACCGATCACACTGTCCAGGGACTCTCCCGGCTGGATGGGGAAGACATACTCCTCGATCTCCAGTCTGATAGGTTCCATGAGCTGGTCTTTCGAGATCAAAAGGATCAATGATTGGGTATATATCTTATTAAGAGGTAAATCCCCGGAGGGAGGGCCGAACAGCTCCTCCGTTTTGGCCGGCAGACTGTAGATCATGCTGCTGGCGAGAAAGATCAATACCAGAGCAAACATGCCGATCAGCATACCCAGGATTTTCCTGCCAGGTGACCTTTTAGTAGTTGGCATGGTCTGTTCCGCCAGGTAGAGAATCTAAATAGGATTGCAGGATGATTGTGGCCGCCAGATCATCTAGATGTCCGGCCCTTTTTTTCCTGGAGACGTTCATTTCCCTCCTGGCCAACTGAGCCTGCCGGGTGCTTCCAAATTCACTCCACAATAGTACCGGAATATCTCCAATGCGAAGGAGCTCATTTTGGAGGCGGATAGATTTTCTGCCTTGATAGGTTGGCTGTCCTTCCTGATCATCGTCATATCCCAGAATTATCAGTACAGCACCGGCTTCTTTGACATAAACCAGGATCTGGCGGGCATCATCAGCTCGCGACTGGTGCTCAATCACAGCCAGGGGAGAAGCGATCGTTTGTGAGGGATCACTGATCGCCAATCCGATCCTTTTATCCCCCGGATCTACTGCCAAAATTCTACCTGGGTCGCTGCTCATATTCTCACTCGATTATTTCGAGAATCGTGATCCTGAATGGCAGTATAGGAACCCTGACCCACCAGGCTGGTTTAATATTGATCTCCGGTTGACCCCTTAAGTTGAGGTCTGTCCGAAGCAAATTGCCCGCTTCCGCAGGATCTTTTCCTAGGATGCTCTGGATAATCCTACCCTGATTATAGTTTTGTTTTTCAGTCCAGACTATCTGGATCTGCCACCCGGCTGCCAAGACCATTTCCCAGAACGGGATCAGTGAGATGGTTGATATCGATTGACCCCAGATTTGGCGAGAGCTCACTCTCACTGTAAAGACCACTGACGGCCTGTTCGGCTAAGATTTGAAGATCGGCAGCTGAAGCATAATAAAAGAGAAATTGGCTGGTCCTGGAGATGGTCAGGCTGTCACTGGCTGAACCGAGTTCAGGATCAAAGCTAGACTCAAGTATTTCTGTGCTGTGGGGATCGAAAGTGATTAATATGTCCCCTGGTTCCAACTCCTTGGCTGCCATTTCAAAAGCCTGGTCGAGGAGTAATATCTCAAGGGATGAAATCAATTTCTCATGATCCGCTGAGCTGGGTGCTGGAATCAGAATATCTTCTCCACCCGATACAGGTGAAAGATTAGCAACGATCATTTCCGCTCCCAACTCCTGACTGATGCGTGAGATCGAAAATTCGGGAAGATTACCCGAAGTGCCGGGTTCAAGGGCTTGAACGGGCAGTGTGATCTCGGAATTGAACGATCCGGGAAGGGAACCCAATTCAGTCGTGATGAACAACGGACCAGCACTTATATCTGTGCTGAGAACAGTGTTGACAGGGATAAAAATCTCCTGGTCTGAGAGATTAGTGAAGATCACTTCACCGCGGGCATATTCTGCAGGCAAAGCCATAATTCCAGTTGAGGCTGCCGAAGCCTGTTGATCAACAGTGATTTCCAGGGTCCGGGACGGGATCACGCCGGATATCTGGATACCTGATTGATCAGGAACAGCCTGGACAGGAATTGTGATTTCCCTGAGGTTGATGACTGCCGGTATTTGGACTATTGCGCTGGGCAGCAAGGTGGCTCCGATGGCCAGTACCGCAGCAACTCCCAGCGAGAAACTTAGAATCCTTCCCCAGGAGGGGAGCTGTCCTGGCTGGTTTTCCTGGTCTTTTTTCAGAGAGGATAGGTCCCTGGGATGGTGAGTATTTTCAACCAGATCCTGGCGGATAAACTCCCGATGGGATTTGCCCCAGGCCCGAAGCTGAGCGGTAGAGCGGGATTGAAATACGGGAATACCGGCATCTTCTGCCTGGTCGATCACTTGCCGATCAGACGTCAAGACAGCTAACTGACTGCCATTGGATGAACAATATCTTTCCAGGAGGACTAGATCCAGCCGGTGTTGAAGGATCTTTCCATCCTTTGGCCACTCCAGCAGGACTCGCGTAGTCTGAGACCAATCCATTTTGTCTTTAACTGAATTAATATCATCATGGATCTCTAGCTGGATGATTTGTGTTTTCACGGGATTTATTTTACCAAAAATCGCTCCTCCCCGCCCAAGCTGGCAGGGAGTGCAGGAAGAGCTTATTCGAGGAGATTATCCGGTCAACCGTTGATTTTGTCTTTCAGCCAGTCGGAAACACTGTCCAGGGCAGATCCCAAGCGAGAGGGATCCTTTCCGCCGGCTTCGGCCAGGCCAGGCCGTCCTCCCCCGCCACCACCCACCTGTTGGGCAATGAATTGGATCAGATCGCCGGCTTTGATGCCTTTCTGGATCAGGTCCTCCGTGACAGCCGCGATCATGCGGGGTGCGCCATCAATAATAGCTCCCAGAACCACAACGCCATTTTGGGGAACCTGCTGGCGGAAGCTGTCCGCAGCCAGGCGCATGGTCTCAAGATCAGAATCTTCCAGGATCCGGACCAATAAATTGATTCCCGATACCTGCTCCACATTTCTCCAGGGCTTGATTGAGTTCGATCAAGGCCAGCTTTTGCGCTAATTTATCCCGGGATTTTTCTGTTTTTTTGTTGTTCTCCAGGATGGATTTGGTTTGGTCGGCTACTTGATCCGATCCGGTGGAGAGATACCCTGCTGCAGTTTTTAGTTCAGTGAACCGGGTTTGGACAAGCCGGTAGGCTTCCCGACCGGTGACTGCTTCAATTCGGCGAATGCCGGCAGCTGTGCTGGATTCGCTGGTGATCAAAAACAATCCGACCTGGCTGCTGCGCTGGCAGTGTGTACCTCCGCATAGTTCATAGGAGAAATCTCCCATTTTTATTGTCCTAACCACATCACCATATTTCTCCCCAAATAGAGCCCGGGCTCCGCCGTCAATCGCGTCCTGGATCGGTTTGAGGTTGATGTCCAGGATGTGGTCTTCGAGAATGCGGTGATTGACTTCCTCCTCAATAGCTTTAATTTCACCATCAGATAAGCCCCGATTGTGGGTGAAATCAAAACGCAAGTGATCGGGAGCGACCAGAGAACCTGCCTGGCGAGCATGCTCTCCGAGGACTTTATCCAGGGCGGCGTGCAGCAGGTGAGTAGCTGTGTGGTTGCGGATAATATCATTTCGGCGGATCGGATCGACCTCGATCTCTGACGGATCCCCAACTGCTGGAGTGCCCGTTAGGACCTGGCCGAGATGTACGATCATCCCGGAAGATGGCTGGTAGATATCACTTATAGCGATTTGCCAATCCTTACCGCTGATCGTGCCTGTATCAGCAACCTGTCCTCCGGATTCCAGGTAGAAGGGAGTGGCTGGGACAACGATGCCAACAGCTTCGCCCGCCTTGGCAGATTGGTGCAGCTCGCTGTCCTTAATAATTGCCAGCACCTTGCCTGAGGTAGAAAGTTCCTGGTAGGGGTTGGAAACCACACCGCTGGATTCGAGGATGTTTTCCTTCTGGAGAGATCCTAAAAGCTGCTGATAGAATTCAACTTCTTGCCCCCCCATTTCACCCAAAGCCTGTCCTGCACCAGAATCGATCCGGTGCCGGTCCATCGCAATCCGAAATCCTTCTTCATCGACGTTCAACCCGCGTTCCTGAGCGATATCCCTGGTGATCTCCAAGGGCATGCCATAGGTGGTATAGAGATGGGCTGCCTGTTCTCCTTGAAGCACATCCTGACCTTTGATCGCATCGAGCAGGTCCTCAAGGTGTTGAGTGGCTTTTTCGAGTGTGCTCTGGAATTGTTCTTCTTCCCGAGTGATGGTGTCAAGAATGATCTGGCGGTTTTTTTTCAGCTCCGGGTACGCTACCTGATAATGATCTATCACGACATCTGCAATCCGGGCCAAAAAAGCCGTTTTGAGGTCGAGGTGACCCCCAAAGCGGTATCCTCTCCGGATGATCATCCGGCAAACATAGTTGCGCCCCAGGTTCCCGGGTACAACTCCATCAGCAATCAGGAATGCTGCTGCCCGGGCATGATCGGCAATCACCCGGTAAGGGGTAAAATTTGCGTCTCGTTCTTGATCGGTATCCCCGGTTATAGCCTGGACAGCCTGGATCAGCGGGAATAATAGGTCTGTCCGGTAAGTGGACTTTTTTCCCTGAAGGATCGCTACCATTCGGTCCAGCCCCAGACCGGTATCTACATGTTTGGCAGGCAGTGGATCCAGGGTATCAGGCCCTTTCCTGTTATATTGGATAAATACCAGGTTCCAGAATTCGACAAAACGATCCGTATCCAGTGCGTCAGGATCGGTGACCGGTCCTTCTTCTGGTCGGAGGTCATAATGGATCTCAGAGGATGGACCGCAAGGGCCAGTATCCCCCATCTCCCAGAAAAGGTCTTTCCTGCCCTGTGAAAACAGATGGCTTTTTATATAACCGGGTTGTTCCAGCCAGAATTGGGCTGCTTCTTCATCGTCAGGAATTTGACCCAGTTCATCCTTAAATACCGTGGTATATAAATGCTCCTTGGGTATTTTCCAGACCTCAGTGAGCAGTTCCCAGGCATAAGCGATAGCTTCTTTTTTATAGTAATCCCCGAAGGACCAGTTTCCCATCATTTCAAAGAAAGTGTGGTGGGTATCATCCTGACCAACATCTTCCAGGTCGTTATGTTTACCGGCAACCCGCATGCATTTTTGGGAGTTTGCGGCTCGGCGATAATCCCTTTGATCCGTTCCCAGGAATACATCCTTAAATTGAACCATGCCGGCATTAGTGAACAGCAGGGTTGCATCTCCTCCCGGGACCAGAGAGGATGAACGCACAAATTTATGCCCCCGCTCTGTAAAAAAATCTATATAGGATTTTCTGATCTCATTTCCTGATAGCTGCTTGTCATTCATAAGGACACCTTCTGTTTACTCAAAAAAAACCCGGACGTTACGATGTCCGGGCTGGATAAGAAAATTCTGGGAACAGTTCGTTTAACGACTCTGAGGGAAGCCCGGCTCGACTTGATTTCCTGAGGCGGCTGCACAGCCATTTTCGGCAGCCGCCTGAAGAGCAGCGGCCGGCAGTGGGTCTTTCACATAGTAGTATGCATTGAACATGATGATCATAAATCATATTATACAGGATTGTCTGTTTCAAGACTAGCCTTAGCAGATGAGCCAGATTTCAGCTTATATAACACGACAGGTATATCAGTTCAGAGCTAAATATTTCTCTGGATATGGTAGAATTTTTTACCGTTAAAATTGCAGCCGGAACTTGGGAGCGGATTGAGGTTTGGGCGGCAAGAGATCTAGTTAGACTGGAGAATCTTGAGTATTATGGGCAATTTACGACGCATTGTTCTCGATGTATTAAAACCTCTGGAACCCAATATTGTGGATCTGGTCAGAAAAATATCCACCCTCCCCGGAGTGGATGGAGTGAATATCACAATTTATGAGATAGACCACCATGTTGAAAATGCAAAAATAACCGTAGAAGGTGAGCAGTTGTCTTACAAGGAGCTGTATGATTTGATCGTCGACTCCGGGGCTGCTGTACACTCCATCGATGAGGTTGCTGCTGGAAAAAGGACCGTTGAAGAAGTCGAGACCCACCAAGACTGAGCATGAAATACATCCAAAATCGGTGGCTTGCGGTATCTGAATACCTGGATGAGCTCCGGTCCTATAACGAGCTGGTAGGAATAGCAGAAATTGCGCGAAGATATTTCGCGATGAACGCCTTTGATGGAGTATTAACGACCATTGGCGTGCTGGTGGGAAGTTACCTGGCGGGTGTGAGAGATTTATCCATCCCAATTCGAACTGGAATCGCCACGTCAATAGCAATGGGCATCTCGGGATTATGGGGGGCATATTTAACAGAGACTGCAGAAAGGCGGCGAGAACTATACGAATTACAGAGTATATCCCTGATCGATCAAACAAAAACATCGATCGGCAAGGCTTCCCGTTATGCTGTTATTATCGTCTCGATCGTGGATGGATTAGCGCCCGCTCTGGCTGCAATCCTGGTGTTGACTCCCCTATTTCTCGGTCAGTTGATCGGCAATCCGGTTCTCAGTTATGGCCTTTCTGTTGGTACAGCCCTGTTGTGTTTATTTGGTTTGGGGCTGTTCCTGGGAAAAGTGTCCAACGAAAATTTGCTGGTATACGGCCTGAAGACACTTTTGGCAGGTCTGCTTGCCCTGGCAATCAATTTTCTACTCGGTGCGGAATAAAGGCTCTTCCGTTCTAAAAACCTGATGAAAAAATACCTGTATTTCACAGTTTTTATATCTGGCATGACCACCCTGGGAATTGAATTTGCTGCCTCACGTTTACTGGGGGGAGTTTTTGGGACCAGCAACCTGGTTTGGGCCGCCATCATTGGCTTGATCCTGATCTACCTTACTGCTGGATATTTTCTGGGCGGAAAGTGGGCTGATCGGAACCCTGATCCACAGCTTTTTTACAAGATCCTGCTTTGGGGAGCATTTTCAGCTGGAGTGGTCCCCTTTGTTGCTCGGCCAGTTTTGATCGCTGCCGCCGATGCCTTTGATCAACTCCAGGTGGGAGTATTGTTGGGCGCTTTCTCAGCTGTCCTGGTATTGCTGATCATCCCAATCACCCTGCTGGGAATGGTGTCACCATTTGCCATCCGACTGGTACTGAAGGGCCCGGAAGATGCGGGACGGACGGCTGGCGGCATTTACGCAATCTCAACTCTGGGATCCTTTATCGGGACCTTTACACCGGACCTGATCCTCATCCCCTGGCTGGGCACCCGGTTAACCTTTGTGGTTTTTTCTGTGATCCTGGGGGTGGTTTCCTTGATTGGCCTTAAGCTTTCGGCAGGCTGGAAGGAAACCTTGAAATGGATCTGGATGCCAGGACTGATCATCCTGCTGGGAATCCTGGGGGGGAGGGGATCGATCAAGGAATCTGCCAACCAGATCTATGAAAAGGAATCTTCTTATAATTACATTCAGGTTCTGGAGGAGGACGGCTATACTTTCCTGAGATTAAATGAAGGCCAGGGAATCCATTCTATTTACCACCCCGAACAGACCGCCTACTGGGGAACCTGGATGCAGGTTCTGGCTGCGCCTTTCTTTAACCAACCGCCATATACAACAGCAATGGTAGAAGATATGGCAATTATCGGCCTGGCGGCAGGGACATCAGCCAGGCAAGCTACACTTGCTTTTGGTCCAATTCCGATCGACGGATTTGAGATCGATGAAGAGATCATCCGGGTCGGTCAGGAATATTTTGGCATGACCCAACCCAACCTGGTTCCAATCACTCAAGATGGACGCTGGGGGTTGGTCCACGGTGATCGGCAGTATTCCCTGATCAGTATTGACGCCTACCGGCCTCCCTATATACCCTGGCACCTGACAACCAAAGAGTTCTTCAGCGAGGTTCATGAACACCTGTCAGCTGACGGGGTCCTGGCCCTGAATGTGGGGCGCACCCCCGAGGATGATCAGCTTCTGGCAGGATTGGTAGCAACCATTCAGGAAGTATTTCCTTCTGTCTATGTGATGGATGTCCCGGCGACCTATAATTCGATCGTTTACGCAACTGTCCAGGAAACGGAATGGGATAACCTCGAGATCAATCTGGCCCTGCTCCAGGATGATGGAAAAACCCCCTCGATCCTGACCCAATCGATTCGCATAGCCATTAACAACCGCCGCCCACTGCCAACCGGCGGTTTGATATTCACAGATGACAAAGCACCCATTGAAAGGATCACAAATCAAATGGTGCTCAACAGCATCTTCACGGATCCCTTACTGCTGGGAGAATAGAGCCATGGATATATTAAAGAGAGTGTTTGGCCTTTTAGTTACAGTCTCGATCCCGATCCTGATCAGTGTTTTGGTGATCTTGTTCCTCTTGAGCCCGGTATTTATGGGGCTGGAATATCGCCGCCCCGGATTTCCTGAGGATAGTTATGGGTTTTCTACACAAGAACGCCTGGAATATGGAAATCTGACCCGGAAGTACCTTATTACCAAGCTGCCATTGGACGAATTACGTGCGCTCAGGTTTGAAGATGGGGATGCCATTTACATAGAGAGAGAATTGGGGCATTTGGAAGATGTCAAACTTGTCCTGCAGGCACTCGTCAGGACATGTTATATCGCTTTGGGAGTATTCCTCATTGGGTGGGGTATCGCCAACACCTGGGATTGGAAGGAAGGTTTTTTACAGGCCATTTTCCGGGGGGGGAAGGTCACTGCTGCTTTACTGGTCCTGCTCATATTATTGACCCTGGTCAGCTTCCAGGCTCTATTTACAAATTTTCACCGGATCTTTTTTGAAGGTGATAGCTGGCTGTTCTTCTATTCGGATTCATTGATCCGACTATTTCCGATCCAATTCTGGCAGGATATATTCCTGGTATTTGGTATATTGACTTTACTGGGAGGTGTTCTCCTGGGTTGGGTCATTCCTGCCAGGCGCCGGAAATCAAGCGCCACCTGAACACCAGGAGGTTAAGAATAAAGTGAATAGAAAAAAGGCAGCGGAAAATGCTGCCTTTTTTGATTTCCTGGCATGGGTTGGGGTCAGGCTCCGAATTTATGGAGGCGTCCTGCATGTGCCAGAGCCAAGGACATAGTTTCAACCGCGGGAAATGTCCCCAATCCTCCCCGGGCGCAGAGCCGTTCAGAAAACCTGTTTTCTAGGTCGGTTCGATGGGTCTTTGGAGCCCAAAGTAGAAATGGAACTGGATGCCAGGAATGCGTCTTTAAAAGTGCAGGTGTTGAATGGTCTCCGGTGATGATTAATACATCAGGTTTAAGGTCAAGCAAGATCGGCAGAGCCTGGTCGACTGATTCTATGACCTTGGCCTTGGCGTCCAGATTCCCATCCTCGCCGTAACTGTCGGTCTTTTTGACATGGATGAAAAAGAAATCATTCTGGTCCCAATATTTTTCTGCAGCCTTAAACTCAGCGGCAGGTCCCTCTCCTTCCACTTCGATCACTTCCATGCCGACCAGGCGGGAAACACCTTTGTACATGGGATACTCAGCAATGCAGGCAGCTTTAAGTTGATAGGCTTCCATATAGGTAGGCAACCCCGGATCGGTCGCAAAGCCCCGCAATAAAAATCCATTGGCGATTGGCTCGTCCGACAGAGCCTGATAGGCAGCCTTGACCCAGGACTTGATCAGCTCAGCAGCTTTTTCAGCGGCAGGTTCCAGGGCTGCCACTTCCAGCGGTGGAACTCCAACTTCCTGGGGATCGGTGTCCTTCAGGGAAGGGTTGAGCCCCGCACCGCGCATCACAAATACAAAACGATATTCTTTTTCCTGGCGGACTTCAACCTGGACGCCGGGAATTTGGACCCGGTTGAGTTTTTCGATGATGGGCTCTGCATCCTGGTCTGAGATCCTTCCCGCCCGGCGGTCGGTTATCAATCCAGCGCCGTTCAGGGTGCAGAGATTACCGCGGGCGGCGATATCACCTACCTTTACATCAAGGTTGATTCCGGCTGCAGAAAGAACACCTCTACCGACAAGATACTCCAGGGGTTCGTAACCAAATAAAGCCAGGTGAGCAGGTCCGGATCCAGGTGTGATCCCATATCGAATGGGAATGGTTTGTCCCAAGCAACCCTCCTCCGCCAATCGATCCATCAGGGGGGTTTTCGCTTTCTCGAGAGCACTTTGGCCGTCAGGTGTGACTGTGATGTCTCCCAGGCCGTCCAGGACCAGCAGGACAATTTTTGAGCCATTCTGGTTCAGCAATGGTTTTAAATAGGGGTATGGCATTAATCCTCCGAAATGAAAATATCTCCCCGCAAGTCTTGGCGAGGAGACATTTTGTCCTCTCTAGAAAAGAATAATCTTAGCGAATGACCTCTTCTGTCTCCTTGTCAAAGACATGCATATTGTCCATATTAAAAGCAACAGTTACCTGGTTCCCCAACTTATAGCTGGTCCGAGGATCAACCCGGGCGACAAACTCGCTCTCACCATTCTTGAGGAAAAGGAAGATCTCGTTGCCCATCAGTTCAGTGAGATCGACAGTAGCATTCACGTTCTGGGCAATGATCCGGGGAGGAGCAAAATTCGGATCGTGAATATCTTCTGGTCTGAGACCAAATACCACTGGTTTTCCAAGATGATTTTTTAGAGATGCCCGGCGGTTTTCAGGCACATTGATAGAGAATGTATTGGTTTTGATAACAATATCCTCACCTGCCTGGGCAATCTCAGCATTAAAGAAATTCATGGCTGGTGATCCGATAAACCCTGCAACAAAGAGATTATTGGGTCGATCGTATAGTGTCTGGGGTGTATCTACCTGCATCAATACGCCGTAATTCATCACAGCGATCCGGGTGGCCATGGTCATGGCTTCAACCTGGTCGTGGGTAACATAGATGAAAGTGGTTTCCAGCCTCTGATGGAGTTTGGTGATCTCTGCCCGGGTCTGGACCCGTAATTTCGCGTCCAGGTTGGATAGAGGCTCATCAAGCAGAAAGACCTGGGGGTCCCGCACAATAGCCCTTCCCAGAGCTACTCGCTGACGTTGGCCCCCGGATAGCTGGCGGGGTTTGCGGTTCAGCAGGGTGGTAATACCCAGGATCTCGGCCGCATTATTAACCTGCTCATCGATCTGGTCCTTGGGATAATCCCGTAACTTTAAACCGAAGGCCATATTATCATAAACTGACATATGGGGGTAAAGGGCATAGCTTTGGAAGACCATGGCGATATCGCGATCCTTGGGCGCTACATCATTGACAACCCGATCGCCGATTTTTAATGACCCTTCAGTGATATCTTCCAGTCCGGCTAGCAGTCTCAACGCAGTGGATTTACCGCAACCCGAGGGACCTACAAGAACGAGGAATTCTTTATCTTCTATTTCAAGACTTAGATCATTGACGGCAACCACGTCGTCAAAACGTTTATATACATGATCATATGTTACGCTAGCCATGATGCTATTCTCCTTTTTAAGTATTTAAGAGTGGATGAGGTCCTGCACAAATAATTATACAACGTGAAAGTCTTTTATAACATTCCCCTGTTATTAAATCAATCTCACATTTTAGCTGGTCCTGACTTGGATAGACTTCGTATTCCAGGACATTGTACCTTGTGGATTAACAGCACTCAATATAGAATTGAGGCATGTCGAAAGAGAAAATCACCCCGGTTCGAAGGCAGTACCTGGATATCAAGAATCAGTATCCAGATTCTATTATCTTCTTCCGCCTGGGGGATTTTTATGAAACTTTTGATGAGGATGCGGAGGTTGTTTCAAGGGTTCTGGATATTGTGCTCACATCCCGGACTGTGGGAAAAGGCACCAGGATTCCGATGGCTGGCATTCCCCATCATGCGGCTGAAAACTACCTTTCCCGCTTGATCGAGCGCGGCTATCATGTGGCGATCTGTGATCAGGTTGGGGATGTCCCTGTCAATGGATTGATGCCCCGTGAAGTTGTGAAAGTGATCACTCCCGGAACAATCCTGGAAAGCAGCTTGCTTCCTGGAGACGGGAACAATTACCTGGCCAGTCTGGTGCTCGATGACCAGCGGGCAGGGATCGCTTACGTTGATATTACAACCGGGGAATTTGCTGTAACAGAGATCCAGGAAAATCATCTACAAGAGCTGGCCCGTTCTGAGCTGCTCCGGCTGTCGCCTGCCGAGCTGCTCGTTCCATTGGGATCCGACTTTGATCCCAATGGCCTGCCCAGTCACCTCAGCGAATTTCCAGCCTGGCGCTTTGAAGAACAACGCTGCGAGGATGTTCTTAAAGAACACTTCCAGGTCAAGACCCTCGATGGTTATGGAGTCCGGGGATACCCTTACGCGATCATGGCCGCCGGCGCGATCATTCAGTATCTTGATCAGAACCGGCCAGATTCACTGCGGCTGCTCAACAGTTTGAGCCGCTACAGCCTGCAGGAATTTATGACTTTGGATGCCGCCACTCGCCGCAACCTGGAATTGACGGAGACCATTCGGACAGGTTCAATATCAGGATCCTTGCTGGGAATCCTGGACCAAACCATCTCTCCAATGGGTAAAAGATTGATACGCCAGTGGATCAGCAAACCACTCCTGGATGTTAACAAGATCCGCAGCCGCCACGATGGTGTGGAAGTGTTCTTTAAGAAGGGGATACTGAGAGATGAACTTCGTGAAAAGTTCAGGAACCTCCAGGACCTGGAGCGCCTCTGCAATCGGGTTGTGGGAAGCACCGCTCAGCCGCGAGACCTGGTGGGTATTCGGCAAACCTTGGCCCAGCTGCCAGACATCAGAGTGCTTTTTCAGGATAATGCACCCGAGACCAACGTCCTGAATGAGCTTTTTAAGGGATATTCTAATTGTTCAGAAGCATTGGATCTGATCTCTCGAGCTGTCGAAGATCAACCACCTGCGGTCCTGGGAAAGATTGGAATCATAAAACCGGGATATTCTGAAGAGCTGGACCAGATCCTATCCAATACCAAATATGCCCGGGACTGGATTGCCAATCTGGAGTCCGTAGAAAGAAAAAATACTGGCATTGAGACCTTAAAGGTCAGTCACAATAAGGTCTTTGGATATTATATTGAGGTAACCCGGGCCAAATCTGACCGAGTACCAGAACATTACATCCGCAAGCAAACTCTTGTGAACGCAGAGCGCTATGTCACACCAGAGTTAAAAGAGTATGAGACCCAGGTCTTTAATGCTGAGGACCAGATCAAAGACGTGGAGCGTAAACTTTTTGGTGAGCTCTGTGAACGTCTGAGCATTCAGGCAGATCGCATGCTGGCCACTGCGCGAGTTCTGGCAGAGCTTGATGTCATGGCTTCCCTGGCAGAAACTGCGGCTACCCAGGGATATATCAGACCGGAAGTTGTCGAAGAGGATCTGCTGGAGATCCATGCCGGTCGACATCCGGTTGTTGAACAAAGCCTGCGGGGTATCCGATTTGTTCCGAACGACACGATTTTTGAAGAGGGAGAACGAATCCGGATCCTGACCGGTCCGAATATGTCGGGAAAATCGACTTTCCTAAGGCAGGTTGCCTTGATCGTGCTGCTGGCCCAAATAGGAAGTTTTGTCCCGGCAGATTTTGCCAGGATCGGTCTGGTAGACCGGATTTTCACTCGCATCGGAGCCCAGGATGAGATTCACGCTGGCCAATCGACCTTTATGGTCGAGATGGTGGAAACCGCCAATATTCTCAATCATGCTACTCCACGCAGTTTGATGATCCTGGATGAGATCGGGAGAGGGACCAGCACTTACGACGGTGTGGCGATTGCCTGGGCGGTGGTGGAATATATCCACAATCACCCCGATAAACGAGCCAAAACCCTGTTTGCAACCCACTATCATGAATTGACAGAACTTCCTGATTTACTTCCTGGGATCCGCAATTATCGGGTTTCCGTCAGTGAGGCCGAAGGTAAAGTGGTATTTTTATATCAGATCACAGCTGGCGGGGCAGATAAATCCTACGGCATCCACGTAGCCCAAATCGCAGGTATGCCGCCTGCGGTCACTCATCGGGCGGAAGAGATCATGAATCAATTGGTGCAATCCTCAGGGAGAACGATCAAACTTGATCCAGATTTAGCCCAGCAAATGGCCCTCTTTCCAAAAACCAATCCCTTGTTATCTGAATTGAGAGATCTAGATGTCAATTCATTAAGCCCGCTGGAAGCCCTGAATTTGATCTTTAACTGGAAGAAAAGTTTTTTGATAGACCCCGGAGATCAGGAAAAAGAAGCATAGCTCCCCTGGGTCAATGATCAAAAAAAGCTCCCGAACAGCGTTGGGGAGCTTTTTCTTTCTTGATGGGGGGGTAATTTATTGGTGTTTTTTTACCACTGCCAGCACATCGGGCAGGTCAATTCCCAGACTAGTAAGTTTTTCAGGGGTCGGTACGCCGTTGGGAGTCCATCCCCGGCGTTTATAAACAACTTCCAGGAGCTGCTGATATTGCTGTTCCCGGTATTTTCGCAGGCGGGAATTCTTCTCTGGTGTACTTAGTTCAGAAGGATCGATCCCCAGAAGTTCCTGGAGTTGTTTGTCATATCGTTCCTGGCGGGATTCATATTCTTCATCGGTCACTGGCCCCATTGCCCGGTAGGGCAGGTAATCATGTTCTCGAGTGCCAAAACCGACTCTGAGGTTAAATACCCGCTGGAAGTTATACACTCGCTCTGACTGGGCAATTAAATCATCCGGCGTAACTTTGACACCTGTTACCCCTTCATAAACCCAGGTGTAATTCTCGACATGTTCTGGAATGCGTTCAGGCTGATCTGTATCCTTGTTGTTGATTGGTTTGATATCATTCCAGGGTAGTTTGCAAAGCCCATGAATGCTGAACCAGGTTCGCCACATGGGAAAATAATGCAGGGCTTCAGCTTTTTCTTCAAAGGATGGCAGTAAGTTCTCCACCTGGTCCATGAATATCAACCAGGCTTCATCGTGCTGCCCACCTTTAAGAGCCATGCCGTAGCCTCCTTGCTGGGCGATGGATTCTTTGGTCATATACTCCGAGATTTCCATCCCCTTGACTTCCATGGCAATGTCCTGGAGGAAAGCAGGATCCGCTCCAAACTCTTCCGCGAAGTATTTTTTCATGTATCGAGTTCCCTGACCAACGATCAGGCCAAATCCCTCTCCCCTGGACATCTGATGCAATAGCTCCAGGGCGCTCTCAGCATTGCCCCAGCTGAGGTCCATACCACCAGTATGTTCTTTGGTGATCTGCCCGTACTGGATGCATTCCATGCAGAAGGCAACCGAATTCGCAAAAGAGATTGTATCCACTCCATAGCTGTCGCAGTAGAAATTCATTTCCAGGATTGCTTCGGGATCGAAAACCCCAATATTGGATCCCAAACCGGCTGCATTTTCATATTCCGGTCCATCGACCAGGACTTTTTCCCCGGCATGGGGACCTGTTTTCAGTAAAAATCCATCCACTCCGTGAGAGCAGGCCATGGTGCATCCCAGCCAGCAGCTGTCCATTCGTTTATCCTGGGTGAAAGATTGCTGCCAGGTGGTGGAATCTATTTCCACATGTTCTGGATGGGTTCCAAACCGGAAATTGTGAACGGGCAGCAGATCAAAATGGTCCATGATCTCGACCAGATGAGCTGTGCCGATCTCCCTCATATTATTCTGCTGTTCGTCGTATTTGGTTATTTCTTGATTGATCCTTTTTCCCGCCTCACGGATCAATTCAGGTTTGGCAGGATTGTTGCTGGATCCGCTGGTCCCGGCATATCGGACCACAATACCCTTCAGTTTTTTGTCCCGGAAGACCCGTCCAGATCCCCCGCGGGCGGCTTGTTTGACGCGTACTTCCTGGCGTTTGGGGTCAAAGAAGCTGATATTCAAGCCGGCATAGCGGATGTGGTTTGCGGCTTCACCAGTAGTGATCACAGAGACGTTTTTTTGATCTCTGTCATCCAGGGCATACATCCTGGTTAGAATGCCCGCCAGGGGGTAGGTATTGAGAGCTTCCCGGGGAGCTTCCTCCAAGCGCACTTGATGTGTATTGCCATCGATCACGATGATTGTTTCGTTTTCAGCCTTCCCTGTGATCGCCAGAGCGTCAAAACCTGAAAATTTCAAGAAAGGAGCAAAAAATCCACCCCCATTGCTGTCGATCACCGATCCGGTCAAAGGCGAGAGAGTCACAACGGTGCTTTTTCCCATGCCAGGATAGGCAGTTGTTCCGCACAAGGGGCCGTTGGCGATCACCAGCGCGTTCTCTGGGGAGTCCCAGCTGGAATCGTCCTGGATCGCATTCCAGAGCAGCCTGAGGGCAAATCCCCGGCCGCCGGTAAAAATATCCTTCATTTGTTGGGAGACGGGAATTTCAGTAATAGAGCTTGCACTGAGATCGATATGCAGGGTTCGATTGGCATATCCTTTATCTACAGGCAGATCCTGGTAATCGTAACTGGTTATGATCTTGTGTGATTCCAATAGGCTGGTGATTTCCGACATCACTGTCTTCCTCCACAGATGTAGGTGAATAGTGAAATTGCACTGCCAATTATACACTGAATAAATCGTGATATCTTTGTTGATAATAAAGCCTGCCCAGCTATTCCTCCAGCAAGATATTTTGCCAGCAGGGTTCGGAAATTGATCCAACTAATCCAGGTAGAGATGTTTTATACCAACCTTTCAATTTGGATGGATATACAGAAGAGCTATTGCGTATATCTATGTTATCGTTTAAAATTAGGGCACTGTTCGGTTCTGGATTTAGAGGCCGAACTGATCTGGTTGGGAAAATATATGCTGAAGAGACTCTCTCAAATCATTTTGATGATCTTGGTCCTGGGGTTATTTTCAGCCTGCTCCACACCCACTCAAAATGGCTCGGCTTACTATCTGGTCGATCCCCGCTTCAGCGAGCTGTATGATAGGCTGCAGGGAGAAGAGAGCCTGGGCCCTCCAATTTCGAATAAAAAATATCTGGCTGGCAGCAACCTCGAGAAACAGTATTTTGAGGGAGTGGTGATGGTATTTAATCCTGATGACTCCCCCAGGTATTATTTGGAACCTGTAGGCAGGGATGCAGGATTCTCGGACCTGCCAAACAATCCCGATAATTCAGCCGCTCGTTTTTTGAATGGCTTTATCATCCCCCTGGAGTTTTCACAGTTTTATGATCAAATGGGAGGAGAACGCTGGGTGGGTTTACCTTTAACCCGGGCCCGGCAGAATCCTGAAAAGAACAGCATTGAACAATATTTCGAGAATATGGGTTTTTTCCGGTATGTGGATGACCCCCCGGGAGTTGTCCACCTGATGCCTTACGGTCTCTGGAAATGTGCGGGAGAATGTGCCAGGTATCCTGGCCTGGAAAATACTGGAATGAGCAGTTCTGCCAGGGAGGAAATCCCTTCTCCGTTTGGGGAAGCCATCGCCCGTCTGGGGACCGACTTCACAGGGAAATCAGTCTCAGGCGCGTTCAGATCCAAAGATGGAACCATTGAACAGATCTTTCAAAATGTAGTCCTTTACCAGGATAGTTCGAGCCCGCTGGGTGTGTCATTGCGGCCGATTTCAACCCTTCTGACCGAGGACTTTGAATCCTTCCAGGATCGGGTGGATGGGGCCCAGGATTATTATCGTGAGATCCAAGATGGGGGAGGTTTCTATATTCCTTCCTACTTCATGGACTATATAGATCGCTATTATGGTTTTGCAATATCCGGTGAGCCGATCTCGAAATTGGCTGAGATCCGGGAGGGTGTTTTCCAGCAATGTTTCCAGAATTACTGCCTGTTATTTGATTCCCTGGCAGAGGCGTCTCAGCAGATCAGACTTTTGCCCCAGGGTCAAAAGTACAAGGATTCATTCCAGAGAGATGCCAGTCAGCCAAAAGAACAACCCCGGGTTGTCCGCGAGATCCAACTGGATATCTGGGAGCAGCTTCCCCAAATTTCATCCCAGGAATCCCAGCAGCTCGGTGCCTGCATCCACGAGGCAGGCTTTCCATTGAAAAATGTTACCCCGGTGGTGACCCTAACTGAGGGTGGGAAAACTGCCCAGATTGTAGAATTTAAACCAACTGATGAGGGAGGATGCTCTTTCCTGACATTGGATCCTATTCTGGCCAAGAACGGGACAACGGTTGATTATCAGGTTTGTTTCCGGGGGATAGGCGAACAGGAATATTGCCAGCGGGACAGTTTTTTGATCTGGGGCAATACTGAAAACGCGCTGATCACAGTCCCGACAGCTGATCTTCCAGCTGATCCCCCAATCCAAGACCAGGTGGTAGTTGATACCTGGGAGCTTCATCCCCAGATATCCTCACTGGAATCCCAGGAGATAGGCGCTTGCATCCATCAAGATCATCAACCCCTGGAGGGATTAAATGCCAGCATAATTCTAGAGATTCCCTCCGCTGGCGTGATTAATTACCAGACCTCTCCAACTGATAGTGGGGGATGTTCGTTTTTCAGCCTGGAACCTGTAATGGCAAAAAATGGAGAGACCATTCCCTACCAGGTATGTTTTATTAATAAGGTCGGGGAAAATTTCTGCAGATACGACAGCTTTTTGATCTGGGGAAACCCCTGATAATTGGCTGACCAGCTGAAAAAAACAGAATTCGTTAGAATTCTGTTTTTTTAATGGATTTCAGCATAGAGTTTGATTTCGTCTATTGGGGGACCTAAACTATAAAGTGAAAACTCGAAGGATGTTTGCTGATTGGTTTTTAATTCCTCGGAACTGATCCATTTTCTGATTCCCGCTGGTTTACCGTCACTAAAAGCAACGGCAGCGATCCAGATCTCTTTGTCCTTGAGATCGGTTTCTAGCGGCTGGACGGATCCGCTTATGCTGGCTGAAGTCTTCTTGTCATTGAAACGGAATAATTGCTTGAGGATCTCAACTCCAGGGCTGCTGGCTTCTGATGGCAATGATGTCAATAAAACTGCCTGGGCTTGAAAATTTTCAGGCAGGTCCGATTTAATCAAAACAGCCAGAGGGAGGACCTGATCCAGGAACAAATAGTTCAGGGGTGGAATGGCAGCCTGGCTTTCGATCAATTCTTTGTTGGCAGAGTAAATATGGAGCACCACAGAGATATTTTCCAGCACAATGTTTTGGTCATTTTCCACCAGAACGATACACCAGGTCCCAGCTGTCCGGGCAGGATAACAGACAGTTTCGAGGAGAGTAACCGGGTAAGGTGTGGGAGTCGGCGCGCCAAGTTCATCATCATCCGAAAAGGGGATGATCAGTTCTGTGCCTACCGCCAGCAGGCTGGTATCCACTCCTGGATTAGCAGAAACAAGTTCATCAAGGGAAATATTGTATTGGAGCGCGATACCAAAGAGGGTATCTCCGGATTGGATGCTGTGTTTGAAAGGTGTTGGGGATGGCAAAAGGGCTTCTGAGGTCGGGATGACGGCCGTTTCTGTTTGGGTAGGGGCTGCTGTTCCGGTCGGGCTGGTTTTTGCTTGATAGGGATTCTGAGGAGGAGCGACGGACAGGGTAGATCGCGGTGTGGATGATATCCCTCCGCTGCAGCTGGATATGAATACTCCAATCAGCAGTAATGCGATCCTAAATCGATCCTTTCTAACCATGAGGAGCATTATACCTTCTCTTGTCCACCGGGTCAGGCTATGCTACACTCTGGATAGCCTACAACAGACTTGGAAAACGAATGGCTGAAGACAAACGATTTATTCTGGCAAAGATCGCCCTCGAGCAAGGAGACCGTTTTCAAGCCCGGGACCAATTAGCCAGCCTTCTTAAGGACGACCAAGATAATATCGAGTACTGGCTCCTGATGAGTACGGTGGTTGAATCAACCAAGGAGCGATTATTTTGCTTAAGGAAAGTCCTCGATCTGGATCCCAAGAACTCAGAAGCCCAGCTTGGAATGATCCTGTTTGGGGCTCATGATCCGGGTCGAATTCGTCCCGCGCCTATCAGGAAAGTGGATTGGTCAAAAAATCTGCCAGACCTCAGGAAGCGTGACAAGCCCAGCAAACCATCCCCTAAAAGCCGCTATAACTATAAAAGATTGGTGCCCATTCTTACCGGGAGCATAATTTTGCTGATCGTGCTGTTTTTCAGCGGATTGTTGTTTCCGAACGTCAGATCGATCTTTTCACCCCGATTGACCATCACGCCCATTACCTGGACACCCTCAGTGGATCCAGGTCTGAATGCCGCCTTAACTGGAACGCCCAACCCGATTTTGCAGGTTCCGATCGGGAAGGTTTTGGAGAAACCATATACACCTACTCCGATCTATGTGATGACTCCGCATCCCGGATATGGAAGCTATCAGGCGGCCCTGGTTGCCTACCAACGGGCTGATTTTGAAACTATGTTGACTTATCTGCGATCAACCGTGGATCAACTTGAAACAGCGGATATTGATTATCTGGTGGGTGAGGCATTAAGAAATCTAGGCCGCTATGGCGAAGCTCTGGAGGAATATGAGCGGGCCCTGTTCCTGGATCCTGGTTTTGCTCCTGCATATTACAGCCGAGCCTTGATCTCACAGATTTTGGAGCCGGGCTCAGATATCAAAAATGACCTGGATCAAGCCTTGTTTTTGGATCCAGCTTACGGAGAGGTCTATATTGCCAGAGCTGAGTATTATCTTAATAAAGGGTCTTATCAATTAGCATACCAGGATGCCACCCAGGCAATCCTATTCTTGCCAGAATCCCATTTGGCCCATTTTTACCAGGCCAAGGCGTTGCTGGAATTGAGGGATTTCCAGGGTGCGGAACAATCGATCTACACCTCCCTGGGTTTGGATATCAACTATGTGCCATCCTACCTGGTAGCGGGCAGAGTTAATCTAGAGGTTGGAAATCCCCTCGAGGCCTTAGAACTTCTCAGCAGATATGAACCCTATGATCCCCAAAAAGGCTGGGAATTCTATTATGCCTTAGGCAAAGCTTATTTTCTAACGGAACAAGATCTAAGTGAAGCGGAAAAATTATTAAGCCAGGCGATCGGAATGGGAGGAAAAACACGGGACCTCTATCAGGCCCGGGCGGCAGTTCATTATCAGCTAGGCAATCTTGACTTGGCAGTGTTTGATGCCTCGGAGGCAAGGAAACTGGACCGCTTTGATTTTTCGATCAATCAACTTCTGGGCGAATATTTGCTTCAAGACAGTCAATTTTCTTTGGCCTTGCTCTATCTGAATATTGCTGAAAAATTGGCCCGGGATGAGGGTGAATTCGCCCAGGTTTATTTCTGGAGGGCAGCGGCCCATGAGGGATTTGGTAATTATGAGGATAGTATTCTCGATTGGAGAAGCTTGATGGATCTGCCCTTGGCCTATGTTCCCGATCAGTGGGAAATCATCGCTGCGGAAAAACTGCTCCCAACAGCTACTCCCAGTCCTACCGCAACTTTTACCCCGACATATACACCTACTTTTACACCAACTTTGACCATTACCCCTTCGGCAACATCAACAGCCACAATAACCAGAACACCGACCCGTACTCCGACTCGTACTCCCTCTCCCAGTCCCACTCAATAATGGGAAATTCCTGTTGGTTAGAGCTTTATAAGAAAGTTCCCCGGGGCACAGGGATGGCTTGCTATTAGGTTGGGGAAGTACTATAATGCTCGATGAGTTGTTGGCGGAGATCAACCGCCACCTGTATATTATGCCTATTTATACGTACCGCTGTGAACACTGTGGGGTTCAATTTGACCGCAGACAGAATTACAGTGATGAACAGCTGACAGTTTGTCCTGAATGTGAAACAGAGACATTACGGAAAGTCTACCTTCCGGTAGGTATTGTATTTAAGGGCTCCGGGTTTTATGCCACCGATAACCGATCTCCTTCAGGCAGGGAATCCCGAACGGTGGATGACCAACCGGCAGCGGAAGAAAAAACCTCACTGAAAGAAGATAAATCAGTCAAGAATAAGGAAAAACTAAGCTCTCCGACAAATTCGGACTAGGATCCGTTGAGATGTATGATCTGCTATACCCCTGATAACGTGATGCGGGGGTTTTTCATTTTAATGGGGAAATTTAGATACTGATCAGGGGAACTGGCATAAAGATCAAGAAGAAGATCACCAACCCTAATCTGGCCAGAGTTTTCCGGCCGGGGTTGAGCTCAGTGATCTCGTCGAGGGGTTCAGCCCGGCGATTCCCGAGCAATAGGATTAAGAAAGCCCACAGCCACCAGCCAGACCATAAAAACCCCAATATTGTCAGGCTGATCAGAACAAGTGGTCTGACCCAGCGTAATTTATCCCCGAACAGACTGTAGATCAAATGACCTCCATCCAGCTGACCGGCTGGCAGCAAGTTGAGGGATGTCACCAATATACCTGCCCATCCGGCCCAGGCAACGGGGTGGATCATTACGTCAAGGCCGCCGGCTGGCAGCGGGAGTCCCGTAAAGAAATATTTGATCCAGTGTAAGAGGACGGGAAGACCCTGGTAGTTAGCGGGTTCTGGCAGCCAACTGCCGTGGATCAGATACTTCAGCACTAAATAAAGAATCGAATTTCCTTCAAACATAAAACCTTCCTGTAGAACTGCAGGCAGGGTTTCCACAGGCGAGAGGATCAGACCAACCACCAAAACAGGTACAGCGACGACAAGTCCTGCCAGGGGGCCAGCCAATCCGATATCGAGCAGCACTTTTTTGTTTTTCGGGGGTTCAAGCATTCTGATGAATGCTCCCATTGTGCCAAAGGGGCTGAGTGGGAATGGAATAAAAAAGGGCAGGGTGACCCGGGTTTTGTGATACCTGGCCGCGAAATAATGGCCGAATTCATGGGCAGTCAGAATACCCAGCAGGCTGAATGCAAAGGCCAGTGACTGCCCAAGATTTCCGCTTACCTGGATCCAGATCTGTCTAAGGTCTTCGGTTTGAGGTCCCTTGTAGGAATTCAGCATGCCTGAAAATAGCACACTGAGAAAGGTTATCCCAAATAGAATGATGTTGGTCCAGATTTTTATTGGTGGGGCAGTGATCAAACCCTTTCTGAGCAAGAGCTGATGCTGATCTCCCTTGAATCTCAATATTGGAGTCAGCTGGTGAGGCCTCAGGACATCTTGGAGATAATCAAAGGCCTCTTCAGATGGTTTGGTCAGTTCACCGAGGTACTGGACAAAATAGGTCTCCTGGGATCCCCCTAAGGTCAGCTGATCTATAGTGAAGACATCTTTGACCAGATTGGTGATTATTTCAAAATTAGATTCGGGAATGTAGGGAGTTTGGGACATATTATCTGCGGAATCAACTGATAAAAGGCGGGAGTGAATGGGAGTCGAACCCACCGCGGCTCGCATTACGACCCGCCACCGATTTTGAAGACCGGGGAGCCCACCGGGACTCAACCACCCCCCTGAACATAGGCATTATATCTTTTTGACAACCAGTTGTAAAGTTTGCCAGTTAGCCCTGGTAATATTGATGGCTGGTTTTTGGCCTTGACCGGACCACCAGATCCATTGATTATGCTCACTCATGGAAAAAATAACCTTGGTTTTGACTATCCTGATACCAGCCTACTACGAAGAAGCGATCCTGCCGGCTGTGGTCGCAAATGTATAGGAGGTCATGCTTTATGATGGCGAAAAACATGTTATTTTCGTGGTGGCTCCACTATTCCTGATCTAGGCAGTTGCCAATAATGGAGCAAGTGAATCGGGCTGGGTTACTAGGCAACAATATTCAGATACTCATTTCAGGATAAACTAAAAATCTCGGTCAGCTAGCAAACCATTTACAAGATTTGGTGCTGTTGTCAGGGTTAATACAGATCTCAACATTATCTCCCGCTGATAGAAATTGGCAACCCTGTAACTGACCTTATTTCTCGAGGATAATAAACCAGGTCTGGGTGTCTCCCTCGTCCGGCATTCCTAGAATCTAATTGATTTTTCAAATGAATAATCGACTGGTCTTACTTATTCCGTCAACTGACCTACTTGGGATGTTGACTTTGGAGGAAGTTGGCTGGTGAGCAACAGCGAAAATCTATAACATGATCACAATCTACCTTCGGGAAACTTCCAAGCCAGATTCGGCAATCAGTGTATTGTCCGCTTGACGGGATAAAACTAGCCTGTTAAAATCATGCAGTAACTTAACAATTGAATAACTAGGATAGTAGCGACTGAGCCTCACTAAGTGAGGTGACGAGGTGGAGGTCTTCCCCGCGAGGGGAATGCTAATCTGCAATTTGGCAGAGAAAATCGAATGATCAGCGGATGCCTCCGCAGCCCCGCCAAGGGCTGCCTTATCCTTCCCGAAAAGAAGTGCGGCAAAACCACCTGGTGACAGGTGGGACAATACCACTTTATTGGCATAAAGTTCTGCCTGTTAAAGAACTTTTGAGATATCCAGGGAAGGGTTTGCTGCAAAGATCGTGTAAAAAATGACAGCACGCCCGGCGTGCTGTTTTATTTTTAAGTATGGATCCGATTGATAAATTCGCCGGGTGGGAGTCAGGCAATTAGACCAGGAGGAAAAATGAAGAGCCGAGAGTTGATCAGCCGTGTCAAAGAGGATGATGTTAAATTCATTTCGCTCCAGTTTACTGATGTGACTGGATCGGTCAAAAGCGTGGATATTACAACGGAACGTTTGCCCAGTGCCCTGGAAGATGGGGTCTGGTTTGATGGGTCTTCAGTAGAAGGATTTGCCCGGGTCCAGGAAAGTGATATGCGCTTGGTCCTGGATCCAGCTACCTATGCTGTTTTGCCCTGGAGCCCGGTTGAGTTCAGACGGGCGCGGATTTTTTGTGATATTTATAATCCGGATGGAGAACAATTTGCGGGGGATCCCCGGGGTGTATTAAAGAAGGTGCTAGAAGTTATCGATGAAAAGGGCTGGGTATTTAACATCGGACCCGAACCTGAATTCTTCCTGTTTAAACGCAATGGGGAAGAAGCCATCCATCCAGTTCCTTATGATGTCGGCGGCTATTTTGATTTCTCCGCCCGTGATCAGGCGACTCTGGTAAGAAATGAGCTGATGCACGCCCTGATCGATATGGGTCTGGAAGTGGAAATGGGTCACCATGAGGTTGCCAGGGGCCAGCACGAGATCGATTTTCGTTATGGCGATGCTCTCAAGACCGCAGACAATGTCATCACCATGAAATACACCGTCAAGGCGATCGCAGCAAAATATGATTTGATTGCCTCGTTTATGCCCAAGCCGATCTTTGGCGTAAACGGTTCTGGAATGCATACTCATCAATCGATCTTTAGCAAAGAGGGAGAGAATCTCTTTTACAACGATGATGATGAAAATCGCCTGTCGGAAATGGCTTATCATTTCATGGCCGGCCAGCTGAAACACGCCCGCGGAATGTCAGCAGTTCTGGCGCCGACTGCCAACAGCTACAAACGTCTTGTCCCTGGCTATGAAGCTCCAGTATATATCGGCTGGGCCCAGATCAACCGCTCGGCTTTGATCAGACTCCCGCGCTATACGACCGGCCGTGATAAATCAGTCCGGCTTGAACTGCGCTGTCCGGATCCTTCTGCAAACCCCTATCTGGCATTTGCTGCTATGCTGGCGGCAGGTCTCGCTGGTATTGAGAATAAGCTGGAATGCCCGGCGCCGCTCAATAATCTCAACATCTGGAACTTGACCGTGGAAGAACGCCGGGAAAAAGGGATCGCATCTCTACCCGGATCCTTGGCGGAAGCGATGAAAGAATTCGAGGCTGATACTGTCATTCAAGATGCGCTGGGTTCAACGATCTGTGATGTGTTCAGCCGGGCCAAATGGGCAGAAGTCGATGAATACCGAACCCGGGTGACCGATTGGGAGATCAGCCGCTACCTGGAGCTTGCATAATCCCTGGTAGGGATGGGTAAACCTTCCAATTAAACGGGATGGATAGTTCGATGGATGTAAAAACTACTTATCTGACAGTGACCACATCAGGCGATGGTGATATCCAGGACTTGACTCAGGCTGTAGAAGATTCGTTGACAAACAGCCAGGTCCTCAATGGTCTGGCAACTCTTTTCACCGCCTCAGCTACTAGTGGACTTACAACTCTGGAATATGAACCAGGTTGTATTGAGGATCTTAAAAGATTGTTTGATGAAATCTTGCCAGCTGACCGGGATTATTTGCATAATCTGCGCTGGGGAGATGGTAATGGGCACAGCCATATCCGGGCTGCCCTGCTCAAACCCTCCCTGACAATTCCGGTCGTAGAAGGCAAATTAACCCTGGGGACCTGGCAATCTATCATCCTGGTAGATTTTGACAATCGATCTCGCAAACGGGAATTAATCCTCCAGATCCTGGGGGAGTAAGACAAAAGAAACCAAAAAAGCCTGGAGGAAACTCCAGGCTTTTTTTGGATGTGATCCCTAATCTCAGGCAGCCTTTTTAGCTGCTCTCCAATCTTGATAGTATAGCCAGATGGCTCCCAGGCCAACCAGGGTGACGACTACTCCGACCACCAGACCAAAGAATGGGATTGCCCGCAGGAAGGTATAGATCAAAATACCGATCAGCAAAGGCCAGAAAGAGCCGCCTTCAAATTTTGGCGCTAGCCATTTCAGCAGTAATCTGCCCCCCAGGTAGGCAACTACAATTTTGCTTCCATAGGAAACCAATAAACCGAACCCTGCCAGGGCGAGGCCAAGGCTGGAAAAACCCACAGATAAGATCACCCAGGCGAGTTCTCCCAGGGTGACCACACCAAAGAAGATCGCTGTGGCGATTATCAACCCGGATAACAGGAGTCCACCCAGGTATGCCACCAGAATAGTTACCAGGCCCCAACCCAGAGAAGGCAGGGAATCTCGCTCAACACGGTCACTGATATTGGTCAATAAACCCGGGACTTGCCAAACAGCCAATCCACCGAGGACCAGCAGGGTGATGAAGACGCGAAGTTGTTTTATCACCCATGCTCCCACCAGGGCGAGTGGAGCCAGCCGGGGATCTTCTTCAGGAGTGGGGGAGGTGTTCTGGGGATCGTACTCAAAATTGATCCCACCCTTGGGAGCGATCAAAATCGAGCTGGATTGGTCTTGAGAACTTTTATAGCTCAATGATCCACCGATTTTTGCATCTTTGGATACCCTGATCCCGGAAGGAACTACAGTATCAATGCCGGGTTGATTGAAAAATAGGTAAGATTGCTGACTATCTCCGGTTCCAGCAACTTCAGCAACCACATCATTGCCAATTGAACCGCTGATCTCCAAAGCTCCAACACCAGCCTGGACATTCCGTCCGACCTGGCCAGATAACAAAACCTGGTAGGCTCCAACGAGCAGATCCTGGCCGATAGAAGACCCGGGTTCAGCTAAAAGATTAAAACCGCCATAATAGACGTTGCGGCCGATCTCTGCTCCCGATCCAAATGTGACAGTACTCGATCCCGCATAGACACTGCCGGTCACAATGCCATTGATATGGATAACCTGAGCACCCGCTGCCAGGCTGCCATTAATCGTGCCGTTAACTGTTACGACATTCCCCGCGGCAAAAACATCTCCATTCACCGTGCCATTGATCACCACAGTCTCATAACCGATAAAAAGGTCATCGTCTATCACCTCACCAGTCTCGATGACCCCATCATCGTCAAATTCAACCGCCCGGACAGTCATGGTCAAACCAAAGCCGATCGTAGCTGCCAGGAAGATGGGGATAATAATAAGAATAAAGAGTCGCTTTTTGGTCATGATTTCTCCTGTATGTTTTTTTAAGAGATCATTGATTGACCTCTCAATCTGGAAAATATACGGAACGACTGATCTAAAGTTGCAGACCTGAACAAACAAAGAGCCTTCCGGATCCGGAAGGCTCTTGTCAGAGACGGGATAAGTATTATTGAGGATCGATGTATTTTTCCCAGTAGCGCTTCATGCCATCAGCAGACATGCCGGAAGGATTGGCTTTTTCGAAAGCGTCGAGGGTGGTTTCGGGGATGCCCAGACTGAGGGATCTTGTTTTGACCCAGTCCCTGAATTCCTCCCTCAGTTCATCAATTTCCATTCTGCGGGGCATGACCCCGGCCATCCATTCTTCAGCCGCATCCAATTCGCGAAGGACTGTATCCAGATGCCACTCCACATCATCGAAAATTCCAAAATGTGTAGGCGCGATTTGAGAAATTGTTTCAGATCTCAGTCTGGCAATAGATGTTCGCCAACGGGGTGGATGGAATTCAGGCGGAGGCATGGGAATTCGCAGGAGGGGATCTGACCCAGTTTTGATCCTGACTCCGCCAACGTCGCCGCTGAAACAGACCTCATCCAAAATATATGCCAGATGGTGATTGGCGTGTCCAGGAGTATCGAGAGCCCGAAATACATAAGATCCGATCTGGATCTCCATCCCGTCCTGGAGTGAGACCAACTGCTCGGCCGGAACGGGCAAAAATTCACCCCAAAGATAGTCCATTTTTTCCTGGTAGATCCGGGCAGCGCTGCTGAGTAATTTTTCGGGGTCCAGAAGGTGGGGATAACCTCGTTCATGCACAAAAATTGTAGCACCCTGGGATGCCAACCAGCCAGAGGCCCCAGCATGGTCGAGATGGATATGAGTCAACAAGACATGGCTGATGTCCTTAAGGTCATAACCAAGCTCATTGATGGATTTTTTAAGCTGATCCTGGGTTGAACCAGGACCACTTTCGATCAGGATCACTCCATCTTGGTAGGGCATCAGATAGCAGGCGATCGCATTGGGGCAATTGAGGAATCTCAGATCGATGGTGTGGATATCTGGTTTGGTCTTCATATTATTGCAGCAATCAGACACTAAAATTGTGATATTGAATCGTTTATTTGGGAGCTGTTCCGGTCCAATTTTTCCTTTATTAACTTCATTTTATCAGCTCATTCCTTAACAAAATCTAACCCCCTAAAAGTTTAAGGTTAACTCAAGACTGATGGGTTGCGGGAACAGAATGGGTATGCTAGAATACGACCACTCAACCAGATATATAAGGGAATAAAACATAGACACCCATATATGTGGGGGTATTTTAAGAACTTCAAAAATATAACTGATTGGGTTTTTCCACTTAATTATCCAGTTTCAGGAGCATTCAATGGGCAAAGGCGTCGATCCTCAACCACAGACGGAATTGATCACTGTCATCCCAGCAATCCCCGCAGGATTGCCTAAAGTCGATTTCACTGACAATTCCCTTGAGGTCTTTCGGCGGCGTTATATGCGTAAAGGAGCAGACGGAGCTCCCACAGAAAGCAAGGAAGAAACCTTCTGGAGAGTGTCTTACAGCATCGCAGCGGAAGACTCCAAGTGGGGTGGTGATGTGGAACAGCGAGCCCGGGAGTTCTATCAATTATTGTCTAGTAAAAAATTCCTGCCCAATTCTCCGACCTTTACAGGGGCCGGTACACCCTTAGGTCAGCTGGCTGCCTGTTTTGTGCTCCCGATCAGCGATGATATGGGAAAGTGGAATGACGGGATATTCCAAACCTTAAGGGATGCAGCTTTGATTCAGCAGACCGGGGGCGGGAACGGTTTTTCTTTTTCTAGATTGCGACCCACAAGATCCCTCATCAAAGCTTCTGCCGGCCATGCCACCGGGCCGGTAGGATTCCTCAAAGTTTATGATAAGGCCTTTGGGGAAATAGCCCAGGGTGGAACTCGCCGGGGAGCTAATATGGCTGTTCTGCGGGTCGATCACCCGGATATCGAGATGTTCATCACCTGCAAGGATGATGAGTCTGCGATCACAAATTTCAATATCTCGGTTGGTATCACCGATAAATTTATGGAAGCTGTGGTTAAAGATGATCCTTGGGAACTGCGGTTCCCGGACATTAAGGATCCTGGGTATCGCGATTTTAATGGCACTTTGGAGCAGGCTGAACAAGCTGGTATTCCCATCCTGGTTCATGAAACTATCCGGGCCAGGGATCTTTTTAACAAGATCGTTTTTCAGGCTCATCACAACGGCGAACCGGGTCTATTATTCCTCGATCAGGCAAACCGCGATAACCCGATTCCCCACCTCTACGCTCTAGAAGCCACCAATCCCTGCGGTGAGCAGTACCTTGGCCCCTATGAAAATTGCTGTCTGGGATCTATCAATCTCAGCATTCATTATCTTGAGGATGGAAACCCGGATTGGGAATCACTCCAGAAAAGCATCGATCTATCCACTCGTTTCCTGGATAATGTAGTGGATGCGAATGCCTATGTTCCATCGGTTCCCCAATTAAAAGATGCCGCCCTCCAGGCCCGGCGCATTGGACTGGGGATCATGGGTTTGGCAGACCTGATGTATCGGGCAGGTGTGCGTTATGGATCAGATAAAGGACAGGAATTTGCAGCCCAGATCATGGAATTTGTTCGTTATCAAGCCATGAAAAGCAGCATTCAACTGGCCGAAGAGAAGGGGGCCTTTCCTGCCATAACCGGAAGTATCTATGATCCAAATAATCTAACCTGGCAGCCTCCCCATTCCATAGTCGCTTATGAAAATGACTGGGGACGTCCAGAGCTGGATTGGGATCTGGTCTCCGACGGGATCAAAAAACACGGCATCCGCAATGCGGCACAGACAACTGTTGCCCCCACCGGCACGATCGCGACAGTCTCAGGCTGCGAAGGATACGGTTGTGAACCAGTCTTTGCGTTGGCATACACCCGGCATGTGGTTGAATCTGATGGCGAACTGGACCTGACCTATACCAGTCCCTTATTCCGGGAGGTTCTGGAAAGAACCGGGATCTCTCCATCTGGAAAAGAACAGATCATCCAATCAGTTCTGGATTCTGGCACCTGTCAAAGCGTAAATGCCCTGCCTGATGAGATTAAAAACACCTTCGTTGTTTCGGGTGATATCAGCGCCGAAGAACACATCCGGGTCCAGGCAGCTCTGCAGGCCTTCGTTGATAACAGCATATCCAAGACCATCAATTTTCCGTCAAGCGCTCGAACTGAAGATGTAGCTCAGGCCTATATCCTGGCCTGGGAATCTGGCTGTAAAGGGATCACTGTTTATGTTACCGGCTCCCGGGATAAAGTTGTCCTGGAGACCGGAAAATCTGAGGGAAAAGTGGAGCAGACCGAAGTTCAGTCCCAGCTTTCTCAGTGGCAGGCCACCAAAAAACCCCGCCCCCGTCACCTGACAGGCTATACCTACAGCATCCAAACACCCCTTGGGAAGACCTTTGTCACCATCAATGAGAATGGTGACAATCAACCCTTCGAAGTATTCATCAATACAGCCAAAGCCGGATCTGACACAGCGGCAGTCTCGGAGGCCATTGGCCGGTCGCTGTCATATATCTTAAGGATGTCCTCTCCTATCCCCCCCCGCCAGCGTCTGGAAGAACTCTACCAGCAGTACTCCGGTATCGGCGGCAGAAGGCCGACCGGTTTTGGTCCAAACCGGGTCAGGTCCTTACCGGATGGGATCGCCCAGGCCCTGCAGGAATACCTGGAAAATACCGGCTGGCAATTCCAGGAGCTGACACCAGAGGAGATCGAGAACATTGAGGAGATCAACCAGGCTGAGATCTGGTTGGAGGTAGGTGATCTCTGTCCAGAATGCGGTCAGGCAGCCCTGGTGAACGAAGAAGGCTGCCGAAAATGTTATTCCTGCGGCTACAGCGAATGTTAGGCAGGATCCCATTACTCAGCACTTAAGGTAAGTCTTTCATCCACCTGGTTTTTTCTGCCGGGGAGGTTCTTAATGTCCAATCCAACTATTGAATTGATCCACCGGCATGGCTCGGTTAGAAACTATCGATCAGATCCGGTTCCCAGGGATATGATCGAAACCATCCTGGCTGCCAGTCAACGGTCATCCACATCATCCAATTTACAGACTTACAGCGTGATCGCGACCTCGGATGATCGGAAGAAACAGGTGGTCAAGGAGATCTGCAATAACCAGGTACATATTGCCCAAGCTCCGGTTTTTTTATTGTGGTGCGCTGATTTCAGCCGACTGCAGCGGGTTTGTGAGCTGCAGGGTTACCAGATTGATCCGGGCTATATGGAGAATTTTATGGTGGGTACGGTTGATGCAGCTATCGCGATGCAGACAGCTGCCCTGGCGGCGGAATCCCTTGGTTTGGGGATGTGTTTTATCGGGGCTTTGCGGAATGATCCAGATCGGATCCGGGAGGTCTTTGATTTGCCAGCCTTGGTCTATCCTGTCTCGGGAATGACCCTGGGATGGCCGGTAGAACCGCCCCTCATCCGCCCCCGGCTCCCCCAGGGGGCTATCCTGCATTGGGATAGTTATGACAGCAACGATAGTGAAAAACTGCGGGAATATGATCGGGCAATGATCGATACTGGTATTTATAGCGGCAGGCAGGTCGAACAGCAGGATCAGGATCCAGAAGATTACGGCTGGATGGAACATTCCGCCCGGCGAAGCAGTAAACCCTCCCGGCCCCATTTGCGGGAGACGATTATTCGAGCAGGCTTTTTGCTAAAGTAGTATCTTACAGAAACAGAACACTGGGGAGCAGCTATGGCTAATAAGACCAATCGTCCCACCTGGAATGAATATTTCTTGAATATCGCCCGTGAAGTTGCCCAGCGCTCCACCTGCGAGCGGGCCCAGGTCGGGGCTGTGATCGTTAAAGATAAAGAGGATCCTGACAACTGGTTATAACGGCAGTCCCCGGGGGTTGGCCCACTGTACTGAGGTGGGTTGTCTGATGGATAATGGGCATTGTGTGCGCACCCTGCACGCCGAACAGAATGCAATCATCCAAGCCGCTCTCCATGGAGTGATCACGGAAGGGGCTACTATTTATGTGACACACCAGCCCTGTTTCAACTGTGCCAAGACGATAATTAATGCTGGAATCTCAGAGATTGTCTACGACCGGGAATATAAGGATGACCGCTCGCTGGAATTCCTTGATCAGGCTGGAGTGAAATTGATCGCCATTCACGGATCAGGATAAACCTCCCGGTTATTATTGGTCGAGATTGGAGCGGATTTCCTGAAATCTATCTTCCAACCTATCTGAATATTCTTCATAGTCAGGCGCGATTCTCTCATATTCGCTTTCCAGCAAGGGCGAAGAGATCAGATAATCAGCTGAGACCCGGTTCATAGCAACGGGAATGTTCCAGACCACGGAGAGACGCAGCAGGGCTTTGATATCCGGGTCATGGGGCTGGGCTTCAAGAGGATCCCAGAAAAAGATCAGGACATCGATCTCACCTTCAGCAATCTTGGCTCCAATCTGTAAATCTCCCCCTAAAGGACCACTTTGCAGGCGCTGGATCTTGATGCCCAGAACCTCTTCCAGCAGCCGTCCGGTCGTGCCGGTTGCGTATAGCGAATGGTTCTTTAATTTCTCCAGATTGTATTTTGTCCAGGCTAAAAGATCATCTTTTTTGTGATCATGTGCGATCAACGCAATCCTCTTAGACGCTATCGGGTTTGGGGTTTGCTGGATATCCATCGATCCTTCCTTGGTTTGTGTTTCTGCTAGACAGGCTTACTCCAGGCCTTTTTGTGCATATCCGATCATGGAGGTGGCCTCAAGCAACTAAATTTGTCAGTAACTCCGGCTGTTTTGTTGGTTAATAATAACAAAGCTGAAAACCTGGAAATTACGTTTCCGATAGGTATGGCAGTGTTATCACCTTAACCAGATGCCTTTATTATCACAGAAATCCTTGATGATTGCGGTGGTATTATGAGCGATCTTCAGAAAAAAACCTTTACTCTGGCAAATGATCTGGTCTTTGAGCTGAATAAATCGCTCGGATTCAGAAAGGATGGCTATCTCCAGCGCATTCTAAAACCCCTGGTCTGGAAACCTATGGTCAGATTCTCAGAACTGGCGGTGACCTTTGATAACCGGGTGGTTAGGGAGGGATTTCAACAGGCGTCTACCTGGTTCATATCCCATTTTGTGGACAGGATTGGATATAACTGGAGTGGGTAATTTGCCCCCTGATGGCCCGCTGGTTGTGGCAGCCAATCATCCTGGAGCTTACGATTCCCTGGTGTTCACAGTCACAGATCCCCAGGGATGATGTCAAGATCATATCTTCGGATATCCCCTTTGTCAAAAAATTACCGGATACCAGCAACCACATGATCTTTACGACCCAAGATCCCGGAGACCGGATGGGTGCAGCCAGACAGGCCATCCGCCATCTTAAAGATGGCGGAGCTTTGCTAGTCTTTGCCAGGTCAACCATGGACCCTGATCCAGCCTTTATGCCCGGGGCAGAAAACGAGTTGAACAACTGGACATCCAGTCTGGGATTATTCCTGCGAAGTGTGCCTCAAACCAGGATTGTTATTGGTCTGATCAGCGGAGTCCTTTCGCCAAAATACCTTAATCATCCCTCAACTCTCATCCGAAAAGGTCGGGTCAACAAACAGCGCTTATCAGAGTTCTATCAGGTGATGTATCAATTGATGAGACCGAAAAAATTGATGGTATCGCCGGACCTGTCATTTGGACCAGCATTTTCCCTGAAAGACCTCGGGGGAGGTCGGGACATCCATCTACTTACCAATAAAATTATCCAAAAAGCCCAACAGCAGTTTGAGGTCCATCGTTCAAGGTATCTGGAAGCAGCTTGATGATGTCGGGTCTTGCCAGGGGGTATCACTGTGGTAGGGGAATGCCGATCCGCAATCTTAATTATCGAGGACCTTTCTTTTTTTAATCCAACCTGCAAAGGTGCTTATTGCACTTAAAAAATAAACCAGGAAAGCCATCCCGATCAACACCCATTTCAACAGGCTGAGTGCTGCTGTAGCCTGGGCTAGCCCAGTTAATTTCTCTGGATAGATCGCCATCAGCCAGCTGGCAGCCCCGTTTTCAAGATAATCAAAACCACACCCCAGGATTGGAAGCAGGTTTGACAATCTCCAAACCTGCGGCAGGTCCCTGGATTGATTCAGAAACCAGCTGACTCCCACTGTTAAAAAGGCTGTATAAACGAGGGGGAACAACAGATCAAAAGTCCAGCGAGATCGGATATAAGCTTGTCTGCCCTCCTCACCATACTCTTCTGCGATTTGATAGAGTTCATCAATCTGGTAGAAAAAGGAGGTATCCGGTGATCGAGCGCTGCCAGTTTCCTGGAGTGATTTTTCAGCCTGGTTTGGCAGAACAATACTCACAAATAAAAGCATGACAAAGATAGTGAGCAGCACCACCCGGCCCGATGATATTTTATGGATCCATTCAGAAAAAGATCTAACCATAGCTAATCCAGGTGTATCGTGAGGGGGTTAGGAATTGGTATTCTGGATGTTGATGAGCTGTTCGCCCAGAGTTCGGGCCGTCTCCCGGTATTGATTAAGTTTGAGCTGTTCTGTTTCGACCACATTTTGAGGGGCTTTTTTTCCAAATGGGCTGGCTAGCAGGGATTCCAAACGCTTGATCTGTCCTTCGATCTCCTGAAGCTCTTTACTGATGCGGATTTTCTCTTCCTCCAGGTCCACTAATCCACTTAAAGGCAGATAGATCTCGACCGGGCCAGCCACCAGAGCGATCTGCCCCTGGGGTTTAACAGGCTGATCTGAAGCCACTGTCACCAGGTTGGGGTCCAGCTGGGCCAATCTTGCCAGGGTTGGGATCTCCCGCATCAATTGGGATGCAAAATCTTTCGAGACCAGATTGGCAGGGATCAATTTGCCTGGTTTGATATTTTTTTCTGCCCGCAGATTCCGGATGGTTTTGGTGATTTCCTGAATGAGCAGGAAATTATTAATAATCTCTTCCTCCCACCCTTCTCTTTCGCGGGGTTCCGGCCAGGGTGAGATCATTAAGGCATCCTGCCATTCACCCATGCGATCCTGATAAGGAGATCCCCCCACGGCATCCCGGAGATGCTGCCAGAGTTCTTCGGTGACAAAGGGAGTAAAGGGGTGAAGCATACGCAGGCTGAGATCTAGTACTTTAATGAGGGTTTCTATGGTATAGAAGGCCCGGTCACCACCCTCGGCGATCTGTCCTTTGGCAATTTCCAGGTACCAATCTGCAAAATCACCCCAGAAGAAATCATAGATATAGCGGCCGGCTTCACCATACTGGTGATTGTTAAAGAGCCGGTCGAGATCGCGGATCAAATCCTGCATTTTGGCCCAGATCCAGGAATCTGCCAGACTCCAATCCGGCTCAGAAATCGGCTTGGCGGGAGCATTTTCAAGATTGCCAAGAACAAAACGACCTGCATTCCAAACTTTGTTCGCAAAATTCCGGTTGGCTTCGACCTTTGGCAGGCTGAGGTTGGTATTCAGGCCGGGGGTTGACCCCACCAGCATGGTAAAACGCACAGCATCGGTGCCCATATCATTCATGACATCCAGGGGATTGATCACATTACCCTTGGATTTGCTCATCTTCTGGCCGTTTTCATCCATGACCAGCCCGTGCAGGTATACGGTTGAGAAGGGCACCTGTCCGGTCAGCTCCAGGCTGAGCATGATCATTCTGGCCACCCAGAAGAACAGGATGTCGTAGCCGGTTTCCATCATGGTGGTAGGGAAAAAGTATTCCAGATCCGGAGTCTGATCCGGCCAACCCAGAGTGGAGAAGGGCCATAATCCCGATGAGAACCAGGTATCCAGCACATCCGGGTCCTGCTCGATATTGGCACTGCTGCAGGCCTGGCAGGAAGTTGGATCCTGTCTCGATACAGTCAACTCGCCGCAATCCCCACAGTACCAGACCGGGATGCGGTGCCCCCACCACAGCTGGCGGCTGATGCACCAGTCCTGGATGTTTTCCATCCAGTGATAATAGACTTTCTTGAACCTTTCCGGGATGATCTCAATTTGATTGGACCGAACCACCTCAAGTGCTTTTTCAGCCAGGGGACCGGCTTTTACAAACCATTGGGTGGAGATCATCGGCTCAATGATCTCTCCTCCCCGCTGTGCCCGAGGGATCTGGTGAAGATAAGGCTCTTCCTTAATGACCAGCCCGGCTGATTTCATATCATTCCATAGGTTTTTGCGGGCTTCAAAACGGTCCTGTCCTTGGTAAGGGCCTCCCACCTCGGTCACGATGGCTTTTTTATCAAGCATGGAGAGCAGCTCAAGATCGTGACGCAAACCGATCTCATAATCATTGGGATCATGGCCAGGGGTGATCTTTAATGCACCGGTCCCAAATTCTCGGCTGACATATTCATCCGCGATGACGGGAATTTCCCTTCCCAGGATGGGTACCAGGACCATCTTACCGATGTACTTCTGGTAACGTTCATCCTCAGGATGAACCGCCACCGCAGTGTCAGCCAGAATAGTTTCCGGGCGAGTGGTTGCCACAGGGATAAACTGCTCCGGGTTGGCAGCCAGTTGGTACTTAAAAAAGTATAAGGTCCCCTGTTCTTCAGAATGCTCCACTTCCAGATCAGATACTGCGGTCTGCAGGGTGGGTGACCAGTTGATCAGCCGGGGTCCCCGATAGATAAGGTCTTTTTCATAGAGGTGCACAAAAGCTTCTCTGACAGCCCGTGATAGGCCATCGTCGAGAGTAAATCGTTCTCGGTCCCAGTCGCAGGAAGCCCCCAGGCGGCGAATTTGCTCCACAATAACTCCGCCATGTTCCACTTTCCATTCCCAGGTTTCTTCCAGGAATCTATCTCTACCAATCTGCTCCCTGCTTGTGCCTCGATCCTTTAATCTGGTTTCAACTTGAAGCTGAGTGGCGATCCCGGCGTGGTCCGTCCCAGGCAGCCAGAGAGTTGGCACACCTTTCATGCGCTGGTGGCGGATCATCAAGTCTTCCATAGTGACAAACAGGACATGACCAAGGTGCAAGATGCCGGTCACATTCGGTGGGGGGATGCTGATGACATATGGTTTCTTTTTGGGATCATGCCCTGGGAGATTGGGGTCATTGCTGGGTTTGAAGTAGCCATTTTCTTCCCAAAATTTATATAAGCGAGTTTCGGCGGCTTTAAAATCGTATGTTTTTGGCAGCATCACATTCTCCATGTTAAATAAACTTCACTGACCCAGATGATCTGATTATCACCCCATTAAAAAGAAAAACCTTTTCATCCTGTGAGGACGAAAAGGTAAAATCACTCTCCGCGGTACCACCTCAGTTTGTGCCCAACGATCGAACACACCCTTAGCTCCTGGCAATCACCAGGATTTTGCTGTATCGGGCAAACCCGTGTCGGTCTATTCTTTGGAGTCCAAATTTCTTCGACAAACCAACCGGGGGACTTTCCAGGGCATATGCTGGAGGAGGTTTTCAGCCGGTGACCTCCCGTCTCTATCAGCCTACCTACCCTGTACTACTTCCGGTTCTCGGCATATTGGTTTATTTTTCGCATTATACCTGTAGAGGGAAATCAAGTCAACTGCTGAGGGTAATATGGATCAGATCCAGAGTCAATTCCTGGTACTGGGAGCATAACCCAACCTAGGTTGGATGGGGGCAGAGCCCTATCTTAAAAAAACTTGACTTTCAGTATGGATTTATGCTATTCTTTGGTTTGTTCCAGGGGGGTAGAGCAGAGCAATTTAGAAAATTTTATTGGCGGAGGGCACTCATTTTATGATCCATCGCGAGCGCGTTGCTGATGATGTTTATACTTTCCAAAGTGATGTCTACGCCCAAGTAAACGCCGGCGCTGTGATCGGGCAGGATTGGGCAGTGGTCATCGACACCCTGGCCTTTCCTGATGAAACCCTGGCAATCCGGGAGTTTATCGAGGGAGAGCTGAGGCGTAAGGTCAGATATGTGATCAATACCCATTATCATGCGGACCACAGCTGGGGGAACTGTTTTTTCCCGGGGGCCTATGTAATCAGCCACTCCCTTTGCAGGGAAAAATTGGCCGATTTTGGAGAACAATCACTTCAGACAGCCATAGGAATGGATAATGTCTTCCAGAAAACTCAGATCGTTCTTCCCCACCTTACTCTTGAAGATGGTTTATTAGAATTGATCATTGGTGAAAAGACTCTCCGGTTCATAGAACTACCTGGGCACAGTTCGGATGGAATCGGGATATACGTGGTTGAAGATGAAGTGCTCTTTGCCGGCGATGTCTGGATGCCTATCCCTCATATTGTGGACGGCGATCCGATTGTAATGCGGGAGTCGTTGAAGAAGGTCGAAAAGATGACCCTCGAAAATGTTGTCCAGGGCCATGGAGAGGTGATCCTCAGGGGTGAGGTGAACAGCAGTATCAAGGACCGGATCGACTATTTAAACAAAATTGATCAAATCGTCCTCGATGCGGCGGAGGATGATTATCCGGGAGAGTACCTTCGAGAGAAGGATATTGAAACCTGTGGGAAAAGCCGCATCCTGCTGGGCGGTGCGGCAGAAGAGATCCATCAGCAGAATTTAAGACATCACTATCGGGTAACTCACGGGGAAGCCCCAAAGAGAATTTCAGCCTGATAGAATAAAGATCCGCTAATACCGGATCTCTTATTATCCTACTCAGCAGTATCTTTTTTCTGGGCTCTGAATCCAACCAATCTCTCAGTTCCATTGATCAGGCGTTTGATATTTGGTCTCAATGCCCACACGATTAAAATCTCTGATAGCAGACCGGAAAAAATATATTCCCAGGGTTCATCTAGCATGATAAACCTCACCAGCAAGATCAGACTGCCGATCAAGGGCATACTCAGGGTTGCCAGTGAAGCATAACCCACAACCATCACGATCAAATAACCAACCGGGACCAGAATAAAAATACTCGGCCACCATAAGCCGACAATTGCTCCAACGGCCGGGGTGCCTCCTGCTCCACCACCAAATTCGATCTTGCCATTGGGGGTCTTGCTGAGCAAATAGATCGAATAATTATGTCCGATCACTGAAATGAATCCTGCCAGGACATGGACCCAAAAGGAATCTGGCAGCCAAAACTGGGCCAGCCAAACTGCCCCGGCGCTTTTCAGAATATCCAATAGTGAAGTTGTAAAACCCATCAGAAAACCGCCCGCCCGCATGGTGTTGGTGCCGCCGGTCCTTCCACTCTCAATATCCCGGACATCTTTGCCTATGAATATCTTGACCAGGAGAAAACCAAAAGGAATAGAACCTAGCAGATAGGCCGCAATCAGGGTTATCACAGTAAGCAGTGCCATATAGGTATCATCTCCTGTTGGATTGGACGGAATCCGGGCAATTTAATTAACCCAGGATTTTGAAATGGAAACGGGTCAAATAAAAATAGCGCTCAGCCAGGAAAGGATCACGATCGTCAAAGGCCAGAGCAAATCGTTTTTAGTGATGCCAGCTCCCGGAACCCGGAATCGGTCGCTGATCTCGATCAGTGCATATAATGGGCCGGTCAGCGCAATTCCAAAACCGACCGAACCGATCGGCCAATAGTGTAAACCGGCTGCTAGCTCACCGATCAACAAGAAAGCCCCCGAACCCAGAGCAATTGCCCAGAAACCTTCCCTTCGTAAATGGATCACCCGCAGGTAAACAAGCAGAGCTGCCAGGCTCAGAACCGGAATCCGGTAGAACAATCTGGTTTCAGATCCATGAAGGGAGATCGCGAGGATCAAGAATAGGACCACTGCAATTGCGGTCAGGAAGATTTCTGCCAGAAAATACCCCGGATTGGAATTGTCGAGCACAATATATTCCGAGATCAGAACCAGACTGAGCCCAGCCCCGCTGGCAGCAGCAGCCAATAACCAGGTGGGTCCTAGCGGAAGCTGATCAATCGCCAGCAGCAGGACCAGTGAAGTCAGGGAGGGGATTAACCAGTGTACAGCAGTCGTCGTTAGTTGACTGGATGAGGGGTTCTTTTCCAGCAGCCAGGCTGTACCAGATGCTGTTAATCCTGCCACCAGCAAGGCGACCAGGGTTGAAAAATTGATCCGGATCGGAAACAGGATCCCAAGGGCTGAGAATTCAACCACCTGGGTTGGAATGCTTACTAATTGGGTCAGGGAATACGCCAGCAGGATAGTACCTACCAGGATGCTGAGTTTTGTTAGATCCGGAGTTTGAATCCTGCCATCAGTCATATCTCCAATTCTACCGTGAATTATCCTGCCTGGCTGAGCATAGTACCAGGCAGATCTGCTCAGCTGTGCTACACTAGGAAGAGGTATCCCGGGAGGGGAAAGGCCAGGAGGTATACCAGCAGATGAACAACCATAATCAGAAGCTCGGTCAATGGGGCGAAATTCAGGCGGTTGAATACCTGAAGAAGCAGCATTATTCAATCCTGGACAGGAATTTCCGGAGTTCTGCTGGTGAAATCGATTTGATCGCCCTCGATCAGCATGCTGAGATTCCCTGCCTGGTTTTTATTGAGGTAAAGACCAGGACCAGTGATGATTATGGATATCCGGAAGATTCCATAACCACAACCAAGTGGAGACATTTATTGGCTGTGATCAACGATTACCTGGAAGGTAACCCGCAGTTGAATTATGATTGGCGGATCGATGTAATTGCTATTCGAAAAAATCATCTCCTGGAACAAATTGATTTGATGCATTATCCAAATGTTGTGAGTCCTGATGAACGAGAATCCTGAACCCCTGATCGTGGTTGTTGGTCCAACCGCTGTGGGTAAAACCGAAATATCCATTCGATTAGCGGAAAAATTAGGGGGTGAGATCGTCTCTGCGGATTCAAGATTGATCTATCGGGGGATGAATATTGGTACAGCAAAACCTGCTCCGGAAGAACTGCGCCGGGTCACCCATCACTTGATTGATATTGCTGACCCGGACGATGAGTGGAGTCTGGGAGAATACCTGCTTCAAACATCCAAGATCATTACCGAAATTCAGGCCAGGGGGGTGCTTCCCTTCCTGGTTGGCGGAACCGGGCAGTATATCCAGGCAGTGGTGGAAGGTTGGGAGCTGCCAGATATTAAACCTGATCTGGCTCTCAGGCAGGTGATCCTGGATTGGGGAGAGCGAATCGGCGCTGAGGAAGTCCGGGCCCGCTTAGAGCTGCTGGATCCGGAAGCGGCCGCCAATATTGACGGTCCAAATCTCCGGCGTATGGTACGGGCCCTGGAAGTGATCTTTAGGTCGGGAAGAAAATTCTCAGCCCAGCAGAAAAAATCAGCTTCACCGCACCGGATCCTGCAGATAGGTTTGATCCGATCCCGGGAAGAGTTATTTCGGCGTATTGACCTGCGAATCGAAAAAATGATTTCAGATGGATTGATCGAAGAAGTGAAAGCATTGCTGGAAACTGGGTACAGTCCAGAATTATCATCCCTGTCCGCAATTGGGTATAAGCAGATCGTGGGATATCTGGCTGGAGAGTACAGCCTTGAAGAAGCCCTCCGGCAGATCGGTTCTAAAACGCGTAAATATGTCCGACAACAAGCCAATTGGTTCCGGATCGATGATCCAAAAATCAGCTGGTATGATCTGAGCGCCGATCCATTTGACAGTATCCTGGGGGAAATCCAACAATTCCTGTCATAATTTTGTTATACTACATATCAAACGCTAATCTTGTCATAGGAGGAGGAATCCAATGGAGCACCGACCCTGGCATGATTTTTACGACCCAGGTATCCCAAACAGCCTAGAATACCCCCCAGTCCCAATTTTCCATTTCCTGGATGAATCCACAAAAAAATATCCCGATAAACCCTGTACTATTTTTAAGGGAGCGGAGATCAGCTACCGGGAAATGAACAGGATCACAGACCAGCTTGCTGCTGCCCTGGTTGACCTTGGTGTCAAGAAAGGCGATCGGGTTGGCGTCCTGATACCTAATACACCCCAGTTTGTGATGGCTTTTTTTGCGATTCTCAAAGCTGGCGGTGTGGTTGTGGCAACCAATCCCCAATACACCGGGAGAGAGATCACTCACCAGGCTAATGATTCTGGATTGGAAATTATGATCCTGATGAGCAATTATTACGAGCTGGTTAAGAGCATTCAGCCTGAGACCGGGATCAAGAAGTTGATCGTCACTAATATCAAAGAGACCCTGCCTCCCCTGTTAAGCGTTTTATTTACACTGGCAAAGGAAAAGAAAGGTGGATTTCGAGTCAGCTTAAGGGATGGTGATCTCTGGCTTCCAGATCTGCTGAAAAAATATCTTTCGGCAGAGAGACCAGTACTCGAAATCGGGCCAGAAGACACAGCCATTTTTCAATACAGTGGAGGGACAACCGGGATCCCCAAAGCTGCCATTGGCTTGCACCGCAATCTGGTTGCCAATACGATCCAGATGCTGCATTGGATCACTACCGGGGTGATGGGTGAGGAAGTGGTTATGATGGCGATCCCGCTTTACCATGTCTACGGCATGGTGGCGGGTATGACCTACGGCCTCTCATCGGGGGCCAGCCTGGTGATGGTTCCGGACCCGAGAGACCTAAAAGATCTGCTGGGCAATATGCAGAAATACAAAACCACCATATTTCCGGCACTGCCTGCGCTTTACAATGCGATCAATAACAACGCCGATGTCAAGGCAGGCAAATATGACCTGAGTGCAGTCAAGGCTTGTATTTCCGGTTCCGCTCCATTAATGAGAGAGACCAAGGAAACCTTTGAGAGATTAACAGGGGGGATTGTTTTTGAAGGTTTTGGCATGTCTGAAACTCCCACCGCAACCCACTGCAACCCCAATCTGGGAGAAAACAGGACCGGCTCGATAGGCCTGCCGTTCCCTGATGTGGACGCCAGGATCATCGACCTGGATGATGAAGTCACTGTCCTGGCTCCAGGAGAGATCGGCGAACTGGTCATCAAAGGCCCCCAGGTCTTTAAGGGCTACTTTAATATGCCCACAGAAACGCGCAATGCCCTGCGGGATGGCTGGTTATATACCGGTGATATCGCCCGCATGGATGAGCAAGGATATTTTTACATTGTTGATCGCAAAAAGGAACTCATCAAACCGGGAGGATTCCAGGTCTGGCCCCGGGAAGTTGAAGAGGTTTTAAAAGACCATCCAGCGATTATGGATGTAGGAGTAGCCGGAATTCCAGATGCCAAACGGGGAGAGACAGTTAAAGCCTGGATCGTGCTGAAGGAAGGGCAGAGCCTAGATCAAGCCGATCTGAAGAAATGGTGCGCCGATAAGCTTACTGCCTACAAAATCCCCACTGAGATCGAAATCAGGAAGGAGCTTCCGAAAACTCATGTAGGCAAGCTGCTCCGGCGTGAGCTGGTCCGGGAGCATAAGGAAGGGGCAGGAGGGTAAGCACCATCAGAGCTGGATTGAAGATCCTGAGTGAACCTCAGGATCTTTTTTTTGCGAGACGGGTCAACTGATCCTTGGCCTCCTGGTAGCGGGGGTATTTTTCTTCCGCCTTTTTGAACCGGGTTGTATGGGACATCCTCCGGCCGTTGACCTCCCGGCTGCCCAGGGATTTATGGAGCAGTTCATGGTACATCACATAATCAACCACAAAGGCAGCGATCTGCGGTTGATCCAGGGACTTGCTGATCATCACGGTGTCAATATCCCATTGGTAATGGCCAAATTTTCGATAGGTTAACCGGCTGCTCCAGACCAGGTGAGGAAGGGGGATTCTGCCCTGGAAGAATTCCTGGTTCACGCGCCGGAAGCTGACCTCCAGGTCGTGAACCCTGCCCCGGGAGAGACCCCCAGGAGGGATTCCCAGATATTCCAGTCGGGTCCTGATCTTCTGGAAATCACTGGAAAAACAATAACCCCGGATGATCTTCTGACTCCCGGTCCTTTTTGTGGGTGAGCAGGCCTCCAGGATGGCATGGATGATCTGATCTGGCGCGTCAATAAAACTTTCCTGAACGAGAATTTCCCGGTTCCCTTTATGTTCTGTGATCTTGTAGAGGGATCCCAGGTGATAAAAAGCAAACCGGATCCTTTTAAGGGCCGGCCTGGAAAAATAACCTGGCAGAAACAGGTTGACTCGTTGGAGGGTATCCAGATGGTTTAAGAGATTATCATCTTCTGAAAGAAAACGGATCCACTGATAAGCCCGGCGGGAACGCATCCCCAGATTGGCAGCGGTCTTGTTCTGGGATATTTAGGATCTGATCCAGATTCCAGATGGTTTCACCCAGGTCGTGGGAGAGGTCATCAACCAGGTTTTGGTACGAACCAGCGGAACGGCTGGCCTGCTCGATTTCTCTCAAACCCATTTTTTGCTGGATCTGATCAACTCGTTTGATCAGATTCCGGAAGCCGATATTATTCATATTCTCCAGGATAAAGACAAGATGGTCCCTTATGATCCGCCCCATGGCCTGGGAAGTGGAAAAAAGGGAACAAAAATCACCCCTCTGGGCTTTGACAAGCTGAGCATGATGTCATAAAATCGTGTAGTCTGTCTAATGACCTGAGCTGCCAATTACTGAGTATAAATCATAACCCATTTTTCACCGGGACCAGATCAGGCACAGGATCACCAGCATAATTTAGGAAGGTTTACTCAATGAAAGAATACGCTACCTCAAAAATCCGCAATATCGCCCTGGCATCCCACAGCGGGTCCGGAAAAACCATGTTAGCTGAATCGCTGTTGTTATATACTGGCGCCGTAACACGGTTGGGCGATATTAATGCTGGAACAACAACCTCGGATTTCCAGGATGAAGAAAAACGCCGGGGTATTTCGATCTCGACCTCAGTTATTCCTGTGGAATATAAGGATTTTAAGATCAATCTCCTGGACACTCCCGGCTATACAGACTTTGTCGGAGAGGTGATCTCAGCGCTGCGAGTGGTTGATGGGGTGTTGATACCGGTGGATTCTGTTGCTGGAGCAGAGGTTGGAACAGAAACCGCCTGGAACTATGCCGACGATTTTATGCTTCCGCGTTTTGTGGTCATTAATATGATGGATCGTGAGAACGCGAATTTTCAGAAAGCGCTCGAATCTGTGCGGGCGATGACCTCGATGCGCTTGCTGCCCATTCAGCTGCCCTGGGGTGAAAAATCCGATTTTAGCGGAGTGATCGATATCCTGGAAAAGAAAGCCTATAAGGGTGATGGAAAAGAATCTACCGAGATTCCAGCTGAGTTCCAGGACCAGGTGGAGGAAATGCGGATGGAAATCATCGAAGCCGCCGCTGAGGGCAATGATGATTTATTGATGAAATACCTGGATGGAGAAACCCTCTCAGAGGAAGAGATCTTCAGCGGCTTGAAAAATGCCGTAAAAAATCGCTCTTTTGCACCAGTATTGGTCAGTTCGGGAACCGCCGGGATCGGTATGGCTCCCCTGCTGAATATTCTGACTAAATTGGTGCCAGCTCCGGATGAGCTCGAACCGGTCGCCGCTGTTGGGGCCAAAGGTGAAGAACTTTTAAAATCTGTGGACGCTGGTCCATTTGCCGGTTATGTTTGGAAAACCACAGCAGACCCCTATGTGGGAAAGATCACCTACTTCCGGGTCTATTCCGGTACTGTCAGCTCCGATACCAAGGTTTGGAACCATCACCAGGATGATGAAGAACGTTTCGGCAATATTTCGGTTATGCGCGGCAAAAATCAGCTGGATGTTAAGAATGTCCATGCGGGTGATATCGTAGCTGTTCCAAAACTAAATGTGACATCCACAGGGCATACATTAGGTGATGAAGGACATCCCCTGAAACTGCCCGTACCAGATTACCCGAATGCCCTCTACAAGGTAGCTGTCATTCCGGCAACCCAGGCGGATTCTGCCAAACTCAGCCCAACTTTAACCCGGCTGTGCGAGGAGGATATGACGCTCTCCTGGAAGCAGGATACCACCACCAAAGAGACTATCATGGAAGGGATGGGTGGTCAGCACATTGACGTCGCGGTCCGCAAAGCCAAAGATATCTTCCAAACCGATCTGAACGTGCAGATCCCCAAAGTACCCTATCAGGAGACCATCAGTAAAAGCGGCCAGTCGCAGTACAGGCACAAAAAGCAGTCTGGAGGATCGGGGCAGTTCGCTGAAGTCCATATGCGTCTTGATCCGCTGCCAGAAGAAAGATTCTTATTTGTCAATGAGGTATTTGGGGGAGCAATTTCCAAAAACTATATGCCTGCGATTGAAAAAGGCGTTAAGACGATCATGGAAGAAGGTGTGCTGGCAGGATATCCAGTGGTAAATGTCAAAGTTGCTGTGGTAGACGGCAAAGAGCATCCCGTGGACTCCAAGCCTGTGGCGTTTGAAATTTGCGCCAGACAGGTATTTAAGATGGCCTTTAAAGCAGCCGGGGGAATCTTATTAGAGCCGATAATGAACGCCAAAGTCACAGTGCCAGAAGAGAATATGGGTGATATCCTGGGCGATTTCAACACCCGCCGGGCCCGTGTCCAGGGAATGGATACCAAGGGCGGCCGTTCTGTGGTCAATGCCCAGGTCCCCCTGGCAGAGATGCAGCGCTATACCACTGACCTGCGGTCAATGACAGGTGGTCGGGGTATTTTCGAGATGGAGTTTGCTCACTACCAGGAACTTCCCTCTCACCTGGCAGAAGAGGTGATAGCTGCCAATACCCAGGAAGAGGAATAGCAGCTAAATAAAACAAATAAAAATCCCGGTCCATCAGGCCGGGATTTTTTTGTCTGGTGATTGCAGCTGGAATCAGGCTCAGACCCGTTTCTCAGCCAATTTGACCCACTGGAAAAATTTTGGTCCCCCATACGAGATCCAGAACCCGATCAAGAAGTAGCGTAAAAAGCGCAGGCTGAAAGACAGGATGTCAAGATCATCCGGAAATATCGATCCCAGCCCCAGGTATAAGATCAATACCCCAACCAAACCAACCAGGTAGCGTACAACCAGCTTCCAGGTGGGGGCTTTTACCTGGAACCAGCCTGTCTGGTAAAGAAGGATCACGCCCAGGCCGAGCCCAAAAAAGGCTCCCAGGGTGGTCAGCAATCCGTCATAGTTAAAAGGTGTGAGAATCTCACCATCAGGACCGCTCCAGGTCCCAGGCAGTGGGGGGGGATTTAAGGGGTTGGCTATCAGGATGGCTGTGATCAAGAAGGCACCGGTGATCAGGATCAGAACCAGGACCTGCAGGCCCCAGGAGCTCTTTTTGAACCAGGCGACCACCCGGCTCTCCCATTGAAGGAACAGGAATAACAGAACCAGGCCGATCACCCACCCGCCCAGAACATCGTGGGTGAAATGTACGCCCAGAATGATCCTTGAAAGCCCGATCAGGAAGATCAAACCCAGGGCGATTATTTTCTGCCAGCGCTGCGGTCTGGATACGGCGAATAATCCCCAGATGCTGGCTGCGTTCTGGGCATGCCCGGATGGAAAACCAAATCCTTCAGCCCCAACAACTGGATCAACCTGGGGTGAGATCCAGAATGGCCGCGGCCAGCCGAAGGCAAATTTCAGGATCGTATTTAAACTGCCGCTGACCAGCAGGATGACACCGATCCTGATCCCCAGGGCGAGGTCGATGCACCAGTACAGCAGCGGCATAACCAGCAGATAGAACTCGGTATCTCCCAGGAAGGTCAGAGCTTTCATAATGGATATCAGCCAATCCGGTGAATTCTGGAACCAGATCGAGACCGGAAGAAAGATTTGGATCAAATATTCCATGGCATTCTCCTCCTGATAAGTGTGGCTATTATGAGGGGTGAGACCAGAAAAAGACTGACGCTGAAAATAAGGGAGGGATCCCTGGAGTACAGGGCGCCTGCCAGGGGTGAGGCTGCCATCAGGGAAAGCCCTGCCACTGTCTCCGTGAATCCATAGGCCAGGCCAAGATTGGCTGGAGCCACCAATTTCTCTGCTTGGGCGGCCAGCAGGGATCTTACGGCCCGGTACCCGCCCAGCAAAAAATATCCCGCGACCAGCAGAGGCATGCCGGTGGATTTCCAGACCAAGAGGGAAAAGGCCGCCACCGCGAGCTGTCCAATTACCAATCCCAGGCGGGCAGGTAGGATGCCAAACAGCAGGTTCAGGACCACATTGCCAAGATTGGTGATGGAACCCAGGATTCCGATCGTTCCCAGAGAGATCTCCCGCTGATTTTTCAGGAAATTCGGAGCCAGGGGCTGGGGAAAAAACAGCACCAGGAAAGTCAGGAAGAGCAGGGGCAAATACCCCATGAACCGCTTGTTTTTGATGATCTCAAGGCCGGGATGGAGGGATTTTGTCTCAACTGGTTGAGGTTTGATAAAAAGGATGATCAGGCCAGAGAGTATGAATATGCCAAATGAAACTGAGTAGATAGACCGCAGCCCAAACTGGTTGGCCAGATAACCACCCAGGAGCGGACCGAGGATGCCGCCCAGATAGAAAGCTGCAGATGTTCCAGTCATGGCCTGCTCAACGCTGAGGTTTTTCCGGGCGGCAGTGACATAACTATTCAGGGGCGCTATCACAAATACAGTCAGGGAATACAAAATGATCCCGATCGAGAAGGTCAGCAGGTTCTTCGCCCCGGCCATGATGCCGGTGGTCACAATGCCCATCAACCAGGCTCCCCACATGATCTGCCGGCGTCCGATCCTATCAGCCAGGAAACCTGCCGGAATATGGACCACGGTCATCGCCAGACCTACCGCGCCCAGGATGCCGCCAATTGCCAGGGGTGAGGCACCCAGCTCCTCGAGATACAGGGGTTGGAAATACATAAAAGCGCCCTCGCCGATACCCCAGGTGATCAAACTGATGATCACCAGCAGAAAATCCCTGCTCATGCTGCTGGGTCCGGGAGAGACTGGATGAAATCGTCAATGGAGTTAAAGACCAGCTCTTTTTCCAGATCCCGGGTGACAACATGACCGCTGTTCTCGAGCACGATCCTGGTTATCAGGGATTTATCGGTTCCGATCCGCTCATAGATCCGTTCCAGGTTGATCAAGGGAACCCCTTTGTCCTTTTGGGCGTGAATCAGCAGAGCCGGGATTGAGATCCCTGGGAGGGATTTTTGCATCGCTTCCAGCAGCCCTTTTAACTGAAGAACTGCCCGTGTGGGATAGCGATCATAGGAAAAGTGGGATTCAACAGCCTTGGGATCCTGCCAATCGGATTTTCCTTTTTCTGCGTAGGGCAAAAAGATCGAAAGCAGCGGAAGCAGGCTCAGCTTCAGGCTGGGCTCTACCTGGAAGGGTGTTGACAGGCTGACCACGCCGGCGGCTGGCAAAAAACTGCTGTGGTAGAGAGCCAGAGCGCCGCCCATCGAGAGTCCGATGATCACGATCCTGTCGGTGATCGGCCGGAGCAGATTCCAGCCGTCCAGCACTGAGTTGGACCAATCTGTCCAGGTTGACCGGTTCATGTCTGCGATATCTGTCCCATGACCGGTTAACCTGATCCCCAGCACAGAATATCCTTTTCCGGCCAGGAAATCTCCCAGGGGACGCATCTCTGTGGGCGCTCCCGTAAACCCGTGGATCAATAAACACCCAGTTGGACTGCCGGGAAGATAGAATGGTTCGGCGTTTTTCACGATCATGCTGCCCCTCCTATTACAGGCGGATCAATCCTCGATATAAAGCTGCCCTAACTCTCGGGGAAAGGTTGTTAAAGATCGGCAGCCGTCATCCGTGACAACAATATTGTCTTCGATCCGGACCCCGCCCCGGCCGGACAGATAGATCCCAGGCTCTATGGTGAAGGTCATTCCCGGCTCAAGGATGGTGTTATCAAACTGGCTGATATAAGGCTCTTCGTGGCCTTCCAGACCCAGGCCATGCCCGGTGCGGTGGAAAAAATATTCCCCGTAACCAGATTTTTCGATCACATCCCTGGCTGCCTGGTCCACATCCCTGGTCTTTGCACCCGGTCTAACAGCCGCCCGCCCAGCGGCATTGGCTTCCCGCACAAATTTGGCGACCTGTTCCAGCTCAGGGTTGACATCTCCCATGGCAAAAGTTCGGGTGATATCAGAGACATAACCCTGATGTCGGGCCCCAAAATCGATCAGGATCAGGTCCCCTTTCTTGAGGGCTCTGGAAGAAGGTGAGGCATGGGGATTGGCTGCGTTCTCTCCAAAAGACACGATCGGAAAAAAAGGCAGGTTGGGGTCAGAGCCTTCATGCAGCAGCCTGCTGACCAATCTTGAGGCGAGATCTTTTTCTGTCAGGCCAATTTTAACTCCCTGAACGACGGATGTTAAGGCGCACTCGGCGATCCGCACGGCTTCTGCCATCAGCTCCAGTTCAGCAGGGCTTTTTACTCCCCGCATTTCCCCCAGGATGTCCTGGGCGGATTCAAACTCCAGTTCCGGGCCGGCTTTCTCCAGGTAAGATAATTCCAGGACCCTGAGGCTGCGGGGGATCAGGCCGACCTTTCCTTTCTCCAATCCTGCTTCAGCCAGGGCAGTTTTAAATACATCAGTCCAGGTAGATGTATCTTCATTATAAAAATAGGTCCCGAGTTCAAAATCAAGCTTGGAAACCTTCTCCTTTTCAAGCTCCGGAAGGACCAGGCTAGGGGCACCAGCAGTTGGAAAAATTCCTACTACTGGGCGTTCCATGAGGTGGAAATCAAGGCCCGTCAAATAGGCCAGGTCTGGCCCAGGATTGAAGACGATCGCCTGTAACTTACATCCAGCGCTAAGCTTCTGGATCTGCAGCTGCCTTTCAACAAAAATGGATCTGGTCATCTGGACTCCTCGATAAGAATCATGGATCTTTAAGTATGATAACTTATTTATCCAGGCTTCCCAAGAGAATAAAAATAATCCCCTGCCCAGGGGATTATTTTTTGTTAAATTATTACTGCAGCTGCTTCAATTAGTTGGGGTAGTTGGTTCAAAGAGCAGGATCTCTCCGTTCCGGGTTCTGATCTCAAGATTTACTCCCAGAAGTTTAAATGTCTCAGCATCAGAGAGCATACTCATCACCAGCTGTTCCTGCTCCATGATCCCATCTGGATCAAGGCAGGCCATTTCTGTCCAGCCCAGGCCCTCGATCGTGATACCACCCCCTTTGATCTGATAGGCCCCGAAATAGTGATTGCAGCTGGATGAACCGCTGATCCCGGAACCATCAAATACTGCGGTCACATCTTTCCCCGCCAGGGGGGTGAGGCCGGCATAACTAACCAGGCGCCAGGATGTTCCGGTCAGGCCCTGGATGCCATCTCCAGCGAAAGAGGCGCAACCGCTGGAAAATATCAGCGCTAGAATTATCAGGCGGGTGATTATTAATTTCATGGAATTCTCTCCTGGTCTGGATTATAGACGCATTATTACCTTAGTTTGTTCCCGGATAATTTGTTTTAACCAGGAGTTCCGAGGAAGATTTACCTTCCACTTCCCCCGGATCTGGTTCTGGCTTATCCGGTTGAGCGATATAATTATCCAGAGAGAAAACAATCCTGGGGAGATTTTCCAATGAAAGGAAATCGAAGAATGATATGGATCAGCAGGATTCTTGTGGCTCTGGGGATCATCCTGGCAGGGGCATTCCTGGTCTTCAGGACAGAGACCAGGGACCTGGATGCTGCTGCCAGATCTGAGGCCAGCGGAGAATTCATCGAATTGGCTGATGGTTTTGTGCACTACCATCTGAGCGGACCTGTTGAAGGTCCCGTGGTGGTCTTGATCCACGGCTTTTCAGTGCCGGACTACGTCTGGGAGCCCACCCGCAGCGGTCTGGCCGAGGCAGGTTTCCAGGTCCTGAGTTACGATCTCTACGGCCGCGGTTATTCCGACCGCCCGGAACTGGAATATGACCTGGATCTCTTTGTATCCCAGCTGGAAGGGCTGCTGGAGGGACTGGAACTTGGTCAGGAGATCCACCTGGTTGGTCTCTCCATGGGAGGGCCTATCGCAGCCAGGTATACCCATCAGCACCCTGATCAAATTCAGAGCCTGGTGTTGATCGCCCCGGAAGTCTTCCGGACCACAACAGGGGATATTTTTCCGATGAACATCCCGGGAGTGGGAGAATACCTGATGGCAGTGATCATGGAACCTTATCTGCTGCCAGCGTTGCAATCCGGTGATTTTCACCAGCCGGAAAACTACCCAGGCTGGGTGGATTTATACCGGGTCCAGATGGAATATAAAGGTACTGGACGAGCGCTGCTTTCTACGATCCGACAACCTGGTGAGCCTGGACCCCGAAGTTGACTACCAGAAACTCGCCGATCTCGACCTTCCTGTCCAGTTGATCTGGGGGACCGAGGACCAGACCATCAGCTGGCAGCAGATCGAGGTCCTGGAATCGATCCTTCCCGAGATGGAGATTCTGATCGTCGAGCATGCCGGGCACCTGCCGCATTATGAACGGCCGGAGGTCGTGAATCCTGCCCTGGTGAGTTTCCTGGGGGGCTTGACCCGCTAAAATAGGCCAATACTTCCTTAATAATTCCCAAATACTCTTTTAACCTGTCCCCGATAAGATCAGGTCAGGAAAATATCCAAAGGAGTATTTGAACATGAATAAGACACTATTTTTAACGGTACTGCTTCTGCTGGGGTTGGGGCTCAGCGCCTGTGCAGAAAATCAGAACATCTCAGAGCCAGTTTATCCAGAACAACAACTTACCCCCCCGGACAGCTCCCTGCCAGAGGGACCTCCGGATCAGTCCTCGCTGGGAGGGTCGGAAGCGAGCTGCATTTGACCAGGCTGGCCTGCTCTTTATGCGCGAGGAAGAAAAGCTGGCCCGGGATGTTTATGAATACTTGGGAGAAAAATGGGGGATGGGGATCTTCACCAATATAGCCAAAAGTGAAGTTTCCCATATGGAAGCAGTCCTTAATCTGATCGAAAACCAGGACCTATCCGATCCTGTGGGAGAGAATGGTCTGGGTATCTTCAGCAATCCTGACCTGCAGGAGCTTTATGATTTGCTGATCGATCAGGGGAGTGAGAACCTCTACGCAGCCCTGTTGGTGGGCGGTGCGATCGAGGAGATCGACATCCTCGACCTCCAGCGCTATCTGGACCAGATTGATGATCCGGCCTCATCCAGGTTTATAACAATTTGCTTCGAGGGTCCATCAACCACCTGGGGGCCTTTATCAGGACCTATGAGCGCCAGACTGGTGATATCTATCAGCCCCAGTACCTCAGCCAGGCGGAGCTTGACCAGCTTCTTATCCCAGAGCGGCGCTGGCGGAAACGGCCTGGGTCAGGGTGGGGGCTATTCCCCGGGAGGAAAAGGCCGGTCCTGGTAGTTTCGTGAATACGGGAAAAAAAGCCAAACGCTCCCGCTGTGCTTGACATCAGGCTGGGCCTCAACTACAATGTTGGGGCAAAAAATCTGGGCCTGTAGCGCAGTTGGGAGCGCGCATCAATCGCACTGATGAGGTCGCGGGTTCGAATCCCGCCAGGTCCACTCCGGTTGACGGGGAAGGCATTAAAGAGTAAAATAATTCCCTGTAGCCTGGGCCCATGGCGCAGTTGGGAGCGCGCCTCAATGGCATTGAGGAGGTCGTGGGTTCGAATCCCACTGGGTCCACACATTTAGGCCCTTCCCCCGGGAAGGGCTCCCATATTTCTTAACCGGGAGCAGTAGATTATCTGGCAGAGAGCAGAAGACAGCGGCTGAAATCTTCCGCAGTGTGCCCCCAGAGCACAGGAATCGAACTCGCCCGGCGCGCGATCCCTGCGCGTTTCCCGCCCTGAAACCAAGTAAGGGCAGGCGGATCCCCCCGCTAACGGGGCCCCAAGTGGTGATGTGCAGACATCACAAGCAGGGTGGTACCACGGAGATCTCCTTCCTTCGTCCCTGACGCCGGAAGGATTTTTTATTTAATCAGCAAGAGGTATCAGCGTATACCGGAGAGGAGCAGATGAGCAAGGAATATAATCCCGGAGAGATCGAAGCCCGCTGGCAGAAAAAATGGGAAGCCGATGGACTCTACTGGGCAAACATTGATGAGAAGAAGACGAAATATTACGCCCTGACCATGCTCCCCTATCCCTCCGGGGATCTGCATATTGGCCATTGGTATGCCATCGCGCCATCCGACGCCCGGGCCCGCTTTAAACGCATGCAGGGTTATAACGTGATGTTCCCGATCGGGTTTGACGCCTTTGGGCTGCCGGCTGAAAATGCGGCCATCTCCCGGGGAATGCATCCCAGGCAGTGGACCTACCAGAATATCGAAAAGATGCGCTCCCAGCTCAGGAGCATGGGAACGATGGCCGATTGGCGCCGGGAGATGGTCTCATCGGATCCAGATTATTATCGCTGGACCCAATGGTTCTTCATCCAGCTCTATCAAAATGACCTGGCTTACCGCAAGTACAGCCCGGTGGACTGGTGCCCGCAGTGCAATACCACCCTGGCTCGGGAGCAGGTCCACGGCGATGACCGCCACTGCGAGCGCTGCGGCACAGTGGTGACCAAAAAGGACCTGGAGCAGTGGTTCTTTAAGACCACCAACTACGCGGATGAGCTGATCAATTATGCCGGCATAGATTGGCCGGACCGCGTCCGGACCCTGCAGACCAATTGGGTAGGGCGGTCAGAAGGCGCGGATGTGATTTTTAAGACTGAAGATGGTGATGATCTGACCGTGTTCACAACCCGGCCAGACACGCTCTGGGGAGCCACCTTTATGGTTTTAGCTCCCGAACATCCCCTGGTGGAAAAAGTGACCTCACCTGACCGCCAGGAAGCGGTCCGCAGCTACCAGCAGGAAGCTGTCCATAAAACCGAGATCCAGCGCTCAGCTGTAGAGAAGGAAAAATCCGGAGTATTTACGGGTGGTTATGCAATCAACCCTGTAAATGAGAAACGGATCCCGATCTGGATCGCCGACTATGTGATGATGGGCTACGGTTTTGGGGCCATCATGGCTGTGCCAGCCCATGATGAACGGGATTTTGAATTTGCCCGCCAATATGATCTGGAGATCGTCCCGGTCATCCAACCCCAGGGTGAGACCTTCAATGGGAAAACCATGCCCGAATCTTATATCGGTCCTGGAACAATGATCAACAGCGCTCAATTTGACGGCACGAATGTCACAGATGCCAAGGGACGCAAAAATCCTGGGATAGCCAAAGTGATCGATTGGCTGGAGGATGAGGGTATTGGCAAAGAAGCCATCAGTTATAAACTGCGCGACTGGTTGATCTCCCGCCAGCGCTACTGGGGAGCACCGATCCCGATGGTCTATTGTGAAGCCTGCGGCTGGAACCCGGTCCCGGACGACCAGCTTCCGGTTTTACTGCCTGAGGATGTTGAATGGCTGCCCACCGGGGAGAGCCCGCTGAAACTGCACCCCACCTGGAAGAATACAAAATGCCCGGACTGCGGAAAAGATGCCACCCGGGAAACGGATACCATGGATACCTTTATGTGTTCCTCCTGGTATCACCTGCGCTACCTGAGCCCGGACTATGACCAGGGACCTTTCGATCCAAAGGAATATGATTACTGGATGCCGGTGGATCTCTACACCGGAGGCATTGAGCACGCCACCATGCATTTGATGTATACCCGCTTTTTCCACAAAGCCCTGCGGGATATGGGCATCACCGAAGGTCATGAGCCGATGACGATGCTGCGCAACCAGGGTATGGTACTGGGGGAGGACAGCGATAAGATGTCCAAATCACGCGGCAATGTGGTTTCCCCGGATGACCTGGTGGCTAAATACGGCGCGGACACGGTCAGGGCCTATTTAATGTTCTTTGCCCGCTGGGATCTGGGCGGACCCTGGAACAGCCAGGGCATCGCCGGGACGGAGCGCTGGCTGAACCGGACCTGGTACCTGGTTACTGAACCTGCTGAGCCGGGAAAGGCCTCGGAAGAGCTGATGCGGGACCTGAAGCGGGATCTGCATACCGCTCTGGACCGGATCACGCGTGATTATGAGAAAGTGGACTTCAATACCATCATCTCTACCCTGATGGAGCTGCTCAACAGCCTGGTTGAGGCCAAAAAGGCCGGGGCAGCCAGATCGGCGGAATGGGCCGGTATCCTGGAAACCTACCTGCTGATGATGGCCCCGGCCGTGCCCCATATCAGTGAGGAGCTCTGGACCAATGTGCTGGGCAAAAAGTATTCCATCCACAATCAGAGCTGGCCGATCGCTGATCCTGAACTGATGGCCGTGGAAGAGATCACCCTGATCGTGCAGGTGAACGGCAAACTGCGGGACAGGATCGTTGTTCCAGTGGATATCAGCCAGGAACAGGCAGAAAAGACTGCCCTGGCCAGCCCGGGAGCGATTCCATACCTGGAGGGCAAAAAAGTCAAGAAAGTGATCGTGGTACCAGGCCGCCTGGTAAATATCGTCGTTTGAGTCTGGACGAGTATCCAGCAGGGTAATAGATCTTAGGTTTTCACTGGATCCCAGGCGATGATCGAGTAGGCGAGAGCAAACTGCCAGGAAGATATTCGGGATTGATGGGTATGCTTACGCTGATAATAATCCTGCCAAATAGAAGGCTGGGGACTTATTAATCCTCAGCCTTTCTTTGCGTATAGGCAATATCATAATAGGGATCAGCGTCGGTTTGCCGTCAGATTCTGAAGGCGGGAATGCGGTATACTAGGGACGGAAACTCGCGTTAATCGATCAGAAAAAAACTTAGGAGCGATTTGTAGATATGAAAAAAAAGATCGTCACTTCAACTAAAGCTCCGGCAGCTCTCGGTCCCTACTCCGTGGCAGTCCAGGCTGGGGGATTTGTGTATACCGCTGGACAGCTGGGTCTGGACCCGGACACCGGAGAGTTTGCCCCCGGTGGGATCGAAGCCGAGACCCGTCAGGCACTCACAAACCTTAAACACGTCTTGGAAGCAGCCGGTTCCTCACTGGACCAGGTGGTGAAAACTACTGTCTTCCTGCGGGATATGAATGATTTTGCTGCCATGAACGCTGTTTACGGCGAATTTTTCAAAGCGGAATTTCCAGCCCGATCCGCAATCCAGGCCGCCCGCCTGCCCAAAGACGGGGCGGTGGAGATTGAGGTTGTGGCCCTGCTGGATTAAGTCCAATTCCAGAGGCCATCCTACAAAATGACCGGTGAATTGATCCTCCTGGTAGATGATGAACCCCATATCATCGATCTAGCCCAGCTCTACCTGGAGCGGGAGGGATATTTGACCATCTCAGCTCTGGACGGCCAGGCTGCTCTCGACGCAGTCGATAAACACCAGCCCGCATTAATGGTCCTGGACCTGATGCTGCCTTTAGTTGACGGCCTGGAAGTCTGCCGCAGATTAAGGGCCCGGCAGGATCCGGTCCTGATCTTAATGCTGACAGCCCGCGATGAGGACCTGGACAAGATCCTGGGTCTGGAAATGGGAGCGGATGACTATCTGACCAAACCCTTCAACCCCCGCGAGCTGGTATCCCGGGTCAAAGCCATATTAAGGAGGGGAAAACAGGTCAGGGGGATTGAAACTGATCCAATTATCCAGGTTGGTGAACTCCGGGTTGACCCCCTGCGCCGGGAAGTGAAACTGGCCGGGGAGCTGATCAAGACCCGGACCCAGGAATTTGACCTGCTGCATACCCTGGCCCAGCACCCCGGGATCGCCCTCAGCCGGGAACAGCTCTTGAACCTGGCCTGGGGGTATGATTATTACGGCACTACCCGCACTGTGGATGTGCATGTCGGCCACCTCCGTAAAAAACTGGCCGGCGCCTCTATTGAGATCGAAACCATCACCGGGATTGGCTACAAGCTGGTAAACAACAGCTGACCTTACCTATGTTCACCTCCCTGCGCGCCCGCCTGTGGGTCACCTACGCGATCTTGATCCTGCTGATCTTATCCATCCTGGGTGTCGGTGTATTTGTTTATGTGATCCGTAATCCAGTGATCGACCGGCAAGCTCTGGCACGATTGGATGCCGCCCGGAAGGTGATTCAGCGCCAGCTGAATGATCGAGGAGGGACGATCCGGGACCAGCTGACCTATTTTTCCCGGATCTCGGAATCCCTCGATCTGAGATTGATTTTATTTGATCCCGGGGGGAATGCGCTGTTGGATTCCGATCCCGGGAGTCCTGAGATCGTCTGGCCGGGAGGAGATGAACCTCCCGCCGGGTCGGGAAGGATCGATGATCAGGATGGGGGGACCTGGCTCTATAACTCCTTGGTTCTCACCCAGGGCGATATCCTGGTCCTGGCGCTGCCCCGGGCCGGGGGACTGGGGTTATTACGCAGCGCTCAACTCAGGGATACCCTGCGGGAGGATTTTTTGCCGGCATTTTTCCGGGCTGGTTTGGTGGCTTTTGTGCTGGCTGTCATATTCGCAGCCTGGATGGGGAGCTGGATAATCAATCCCCTGGAAGAGATCGAAAAAGCCTCCCGGTCGATCTCCAGCGGGCAATACCAGAAGATCCCTATTACAGGACCGGACGAGGTGAGAGCCCTGGCTGGCGCGTTTAATGAAATGGTAGACCAGGTCGAATCCTCTCAGCAATCCCAGAGAGATTTTGTGGCTAACGTCTCCCATGAGCTCAAAACACCCCTGACCTCGATCCAGGGATTTTCCCAGGCCATCCTGGATGGTGCGGCGGAACCTGGTCCTCCCTTGATCAAAGCCGCCGGGATAATTAATACTGAGGCAGACCGTATGTTCCGACTGGTGGTGGATCTGCTTGACCTGGCCAGGTTCGATGCCGGAACAGTGACTCTGGATCAAAAGGCTCTGAATATCAACAACTTGCTCACGCATGTTGGCAATCAGCTCATACCCCAGGCTGTCACGGCGGGTGTCAAATTGAGCTTGGATCTTGACCCCCTCCCGACCTGCATCGGGGATGAGGACCGCCTGGCCCAGGTATTTACCAACCTGTTGGATAACGCCATCAAACATACACCTGCCGGAGGTTTTGTCCAGCTCAATGCCAGGGCCGAATCTGGACTAGTCCGGGTGGAAGTCATTGACAGCGGGGCGGGTATTCCTCCTGATCACATGGAGCGGATTTTTGAACGTTTTTACAAGATTGACGGATCGCGGACGGGAGCTGGCAACCCCGGGACGGGTTTAGGGCTGGCCATTGCTCAGCAGATCACTGCCGCCCACGGCGGGGAGATCCGGGTCCGGAGCACCGTCGCAGAAGGCTCCGCCTTTGAGGTCTGGCTGCCGGCGGGCAGGAGCGGGGATCTGACAGTAACCGAACCTCACCAGGATAAATCATGAAAGTCTCCCTGATTAATCCCCTGCTATAACGGTGAAAAGACCATCCAGGATCTGCTGGCAGCCATCTGTGAGCAGGAGTTCCCTCTGGCGGAGATTGAAGTGGTTATCGCCGATGGCATGTCCACCGACCGGACGCGGGAAAAGATCACTGAGTTTCAAGAGGCTGTTCCCGAGCTGAGGGTCAGGGTGATTGATAACCCCAAGCGGACCCGGTCCGCGGCCTTGAATTTGGCAATTCAGGCTGCCAGCGGGGAATATCTGATGCGCATGGATGTCCACTCATTCCCACATCCTTCCTATATTAAAATTTTGCCTGGAAGCCCTGGATTCCGGACTGGGAGAGAATGTCGGGGGTGTGATCCAGGTTAAACCAGCTGACCAGGGCTGGATCGCCCGCTCGATCGCCGCGGCCGCCGCTCATCCCCTGGGAGTGGGAGACGCAAAATACCGCATCGGCTCCCCGGCCCAGGAAGTCGACACCGTGGCATTTGGCGCATACCATAAATCGCTGATCGATAAGATCGGCGGCTATGATGAAAGTTTGCTGATCAACGAGGACTACGAGTTTAATGTCCGGGTCAGGAACTCCGGGGCCAAAATCTGGCTGGACCCCCGGATAATCGCCACCTACCAATCCCGTTCAACATTGGCCGAACTTGGGAAGCAGTATTGGAATTATGGGTTTTGGAAGCTGCGCATGCTGCTGCGGTACCCGGAAACCCTGCGCTGGCGCCAGCTCTCGGGTTTATTTGTTCTCAGCTGGCTGGGACTGGGAATCCTTTCGATCTGGTTCGCCTGGGCTCGCTGGCTGCTGCTGGCAGAAGCCCTCATATACCTGGGAGCCTTGTTATACGCCGGGATCAAATCCGCCCGGGAGAAGCAGGCCTCATTTCTGGTCCTGGGACTGCCGCTAGCGATCAGTACGATGCACTTTTCCTGGGGTACAGGATTTATTTGGAGCCTGATTTTGCATATCTTTGATAAAATAAGCAGGAAATCCGCTCAAGACTGAGCAGGTAGGTTAAATGAAAAACCAATACGATGCCCAGAAAGAAAGCCGTTTCCGTTTCCGCTTTGTTGAACGCCGGGTGATGCTGTTAAACGGTGATGTCCTTGCTGGCGCGCTGGCGCTGCTGACAGGCCTGGTGATCTGGGGGAACCAGTCGGACCCCCAGGGATTTTCCATTAGATTTATTCTCAATCGGGTGCCCGGTTGGTTCTACTTTTTACCCCTGGTTTGGCTCTTCCTTTTAATCGAGCTTTATGATGTTCGAAAGGCCAACAGCTGGAACCGCACCCTGCAGAGTGTTGCCACAGCGGGAGTGATCGGATCGATCCTGTACCTGGGTTTGTATTTCACGTCACCTCCCGAATCACTGCCGCGAACTGGTGTGGCGGTATTTATCGGCGCCTCGGTCATTTACACCTTGATTTGGCGCTACTTCTATACCCGGGTGCTGACCCGGGAATCATTTTTGCCACGCGTGCTGTTGGTGGGAGGGGGAGTATCAGGCAAGATCCTGCTGAAATCATTTAATAAGATCGAACCCAAGCCTTATTTCATCATTGGCATCATCGACGATGATCCCGCCAAGCTCAACCAGGTTATCGAGGGTTTCCAGGTCCTTGGTTCTGGAGCAGATCTGCTGGATGTGATCCACAAAGAAAGGATCTCAGATATTATTGTTGCCATCACTGGTGTGATCTCCGGCGGTACTTTTCAGTCCCTGCTGGATGCCCAGGAGATCGGTGTGGAGATCACCCGCATGCCGGTGGCCTATGAAGACCTCACCCAGACGGTCCCGATCCGCATCCTGGAAGCAGATTGGATCCTGCGCTCCTTTGTGGATGATACCGGGGTCAGCGGGACCTACCATATTATGAAACGGATCATGGATTTCCTGGGAGGATTGCTGGGGGTCCTGATCTTTTTAGTCCTGCTTCCTCCGGTTGCTTTCCTGATCCTGCTCGATGATGGTTTCCCGATCTTTTACCGGCAGGAGCGTCTGGGTCGGGCTGCCAGGCCTTATAAGATCATCAAATTCCGGACCATGGTCAAGAATGCCGAACGGAACGGTGAGGCCCAATGGGCCAGCGAAGGAGATGAGCGGGTGACCAGGATCGGCCGCTTCCTGCGCCGCACCCATTTGGATGAATTCCCTCAATTCCTGAATGTCCTTAAGGGAGAAATGAGTCTGGTTGGTCCCCGGTCAGAACGGCCCAGCTTAATTGATTCGCTTCAGAAAGATGTCCCATTTTATCGGGCCCGATTGCTGGTTAAACCTGGTGTGACTGGGTGGGCCCAGATCAACTACGGCTATCCTGAAACTGTGGATGAGACCATTGATAAGCTGGAATATGATCTCTTTTACATTAAGAACCGCACCATCCTGCTGGACCTGCGCATCATTCTTGGCACACCTGCCACGATCTTTGGTTTAAAAGGGAAATAAGATGGTTAGATCTCTGGTCACTGGCGGGGCTGGTTTTATTGGCTCACACCTGGTTGATGCATTATTGGCTCGGGGCGATTCCGTCCGGGTCCTGGACGATTTCTCCACCGGCAAAGAGCAGAACCTGGCTGGAGTTTTGGATCGGGTGGAGCTGATCCGGGGGGACCTGCGGGATCGGGATGACCTTAAAAGAGCTGTAGAAGGTGTAAATTATATCTTTCACCAGGCGGCTTTTGTCTCTGTGCCTCAGTCCCTGGAGGAGCCGGAGACTTGTTTGGATATCAACGTCACTGGAACCAGCCAGCTTCTTTCTGCTGCCCGGGCGGCGGGTGTCAAACGGGTTGTCCTGGCATCCAGCGCTGCTATCTACGGGGAGAACCCTAGCATACCTTTGACTGAAGACATCCCGGCGGAGCCGCTCTCACCCTATGCGGCCTCAAAACGGATCACTGAGATCTACGCCCGCCTGTTTTCTGGACAGCTGGGACTGGAAGTCACTGCGCTGCGTTACTTTAACGTCTATGGTCCCCGCCAGAATCCAGCCTCGGACTATGCCGCAGTGATACCGATTTTCATTCAAGCGCTCACAAATGAGGATGAACCTGTGATCTATGGCGACGGTCTTCAGAGCCGGGATTTTGTCTATGTCCAGGATGTTGTCAGGGCAAATTTGCTGGCAGCTGAATCTGTTCCGGCCTCAGGGGCAGTGATCAATATCTGCTCTGGTCAGGAAACCAGCTTACAGGATCTGCTGCGGCTGCTGGAAACGATCTTCAACCGCAAGGTCAATCCAAAATATCTGCCAACCAGGGCGGGGGATATCTACCGATCGCTGGGAGATCCAGGACAGGCTGCCAGGCTTTTAGATTTTCAACCAGCGACAGGACTGGCAGAGGGACTGGAACAAACAGCCGCCTGGATGAAAGGCCAATAACCAGATCTTCCCAATTTAGATCTTATACTTATACGCTCAGGATAATTATGCCAAGTTCTACTCCCCAGGAATGGACCGAGTTCCTTAAGAAGGTCCCGGAACACCATCTGCTGCAGAGTTCTGCCTGGGGTGAGCTTAAATCCAACTACGGCTGGAACCCGATCAGGTTGATCTCCGGAGAGATTGGAGCCCAGATCCTGTTCCAGAACCTGCCTTTTGGATATCAGATTGCCTATCTACCCCGGGGACCGGTATCCATTAGCGGAGATCCTTTTTCGGGTCCGGATTGGCACGATTTTCAGCTGGACCTGGATCAGATCTGCCAGGAAAGAAAAGCGGTTTTCCTCAAGATCGAACCAGACACCTGGTCGGATAAGTCTACAGACCACCTTGAAGGATATCTTCCCAGTTCTCACAGCATCCAGCCCCCCCGCACTGTAGTAATCGATCTGCAGGACCCAGAAGAAGAGATCCTGGCCAGGATGAAATCCAAGACCCGCTATAATATTCGCCTGGCTGAGAAAAAAGGGGTCAAAGTCACCCAGCTGGATGATATTGAAGCTTTTTATCACCTGCTGGAGAACACCTCTGACAGAGCTGATTTTGGCATTCATACCCTGGCCTATTATCGGGACGCCTACCGTTTGTTCCATCCCAGCGGCAGCTGCCAGATCTTCCTGGCTGAATACCTGGGCGAACCGCTGGCTAGCATCATGGTCTTCCGGATCGGCCAGCGGAGCTGGTATCTTTTCGGAGCTTCCTCCAACCAGCATCGGGATCTAATGCCCACCTATCTTGTGCAGTGGGAAGCGATGCGCTGGGCAAAAAACCAGGGTTGCCTGAGTTATGATCTCTGGGGTGTGCCAGATCAGGATTTTAAAACCCTGGAAAAGAACTTTACCCGCCGGTCCGATGGACTCTGGGGTGTTTACCGCTTCAAACGGGGTTTTGGGGGGGATCTGTTAAGAAGCGCAGGCCCCTGGGACAGGGTTTATCAGCCTTTCTTGTATCGTTTATACCTGCTGCGCTCCCGGTTGAGACCAAATTAATCCAGGAATTTATGACCCTCAGAAGCTGGAATGATATTCAATTAAGCCTGAACAACCCCCATTTGCTGCAGAGTTCTCAATGGGCGGAACTCAAAGGCCGCTACGGCTGGACTGCTCATTATCTGGTTTGGCACCAGCCTGGTGATCACCTGGAGTTGATCTACTCCTCCGAGGGAGATCTGGATGTTACCAATGTCCGGGCTGCCGCCCTCGTGCTCGAGAGAAAAGCGCTGACCGGGATCTCTGTCATGTATATCCCCAAGGGGCCCACTCTGGATGATTGGGATGACTACCAGCTGGCAGACCAAGTCATCTCGGATCTGGGCGATTTTGCCCGGGGTTTTGAGGTGATCCAGCTAAAGATCGATCCGGATCTGATCCTGGGGTGGGGGGAACCAGGCACTGAAGAGGAGAGGAACCATCCCGCCGGAGAGTTAACTAAACAAAACCTCAAAAACTTGGGTTGGCGCTTCTCAGCTGAGCAGATCCAATTCCGAAACACGATCCTGGTTGATCTGCTGCGCGATGAAGAGAAAATTCTGGGGGATATGAAATCCAAGACCCGCTACAATATTCGCTTGTCTGAGAGGAAGGGGATTCAAGTCCGGCGGGGTGATCGATCCGACCTCAAAAAACTATACCGGATGTATGCGGATACTTCGCTGCGGGGAAATTTCACCATTCGGGACGCAGACTACTATCAATCCCTCTGGGGGGGATTTTTGGATCAGGATCTTGACCCTGATCTGGATCCCCAGGCTCAACCCCTGATAGCCGAATATAAGGGCCAGGCAGTCGCAGGTGCGGTGATCTTTAAGTTTGGGTCCCGGGCCTGGTATTTGCACGGCATGTCCCTTCCGGAACACAGCGAAAAAATGGCTCCACATTTGATCCAGTGGGAGGCTATCTGCTGGGCCAAAAGTGCCGGCTGCGACGTGTATGATATGTGGGGAGCGCCGGATGATTTCAACCCAGATGATCCACTTTGGGGGGTATACAGGTTCAAGACCGGATACGGGGGTGAGCTTACCCGTACCATTGGCGCTTGGGATTACCCGTCCAGGCCGATCCTGTATTTTCTTTATAATAGATTATTGCCCCGGATCCTGGATCTGATGCGCTGGTTTGGGCACCGGAAGACCCGAGATGCAGCAGGAGAGGACAGCTAATTATCAGAAGGCAGATCATGTTCAAACGAAAAGAATTAGCCCATTTGCCAACAAAAATAGAATCCCTGCCCCGATTAACCCAATTGCTGGGCGGCCCCGAACTGCTGATCAAGCGCGATGATCAAACCGGCCTGGTTATGGGCGGAAATAAGACCCGCAAACTGGAATATCTGATCGGAGAAGCTCTCGACCAGGGTGCGGACCTGGTTTTAACGGCCGGCGCAGCCCAGTCCAACCACTGCCGTCAGACAGCGGGAGCAGCGGCCCGCAGCGGTCTTGACTGCAGCCTGATCCTGGTGGGGCCCGAACCAGAACGGGCAACTGCCAATCTGCTTCTTGACCATTTGTTGGGCGCCAGCTTGATCTGGACCGAAAAACAGCTCCGGGACCAAGTACTTGAGGAAACATTTCAGCATGCTGTAAGCCAGGGCAGAAAACCCTACCTGATCCCCTATGGGGGTTCTAATGCCATCGGGGCCTATGCCTACCTGGAAGCCTTCAGGGAGATCCAGGGGCAATACAAAGATCAACCCCCGGATTGGATCGTCCTGGCATCTTCCTCGGGGGGCACCCAGGCAGGACTCTGGACAGGTTCCATTAAAGCCGGGAACAGACCCAGGATCCTGGGCATCAGCGTTGATGAGCCAGCCGAGCGCTTAAAGGGCCACATTTCCCGGATCGCTGCCGAATTATCAGGCAGCCTGGATCTGGGTTTGGACCTGGACCCAGAGCAGATCGAGGTGAATGACAGCTATACAGCGGATGGTTATGGGATCATGAGTGAGAAAGACCGGGAAGCCATCCATTTATTTGCCAGATATGAGGGCATCTTGCTTGACCCGGTCTACACGGGCAGGGCAGCGGGCGGTTTGATCGATCTGATCAGGAAGGATTTTTTTGACCAAGACCAGTCTGTCCTGTTCTGGCATACCGGAGGAAGTCCAGCCCTATTTGCTGATCGCTACCTGAGCGAGCTCTATTAAAGTAGAGGATCAGCCTCATTTTTCTGCCGTACAAGATCCGATTATCAATTCCCTGGCCAATTTACTAGACCAGGATAAACCCAATCAGTATGATAAGAAAAACCACTAACAGGGAGAATTTTGGATAAATAAATCCTGTCAGTTCTATGGTAAAATTTTGCTGGTGTGTAAGCTTTCACATACCTGAAAAATGAAGCTGCTTGGAGTAGAGGAGAAGACATGCTTTCATATTGGGTCTATATTGGTATTTTTCTGGTTGTTGCCCTGGTAGTTCCTCTGATCGCGGTGGTCCTGCCAGCTTTTATCTCCCCCAAGAAACCCAGCCGGCGCAAAGAAGAAGTCTATGAATGCGGAATTGAGACCACGGGCAATATCCGGGTCCAGTTTAAATCCCAGTATTATATCTACGCCCTGATTTTCCTGGTTTTTGATATTGAAACGATCTTCCTCTTCCCCTGGGCAGTCTCCCTCGGAAAACTTCCTTTATTTGCAGTCTTTGAAGGTGTGTTATTTATTGCGATCTTATTTGCTGGCCTGATCTATGCCAACCGGAAAGGGGTTTTGGCCTGGTCATAACTTTCAGCAGGTGTGCAGGAGATATTCATGGCTGATCTTATTAAATTGATTGAAAATTGGATCCGGGAGCTGTTGTTGGGATGGGGCGCAGCAGAAGAGCTGACCTTCTTCATCCTCCAAGCCCTGGGTTCTGTACTGGTGATTATTCTGTGTTTTGTGATCGTGATCGCATTGATCTGGGTCGAAAGAAAATTGGCTGGCCGCATCCAGGACCGCTTTGGTCCAAACCGGGCGGGACCCTATGGGATCTTCCAATCATTTGCGGACATTATCAAGATCTTCACCAAAGAATATATAACCCCTGAGGGAGCCGAAAAAGGGCTTTTTAATATTGCACCTGTTCTGGCCATGGCATCAGTCCTGGCAATCTGGGCTGTTTTTCCCATAGCTGTGAATTTGATTGGCGCCGACGTTCACGTCGGCGTATTGTATATAGTGGCAGTGGGAGCTTTTGGCATCCTGGCGATCTTAATGGCGGGTTGGTCATCCAATAACCGCTACGCCTTGCTGGGAGCATCCCGTTCGGTCGCGATGCTGATCTCCTACGAAATCCCCATGGTGGTCTCGCTTTTGGTACCGGTTTTGCTGGCCCACTCCATGAAGTTATCCAGTATTGTCCTGGCCCAACAACCCTGGTGGTTTGTCTTGGTCGCTCCCACGGCAGCGCTGATCTTCCTGATCTCCTCGATGGCCGAGATCGGCAAAGCGCCCTTCGATCTGCTTGAAGCCGAATCCGAATTAGTGGCAGGTTACCATACTGAATACTCCGGAATGAAGTTTGGCATGTTCTACGTGGCGGAATTCCTGCACCAGTACACTGTTGGTGCTTTGATCACGATCTTTTTCCTGGGGGGTTGGTCAGGACCGATGGCGGCCCAGTGGCCGGTGCTTGGTGTGGTTTATTTTTATGGGAAGTCTTTTTTGGTGTATTTGATGATCTCCTGGATCCGGCTTTCTCTGCCCCGGATCCGGATCGATGAAATGCTTAGTCTGAACTGGAAATTTTTAATCCCGCTCTCATTTGTCAACCTGGTAGCTGTTGCCATAGCTGACCGGGTGATGATGGATCTTGCCCTGGAGCAGTGGGCTTATGTCCTGGTCATGTTCCTGGTCAACATCCTGATCCTTTTGGCCGCCCTGTCGATCGCGGGAAAGACTGCCAAAACGATCGAAAGAGTCACCTTCCCACCCCGGCCGGTTGCTGTCCCGCCAGTATCAGAGGGCAAGTAGCCGGTATATAAAGGAAAGATTTATGGTACCCGTGCTGATTTTTGGTTTGGTTAGTCTGGTCACCCTGGGGGCTGCTGTGGCAGTGGTGACTAATAAGAATATCCTGCACAGCGCTTTTTACCTGGTCCTGGCATTTGTGGGTGTGGCCAGTATTTATGTGCTGCTGGAAGCTCCCTTTATCGCAGTGGTCCAGGTGCTGGTCTATATCGGCGCTATCGCGATCCTGATCGTCTTTGCGATCATGCTCACCAGACGGATCATGAGCAAGGACCTGGAGCAGAAGAATAAACAATGGGGCTGGGCTGCGCTGGGAGCCGGGGCTTTATTTGCAGTCCTGAGCTGGGTCGTATACAGTGTACAATGGCCGGTGATTGAGGCTCAGGTCCCGGAAGATACGATCACGATCCTGGGCCAGGAATTGCTCGGCACTTATGTGATACCTTTTGAGATCGCCTCGGTGCTGCTCCTGGCAGCCCTGGTTGGAGCGATCCTGATCGCACGCGAGCGAGACCAGATCGAGAGGAGTGAATCATGAATATACCCTTAGCCTGGTTCCTGATCCTGGCGGCGGCACTATTCAGTATTGGCTTATACGGTGTGCTCTCGCGCCGCAATGCGATTGGGATCCTGATGGGCATCGAGCTGATGCTGAATGCTGTCAATATTAACCTGGTTGCCTTCTGGCGCTACCTCGATACGGTGCGTCTGACGGGACAGGTATTTGCTGTCTTTGTATTTGCAGTGGCTGCCGCAGAAGTTGCTGTCGGCCTGGCCCTGGTGATTTCGATCTACCGCAATCGGGAGACCGTGGTCGTGGAAGAGATCGATCTATTGAAAGAGTAAACAAGAGGAAAGTTATGGGTGAATTCTTTTTCAGCTTGACCTGGTTGATACCGGTATTTCCTTTCCTGGCATTTTTAATCATCATTTTATTTACCCAGGATAATAATAAACTCAGCCACAGCCTGTCGATCGGATCCATGGCCCTCTCCACTATTGTGGGTTGGGGGGTTGCGATCAGTGCATTTGCCACACCCCATTTGGGCGAACACCCCTATACCCTGTCTGTGCCCTGGTTTGAAACCGGCAATATTAGTTTTAACATCGGCTACTGGATCGACCCCCTGATGGCGGTGACGCTCTTTATGGTTCCCTTCGTCTGTCTGATGATCTTTATTTATGCTGTTGGTTATATGGGCTATGGTACGAAGGAAGTTGATCCCCGCTACGCCAGGTTTTTTGCCTATATCGCTCTCTTTGCCACCGGCATGCTGGGATTGGTGATCTCAGAGAACCTGCTGACCCTGTTCATCTCCTGGGAGATCATGGGTCTGTGTTCCTATTTGTTGATCGGGTTCTGGTTTGAGAAAAATTATGCCGATCCCAATCAGATCACACCCCGCCAGGCAGGATTAAAAGCCTTCCTGGTCACCAAGGTGGGCGACCTGTTCCTGATGCTGGGTATTATGTATCTATATTCCCTGGCGGGAAGCTTAAGCTATGCGGATACCCTCTTCAACCATGAATTCCTGGTCCACCTGGCTGAGACACCGGCCCTGCCGATCTTCGGCGGCTGGTCTGCAGCCTCTGCCATCGCGGCCCTGATCTTTGGCGGAACGGTGGGTAAATCCGCCCAGTTCCCGCTGCATATCTGGCTTCCAGATGCCATGGAAGGCCCCACACCGGTCAGCGCTCTGATCCACGCAGCCACCATGGTCTCGGCGGGAGTTTTCCTGGTAGCCAGGATCTTCCCTCTCCTGAATATAGTTGTCGAAGTTGAACACCATAACCCCACCATGGGGTTGATTGCATTTATTGGCGCTTTTACAGCCATCTTTGCCTCGATCATTGCCATCGCCCAGAATGATATTAAGGGTGTCCTGGCCTACTCGACCATCAGCCAGCTCGGGTATATGATCGCGGCCCTGGGCATCGGTGCTTATGTTGCGGCCACTTTCCATCTCATTACCCATGCCTTTTTCAAAGCCTTGTTATTTATGGGATCAGGCTCGGTGATCATCGGCTGCCACCATGAACAGAACATGATGGAAATGGGCGGCCTGTGGAAGAAGATGCCCAAAACTTTCTGGACCTTCGTGGCGGGAGGATTTGCCCTCTCTGGTTTCCCGCTGATCACAGCTGGATTCTGGAGCAAGGACGAGATCCTGGCTCACGCCTTTGAAGAATTCCTGCACGAAGGGGTGGTTTCCTGGCCATTTTTTGTCTGGCTGCTGCTGACCATCGCGGCCTTCTTGACTGCCTTTTATACTGCCAGGCAGATCTCCCTGACCTTCCTGGGAAAACCCCGCGGTCATCACGCTGAACATGCCCACGAGACACCCTGGACCATGACCACACCCCTGATCATCCTGGCATTTTTTGCCATCACGTTGGGATTTGTGGGTATACCTGAGGAAATCGTTGGCCACGGCAACAACTGGTTCCACGCCTTCATCGGCCATGAATACCCCTCGACGCCTTTGAGCATCCCGGTTATGGCGCTTTCCTCCGGTCTGGCCCTGGGCGGCCTGGGATTGGGATGGCTGGTCTACGGAAGAAAACCCCTCGAAGCCGGGCAAATGGACCCTGTCCAGAAAGGCCTTCAAAAGATCAAATTGGGCTGGTTGTACACAGCCATGCAGAAGCGCTTCTATTTTGACGAGCTCTACCGGGCAACATTTATAACTGGCTCGGTTAAATTGGCAGACATTTTTTATAACTTTGATTACAACTGGGTCATCAATCCGATCGTCAACCTGGTGGGCCGGATCACCAGGGGCATCTCTGAGCTGCTCGATAAATTTGATGACAAAGTGATTGACTCGTTGGTCAACCTCACCGGTCTATCCGGCGTAAAGCTGGCTGACCTGGGAGGCATTACGGACCTTAAAGTTGTTGACGGCCTGGTGAACGGCATTGCTGATCTTACCGGGTGGATCGGCGCCAAAGTCTTGACACCGCTCCAAACCGGCAAAGTTCAGAACTACTTGCTGATCATGTTAGTATCCCTGCTGGCAATTATTGGCATTTACCTGGTCTATTAGGCCAAAAGATTTTAGAGGAGAATATGATGAATTTTCCAATCCTGAGTGCAATAACCTTTATCCCCCTGTTGATTTCGGTGATTGTATTGGTCATCCCGAAATCCAAAGAGAACCTGATCCGTTGGGTCAGCACCGGCTTAAGCCTGATACCCCTGGCTCTGGCTATCTATCTCTACATTGTGGTCCAGGCAGATCCCGGAAAGATGCAGTTGATGGAAGAATATTCCTGGATCCCGGCTATCGATGTTTATTACCGCATGGGTGTGGATGGACTCAGCGCCGTGATGCTGGTGCTGACCGCGCTGCTTTCCACCCTGTGCTACTATTATTCGATCTATGTCATCAAAGAGCGGGTCAAGGAATATTATTTCCTCTTCCTGCTCCTGCAGGTTGGCATGTCGGGCGTTTTTGTCTCACTGGATTTCATCTTTTTCTATGTCTTCTGGGAGATCGGCCTGGTGCCCATGTACCTGTTGATCGGTGTTTGGGGCGGAAAAAACCGCATTTACGCTTCGATCAAATTCTTCCTCTATACCCTGGCCGGATCCATGGCCATGCTGCTGGCGATCATCGCTGTTTATCTCAATACCGGCACATTCAACATCCTGGAAGCCGCCGCAGCCCAACCCTTTGCGGGCAATTTCACCCTGGCAGCTGCAGCTTTCTGGGCCTTTTTCATCGGCTTTGCAATCAAGGTGCCCATTTTCCCCTTCCATACCTGGCTGCCTGACGCCCACACCGAAGCCCCCACCACAGGCAGTGTGATCCTGGCAGGCGTATTGCTTAAACTGGGAGCCTACGGCTTGATCCGGATCGTGCTTCCCATGTTCCCGGAACAATTTGCCTATTATTCCTATGATGTGCCGATCATACCCATCCTGGCTGTGATCAGCATCGTTTATGGAGCGCTGGTATGTATGGCGCAGTGGGATTTGAAGCGGTTGATCGCCTACTCTTCGGTGAGCCACATGGGTTATGTGACCCTGGGCATTGCCGCGGCAGCCGCCAGCCTCAGAATTGGAGGTGAAGCTGCGACCACCAGCGCGATCATCGGCCTCAACGGCGCGGCTCTGCAGCTTTTTACCCACGGTATTATCACTGGCGGCTTGTTTTTCCTGGTCGGCATGATCTATGACCGGGCTCATACCCGCGAGATCAGAGATTTTGGCGGCCTGGGATCGAAACTTCCCGTTTATTATGGCATTATGCTGGTGACCGGATTTGCCTCCCTGGGTTTGCCTGGGTTGGCAGGATTCTGGAGCGAGTTTTTTGTCTTCCGGGGAACTTTCGCGATCATTCCCATCTATGCGATCATCGGTGTCCTGGGCATCGTCTTTACGGCAGCCTACATCCTCTGGAAAGTGATCCAGCATGTTTTCCTGGGAGAATTTGACCAGGCCAAGTGGGACAAGGCTACCCATAACGCAGAACTGACGGACCTGCAAACTTTTGAAAAGCTAACGATGTGGCCCCTGGTGATCCTGATGGTGCTGATTGGCTTATACCCCTCCCTGATTGTTCGTTTATTGAACGCTGTCTCAACAACCATGTTCAGCAACTTCTAAAGGCGGAATAAAGAGAGGCTCTAACTGTGCATATTTTCCTGTTTCTACTCCCCCAGCTGATACTCTTCCTGAGTGTAGTGCTGGTTTTCGGAATCGATCTGGTGGGATCAAAAGAGAAAAAGTGGCTGCCATACCTGGCTTTATTGGGAGCTGCCGGTTCTCTGGCAGCGTCCATCTACCTATTAGGGTGGGGGGATGTGACCGAGACTTCGGCGCTAGGCGGCATGATCGCAATCGATGCTTTTTCCCTTTTCTTCCAGGTTTTTGCAGCCCTGGTGGCAGGTATCATCATCCTGCTGTCCATCTCCTACATGGAGCTGAAATCCCCTTACCAGGGAGAATTCTATAGTTTTATTCTCCTGGCCAGTTTTTCGATCTCGCTCCTGGCTGTCTCAGCTGACCTGGTGATGATCTTCATCGCCTTTGAGTTACTGAGTATTTCATCCTATATCCTGACCGGCTTCCTCCGCCATGATCCGCGGGGTAGTGAGGCCTCGATGAAGTACTTCCTTTACGGTTCCCTGGCTTCGGCTATGATGCTCTATGGTATGTCCCTGCTCTACGGGGCAGCATCCACCACCAATCTGGTGGGAATCGCCCAGGCCTTGTCCACGATTGAGCCGGGCTTAAGCTGGGTGATCTACCCGGCAATAGTTCTGCTGGTGATCGGATTTGGATTTAAAATTGCCGCGGCTCCCTTCCACCAGTGGTCGCCGGATGCCTATGAAGGTGCTCCAACACCGGTGACTGCCTTCCTGGCTGTAGGATCGATCGGAGCTGGATTTGCAGTCCTGATCCGGGTGATGGTCACGGCTTTACCGGCTTATCAAACCAATTGGGTTGCCTTGATCACTGGACTGTCGATCATGAGCATGACGCTGGGCAATTTGGTCGCGATCAGCCAGAAGAATATCAAACGGATGCTGGCCTACTCGGGCATCGCCCAGGCGGGTTATATACTGATCGGTTTGGTGTCCTGGCAAAGTGGAGCCCAGGGCTCCTTCTTTGATGGCCTGAGTGGAGCACTGGTCTACCTGTTGGTCTACCTGGCAGCCAATTTGGGAGCCTTTGCGGTGGTGATCGCCTTTGAATATCGGGGCGGTTCCAACCAGATCAAGGATTTTTCCGGTTTGATCAAACGCTCTCCGCTGATGGCTGGAGCAATGGTGGTCTTTTTGCTGTCATTGATCGGAATTCCCGGAACCGGCGGATTTATAGGCAAGTTGATGGTCTTCGGTTCTGCGCTGCGAGGAGAGTATTATTTCCTGGCCCTGATCGCAATCGTGAACAGTGTGGTGGCAGGTTTCTATTATTTGAACGTGATCCGCTATATGTTCTTCCAACCCCTGGATGAACCAGACGGAGAAAAGATCCAGCTGCCCGGCACCCTCAGTTTTGTGATAGTCCTGGCTTGCCTGTTTACGCTGCTGATGGGAATCTTTGCCCAACCGTTTATATCCTTCGTTCAGGCTTCCCTGGGATTGATAGGCTCCTGACCTCAGCTCGCTAGAAAAGATCAGTGATGGAAATGGAAAGATAGAATTTTTACTCGAGAGGAACTTTTTTGCGCTGGTTGACAGTGAATCAGCTTGTGAGTAAAATACACTTTGCGCCGGAAGTCTCAAGGAGCTTAATTGAACAGCAATCAGGAAGAAACAGCTAAAACAACACCCTGGCAGGAAAGGATTTGGGTCTTAGCTGTGGCGGGACAGGCCGGTTTATACATTGCCTTCCCGGTCCTGGCGGGAATGGTTATCGGGTATTTTCTGGACCGGCAGTTCGAGACCATTATTTTATTTTCAGTTTTACTCTCCTTCACGGGTTTTGGGGGAGGAATATACCTGGTTTACCGCTGGGTGAAAACAACAGTTCATCAACGTCTCGAGGAGATGAAAAAGGAAGAATAAACCAGTATGGAACAGGAACAGGAAAAGAAAAAAGGTAGTGGCTGTCTACTAAAACTTATTATCGGTTTGGCCGCCCTGGCTTTGGTCGGATACGGCCTGGTCATGCCGGGCAAGGAACTGCCGGTGATCAGCCTTGCCGCGGAGTTGATCCCTATCCATCTCCCGATCCCGGGGTTTGAGCATGGCATTCCCAATACGCTGCCCACAGCAATCTTCACGTCCTTGCTGCTGATCATCATCGCTCTGTTCTACAACAGGGCAGCCAAACGAGCAGTCGAAACCGGAAAAGAAAGCCGTTTCCTGGTAGCCATGGACGTTATTTATGAGGCTGTCTTTGGATTTGTGGAAACAACAGTTGGAAAGGAAAAGGCCACCTTGTTTTTCCCGCTGATCGGTTCGTTCTTTTTCTTTATCTTATTTGCCAACTGGTCGGGTCTGCTGCCGGGCATGGGATCGATTGGTATCTGGGAAGAGCATCATGGTCACCTGGTCCTGGTCCCGATCTTTAGATCACCCACAGCTGATTTGAGCACAACTGTCGGCCTGGCATTGATCACCCAGGTTGTGGCCCAATATTACGGGTTTAAATTCCAGGGGCGAAAATACCTCAAAAAATTCTTCAACTTCAGTGCTGACCCAGACAGCGGCTGGTTAAAACCAGTCCTGTCCTTTGCCAATGGATTTGCCGGTATCCTGGAATTCATGGGAGAGTTCATCAAGGTGCTCTCGTTTGGTTTCCGGTTATTTGGTAATGTCTTTGCCGGGGAAGTGCTGCTGATGGTGATCAGTTTCCTGACCGCCTTCCTGGTTGTGGATGTGTTTATTGCTCTGGAATTATTTGTAGGCGCCATTCAGGCCCTGATCTTTTCAATCCTGTCATTGATCTTTTATCAAATGGCATCACAGCACCATTAATTAGCGAAGATATTTTCTTAAAGGAGAAAATTGCATGACGTATGAAGCCGCAACTCAAATAGCCGCTGCTCTGGCAATTGGTTTAGGTTCACTTGGTCCCGGCATCGGGATCGGTCTGCTGGCTGCCAAAGCCATGGAAGCTGTAGGTAGGAATCCTGAAGCCTCAGGTGACGTGCTTACCAATATGATCCTAGCTATCGCTTTTGCTGAGGCAATCGCAATTTATGCCCTGGTTGTAGCCCTGGCGATCAAATTCGTGCCGGTTACACCATTAGGTTAAGGAGGTTATCGTGGGTGATGCATTATCCGCAATGGGGATCAATGGCCCATTTCTGATCTCCCAGATCGTAAATTTCCTGGTCATGTTCGGTCTTTTGACCGTCTTGATGTGGAAACCCGCCCGGAAACGCCTTGACGAGCGCCAGGCCTTGCTTCTTAAGCAGGTCGAGGATACAGAAGCTGCTGCGACCAAACTCGAAAAAGTGGGAGAGGAACGCGAAAAGATCCTTGCCGAAGCCCGCAAAGAAGCCGAAGGGATCGTGGCCCAGGCATATGAACGGGTAGAAGCGATTAAATTGGACGCGGGCAAAGACGCCAAGGAAATCCTCACTAAAGCCCAGCTGGATGCCAAGGATGAAGAGCTGCGCCTGCTTAAAGGTGTTCGGGACCAGGTGGCTATTCTGGCCATGGCAGCCACGCAAAAGCTGGTCGGGGAATCGCTGGATGAAAAACGCCAGAAAGCCCTGATCGACGAGTTCTTTTCCAGTGTCAAGGGCGGCAAAGTTGTTGTGCTGGAAGGCGAGAATGTGACTGGAAAAACTGCAGTTGTGACCAGCGCTCTGCCTTTGAGCTCCAAGGAACAGGACGTCATCGGAGGAGAGATCCTCAAAAAAGCCGGCGCAAAAGATGTGAGTTTTGAAGTGGACCCCGGCATTCTGGGTGGATTGACCATTCAGATCGATGATAAACTTTTTGATCATTCGGTTTCAGCTCAGCTCGCAGGACTAAAATCCCGCCTGGTCTGAGCGTCAGCAATAAAATTGAAGTAAAATTAAAACGCCCAGGAGAAACTATCCGGGCGTTTTTCTCATTGGGTGGCGGGAGGAAATGTTGGCAGCAGGCAATCCCAGATCTATGCAGGATCTTTTTCAAGAGATCAAGATCGAGAACTCCCTTCCTGCAGAGGGGCTGGAAATCAGAGGGATAAAGATCGACTCCCGGGAAATCAACCCCGGAGATCTCTTTATAGCTATCACAGGGACCCAGATTGATGGGCATCGCTACCTGGAGGATGCTGTCAATCGAGGAGCAGGGCTGCTGGTTGGATCAGAATCCGCTGCTGAATATCAGGAGCTGGGGGCTCCCTATATCCAGGTGCCAGATACCCGGCTGGCTCTGGCCAGCTTGGCTGCTGCCTGGTTTGATTATCCAGCCCGGAAGCTGATCATCCTGGGGGTGACTGGAACGGATGGAAAAACCACAACTGCCAATCTGATCTACCAGGTTATGCTTGCCTCCGGGATCAAGGCCGGCTTGATATCCACTGTTAATGCGATCATCGGGGATAAAATTCTCGATACAGGATTCCATGTCACAACTCCCGAGGCCCTGGACGTACAGTTCTACCTCTCCGAGATGGTAAAAGCTGGATTGAGCCACGTGGTCCTCGAAGCTACCTCCCATGGCCTGGCTCAAAAAAGGGTGGCAGCTTGTGAATTTGATATCGGCGTGGTCACCAATATCACCCACGAACATCTCGACTATCACGGCAGCTACCAGGCATATTTGACTGCCAAAGCAGAATTGCTGCATCTGGTGAGCGGGTCCAGGGAAAAACCAGGGATATATCAAAAGGTCGTTGTTCTGAACAAGGACGATCAGTCCTATCCACATTTGACTAGGGTTGCTGACGACCTGAAAATTCCTGAGATCAGCTACGGCCTGGATCCATCTGCCAGTGTCAGCGCTGAAGCCATCCAGACCACTGCTGAAGGCATCCAATTTAACTTGACCGCCCCCGGGGTGGAGCTGCCGATCCAGACTTCGCTGATCGGGGATTATAACGTCTCCAATTGCCTGGCCGCGGCTGCTGCCTGCCTGGTGGGCTTAAATATCGAGCCTCAGCTGATCCATTTGGGTATCGCCAATTTACAGGGAATTCCTGGCAGGATGGAAGCCATCAACCTGGGGCAGGATTTTATCGCTATGGTGGATTTTGCTCACACACCGAATGCCTTAAAACGAACCCTGGCTGCGGCCCGTGATTTTACAGATAAGCGGGTGATCGCTGTCTTCGGATCTGCAGGGCTGAGGGATAAAGAAAAACGCCGCTTAATGGCAGAGGTTTCTGGAGAGCTGGCGGACCTGACCGTGTTAACAGCTGAGGACCCGCGCACAGAGTCTCTAGACGGTATCCTGGAAGAAATGGCAGCCGGGATCCTGACCAGGGGAGGAGTTGAAGGTAAGAATTTCTGGCGGGAGAGGGACCGGGGCAGGGCGATCCGGCTGGCCCTGGATCTGGCCCAGAGCGGGGATGTGGTGCTGGTCTGCGGAAAAGGTCATGAACAGTCGATGTGTTTTGGGCTGGTGGAATATCCCTGGGATGACCGCACAGCTCTCAAAGGGGCTCTGGCAGATTTTTTGCGGGTAGAAGGGCCTGAGATACCCTATTTGCCAACCAGGGAAGATTGAACCAATCCGGGGGAAAACTAAAGACGAAATATCTATTGACAAATTACATATAGTTGATTAGGATACGGTTTGGAATATGATTTTCCATGAAAAGAGGCCGTATGTCAGCGCGTAAAAGAGGGATGGGTAAGGAAGGGAAACGAACCCAAAAAGGAGGAGCCCGGATGCTGCTGCGTCCCACCCTGCTGCTGCTGTTGGCTGAGGGTGCCTCCCACGGATACGAAATGTACGACCAGCTGGCTGATTTTGGCTTTGACCCGGATTGTCTGGATTCCAGCATCGTTTACCGGGATCTCAGGGATATGGAAAGTTCTGGCCTGATCACCTCGTTCGTGGGATCAGAACAGCAAAGGACCGGCCCGGAGAGTGTATAGCATCCAGGCGGCGGGAACTCAGGCCTTGGGGGATTGGATCCAGAGGCTCGAAAATCAGCAGAGCCGGATCGATCACATAAAACAACGTTACCAATCTCTTCAGTAAGGAGCCCAGGATGAAAATTGCCATCTCAGCAGAAACCAATCAAGGATCAAGCAGTTTGGCAGCCCACCACTTTGGACGCTGTCCCTATTTTGCACTGGTTGATCTGAAAAATGATCAGGTATCTGGATTGGATCTGATTGAGAACCCTTATTTTAAATCTCATCAGCCTGGCCAAGTACCAGAGTTTATCAAAGGTCAAAAAGCCCAGGTGATGATCAGCGGGGGAATGGGCCGGCGGGCCCTGGAATTCTTTGATCAGTTCGGGATAGAAGTGAAAACCGGGGCTGCGGGAACTGTCGAGGATGTAATTAAGGCCTACCTGGCGGGAGAGCTGGAGGATGGCGCTTCATGTGCCCAGAGCGAATCCCACCATCACGATCACGATCACCATCATCACAGCCAGGCAGAGTAGCCAGATCGGGGATGATAACCAGGTCTGATCATTTCTTTTGGGAAGAGAATATACAGGGGGAATAGGGATTTTGACCAAAATCCCGTTTTTGGATCATCTCCATGGGAATGTCGAATAATCTGCTGACCAGTTCTTGATCGATCAAACAGATCTGGGGATGAGTGAGAGCCAGGTCCCGGTAGGGACAGTGGCGCAGTTCTACCTGGGGGCCATCCGGCCTGGCCTGCCAGCTGGCGTGGTACCTGAATTCATTTAACCTTTCAATGGCCAGGTTATAACGGCTGATCCGATTTGTCTGATGAGGATAATCATGATCTGCCAGGATCTGCGCTGTGTCCTGATAGGGTGACCGATCTTCGCCATCCACTAATTCCAACAAGGCCCCCAACAGGATTTCAAGATTCTCACCCAGAAATCCCGGGCTGAGACCATATAAGAAAATCGGCCGTCCGGCTCCGCCGGCCTGGCGCTGTCCAGTGATCTGGAGATGTCCCTCCTCCAGCAGGATTTTCAGGTGATAGCGGATATTTGCGGTGGTCATGTCCAGAGCCCGGGCCAGATCCCCGGCGGACGCAGCCGAATTACTTCTCAGAAAATGGATGATCCTGGAGCGCGTTGACTGCATGAACCCAGTATAGCATAAATAAACAAAAAAATTTTATCTTAAATAATTGTTGACAAGCCGCTGGAGAGGGCAATATAATAGGGTGGTGAAGGTTTAAGTCAGCCATTAATACCCTCAGGAGTGCTATTCATGCCCGAAGAATTCAACAATCCAGAATACTCAATACCCCCTGAACTGGAGGGAACTGTTGCGATCACTACCCTGGATCGCATCTATAACTGGGGCCGCCGATATTCAGTCTGGCCGATGTTTTTTGGACTGGCTTGCTGTGCGATCGAAATGATCGCCACTGCCGGGGCCCGTTTTGATATGGCTCGTTTTGGGATGGAGATCATGAGACCCAGCCCCCGCCAGTGTGACTTGATGATCGTGTCTGGCACAGTGACCAAAAAAATGATCCCCCAGGTTGTTCGATTATACAATCAGATGCCAGAGCCCAAATATGTCTTATCGATGGGGGCTTGCGCATCAGGTGGTGGTCCGTTTAAACGAGGTTACAACGTGATCTCCGGGGTAGATAAATATATCCCGGTGGATGTGTATGTTCCTGGCTGCCCACCTACTCCCCAGGCTTTATTATATGGGCTGATTAAGATCCAGGAAAAGATCGACACGCAATCCATCAAACAGGTCAGCTGGTATCAAAAAGAAGACAATCCCGGGATCCCGGTCCCGATCCTTGGACCTGATCTGATCGACATCAGGGATTATCCGGCCTTAATGGAAAAACAAGCCCAGAAAGGGGGCCAGGCATGAGCGATGTCAAATTGAACCTGACCTCATCTGAAGGCATAGTCCTGGACCGCTATCCAGAACTGGTAAAGCTCGATGAGCGTGAAGGCTACCAGGGTTTACTCGTCGAAGCCGGAAAATTGCTGGAGCTGCTCAAGTTCCTTCGGGATGAGCTGGGATATGACCACTTAACCTCCCTTACCGGTGTGGATTACTTCCCCGAGCAATATATGGAGGTTGTCTATCATCTATTTAAATCTACGGGTGGTGAGATCCTGGAAATTAAAGTTCAAATTCCCCGGGAAAAACCGGTTGTGCCATCGGTGTACGATCTGTACCCCGGGGCCAATTTCCAGGAACGAGAGGCCTGGGACCTATTGGGAATTCGATTTGAGGGTCACCCGGACCTGAAACGGATCCTGATGTGGGAGGGCTTTGAGGGCCATCCCCTGCAAAAGGATTGGCAGGAAGTCTATTATGGGGATCAAGTTAAACCCTATGAGGACCGCTGGCCGGAAGGCAAACCAGCCAAGATCGAACTGAAGAACCCATACCAGGAGAATATCCGCTACCCGGATGGATTTAATCCCGAGACCTGGATCCCGGAGGGGGATGAACTGCTTTTTACAGGTTATTCACCCCTTGTTCAGGGTGAGAAGATCGAGACCGAACAGCTGGTTGTCAATCTCGGTCCCCAGCATCCCTCCACCCATGGTGTCTTCCGGATGGTAGCAACCCTGGAAGGTGAGACTGTGGTCGATCTTGAGCCGGTGATGGGCTATCTGCATCGGAACCATGAGAAGATTGGCGAGAAGAATACCTACGCCATGAATATGCCCTATACCGACCGCCTGGATTATTTTTGCTCCATGAGCAATAACTTTGGATATGCCATCACGGTTGAAAAGCTGCTGGGTGAAAAATACCAGCCGCCGGAAAGGGCTGAGTACATCCGGGTGATTATGGCAGAACTGACCCGGGTCCTGAACCACTTTATGGCCATCGGCTTTTTCTTGAATGACCTGGGAGCTTATTTCACCCCGGCCCTCTACACCATTAAGGAACGGGAATTGATCCTGGATATTTTTGAAGCTGTGGCTGGTTCCCGGATGATGTGTAATTACTTCCGATTTGGAGGAGTTGTCAGGGACCTGCCTGAAGGAATGGAGGAACATATCCGCAAACTGGTTTATGATCGCCTTCCGCGGCAGATCGATGAAATGGACCGCTATCTGGTCGAAAACGAGATCGTGGTCAGCCGCAGCCAGGGAGTGGGTGTTCTAACACCAGAACAAGCCATCTCGCTCTCAGCTGTGGGACCCGTTCTGCGGGCATCCGGGGTGCCCTACGATATCCGAAGGGCTGATCCCTACAGCATCTATGACCGGTTCGATTTTGATGTTGCAGTTCGCTACCACGGGGATGTATATGACCGCTTCCTGATCCGCTATGATGAGATCAGGCAGAGCATCCGCATTCTGCAGCAGGCCATTGATGATATACCCCAGGGAGAGATCCTGGCGGGAAAACCGGCCTATAAATTCCGGATGCCTGTGGGCGAAGCCTACGGACGGGTGGAAGGCCCCAAAGGTGAATTGGGCTATTATGTGGTTTCTGACGGCACGGATAATCCTTTCAGGTATCACGTCCGGGCTCCATCATTCATCAACTTGACCGGATTAAGGCAAATGTCCCTGGGAGAAAAGGTAGCCGACCTGGTTGCGATCCTGGGATCCATCGATATAGTGTTGGGGGAAGTTGACCGCTAAAGTATGACGGCAGCACCAGGAGATGATATGAAAGGACAAGGAATACTCAAAGGACTGGGTGTAACCTTAAAACACCTGATCGAAACCTACACTGAAGATATCAAAGCCGGGAAGGATCGCTATTATACCGAAGCTGGTGTGCGATCCCGGATGACCACTGATACCAAAGGTATCTTTACGGTCAATTATCCCGAAGAACGCCTGCCGGTGGCGGAAAACTTCCGCTATGTACCCTTTCTGGTTTACGAGGAAGAAGAGGGAGAAAAAGTACCCCGCTGCACAGCTTGTGGAATTTGCAGCAAAGTCTGTCCTTCCCAGTGTATCTGGATCACCAGGGCGGAGGACCCGGAGACTGGCAAACCCCTTAAAACGCCGGCAGAATTTGCGATCGATATCGATCTTTGTATGAACTGCGGTTATTGCGCAGAATACTGCCCCTTTGACGCGATCAAGATGGACCATGATTATGAACTGGCAACCTATGAACGTATGGACGCCAATGTCCATTTGATGGACCGCTTGTTAAAACCGGCCTCCTATTATGCCGGTATCCGGCCTGTGGCTTATGCCGTCGAGCAGGCGGCCAAAGAAGCCGAAGCAGCTGCCAAAGCTGAGCGCAGGGGCGGCCGGGACCGGGGTTGATCTGGACCCTAATAATTAATGGTTGAAAAACATCGGATTATTGAAATTCAAGAGAAGATCGAGGAACTAAGAGCTGCCCTGCCGGCCCATTCTATCCGACCAGGCATGATGCTGGATTTGGAGGATCTCGAAGTTGAATTGGAGCAGCTCCTGCTAGCGGGGGAGGAAGACGCTGATGCCTCAGCCTAGGGTGGTGCTGGATTACCAGCACTGTGATCCCTACTGCCGAGAAGATGGGATCTGCCCGGCCTCCCTGGTTTGTGATAGGAAGGTCCTCCGCCAGGAAAAACCTGGAGAGCTGCCCGATCTCTATCCTTCCCGCTGTTTGGGTTGTGTGGATTGTTTACCGCACTGCAATCCAGGAGCGCTCCAGCTGATGAAATAAAAAGAAGCTCCCCTTCTTTGATGGTATGCAACCCCAAAGATGGAATGTTTGAATAGAATCCCTGTCTTTAGAGTGCGCCCCCTTATCAGGACAAATCTAGGATTCTCCAGGGAAAAATAGTATTTTCCTCAAGCATAAACGAAATTATCGTGTAGATGACTGATTTAATAGGGATTTGGCCGGTTTCCGGCAAGTCGACCTCCGTCAACGGAAGGAATTTGGACTCTTTCTGGCGATCAGGGATCAAAAAGGGTACTTGAAAACGTGCCTGGAGAGGGACGTTCGGCGCAGCCCCTCTGAGGACTTTAGTCCATATTTTTGGGAATCGAGGGATCTTAGATCTCAGGGGGATGCCGCAGGCCTAGTTATCCGCAGGCTCGGAGATTCCCAGCAGCTCCCGGGCCATATTGAACTTGATCTTCCCTGACTAATAGCTGAGAGGTTTGGTTATCACCCACATAAAATGAGGGGGCTTTGTGATAAGGAAGCACAACAGCCGACACCCCATTCTCTTCCAAAATGGCCTTGTCCCGCAGGGCTTCGACGGTGGGACTGATTGAGAGAGCGATTGTTTTCATATTTTTATCCTTCCTCAAAAGATCAACTTAATTGTACCCCAGGGTAAACCCGGCGATAGGGGAAGAATTTGATCATTGAGATTTCTTATATTTTCCGGCTCCTGGTGGGTCTGGATTTGCGCCGCCCGGAACTAACAAAACTCTCAACCCGGCTTTCATTTTTTACCGCTATAATCAGATCAAATCCAGGAGGATCGAATTCAAGAACCCACGTCGATCCCGGCTGGGCTGGAATACCTAACAGTTCTGTTAGGTAGTTATTATGGTTTGACGCTGTGGGTATCAGTCGATATAATGAAATCATACCCTGGGACAAGCTTATGATGAAAAAAACATCCCAATCAAAACCCAAGAACAAGGGCCAGAGCTTTGTGGAATTGGCTATCGTACTGCCTCTGCTGTTGTTTTTGCTGATCGGATTTGTGGAGGTGGGAGCGGTCATTTACAGCTATCTATCCATGCTGGATGTTGCCCGGGAAGCAGCCCGCTTCGCGTCCGAACACGACCCGGATATCCTCCAGGGGCCAGGAGCGGGGGGGTTTTGTGAGGATGACGAACTCCATTTTTACCAGGACACCGCCTGTGTGATCATCGGGGCCGGATTTAACCCTGATATCGCCCTGAATCCAGCAACGGATGACGTTACCATCTCCATTTTTACCGTCGATGATAATATAGTCAGCCACAGAAGGCCAAATGACGGTGACGGGGTCTGGTCCTTATATGCTGAAAATTGGACCAGGAACTGTGATGGGACTTTAAGGTCCACCACGCCCTTTATGGAGAACAGCGAGATCCAGAATATATATAATCTGGCGACTCCCACAGTTGGAGCCGGTACCCGAACTCGGAGCCGGAACATCGATGCCCAGTGCACCTACTGACAAGGGTGCAGTACTGGTTGAGATCTACTATTGTCATGAGCAGATGTTGAATTTACCTTTGTTGAGCAACCTGCTGCCCAATCCCGTACCCCTGCATGCCTACTCTTTTATGCCTGCTCCAGCGGCGGCCCCAACTTCAACTCCACTGCCTTAATCCTGAGGTAATCCCATGAGGCTAATCAGACAAATTCGATCCAAGTATGCAATCTTAAAGACCAGGGAAAATATCCGTTCCAGAAGCTTCAAGGAAAAGGGTCAGGCGATCGTGATCACTGCGATCGCTTTTATGGCCATCCTGGCTTTTGCCGGCCTGGTCACCGATGCTGGCACTCTCTACTTAAATTTCACGCGATTAAAGAGGGCCCTGGATTCTGCGGCGGTAGCTGCGGCAAATAATATTAAGGACAGCTCCCTGCCAGTCGCCCAGCGGAACGCCAATATCCGCGAAGCTGCCCGGGAAATGTTGGCTCTCAATGATGTGTCTGATATTTATTCCCTGCAAACCTTTACCTGTGATGACGGGGGCCTGCCAGCTAATTTTGCCAGTTTATGTCCTGCACCAGGTGAGGATAAGCGAAAATTGGCCTGGGTTCAGGCCACCCAGAACAGCCCGGTTTATTTCCTCCAGTTATTTGGGGTGAACGATGTGCCAATCACCACGCATTCGGTGGGAGAGGCCGCATCAATCGATGTGGTCCTGGTGATCGATACTTCAGAGTCAATGGGAAGCGACACGGCAGGTTATGATGCCAACTTTAATCCGGCTGCCTGCAACGCGGCCAATAACTGCCAGCCCCTGCGCCAGGCCAAAGACGCCGCAAAGTCTATGATCAACAAACTCTTTGACGGCTACGACCGGATCGCAATCGTAACCTATGATTTCAGCGCCACCATCCATGACCCGGATCTGGCCACCGCTGTGGTCCTGGAGGCAGATCATACTGCAGTCAAGGCGACCATCGATTCCATCAGTCTGCATGATGATCTGGACCTTAATACCATCATCGCCTCCGGTAAAAATCCCGTGATCGGAGAGTTAAACCCCCTGGATATAAATAATGACGGCACTTACACTGGTGGAGTACCATCCGGGATTTGGGGATTCTATCGTATCCACCTGCACCGGCTGCGGGATGCGCATAGCCGGTAATATTCTAAGCGATCAGGGCCGGGTGGACAGCGTCTGGGTCATCGTGCTGCTTTCTGACGGCGCAACCAATGTCAGTGACCTGCCGGATTCATCCGATGTGAACAATCCTGTGCCCGGCCGGTTATATTTACGGCTTTTGCGGCGGCGATCCAACCTTCCCGAACCCCAACCGGATGTGGGATTTCCCCTGGTGCACTGACAGTGATCCCACCACCCGCCACTGCGGCCCGTTTCATGCTGACGCCACCGAATGCCCCCCAGGTTCTATCTGGGTTGGAAACAACACCCCGCCCTATGACGCAGAGGATTACGCCCGGGATGTGACTGATCGGGTAGCCCTGTTGTTCTCTGCCAATGCCAATGAACCGATTGGTGGCGAGGAAATTGCGATTTACACCATCGGATCTGGGCAAGGCAGCCGCGCCTCCTGATTACGATGGGGAACATATGTTGCGTTATATGGCAAATATCGGGGATGACAGCGGCCGCAACCCGGTTCCGGATGTGATCGCGGATACGTTCCCGCCGGATCCCTGTGATGGAGTAGCTGCCCCAAACCTCCTGCGGACAGTATTATTATGCCCCGAGTGCGATCTTCCTGACCCAGATCTTTGAAAAGATCGCCGGCAGCATCTTTACTCGGATCAGCCAATAAATCGTCGCAGCTAACAGAACTGTATACAAAACACAGTATTTATGCTATACTGCGTATACTCATTTTAGCTAGAAAAGAGTTGCCTCTATGAGTCTAAGGCATGTTTCGCATTTAAAAAGAAAAGATCGGGGCCAGGCTATGGTGGAATTTGTCATCGCCCTCCCGATCTTGTTGTTTGTGCTCTTTGGCATCATTGAATTTGCCAGGATGGTATTTGCCTGGATGGCAGTCCAGAACGCCGCCAGGTTTGGAATTCGCTACGCTGTAACCGGAGAATTTGAGGATATTTACTGTGTTGAAGCCGGAAATTACATGGGAGCTACCCATGTCAACGCGGATATATTTGGGGGTGACCCTCAGGACTGTTTGATACCTGACGCCTACCCAGGAGCAGATTCCCACGATCTGGAGCGGGATCTGATTGACCTGGCCCGACTGTATTCCATCCAGGATGCCGCGGTAGGAGGTGGGACCGGGTTATGGCTCCGGCCCAATGTCAGCGGCAATTACGAACAGTACCTGGCCAATCACGATGAGGCCTTTATTGGCCTTCCCGATGAAGAGGGTTTTTATCATGTCACGGTCTGCAGCAACCGGGCTGGCCAATATGTGATGGACTTCTTTAATTATTCCATTCCCCTCTGTTTTGATAATGCCAACACCCGCTTGATGGACGATGCCGGCGGCCCGGGGGACCGGGTCAAGGTTCATATCGAACACGAACACCCCCTTTTCCTGCCCTTATTAAGTAATCTTTGGCCTTCGGTCACCCTGACCGCTGAGAGGGATGGCATCGTGGAAAAGTTCCGCACCTCGAGAGTGATCGGCGTTTCTGGACCGATCCTGTCCGCGCCGACCTGGACCCAGACACCCACGATCACCTACACACCGACCCAAACCCACACTCCATCGGTTACGCCAACACCAACTTTCACCACCACCCCGATCCCGGTCGAATGTACTTTGATCGCCATAGAATCCAGCTTTATCGGGGATCTGGGAGGTGGGAGTTTTGGTGCCATGGTCCGGATCAGGAATAATAACCCGGTCCCAATCCATCTTTTCCAGGCCGACGTGGGTTGGGAACTGTTCCCTCCCAGCAGATATTTGTATACCATGTCATTTAACTTTAGCCCCTTATATATTGTTGATGATTACGTCCCGCCAACCAATTGGACGCCGGCAGTTCCAATCGAATTCGCAGCCGGGGGAGTTGGAGAATATTATGCCCAGTTCAGGCCGGTCGCTGTGCCGGTCCAGGGCAATACCACCGTGGATCTGGTGTTCGAAGACGGTTGCACCCTGGGTATTGCGGCCAATCTGCCAACTACGACCGCGACTCTTACACCCACTATCACTGATACTCCAACAGTTACACCGACTCCCGACTGCAATGATTACAGCATGACTGGCTTCTCTTTCTTGAACTCGGCAATTCTAAGTATGAACATTACCAATGGAGATGTGGTCGAATACGGTGGCCGACCAGATCCAGTTCACCTGGAATTTTGCTGAAAATTATGGGGCTGCCAATGGCTATCCTAATTTGGAGGTGGACTGGTTCTCCTGGAATGGCGGGTATTTCCATCTGGGAGGAAATGGCGATTTTGTAACGGATACTAAGTTCTCCAACCACTTGGACTCTGGCGTTCCCTGCCCTTTAACAGCGGCAGCACCTACACCTGGGCCATTGATTTTGATCGAGATTGGGCCGCGGGTAGTCCTCTGACTGGTGTGGTCTCCAACGATTTTGGCGTGGTCATCGATTTTGCCAACGGCTGCCAGCTGGTGAGAAATCCAGTCGTGCGTCCGATCATTTCCTGGACCCCTTCGGCAACCCCAACCGTGACCTGGACTCCCTCGCCTCCTCCGCCGCCAACTAATACACCCCTGCCAACTTTCACAAGGACACCGTCGTTGACTCCGCTTCCGTCCTTTACATTTACACCATCCTGGACTCCATCGATCACACCCACCGGACTAACACGCCGGTCGCGACCAATACCTCGATCCCGACCATTACGGTTGCGCCGCCAACCCGGACCAATACTCCGATCCCGAGCGTCACACCGACTGCCGAACCCGGACCAATACGCCGCTGCCGACCAATTCACCAACACCGACCCCGATCCCGACCTGGACTCCAGCCTGTCCTTTTGATGATCCGGAGTGGCCCTGCCAGCCAACCTGGACACCCACACCCTGACAGAATATACCCCTGAAATGCCCTCAAAAGAGGGCATTTTTTGTTTTAGTTAATAAAATTACCGTCTTGTAAGGTAAATAGCCTGCTTTTCCCCTTTATTTCAGCGAACCTTCAGTTTGCCTAACAGCGTTGTTAGGCCTTGGGGATTGCCCGGGTGCTACACTGATATCAAGCCCAGAACACATTATGATCCTACTTTTTGGAAGGGCAAAGGAAAACGCTATGACGAAACAAAAACGCACCAGATATCAGGTCCTCGGACTGGTTTCGTTATCCCTGGTCATCGCAGCTGCGACCTATGGATTTGCAGAGGTCAACGCGGTCAACAGTGCCGGGGTTCTGGGAGTGGGATATGGTGTGTTAGCCGATTTCCGGGTCAGCAAGGTCAGCTACACTTTAGACGAAACCAACCCCACCAGTTTTACGGGGGTGGATTTCCAGGTCGACCAGGACCAGGGTTCCTTGATCGCTGGAGTATCGGAAGCTAAAAAAGGTCCGATCACCTGGGCCAGTGATTGCCAGGTGCAAGCGAATCGCTGGACCTGCACCTTTGACCAGAGTATTGATGTCCTGGCAGCCGATTGGCTGCATGTTTCCGACGCAGAGTAGTAAAGGACCGGGGGGCATCAGGCAAATCGAGTCTCACCGGGTAGGCTATGTACTCCAGGCGTGGATTAAAATATCCACGCCGTTTATGTATAAAAAAAAATGGAAATCCTATCCACTTCCCACTCCAAGTCTTCCCAAAAATATCGCGGACAGGCGATCGTCGAATTTGTGATCGCCCTGCCGATCTTGTTATTTATCCTGTTTGGGTTGATCGAATTTGCCCGGTTGACCTTTGCCTGGATGGCTGTGCAAAATGCGGCCAGGTTTGGAATACGCTACGCTGTTACAGGTGAATTTAATGATATCTATTGTGTCCCCGCGGGAGCCCAGCTTGGTGCAACCCATGTGAATGCCGATGTCTTTGGGGGCGATCCCCAGGATTGTCTCGTTCCGGATGCATTCCCGGGTTTGAACGGCAATGACCTGGAGCAGGGACTTGATCGACCTGGCCCGATTGTATTCGATCCGGGATGCTGCGGTGGGAGGTGGGAGCGGCCTGTGGATCGAACCTGCAGTATCCGGGGATTATGAACAATTCTTGAGTCTGCATGACCCGGCTTTTATTGGTACTACTACGGATAGAGGATTTATCCACGTCACAACCTGCAGCAATCGCGCAAATCGGTTTGCGGTCGGATTACAGCAACTTTGCTATCCCGCTCTGTATGGATAATATTGCCAGCCAGTTGATGGATGATGCGGGTGGGCCAGGTGACAGGGTTAAAGTCCATATTGAACACCAGCATCCCCTGTTCCTGCCCTTGCTCACCAACCTCTGGCCCTCGATCAATCTGAATGCTGAACGTGACGGCATCGTAGAAAAATTCCGCACCTCGCGGGTGATCGGAGTATCAGGTCCGATCCTGTCTGCCCCGACCTGGACCCAGACCCCCACGATAACCGATACTCCCACCATCACACCGTCCTTCACGCCCACGGTGACATCCTCCCCGACCTTGACCCCGATCCCGGTGGACTGCGGGTTGATCGAGGTGGTGTCCAGTTTTGTGGGCCATTATTCCTCCGGCTACCAGGGTGTCGTGGTAACGATCCGCAATAACAATCCTGTGCCTATCCACTTATTCGAAGCTAACCAGCAGTGGGTCAAGAATGACCCGGGCCGTTACTTCTGGGCGGCGCGGTTCCATACCAGTTCCTGGGACATCCTGAACGATACTACTGCCCCCACGGTCTGGAATCCAGCACCTCCGATCCAGATGGCAGCTGGTGGAGTGGGGGATTATATCGCTTTGTTCCAGCCCCAATTCCTGGGCCTGGAAGGGAATACCTCGGTGGACCTGGAATTTGATGACGGCTGCCACAAGGGCATCACTGTCTATATGCCGACAGCGACGGTTACTCCCACGCCAACCGATACGCCACGCCTACCATCACACCCACACCGGATTGCAGCGATTATCAGTTGTCAGCCTTCACCTTCAGGAATGGTGCCATGTTAGGGGCTTATATCAACAATTGGATGTGGTCAACACCCAGCTGATCTCCCTGGAACTGAACTGGGGTTATGCTGAACAGCTGGGAGTGATCAACGGCTACCCCAATCTCAATATGGATTATTTCCAATGGGCAGGGAGTTATTTCCCGGGACACGGTAACGGCGGGACAAGAGATTACTCATACCTCGATCTGGACCGGTACCCTGCCCTTTAATGCGGGAATCAATTACCGCTGGGATATTGATTTTGATGACGATTGGGGCGGGGGCGGTCTTGACCGGTGTTCAGAATTCCGATTTTGGGGTGGTGGCCATATTTGCCAACGGCTGCACCTTGGTTCGGAATGCTGTGCCCCGGACCCCGGGTACTTTCACTCCCACTCCGACCCCATCCAGACACCTACTGCAACGCTGGTACCGCCGCCTACCAACACCCCTCTGCCGTCCAACACACCCACGCCGTCCCGGACTCCGACACCGTCCCGCACACCAACCATCACCTTTACTCCATCGCGGACTCCAACGCCATCGAATACTCCTGTGCCGTCCTATACATCCTGGCCGACCAACACGCCCCCGGCACCCACCAGCACCCGGACGCCGCTGCCGTCCTCAACCAATCCGCCACCGCCGACAGCGACACGTACGCCGATCTATACTAGGACTCCAACCCCGATCCCGACCTGGACCCCGGCCTGCCCCTTTGAGGATCCGGAGTGGCCCTGCCAGCCGACCTGGACACCCACTCCCTGACAGAAAATTCCCCTGAAATGCCCTCAATTGAGGGCATTTTTTGTTTTAGTTAATAAAATTACGGCCTTGTAAGGTATACGACCCCAATTTTCCCTTCATTTTTGGGTGTCTATGATTGGCTTATCAGGGTTGTTAAGCCCTGGGGATTGCAGGGGTGCTACACTGATAACAAGCCCGGAAACACATAATTTCCTATTTACTGGAAGGGCAAAGGAAAACGCCATGACGAAACAAAAACGCACCAAATATCAAGTCCTCGGACTGGTTTCGTTATCCCTGGTCATCGCAGCTGCGACCTATGGATTTGCAGAGGTTAACGCGGTCAACAGCGCCGGCATTCTGGGAGTGGGATATGGTGTGTTAGCTGATTTCCGGGTCAGCAAGGTCAGCTACACTTTAGACGAAACCAACCCCACCAATTTTACGGGGGTGGATTTCCAGGTAGACGAGGTCAGGGTTCCTTGATCGTTGGAGTATCGGAAGCTAAAAAAGTCCGGTCACCTGGGCCACTGAATGCAAGGTGCAAGTGAATCGCTGGACCTGCACCTTCGAACAGAGTATGGATGTGTCTCTCTGCTGATTGGCTGCACGTAACGCACCCGCTAACAAGCTGGATCGGAGATTGCTTGGGTCGAGTGTCAAAAAAATTTATTATGAATTTGGGCGTGGAAATCAAATCATCCACGCCCTCTGCACAAATATCGATTATCAGGAGACAAATTTAGGACCAGGTCAGCGGGAGAGCTCACACAATTTGAATATAAAATAGGATGGGCGTGGATATCAGGGGATCCGCGCCCTCTGCACAAATAACGAACTCCAGGAGGCGTATTACAGGACCAGAGCCTGCGGGAAAGTTCTCCCATCCGAATAAAAAGTATGGGCGTGGAGATCAGGTGATCCACGCCCTCTGCACATATTGAGGTTCTTATGAAAGGTTGCCTAACCAAACAAAAAGATGAGTATCGAGGGCAGGGCATGATTGAATTCATGATTGCACTCCCGATCTTGTTGTTGGTTATATTTGGCATTATCGAATTCGCCCGCCTGACCTTCGCCTGGATGGCAGTCCAGAATGCTGCCCGGTTTGGAATACGTTATGCCGTTACAGGTGAATATAACGAGATCTATTGTGTTGAGGCCAGCAATAATCTGGGAGCTACTCATACCAATGCGGATACTTATGGGGGTGATCCTCTCGACTGCAATGTGCCGGATGCCTATCCTGGAGTGGACAGCAACGACCTGGAGAGGGACTTGATCGATCTGGCCAGGTTGTTCTCGATCAGGGATGCTACATCTGGAGGAGGGGCCGGCTTATGGCTGGATCCAGCCATTTTGGGCGATTATGAGCTTTATTTGTCTGCCCATGATCTCAATCAGATCGGGTCACCTACTTCAGAGGGTTATTTTCACGTGACCATCTGCAGCAACCGCAGCAACAGATACATTGTGGATTATAACAATTACGCCATACCCCTATGTTTGGACAATTTAAACCTGGAGCTGATGGATGATGCTGGCGGTCCAGGTGATCGGGTTAAAGTCCACATCGAACACCAACATCCTATGTTCCTGCCTATCCTCAGCAACATCTGGCCCTCCGTGAGCTAAACGCAGAACGTGATGGCATTGTAGAAAAATTCCGCACCTCCCGGGTGATCGGTGTGTCTGGTCCGATCTTGTCTGCACCGACCTGGACTCAAACCCCCACCATCACCGATACTCCAACCATCACACCATCTCCAACAGAAACATTAACGCAGACTCCCACGTTGACTCCGTCTCCAACGGAAACGCTCGTCCCGGTTGACTGTGGTTTGATCCAGGTAGTAAATAGTTATTCCGGCCACTGGGTCTCAGGCTACTATATTGTGTCAGTTACGATCCGGAATGATAATCCAGGGCCAATTCATCTTGTGCAGGCTCATCAAACTTGGCAAAAGAACGACCCGGGTAGATATATGTGGGCCGCAAATTTTTATAATTCTGGATGGGCGATATCTTAACGACTATACATCACCAACTATCTGGAATCCATCTTCCCCGGTGGAATTACCCTCCGGGATCCAGGGAGATTATTATGCTCTGTTTCAACCCCAGTATGTAGCCCTGGAAGGGGACCAAACCGTCGACCTGATTTTTGATGATGGCTGCCATATGGGTGTGACTGTTGATCTGCCAACCTCAACACCAACTGCCACGCCTACGAATACGGCCACTCCCACCGCCACTCCCACTCCAGACTGTGGAGATTACCAATTAACTGCTTTTACTTTCCGAAACGGAGAAATGCTGCGGGCAACCTTCCGGAACAATGATGTGGTGGACACCGAACTGATTTCCCTGGAGCTGGATTGGGATTATGCCGAGCAGCTGGGCGCTCTGAATGGTTTTCCCAATCTTAATATGGACTATTTCCAGTGGGCTGCGGCATATTTCCCCGGGCACGGGAACAACGGCACCAGGGATTATAGCTCGACCTCGATCTGGATTGGCACCCTGCCCTTTAATGCCGGCACTAACTACCGCTGGGATATCGATTTTGATAATGGATGGGGTGGAACAGGTCCACTACCAGGAGTCCAATCCTCCGATTTTGGAGTAACTGCGGTTTTTTCTAACGGATGCAGTTTTACAAGGGCTGCTGTTCCCCGAGTGCCTGGTACCTTCACAGCTACCCCAACACCAACGAGGACTTCAACTGCAACCCTGGTTCCCCCTCCCACCAGCACTCCGCTGCCATCCAATACCCCGACGCCGTCGCGGACACCGACTCCATCGCGGACGCCTACCAGAACCTTGACTCCATCAAGGACTCCTACTCCATCAAATACACCAATCCCGTCCCACACATCCTGGCCGAGCAATACACCCCTGCCGCCCACCGCTACCAAGTCACCGGTGCCCAGCAGCACAGTCCTGCCGACCAATACCCGGACCCCTCTGCCAACCAAAACTAATACGCCGCCGGTTACCAATACACCGACACTGGTACCGTCCTGGACACCGGCCTGTCCTTTCGAGGATCCGGAGTGGCCCTGCCAGCCAACCTGGACCCCCAAACCCTGATCTTGATGAATCACAAAAATAAAAAAGCCCCTTCTGTGAACTGAACCCCAAGAACAGGACACGGAATAAAAAGCACCTCTCGTACAATATAGAGTATGGGAGGTGTTTTTGTATGGCCAGGAAAAAAGGTAGTAAAGATTATCCGCTGGATCTTAAATTAGAGGCAGTTCGTCTGTGAGAAGAGGAAGGACTGCCTATCGTGAAATCACGGAGACAGCTGGAAATTCGGGATCCGGACAGAGTCAGGAGCCTGGATGAGGATTTATCGAAAAGAGGGGGCAGGGGGATTGAAGAAAGCCACGCGAAGGGAAGGCCCCAAAAGGATCGGGATAGTCTTGAAGAACGAATCCGGACGACTGGAAATGGAGAACACCCATTTAAAAGCATTGGCTATCGAGCTGGGGGAAGAATTGCCAGAGGGGCTCGATATAGAGCCATATCCGATATCGAGGGCAATTCAAAGTAGAGGAAGTGTGTGAGTTTCTCGGTGTATCCCGCTCAGCCTATTATGGCTGGATAAAGAGAATGGGTAGGCCAGACCCAGATCAAGAAAGAATGAAGGTAGTGCTTGAAGCGTATGAAAAGTCAAGAAAAACCTATGGTTATCGCCGGATCCAGATCTGGATCGAGAGGGAATATGGGAGTCAAGATCAATCACAAGGCAGTCCTCAGGCTGATGAGGAAGCTCAATATTCGCTCTGTGGCGAGGAAGAGGAACCCTATCGTCTCATCTACAATCGTATGGAGCTACTCAAACTTATCCCAATTTCATGGGCCAGGACTTCAGAGCAAAGGACCCAATCAAAAATGGGGCACGGATATTACTTATATCCATACCCAGCAAGGATTTGTCTATCTGGCGGTCATCAAGGACTTCTTTGATGGCACGATCTTGGGTTATTCCTTATCGCGAAACTGTCTCTTTAAATGGTTTTGCAAGCGGTTCGGGCAGCGACGTAGTTCTTATGCTCTCCGAGGGGTTGTTCTTCAAAGTGATCAAGGTGCTCAATTTCAGTCCCCAGCTTATCGTTCTCTGACTTCTCAATATGGGATCATTCTTTCCATGTCTCGGAAAGGAAATTGTCTTGATAATGCGCCAACGGAGAAGTTTTTTCTCAGTTGAAGGAAGAGTTGCTTCGTCAGATCAAACTCAAGGACTTCCAGGAGGCCGTTCGGGTAGTGGATGATTACACTCATTTCTATAATCATGATCGCATTCAGCTAAAAAAATGCACGCCTATCGAATTCAGACGTCAGTTTGTATAATTACCCTTGAGAGGGTTTTATTTATTTGTCCACCTTACGGGGTGCACTGCAGCTGAGGGCATTTTTTATTATATATAACAGTAAGGGCCAAATGTCTGATGTGTATTCTCAGGATGGCAGAGCTCCTGATCGTCCACCTTTCCGGGATGTAAATGATTTTAAATTTTTATTATCGAGAGAAGTCAATTCATTCACGGGTATTTCCTTCACAACTAACAGGGTTGTTAGGAATCCAGGATTGAACGGAGCTGATTAAATGCTACACTGAGTTCACAAAAATCCCGGGCAGCCCAACAACGGGTTCCCTAAAACAGCGGGATCAGGATTAACCATTGAAGCAGGTATTTGTCCCTGCAGGTTGGAAAAGCTGGAAATTATGATCTATCCAAGAAGGAAGCAGACCGAGGGGGAGTTATTAACAGAGGACAGGGCATGGTTGAGTTTATGCTGGCCCTGCCAATTATGTTGTTTGTGATCTTTGGTATCGTAGAATTTGCCCGGTTGACCTTTGCCTGGATGGCTGTGCAGAATGCGGCCCGCTTTGGGATCCGCTACGCGGTTACTGGTGAATTTGATGAAATCTATTGTGTGGAATCAGGCGCTCACCTGGGATCCAGTCATGTGAACGCTGATGTATTTGGAGGAGATCCCCAGGATTGTATCGTGCCGGATGCTTATACCGGTGTGGATGGGAATGACCTGGAACGCGATTTGATCGACCTGGCCCGGCTGTTTTCGATCCGGGATGCTGCTGCAGGAGCAGGGGCGGGATTGTGGTTGGACCCTGCTGTAGCCGGGGATTATGAACAGTATCTCAGCACCCATAACCCGACATTTATTGGCCTGACCAACACAGAAGGTTATTTTCATGTCACCATCTGCAGCAATCGCAGCAATCAATATGCAGTGGACTACAATAATCACCCCATTCCCCTCTGCATGGATAATCTGAATGCCGAACTAATGGACGATGCTGGGGGACCTGGAGATCGTGTTAGCTCATATTGAACATGAACATCCGGTCTTCCTGCCCATCTTGAGCAATATCTGGCCCTCCGTATCATTAAACTCTGAGAGGGATGGTATAGTTGAAAAATTCCGGACCTCGAGAGTGATTGGTGTCTCCGGACCCATCCTCTCTGCGCCAACCTGGACCCAGACACCCACCATCACGGATACACCCACCATCACCCCGACTCCGACTGAAAGCCCCACCGTAACTCCTTCCCTGACGCCATCACCAACAGATACCCCCATACCTGTACAATGTGATCTGATAACAGTAGTGAACAGCTTTTCAGGCCACTGGGTCTCCGGATATTACGTGGTCACGGTCAACATCCGCAATGATAATCCAGTCCCGATCCACCTGGTCAGGCCAATCAGAGCTGGCAGAAAAATGACCCCGGGCGTTATCTCTGGGCAGTTAATCTTTATACCTCGGGTTGGGCAATTCTAAATGATACAACACCTCCCACTACCTGGAATCCCTCCCCTAGTGTAGAGCTCGGATCTGGTGTTCAGGGAGATTATATGGCCCTTTTCCAGCCCCGATATGTACCACTGGAAGGAAATCAAACAGTAGACTTGATCTTTGATGACGGCTGCCATAAAGGTGTCACGATCGATATGCCGACCTCAACTCCAACCGCGACCCCAACTGAAACAGCTACTCCAACTATCACACCAACACCTGATTGTGGGGACTATGTGCTTACAGATTTCGCCTTCAGGAATGGGGGTCAGCTGCGGGCCACCTTCAGGAACCGGGATGTGGTGGATACCGAATTGGTTTCCCTGGTTCTGGACTGGTCTTATGCTGAGCAGATGGAAGCCGGAAACGGCTACAACAACTTGAATATGGATTGGTTCAAATGGGCCGGGAGCTTCTTCCCAGGCCACGGCAATGGAGGATCGAGAGATGAACTCCTTCGCGTCGAACTGGGTTGGGACTCTGCCATTTGCTGCCGATACAAATTACCGCTGGGATATCGACTTTGATAATGATTGGGGTGACGGAGGTCCATTGACTGGACTGCAAAACTCAGATTTTGGTGTGGTGGCCCAGTTTGCAAACGGCTGCAGCCTGGTCACAAATGCAGTACCCCGGGCCCTGGCCACATTCACAAGAACCCCTACACCAACCAGGACGTCCACCGCCAGCCCGCCCCCTCCACCTACCAGCACACCCTTGCCTTCCAATACACCGCTGCCCTCACGGACACCGACGAAGACGCGCACCCCAAAGTTAACCTATACACCATCGAAAACACCGACTCCTTCGAAGACGCCGATCCCGTCCCACACATCATGGCCGACCAATACACCGCTGCCAGCCACAGCAACCAGGACGCAGCCGGCGTCTCAGACACCGCTCGCGACCAAAACCAAAACACCGCTCCCGACCAAAACCAAAACACCGCTGGTGACCAAGACACCGACACCCATTCCGACCTGGACACCAGCCTGTCCCTTTGAAGATCCCTTATGGCCTTGCCAGCCGACCTGGACACCAGGCCCCTGAGCTATACCAATCAGTATCATAGAGTGCCCTGATTCCCGGGCACTTTTTTTGACAAGGAGAGGGAAAAACATGACTACTTTGTAATAAATCCGGCAGGATCTGCACCAGACCTAACAGGCCTGTTAAATCTGCCCCGGAAGGGATCCAAGGGTATTTTGCTTGCCAGAGGGCTGGGGGATGCCCAACCTAACAGGAATGATAGTTCCCAGGGGTTGACCGAAAATTACCTCATGCTACACTGGAACCGTCAATCAAAAAAGCACT
>CAVQTT010000014.1:0-27861 GCA_963716695.1 uncultured Chloroflexia bacterium
CTGTGATCGCCCTCTTGATTGCTGTCTATCTGGTATTCTTTTTTTGCCCCTATTGAAGCGATGATGGGTGCGGTTCAGAAGGTATTTTATTTCCATGTGGCTACAGCCTGGGTGGGTATGCTGGGTTTTATGGTTGCGGCCGTGGCAGGCATAATCTACCTGCGCCGGGGAGAGCTAAAATGGGATGTGGTTGGTTTTTCAGCCATTGAGATCAGCCTGGTATTTTTCCTGGTGGCGATCATTATGGGATCGATCTGGGCCAGGCCGATCTGGAATACCTGGTGGACCTGGGATCCGAGATTGACCACTGCTGCGATCGTTGAGCTGATCTTCGCGGCTTATTTGCTGCTGCGGCAGGGAGTGGATGATCCCGAAAGGCGAGCCCGGTTTGGCGCGATTTATGCCATCTTTGGCTCGATCAGTGTTCCGCTGACCTTCATATCCATTCGCCTCTTGCGGACTATTCACCCGGTTGTGATTGGCAACGCAGAAGCCGCCGCCCAGGGTGGATTTAATATGGATACTCCGATGAGAACGGCTTTTTTCTTCAGTCTGTTTGCTTTTTCGGTCTTTTTTGCGGACCTGCTCTGGCATAGGGTCCGCCTGGGAAATTTGAAAAATGAAGTTGATATCCTGCGCATGAATGCCTACGCCGAGGAGGACTGAGCCATGTTGAGCAAACTATTTGTACCGTACACAGTTGATTATATGATTGCCGGATATGTGGTCTTGAGCCTGGTGCTTTCCACCTATCTGCTGAGTATTTATTTTCGCTGGAATAAAACTATTAAAGAATATCAAAATCTCAAAAAATCCTCCTAAAAAATGCCCTCAGCTGCAGTGCACCCCGTAAGGTGGACAAATAAATAAAAACCCTCTCATGGGTAATTATACAAACTGACGTCTGAATTCTAAAGGCGTCAGTTTTGTTTTTAGCTGAATTCGGTCATGATTATAGAAATGAGTATAATTATCCACTACCTGAACAGCCTCTTTGAAATCCTTGATTTTTATATGCCGAAGCAGCTCTTCCTTCAAATGAGAAAAGAAATTCTCAGTTGGCGCATTATCAAGACAATTTCCTCTCCGAGACATGGAAGGGATGATTCCATATTGAGTTGTTAGAGAACGATAAGCTGGGGACTGAAATTGAGCACCTTGATCACTTTGAAGAACTACCCCTCGGAGAGGATAAGAACTAGCGGTCGCTGCTCGAACAGCTTGCAGAACCAAATAAATAGAGCAGTTTCGCGATAAGGCATAACCCAAGATCGAGCCATCAAAGAAGTCCTTGATGACTGCCAGATAGACAAATCCTTGCTGGGTATGGATATAAGTAATGTCTGTGCCCCATTTTTCGTTAGGACCTTTGGCTTTGAAGTCCTGCCTCAAGAGATTGGGGTAAGTATGGATAGCTCCATACTGGTTTTGTATGAGCCGGTATGGGTTCCTTTTCCTCGCTACAGAGCGAATATTGAGTTTTCTCATCAGTCTGAGGACTGCTTTGTGGTTGATCTTGATCCCATATTCCCTCTCAATCCAGATCTGGATCCGGCGATAGCCATAGGTTTTTCTTGACTTTTCATACGCTTCAAGCACTACCTTCATTCTTACTTGATCTGGGTCTGGCCTATCCATTCTCTTTACCCAGCCATAATAGGCTGATCGGGATACTTCGATAAAATCGCACACTTCCTCTATTTGATATTGTCTTCGATATCTGGATATGGCTCTATATCGAGCCCCTCTGGCAATTCTTCCCCCAGCTCGATAGCCAATGCTTTTAAAAGGGTGTTCTCCATCTCCAGTCGTCTGATTCGTTCTTCAAGACTGCCCCGGTCCTTTTGGGGCCTGCCTTTGCGCGGCTTTTTCAATCCCCCAGCTCCTTCTTTTCGGTAAATCCTCATCCAGGCTTTCACTCTTCCAGGATCCCGTATTTCCAGCTTCTCTGTGATTTCCTTATATGGCAGCCCTTCTTCTTCAAACAGGCGGATTGCCTCTAATTTAAGATCCAATGGATAATCTTTACTACCTTTTTTCCTGGCCATACAAAAACACCTCCCATATCTATATTGTATGAGAGGTGCTTTTTATTTTGTGTCCTGTTTTTGGGGTTCAGTTCACAGAAGGGGCTTTTTTATTTTTGGGGATCCGTGCCTGATGTCATACCTGGTCCAGATTGGATCTCTCAAATTCCAGGAGCCATTTTTTCCTGTGTAATCCCCCTCCATAGCCGACCAGGCTCCCATCGGATCCGATCACCCGATGGCAGGGGATCATGATCGCGATCCGGTTATGACCATTTGCTGAGGCCACTGCCCTGACCGCGTTGGGATTGCCTAAAACCCGAGCTTGCTCTTTATAGGATCGGGTGCTTCCATAGGGAATTTCCCCCAGCATCTTCCAGACCGACTGCTGGAAATCTGTACCAGGTGTGTGAAGTTGTACGCTGAAGGTTTGCCTTTTCCCGTCAAAGTACTCCTGGAGCTCTTTTTCGGCCAGCTTGAGGTGGGGATTGTCCCCCGGCAGGATCACTGCCTTGAGCCTTTTTCTCAGGTCCTTGAACTCGGTTTCCAGCATTCTGCGGTCCGTGAACTCCAGCAGGCATAATCCCTGGTTGCTGGCGCAGGCGAACATGGGCCCGATCCGGGTTGTAAAGCGGGTGATCTGAAGTAGGGCTTTTTTCCCGGGGCTGGTAGGGGGCTCTCCGAAGATCGATCGGTAGCTTTCATTAAAACCGCTCAGGGAATCGTAGCCGCTTTCCAGGGCCGAATTGATCACTGAGATGCCGCCCTGGATTTTTTGATAAGCTGCATTAATGCGCAGCAAACGCTGGTAAGCCTGAAAAGTCATTTGATGGTGATTGTTGAACCAGCGCCGGATCCGGCTGGGCTCAAGACCTCTTTCCACCAGGTCGCTGTCCTTGATCCGTCGGTTTGGATCCTGGTGCAGTTCCTCGATCAGATTTGTGATGTATTCCGGCGTTTCAGCCAAATATTCCAGTGGTTTGCAGACCTTGCAGGGGCGGAAGCCGTGCTGCAGGGCTATTTTTACCGTATCAAAAAAGACCACATTCTCTTTTTTGGGTTTCCGGGCCCGGCAGGATGGGCGGCAAAAAATTCCTGTGGTCTTGACTGCTGTGATGAAAAGGCCCTCATAGGAGGGATCCTGGGTGCCGAGTACATTATATTTTTCCTGAAAACTCAATGCATCCATATATATTCAATCCTTGTATCGGGTAATGTCTGTTATCTATACAAGAATTTACCATCCAGATCAGCAGGCAGCTACCGAAAAATGGACAAGTATTTTTTTATTTCGATCTTTTGAATTTTGCCAGACTTTGGCGATTTTGGTTGACGATCAGTCGGGTCACATCGGGGCGGGAATAATGCCCGGCAGGATCGAAATTATGGCGTTCCTCCCTCACTTTCTGATGGCTGATTTCTGCCGTCAGCAGACCTTCCTTCCCTACCAAGGGTTCGATGACCCAGTCACCGTCTGGAGCAGCCAGACAGGAACCTCCATCTGCCAGAAAATCAGGGCTGTTCTCCCGGATCAGATCCGCGAAGGGCAGGTCAGCAGGGATGTCATCTTTCCGCATCAATCCCGAAACGGAGATCACATAGGAACGGGCTTCCTTGGCAATGACTGGTGTGAGGTCAAAGGTATTCCTCTGGCTGCCAGGCCAGACAGCCACATGAAGGTCCTCTCCCTGCGCATAAAGCGCTGCCCGTGAGAGCGGCATCCAGTTCTCCCAGCAATTCAGACCGCCCACAGTAAATGGGCCTAGGGGGTGAACCCGGAGGCCGTGGCCATCGCCGATCGACCAAACAAGCCGCTCCTCATAGGTGGGCATTAGTTTGCGGTGAACAGATTGGATCTCTCCCTGTGAATTGATATAAACCAGCGAGCAGTACAAGCTGTGGCCACCCCGTCCGGCAGGACGTTCGATCGTGCCCAGGTAGACAGCCAATCCCAGGCTGGCAGCAGTTTCGCGGATCCCGTCCAGGTGGCCGGCTTCGATCTGGACAGCCTGATCCAGGTAGTGGGCATAAAGTTCTTTCTGGACCGGTGAGTTGAACTGGGCTCCGTCAGTTTGGGCGACCCAGAACGGGTAGCCGGGTACCAGGGCTTCTCCAAATACCAGCAGTTGGCAGCCTTTTTTTCCAGCTTGTTTTAGATAGTCTGTCACTTTCGCAAGGGTTTGTTTCCGATCCATCCAAACCGGGGCGATTTGTGCCAGGCCAACTTTGAGGGTGTCTGGTGATTTTGTGAATTCTGACATATTCTGGATTCCTTTAAGATGATAATCTGCAGCTGAATTCAGTTTTCGATCAGGCGGTCCTCAATTTCCCAGAGATGATCCAGGGTATGCCAGATCACACGCTTGATGAAAAACCGCACAGGCCAGATCACGCCTCCCCGGGGGCCTTCTTCCGGGAGTCCATCGGCTTTTGCGGTATCCAGGACCTGGAGAATCAAATCCCGGATCTGCTGGATCTCAGTTTGAAGGACTTTTTCAGGATCGATCTTATAGCTGACAGCCACTCGCTTGAGGTAGGTCAGGTCGGCTTCGATCACGTGGGCAAGGATCCTCTCCAGATCCCGTCCACCTCCCCTGGGACCAGTTTGTAGATCTTTTCCCTGAGCAGAATGTAAACTGGCGTCAAAATGTTTCCAGCTTGCCTGGAGTAGACTTCTCCAGCGGTGGTATTCTTCTTCTGCGGCAGGGTTTCTATCGGATTCGAGAATGATTGCTGGAGCACCAAAACTGGTTGTGGCATTTCCTTCCACTTCTTCCAGTAGTTGGAATTCCCCAATATTTTCGGGAATTTCATAATCCAGACCGGCGGTCCGGGCGATTTGCTGATAACGGGGAGCTTGATGGAGCAGGGCGCTCAGGGCTGATTTCCGGTCCTTGCCAAAACGACACCAACCGGGCCATCCGAGTGCTCCCGCAAAGGTTTTCTTTCGGCCTTTTTCGATAAAAACAGGGATCGATCTCATAAACGTCCCCTCCGGTTTAGCAGGAATAATAAATGCTCATCATAACCATAATAGTATCGTATTCGCAGGTGGGCGGGATCGAGAATAATACAGGACGGGCCAGCGATGGTTCACTGACCTGTCCTGTAGATGGTGACCCGCCCCCTAATCAATTTCAATCATGGATATGAGTCTACTCGTATTCCCGGTCGGAAGTTTTCGGGTCTTTCTGATCCTTGACCTTGCCGAGATAATCCGGCAGCTCAAAACCGGCCATATCGGATATGTCCTGGAGAGGAGGCAGGCTCTTGAATAAGCCGCTAATGAAATTAGCAGTGGAGGACCCGCCCTCTTTCCCTCCTGAGTCCCAGACGGTGATCTTATCGATCTTCAGATTACTGATAGCTTCGACCTGGCGGGAAACCAATTCCTCCAATTTTTCAATCATCAGCAAAGTGGATGCTGCTTGAGCGTCACCGCCCACACTTTCAACTAATTTCTGATAACCTTCAGCTTTGGCTGTTAATAATTTTTCAATGCCTTCGGCTTCGGCCAAATATTTCAGTAGTACGCCGTCAGCGACACCTTTGGCTTCCCTGCGAACTTTCTCGGCCTCGGCTTCAGCCGCAATTTCAACTTTGTTCTTCTGGATCTCTTCCCGGACGACTTCCTCTGCCTTCAAACGCTGCTGTTCTGCTTTGTAGAGGGCTTGCTGAATGGCCACCTGGGCTTCGAATCTGGCAACCTCAGCTTGTTTTAAGGCAGCTGCCCGTTTGACTTCCAATCCGGCGTTGTAGTCAGCAATATTGGCATTGGCCAGGTTCTCCCCTTTGACCGCATCCGCTTCCTGGGCCTGGACCTTTTTGCGCTGGTCTGCTTCGGCAGTTTTCCGGCCGATTTCGGCTGCGGCCCGGGCTTCTGCTACCCTGATCTCCTGCTCTCGCATCGCTTCAGCTTCACCGATCGACCCGTTTTTGGTCTGGACTGCCACATCGATCTTGGCCTGGTTGATCGCCTCCGCAGCAGCTTTTTTACCAATGCTGGCTATGTAGTCTGATTCATCGGTGATATCTGTGATGTTAACGTTGATCAGGTGCAAACCGATTTTGTTCAATTCCGGTTCAACGTTGTGGCGGATGGCTTCCAGGAAGCTTTCCCTGTCCTGGTTGATCTGCTCGATTGTCAGCGAAGCGACAGTTAAGCGCAGCTGTCCGAAGATAATTTCCTTGGCCATTTCCTCAATGGCTGGCTGCTGGAGATGTAAAATGCGCTCAGCGGCGTTGCCCATGATCTCTGATGTTGTGCTGACACCGACAGTAAAGGTGCTGGGAACATGGATGCGGATATTCTGGAGCGAGAGGGCATTTTCCAGGGGAATACTGATGGTTATGGGAGTCAGACTTAAGTAGGAATAATCCTGGATCAGGGGCCAGACAAATGCCCCGCCGCCGTGTAATGTTCTGCTGGATTTTCCTTTTTCCACCCGACCGTAGATCACCAGGACCTTATCAGAAGGACAGCGTTTATAGCGGCTGGCAAAGAATATGATCGTAAAGAAGATCAGTACTACCAATCCGGCCAAAGCTACCATACTAAAGCCTAAAGCATTCATCATTCCCTCCTGAACCTGTCTGATTAGAGTTGTTCTACTACCAGTGTTTTCTCTTCCATAATGTCAAGGACCCGAACTTTTGAACCTGTTTTAATGATTTTTTGATCTATGGCTACCGCATCAAAAAGCCGCAGAACACCCTGCACGGGCACCTGAACCTGGCCCGATCCCCGGGCAGGGATGGTCAGGTAGACAGTTCCAGTCTGCCCGATGGCATTCTGGATGATAACTGTGCCATCGGATTGGAGTTTTTTCATTTGGGAAAACAGGATGCTTATCAATAGAACTGCCAGCAACCCGGCCGTGGTTCCACCCAGGATCGTGAAAAATGTGGGTAACTTAGCCCGCACCAGTGCCAGGCCAATTAATCCAAACATCATGAAGAATGCAGTCAATCCCTGCATGGAAAGCAATTTGAAGCTGAAGTCGGAATCGGTAGCGTGTTCAGCGTGGCCGTGGTCGAGGTCAAAGTCATCGCCCGCAGAGAGATCGACGTCCAGGTGCAAATCATCCGCGTCCAGACCGCCTCCAACCATGAAGAGGATCGTGCGGAGAATAAAAAGAGTTCCGCCGATTACTGTTGATCCCCAATAGATGATCTCGATCCAGGAAAGCCCAGCCATATATCCCTCCTCAACTCCTAATCATTCTTAAGACAATCCGTATCCCCCTGAATCCATTTTGATTGCCTGGTCCCTGTTGTTCGATGGCAAGTTCCATTATACCTAACAAGCCCAACCAATAATATTAGACCAGGATTAGATTTATACCCTGAGGTCGATTCCGTCTCAACCTGAACATATTACGTAAAAAGCAGGAATTGGTTTCGAGATCCTGGAAATGATCCAGGCAGGTTATCATATTTTGGAAAACAAGATCTCATGAAGGTGGATCGGGGAGGTGATCAAGAATCGGGAGAAGGTATTACCAGGCAGAGGCTGGCCTGGCAAACCAAACTCACCTTGGGGCATAAAACTTCACAAACCGGACCGCTGTAATCCATGCAAAGCTTCGCCGCCAAGCCCTGATAGTAGGCCTGGTATTCCAGGTTCACAGCTTCCCCACACCCGCACCCGCTGCAGTCGGTGTAGACCAGGGTGCAGTCACTGTCAGCCTGGCAGGCCTAGTGCAGGGGATCAATTGGGATCGAATCGGGATCAGATGCTTCGGAGTGCCCGGAATCAAAGAAGCCGCAGCCCCCCAGCAGGCTGAGAATTGCCAGTCCAGATCCGAAAAAGCCCAGCAGGGTGATTGTTCGGGATTTCATCAGCACTCCTTTCTGGAAAGGGTCCAGATCAAGGTTTATCAGAGTAAATCGATCTTTGTTTTCAGCCTGTTACCCCAAACGTCCAGGGCATCGGCAGCCTCTGGAAGTTGAGGTACAAGAACATGCCATCCATGCCAGACATCCGGTCTGAGGCAAACCTCCACCTCAAGCCCTTCCTGGAGGGCTTTTTTTGCCAGCTTTTCAGTCTCAGACCGGAGGATCTCTTGAGCGCCCACCAAAATAAAAAATCCTGGAAAACCATTGAAGCTGGCAGTTAAAGGACGGCTATCCCGGCTGGAAGGTTTCTGGCCATCCAGGTAGATATCGGTCAGGGCCATAATAAAATCAGGATGGGCAAAGGGATCCTGGTACTGCTCTAAATCCGGCGATATGTAGTCAACCAGGGGAGAGAGAAACCCGGCCAGAACCGGCAGGGGCAGGCTAGCCTGTTTGGCCCGGAGCATGGTTGAAAGGGCCAGTACTCCCCCAGAGGATTCTCCTACCAGCAGGATCTTTTTTCCCTGTTGGACCAAGGCCTGATAGACTTGAAAACAATCCTCATGAGCAGCCGGGTAAGGATGTTCCGGAGCCAGGCGAAAATCAGGTCCATATACAGTCAGTCCGCTGGATCGAGCCAGGTAGGCAACCAGTCTGCGGTGAGGTTTGCCCCAGGTGAATACATTTCCCCCTCCATGCAAAAAAAGCAGGATCGGTTCCGAATTTCCACCATCAGGGATGAACCAGGTGCCTGGCACACCAGCCAGCTGGCTTTCCATGACCTGGACACCCCGGGGCAGGCGCATTAATCGTTCAGCCAGCCAATCTGCTATTCCCCGGAATCTGGTGATGGCAGCAGGGTCTCTATTTGCCAGATACGATTGGTAGGCCCGGGATAAACGCATCAGGGGGCGGAAGAGATAGAACTGGATGCTGGGCATAAACCATTCACCTCAATTGCTGTCAGGGAAAAATGGATATCATTCCTCCTCGTTGGAGGTCTGCCTCTGTCCTAACAAATATTCAAAGGCTTGCGAAAAATCCTCCCCCTGATAGATAAATTTACGGGCATTTTTCCCGGCCCACTTTTTAACCCGCCATTGTTTCAGCACAGGGGAGTAATACAGGGTCCGGTTCTCAAAACCCAGCTGCATAGCCTCACCCCACTTCATCAGAGCTTCGTGGATGCCCCTGTCCATGATCGCCTCCTGGCCTTATTTTAGCTCAAGATTTTGATACAGAACCGGATGATCCGGTATGTCCCGCAAGGTTTGATGGTAGATCTTGGGTTTGATGGTGATCGCATCCAGCTCTGAGATCTTAAACCAGCGGAAGATCAGTTTCAGCTTCTTCCGGCCTTCATACCTGGTGCCCGGGACTTGAAAATCTGTCTCCAAGCCCCCAAACTCATCATGGAGAAGTTTCTGAGTCCATTCAACTGGTTTTACCAGGAAATCCAGGCCAATGCTATACTCGCGCAGATCCTCGAATTCAAAGCTGTTCTCAACCACCCATAATAAGCGGATCACCTGGATCTCCACCCCAATCTCTTCCTGGAATTCTCTCATCAAGGCATCTGTGGAGCATTCAAAGTGTTTGACACTGCCCCCTGGCAGGACCCAGAAATCGATCAGCTCGTCGCTCACCAGCAGGACTCTGCCCGCTAGCAGCATTACACCGGATACCCGGAAGCCAAATCGTGCTGAAGGAAATGATTGATCGGTCATCAGTCCACCTGGTTAATTATGATCAGCTTTTGGATTTGGTGTTCTGTCAGCATCATAATTATTTTCAATCACTGAGTATTCTGATATCAGCCTGCCAACAGCTAATTTGATCAATATTTTTCACGGCATTAACAATCTCAGACCGTGCTCCAAGCTTGGATAATTCAACTCCGGAAGCAGTTCCTTTTTCATTCGCTCGGTGTCGGAAACGTATGAAGCCCTGCCGATCTTGATGAAATCCCGGGTCAGGGGAGCGGGTTTTCCAAGCAGCCAGGCACCCAGTTCAGTGAACGCGCCTGCAAGGGGAAAGAGCCAGCCTGGTGCTCGCCAGGGTTTGGGAAATCCGTTCAGAATGGCAAAGCTGTCCAGGAACTCCTGGAGGGTGGTTGGTTCATCATCACCCAGATTATAGATCCCGGAGAGATTTTTATTCTCAATGGCGGCGACCACGGCGGAATGAAAATCTGGCAGGGCCAGCAGATGGATCCAGGTGGGTTCAGGCCAGATACCCAACAAACGCCGGGCCAACAGCCAGCGGGCTGCTTCGATCATCAAGACACCCCGGCCGTAGATCATGCCTGGACGCAGAGCAATCGGCTCATATCCGGCAGCCTCTCCTCGGAGGAACAATTGCTTTTCAGCCGCCAGGCGGGTTTGAGCATGGACCGATTCTGGATTCCCTTCCAGCACCCCGCGCGCAGGTCGATCCGGTGTTGATATGCCTTCCACATGGGGGAAGCTGATCAGGATGATCCTGGAAACCCTGGCTTCTTCAGCTGCATCGAGCAGATTCGAAAAATAGGTGAGATTGGTAGTGGGCAGGAATAATTCTGGGCGGGGAGCAAATAGCACTCCCGCAAAGTGGACTATACAATCAACTCCCTGACAGGCCGGGTGAAGGGTCTCGGTGATGTTCAGATCAGCCTGGAAAACATTGACCCGGGGGTTTTGATCAACTTGAAAGGGCAGCGGCTTTTGGTGAATAAGCAAATTCAGCTCGTGTTCACCCGATATTAAATGTCTGGCTAAAAATGAACCCAGGTTTCCAGCTGCTCCAGTGATCAGAATTCTCATCATCAGATCCTTGATATTTTTCTCTGACCGGGAGTTATCTAGTCAGGTTTGCGGCCGCCACAGACCCAGAGGGAAAAACTGATTTCCTCACCTGCGATCTCTTGCTGGTCAAAGATCTCAAAGTTGATCTTGTTCAGGAGTTTTAGCAGGGTCTTTTGGGCCTGTTTCGCTCCTGGCACACTCTGATCCTTGACCAGGACCAGTCTGCCGGCTGGCTTTAAGATGCGCTGGATCTCTCTCAACCCTAGCACAGGATCCTGCCAATGATCCAGGGAATCGAAAGCGAAGACAAAATCTGCGAAATCAGTTTCGACCGGAATTTCCTCAGCAGGGCCAACTTTGAAGCTTATCCGATCATTTGCCGGGTGATCCAGGGTTTTCTCCCGGGCTATTTCGATCATCCTCTGCACCGGGTCAATACCTATTAATTTGCCTGCCGTTACTTGTATAGCAGCCTGGCGCAGAGCTGACCCGGTACCGCAGCCGATATCAACTATGCTGGATTCCTCCGGCAGATCCAGGTAATCCACAGCCAGGCGGTTGGTAGGATAATCACCGTATTTGGCTGCATACCATTCTGCGGTCTCAGCGGTCCAATTAGACATAATTGCTCCCGGGTAATTTTCTGTTGACCCTGTTTGGTCAGGGTTTCTGCATAGGTCAATTATTAACTACCTGTCCTGGCGATAAACAGGCTGGGAAGAAAGCTGGTCTATCGACCCCCAAGTCCCCTGGGTGGAAACCTGTTGATGGATCGATCTGATCATCCCCGGAACCAGGACCTTAGTTATTTCATAGGTCATAGAATTATATATGTTCTGTGGAAGGAATGGATGGTTTCGATGTTTGTTAATGGGTTGACTCTAACATATGTTAATAGTAACATATGTTATTAGTGCTCTTTAGTATGGAGGTAATGATGTCAATCAAATATGTCATCCTGGGTTACTTGAGCTGGCAGCCCCGGACCGGCTATGATCTTAAGAAGGTCATAGCTGAGTCGGAAACACTGCCCTGGTCAGCCAATAACAACCAGATCTATCGCGCCCTGGTGGAGCTCCTGGAATCAGATTGGGTCACAAAAACCATCCATGACCAGGTCGGTGCCCCGGACCGCCATGTGTACACTGTAACCGACGCTGGCAAAAAGGCCTTAAGTATTTGGGTAAAATCCGTTCCAGGACTTCCGACCCCAAAAAAGCCCTTCCTGAATCAGCTGTTCTGGGCTGACATCCTCCAGGCCGAAGATATCGATCAGCTGCTGGAAGTGTACCAGGAGGTAGTGGCGGACAAACTTTTCCTGGTAAGAGTCCAGGCAGACCGCAGACCTCACTGGCCGGATCGATCCGAACGAGAGAAAAAGATCTGGGATATGATCTATAAGAATTGGATCAATCAATATGAGGCTGAACTTGGCTGGATCAGGGGAGTCCGGAAGGATTTGAAAAATATGGCCCCAATAAAGACCTGGTCCTAGCCCAGCAGGAATACCAAATCTTGGGGATTGCCAGGCTTTCTTGCTGGCAGTCCCCTCTATTAAACTCCAATTGCTGACCTGAGTCGATGATATGGGGCTCAGACATGCTGGTCGATCAGGATCGGATTTCCATCGGGATCCAAAAGGATCAAACTGGCCGGTCCTGTTGAATCCGGATCGACCTCACTCAATAAATCCAATCCCTGGTCCTGAATATACCGCTGCAGATCGCGAATATCGGTGAACTGAGGCAGCTCGACTGCATTTTGATCCCATCCGGGATTGAAGGTTAGGGTGTTCTGCTCGAGCATACCCTGGAAGAGGCCAATGATGTGCTCCTGATTTTTTAGCACCAGCCAATTTTGAGTGATATCTCCTGCAAAAGCCTCAAAACCGAGTTTGTGATAAAAATCCCGGGAAACTGTGATGTCCTTGACATTCAGACTGATCGAGAATGCGCCAAGTTCCATGATGATTTCCTTTACTAATAATATTTGTTGGGGATGAAGATATTTATCGGTCTCCAGCAATAATCCCCCCGGCTAATAGTTAAGGGTACGGGGATGATTCACTAAAACGTGTTTTTGCCCGGGCTTTTGTTTTGGCAGCTTCCCCCTCCCGATTCCGGGGTGAGGCAGTTGTCGATAAAGAATCGAGTAATTGCGCCCCACTGGCGGAGATCTGCGCAGTGGCTTGCTCACAGGCAGCTTGATTCTTTTTTGAAGGTTGGGATGATCCGCTGACCTTGCGCACAAATTGCAGGGCTGCAGCCTGAATCTCATCCTTCGTGGCTGGAGGATCGAAGTTAGAAAGGGTTTTAATATTCCTGCACATGTTTTATTCTCCTTCTGATCGAAAGCTCCAGCCGCACAATAAGCAACTCAATTCCAATTGACCAGGATACCCCGGGGATAATCTTGGCCCGAGATCAGTTATAGTGATCTGATAAATATTGCTCGATATCAGCGATAAACGCCAGGACTCCCTTTTCGATCAGGTGTGTTAAACCATCCAAGTTGCTGAAATCCGGGTTGTTAACAAGGTCATGTTCCAGGATGGCATCAACCCCCTTGAGGGAGGGCACGATCCGGTATCGGGTCCAGTTTTGCCGCCGGAACCAATCCCAAAATATTTTTTGCTGCTGTTTGTTCTTTCCAACCAGCCAGGCCTCAAATTTTCCCGGATCATGCACATAGATCAGGGCAATTTTTAAACCACGTTTCTGGATGGATAGTGGTGTGATGGAAAAATAACTCATATCCATGAGCCCATAATAGAGGCTTCCCGACACAGTATGTTGGGGATATTTTTTGCTGAAGTAGGTTCTCAAGGAACTCAGATATGCCATTAATCCCTGGTAGGCTGCTTGGATCGCGCCCCGGGAGACCTGTTTTTGATACTCAGCCATATATTCTGCCAATCTTTCCATAGCTCACTCCTTCCTCAAACTCCAGGTGGGTTTGGTTCGTTATCTTATGAGGCCTTTCTGGATTGGCAATACCGGACCCTCTTGCCGCCCAAATAGGAAAAATAATAAACTGCGCCCAGCATTAAAATGGGCACCCAGAGGACTGCTGGATATTCCACATAAAATGTGTAAAAAGCCCACAGGGAGAGGACCAAAGCTATCCCAATGGTAACCCGGACGATCCGCTCCCGGGCGACCCAGCTAGCCAAGGCTCCGCCTATAAACGAGCCCAAACCCTGGCCAAAAATGGTTGAAATCCAGGCAGCTGTTTAGGTGGCTGCTACCCTCTGTACCACTGCTTCTGCGGTGGCTGGATCCATCAGCTCCGGTGGAGTCGGCTGGATGGCATTGGCAATCAGGCCCACTCCGAATAATACCAAACTGCCAATTACCGCCCCCAGGAATACAGCTACTATCTTCCTCATCTGAAACGATCCTCATCTCTATAACAGCCTGACATCGAGTTTGCCCCGGGCTTCCATCAGCGGGATTATTCAGCTGATTTTTTTCTCATTTGGGTCACTTTATAGATCTTGCCCTGCTTGTCATAGGTGGTCCATTCACCAACTTGTTCGCCATGCTCAAAAGTACCGGACCGAAGCCTGGTGCCGTCCTTCCGAAACCAAAGCCAATACCCGGTTGCCACACCCTCCAGGGTCTGACCCTTGGCCCAGACCGTGCCACCTCGATGGTATTTGATGTATTCTTGGGGTTTCAGGTTTATTTCGTGCATGAATAAAATCCTATTTTGGGTCACCCTCAGCGATTGAAATTCAAATAACACCCGGAAAGAAATCGAGGGTGATGAGTCTTGCTTCAACTTATTTGATTATCCTTCAGTATGATATCTTTCCTCTTACATTGATCTTTCTCCGGTGTTATGGCACCTGGTTCCGACTGTTATCAATGATTGCCGAACGGATATAGGAACCCACGGAAGCTGAAAAATAGTCAATGCCTGCATGGATAGTATAAGAACCCACAGCTCCGGTGAACATCAAGCCTTCAAAAAAAAGCAGGAAGGTGCGGGTTGAACTTGTGGCAGCAGCCAGACTGGGGATCACAAAAACTGCCGGGAGGTGGGTGAGGATCAGCACGATCAAGCCCAAAATGAATGAATTTTTAAATGAAAGGCGATAGTCCTGCCCGGTAATCTTCCTGGCAGCAAAGAGGATGATTTCTTTCAGCAGGAAAATGCCCAAAGATATCTTGAAAAACAGATCCAGAATTGCCGGGCCATCCATCACCAGATCACCGTCTGCCGAAAATGGAAGGATCCCCGCGAACCGCTGCAGAAATGATACATCCTCTCCAAAAACCCCCAGGTAAAAAACGATTCCAAAGGCCACCGAAGACAATATTGGGAGAGTGAGGAACACCGAACTAAAATATCCCAGGGTCCACTGGATGATGATCGCGATTGTGTTTCCTGTAAATTTTTTCAGGTTGGTCATAGGCAAGTTTTTCCCCGAGTCTGAGGTATAAGATGGATTGGTTTTTAGCCTTGCATCAATTTAGCTTTTCTCCTGTTGTGTCAGCAGTCCTTTTACGCTGGCAACTGCATTCCGAATAAGAAGTATACCCAGCAATTCACTCAGTAGAAAGGGCAGGTTCAGGAGCAGCCCTGGTCTTCCCTGGATCGTTTCAAGGATTGAGATCAGGAGTGGGAAAAGACAGACCAGGCCGTAAAAGAACATCGCCAGGATAACGACAGGATTTCTGGTAAATACCACCCCATCGATCATTTTCCTCAGGATCACTCCTTGCAGGTGGGCTAACTCGTAATCCGTGTCCAATGGATCAAGTCCCAATCGCCCTGGTCTATTCCTGAACCCAGGCCATCCTTGAAGGCCAGAAATCGGATTCTGGATTTGAGTATATATCTCTCCAGGGTAGAGCTCATCAATGGATGGTGTTGCTAAAAAGTCTTTTTCTGTCAGCATCTTATTCCCCCTTTATAGTTTGCTGCTATTCCGGAGCCCATGATCAAGCTGCTAAATCGCTTTGCAATCATCATCGCGATCTCCCAATGGCTGTATCGCTCCAGCCCTGGCTGGAAGCTGGTGAGGTTTTATTGGCATCCAGAACACAAAAAATCGGAACCTGGAAACCTTCTCCCGTCTATGCCAACGAATTGAGGATATCCTGCCAGTGTTTGAAATACACCAGATGTCCTTCACCGGGCAGGAATCGAGCCTGACATACAGGTATCTGGGCTGCCATCATTTTTCCCATGGCCGGAGTGACAATCACATCCTTTTCTCCCTGCCAGAGGTAGGTGGGCACCGTGATCTCTTCCAATGGAAACCCCCAGGGACGGGATAATAACCAGCCATCCCGGGCAGCCCCCGTCGTTCCCTGGCGGAATGCCTCCCTAAAATTAGCAATGAAAATCTGGCGAACGCCTGGTTCGGCAAAGATGATCTTATCAGATTCAGGTTCCCCTTCTTGCATAATCGCTAATTTTTCGGGATGGGATGAGATACCGCCATAGTAGAGCTGGAAGATCACTCGCCATAAAAACCAGGGCATCCAGCGACCGACGGAATATCCCATCCGGTTGGAGGGCAGTATACCTTTTAATTGGTCAGGATTAATAATCGGCCCAACTCCACTCACCAGGCCAACCTGGATCAGCCTCTGGGGGATGGAATATGCACAAGCAGCGGCATAAGGTCCGCCGCCGGAGATGCCCAGGACAGAAAACTTGCCGATGCCCAAGCTGTTGGCCAATTCTTCGACATCGTGTGGCCAATCCATAATAGTCCGGCCGGCCATAAAATCGGATAGACCCATGCCTGGGCGGTCGGGGATTATCAGGCGGACATGATTCCTCACCGCGATCCTGGGGTCCGGGTGCCGGGTCAACCTGGATCCTGGTATCCCATGGAAGAGGAAGATGGGTTTGCCATGGGGGTCTCCGTACTCAGCAAATCCTAATTTACGACCATCGGTTAAGGTGATAAATTGTTCAGTATCCATTGCCTATGATATTGAGGTCCGGAATCCCGAATAACTCAGTATCTCCTATAAATCTGTCTGACTTTAGTTGGATTTTACGATAGTCCGGCCCGTTTTGGCGCTGTGGCGGATCATATCCATCAAGCGAGCAAAACGCAGCCCAACCTCCGGGGGGCAGGGGTTTTCCATCTTTCCAGAGCGCACCCGCAGGAACTGCTCCCATGGTCCCTTGGAACTCCGATAGGGGACCGGTTGGAAATTAAGGTCCTTGGCCTTTTTGACGGCCAAAAATTCTCCCCAGATGCCGGTCTTGAGGATCCCGCGATCACCAAACACCAGGATCTGGGAACTGATATTGGCAGAGTCTCCAGCACCAGCCAGGGAGAATATGATCCCATTTGTTGTCATTCCGCTTACCGAGGAGTTGATCTCTACCGCGGTATCTCTGAAGTCAAATAAGGCCGAAACGCTGGCAATGTCTCCATCCATCAGGTCCACTACAGTGTTGACCATATGCGATCCAGTGTCGAACAGGAAACCTCCCCCGGATATTTCAGGGATCTGGCGCCAGGTCCCTTCAGTGATGGTTTTCCAGTCCTGCTGTGCAAAAGCAGAGATTGCGCTGATATTCCCGATCAAGCCTTTCTTGAGCAGCTCCTTGGCTTTCCAGATCGCGGGTGACAGGCTCCCGGGAAATGCCACCATAACCAGTCTTCCAGTCTGGTCCCGCAGCGCCATCAAACGCCGGGCTTCCTGCTCGTTCATGACCATCGGTTTTTCGATCAGCAGATCCATGTTGTTATTAAGGCAGTCTACAGCGTTTTCGAAATGGAATTTATGGGGAGTACAGATCAGGGCGGCATCGGCAGAGCCCTGGCCCTGGATCAATTCTTGGATCGAAGTATAGAACGGGGGGCACACCTGGCTCCTGGCTGAGAAGAGTTCCGCGGTGGAAGTCCGGGAGCTTTCCAGAGGTTCGACCAGGCCAACAATCTCCGTGGACCGCTTCAAGTCAAGCATGATCTGGATATGATGGCGGGCGAATCCCCCTGTACCAACAACAATACAGCTGACTTTTTTCATGGATTCTTCCTGGGCTTTATTTCAGCTAGTGGGCAGTATTACCCCCGTCAACGGCCAGGGTGGCTCCGGTCATATAAGACGAATCATCACTTGCCAAAAATAGCATAGCCCTGGCAATCTCCAAGGGGTCGGCAACCCTGCCCAAGGGAATGCTGCTGGCATCTCCTGAGATGGACTGGTCATTAAGGGCAGGTCCGCCATTGAAATAACCCTCACTCCCCCATCTTTCAACAATAGTGTCTCCGGGACAGATCGCATTGATGCGGATATTTTCCCCGGCGTGGTCCAGGGCCATCGCCCGGGTGATTTGTACAACCGCGCCCTTGCTGGCGCAGTAGGCCACCGCACCTTTCCCTCCCACCAATCCCCAATCGGAGGCATTGTTGATAATCACTCCACCTCCCTGTTTTCTCATCTGGGGCAAGACCAGCTTGCTCATGCGCCAGACGGCTGTCACATTGATGTCGAATGTAGCTGACCAATCAGACTCGCTGGTTTCTTCTGCGGTCCCACCAATCACCACCCCAGCGTTATTGAGGAGAATATCGATTCTGCCATATTTATTGATGATAGCCTCAACCACCTGAAGGCAATCATCAGCCTGGGTGTGGTCTGCATTATAAAAACCTGCCCTGCCTCCGGCCTTTTCGATTTCCTCGACCACGGCCTGGCCCAGATCCGATCTGCGTCCGGTAATTGCGACCAGGGCCCCTTCGCTGGCAAATAACATTGCGGCAGCCTTTCCGATCCCCGAAGTTCCTCCCGTGACCAGGGCTACACGATCCTGAATTTTTCCATCAGTTTGTTTTTTCAACAGCTCTCCTCGATCAAGACTGTGAGCAGGTATTTTTTTTTCAAGACGCAGGTTCGTTTTTCTGGCGGGCTTGAGCGATCTTTTCGGTTTCCTAATCATATTTTATCATCCTGGAGAATAAGCTCAATTGGCTTAGGATTCTGTTATCTGGATCGGGTCAGATCATGGAAAACCAGCCACGCCACTAAACCAACAACCAATCCAAGGACCAGGAGGAACAGGACCAGGGTGGAATTAAATCCCGGGCTTGATCCATTTGATTCTGGATCAGCCTGGGGGGACACAGCGGCGGATTCCGTTTCAGTCGGGGACTGAGAGGTATTCTGAGGGGTTCGGGTTGGGATTTGGGTTCCGGTGGATGCCGGCTGGGTAGCATTTTTCTGGATCAATAATTTTTGGTCCGGCCAGAGCTCGTCAGAAGTGAGATTATTGAGCAGTTTGATATCGTTGATCTTGACCCCGTAAGCGATGGCGATGCTCCATAAGGCCTGCCCATATTTGACTTGATGGATCAGGTCGCCATCCGGGCGGGCAGTAGCAATAGATACTGGAATCATGTATTGGGGCATGGTCAGGGCGGCAGCGGCCTGGGTTGAATCAGCGTAGGATGCAGATTGGGTCTGGGGAAGGCTGGTTAATACCAGGAGGGCTTCTGGCTGCTGTTGGCCGCTGCGGGTTTGCAGGGCGGTTTCGATCACATAATAATAAACTGGCTTGCCCCTGCTATCCTCACCAACCGCAACACCAGCGCCAATATCGCTCCGGTTGGGGGATAACATGGTGTTGGTATGGGGCGCGTCTCCCAGCCAGGCTTGGATCGCCCCCTCAACAGTCATTTCTGACCCTCCCACCCAGTTCTCGGATCGATATCCATCCAGGGCGATATTGCCGCCCAGGGGATATCCAAGCAGGATCATCCACTGCCCCAGGGTTAATCCTGGCGGCCGGGAATGACCTGGCGCTCCACCCAGGATGGCATCTGCCTGCCATTGGGCAATCTGCATCAGGGCTGGGTGGGGCGATAGGGCGGACAGACCGTTGGCCAGGCGCAATTCGTTCACAGCATTGATCAGGTCATCCGGTCCCCGACCCTGCTGCTGGGCCAGGTCATCCAGTTTGGTGGCAGCCTGGGTTCCCTGAACAAATGATCCCAAACAAGCAAAACCCAGAAATAAAATCACCCCGAATCGTTTCCAGAATAGATACATCATTCCCTTGGAGATTGTTTTTTCATAAATCCATCCATTCTCATTCTGGCAGCAAAAGCACCACCCCGAGTATCAGGGAAAGATTAATGGCAGACTAAACAGCAGGCCAACAAATATGCCAAAAAAAATCCAGCCTGTACCGATAACGATCCCGAACCAACAAAATATCCGGTCTTTTGTGGTTCCGCCAGTTTTCTTGATTTCTCTCAGGGCAAAGATACCTGTGATCAGGGCCAGGCCCACGGATAGATTTCGGATGGGCATGACTATTCCATCGATGATGCTGATGGCCCCGGCTTGGGTTTCAGATGAGCTGTAAAAGAGAAATACTACTGCAATCGCAATCAGGGCCATGATCCCGCTGATAAAACTAACCAGAGCCAGGCGGTTCGTCTTCCTTGGATTTTGCACTGGGACCTCTCCTGATAGAATTTTGATGGCTGTTGGGCACCTTAATCAGGTTGCTCTTTTTTGCCTATGGGGAACTCCCGCCGGAAACTCAACACAGCGTTAATTGTATCTGGAATATCCAGCAGGAATGCGATCACATCCTCAACTGAGTAAGCTCAGGATTCTCCCCGGCTTGATCGGAGGCAGGAGAGAAAAGGGACAGGAGTTTCAAAAATATTGATTATATCTTTGCAGGAGTTCCTCCTCTGTGATCAACGGCCGACTGATCAGGTCCAGGGCCGTTGGACTCATCTTCCCATCTGTAAGCAGTTCCTTGGCGGCTTGTTTGACTCCTAACAAGATCTGTTCGCCTTCTCTGGTCAGTATTCCATCCTTTTTCATCAAAAAGGCGTGGGGTCTCAGAAGCGCTCCCCCAAATTCTACCCCGCCATTTTCCGCGAGTTCTTCAACTATTCGCACGACTGTGCTCATATTTTCCTTTTCCCACCACCCACCGGTCGAGATTACCATGATCTTTTTAATATGGACGTCTTTGTGAAAACGAGGCCTGGTGCGCCCCTGGCGGGATTCGAGTAAAGGTTCTACCAGCGGACACAGTCTATTAATGATATTTTGCATATCTCCGGGCAGGGGGATATAAACAGGTGTGGCTAGAATAAATAGATCAGCAGCGTTCAATTTAGGATAAAGCAGCTGCATCTCATCCTGGATGGGGCATTCGCCAGGTGTGTCATACCAGCACAACATTCTCCCACAGGAACAGGGTTTGATTTTGAGCTTGCTGGCATAGTAGAGGTCGACATCTGCCCCACATTCTTCTAACCCCTCGATAAATGACCCCAAGAGAAGGGCCGTATACCCTTTTCCTTTTCGAGGACTGCCATTGATCGCTATCGCCTTGACCATCCTTACCTCCTGGTTTTGGGTGCCGGGGAGATTCGCTTGCCTGCTGCAGGATGCAGCCCTGTGGAGAAAGGCTTATGCTGTACCTGATTGAGATTTGTCCAGATCGGCGGTTCTCCAAATTCAAAGTAACTCGGATCCTCCAGATTATCAAGACCCACCTGGTTACTAGCAGGATGCCATTCCGGGGCAAGATGGCCGACTGGGATATACACTCAGGAAAGAGGGGAATTGCCTCACTCTTTTATTTTTCCCAAACCATTTACCCGGGAGATTAAATTTGAGCTCCAAAAGGTGGAATAGCCCGAGGGTTGACCACGGTCGAAAGATCCAGGCCTGTAAAACCTCAAACCCCTTAAAGCTCTTTGCTCAGGTTGAGATTAGTAATCTGGTAACCCAACCTGTTGTACAGGGCTCTGGCTGCGGTATTGAATCCAAAAACATGCAATGAGAGCCGCTTCAGACCCAGTTGAGCGGCTTCAGCTTCTAGTAATTTTAAAGCCTGGGTTGCCAGGCCGCGTCCCCGAAAAGCTTCTTCGAGATAGACATCAAAAATAAAACCGGCGCCTCCTGCTGGGGTTGGATCCCCGGAAAGCCACAGACGTCCGACAGCTTTTCCCTCGAATTCGATCGTGTATAAAAAGTGCTGCGGTGTAGCCAGCCCTTGAGGTAGCAGCCGGGCATGTTCTTCGGTTGACCTTTTTTCGGCTTCCTCATGCGTCCAGTTACCTGACCGAACTTTGTCAGCCGCATATCCCGTGATGCTGTCAGGTAAAAAACTTTGAAACTCGATCTCGTTCATGGGACGGATCAATAGCATTGTTGTGTATTCCCTCCAATCTGAAAATCGGATGATATGATGGACCCCCGGGTGGTTGTGCTAGTGAGGTCCAGGGAATAGCACTCTATTTCCAGAATGAGCGGTTGTTAATGGGTCTTGTCCGGGACTGCAATTAATCTTTCATCCAGGGGCAATTGGATCGGATCCCCAATCAAGATTTGGTTAAATTCTGGGTGACCGGGGTTGATCAGATAATTCCTTTCGAGGGGAACAACCGCGCTGGGCACACTCAGCACTGGAGAACGATTGGATCGGGCCCACTCGTCACCCAATCGTTGGGTGATCAGAGAAGCCGGATAGGCGGACCAATTGCCAGGCAGATCCTCTGCCTCCAGCTTTTGCAGGAGATCAGGCTCAAATCGGGCAGGAATGACACAATACGACGAGATCAAGCGATCTATCTGTAAATGAACCAGGATTTCCAGGATGGCCAATGAGATCGAGGAAGACCCATACACGATCCGGGTTCCCGGGCTATTCCAGCGCCCGCCCACAAGTTCGGCCCCTTCTCCGGAGAAGGCAACTTTGAGATATTTTCGCTTGGTGATCCGCCAGGCTGTGATCATCAGGAGAAGACACCCTGTTCGAGCCGAATGATAAGGTTTTCAACCTCCCGAGACCCGATTTCCGTCTTGCTGGCTGTGAGGGGAGACAAACCTCTGAGGGCTCGATTGGCGTTGGACAACCATTCTTGGGCTGATGTGCTGTCGCCTTCGAATAAGTCGACCGCCATGGTATAGATCCGAGAGAATTGCAGCAGCCTTTCGGACTCATCTGCGTTCAACTTGCCGTCCTTGCGGCGCCGGTTCAGGGTCCGGTCGCTGATCTGGACCAGGTTGGCAAGCTGCTGATTGGTAAGCTCCATCGACTTTGTTAGGGTGTCAAAGGCCTTAAATGGAAAACCTATTTGGACCTTTTCAGATAGCTCCAGACGGTCCGATGCTTTGATGCCGATCAGGTCTGCGTAGGATAGGGGCAGCCGGTCTTGATATACTGGTGTTGCTGTCATAAAATCCTTCGGGTCCAAAAATGCCATCTGGCATAATGATATCAGCCAAATGGCGGATTGTCAATAGGCGGGGAATGGAGCCAAGGTCCAGAGCAGATATTTATGACGATGATCAATGGGGTAATGATCAGGGTGAGTCAGCGTTGAGATCTCATCAGCTTCACAACCTCCGATCCAAAAAAAAATGATCTTCCAGCTTAAACCTTTAACCGACCGCGAAAGCCTCTGGCGGCGTAATATGATTTAGCCCCGTTGTGATAGACAAAAACATGGTCATAACGCCGATCACAGAAGATCGCACCTCCACGATCTCTGATCTTGCTGGGTGTTTTCACCCAGCTGGATGTTTTTCTATCGAATTCTCCTAACTCCTGCAATTCTCGATATTGCTCTTCAGTGAGGATCTCGATGCCCATTGTGGATGCCATTTCGATCGCATTCCCACCGGGCTTATTATTTTTGCGTGAGTCCAGAGCCTCGCGGTCATAACAAATGCTGCGCCGCCCAGAGGGACTTTCAGGTGAACAATCACAGAAAATGAACTCCCCGGTCTTCTTTTCATAACCAATCACATCCGGTTCACCGCCGGTTTTTTCCATTTCAGAGAGGGCTAGGAGTTTTTCTGGACTGGCCTCCAATTTCGCTTTGACTGAACTCCAGTCGATTCCCGCGTGGCGGGGCATGTTTTTCTTGAACCGGTCTTCTAGAGTTTCTAGTAATATGTCCTGGGTTTCTGCTTTCATATCCTTTTCTCCCTGGCCTGGCTGTGTTACTGATCGGGTTTCATCTGCAGCCAACCAATCATAATGAGTACCGCACCCAATTAGATAAGCTCTTACACCTGGTTAATAGATATTAACTGTAAGAGGTAAGTATAACTGTAATTTCTGCGTAGATTTGAGCATAGTTCAACCCCCCCTATTTTTTCTAGGATCTGGTCGCCTTACTGCTTACTGATCTACAGGTTTTTTTCCAACTGTACCATCCCATTCCTTAACCAAAATGAATGATCCCCCCAACCCCACTATTGATGAAAGCAGCCCCTTACTCAATTGTGATATCATCTCGTATATTTCTGTAGAACATAACCGCACCGGAGGATATGACCACTCCGCCTATGATCGTGAACACAATACGCAGTACCTTCCCCCCACCTTTGATTTCTGCTTTTTCGGGGGCATCCTGGGTATAGATCACTGTTACTTTTTCGCCTATATCGTAGGCGGGTGGATTGGACGAAAAGGAAGATTCAAAAACCAGCGTTCTTCCGTTCTGCAGTTCGAAACGTACTACTGGGACATAGGAACAGCCATCATCATCACACCGGGTGGCCAGATTGATCACCTCACCCGGTGCCTGGAGGCCATAGCGCTCAATAAGTCTCTGATTTAAACTCATCCCAGCCCCGATGCCGAAAAAAATAAAACCAAACAACATCAGGAAGAGGGGACCTTTTAATAACGATCTGGAAATTTGTTTGAGGATGCTCATGTTGGAGGTCTTTATTCTTTGGGAGGCAACCGCTCATAACATCTGCAAATACCGCTTTATGGCGCCAAGGTCTGCAGCGTGACATTCATGGGTTCCCCTCCACCTTCGGGAGCTATACTTGTGTTTGCCCCCACCTTAAGCGGCAGCACCAAAGGCAGGATAAGTCCTGGCTGCTCCATAATAAACGGCTGTTCAATCGTAAATGCCGGGATAGCGCCTTCCGGCCAATCGCTGGCATAATTCATCAAGATCCCTGAAAAAACTAAATCAGCGTGGATTTCACCCTCCGGGGCACTTTCGTCATCGAAGTAAACACTACCTGCCAGGCTAACTTCCAATTCCCAGTCTGAATGCATAGTGACGCAGGCATCAACACACTGGATGGCATTGAGCAAACACGAGGCTTCGGTCTCACCAGAACTAAGACCCTGCCTGGCGGTCCATTCCAGCGTAAAAGGCAATTCAAAAATACACAATTCCTGGACTAGGGCATCGACGAAATCTATCGAAAGTGTTCCCTGATTTGGGAATGAGTCACCTGGATCAGGGGTTGACTGGAAGGAGCCATCCGGGGTGTATGTGGGTGTTTGCTTGTTTGCGAGGGTTTCATTATCCGTGGTCTGGTTCGATGAGACTGAATTGCAAGCCGATGGGATCACCAACAGAAAAACCACCCAGAAAACCATCTGTAAAAAAACCCTTTTTGTGCATAACACCTCCCCAGCCCTGGTAGTTTTCTTTACTGAGTATCCGACATGATGAGGAGCAACCTAAAGTATAAGATCACCTGTTTGGTTGCGACGATAGGAAGCAGATTTGTGATATCCATTCTAGCCAGAGTAATACTATTATTCTACCGAATTATTACTTACTGATCTACAGATTACTGCGCCGCAGTTGCCAGGTCAGGTGGCGAGGGCTTAGCTTGTAAAAAATCCAATCCTATTTTGCCGATAGTTTGATCTCGCCTTGTTTGTGGGGGTGTTTTCCGACAATTCCCGAATAGAACTCGCGATGATCTCAAAATCGGCCTGAATATCACCAGTGGGTTTTAGACTTGGACCAAGCCCGCAGATTTTGTTTTGATAGTCAATATAGGCCATCACAATTGGCACATCGGCCTTGAGGGCGATATAGTAAAAACCTGTCCGCCAATGAGCTGTTTTGCTGCGAGTACCTTCCGGAGCAAGTCCGATGATGATGTCATCGTACTCTTCAAATTTGGCAGCGATCTGATCCACAAGGTTGGTCTTTTCTCACCGGTTGACAGGAATTGCTCCCATCGAACGCATAAATATCCCCAGCGGCCACCTGAAGAGAGAATCTTTTCCCAACCACCGAACTGGAATGTTTTCCGCAGCCATCAGCAGCAGCATGATAAAAAAAATCCCAATTGGATGTATGGGGAGCACCGATCATTAAGTAATGGGATGTGAGGGGGGAGATTATTTCTGTCTGCCATCCGGTTGACCGGAGAATAAATCGGGCGATTGATTGAGCCCAGGTGGATCTTTGAATGCCTAGAGCTAAAGCCATGGTTTGGATCTCTTTTTATTAGATTATAGTTTGGAGTGATCAGTAAGCAGATATGAGCATAGCACACCCCGCGTAATTATTCCAGAAACTGGTTCACTTACCCCTAATAGAACTAACTCTAACGGCACTGAAAACGCCGGGTCGGGTGGAGTGGGGGCAGGTCGTCAAATCCAGTCTGATTGGCATCCTCGATTCCGGATTTTCCTTCCCCTGCCAAATATCCGATAACTGATGGTGAAAGAATGATCAAGAAAACAAGCAGAGCCAGAACCAGTTTCCCAAAAATTGAGTAAACAATCAGCAAAAGCAGATAAGGAGGAACAAATTCGAGAAAGGTATATATTTGTTGAGGTGGTTCAAAGGGAATGAAAATACCATCATAGGATCTGAGACCAATAGTCAGGCTCCCACCCAAGATCAGCAGAATAAGAATAGCTGATACGATCAACCCAATTTTGAAACCTTTCCCGGATTTCATTTGTTTTCAGGAGGCGGGAGAGGGCTTGATTATTTTCATTAGTCTGATTGAGATTACCTCGGACTCACCCCCAGATCATCCCAGATCTGTTCCCAGGATCGGGTTTCCAGCAGGCTGAGCAGCTCCTCCGCGGAGCGGTCCACCAGCTCTTCAGTCTCCAGGGCTACCAGAATATCTGAAAAAGCATGTCCATCACAATAGAGAGTCATCACTTCCAGGTACTCGATCTCGAATTTCTCGGCGATGCTCTCGGCCATAGGGTGGGGGTCAAGGGTTGAACAGCTAGTTTGGAGATCAGCAAAGTCAGTGAGGTTTTCCCCCGGATTTTGACCGTCAATAATTTTCGTGCGGGTTTGTAAAGATGAGGCCTTTATTGTATTCCCGGCGCAGCCCGAAATCAATGCTGATAGCAGCAGATACAAAATGACCAGCAGGAATTTTTTCATGGATGTCACCTATTTGAGAACAGACACCCGGGAGAAAGGCCGGGTGTCTGTTTCGGTTATGGATTAATTTATTTCAGGCTACTTTTTACCTTTCTGGAACCAGTTCAGCGGGAGCCAATCGAAGATCTGTTCGGAGAGCACTTGCTCCTCTCCGTTCTTTTTCTCCTGCCCGGGGGGGACTTTTCCCTCGGATTCACCATCGCCAGCATCTTTCTTAATTTGACCTGGTGGTGTGCCGTGATCTGGCTTCCCCTGCAGACCTAAATCCTGCCAGATCAGTCCCCAGCTGATGCCTTCAAATCCATCCAGGTAGGTAGTGTAGTCGCCGCCGCTCAAGGAAGCGGTTTGCAGTGCCAGCATAATCTGTCCCAGAGGGACCGGGGTTTCCGAGCACAGGTAAGCCAGGATATCCTCATAGGCCACGCCGTAGGTTTCGGCGATTTTCTGGGCCACAGGGTGGAGCTTGCCTTCAGTGCTGCAGTAATAGGACATAAGTTCACCATCCCGGGTTTTTATCCGGTCCCGGGCCCGCTCCCGGATCTTCAACTCGGTCAGCACCAGGACCCCATCCTCATTCAGGGTGCCTTTGGCTTCGATCAGATCTCCCAAAACCAGGGATTCAAAGTCGAAGTTCCCGCCGACCTGGACGGAGAGGATCTCCAGGATACCTTCGTTATCGACTTCGATCTCCAGGCGGTTCTCGTCGGGAAAGATCCCGACCAACAGACCTGTGACTTCAATCTCGGTCCCTTCGCTGGCTAATGCCATCCCCGTGCTCAGGATTGCCATCAGCAGGGTTAATAGAAGTGTTCTGCCCAGATTTTTTGCTTTCATCGATCGCTCCTTTTTGTTCGATAATGATCTGCAACTTCTCTCTTGTTAATTCTTCCTAATTATTCTATTTTCCTCCCTGGCCGTTGCTGTTCCCTTTTCCAGTATTATCTACACCATTGCCGTTCCCTGTAGATTCCTCAGAGTTACCTGGAGAATCACCCGCCCCCGATTTATTATTCCCGCTGGAAGTGGCGTTATTCTCCGAGCGCATGATCTCCCGGAATCCCCGGGGTTC
>CAVQTT010000015.1:0-77063 GCA_963716695.1 uncultured Chloroflexia bacterium
ACTTCCCGCAGCCAGAGTTCCCAGCTGCCGCTGAGCCGGTTGATATACAGGTAGCGGCTTGCATCCACCCAGCTGATGTTCAGCATCAGGGTGATCCCGGTGAGATTCTGGGGCGGAGAACCTACCTGGCCGATCCGGGGATTATGACCGGCTTCCGTATAGATAAATTGTGCTCCATCGCTGGACCAGGCTTCGAATCTCCGGTCTCCCGAATCATAGATCACATCACCAGATCCATCGGCGTTGCTGATATGCAAATCCACGATCGGCGGCGCGCCGGGAGTGACCAGGGATAGATAGGCCACCTGATCCAATGCTGGTGAGATGAAGGCTCCTGAATGGAAAAAAGGCACCCCTGTCAGGGAACTCAGCACAACGGGAGGGGAGCCGTCAGCTGGTAAATGCCAGATCGCAGTTGGATCGGGGGGTTCGAGCAGGGGATCGTGGGGCGGGATGGCGGCCCCCAGGTAGGTGCTGTCCGGAGACCAGACCACGGGGGGATAGTAGTTATATTCACTGTAGGTGATCACAACCGGGAAGGTCAGCAGATCCCGGCGGCTGCCCCCATCCGCGTTCACAACACTGATCTGGGTCGCTGTGACGAGGGCGATCTGGGTCCCATCCGGGGAGTAGTAAAAATCGCCTCCCGTTCCCGGGGCCATCAAAACACTTAATGTGGTTGTGTCGCTATCCACCAGGCGGACCTCGTCCGGAAGGATCAGCCCGGGTCCTTCAAAGGTCATCCGGGTGTTAAAGGCCAGGGTGTGGGTGCCCGGCACCCAGCTGATCCGGTAAGGGACGGCCGAGATGGCATCGGGATGGATCACCATGCCCGCCAGGTCCGCCAATGTGACCAGGGGATGCAGGTTCGTGCCGTCCGAGTTGACCGCATAGATCTCCTCGTTGGCCCAGTCATGACTCCGTACAAAAGCCACTACAACACCGTCGCTGGAAAGGTAGGCCCGGTTCACATCCCCAAAGGCGGTCAGGACCAGGTGCGGTCCGCCCTCCTCCCAATACCAGACATCTCCATCCTTGACATAAACGATCCGCAGCAGCGGGGCAGGCTCCAATGTGGGTGGAGCTCCCGGCTCCGGGGTGGGTTCCGAATCCCCTCCGGCAGCGATTGTGGCAGCTACTGAGGTGGCGATCACATCCTCCGGCGGCAGTTCGGGTCCCGGGGTTGGCAGGTAATCGCAGGCCAGGGCGGCCAGCAGGATAATGGTCAAGGCTAACAGGATCCTCTTGGTAGGTGACATCAGGCCTCCGGTGATTGTTGAGAGATGCTCTGATTCTACACCAGAAAGGGTTTTACCCAGGGCCGATGCTGGATCGGAATCCCAAAACCCCCAGCAGCGAGAACGTTTTTTCTCCCGATCGCTTCGTAAGTATGAACTGAGGCCTTTTGGGTTTTCTCCCCCCAAAAATGAACTTGCCCGGGATCCCAGAAATCAGCATTTTGATGTTAAAATCCCAGTATCCCTTATCGTTTAGCTCCCAAGGAGGAGTCTATGACCACCCCAAGCGCCGCTCCGCTGGAAACGCCCCAGAAAAAAGGCAATTGTTTTCTGTGGGGCTGCCTGTCGGTATTTATTTTATTTTTTGTAGGGTTATGTTGTCTGGGCACAATGATCGTCCTGCCCTTTTTTACTGATTTCGACCCTCTGGGCATCGACCTGCGCGATCGGATCGAAGAATTCTTCCCCCTGCAAGAGTTCCTCGATGATCCTTCAGTTATACCCGGCCTGCCGGAATTTCAGGACGAAATCACCGAATCCATCCCCGAAGCCTTTCCGGAAGTATCCACCTCATCCGGGCCCGAAACCGGGGCAAACTCAATTGAACTCTCCCCCTACATTGCCAGCGATTTTTCGGCAGTCTTTGACTATCCCAGCGGGTGGGAGATCGAAACCGAAGAATATGGGGTGACGTTCTATGATACCCAAAGCTACACCTACCTCTATGTCGGGGAAGATCTGGTGGACCTGGGCATGTCAGCCCAGCAGGTAGCTCAAGATGTGATGGACTCGCTGCGCGAGGAATCCGTGGAGGGAAGCTTTACGGTTTTTGAGAGCAAGGATTGGAGAGTTCCCACCGGAGATGATGCTTATCTGATGGCCTATGAATTCACTGATGCAGATGGTTATTACCAGTGGGCCGTTGATCTGGAAACTGTATCCGGTGAATCCAACATCTTTTTCTATATTTCCGGTGAAGATCCCACAGATTATGAACTTTACAGGGAATTGATCGAGATTATCGCGGCTTCCTTCAGCCGCTAGATCAACAGCAATGATATTCTGGATGCGGGAGCCCTATAAACTCCCGCATCTTTGGTTTTAATTCCAGGTTTGGTAGAATATCAGGCTTGAGCTTATCAACAACAATAACTACTGGAACCGGATCAAATGGAAGGTTTTATCGTTATTCAGAGAGAAATCCATGGATGATAAACAGGAAAAAGCACATCTCCAAAAAGCAGTTCAGGGAGATCAAAAAGCTATAGCTGCCTTATACGATCTGCATTACCAGGCAGTTTACCGGTATATCTACTACCGGGTAAATGACCAACCAGCCGCTGAGGACCTGGCTGCTGAGGTATTTATCCGTATGATCCGGTCCCTGCCTGGTTACCGGGAGCGCGGCAAACCCCTCCTGGCCTGGTTGTATACGATTGCCAGGAACCTGGTGATCGATCATCACCGTTCCCAGGCGAAAGCCGAAGAGCTGCCGATCAAGGACCAGCTGATCAAAGATCAGCGTCCCGGCCCAGCCAAAATACTGCAAAACCGTCAGGAGGAGGATTGTTTCCGGAAAGCACTCAAAAAACTGCCAGAATCCCAGCGTTTGATCCTGATCTACCGTTATATTGAGGAGTTATCTACATCCAGGATCCTGGAGTTGTTGGAAAAAAGTGACCGGGCTATTCGGTCTCTACAGCACCGAGCCCTGCGTTCCCTGGAAAAGGCTCTGCAGGAGGAAAATTGTTTATGAACAGATTTGAATTTGATCTATTATTGGAAAACTGCCGCCAACAGCTTACCGAAGGCAAAAAATTGGCTGAGATCCTCCAGGAACATCCTGCGCAAGCGGATAGATTGGAACCCTTACTGCAGGCTGCCCTGCTGGTCCAGGAACTTCCCCAGCAGTTAGCCCCAGAGTCCGGGGTCAATCGCGGAAGAGCCCGACTTCTATCTGAGGCCGCCGAACTGGAACGGGCAGGACATTTTTCGAAAAACAGAACAATCTGGTCTTTTTTCCGTTATTCAGGACGAGGGTTCAAAAGTTTCGATAATTTATTGTTTGGAAAGGAGACCATTGAAATGAAATTTATACCCCGTTTAGCTCTCTACCTTCTGCTCACAATATTGGTGGCTGGATTTTTTACAGTCAACGCTTCGGCCTCCAGTTTACCGGGTGATGCGCTCTACAACCTCAAACTCGGCTGGGAACAGGTCCAGATAGCCCTGACATTCAACGATCGAGACCAAACTCAAACTGGAAGATGAACTTGAACAGGAACGCCTCTCGGAAGTCCAGTCCTTGCTGGGAGAAGGCAGGGTCGAGGACGTGGAATTTTTAGGCCTGATCGAAAACCAGGCATGGGGCCAGCTGGACGATCAGCGGCATTGTGGTCCAGATTGACGCCAACACCGAACTTAAAGGCCTGCTGGAGATCGGCACCCTGGTGAAGGTTGAAGCTCTCACCCAGGAGGACGGATCCCTGCTGGCAATCGAGATCTATCCTGGTTCGGGATTTCAGTCTGATTCCTCGGATGATGATTTTGACGGCACTGAAACTTCCGAGGTTGAGAATGAATCCGGTACTCCCGACGTTGATGAGTCCGAAACCCCGGATGTCGATGATGACGACGATGCATGATGGACCAACCACGACAACTGAACCTGAAATGATGAGAAGATGATGAGGACGATGACGATGATGATGATGATGAGGACGATGATGATGATGAGGACGATGAGGACGATGACGATGATTAATCTTTAATAACATCATCAGGTTGGTTTATCTCAAAGCACCCCATTTCGGGGTGCTTTTTATGATTCTAGCGTTAAGAGCCTGTCTCGGAGACCGGGCGGGGATATTCTGATTGAAATCCATACTCTGATCGACTATTCAGGTAGGTTTTTGAGGCTCTGATGAAAAAATATTTCTGGTTGGGGGTAGTTTTTTTCTTGGTTATAGCGGCGGTTTTTGATGCCCAGGTTGTCCTGGCGGGGGTGGATCCTCTCGCTTCGCCCACTCCACAGCCGACCGAACGCATCGCCGCTCCAGTGATCATCGGGATCAATCCGGTGGTCCAGTTGTCGGAGGGAAATCAGGGGGATACCCATCCCTCCGACAATCTTCTCCCCGCATTCAGGCCCGGGAATGATGCCATCGATCTTCCGAACTTTGTCGATCTGGAAGCGGATCCCCTTCCTGGATCAAGAGGGGATGGCTATTTCCTGGATGTGCCTCTGCGGAGCCAGGGCCATTGGAACTGTAAACTGCGGTCCAGCTGCTCTGGGTATGGCACTTGATTATCTGGAGAGGGATCAAGATACTGACATTCCCACAACCCAGGAGCTCAGTGTTTATCTTTCTTCCCAGGGGTTGATGTATGACTGGGGCACCGGTGTAGAAGAATTGGCCTATGCCGCCAGGAATTTTGGTTTCCAGGGCAGCTACGCTTTCCATAATTGGAACCTGGAACAGCTTGAGGGCGAGTTGAAGCTGGGTAACCCTCTCATCCTGGCCCTGGGAAGAGCTGGTCAGCAGGGTCCGGGACATTTTGTGACCTTGACCGGGATCAGCCTGGCTGAAAACCGGGTCCGGGTTAACGACCCGATCCAAGGAGAACTGACCTACACGATCGAGGAATTCCAAAAGCTTTGGGATTTACAGGGTAATTCCGGGATGCTGCCGGTGAAATAAGCTCCCTCCTCCGGAAAAGGATTCTTTTTTGCCCTGGATGGGGCTGTTCAGCCTGGTATCTTTATTTGGCTACAGCTTCTCCCAGCTGGCTGATACCCGGCAGGGGCGTTGGATCGAAAAAATGAGGAAAAGCCTGGCTAATCCCCTCCGGCAAGGTGTCGGGGGCGGCCTGACCACTTCCCAGAGTACTTCGGAAAAGATTAAGAGCCCTTCACATAAAGAAAAAATTGAATACCGGGGATTAAGGACAATCGAGCACGAACTGCCGATCTATGAAACCCGTCGGATCCAGGTTGGCCTGCGGGGAGTGAAAAAGAAGGTTCCCCAGTATGAACAGAAACAGATCCAGGTGGGTACAAAGACAGTCTCCACCCGGGTGCCGGTCTACAAAACAGAAAGAGTCCAGACGGGATCAAAATTGGTTCCGAAACGGATCACGGTCAGGAAGTATAAAACCACCCAGGTCCTGGAGTGGAAAAAGACAACCAGGAAAGTCCCTGTTTATCGCAAAGTAGGTTCCAGGCGAATTTTGATCGATATCAAGACTGATATCCGATGGAAAAAACTGCCAGTTACCAAAAGGGTTCCCTACCAGGAAACCATAACCATCTACCAGCAGATCCCGGTTTATGGAGAGAAAAAAGTCTTAACTGGCTACAGGACTGAAAGCAAACAAGTCCCGCAATACGAGACCCGGAACCTGCTGGTCGGCTACAAGACCATCACAGAAAGTGAACCGGTCTATGAAATGCGCCAGATCCAGGTGGGCACCAAAACCGTCACTCGCCAGGTTCCCGATTATGAGATCGTCAAAGTTCCCTTACTTGAAAGCCAGGCTGAGGAGAATTGTGAGTATAAGGTTGAAAAGAATTTGCTTGAGGAATCAGATATAGATCTGACTGCCCTTGCCGAGGGCCGTGATTATGAGCTAACAGAGCCGATTTTTCTTAAAGGAGGTCCTGGGGCAAAATCCTATGGTCTCAAAGCAGAGGATGGCTGGAGTCAACATCAATATGGAGCCCCCAGCACTCCCTTGATGAAAGGAATTGGTTTGCTGAGCAACATCCTGGTCTGGATTAGAGATAACACCAACATTCTTAAATTAATGGGCAACAAACCCGACGCTAAAGCGATGATTGTGTTTGATAAGACTGAAACAACGATAACCATTGACAAAGTAAAAGTAATGAATATTGGAAACCAATCTATTCAAGTAGAACAAATCCTCATTAAAGAAATATCTAATGCTCCTGGTCCCAATGATAATCAGGTAGTGCAAGTATATCCTAGCGAAATAAATAACATCACCAACATTCATCCTTTAATAATCGATCCAAGTACCCAATCACACAATTTTAGTTTTGATCCACTAACATTGGATCTGGAAAACAAAATTCAAGTATTGATTAGTATAGGTGGTGATTTCAATAGATTTGGAATAATTAAACACGAAGTGGATACTAATCATGAAGAAAAGTAAGTTAATGAGTTGGATAAAGCTTATTTTTATAATCCCTTTGCTCTTATATTCATGTAAGAAGTACCCATCATTACCGTTAGATGTAGATTCCGTAAATATTAATAACCAATTATTTATTTATGCTCCTCATGGATGGAATAATTTTAGGATAGGAGATCCAATAACTGTTGTTATAGACAACGTTTCCGATGAAATTATTTTGTTCCCGATGGATTTTGATATTCAAGCTTATTCATTGATTGAAAATCATTGGGCAAAAAATGAAAAAGAAACAATAATTGGTGTCGATGGAAATTATTATATGTATCCATCAAAAGGAGACCATGAATTAACTGCTGCTGCAATGATCTTCCCGATAATAAATGACGACTTCAAACAAATTGTGCGGATTACTATTCAAGGAAACATACTTATAGATGGAAAAAAATCAACCGAAAAAGTTATCGCTTTCACTGATATTCATATTTATCCTCAATCTAAATGAGAAAGAGATTGAAATTTTATCTAATTACTAAATACTGACTACTGACTATTGACTACTGAATACTGAATACTCTTTACTCTTTTGCAAACAATAGGGGGCAGGGGAGAGTTCCTGGAGGAGTGGTACTCAGATATCGAAGAATACTGACCACTCCTTACTCCTTACTCATAACTAATTACCGCTTACAAATACGAGGGGGGCAGGGGAAAGCTCCTGGAAGAGCGATACTTCCAGGAGCTGACCCTTTAAACAGCGAGGTTCAGGTCCCCATGATTGACCCACCCTCTGCCTGTTGTTATAATCCTAGCCAAGTCAACCCCCAAAAGGAGCCCAATGATGGAAATTGCCGAAAAACCCCAGAAGTCAAAACCTGTTCAAAGCTACACCGTAAAAACCGGAGATACCCTGTCCGCTATCGCCAAACAAGTTTATGGTGATGAAAACGCCCACCAGCGTATCTATAATGCCAACAAAGACCTGATCGGACCCGACCCTGACAAGATCAAAGTGGGCCAGGTTTTGATCATCCCCTTAACCTGAACTTCATCCCCAACATTAATCGTTTTCCAGGAGGAAACCCTATGCCAAGTAACCTAGATCTTGCAAAAATATTTTCGGCTGTCACTCAGACCCTGGCCGAAAACCAGACCACCCTCAACAAAGCTGACGAGTATAACCAGAACCACGGCGATAACATGGTGGATATCTTCAATCTGATCTCCGGGGCTGTGGGCAAAGCCCCCCAGGGTGATCTGGCCAGCGGCCTCAGCCTGGCCAGTGAGCTGCTGGGAGATAAAAAGAGCGGTTCTGCGGCCATGTATGCCAAAGGACTGGCCCAGGCAGCTGAATATTTCCAGGGCCAGGATCTGGATGCTTCCCAGTTGATGCCCCTGCTGCAGACCTTGCTGGGCGGCGGAGAAGCCTCTGTATCCAAGGGCCCCGGCGGACTACTGGATTCGCTGGTTGGATCTCTCGGCGGCGAAGATGGCCTGGACCTGGGCGATATTCTCAGTGCCGGGGCTGCCTTTATGGAATCCAAAGAATCTGGTGACAGCAACCTGGAAGCTGCGGTTGACGCCCTGATAGCCAGCAGCAAAATGGGAGAATCCCCGCACCGGGCCCAATCCAGCAAACTGGTTGCAGATACCTTGCTGCAAACCCTGCTGGGTGGAATGAAGTAGACCTCTATCTTGTAAACAAAAAAACCCGCCAATTTTCAGAGGCGGGTTTTTTGTTGTATGGGATCGTTTTTTAGTACTGGACCTTGCGGGGAAGCTTTTTTGCCTGAGCTACCCAGCCCTTGACCATCTTCTTGGATGGAGGACGGCGGACCAATTTCTTCTTGGCATTGGCGGCCAGGACAGCTTCGATCAGGTTATCCACATTGCGCTGAGCCAGTTCAACCACCGTGTCGACTCCGGCCTCTTCCAGCAGATCGGCGTATTCTTCACCAACGCCTTTGATGCGGAACAGATCGACATGATTGACCCACTCCAGGATCAGGGTTTTGCTAATCCCGGATGTTTTGGCCAGCTCTTCCCGGCCTTTGGGGGTGGCCCCTTTCTCCAGCAGGCTGGAGGTGCTGCGCACGCCAACTTTGCGGAGATCCTTGGCGTATTTTGCGCCAATTCCTTCTACAACTTCTAATTTTGCCATCATTAACTCCTTGTTCGGAACTGTTAAAGAAAAACTGTTATTTAATACAAAAACCCTTCCAGATGGTCAGGAAGGGTTCTTTCAACTAAAGTTTGGGAATGACCAATTCCATGCCGGGTTTGATCAGATCGGGGTTAGCACCAATCACGGCTTTGTTGGCTTCGTAGATCTTCATATATTTGCCGGCGTCATTGTAGTATTTTTTGGCGATCGCGCTGAGCGTATCACCTTTGACGACCACGTGTTTCTTGACCTCATCGGCTTTCTTCTTGATTTCTTTCTGCTTCATTGCCATCTGGGCTTTGGCCTTGTCGACATCCGCGGGAGCTCTTGTTCCGCCTACAGCTTTCTTCGGGGCGACTTTTTTGGGTGCTTCTGCTTCTTTTTTGCCAAAAATTCCAAATAAACCTTTCTTCTTATCAGACATTTTTTCTCCTTAATTGCTTGAGGCTGACTAACAAAACCTATTGTAACACGCCCTACCCTTGATTAATATTAGATATATATAAAGAAATCCTTCCAATCCTGTCAGAAATGGTGCTTCTGGGAGAGTGTCAACTCTCCCAGCTCATCAAACTGATTCTCCAACTTCAGTTCCCCCTCGACACCAAAAACCCTCCGATCCCCAAATTTGCACTGAACCGAAGGGTTATTGATTTTCAGGATACCCTGAGCTAATTACCAATAAAAGATATCGTCAGGTCCAGCTCCTGGGCGTTTTGGCACTCGGTTTCCAGGCTGACTTCACCAAATACGTCCGTTACCAGGTCGCCAGAGGCTTCTCCCGGATTTCCGGCTGTGGCGTCGAGGGTGATCGTACTTCCGTTTTCTCCGCTCAACACTGCCCGGCAGCTACCGGAGCTAACACCGAAGACCACGGTGGATGTCACCCTGACTCCGGACCAGTCTTCGTTAAATTCCACTTTGGTGGAATTCGTTTCATTGGATTCTTTCATTCGGAGCCGGACTTCCCCGGAGTTGCCAACAAGTTTCTGGGTCGTCTGGTATCCTGTTCCGCAGGCTAACAGGCCCAGGGAAAGGATCAGGACAGCCAGAATAATTTTGATGGTCCGTTGGTTTTGGTTCATTTTCTCCTCCTGTGTTTTCTGGTTTGATTTGGCTTCTTTTCTGTCTGGTTCGAACCCGGGTGGGATTATTTGTGAAATTGTCTGGCGATTTGTTCAAACTGCTGGTACTGGGAGATCAGATCACCTGTGCCTCCGATCCTGCGCTGCTGGGCAGGCTGAAATCAACTGTCAGAAAATCCCCCTGCCCGGCTGATATGCAGGGGCGAGTTGGAGGAAGAAAGGCTGCTGAAATAAATACCCCGCAGCAGCTCCCTCACTGCAGTTTCATCACTGCCAAAAACCACAACTTGATCTCCAAAATCAGGTTTATCGGATAGATCGATCCGGGTCATACCTTGATAGCGTTCTGCCAGCTGGAGCACTTTGTCCAGCAAGGCTTTCATAAGACCTCCCAGCAGGCTGTCGCTGTTGAATCCTGGCAGGGTGGTCAATGAGAAGCGGGGCAGGTCAAACTCGGGTGAGATCAGACCAAACACTTCGGTTCCCATTTCGTTATCATCATCGTGGGAATCGCTGACATCAAAGATGAAATATTCCCGGTCCAGTTCCCGGCGCTGAAAGATCTGATCAATATAGACTGCTTTTTGGTCCTTTCTCTTATACAAGTCATCCACCCGGCTGGCTAGTTGGGGGGGTAAATCGCTGAGTGGGGCAAATCCCAGGTTGGAGGTTTGATGGGTTTTTTCGGCGGTTTTTATTCTGCCCATCCGGATCATCAGCAAAACAATGATCACAAAAACCAGGATGATCAGCAGGGCCACAAGTTCTGGAAGGAATTTCATTTGGGACTCTCCCTATTTCAAAACAGGTTATTTTTGTTCCAAACGATCCTGTCGGGAAAGACAAGATATTACTTTACGTGTATTTTACATAAAAGTTGCTCAGGAATACAGCATCTTAGAATTGTTCTGCCACGTTTTCATTCCCCGCCAGATTAATAGTTTAACAGGCGATTTTGTGTGGCCCACATGGTTTTATAGAACTCCCCCCGGTCGAGGAGTTCTTTTTCTGTTCCTTGTTCGACGATCCGGCCCTGGTCGAGGACCAGGATCCTGTCCGCTCGATCCAGTCCAGTCAATCTGTGGGTGATCAGTAAAGTGGTTTTGTCCTTTGCCAAATCAAAGAGGGTTGCCAGGAGCTCTTTTTCGGTGATCGGGTCCAGGTTGGCTGTCGGCTCATCCAGCAGCAGGATCGGCCCATCCTTCAAAACAGCCCTGGCGATCGAGATCCTCTGGCGTTCTCCAGCGCTTAACAGCAAACCCCGTTCACCGATCTGGGTGAGATAGCCATCAGGCAGGGCCGCGATGGTCTGGTGCACCTGGGCCAAACGGGCAGCAGCTTCGATTTCCTCCCGGGATGCTCCCGGATTTCCAAGGGCAATATTGGCCAGAACACTATCATTAAATAGGTGAGAGCTCTGGGTGACAACGCTGATCTGCTGTCGGAGCTGGTCCTGATCGATCTCCGCCAGGGGGATCTGATGATCTCCCACCAAGATCTCTCCCTCGAACTGACCCCAGAATCGCAGCAGCAGATGGGTCAGGGTTGATTTCCCCGCCCCGCTGGGGCCAACCAGGGCCAGGAACTCTCCTTCCTTGAGCTGAAAGCTGACCTGATCCAGGGCGGGGTGGAGCTGGCCTGGATAGTTAAAGGATAATTTCCGGACCTGGATTTTTACTGGCTGGGGAAAGCGCTGGGGAATATCAGGATCAATGACCTCTGGTTCAGCGTCCAGGATCTCCAGCAATCGCCGCCCGGCTTCCAGTGAACTGGCCAGGGTTTCCATAGCCAGCGGCAGGGGCTGGACCGCTTCAAAGGAGCTCAAAACCAGCAGCGCCAGAGCGGCCAGCATCACTCCAGGGATTTCTCCAGCCCTGACCAGGGGAATAGCTGTTACCAGGACCAGCCAGAGGGCCAGGTTGCCCAGAAATAGATGTCCGGCGCTATTGATCCCGCTGATCCTGGCCAGCTGAAGCTGCACCTTCGAAAATAACCGGTCGGATTCCTCCAGCTGATGCGAGTGTCTCTCGACTCCCCCGAACACCAGCAGATCGGGCAGTCCCTGGACGAAATTCGTCAACTCCCCGGCCAGCCGGGAGCGGATCTTGATCAGCTGGCGGCCGGGTTTTTCAGCCAGGATCCGGATCAGCAGGGGCAGGGCAAATCCTGCCAGCAAAAATATTCCTGCCGTAGTCAAGGCCAGCCCGGTATTGTAGGGCAGCAGGAACAGGGCTAGTACCAAACCCGATCAGGAGGGCAACCAGGGGAGGAGCCAGAGAACGCACAAAAAAGTCTTCCAGGGTTTTTATATCGGAAGTGATCCGGCTCAACAAATCTCCGGAGCGATAATTCATGGTCCGGGCCGGGGCCAACGGCACCAGGTTTTGATAGAACCAGACCCTGAGCCTGGTGATGATCTTAAATGTGAGATTATGGGAGACCAATCTTTCGCAATAACGACTGACACCCCGGGTGATGCCAAACAAGCGCACTCCCACAATCGCCACCGACAGGACAGCGATGCTGGGGTGCAGAGCTGCCATCGAGATCAGCCAGGCGGAAGCGGCCATGAGTGCCACGCTGGAGCCAATGGTCAAAAAACCCAGCAGGACAGAACCCAATACCTCCCGCCAATAAGGAGTGAAGAAGGACAGCAAACGAACCAGGACAGCTTTGGGGGCGACAGCGGCTTTATCCCCATCTCTGGCACTAGTGGGGATGTTGACCGGGTGGTCTCGGATGGCGGGAGTATTCTTCCAATCCAGATCGAATGGATGGTCTTCTAACTGGGAGAGTTTTTTAACTCCCGTGTAGGCATTGACCAGTTCCTGGTATTCTCCCTCCCTTTTGTACAGTTCCTGATGAGTTCCCTCCTGGATGATCTCACCATCCTTGAATACCAGGATCCGATCTGCCTCGAAAACGGTGTTCAAGCGGTGGGCGATGGTGATCACAGTTCTGCCGGACATCAATTTGGCCGTTCCTTCGGCCAGTTTACTCTCAGTGAGCGGATCGAGCTGAGAGGTGGGTTCATCCAGCAGCAGGATGGGGGCATCCTTAAGAAAGGCCCGGGCCAGGGCCAGGCGCTGGGCTTGCCCGCCGGACAGGCGGGCCCCACCTTCGCCGATTAGGGTTTCATACCCTTCCGGCAGACTCTCGATAAAATCGGCCAGGTGGGCAGCGGAAGCCGCTGAAGCCACAGCTTGATGGTCGGCATCCGGTCGGGCCAGGCGGATATTGGCGGCGATCGTGTCCAGGAAGATAGCTGGATCCTGGGAGACCCAGGCAACTTGTTCCCGCCAGGATTTCAAATCACTTTTTCTGAGGGAATGGCCGTTGATCAAAATTTCACCCTGGCTGGGAGGGAAGAAACCCAGTAATAATTTTGCCAGGCTGGATTTTCCGGATCCACTCTCACCCACCAGGGCGATCTTTTCTCCCTGCTGGATCTTCAATTGGATATTTTTCAGGGCCGGCCGATTCCCTCCGGGATATGTGAAGCTGACCTGGGAGAATTCGATCTCCCTGACCGGGGTTAAGGGCCTGGGTTCCTCGCTCACGGTCTCGGGCTGGAGGGGTTGGGTGTCAAGGATCTCAAAGATCCTCTCCGCAGCGCTTTGGCCTTCCATTCCAGCATGGAACCTGGCGCCCAGCAGGCGCAGGGGTATATAAAATTCGGGCGCGATCATCAGCAGGAATAAGGCCTGTTCCAGGGAAACCCGGAAGTAGAGCAGACGAAGTCCGATCTCCACCGCCACCACGGCTGTGCTTAATGTCGCCAGCAGCTCCAGGACCAGGGCGGATAAAAAAGTCACCCGCAGCACCTTCATCGTGGTCAGACGGTATTGGTCGCTGGTCTCGCGGATCTTCTCCACCTGGTCCTCGGCCCGGTTGAAAAGCCTTAAGGTAGTGAGTCCTTGCAGGCTGTCCAGGAAATGGGCTGCCAATCGGCTGAGAGTGCTGTACTGACGGTCGGTGATTGCCCTGGCATTGGAACCGATCAAATACATAAAATAAGGGATCAGGGGAGCGGTCACCAGCAATACCAGGCCGGAGAGCAGATCCATTGGGAACACAAAGATCAAGATGCTGAGTGGGACCAGGGCGGAGAGCACCAGTTGGGGAAGGTATTGGCTGAAATAGGAGTCCAGGGATTCCACACCGTCAACCACGGTCTGGTTCAATTCTCCGGTCTGTTCCCCCTGCAGGAAGGCGGGCCCCAGATCAGCTAATTTATTTAACAACAGATTTCGAACGCGGCTTTTTACTTCAACTGCGATTGTTTTGGCGCTGAGGCTGCTCAACCAGGTTAGGACCGCCCGCACACTAAACAGGATCAGGGTGACCAGGAGCAGGTTCGAGACCCCCTCCATATCAGATCCTTCCAGAAACACTCGGCTGATGATCTGGCTGACAGTCCGGGCCTGACCCAGCACCAGCAAGCCGGAGATAAAACCCAGGCTGATGGTCAGGATCAACCAAAGGCGGCTTTTTTGAGCCAATTGGAGCAGTCTTGGATTAGGAAACATGGGCTGTCCCTGAAATAATCTAATAGTAACACAAGCTGCTGAGGGCCTGATCCTGGACCGAATTAAAGGGAAAGTCAGTGGAAGCCAACCTCGGAGGTCCAGCCAATTCCGTAGAAGACCAGTTGAATTATGCTATACTTTTTTTAGGTTTGATCTCAAACTCCAGGAGTTGCCTTCATGACCGAAAACACCCAGTTTATCATTCTCTTGGGACCACCCATGTCGGGGAAGGGGACCCAGGCTGGCAGATTTTCCAGGATCCTCAATATTCCTCAAATTTCCTCGGGTGATCTGTTCCGGGAAAACATCAAAAATCAAACCAAATTAGGTTTGGAGGCCAAATCCTATATCGATCGGGGTGACCTGGTCCCTGACCAGGTTACGATTGGCATGGTAGCTGATCGACTGCAAAGGGAGGACTGCCAAAAGGGCGCCCTGCTGGACGGATTCCCCCGCACCAGGCCCCAGGCAGAAGCCCTGGATGAGATCCTCAAGGATCCTGGGAGTATCCTTGAGCAGTGTCTTGTGGATCTCAGTCCCGGAGAAGGTGCTGATTGAACGTGCCAGCGGCCGGAGACTTTGCCGTACTTGTGGTCAATCCTATCATCTGGCATTTAATCCTCCAGCTCAAGAGGGCGTCTGTGATCGGGATGGAGGTGATTTGCAGCAGCGGGAAGATGATAAACCCGATACCGTTCGCCAGCGGTTGGCGGTCTATATGGAACAGACCAGCCCGCTGGTCGATTATTACCGCGGTAGAGGGATCCTGAGCGAGATCAATGGAGACCAGCCCATCGAAGCGGTAGAGAAAGTTATCGCGGCTGTGATCGGGAATTGAAACAAAGAATCTTGGTTAAATGAATTAGCTCGGCAGATTAAATAAAGACCTCGGAGGTTATTATAACCTCCGAGGTCTCTTTTATCTAGTAATGCAGATCCGGACTGCCTGGACTGAGGCGCTTCCGGAAGATCCAGTAAGTCCACCCCTGGTAAACCAGCACAACCGGCACAAAGATAGCTGCCACGATCGAGAGCACTTTCAGGGTGTAGGCGCTTGCAGAAGCATTATAGATCGTCAAGCTGAAATCGGGATCGAGGGTAGAGATCATCAATCGGGGGAATAGGCCCGAGAAGACCATCACCGTTGCCAGCACGATCACCAGGGCACCACAAATAAAGGTCCAGCCCTCTTTGCCTTTTCGCAGGAACCAGCCGTATGCCAGCAAGGCCACTGCTGCCAAAATAGCGGGAACCAGGCCGTCAAACCCTGGATTGTTCAGGATATCGGTTGATAGGTAGGTCCAGATCAGGAAGGCCACAGTGAGTACAACGGAAAGGATCCAGACCTTTCCTCCCAGATCCTTGGCCCGCTGTTTCAATTCACCTTCCAGTTTAATGCCCAGGAAGCTGGCGCCGTGCACGATAAACAGGCTCAGGAAGACCAATCCTCCAAAAAGTGAATAGGGATTCAACAGGGGAATCAACCCGCCGTAATAGTTCAGGTCGGCTTCGATCGCCACACCCCGCATAAGATTGGCTATTGTCACGCCCCATAACAAAGCCGGGATCAGGCTTCCGAAAAATATCGCCAGGTCCCACTTTGCCCGCCAGGCCGGTTCCTCACGTTTACCGCGGAACTCAAATGCAACCCCCCGCATGATCAATCCCAGCAGCATGATCACCAAGGCAACATAAAACCCGCTGAACAGGGTGGCATACATGTGGGGGAAGGCCGCAAACATGGCGCCTCCCGCTGTGATCATCCAGACTTCATTCCCATCCCAAACCGGACCGATGGTATTGATAACAGCCCGCCGTTCCCCGTCTTTCTTGGCAATAAAGGGCAGCAGCATACCTACTCCATAATCGAATCCTTCCAGGAAGAAGAAACCACTAAATAAAACTGTGAGCAATATAAACCAGAGTATATTGAGATCCATGATTACTCTCCTTTTCCTTCTGCCGCTTCAGGATCAGATTTTCCATATTTTAACATCAGGGAGATTCCGATCACGGCCAAAATACCATACAGAATGATAAAACTGACCAGGGAGAAGATGATATTCCCGGGGGTGATATTCGGTGAGACTGCATCCTCGATCTTCTGAAGGCCATGCACAATCCAGGGCCAGCGGCCGGTTTCAGCCACCAGCCAGCCAGCAGTAGAAGCGATGGTTGGCAGCAGGCCTCCCGGGATCAGAACTCTCAGGAACCAGGCTCTTTTTTCAACCAGGTCATCCTTCCTGGACCATAAAACTGCCAATCCGGCGACCAGGATCATCAGCAGGCCAATCCCGATCATCGTTCGCGAAGACCAATAGCTGATCACCACTGGTGGAATATAATTTCCGGGTCCGTACTTGGCGATCTCCTCATCCTGAAGTTCTTTTAACCCTTTGAATTCGGAGGTGAAATCGTTGAACAGCAGGAAAGAAAGGGCTTTGGGGATCTTGATGTCGAAGCTGTTTTTTAAATTATCCTGGTCGATGCCTGCGATTACCGAGAAGGACGCTGGCTGTTCAGTCTCCCAATGACCTTCCATGGCGGCAACCTTTAACGGTTGGGATTTGGCCAAATACTGCCCCTGGGCATGGCCTATCAGACCTACCAGGACAGCGCCAATCAAGGCATAGCTGCTAGCCCAGCGCATTGACTTCAGGAAGAAATCTCGCTGAGTGTTTTTCTTCTGCAGCAGGTGCCAGGCGCTGAAGGCCATGACCAGGAATCCGCCGATGGAAATTCCGGCACTGACTACATGAGGGAATTGATGCCAGACATTTCCATTTCCGAGCAGGGCCCAAAAATCCGTCATTTCTGCCCGCCCATTTCGGATAGCGTAGCCCACGGGATGCTGCATAAACGAGTTGGCCACCAGGATCCAAAAGGCGGAAAAGGTTGAGCCGAGAGCAACCAGCCAGGCCACCCCGGCATGAGCCTGTTTGGAAAGTTTATCCCAACCGAAGATCCAGACTCCGATAAAGGTCGATTCCAGGAAAAATGCCATGAGAGCCTCGATCGCCAGAGGTGCCCCGAAGATGTCACCCATAAAACGGGCATATTCTGACCAGTTGAGTCCAAAATGGAATTCCTGGACAATGCCTGTGACCACACCGATGGCAAAATTGATCAGGAAGATCTTTCCCCAGAACTTGACCATTTTCTTGTAAGTCTCATTCCCGCTGACCACGTACTTGGTTTCCAAAATTGCCAGGAAGAGTGCCAAACCAATCGTCACCGGGACAAAAAAGAAATGGTAGATGGTAGTTACCGCAAACTGCCATCGAGATAGAATTACAGGGTCCATACGCACCTCTCTCTTAGATTATGGTTAATTTCTGCTAAAAATATCTTATCCTACTATTTTACAACGAGTTCAGGATCAGGTCTTTACCCCATTTCGCTGGCCAGGGTTTGAGATTGGGAAAACAAATCGATTACGGGAGGTTGGTCTTTTGCCATAAAAAAAATCATCCAATACCAAGGCTAAACGCCGGAAGGCTCCCGAGCGGGAATTGCCCCAGCGAACCAGGTTGTGAACCAGGTTATCAGGATGGGAATAGGGGCAAACAGCCATGCATTTTCCACAGTCAGTCCCGATGATGGTCCAGTAGTGGTAGCAGGATTCGGGGTTGATCTTCCATCGTAAGACCCCATTGCTGATCTCCCGTTCATCCTGGGGAGATTGACTGGCTGGGACAGTTTTCAGCGCATTTTTTACATATCTGGCAAAAATCCAGCAGACCAGGGTCAGGATGGTAGCCGTCTGTTACCAGCGGCAGGTCTGTGGTAACGAGGCCCACTCGTACCCGGGGTCCGAGTCGGGGTGTCATTAACAAACCCATCCGACCGATCTCGCCTAATCCGGCATCCCTCGCAACCAGGGGAGCAATGACCCGGTAGTTTCCGTCAATATGGGCTCGCGCCGGGTATCCCAGGGACCGGATAGCGGCCGCCAGCTGAACGGCGACCCGGGCGGATTCAACATATTGGCGGCCGGATTCCATGGTGATCGGCGGGTAAGGAGCGGCAGCTGTCATTTCGAAATCCATTTCCACACAAAAAGCGATCCCAAATTGATGGTCCAGGTCGACTGGATCACCGTAATTTCCGGTTCCCCGTCCGATATGAGAATAGATATGGTAGGGTTTCAGTTCCGTGATTCCGACCTCGAGGGCCCCATAGTATTCGGCCAGATTTTTCACCAGGATTGTAAATTCTTCTGCAGAATACTCAGCCCGCCGCTCTGCTGGGGTTCCATCGACGGCCTGGCGGAGGGCATCAGTCAGGTAGAAACTTCCCACAGCGGAGGCAGTTTGCAGGGGGTCGGTGAATTTTGCCTCCCGGGATAACAAACCTGGTTGGGACCGGGCCCGATCATCGGGGTCTTGATGATCAGGGTGGGTTTGGTAGTAGCCCTGGTATCTATCAGATCCGGGTTCCAGTCTGGCGCGGGCAAAGATGATCTCCCGTTCATCTACCTGTTTCTGGGGACTGTTCAATTCCAAAGCAGCTTTGCCAACAGGAATCAAGAAACCGATGCCTGCCAGGATGATCAGGCCCAAATAGATCTCAAGTACCAGGATCCTGCCGCTTTGATCGAGAAATAAAGAGCTGAAGAGTGCAGCACTGCTGAGAATCGTGATCCCGCCCGCCCGGAAGGCGGCTTTATGCTCTCCTTCCAGGACAGAAACCACTGCCAGGGCGGCGAGCGGGGCCAGGAAAATTATGTTGATCAGGGTGATAAAAATAGTAGTCAGGGCCATAGTTCTGGGGACGGAATATGAATCCAATTCTCTAGGTCGGGCGTTAGTATTATAGTGGTTTTTTGCTTTCTCCCCACCGGAAAAAGCAATTACTTTCAATCCCAAATCAACCTCGTCCATCAGCCTGGAGAACAGGACAGAGTGGCAAGGATTGTGAAAAATATCCTATTTACCGGTGGGTAGTAATTTCCGTTGACGTTCTTCCCTGTTCATGCTATATTAAAACATTGTAGTCAGGATTTCCTGACTGCATAGCAGAACGTACGTTTCCTGAGCAATTATTTTGTTTAGAACGAGGGGGAACGCCCTGCTGTGTTGATACCATTTAGTATGAAGGAGAATTATTTATGGCAGAGCGTGAGACCGGAACAGTAAAATGGTTTAACGCAGGTAAAGGCTACGGCTTCATTGAACGCGATAATGGAGAAGGTGATGTTTTTGTCCATTACAGCGCGATCGGTGGATCCGGATTCAAAACGCTTGACGAAGGTCAGCGGGTTGAATTTGATGTGGTAGAAAGCGACAAAGGACCCCAGGCACAGGACGTCGAGGCCATGGGCGAGAGCGTTACTTCCTTCACGACTGAGCCCGAGGACAGCGACGATATGTTTGATGATGACTCCGACAGCGTTTTTTAACTAAATCCACTTAGCCAAATAAAAAGGCAGCGAGAGATCGCTGCCTTTTGTGTTAAAGGGGAACATATCCGTTACAATGATGGGGGAGGACTGAAATGAAATGGCATACAGGAACATTCCAGGTGGATACGGGGGGAAAAGGCCTCTATCCAATTACTAATGAGATCAACCAATTGCTCAAGACCTGGGGGGCCGGGGAGGGCATGTGTTACCTGTTTATCCCCCATACCAGCGCCTCTCTGGCGATCAATGAAAGTTATGATCCCAGCGCCAGGCAAGATATGGAGATGTTCTTCGAACAGCTCGTCCCGGAAGGAGAATCCTGGTACAGGCATACCATGGAGGGCCGGGATGATTCGCCCTCCCACCTCCGGTCCCTGCTCACACTCACCAGCCTGAGCATCCCGGTTGATGGGGGAGCGTTAACCCTGGGTACCTGGCAGGGTGTATATCTGTTTGAACACCGAAGCCACACTCAAAAAAGAAAGATCCTGGTTCGCTGCCTGGACGTATGATAGAGGGGGAGTTATTGACTGGCAGATATTTACAGGTCAGACACTATTTCATAGGTCTGCTGATTGGGATATTGATCCTCGCAGGCTGCAGGCCACAGCCCGCAGTCTGGCTGGAGCCGCTGCCGACCACCACATTTGCTGAGGTCGGGACCCTGGACCCGGTCATGAGCGTCTACTTCACTGCTCCAGGAAACGACACTTACCGGGGAGGCCCAGATCAATATCTGGTCGAGGCCCTGGATGGGGCACGGTCCCAAATAGACGCAGCTCTCTACGATCTCAATTTATGGAGCATCCGGGATGCCCTGATCAGGGCTCATCAGCGGGGGATCTTGGTCCGGGTGGTCGTGGAGGGGGATGCCCTGGACAGGCCAGAGATCCAGGACCTGATTGCTGCCGGGATTCCCCTGGTCGCAGATGACTCCGAAAGCCTGATGCATAATAAATTCCTGGTCATCGATCACAGCCAGGTCTGGACCGGATCGATGAATATGACAATTAATGGAGCATACCGCCATTTGAATAATCTTCTCAATTTGCGTTCTTCTCGGCTGGCTGAGAACTTCAGCTCAGAATTCGAGGAGATGTTCCTGGATGGTTATTTTGGTGAAATTACCCTGGACAATACTCCCCATCCCTTGATCGATATAGATGGCCTGAAGATAGAGACCTATTTCTCTCCGGATGATTCCTCTGCCGAGAGGATCATCCATTTGATCCTGGAGGCCGAGACCTCCATAGTATTTATGTATTATGCTTTTACATCCGATGGCATCGCGGACGCACTGCTCTACCAGGCCGCCCAGGGGTTGGAGGTGCGGGGTGTGGTGGATGCCTATCAGGAAAGCTCTGGCACAGGTGGAGAATATCAGCGGATGCGGCAAGGGGGATTGGATGTGCTCCTGGATGGGCATCCGGAAAAGATGCACCATAAAGTACTGGTGATCGATGGATCGATCGTGATCACCGGATCCTATAATCTCACCCGCAGTGCGGAAACAAAAAACGACGAGAATACTCTGGTGATCCACGATCTGAATCTGGCGGAGATCTATCTGGCCGAATTCAACTGGATCTATCAGGATGGGACACCACGCTAATTATTTGATAGATCCAGAAACCCTCTGACTGCTGAGCGGTTGTCATGTATAATTAAGAGACCTGAAATCTCCAAATCGTTCTTGAGGAATACATTGATGGACGAACAAAATCCTGGAACACCCCGGGTATGGAAGAAGCTGGTAGATGAATTTCAGCAGAAAAGTGATCGGGCTGTAGCAATTCTGGGCACGACGTATTTGAATACCCATCTTGCCCGTCTGCTGGAGTGTTTTATTATCGATGATGAAAAAATTTCCAAGATGCTGCTGGGTGAGGAAAATCCTTTAGGCAGTTTTGAGGCCAGGATCAAAGCGGCTTATGGCCTTGGATTGATCAGCAAAACCGAGTACCACGATCTGGTTCTGCTCTGGCATATCAGGAACCGCTTCATCAGGGATATGGCGGAAGGCAGCTTTACCGAGCTCGATATCCGGAATCTCTGCCAGCGCTTGAAAATCCCGGACGAAGTAATTCTCCAGGAAGAGGAACCCTCCCCGCGGAGATTATTTGTATTCGGCGTGGCAATCCTGGCTCAGCAATTGATGTATCGGGCGAATGAAGCCTATAATGAAAAGCGAACTTTGCGCGACAATTTTATTCTGGTAAATATCGAATAGGTGGGATCGCGCTTGAGGGGGAATTGAATTATTAATTCTGGCAGAGGGGGAATCATATGCCGGTCATCTGGGTTACCCTGTCATTTTTTGGAGGAGTTCTGGTATCAGACCAGCTCTCCTGGGATGTATTTAAGTGGTTGGTGGCGGGGGTTATTTGCAGCGGGCTGTTCCTGATCGGTCTGGTTCTTCTTAAGTCAGGACAGCGAGAAAAGAATCTGCGCCTGAGAGCCCTGATCGCAGCCCTGGTGGGGGCCTTCTTCCTGGGCGGGATGCGCTACCAGGCCTCCCTCCCAGATTTTCAGGATCCTGATTACATCCTTGGTTTCGCCGGGCAGGAAAATAAACTCACAATCACCGGGGTGGTTGCGGCATATCCAGATGCCCGCGATCAAATTATCAATTTGCGCCTTGAAACCGAATTATTGGAAGACAAGAATGCAGGATCAAGTTCAGGTGTGAATGGATTGATCCTGGTAAAAGTTCCAGCGGAAAGCCAGGTTTCCTACGGAGATCGAATCCAGGTCACAGGCTATCTGAAACTCCCTCCTGAGGAAGAAGATTTCAACTACCGGGCCTATCTCAAGCGCCAGGAAATTTATGCCTTTATCCCCCAGGCAGAAGTCAAATTCCTTGAAGCGGACGCTGGGGGAAATCACCTGCTCCGGGTGGTATACAAACTTCGAACCCAGGCATTAAATCGGGTCTATCAGCTCTGGCCGGATCCGGAAGCCTCGCTTCTGGCGGGGATCTTATTAGGGATCGAGACTGGAATATCCGACCAGGTTCAAAAAGCCTTCCGGGAAACTGGCACGACCCATATCATTGCGATCTCGGGATTTAATATCACCATTGTAGCGGGGTTATTTTCACGGCTGTTCAGCCGCCTGTTGAATCCACGACAGGGTGCCCTGGCTGCTGGTTTGGGGATCTGTTTATACACCATGTTGGTGGGCGCAGATGCAGCTGTGTTGCGGGCTGCAGTGATGGGGGTCCTGTCAATATTCGCCCGGCAAATTGGCCGCCGGCAGCATGGCATAAACGCTGCGGCTTTGGCCAGTTTGATCATGGCTTTGATCAACCCCCAGATCCCCTGGGATATTTCCTTTCAGCTCTCACTTTCAGCTACCCTGGGATTGATCCTGTATGCTGATCCTCTCTCAGGGTGGTTTGTGAAAATCTGCTCCCGGGTCCTTCCTGCAGAAAAAGCGCAGCGCCTGGCAGGTCCGGTTAGCGAGTACGTATTACTGACCTTTGCAGCCCAACTGACCACATTCCCGGTGATGATCTATCACTTTAAGAGTTTTTCCCTGAATACCTTCCTGACCAACCCAGCCATCCTTCCTGTTCAGCCACCCATCATGCTGGTGGGAGGAGGGGCCTTGCTGCTAAGCATGATCTGGCTTCCCCTGGGAAAAGCTGCTGCGCTTCTGGTTTATCCCTTTGTGCTTTACAGCATCCGGGTTGTGGAATGGTTCAGCCAGCTGCCGATCCGGCCTTCCCAGATCGCTCCCTTGAGTCTGGTGTGGGTATTTGTTTTTTACGCCCTCCTGGGGATATTAACATTTGGCAGACCGCTGATCTTATATTTCAGTTCCCAGCTTTCCTGGTCAGCCGCAGCAGGAGGGTTGCTTGTTCTGATTTTACTCATCTGGCGGATGGTCTTCTCTGCCCCGGACGGGTTCTTCCATTTTTATCTTTTGGATGTTGGCACTGGAAATGCGGTTTATCTCCAGTCTCCCCTTGGCAGTCGAATTATCATCAATGGAGGACCCAGCACCAAACAATTATCGGATTTGCTGGGTCGAAGAATGCCTCCCTTCCAGCGGGAGGTTGATTATTGGATCATTGCCTCTCCGCAAGAACAGGACCTGGACGCCCTGGCTGGGAATATCCTGCGTTTTAGACCCCAAAATGTTCTCTGGCTGGGAGGGGATTCTATATGCTGGGAAGCCGAAAATCTGAGGGTGCTTTTGGATGATTATCAAATCCCCATCAGCTATGGAGATTTGGGCCAGGTACTGATCACCACCGATGGCCTCAGGATCTCTGTCCTCGCTCTCAGTCAGCTGGGGGGAACCCTGCTGGTCGAATATGGCGATTTCCGGGCTCTATTGCCGTTTGGATTGCAGCAGGAGAGTCGGGAAAAGTGGCGTCTGGGTCAGGATCTGGGGGAGATGAGCGCCCTGCTGCTGGCTGATAATGGTTACCAATCTTCAAATCCATCCCGCTGGATTGAGAATTTGCGTCCTCAACTGGCTTTGTTAAGTGTGGGAATAAAAAACAGCCAGGGATTACCCAATCGGGGTTTGATGGATCGCCTGGGTGGTTATTCCCTGTTGAGAACCGACCAGCATGGTGTCATCCAGCTGATAACGGATGGGGATAAGCTCTGGGTTCAGGTAGAAAGGCTGCCCTGATTGTGTTACAACATAGCTATGAAATGGATCTTTCTCTCTCCCCATTTAGATGATGTGGTCTTTTCTTGTGGTGGATTGATCTGGGACCTCACCAGGGGCGGCCAATCAGCTGAGATCTGGACAGTCTGCACAGCTGATCCACCCCCAGGAGAATTATCTCCCTTTGCAGCCTACCTGCATCAGGATTGGGGCCTGGGCAGGGACGCTTACCGGATCCGGCGGGAAGAGGATCAAGCAGCTTGCCAGATCCTTGGAGCTCAGAGCCGCTATCTCTCATTCCTGGATTGTATTTACCGCCGGTCACCCGGAGGAGATTTCTTGTATGACAGTGAAGAGGCCATTTTTGCCGGATTGGATAACAGGGAATCTTTTTTGATCGATCAGCTGACAGAAATGCTGGATTCGATCCTGCCAGAGGATATCAGGCTGGTTGCCCCCCTCGGAATCGGGAATCATGTTGATCATGAGCTGGTTCGAAAGGCTGCAAATCGTTTGTCTGTACCCACGGCATATTATGCTGATTACCCGTATGCCAGGGAACCGGAGGGATCTCAAATCCTGGATTTCCTGGTATCAGCAGCGGATTGGAGCCCGGAAATTAAAACGCTTTCTGAGGCAGGGATCGTAAAATGGATTGAAGCCTGCCAGGCTTATTCCTCTCAGCTGGGGACATTTTGGGATAATATGGACTCGCTGAAAACTGAGATCCAGCTTTTTTCCTCTCAACAAGGGGGAATTTCGCTCTGGCATACCCTGGAAGATGACTGAACAGCAGGGTATGAAAGCCACCTTGCAGGCAGGGATTACCTATGATAGAATTTACCCACTTTTCAGAGAGTAGGGCTTTTAAGGGTCAAAAACCTGTTATAAAAGCTCTTTTTCTATTAATAACAGCTATCCGTCAGGAAAGCGGGAAAACCTATGGCACCATCGTTATTGACCCAAGAAGGATATGATAAACTAAAATCAGAATTGGATATTCTCCAATCAGAACGGCGCCAGGAAGTTGCCGAGCGGTTAAGAGAAGCCCTGGATGGAAGCCCGCTTGGCGTGGATGCTGATGTGGAAGTTGAAGCAGCCAAAAACGCCCAGGCTTTTGTGGAAGGTCGCATCCAGTATCTGAAAAGCATTCTGGCCCAGGCCGAGATTGTAGAGGACCTTTCAGAGACGGATGTGGTTCAGATTGGAACCAAGGTTTCAATTGAAACCTCCGATAAAGAAAAAGAGACCTATATTGTTGTGGGCCGGGCTGAATCCGATCCTGTTGAAGGAAAAATCTCCTACGAATCGCCCCTTGGAAGTGCCCTGATGGGACACTCTAAAGGTGATGAAGTAAAAGTCAATGCCCCGGGTGGGGTTTTCTCAGTGAAAATCCTCAAAATTGGCTGAACGCCAGAACCTGAATACTCCCCCGTGCGCAGTTTCATCGCACGGGGTTTTTTTAATCAGAAGGAAGACATTATGGCAGACTATTCAAATCTAGAGAAGATCCGCCTGGAAAAAATTCAAAAACTGCGGGAACTTGGGGACGACCCCTATCCAAGAAGATTGGAACGGACCCATACCATCCAGGATGCAATCAACCTCTTTCTTGCTGATGAGAACAATACTGATCCCAAGGAGATCAAGGCCAGTCTTGTGGGCAGGATCCGCTCTTTGCGGCCAATGGGAAAAGTTACCTTCGCCCATATCGAAGATGGGTCCGGTAAGATCCAGTTCTTTTTCAGATCCAATGATATTGGTGAAGACAAGCTGGCTTATTTCAAAGAATATTTCGATCTGGGTGATTTTATCCAGGCCAGGGGGAAGATCTTCAGGACCAAAACAGGCGAGTTATCTTTGTGGGTGGAAGAATTTTCGATGCTTTCCAAAGCTATTACACCGCTGCCTGCCTCGAAGGACCAGGTTGTCGATGGAGAAGTGGTCCAGCACGCAACCTTAAGCGATCCGGAAACCCGCTATCGGCAGCGCTATGCTGACCTGGCGGTAAATCCAGAGGTCCGCGAGGTCTTCAGGATCAGGACCAAGACGATCCGCGCGATCCAGCATTTTATGGACACAAAAGGATTCCTGGAGGTAGAGACTCCTATTCTCCAGCCCATATATGGTGGAGCAGCAGCCCAGCCGTTCACGACCCATCACAATCAATTAAAACAAGACCTGTTCTTGAGGATCTCGTTTGAGTTGTATTTAAAAAGGTTATTGGTCGGTGGATTTGAAAAAGTTTATGAGATCGGCCGGGATTTTCGAAACGAAGGTGTATCTTATAAACACAATCCAGAGTTCACCCAGATGGAATTCTATTGGGCTTATGCTGATTATCAGGCGGTGATGGATCTGACTGAAGAGATGTTAGGTTTTGTGGTGCAGGAAGTTCTGGGTTCCAGCTCATTTATTTTTAAGGGTCAGGAGATCCATCTTGACCAACCCTGGCAGCGAGTTGAGCTGCGGAAAGGGATCCTCGAGGTTACCGGGATCGATATCCAGCAATATAAAACAGGTCCAGCGCTGGCAGCGGCAATGAAGAGCCTGGACCTGGATGTTAATCCCAAGGCATCCCGGGGAAAATTGATCGATGACCTGCTGGGCCACTACCTGGAGCCGACCTATTTCCAGCCGACCTTTGTCTATAATTATCCCCGTGAGATCTCTCCTCTGGCAAAAACTTTGCCGGATGATCCGGATACGGTGGAGCGCTTTGAGGGATTTATGGGTGGGATGGAGCTCTGTAATGCGTTCTCGGAGATCAATGATCCTGTTGACCAGGAGGAACGTTTCCTCGAAATGGGGAAATCCTACGGGGCTGCGGAGGACGAGCATCATCCCCTTGATGAGGATTATCTGCGGGCGATGCGTTATGGCATGCCTCCTAATGGGGGATTTGGCATGGGAGTTGACCGGCTGGTCATGCTGCTTGCCAATCAGAGCACAATTCGTGAAGTGCTGCTTTTCCCTCATCTGCGGGAAATCTGAGAATAAATAATACTCCCGATAGATCAGATCTCACGGGAGTATTTATTTAACCAAAAAACTCAATCCCCAGGGGCTCCATTGGATATTGCTATTGAACTGGAACTTCCCTGACCATCCCCGCGAATGGATCGTGAATCCGCTATCCAGGATTGGTTTTTACCTACCCTGTTTCCTACCTGAACAAGGCAGTAAATCCCCGGGAAAGGTTTAGATCGGCCATATCAATGGCAGGATCAGGATAGTGATCACCAGGCAGATCAAGATCAGCGGCAGTCCGACTTTCACATAATCCCTGAAGCGATAATTGCCGGCCCCCATCACCAGGGTGTTGACGGATGAAGCCACTGGTGATGCAAAGGCTGTGGATGCTGCCAGGGCGACAGTCATCACAAAGGCCTGGGGCTGGTAGCCCAATCTAACCGCCAGGGAGAGGGCGATGGGCGCGATCAGAACTGTGGTTGCAGTGTTTGAAATAACTTGTGTAAAGGCTGATGTGATCAAAAAGATGGCGGCCAGGATTGGAATCGGACCCAATCCTCCCAGATTCACAGCCATCCAATTGGATGCTATGCCAACCAGCCCCACCTGCTGGAGTGCGGTTGTCATTGGCAGCATGCCCGCAATGAGAATGATGCTTTTCCAGTCAACGCTGTTATAAGCGCTTTTCATATCCAGGCAGCCGCTGATGACCATCAAGAAGGCAGCCAGCAAGACGGTGGTCGCCAGGGGCAATATCCTGGTCGTTAGCAGGAACAGCATTCCAGCCAGAATTAAACCAGCCAGGATCATTTTTGAACGGGGAGGGGCTCCTTTTAAGGTGTCTGGTTGACCAACAACCACAAAATCCCGGCGCTGGTAAGTAAGGTCCCGGATATTCTTCCAGGGCCCCTGGACAAATAAGGTGTCCCCAAACTGCAGCCTGGTATCTTTAAGCGGTAGCGTATGATCTGCTCCAGGACGATTGATGCCCAGGACAGAGATTTGATACTGGCTGCCAAACCGGAGTTCTGTCAGGGTCTTTCCGATCAAATTGGAACGGGGAGGCAGCAGGATCTCAGCCACACCAACTTCTTCATTGACCAGGGATTTTTGATCGACTGGTTCCGCCGGCTGAACACCCAGCTGCAATGAGGCCGCTGTATGGGTAATATCGTTGATTTGTCCCTGGCAGATCAAAATATCATCGACTTGAAGCGTTAGACCAGGAGAGGCTTGCATTCTGGGAGAGGAGGTCATCACCCTGCCACCAGATAAAGCAGAGTTCCGGTTTTGATCTGGCCTTAATATTTCCAGCACACTTAATCCGTATTCACTTCTCAAACCACTCTCATACAGCGTCACCCCATCCAGAGGTGAGCCGATCCGGATCCTCAAACGGTAAAGATCCTCCGGCAGTTTATAAAGCTGGATCAATCTCTCCGGGGAATCAATCCGCTGCAGTTCTGTTGTTGGGGGTCTGTCTGGTAGGAGTTTGCGGCTGACCAGAATGATATAGACAATGCCAGCAAACAAGAGAGCCAGGCCAATGGGAGTGTAATCAAAGAACCGGAAGGGGGAGAAGCCATTTTCTGCCAGCAGATCACTGACCACGATGTTGGGAGGGGTCCCGATCAGCGTCATTGCGCCCCCCAGCAGTGCTCCGATCGAGATCGGCATCAGCAGTTGTGAGGGGCTGATCTTCTTTTTCCGGCTGATGCTGATCACGGCCGGAGCCATGACGGCAACAGTCCCGGAATCACTGATAAAACCCGACATCAATGCCACTGACCCCATTAACAGGATCAATAACCTGACCTTGCTCTGGCCTGCAAACCCCGCGATTCGGCTGCTGATCGAGTCTGCCAACCCGGTCTCCATCACCGCTCCGCCAACGATAAACAATGCGGCTATTGTGATCACAATCGGGCTGGAAAAACCTGCCAGGGCATCTTCCGGCACCAGTACCCCACCCAGCATCAAGGCCAGCACGACACCCAGGGCAACCAGATCTACTGGCAGCCACTCGGTGATAAATAGTAAGACTGCCCCAGCTAAAATTCCCAGTGTCAGCCAGATCTCAAAAGAAAGCATAATTGTTGTTTCCTGTCTTCGCTAAAATGGTCCTCGAGGTTGGTAGAAAATTGATTCTAATCCTTTATCTGGATAACTTTGTGTATAAACAGATCAAAGCTGTGGATAAAGACCTTGATCAGGGGATAAGTTGGGGATTATTGAAGGATAAATATCATTCCAATATGGAAAATTAAGCCGATCAGCAGGCTCCCGCCCCAGAGGATATATGCCAGCCAGCGATTTTCACGGTTGCGGTAGAGGAATAAACCCATGGTCAGGTTTCCCAGAAAAGCCGTGGTATTGATGATCGGGAAAAGGATCAGCCGAACACTGTCGAGGGATTCCCTGGGAAACCCAGCTGGATTAAAACCCATTGGGATGATATCCCGCTTGGGGATCACAAGCAGGACCCAGATCAGGAGGGAAATATTCAATAATAAACCCGACCCAAAGATCGCCAGCAGGGGGCGATTTTCTGCGACCTCGGACCAGATCAACGAAGGTCGAATGGATTGAACCCTCAGGGGAGTTATTGATCCCAGCTCTGTCAGCTGTTGATAACTTGTCAAAAAATCACCAACCTGGTCAGGGGAGATGGCAAAATATCCTTCACTGGAAGAGATAACCACCAGGTTCCTGCGTTCCGAGGCCAGGAATTCCACCTCAGGGCCGCGCTGAAAACGGCGCCTTCCCAAGATTGCTCCTGGCCAGTGGATCACCGGCAATTGGGGTGGGATTTCCAGATCATCGACCCGGTGAACCCACTTGATATCTTCCATCGGGATAGACTCCGATCTCCAGCCCCATTGCAGCTGGATGCCATCTCTCTCGAGCAGGTATTCGGAGCGATGCAGGGCGTAAAGCCTGTAAATTAAGAACGGGACTGCGATCAAAAAAACCAGGATCAAGCCCAAATAGGGCAGCAGCTCCAGGGCGACCTCAACTCTGCCGATGCCCCAGATCCCCCAGGCACCCCCCAGACTGAAGATCCCGATCAGGATGATTTGGACTGCAGTGCCTATTTGTTTGGGTGGATAGAATACTCTGCTTTCATCCATCGTAATCTTTATACCACAGCGAACGAGATGATGAATTATGGTCTTGGTCTGAGGGATTGGGATTGATTTCACAATGTTCAGTCTTTTATTTTTTCATTCCATAAGATATGATACGGATACTGATTTCAAAAATGGGGGAGATATTCAATTAATCTATTTAATCTAGCCAGATAATAAAGGAGGCCATATCGAATAACACATCCCTCGATGAATACTTAATTTTCAAACGCCAAAGGAGAGAATTATGTATAAGAGATTTACCCCTGTTTTTGCGATATTAATCGCACTTGTTCTTGTCCTGTCTGCGTGCGGTGGCACACAGACCGGGGAAGTACAAACTGTAGTTGAAACTGTGATTGTCACCGTAGAAGTCCCCGTCGATTCCACTACCGGAGAAGTTGTTGAAGCCCCCATGACGGAAGGCATCCTCTCGCGCGTCCTTGACCGGGGATATGTTGTTTGCGGCGCCAGAACAGACCTGGCTGGTTTTGGTATGTTAGATGAAAACGGCCGGAATATGGGTTTTGACATCGATTTCTGCCGGGCAGTTGCCGCAGCAGTCTTTGGTGATCCAGAAGCGATCGAAGTAGTTCCTCTGACAGCTGCCGACCGAGGACCTGCTCTCCAAACTGCAGAAGTTGATATTCTGTCCCGGAACGTTACCTGGACCTCAAGCCGTGATGCCCAGTGGGGCAACTTCACAAACGTGATGTTCTATGACGGCCAGGGATTTATGATCCGCAAGGATAGCGGCATTACCTCGACAGATGAATTTGATGGCGGAACCGTTTGTGTGACCAGCGGCACGACCACCGAACAGAACCTGTCCGACTTCTTCCGCCAGAACGGCATGGAATATGAAGCCGTGATCTTTGAGGAAACACCTGCTGTTTATAGCGCCTACGAAGAAGGCCGTTGTGATATCACCACCAGTGATAAGTCCCAGCTGGCTTCTGTCAGGAGCGGTTTTGCAGATCCGGATGCACATATCATTCTGGATATCACCATCTCCAAGGAACCTCTTACCCCCGCGGTTCCCCACGGAGACGATACCTGGTTTGATATTGTCAAACTGGTCTCCTACGCCTTGATCAATGCTGAAGAACTGGGTGTGACCCAGGCCAATGTGGAAGAAATGAAAACCAGTGAAAACATCAATGTCCTCCGCCTCCTGGGCGCTGAAGGTGATTGGGGTTACGTTGATCTGGGACTTACGCCGGACGCGCTTGCCAATGCCATCGCGGCAGTAGGCAACTACGGCGAGGTCTATGACCGCTACATGGGTCCCGAGGGTCTTTCCTTCACCCTGCCCCGCGGTCCCAACCAGCTCTGGAGCTCAGGCGGTTTGATTTACGCTCCGCCAATCAAATAGTTGCTTAAGCATCATAATCACCCAAAAGGATGCGGCAAGCGCCGCATCCTTTCTATAAATGGGGTCTGAAAATGGCTTCTAAATCAACTACAACTGAAAAGTCTGGGATCCCTTTCTACAGGGACGAACGGATTATCCAAACCACTGCCCAAATCGTTTCCGCTCTGGTGATATTCGGGATCCTGATCTGGGCTGGTATCAACTTTTTACGGGCGGCCGATGCCAGGAATATGAACTTGAGTTTCGGGTTTCTTAAGGAAGCTGCCGGATTCCCGATCAGCAACCCTCCCATCGATTATGAGCCGAGTATGAGCTTTGGGCGGGCATTTGTTGTGGGCCTGGTCAATACCCTGCTGATCTCGGGTATTGGGATCCTGGCCGCCACCATAATCGGTACCCTGGTTGCTTTGGCTCGCCTTTCTTCAAACTGGCTGCTGAGCAGAGTTGCCCTGGTATTTATTGAATTTCACCGCAATATCCCGCTGCTGGTCTTGTTATTTATCTGGTACTTTGTAGTTTTTGGATTTGTTCCACCTGTAGATGAAAGCCTGGTTTGGCCTGGACCTGTGTATATCAATAAACGAGGAATCTATATCACCTGGCCGAGGTTGGTAGAGTCTGGGACTATCTTCGTAATTCTTGCAGGAGTAGGGATCGCTGCAGCATTGATAGTATTTATTATTCTGCGCCGGATCCGGAAGAACACCGGCAAGGATACCCACTATATTCCCATCAGCATAGCCCTGGTGGTGGGATTCTTCCTGGCTGGCTGGCTTCTCTCGGGAGGCAGCCCATTTCTGCTTGATGTGCCTGTCAGGGAGGGATTCAACTTCCAAGGAGGCTTGCGGCTGACGCCGGAGTTTGCCGGCATGTTCCTCAGCCTCAGTTTGTACACGGCAGCTTTTATCGCTGAAGTTGTCCGGGGGGGAATCCAGGCGGTCAATAAGGGACAGATCGAGGCGGCCCGGGCAGTTGGACTGAGTCAAATGCAGGTGCTCAGCCTGGTGGTCATGCCCCAGGCCCTGCGGATCATTATCCCTCCGATGATCAGCCAATACCTGAATCTGACCAAAAACTCCAGCCTGGCGCTGGCGATAGGTTTCCAGGAGGTGTTTGCTGTGGGAAAGATCGCCATTAATCAGGCGGGGCGGGCAGTGCCGGTCTTTGCTTTGATCATGATCACCTATCTCAGCCTCAGCTTGCTGACTTCATTTGTCCTCAACATCTATAACCGCAGGATCCAATATGTGGTGAGGTAATTATGGCTATTAAAGAATTAGATCAGGACTATGTTCAACCTCCCCTCCCACCCGGACCCCTGAAATGGGCCAGGGAGAATTTATTCAGCAGTATTCTTAATTCTATCCTGACGCTGATCCTCTTCCCGGGTGTCCTTTACCTGCTGTATCTGGTATTTCACTGGATACTTATTGAAGCAGACTGGCGGGCTGTAGTCCAGTTCCCACTGCTGTATGCTGTTGGGCAGTACCCCCGGGAAGAGCTCTGGCGCGTGGGAGTGGTTTTTAGCGGGTTGATTTTTATGCTGGGTATTAGTTGGGGGAGGTGGGGTGGCTTGCTGCGGTCAATCGCCCTGGTTGCTGGGGGGTTACTGCTGATAGTGGCTATTTTGCCAGTTCAACATCCAGCTTTGACCCTGGATATGCGCCTTTACCTGGGGTCCAACCTGCTGATCACGCTGGTGGGTTTTTTGATCGGCAAACGTACCCCCCTCAAAAGTTATCTGATTTTCATTTTATGGATCATGATTCCGGTCATTGGCATTGTGACTCCTGGCAGGGTTCCAATCCAGCACCCGCCTGCCAGCCATCCCCACAACCTTGTGGGGAGGGTTGTTGATCACCTTTTTGCTCGCGGCAGGGGGCATCCTGTTATCCTTCCCGCTCGGGGTTGCCCTGGCCTTTGGCAGACGGTCTTCCCTGCCCGTTGTCAGCGCTTTTTCAACAGTCTTTATTGAGGTGATCCGGGGAGTGCCGCTGGTAACTATTCTGTTCATGTTCTCGATCATCCTGGCCTTGTTTTTGCCTGTGGAATCCCGGATCGATCGGTTGGTAAGGGCTTTGATGGCTGTGACAGTCTTCAGCGCTGCTTACTCAGCGGAGAATGTGCGCGGCGGCCTGCAGTCGGTACCCCTGGGCCAGATCGAGGCGGCCAAAGCTCTGGGAATGGGGAATTTCAAAACCACGATATTTATTGTCCTGCCTCAGGCGCTGCGGGCAGTGCTTCCCGCGATCGTGGGGCAATTCATAGCCCTATTTAAGGATACAACCCTGGTAGTGATCATTGGTATAAATGATTTTCTGGGAATTGGCCGTTCCATTATTAATTCTGACCCGGAATTTGTCCAACTGCGCACGGAGGTTTATTTATTCATGGCTCTGGTGTACTGGATCTTCAGTTATTTGATGTCCCTGGCCAGCCGCCGGATAGAATCCGCTCTGGGCGTAGAAAGCAATTTGTAGGAGACAATATGATGACTCGCGAACCGATCATAAAATGCAGGGATGTCCACAAATGGTTTGGTGATTTCCATGCCTTAAAAGGCATTGATATGGATGTCTATGAAGGAGAAGTGATTGTGATCTTCGGACCGTCAGGTTCCGGAAAATCCACTTTTATCCGGACGATTAATCGCCTGGAAGAACACCAGCAGGGTGATATCTTCGTCGACGGCACCGAACTTTCCCATGATGTCAGGAATATCGAGCTGATCCGCACTGAAACTGGGATGGTCTTTCAGCAGTTTAACCTATTCCCGCATCTCACTGTGCTTCAAAATATCACCCTGGCTCCGATCTGGGTCCGCAATTGGCCGAAAGACCAGGCGGATGATAAAGCCCGCGAATTGTTAAAAATGGTTGGAATTCCAGAGCAAGCCGAAAAGTTCCCCGGTAATCTATCCGGCGGCCAGCAGCAGCGAGTAGCCATTGCCCGGGCCCTGGCCATGGAGCCCAAGATCATGCTATTTGATGAGCCTACTTCAGCCCTGGACCCGGAGATGATCAAGGAAGTCCTGGACACGATGATCAAATTGGCAAAATCCGGCATGACCATGATCGTTGTAACCCACGAGATGGGATTCGCGAGAGAAGTTGCTGATCGGATGTATTTCTTCGATGAAGGAAAGATCGTGGAAACCGGCACCCCGGATCAGATCTACAAGAATCCCCAGGAAAACCGCACCAAACTTTTCCTCTCCCAGATCTTGCAGCATTAGATCGACGGGAAGACCGGGGACAGAGATAGAGTTTGGTGGATCAGCAACTATCTGCTCGATAATTATGGTTCTACCTCAGTTGAGGAACCCATCTTGATAGAACAAACCGCCCAAGAAGGCGGTTTGTTTCATCTTAGGTGGATAATCTGCACTCACCCAGTCTGGATCAGGTCAGACAAATAAATCAACCCCTGGCGATCAGAAGCACGCCAATCACAACCAGGAAACCATACACTATCTTGTCGAATTTCCCCTGGGGGATGAGCTGGTTTGCTTTGCCGCCGATCAGCACGCCGGCGAGGATCACAGGGATGGCAAATAAATAGTAATTCAGAACTTGAGTGGTCCACATGCCAGCGATTCCGTGTGTGACCAGGATCACCAGGCCGGTCGGAAGGAAATAGCCTTGCAGAGTGGCTCGAAATTTCTCCGGGTCCCATCTTCTCAGCATTCCATAGATCACCACTGGCGGCCCGTTCGTGTTATAAGCGCCTCCCAGGATACCGGCGATCAATCCGGTCAGATAAGCCCAGTTTTCGTTCAGTAAATGGGGCAAATTGGGAACGATCAGATTGTAAAGGCCAAAACCTGTGATGATAACACCCAGCAGGGATTTGACCACCACTTCAGGAGCGGCCTTCAAGAAAAAGATCCCGATCGGAATGCCGATCCAGGTTGTTAACACCAGCCGCCAGGCTGCTCGCAGGTCGACCTTCTTCCAGGCCCGGACCAGGATGGTGAGCGCTATGGTGGTTGCCCCCATGGCGGTCAGGGGTGTGGCAACCTGCAGCCCAACCAATAATGTGAGCAGCGGCATGGCGATCAGGGCATCACCGAATCCCAGGGCAGAACGGATAAATGTAGATAAAAAGAGGATGCCCAGCACCAACAGGGTCGTCTGGGAGAATTCCATAAGTAGCCCTTGGTCTAGGTTTCTACAGACCGATCTTGATTATCTTACCATAGCTAACCTGCCATAAAGTAGATTCCTTCCAATCTACCGAATCTGGTAAGATGATTTGTATTAAAAGGATAAGTTATGAGTGAATTAGAAGTTATCAATAAGACCCCAAAAGGACCGGAAACGGTAGAGTCCCTCGTGGAAGATCTGGCAAAATTGGGAGTAAACCCCGGAATGGTCCTGTTGGTCCATTCATCCCTGAGTTCCATCGGATGGGTCAACGGAGGGGCAGTGGCAGTTATTCTGGCTCTGGAAGAAGCCCTGGGCCCGGGTGGCACCCTGGTCATGCCGACCCACTCGGCGGATTTTTCTGACCCGGCGGACTGGAACCATCCCCCGGTCCCCGAAGAGTGGAAAGACACCATCCGTCAGACCATGCCGGCATTTGACCTGGACCTCACACCTACCAGGGGGATGGGCAGGATACCGGAAACATTCCGGAAGCAGGCCGGGGTTCTGCGCAGTTATCATCCCCAATCATCTTTTTCAGCCTGGGGTAGATATGCCCGGGAGATCACGACTGGACAGAGATTGGATTTTAGCCTGGGGGATAACTCTCCATTGGGAAGACTCTATGACCTGGATGCCAGGATCCTGCTGCTGGGCGTAAAACATGACCACAACACCAGTTTGCACCTGGCTGAATTCCGGGCTGAGTTTCCGGGGAAAAAACAGGTAAAACAGGGAGCTCCCTTGATTGTGGATGGAGAGAGGAAGTGGGTTGAGATCCTGGAATATGATGAGCACAGTGATGAATTTGCCAAGATCGGCGCGTCCTACAAGAAATCCGGAGGAGATCTGAAGGAGGGCACGATTGGTTCAGCCGTTTCCTTGTTGATCCCCCAGCGGGATCTGGTGGATTTTGCTGTCAGCTGGATAGAAATGAATTGGAACTTTAAATAATAATTACTGGTTGAAAAGGAAGGATTTTAATGGATATATTTAACGGTGAATTCCTAGGCAACAGCCTGGAAGCCTGGATGACTGCACTTGGCATTGCCTTGGTAAGCTTCCTGGGTTTGCTGGTTCTGAGACGATTGATGAAAGGGCGTTTATTAAGGTGGATCAGAAAGTCCAAGAATGATGTGGATGATTTTTTGATTCCCCTGGTTGAGAAGACCCACTGGATTGCCCTGTTGGGATTGGGTGTGTATCTGGGTATAGATTATCAGATCAGTTTGTCTCCGGAGATCCAGCTCTGGTTTGGAAGGGCCCTGCTGGTCATCCTGGTCCTGCAGATCGGTTTCTGGGCCTCGGGAATGATCAACTACTATGTGACCCGGGAAGTTAAAGAGCGATTAGAGGAAGATGACGGTGATGATGCCACTACCCTGGATGCCCTGGGTTTAATTGGCCAAATTGTCCTGTGGATCATTCTCGGTTTGATATTGCTGGATAATTTCGATGTTGAGATCAGCAGCCTGGTAACCAGCCTGGGCATAGGCGGCATCGCCGTTGCCCTGGCTATGCAGAACATCCTGGGGGATCTTTTTGCATCGATGTCCATAGCCCTGGACAGGCCTTTTGTGATCGGTGATTATGTGGTGGTCGATGAGTTTGAGGGGGATGTAAGAGACATCGGCCTTAAAAGCACCCGGGTCCGAAGTTTATCAGGCGAGGAATTGATCTTTTCCAACACGGACATGCTGAGCAGCCGGATCCGGAACTATAAAAGGCTGGAAAAACGAAGGATATCGTTCAATTTTGGTGTTGTTTATGGGACCGATGTTGAGCACTTAAGGAAAATCCCGGCTATTGTGGAAGAGATCATCGCTCCCCTGGAAAAAGCCGAGTTTGAAATGGCCCATTTTAAATCCCTGGGAGATTATTCCCTGGATTACACCGTGGTCTATCATGTGCTGGTCCAGGAGTATGCCACCTACCTCGACCTTCAACATCAAATCAACCTGGCCCTCTATGAGAAGTTCGCGGAGCTGGAGATCGAGTTTGCCTATCCCACCCAGACAGTGGTAATGGCAAGATAGGAGTTTATCTCGGGGAACTGGCTGCCTCAGTTGTGAGGTAAAATTTCCAGGCATGGGGCCTATTCTTTACTTCAGGCGCACAGGCTGCCGATCCGGGTGATCACCTGGCAGTCGGCATCCGGGAAGGTATTTCGGGGATCAAAAAGAATGGGATAGAGCCCGGAATTTCGGGCTCCCAGAATGTCCGTATAGTAATTATCGCCGATATAGGTGGTTTCTTCAGGGGTGGAGCCAGCCAGGAAAAGGGCATGTTCAAATATTTCCGGATCCGGTTTCCAGGATTTGATCTCCCCCGCTGTGAAATAGAAATCAAAATAGGGTAAAAACCCATATTCCTCCAGTTCCTCATCAACTGGAGCTGATCGGTTTGTCACCAAACCCATGATATAGCCGAAAGAGCGGAGTTTTTTGAGGGTCGGTTTTACGTCCTCCGACACCATTTTGACCGGCTGATGACGTTCCTTGAGAATGGGTTGGATGATCGGAGCCAAATCCAGGGCCTGGAGCTCAGTTAAGCCAGCTGCCCAGAGTTTTCTCTTCAGATATTGGATCCAGAAATTGTCAGTGAACTCCCCGTAGATTTCCATGTCCTGGGCCACATCCTCAGAGTTGGCCCAATATTGGTAGACAAACTGCAAGGTATCCCGGTGAGCGGTTGCCATCAACGGTATCTTGTGCTCATCGAGGATGGTGAACAATATGTCCAGGGAAGAGGGATGCTGAAAGGTCAGTGTTCCATCGAGGTCAAAGAGCAGGGTGTTGATCTGGAGGGGTATGGTCATAATCCATCAGCAAACTTTGTCTATCATAATAGGACGCCCGATTGGCTGTTTTGGTTACGAAACAGATCTGGAAATATCTGGCGTCCAGCAGATTTCCCTTATAATATACTAGATTAGGCAGAAAAACCACTTATCAGGATTATCAGCACACCATGTCCATCCTTAATCAAAAACAGGTCCGTCTGCAGATTATATTTCTGGCATTAGTTGGCCTGACCATACCCTGTTATGCCTTGGGTTATGCCTTTGTATCTGTCAAGCGCCGGGTGGACCCCACCCCTACCAGCTTATTTATCAAGACCCCAACATCCACACCTACAATCTATCTTACCAACACTCCTGGAATAATCATCCCCACCCGATTTCCAACCTTTACCCCGACACTCACCCCCACAATCACGCCCACACGAACAGAAACACCACTGCCAACTGAGACGCTCACGCCAAGCAATACTCCTACTGCAACGCCGTCATCCACTATAACCCCCTCATATACACCTACCCGGGTCACTCCCACTGATGAACCACCTCCCGCTCCTACCACAGGATAAGAACTGAGGTGACGATTGAGCCTGCAGACGATTATTAACTTCCTGAAAGAGTTGGATAAATCTGGAATTAGGTATATTCCTGTTCGAAAACTGTGGTTTAATGGGTTTTCTTTGAAGGAAAGTATTTTCATGGAAAAAAATGTCAATTACCACCAAAGGACTACATTTTTCAGGCTGCTGATCCTGATCGCAATTCTGGCTGCTTTGGCCTCGGTGATCTCATCCTGCAGCTTGCCTGATCTGGGTGGATTATTGGTAGCTTTTGATCCAACTCAAGCACCCATATCCAATCCGGCATCACCCACACCCAGCCCATCCGCTACCCCTGATGTGCCAGCTGTCCAATCGCGAACTCTGACCATTTGGGTCCCTCCCCAATTTGACCCCTATTCTGGCTCCGCCGCCGCTGATCTTTTTTTAGCGCGCCTGGATGAGTTTATAGCTCGTCGACCCCAGACTGAAATCCTGGTCAGGGTGAAAGATATCCAGGGAGAATTCGGTCTGATCGAGGCTCTTCGATTAACAGGAGCTGCTGCGCCGATCTTGCAACCTGACCTGATCGCTCTGCCGAGACCCCTGATGGAACAGGCCTTCAGAGAGGGTTTGATAAAGCCACTGGATGATATCAGTGGTGAGTTCTTATCCAATGACTGGTTCGATTATGCCCAGGATATGTCCTGGATTGCCGGCAGCACCGCCGGCCTTCCATTTGCGGGGGACCTGTTGGTCATGGCCTACAAGGCTGATAGCGGAGAGAATCCACCCCAGGATTGGGAGAGTTTGTTGTCTTCCCAGAAACCGATCTCGTTTCCTGCTTCCGATACACGTGGTTTGGTGACCCTGGCAATTTATCAAAGTTTGGGAGGATCGCTGGTCGATGAGGCTGGGGAGATCAGCCTAAACGCCGATCTGATGCTGGAGGTTCTGCAGTTCTACAAGCAGGCCCAATCTGCAGGTGTTATGCCTTACTGGTTGACTCAATTTGAGACCAGTGAACAAGCCTGGCAGTCCTATCAGGACCGCCAATCGACCTTAGCTCTATCTTGGAATTCAATTATCCTGAGTTCGGATTCACCCAACACCAGCCTGGCAGCCTTGCCAACCAAAGAGGGTAATGCCTATACCTACGGCAGTGGCTGGGTCTGGAGTGTAGTACCGTCCAATCTTGATAACGAAAGTGTTGCGTTGGAATTGGCAGAATTCCTGTCCGATGAGGAATACCTTTCTGAGTGGGGGCCGGCAGCAGGATATTTGCCCGTCCAGGTCTCTGCGCTGTCCAGCTGGTCAGAAAAACCTTATTATGGCACTCTTCAGAAGCTGCTCCCTGCTGCAGTCCTGATGCCTGGAAACAGCTTGCTGGCTGAGATTGGTCCCTATGTCAAAAACGCGGCAGTCTCGGTTCTAAAGGACCAAGTCGATCCCCAGGCAGCCCTGGATGTACTTTTTGCGGAAATCTCGACACCCTGAAAAAGGGCCCCAGAATAAAATCAAAACTTTGGAGTAGCTTCCTTTTCAAATCTATACCAGCGTGATATAATCACCAGCCGTGTTTGAAATTCGTAGCAAAGAAAGTTGATTAAAGAAGAAGGACTATGAGATGGATGAGTTGATCAAGGTACTTGAAACGCCCAAGAATCCCGATATCCCTGAATTGAAAACCGGGGATACAGTGACAGTTTTTGTTCGTATTAAAGAAGGCGATAATGAACGTATTCAGCAGTTTAAGGGTGTCGTTATTCGCATCCATGGATCTGGCAACAGTGAGAACTTCACTGTCAGACGGGTGGCTAGCAACGGCATCGGTGTAGAACGCACCTTCTTAAACCGCTCCCCAATTGTTGAAAAGGTCACTGTGCAGAGCCACGGCCATACCCGGCGCTCCCGGCTTTATTTCCTGCGAGAGCGCAGCGGCAAGAAGGCTAAACTTCGCCAGAAATTCACCTCCTGATCGAAATAGATCAACAAAACCAGGGTGCAGTCCAGTTGCTGCGCCCTTTTTGTTTTAAACCTGAAGAGCAGGCGAATAATCCTGAGTATAATGATGCCATGAACAAGAAGTGGGTTTTTAGCACTGTCTGGATCAACCAGTTTTGGAGGTTGGCCAGTGACCAATCCTGAGATGAGATTATGAGCTTGATAAACAATCAACCAATCGGGGTATTTGATTCAGGTGTGGGTGGTCTTTCGGTCCTGCGAGAGATCAGCAGCCAATCTCCCCAGGAGAAACTGATCTATATTGCCGATCAAATCCATGTGCCTTACGGAGACAGGACCAAGGACCAGGTGCTGGGTTATTCTCGCGGAATTGCCCGGTTTCTGATTGCCGAGGGAGCCAAGTTGATCGTGGTAGCCTGCAATACAGCTTCCGCGGCAGCCCTGGCAGAACTGAGAGAAATCTATCCTGATCTGCCCTTTGTAGGCATGGAACCGGCTGTGAAACCTGCAGCGGAGGGAACCACCAGCGGCGTGGTAGGGGTTTTAGCTACCCCGGCAACTTTCCAGGGAGATTTGTATGCCTCAACTGTTGAACGATTTGCCCAGGGAGTCAGGGTGCTGCAGCATACCTGTCCTGGACTGGTGGAATTAATTGAAAGCGGCCAGATCGATTCTCCCCAGACCAGAGATATCCTGGAGTCAGCCCTGACCCCCATGCTGGATCAGGGCATCGACAAAGTGGTTCTGGGCTGTACCCATTATCCCTTTGTGATCCCTATCATCGAGGATATTGTGGGAGACGGTGTCATTGTGATCGATCCCGCCCCGGCAGTTGCCAGGCAGACCCGCAGATTGTTGGAACAGCACCAAATCCAGGGGGAACGGGACAATGGATCGATTGAGTTCTTAACTACCGGGGATCCAGGCCTGTTTACCAGGAATATTCGAGAGTTGATCGATCGAACAAGCCAGGTGGCAAAAATAGATTGGGAAGCTGGGGAACTGAGCAGGAATCCCTGAATCAGGTTTTTTTTCTTAAACTGACTGCCAGCGAAGCAACCAGGGTCCCGCCTGAGATCAGAACTGCCAGGATCACAATAGTGGGGTTTTTACCGCTGGTTCTGAATCGGGCTTCAGCCAGGGGTGGGTCGGTTGGTGAAGGAGTTGAGGGGATAAATTGAATCCCTGTTCCCCGGGGACCAACTGGGGAAGGTGTGTGAGTGAAACGTTGGGGCAGTGTTGCGCTGGGTTGTCCAATAGGGGTGATTGTGGGGGTGTAAGAAGGCTTGATAATCACTTCATCACCCAGATTTAATATTGCATCAGGTTCCAGCCCATTCATTTCCCGGAGTTCTTCCAAAGAGATATTATAGACAGCTGCAATGGACCATAAGGTCTGTCCGCCTGCGATGATGTGTTTAACCGTGCCGTCGAACATCGGCGTTGAGATAACTATTGGAACAGCAGTTGGGAAAACTGACCCTGAGGGAGTGGTTGAGATCGCTGGATTCTGCTGCGTAGGAGCAGGGTCACCCACCCAATAACCGGTATCAACAGTATAAAAGACCGTGCTGCCTGCATAGGCCACTCCGGCCCCGATATACTGGGCGTTGGGGTTGTACATGGTGTGGTGGTGATCAGGATCGTTCCAGGGGCCGTTGATGATCTGTATGATCGAACTGCCGCTGCCAAAGGCGACATTTTCAGAAAGGTAGACATAGGCCCCATTCCCAAATCCAGCCGCGATTGCCCGATCCCGGGGCCGGGAGCCATCCGCTCCGATATGGGTCCAGGTTCCGATGGAAGCCTGGTACTGGCTGTGCTGCTGGGCGATCTGCATTAAGGCCGGATGAGCCTGGAGGGCTGCCAAACCCTGTTGGGCCCTGAGCTGATTGATGGTGTTGATCACTGTGTTCGCTGAATCGCCCTGAGCCTGGATGGTCTTCACAAGCAGCAGGGTGCTTAGCAGGGTCAGCAAAACCAGAATGATCCGGAAGGAAGGTCTTTTCATTAGGGTAAGAAATACCTTTTCAGTCGGCCGGGTGATGGCCCCAGGCTTACCGGTTCGGCTTTCACAGTTCGCGCTTCAGATTCTCGATCGCTGCCACAGGGGTCGGGTCTACTCCGTAAGCCATGGCGAGATAATAGGCGGTGTAATCACCAAATTGGATCATGGTCCACATCTGGGCCAGACGGGTTTCACCTTGGGCTTTGATCAAATCGGTTGTGATGCCTTCCAGCATAAAATTCTTCCTGGTGAGCTCGATGCGCCGCTGGTTGCGGGGATGGTTTGAATCAGCGAACAGAAAATAGGCCATGGTCTTGGTTAAAACCGATTCGGGGTTCACCACTCCGGCCAAGGTATTATGATCTGCTTCAGGGAGATCCTCATATTGGGCCCAGGCTTTGGCGATCTCACTGATCTGTCCTTTCCAACGCCGGGCAACAGGGGCCAGCAAGTCGGCTCCAAACACACTGACCCAGCGATCAATAATCTGTCCAGCCTGACGCTTGGCGATATTCTGGTGATCCGGTAGCTCAGGAGCCAATAACTCGCGTTGTTTTTTCATCTCAGCCACGGCGTCAGATAATTCCTGACTGGGATCATCGATAAAACCCAGACGGGTAAAAATATTCAATAACAAACAGAATGAATAACCAACAGCTGCTCTGGGTTGGCCCTTATGCTGGAAGATCCACAAAGCTGTCCCGTTTCTTTTTGCCAGCTCGGCAATTTTCCCGCCGGTCGAGATCGCCAGGATCTGGCAGCCCCTTTCCAGGGCGGTTTCCAGGGCGGAGAGGGTTTCTTCAGTATTCCCGGAGTGGGATGAAATGATCACCAATACATCCTGGCCCTCAGCCCAGGATGGCAATCCGTAATCCCTGTGGATATCAACAGATACTGATGAAAGAGGAGCGATATAGGCTTTTAATAGGTCAGCGCCGATAGCTGATCCACCCATTCCGGCAACGATGACCTGTTTTACTGAACTGAAATCTCCCAGGGGGAGGGCTTCAGCCTCCTTCCAGGCACTGAGCAGCTGATCGGGCAAGCCCTGCATTTCAGCGAGCATATTCAAACTGTCGAGTTTAGAAAAATCCTGATGATTATTTAAATCCATTTTTGCCTCTGATTGATTGGTAATTAACAGCACCTTCTGGTATTGATGTAAATTCCTTGTCGAAACTTACTCCTTTTCCAGACCCTGCATTAAATCATAGATATCCCGCCGAGACCAGCCAGAAAGTAGGGCCAATTTTTTTGCCAGCTGACTGGGACTGTCGCCCCCGGTTTTGAGCTGATGGTCAATTTCAGCGCTGAGCTCATCAGCAGACCAGATTTCCTCAGAATCTTTTCCTGAGATGACCAGAGTGATCTCTCCCCGGGGTTCATGGAGGGAGAAATGCTTGGACTGCTCGCTGATCCGACCCCTGCGGAACTCTTCGTGCAGTTTGCTAAGCTCCCGGGCGACGACCATTTCCCGGTCACCCAGAATTTCCAGCAGATCTTCTAATGACTCCAGCAACCTATGGGGAGTTTCCAGAAAAACCAGGGTCCAGGGCAGATCAACGATAGATTTGAGGGAGGTCTTCCTCGCCTGGCTTTTACGAGGGAGATAACCAAGGTACAGGAACTGATCGGTTGCTAAACCAGAAGCTGCCAGGGCGGAGATCGGTGCGCTGGGACCTGGAATGGGGACAACTTGATGTCCGGCCTCTATTGCAGCCCGGACAAGAAAGTATCCGGGATCGTTGATGCCTGGTGTGCCTGCGTCAGAGATCAATGCCAGGTCTTTCTCGCGGAGATGTTCGAGCAGAAAGGGGGTCTTATTTTCTTTGTTGTGGTCATGAAAAGCGGTGATCGGACTCTGGATTTGGTAGTGGTTGAGGAGTTTTTTTGAAGTCCTGGTATCTTCAGCGGCTATCAGTGGAACTTCGCTGAGAATTCGCAGGGCCCTGAAACTTAGATCCTCCAGGTTACCGATCGGTGTGGCGACCAGGAAAAGAATGCTCATTTGTCCCGCTCCTCCTGGCTGAGGTTGGTTTTGAGATTGCGTGATAATTTTCTTCTAGGCAGCATCACCTGCCTGCCGCAGCCCAGACATTCAATCTTGATATCTGCGCCAAGCCGGATCACCTTCCAGCGATCCTCACCGCAGGGGTGGATTTTTCTGAGCTTGAGCACATCTTCCATTTCAAGATCTGGCAGCATGCGGGCATTATATCATCTGGGCCAGGTCGAATAAGTATCTTGTTTGCACCCGGCCATCCAGTCTGTCTATAGTATGATTGGATAGGAAGAGCTCAGGATCTTGTATTTATCGAGGAGGATTGATGACCGATCAGCGCGTGATTAATTTGGCCCAAACCCTGGTGAATTATTCCGTTGAGGTCAGGGAAAATGACCTGGTGGGGATCATAGCCCAACCGCTGGCGACACCGTTGGTGCAGGAGGTCCTCCGCCTGGTATTGAGGCGGGGCGGGCATCCTTATTTGCTGCCCTATGGTTTGCCCCTGCCTTCCCTGGGATATCAAGACCTGGAGAAGATTTTCTTTGAAGAAGCCAACCAGAAGCAGTTAGCCCATGAGGACCGTTTTTGGAAAATGTTGAATGAGGATTTTGATGTGCGGATCTTCATCCAGAGCGCTTATGACAGCAGAGCCCTGGAAAAGATCGATCCCGAGAGCTTGAAGATCCACCGTCAGGGACATCAGGATATCTTCAATACCTACTTTAAAAGAATGGACTCCGGGTCTCTCCGGCGGGTCAGCACTCTTTATCCAACCCAGGCCTATGCGGATGACGCGGGGATGGACCTGAAAGAATTCGAAGATTATGTCTACAGCGCTACTTTCAGTGATTGTGAAGATCCGGTTGGGGAATGGAACCGCGTTCGGGAAGAGCAGCATCACCTGGTGGAATGGTTGAAAGGTAAAAAACAGATCCAGGTCAAGGGTCCGAATGTGGATCTGAGTCTTTCAGTTGAGGGCAGGGTATTTATTAATTCCGACGGCAAACAGAATATGCCCAGCGGCGAGATCTTTACCGGTCCAGTAGAGGACTCTGTCAATGGCTGGGTGCGTTTCACTCATCCAGCCATCCTCTCTGGCCGAGAGGTTGTTGGAGCGGAACTGGAGTTTGAAGCCGGGAAAGTGATCAATGCCAGTGCTAAAACCAACCAGGATTTTCTAATGACGATGCTGGAGATTGATGAGGGCGCCCGCTACCTGGGAGAATTTGCTATTGGCACCAACTACAAGATCAACCGTTTTATCAAAAAGATCCTTTATGATGAAAAGATCGGCGGCACAATCCATATGGCACTTGGTCAGGGATATGCCATTACTGGCAGCAAAAATAAAAGCGCCATCCATTGGGATATGATCTGCGACATGCGAGATGGAGGTCAGATCCTGGTGGACGGGGAGCTGTTTTATGAATCGGGTGAGTTTAAGATCTGATCAATATCTCACGGACCTATCTAATCCGGAAGTAAGAGAAATATCCCCTGGACCATCAAAAAGGTACAGGGGATATATTATTTATCTAAAAGCAGTTAAAGAAGTGAGGAAAAGAAGATGAAGATCAGGGCAGAAATTCTTGTGAATGCTCCCCTGGGGGATGTTTGGAAAGCGATAACTGATATCAAAAACTCGGCCGAAATTATTTCCGGTATCCAGAAGATCGATGTCCTGGAAGATCCCGGTAATGGTTTGGTGGGATTCAAATGGGAAGAAACCCGCACCATGTTCGGCCAAACCGCCACAGAGATCATGTGGATCACTGACCTGGAGAAGAATAAATATTACCGGACCCGCGCAGAGAGACCCAATGTGGTCTATATCTCCACAATGCTCGTTGAAGAAGCGCCCGATGGAACTAATTTGGCGATGGAATTTGAGGCTGAGATCTCTTCGATCTGGACAAAAATTATGTCCTCGGTGATGGGGGTCTTCTTTAATAAAGCCACCCGTGATGCCCTGAAGCAGGACCTGATAGATATCAAAGATTACGTGGAGAATTCATCCAATGGCAGTTAAATTCAGCGTCTCTGAAGTTTTTCCAGCAACAGCAGAAACTATATTCTCCGCCTGGCTGGATTCTAAAAAGCACAGTGATATGACCGGGGGCCAGGCAGCTGTTACTGATCAAGTGGGGGAGAATTTTACCGCCTGGGATGGATATATCAGCGGTAAAAATCTGGAGCTCCAATCTCCTGGTCGCATCCTGCAAAGCTGGAGGACCACGGAATTTGACGAATCTGATCCGGATTCAATTCTCGAGATCCAGTTCCTTCAGGATCAAGACAGCACCCGGGTTGTGATCGTACACTCAGAGCTTCCAGAACACGGCCTGCAGTATCAGCAGGGCTGGATCGAGGCCTATTTCACACCCATGAAGGATTATTTTAAATAGGCAGATAATCAGACCACCGCAACTCTCAAAAGGTCCCTGTCTGGGGACCTTTTTTGTTGGGCCGAGATCTTCCATCCAGACCTGACCAGAAGGAAGCATGTCTGAAATGGTATAATCCCGAAAGGAGAAAAATATGCTCGGTTTAAATCCAGCGACCTTGATCTCACGGATCATCGTCTTATTAACAGCTTTTTCAATCCATGAATTTGCCCATGCCTGGACAGCCAATTATTTTGGTGACAGCACACCCAAGGTCAATGGCAGGCTGACCCTCAACCCCCTGGCTCATCTGGATCCCATGGGATCGCTGCTGCTTATCGTGGCGGGATTTGGCTGGGCAAAACCTGTACCGGTCAATCCCTATACTCTGCGCCAGAGAGCGCCTTCAGCGTTAATGTGGGTCGCTTTGGCTGGCCCGCTATCCAATTTTTTAATGGCTCTGATCGCTGCGCTGCCTTTTCAGCTGAACTGGATCAGCATAGATCAACTTTATGCCGCCCTGTCTTCCCAGGGGACCTCGATCCTGCCCAGTCCGGCAAGTTTTTTGTGGGATTTCATCACAATTAACCTGGTACTGATGCTCTTCAATTTAATTCCTCTCCCACCCCTGGATGGAGATAAGGTGATCGATTATTTTTTGCCTGATAAATGGCGCGACAGCCTGGCCAGGATCAGGCCGTATGGCCCGATGATCTTATTGGCCCTCTTTATGGTGGGCCCCTACCTGGGATTGGATGTGTTGGGCTTTATTATCGGACCCCCATTGCGTTTTTTCATTGACCTGCTAATACGGTAATGTCTTCCATAGTCTGTTATAGAATCAAACAGTTTTGGCAATCCTTTCAGCACCTTCCTGGTGAGGACGAAATTGAGAGTATCAAGGAGTTCCTCTCGACCAGGGAGCTGGACATCTTTAAAGAACTGATGGCCCAGGACCAAAATCATTCACTGCGCGTCCTAAATACCCTTCTAGATACCGGGGAGGGAGATATTGATCTGCTGAAGGCAGCCCTGCTGCATGATGTGGGAAAGATCACTCAACCCCTCAATCGCTGGGATAGAATTCTTGCTGTTCTGGTGGCCGGCATACTTCCCGGGAAGTATCAGGAATGGTCCAGGGCAGAACCCACAAGACTTAATCGCGCCCTGGTGGTGATTAAAAAACATCCCGGGTGGGGAGCTGGATTGCTGGAAGCTGCGGGCAGTTCACCAAAAACAATCTGGCTGGTTCAATATCATGAAGATCTGGAACCTGCTGGGGACTATTCCGAGCAGGATTTGATATTATTAAGAAAACTTCAAAAAGCTGATAATCAAAATTAGGAAGAAATCATGAGCGTTCAAATCACAATTCTTGGCCTGGGGCAAATTGGTAGTTCGATCGGTTTGGCTCTTGCCAAACAGGAGGATCAGATCCACAGGGTTGGGCATGATAAAGACCGGGAGGCAGTGAGTTACGCGAAAAAACACTCTGTAGTAGATCGAGTGGCTATCACTCTCTCGGGCGCTGTGAAGGATGCGGATATTGTCATCCTGGCCCTTCCGCTCCAGGAGATCTACCCAGTGCTGGAGCACATAAGCCAGGATCTTCAGGAAGGCTGCCTGGTGATTGATACCGGACCTCTTAAAGAGCCGGTCATCCAATGGGCCAGTGATCTGCTTCCAGAGGGATGTGATTATGTGGGATTAACTCCAGTTATCAGTTCGGATTTCTTGGATGTATCAGCCTATGGGCCAGAAACGGCTCAGGCAGATCTATTTAAAGGGACACTTATGGGAATTGTCGGCGGGAAGAATGCCACTGAAGGTTCCATTAATTCTGCTGTGAACCTGGTCCACTTGCTGGAAGCATCCCCCTATTTTTCTGATCCGGTTGAGCTGGATGGTTTAATGACCATGACCTATATCCTCCCTGCCTTGCTGTCTGCCCTGTTGTTAAAAACCAGTCAGGATGGGCCGGGTTGGCGGGAAGCCAGAAAGGTTGCCGGCAAAGCTTATAACCAGGTGTCCAAACCCTTTGCCCAGGATGAGATCGCTGGAGCCCTGGCGGCACAATTGACCAACAACCAAGTAAATTCATCCCGGGTGATCAATGATTTGGTCCGGGAGCTGATTGAGATCCGTGATCTTGGGGAGGGGGGGGACCAAAAAGCGCTGGAAAATTATTTCACTACCCTCCAGCAAGGCAGGGACCTCTGGTTGAAGGATCGGCGCGCGAACATCTGGGTCGATACTCCCAGACAGGAAATCCGCAAGGGGGGAGTGCTGGCTGGATTGCTGGGTTTTAGACAACCCAAAAAACCAAACGAGAGATCGTGAGCAAATCCCGGGATGAGGGCTTTTTCTGTTATATGGTGGAATGCGCTGATGGATCTCTTTATACTGGCTGGACCACGGATCCTCAGCGGCGCATCAAGGAGCATAATGCTGGCCGGGGTGCCCTGTACACTCGCTGGCGCAGACCAGTGAGCTTGGCATATCTTGAAGTTGTCGAGGACCGTTCCAGAGCCCTTCAGAGGGAACATGCTCTCAAGAAATTATCCAGAAAAATGAAGTTGGATCTGATCATGGATTTTCAAGATCAGAGTGAAGATGGAAAAATCGCTTCAAAAAAGGAACCCCATGGCTAATTCATTGGATTGGATCGATGCTGAAATTATGGATTTGAAGCAAGCTGGACTTTATAACCAGATCAGGACCCTGGGATCTCCCCAGGGAGCCTGGCTGATTGTTGATGGAAAAAAAGTCCTCAATTTTTGCTCTAATAATTATCTGGGGTTAGCCAATAACTCCCGCCTGGTCCAGGCTGCCCGGGATGCTGCAGACCGCTACGGTATTGGACCGGGAGCTGTGAGATCGATAGCTGGCACGATGGACCTGCATCTGGAATTGGAACGCCGGCTGGCAGCATTTAAGAAGGTTAAAAAAGCCATCACATTTCAATCAGGATTTACTGCCAACCTGGCAACCATCCCAGCCCTGGTTGGAAAAGAAGATGTGATCTTCTCAGACCGCCTGAATCATGCCAGTATCATCGATGGCTGCCGACTGGCAGGCTCCAAGATCATTCCCTATGACCATTGTTCTCCCTCAGCCCTCAAAACTGCCCTGGATGAACACCGCTCAAACTATCGCCGGGGCCTGGTTGTGACTGATGGAGTTTTTTCCATGGACGGAGACGTTGCTCCCCTGGATGAGATCCATGCAGTCACCCGGGATTATGACGTGATCCTGATGGTGGATGATGCTCATGGAGAGGGTGTATTGGGTGAGGGGGGGCGAGGTATTGTAGACCATTTTAAACTTCACGGAAAAGTTGATGTCGAGGTCGGCACGCTGTCAAAGGCCTTTGGCGTTGTGGGAGGGGTTGTGGCCGGCGACCCCCGGGTTGTGGAATGGCTCTATCAGCGCGGCAGGCCTTTTCTGTTCTCATCGGCGATGACGGTTCCTGATATTGCAGCTTGCATCGAAGCGATCGATATCCTGGAAGGATCGACTGAGCTAGTCGATCAGCTCTGGGCCAATACCAGATATTTTAAAGGGGAACTCAAAGATCTGGGTTTTGATACCGGGATCAGCACGACACCCATCACACCTGTGATGCTCGGTGAAGCCGCCCTGGCGCAGCAGTTCAGCAAAGAACTCTTTAATAAAGGTGTCTTTGCCATGTCGATTGGTTTTCCCACTGTACCCCAAGGTTTGGCCCGGATCCGGGTCATGATCTCGGCGGTCCACTCCCGGGATGATCTCGATCAGGGACTGGAGATCTTTAATAAGGTAGGCCAGGAGTTGGGTGTGATCTGAAAATCCCCGTTTTAATAAACAGACAAGCCAGATTGACAAAACCAGCCTGAGAGGGCTGGTTTTTGATTGCGGATCGATCTTTTATCTAGTAAGATTCATACAATAAACGATGGATTATTGGTGTAACTTTTCTGGTTTCAGATCCGTTAGATAATTAGATGGAATTATTCCCGGAGGATCATATGTCCAAAAAAGTCATTCTGGTAATCTCACTGACAGTGCTGGCTCTGTTAGGATTAAGCGCTTGTTCTCCAACTTGCGATCCAGGATCCCTCGAGCCGCCTGACCTGCTGTCTCCAAACTGGAGGGAGGTCGTGGATGGCACATCTGCCGTCCTGGATTGGTCATATCCTGATGCCAGTTGTGATCCAGAGGATTTTGAGATCATTCTTTCCAAAGACCGGGATTATTCAGCAATCGAATTCACCCAGCTGGTTGGGGGAAATACATCAACCCTGACCCTTCCCACTTTGGATATCGCCGAGGAATATTTTTGGCGGGTTCGGGCAAAGGTTGGTTCAACCTACGGCCCTTATTCCCAGGAACTGCGCTCGTTTTTCACTTTGCCTTATTGTGGTGCGGCTGATCTGGTCAGTCCTTTACTGGTTTCTCCTGATTTTGGAGGGATCTTTGACCGGGGATATGATTCCCTGGAATGGGAGTGGCCCCTCACGACCTGTATCCCTGAGAGCTACAGGGTGGAAGTATCGATGGGGTCCCCAAGCTTTTCTGATACAACCTATAACGGGGGCACGGGCTCTCCGGGAACCCGCTGGGGATTTGGATCCACTCCTCCCGGTGCGACCCAATTCTGGTGGCGCATATCTGCTTTCGCGGATGGAGCTTATAGTCCACCATCACTGGCAAGGATGTTCTGGACGGATCCGGTCTGTTCTGCGACATCTCTTGTGGCCCCGGTCGTGGGACAGCCCCTTGAAGGAGATATTATCAGTGATCTGAATCCGATCTTTGCCTGGTCCTATCCCGACACCAGCTGTGCCCCGGAAGGCTACCACCTCCAGGTTTCGAATACACCGGATATGGCTTCGATCGTGCTGGACGCAAATAACCCCACCCTGGCTGCCCGGGCCATGCAGTCCGGAATCGCCCTGGATGACTGTACAGAATATTACTGGCAGGTGGCTGTGATTTCTGATGGTTTGGAAGGCCCGCCTTCCCCGGTGACTCGATTTGTCATCGATACGGCCGGGACCTGCGGCTGCGCAGCTGGCGCTACTTCCATCCCCGTTCAAACCGATCCCGGAAACTATTCGATCCTGCCGGACACCAATGCCCACCTGGGCTGGTATAACCCCGGGGGCTGTATCCCGGACGGCGCAGCTGTGCAAATTGCCACAGATCATGATTTTGGGGATCTGGTTGAATTTACTATCCCGGGAGAATTTATCACTGGCTACGACCCAGCCTCCCTGGAACCCGCGACCCAATATCGCTGGAAAGCCGCTTATTATGTGGAAGATGCTGGCAGCCCGCTGATTGGGGATTATTCCGGTCCCCGCAGCTTTTTCACCGGTCCGGAGTGCAGCTTATTGGCAGAAGTTGTAGCGCCTGTCAGGTTGGCCCCGGCAGATGGATCGACTGTGAACACTCTAACCCCGGCCCTCAAGTACACTACCGGCATCCCGGGCTGCATCCCGGATGGATATCTGCTTCATCTGCATGAGATGGCCGATTTCAGCGATCCCAACCTGCTGACTGAATATACTTTCCGGCCACAACTGTTCTGACCGATCCTTTAACCAACTGTCAGACTTATCACTGGTCCGTAACAGCCGTTCAGGATGGTGGATATGGACCGGAGTCCAGCCACGGATCATTCACTGTGGATGTGGACGGGACCTGCCTCCCAGGGATCCCGGCCTACAGCCAAGAGTAATAACTTCTGCCGGATCGGAACCTATCCCGAACATCATCCAGGCGGTCTGGACCTTCGAAACTGGCGACCCAGCCCAGGCAGTGGCCCGCAATCCCTTCTCCACCTATTTCCAGTTGATGGTCCTAGATCAGAAGACAAACAAACCGCTGGAACCGCTGATCATCTGTTGGTCTTTGCTTAGTGCCTTTAAACCTGATTGGGAACCAATTCCTGTTCAGGGATCGATGATTTCAAGGATCTCCCGATAGTCGTTCCCCCGCCAACCCCAACCCCGACTCCTACCTCCGGTACCGTATTGTCAGATAACGATGGCACCCGATAGTTGCCGGGCAGTTGGAGGGAACCCCAGAATCTTGAGAAAAAATACTGTCAATGCCCCTGAGATCCATCTGAAATAAATTGACAACAGCCAGTCCGCCAGCGGACTGGCTGTTTGGTGTAGGGCCAATAATTCTCCCTTTTCCGTAAAAAAATTGAAATGATGCAACTTTTTAGCTGTTTAAAAAGTAAACCTGATATGAATACAAAATTTAAATCTTTCCTGGCATTGTTATTCGCGTTTATCAGCCTGATCTTGATATCAGGATGTCAGCGGGGGTTTAAGAGCCCAAAGGAGCGATCAATTGCCTGAGGGTTGGCAGGAAGCCAGTTTGGAACATGCTGGCTTGACCCGCTGGTACCGACTATACTCCCCGGAACAATCTTCAGAAAATATACCCCTGATCCTGTATCTTCATGGCGGCACCTTGAGCATGCGTTCCTTGTTTTCCCCCCTGTCGGACAGCACCAATTCCCTCCTATCTCTGGCGGAAGAGGAAAGTGTATTTCTGCTGGTGCCAAATGGTGTCAACTCCGAAAGCGGGGATACCCTCGGTGATGACCAAAACTGGAACGATCTTCGGTCTGATCAGGCAGCTGGCCAATCCACAATCGATGATGTGGGGTTCCTGGTAACACTGCTTGACCTGGTTATTCAGGAAAACAAGATCGATCCTGAAAGGGTCTATGTCACCGGAGCATCGAACGGGGGAATGATGACCTTTCGCTTACTGATCGAAGCGCCGGAGCATTTCTCTGCTGGAGCCGCCTTTATTGCCAACCTCCCGGATTTACCGCTACCCCTGGCTCCCCCGTCAGATCCTACTCCCTTGATGATCCTTAATGGCAGCGAAGACCCCCTGGTTTTGTGGGATGGCGGAGAGGTAGGTAAGGATAGGGGCAGGGTGCTATCTACCGCAGAGACTCTTAGCTGGTGGATTGACGCCAATCAGGCTGATCCCGAGCGGGTGGAATCCTCGTTCTTACCAGACCTCGATCCGGATGATAACTGCCAGATCCAGGTGGATTATTACCCTGCAAAACCCGGGGGCGCAGCGGTGCTGCTTTATTCAGCCTGGGGCGGCGGACATACCCTGCCAACTTTGATGGAGACCGGGTGGTTCACCCGGCTGGCGGAAAGGTTGCTGGGGCCCGTATGCCGCGATGTCGAGGGTATGCTCCTGGCCTGGGAATTTTTCAACAGTCACTAGACCCAGCCTGATAGCCTCGATATTGGATTTCAAATCTGGAATCTACCCCATTTCACCCAATAAATCCTGCTTCTATAATTTGATCGGCTTCCTGCTTCCGGATTTGCTACAATAGGATTGAAGGCTGCCAACAATCCTATTGACACAGGAGCACTCCATTGAAGAATCTCCATTCAATGATCGACATGATCGGTGGTACACCGCTGCTGCGGTTGGAAAGGATCTTCCCCGACGCCAGGATCTACGCCAAGTGTGAATTCCTGAACCCGATCAGCCTCAAGGACAGGCCCATCCTGCAGATCATCCTCGAGGCTGAAAGATCCGGGGAGCTAACACCCGGTCAGACCCTGATCGAGGTTACCAGCGGGAACACCGGGATGGCAGTGGCCTGGATCTCAGCTATCCGGGGATATCAGGCGGTGCTGGTTATGTCAGAGATCCAGAGCCTGGAGCGGCGCAAGATCCTCAAAGCCTTTGGAGCGGAACTGATTCTGACCCCTGCCGATCAGGGCACAGCCGGGGCCCGGGAAAAACTCAAGCAGATCCTCAAGGAACACCCCGATTATTTTTATGTAGGTCAGCATATCAACCAGGCCAATCCCCAGGCTCATTATCTGACCACGGGGCCGGAGCTCTGGCAGGATAGCGGAGGGGAGATCGATATCCTGGTGGCGGGGTTGGGCACCGGAGGAACCCTTTGCGGAAGCGGCCGGTTTCTGAAAGAACAAAAACCAGGGATCAAGGTCGTGGCCGTTGAACCTGAGGAATCTCCCACCATCTCCCAGGGGATTTTCCATCCCCACCGGATGATGGGCACCGCGCCGGGTTTTGTTCCAGAAACCCTGGATCGGGAACTGATCGATGAGTATATCCTGGTCAGCGAGGTCGAAGCTTTTGAAACTTGCCGGAAGATCGCTCATCAGGAAGGTCTCCTGGTGGGTATCACCTCCGGCGCAGCGGCCTTTGCTGCCGCCCGTCTGGCAGAAAAACCGGAAAATAGCGGCCAGATGATCGTCTGCGTATTTGCAGATACTGGTCAGCGCTATTTAAGTGTGGATGGCTTGTTTGATTGAAGATCCCCCTGTTTATTTAGTTGATTCTTTTACTGGATCGGCAGTATGCACCGGGTTTGGTTTCGATCACCCAGATATTCTTTATAATCAATAGTAAAAGGACTCGAAAATGGCCCCGAAATCCAAATTCAGTTTTTGGCAGATCATCAAATATCCACCCCAATTCATCTATCGGATCGGGTTGGGACCGATCTATGGACGATTGGTGCTTTTGTTGACAACCACCGGGCGGGTCTCGGGTTTACCCAGGGTCACACCGCTTCAGTATGAAGAAATGGATGGCAAAATAATGGTCGGATCCGCCCGGGGAACAAAAGCAGATTGGTTTAAAAATATCCAGGCAGATCCGGTTGTTTGGGTGAGGATCAAAGCTGATTTTTATCAAGCCACCGCTGAACCGATCACAGATCCGACCCTTGTCGCGGATTTTTTGGAATTCAGACTTAAGAAACATCCCCGGATGATCGGCTTGATCATGTCCCGGGAAGGCGTCCCGAAAAATCCGACCCGGGCTGACCTGGAAAAACATGCCAAAAACAAAGCCCTGGTGGAGATCACAGCCCATAAATAGCAGGAAGGAAAATACATGGATCAAAAAACGATTGCAGATAACACTCAAATCGAAAAGGCCATTCTGGATTTTTACCATCAGGGACATGCCTTGTATGACCCTGATCTTTACCGCGAGGTTCTTCACCCGGAGTGGAAATTTTTCCTGATTGAGGATGGTAAATTGAGTATTGTCGATCGGGAGGAGTTTTGTGCCTGGTATGCCCCGGAGAATAAGCCTCCTGAGCTGGTTTGGGAGACAGAGATCTATACCATTGATGTGACAGGTGACCTGGCCGCTGTAAAACTAAGGATCGAAAATCAACGAGTAAGGTATATCGATTATCTAAACTTGATGAAAATGGATGGAAAATGGTGGATAGTGCATAAGATCTCCCATGATGTGCCAAAATGAGCTCGGATTAACATATTGTTTGAAATCCTGATCATTCTCAGAAAAGGACCGGGTTATGGAAAAAGATCTGGCTGAACTGATAGCTGAAATCAAACAAATCAGAACCGATATGGTTGGGATTGTGGAGAAGATCGATCCAGGTAAAATAATCTATCCCGGTTGGACCATCAAAGAGATGATCGGCCACCTCACGGCCTGGGAAATCGTGATCGATAAAGGATTAACCGCTTATCTTCAGGGAGATCCGCCATATTTTATGCAAGAACAGGATTTTGATATCTTCAACCAGCGGGCAGTTGATTTCCGTTCAGATTGGAGGTTGGACCGGGTCCTGCAGGAGTGGATGGCGGTTAGAGGACGACTGCTGGAAACCATCCAAAAACTGGCAGAAACTGACCTGAATGATGAGATCGTGACCCCCTGGGGGTCAGAGCGTACGGTTCGGGAATTTGTCGAAATTGCTGGAGAACATGAATTTGAACACCAGGAAGATGCTGCCAGATTGACTCATTGAGTTCAGAAAGCCAATCGTGGCCAGAAAAGTTGCTGGTATATATCGGAGATCTACTCTGGACAGGAATATTATATGACCGAGAAAGCTAAATTGACCCTGGAGTTAAGGAAAGGCATCCTCAATTGGGCGATCAAGGGAGTATTGTATAAGGCCTATATCGCGGTGGTGTTGATGTTTTCAGCCGGAAGATGGAACTGGTGGGAGGGCTGGGTTTATGTGGTCATCTTTCTGGCATTTGACCTGGCCACAGCTTTGGTGGTCATCCCCAACGACCCCAGTCTGCTGATTGAACGCTCCCGTTCCCATCCGGGTGTCAAAGCCTGGGACAAGGTTATCATGCCCCTGGCTGCCGGGATCCTGCCTCTGATTAGTTGGATCATAGCCGGGATGGATAATCGCTGGGGTTGGAGCCCACAGGTAACTCCTGGCTGGCAGCTGACCGGATTTCTGCTGACAATCGTTGGACATGGGATCGTGGTCTGGGCAATGAGTGCAAATAATTTCTTTTCACCTCTGGTTCGCATCCAGGAGGAGAGGGGGCATCGGGTCGCCGATACTGGCCCTTACAGGATCATTCGCCATCCTGGTTATGCGGGCGCTATCCTGTTTTCGATCGGTATCCCGCTTTTATTGGGATCCTGGTGGGCTTTAATCCCAGGTATCGGCTCCGTGATCCTGTATTTCATCCGAACAGCTAAAGAGGATCAAACCCTGACCTCAGAGCTGGATGGTTATGAAGATTATGGGGGAAGGGTCAGGTTTAGACTGTTTCCGGGAGTTTGGTGATCATGGACACAAATCAGTCAGAAAGGCAGCCGACCGAAATAATCTGGAAAGCAGGAGTTCGTCTTCTGTTTCTCTCCCTTATCATGCTGGCAGTGCTATTTCTCGCAGCAGGTACCTGCAGGTGGTGGGAGGCCTGGGCTTATGTTGGTATGTCAGCTATTGTCCTCCTCAGCAGCCGTTTGGCCCTGGTCTTGAGAAACCCGGAATTGGCTGTTGAGCGGGTCCAGGCTCAAAACCGGGAAAATGTCCAGGACTGGGACAGGATATTAATGCCACTGACGGCTTTGGTGGGGCCGATTGTCTCCTGGATCATAGCTGGCCTGGACCAGCGCTTTTCCTGGTCTCCAGATCTGCCGGATGGTATTCAGATCGCTGCTCTGGTTGTGATCTTTTTGGGAAGCCAGTTGGGCAGCTGGGCCATGCTCACTAATCGGTTTTTTTCATCCCATGTCCGGATCCAAACCGAGAGAGGACATCAAGTTATCAAAGAGGGACCTTACCGATATGTTCGCCATCCCGGATATGCTGGAGGATTGCTATCATGGATGGCTGCTCCAGTGTTTTTCAGCTCGTTCTGGGTCATCATACCCACGGTTCTGGTGATGATCGCCAATATTTTCCGCACCTACCTGGAAGACCAGATCCTTCAGAGTGAACTGCCGGGCTATAAAGAATATGCCCGGGAGGTAAAATACCGACTCTTTCCGGGGGTCTGGTAGATGGAAAACAGGCCGCCTTCAATCGATTCCCCATCCCCGGGTGGACAATATGTCTCAGCAAATGGTTTGGAAATCTATTACCAGGAATCCGGGATTGGCCAGCCGCTGATCCTGGTCCATGGAGCAACGGATACACATCAGCTCTGGGATCCTCACCTGGCAAACTTCCAGGATCGATTCCGGGTCATCAGGCCCGACAGCCGGGGTCACGGCAGGACCTTCAATCCCTCCCGGGAGCTAAGTTACCGTTTGATGGCGGATGATCTGGCTGCCATGATCTGGGAGCTGGATTTGATAAAACCTTTCCTGTTCGGTTACAGTGATGGAGGACAGGCAGTACTGGACCTGGGAATTCGATATCCGGATCTGCCCGGAGCCCTGGTGATCGGGGGCGCATGGTACCAATTTTCAAAAGAATACCAGGCAGCCATCTCCGGGATGGGGTTTTTGGCACCAGGAGTGGTGGATTGGGGGGTCTATCAGAGGCAGGCGCCCCCCGATTGGCAGGACAGACTCCGGGCTGCCCATCTGGATCCCGATCCGGATTATCCCGGGATACTGCTGGAAGGCCTGGCCAGGATGTGGTGGACAAAGTTGGGTTATTCCGAAGCAGATTTCCAAAAGATCAGAGTTCCAACGCTGATCCTGATCGGGGAAAAGGATGAGATCATCCCGGTGGGGGAGGCCCGGGAGCTGACGGGGTTGATCCCCGATGCAGAATTGGCAGTGATACCTGGAGCGACCCATAACCGGGTGCTCACCCCAGGGGGAATGTTTGGAGATTTTATCCTAAAATTCCTGGACTCACAGTGAGATAATCTATGATCGATCGAGAAGAACAAGAACTGACAATTTTAATTATTAACGAAAATGATCTCCCGGAGCTGACGCCGGTCATGAAACGGGCTTTTGATGATGATGCCCAGAAGCACCTCGGCCAGGAATCCGGTGGTCCGCCGGGATATGATAACGGGGATTTTTTCCGCACCTGGCTGCTGCCCTACCCCGAAAGCGTGGGGTATAAGATCCAGATTGGTGATCAGATCGTGGGAGGTATCATTGTCTGGATCCTGCCCGAGAGGCATAATATCCTGGGCACGATCTTCATCGATCCGGCCTATCAGGACCAGGGGTTGGGACAGAAGACCTGGAAATTCATAGAAGAAAGCTACCCGGATACCAGGAGCTGGCGATTGGGCACTCCAACCTGGGCAGCCAAGAACCATTATTTTTATCACAAGTGCGGTTTTATGAAGGTTGAGGAAGATCCCCTGATCCCGCCTGAAGAGCAGACAGTGATCTACTGGAAATCTGGACCGGCGCCAGGATAGTTTGGAAAGAGCAGGGATAGTTTTCTTCATGCCCCCGCTCAAATACCCTCAGAGATTTTCCCTGACAGGATTTAGGGATTCATAACCGAATATTCTTGAAAGGCTTTACCCTCGATCTGTTTTCCTGATGATCCAGTCCGTCGGCAATTAATCAAGAAGATATCAGGACCTTTTGGATCAAGGGCAGTCCACCAGGTGGATCCTGATTTGGATTGAGGTCTGAAAATATTATGATTTCAATAATATTTTTTCCTGACTTAAATCACATTGAGGTCATTTTTTCGGCTTAAAGCCCTTCCCAAGGTCCTTAAAACCCAGAGAAATTCCCTAATATCCTGTATAATGTGAAATATATCTCAATCTTCTGAGACGATTTCTGGCAGCATATCAAACGTTCTTTGGATCTGATAATTTCAATCAGATTATTTGGCCCAATTTCACAGAAAGGTGTTCATTTATGGAAGAAAAAACTCTTAGCCTATTGAACAAGTATGGGAATGATAAGGGCAGGCTGATGGATATCTTAATTGAGATCCAGGACAGCTATCATTACATCCCGGAGAAACTCATCAAGATCATCGCTGATCGGTTGGACATCTCAACCGTGGATGTCGAACAAACCATCTCCTTTTACCATTTCCTTTCGGTGAAACCGGTTGGAAAATATGCCATCTATCTCAATAACAGCGCGGTAGCCAATCTCATGGGTCGGGCCGAGGTTGCCGAAGCTTTTGAGAAAGAGCTGGGGATCCCATTCAATAGTGTCTCTCAAGATCAACTGGTAGGACTCTGGGATACCGCAGATATCGGAATGAATGACCAGGAACCTGCAGCTCTTATCAATGGGACGGTGTTTACCAGCCTGGACTCTTCCAAAGTGAAGAAAATCGTTTCCGGGATAAAGAGCGGTGCGGAGCTCAAAAAACTGGCCGGTGAAGTTGGAGGTCATACAAAGGACCGGGATCTGCTGCCCACAATGGTAAAGGATAATATCCACAAAAAGGGAGCGGTGCTGTTCTCGGAATATGAGGTGGGAAAAGCCCTCAAACAGGCGGTAACCCAAAGCCCGGAGCAGATCGTCGAAGAAATTAAGAGTTCAAACCTGCGGGGGCGTGGAGGAGCTGGTTTCCCGGCAGGTATGAAGTGGGATTTCTGCCGTAAATCAGGGGGTGATGAGGTTTACCTGGTCTGCAATGCGGATGAAGGCGAACCAGGCACATTTAAGGAAAGGGTGATTTTAACGGAACTGCCAAAATTGCTGTTTGAGGGCATGGCAATCAGCGGCTATGGTTTGAATTCCAAGCAGGGGATCCTTTACCTGCGATATGAATACCGGTATCTGAAGGATTACCTGGAAAATGAACTTCAGGAGATGCGCAAGCTTAACCTGCTGGGAAAGAATATTGCCGGGAAAACGGGATTCGATTTTGAGATCAGGATCCAGCTTGGAGCTGGAGCTTATGTTTGCGGTGAAGAATCCGGTTTGATCGAATCCATGGAAGGAAAACGCGGCGAGCCAAGAAATCGCCCTCCCTTCCCGGTCGAGAGAGGCTACAGGGATAAACCCACTGTCGTGAATAATGTTGAAACCCTTGCCTGCGTAACCAAGATCCTGCTGAATGGCTCAGACTGGTTCAAAGCCATGGGAACAAAAGAATCGGCGGGTACAAAACTGCTGAGTATATCCGGCGATTGTCAAAAGCCGGGTGTATATGAAGTGGAGTGGGGCATGACCATCCATGAGATGCTGGAAATGGTGGGTGCCTCTTCTGTGCAAGCTGTCCAGGTTGGGGGTCCTTCTGGTTCTTGCATTGGTCCATCTCAATTCACCCGGAAGATTGCTTTTGAAGATCTTCCCACCGGCGGTTCGATGATTGTAATCGGCAAAGGGCGTGATCTGCTAAAAGATTATGTGCTGAACTTTATGGACTTCTTCATTGAAGAATCCTGCAGCTCATGTGGTCCCTGCCGCTCACTGACTGTGATTTTGAGAAATAAACTGCTCCGGATCCTGGAGGGCAATGGAACGCGGCATGATATTGATGAGCTGTACGCCTGGTCAAAGGTTGGCAAAGCAGCCAACCGGTGCGGCCTGGGTCAAACTTCTGCCAACCCGATCATCACCACCATTGAAAATTTCCGGAATCTTTATGATGATCTGGTCCAGACCAACCAGGAGTATTTGTCGATCTTCAACATGGACCAGGCAGTTGCGGAGTCTTGTGAAGTGGTCGGAAGGGTCCCAAATATTAAATCCCATTAATCAAGTCAGAATAAAAAAAGTAGAAATGCTATGAAAAATGACCAAAAAATCCAATTTGAAATTGATGGGAAGGCTTGTTTTGCTGAAAGCGGACAGTCGTTGATTGACGCAGCCAAGGCCAACGGGGTCTATATTCCATCCCTGTGTCATGTGGAAGGCGTCAAGGCTTCAGGATCCTGCAGGATCTGCAATGTGAAGGTGAATGGCCGCAATATGACTGCCTGCACGACACCGGTTGCTGAAAAAATGATCGTGGAAAATGATATCCCTGAGCTTAATGAACTGCGGAAAACTATCGTAGAGGTTTTGTTTGTTTCGGGAAATCATTTTTGCCCGGCTTGCGAGAAGAGCGGTAATTGTGAACTGCAAGCCCTGGGATATCTCTACCAGATGCTGGTCCCCCGGTTCCCTTATGAATTCCCCATCAAGGGTGTTGATGCCAGTTCTGAATTGATCTTCCATGATCGCAACCGCTGCATCATGTGCAAAAGGTGCATCCGGACAGTGACCAAGGATGGCAAGAATGTATTTGCGTTCCACAGCCGGGGAGGAGAACACCTCCATGTTGTGTTGGACGGCGAGCTGGCATCACGGCTGACTGAAGAGGAAGCCCAGCAGGCCATGGATATATGCCCTGTAGGTGCCATCCTGAAAAAGGAACAAGGTTACATCGTGCCGATCGGGGCCCGGAAATTTGATAAACTGCCCATCGGCAGCGATATTGAACACAACTAACATAGAATAGGAAGACACACTATGAGTAAACCCGTCTTAGCAACAACTTCCCTGGCAGGTTGCTTCGGTTGCCACATGTCCGTTCTGGATATCGACGACAGGATCTTAAAGCTGATCGAATTGGTGGAATTTAACAAGTCTCCCGTCGATGACATCAAAACTTTTACCAAAGAATGTGACATTGGTTTGATTGAAGGCGGCTGCTGCAACAGCGAAAATATAGAAGTTCTGAAAGATTTCCGGAAACACTGCAAGATCCTGGTATCTGTCGGGGAATGCGCCATCATGGGCGGCCTTCCTGCCCTGAGGAATGGCATATCTGTCAAGGAGTGCCTCGAAGAGGCCTACCTCAACGGTCCTACAGTGGGTTTAAACACAGCCAAGATCATTCCCAATGACGATGAGCTGCCGATGCTTTTGGATCGGGTTTATCCCTGCCATGAGATCGTCAAGATAGACTATTACCTCCCAGGCTGCCCTCCCACAGCTGACCTGATCTGGAATGCCCTGGTGGCATTGGTCACAGGGGATGAGCTGAGTTTGCCTTATGAAGTTGTAAAATTTGACTAATAAAGGATACATACATGGCACAGAAAATCACCATTGAACCAGTAACCAGAGTAGAAGGGCATGGAAAGGTTACTATTCACCTTGATGACAATAATCAGGTTACAGAATCCAGGCTTCATATTGTTGAATTCCGGGGTTTTGAACGTTTTGTGCAGGGAAGGCCTTATTGGGAAGCGCCGGTTTTGGTACAGCGACTATGTGGTATCTGCCCTGTCAGCCACCACCTGGCAGCTGCCAAGGCTTTAGATGTGATTGTTGGGGCAGGCACCGGTGAAGGGCTGACCCCAACCGGTGAAAAGATGCGAAGGTTAATGCATTATGGCCAGATGTTCCAGTCCCATGCCCTGCATTTCTTCCATCTCGTCTCTCCAGACCTGCTCTTTGGTATTGACGCCGATCCAGCAATCAGGAATGTGATCGGTGTGGCCCTGGAGCACAAGGATCTGGCTGTCCAGGGTGTGATGATGAGGAAATTCGGTCAGGAGATCATCCGGGCCACCGCGGGCAAGAAGATCCACGGCACCGGTGCCATTCCGGGAGGTATTAATAAACATCTCAGCCACCGCGGAAAAAGAAGAGTTCTTGAATGGGCCGGATCCTCTCAATATCAAAAAAATGATCGAATGGTCTCAAGCGACCCTGGAGTTCTTTAAGGATTATTACCAGAAGAACCAGAGTTTTATTGATAATTTCGCTTCCTTCCCATCCAATCATCTCAGTCTGGTCAGGAAAGATGGCGCTCTTGACCTTTATCACGGTGTCTTACGGGCTGTTGATTCGGATGGAAAAAAGATCCTGGATGATGTGGATTACCAGGATTACGAAAAGTACATCGAGGAAGAGGTCAGGTCCTGGAGTTATATGAAGTTCCCGTATCTTAAATTCTTGGGACCGATCCAGGGTTGGTACCGGGTTGGACCGCTGGCCAGGCTGAACACCTGTGATTTTATTCCATCACCCCTGGCACAGGCCGAGTTTGAAGGCTATAAAGCCCTCACCAACGGCAAACCGAACAATATCTGCCTGCATTATCATTATGCCCGCTTGATCGAGTTGCTGCATTCGGCTGAGATGATCGAAGATCTGCTGAATGATCCTGATCTGATGAAAGGCGAACTGGTCACAAAGGGCACCAAAGTAAAAAAGGGCATTGGTTTGATCGAAGCTCCCCGGGGAACCTTGTTCCACCATTATGAGATCGATGATAATGATCAGCTGACAAAAGTCAATCTGATAGTTTCAACGACCAATAACAATGAACCCATGAATCAGTCGGTGAACAGCGTTGCCCATTCCTGGATGGACGGAAAGACAGAGATCACAGAACCGATGATGAATGCGGTAGAAGTCGCAATCCGGGCCTATGATCCCTGCCTGAGCTGCGCGACCCATGCGTTGGGCCAGATGCCCCTTGAGATCTCCCTCTATGATGCCAATCAGAATCTGATCGACAGGAAGAGGACCTGATCGGCTTTATGCAGATACTGATCTACGGTTATGGCAACCCCGGCCGGCAGGATGATGGCCTGGGTATTGAATTGGTTAGCAGGCTGGAAAAGTGGGCGGCTGAGAAGGGACTCTTCGAGATCGAATTCGAAAATAACTATCAGCTGAATATTGAAGATGCAGCAGCTATCTCTGGCAAGGATCTGGTGATCTTTGCCGATGCATCCCGGGAGGAGATTGATGATTTCTGCCTCAGTGAGGTGGATGGCTCTGCTGAGATTTCCTTCACCACGCATGCAGCCTCACCCGGTTATATCCTGCAGCTCTGTAAAGAACTCTTCCAGACAGAACCCCGGGTGCTGCTGCTGCATCTCAAGGGATATGAGTGGGACCTCAAAGAAGGCCTAACAGACCGGGCGAGGGAAAATCTGGACCAGGCCTGTGATTATCTAAAAAAGCTCCTGGTTGATCCGCAATTAGCCCTGGGATCAAATGATACAATTAAATTATGTAAATGACTATAAAGGATTCAAACATGGACCTCTCGACAACCTACCTGGGACTGAAGCTCAAGAACCCGATCATCGTTAGCAGTTCAAGGCTCACCAGCTCGATCAACTATGTGATGGATTGCGCTGCCTCAGGCGCTGGAGCGATCGTGTTGAAATCGCTTTATGAGGAACAGCTGCTGGTTGACAAAGATAATCTCATGGACCAGGACGAAAAATATTTCTGGTTTCCTGAAGCGGTTGATTTCATCAACACCCACTCCTTGGAGCTGGGCGTGGCTGAATATATTAAACTTGATCAAGCAGGCCAAAGAGCAGACCGAGATCCCGATTATTGCAAGTATCAACTGCATCACACCCACTGAGTGGCCAAAATTTGCAGCAAAATTGGAGGAAGCGGGCATAGATGCCCTGGAGCTGAATATATCCATCATGCCCTTCGATTCTGAGAGCAGCAGCCTGGAAATTGAAAACACCTATCTGGAAATTGTCACTGAAGTAAGGAAATATACCAAAGTACCCATTGCTGTCAAAATTGGTCCCTTTTTCACCAATCCTTTAAGCCTGGTAAAAAGACTTGAGGGGGCGGGAGCAGACGGGGTGGTGCTTTTTAACCGGTTTTACAGCCCGGATATTGATATCGAAAATGAAAAAGTGGTCCGGGACATCGAGCTCAGCGCACCGGAGGAAATCACCCAGGCTCTCCGCTGGGTCTCACTGGTTTCCGCCAGGGTTGGCGTGGATGTGGCGGGCAATACAGGAATTCATGATTCAGCGGGTGTGATCAAACACCTGATAGTCGGCGCAGCAGCCACCCAGATCTGTTCAACCCTGTATCTAAATGGAATTGGATATATTGACACGATCCTGTCAGGCCTTGAAGCCTGGATGCAGAAGAAGAAATATACTTCTTTGAGCCAGTTCCAGGGTAAATTAGGCCGGGATGAGAAAAATGTGGCTGCTTTTGAGCGGGTCCAGTTCATGAAAAAGACCCTGACGGGCTAATTCCGATCAGGATCTTTAGATGAGCGCGGCTGATTTGTCGTATTCCCGGTTGTATTCAGCGGAAACCAACCCATCTTCTCCAATTCGGTATCCTTTAGAATTGAAACCTGTGAGACGGATGTTTTTGCCTTCACAGGCGCTGATGCCTGTCCATTTGCAGTTTTGACAAAACAACAGTCCGTTGATCTGAACTCCCCAGCATTCATCCTCAGAAAGCAGTCCGGTATCGATCTTACGCATAGCAGCGATCCTTTGAAAAAATATTTTTAGAACTAGATCAAGCTTCCTGCCGTATCCCTGTGAGGTATTATCCGATCACGCTGAGGAGAAATTCTCAGGAGGACTCTCTAGATAGTTTACACCTGGGTCAGCGGGAGCGCAAGAGATGGGTTCGGTTTTCACGCTCAGAGCGATATCGATCCCTGGCAGGTTATGTTTTTTGTCATTTGAAAGGGGTAGTGGACTATGGTTAAATCAATTTGAGAGCCAAATCCAGATCACTAATTCAGGGATGCTTGAATTTCCGATCCAACCTGGATAACCCTGTCAACCTGAGGTCGCTATGCCCAAGAAAGATATATGCTGATTTTCTATTCCGCCAGGAAATCAAGGATCTTGCTCCCTTTGTTTCCGATTTGATCCGTTGGGAAGATGAACGCCAGGCCAATAAGCTGATCTTCATACCCTCCCAATCCTACGTGCCAGGTGCTGTCCGGGAGGCCCTCGGCTCCCGTTTCCAGAATCTATATGCCGAAGGTTATCCCCCCACACAGCTCACACATGAGACAGCGGAAGGACTCCAGGACATCGACTGGCATCTGGCCAATTACCGGCGTTATGCAGACCGCCGATTTTATAAAGGTAAGGAATATGCCAATATCCTGGAAAGCCTGGCCCAGCGGAAAGCCGCCAGACTATTTGTTGGCAACGGAATTTCTGAGGAAGAGATCCGGGTTAATGTCCAGGCCTTGTCGGGAACTCCGGCTAATTTAGGAGTTTACTGGTCATTAATGGAGCCCGGGGATACCCTGATGGGGCTGGACCTTTACCAGGGTGGTCACCTTTCCCATGGATCTGAATTTAATGTCTCTGGCCAGCGCTACCGGGTAGTCAGCTATGGGGTCAACCCCGAGACAGAACGCCTGGATTACCAGCAGATCAGGGAACTTGCACTGGCACACCAGCCCAGGATCATCGTGGCCGGTTATACCTCCTACCCCTGGGCGCCGGATTGGACCAAGTTCAGGGAGATCGCTGATGCATGCGGCGCCTATCTGATGGCGGATATCTCCCATGTGGCTGGCATGGTTTGCGCTGGTGTCTATCCCAACCCGATCGGCCTGGCGGATGTGATCACCTTCACCACCCATAAGACTATGATGGGACCCCGGGGCGCAGCGATCCTGACTACAGATGAGGAACTGGCAGATAAGATCGACCTGGCGATCTTCCCGGGAGAACAGGGGGGCCCGCATGTCAATAAGATAGCCGCTATGGCGGTGGCATTCGAGATTGCTGGAACAGAGCAATTCCAGGCCCTCCAGAAGCAAATCGTCAAGAATGCCAGGGCTCTGGCTGATGGTTTATCAGGCCGGGGCCTGCGGCTGGCTTATGGCGGCACAGAGACCCATTTATTGCTGCTGGATCTAAAGTCAGTTGCTGTTGAATCAGCTTCCCCAACCGGGATCGATTATCCCCTCTGGGGTGAACCAGCTGTCAGGATCCTTGACCTGGCAGGCCTGGTTGCCAATAAGAACACCATTCCGGGAGATCTGGAGACATCCCTGGCAACAGGGATCAGGCTCGGTACCCCCTGGCTGACCCAGCGGGGTTTGGTAGAGAGCCACATGGACCAATTGGCGGGATTGATCCATCAGCTGCTCAGCAATCTTAGACCCTTCGCCTATAACGGTTTGATCGGCACCCTGCCGCGGGCTAAGGTGGATTTCCGGATTCTGGAAGAGATCCGGTTCGAGACCTCCAGGATCGCATCTGAGGCCGGGATCGATTTCGATTTTGAAACCCCCCAATACCCCCACAATCTGGGGAAAATCTCCCCGCCAAAAGGGGATCATCCAGGAATTCTCCTGAGAGGTTTTCGCGCCAAACAATTCCTAAACCAGGTTTTAACAGGAGGGATCTCGAGCCTGGGAGTTGGGGATCAGACCAGCTGTTATGCCCTGACCCCCTCTGGAGAGCTGATCAGTGAGGTTTTGGTCCTGAGGATGGAAGCAGATCCAAAAGGGCGCGACCTGTTTAAACTGGCTCCCGCCGCCGGGCAATTCCCGGAACTGCTGGCCTGGCTTCGGGATCTGGGTGATGGATATGTGTTGTTCGACAGTCAGGATATCTACCGGAAAATTGAGGGCCCGGTGGTGGTTGAAGAGCTCGACTCGGCTGGTATGGATGCCAGCTTCAAAACCCAGCCGGGAACCCCTGGATCTGAGCTCCTGCTCAGCAATCCGGAGAAGTTTGAGCTGACAAAACCCTACTTTATTGGTCAGGGGGCTCTCCAGTTGAAACCAGCTGGTGACCTGCAGCCATCCTGGTCTCCGAAAGAAGCGGATCCTGAATTGAAAAGGACCGAACTCTACGATCTGCACCTGGATCTAGGGCGCAAAAATGGTCCCCTTCGCTGGTTGGGAAATGCCGCTGCGCTATAGCTCGGTTTTGGAGGAACATAGGGCTGTCCGGGAGACAGCCGGATTATTTGACGTGTCTCATATGGGAGTGTTTGAAATATCCGGTCCAAATGCCACTGAGTTCCTGGACTTGGTCTTTTCGAATTATGCTGCCTGGCTGGAAGACGGACAATCGCTCTATGGATATTTTTTACTGCCGGACGGGACGGTGCTCGATGACGGGATCATCTACCGGATCCGGGGGGATTTTTATTACCTGGTTTGCAACGCGTCCAATCAGGCCCGGGTCTGGGATTGGCTGAAAGCAGTCAATGAGGGGAAAGTGCAGATCGACCCACAGCGCCCGGAGATCACCAATCCGCAGCCGGCAGTAGTGCGGGACCTCAAGGATCCCTCGTCAGGAAAGGATCAAAGAAGGGATCTGGCTATTCAAGGACCGGCTTCATTAAAGATCCTGCAAGAATTGGCAGCGGACCCGGAGCTTAAAAAACGCTTGGGCAAGCTCAGAAGAACAGAATTACTGAGCTGTGAGCTGCTGGATACTCCCCTGGTTATCGCCCGGACTGGGTATACCGGCGAGAACTGGGGTTATGAGATCCTGGTCCATCCCGATGGGGCTCCCAAGATCTGGAAAGCCCTGCTGAAAACGGGAGAGATCCACGGCCTCAAACCTGCCGGCCTGGCAAGCCGGGATTCAACCAGGATAGAAGCCGGACTGCCTTTATTTGGGCATGAATTGGCCGGCAGTCAGGATATCACGCCGATCGAAGCCGGATTTCCAGGTTATGTAAAATACCATAAGCCATTTTTTGTCGGCCGGGATGAGCTGCTGTTAAAAGAAAAACAGCGCCAGAGGGAAGTGGTCCGTTTCAGATGCACTCAAAAACGCTCCCGGAAACCTGATCAAGGTGATCCGGTTTTAAATGAGGGGGGAGAGCAGATCGGTCAGGTCACCAGCTGTTCGGTTGGTGTTGAGGGATGTTTGATAGGCCTGGCGCTCCTGGACCGGGTCTGGGCCAACCCTGGTACCGATCTGCAGGTCGCATCCTTAAGAGGAAAGAATCTCCAGGAGAGTCTAAGGGGGGATCAGCAAACCTCCACCCGGATCGAGATCACGATCCTGCCCAGGTTCCCTGAAAAGGCAGGCCAGTTACCCATCTGGCTCCTGGGGGGCGACTAAATCCGCGTCACCGGGAATATCCCAACCGCGAATATCCGATATGGTAAGATATTCGCGGTTGTTTTGTTCTAGACCAAGACGCTATAATTATTGGGGAGGAGCTCATGAATCCAATCATTTTCACCATACCGGGCACCAATTTTTCGCTGCACTGGTATGGAGTCATCATGGCTGTTGGCATTGTTATCGCCGGCATGATCGCCGAATGGGGAGTCAGACAGCGGGGCGGTAATGGGGACCAGATCTGGGAACTGCTGATCTGGGGAGTGCCCTTTGGGATTGTTGGAGCGCGGCTCTGGTATGTAGCCAATGATATTCTGGGCGGGGGCCGGTATTATTTGGAGAATCCACTTCAGATCATTAATCTTCCCCAGGGTGGACTGCATTTTTACGGGGCAGTCCTGTTTGGTGCACTGGGAGCATTGATCTATGTCAAAAGGAATCAGCTGGATTTTCGTCTGTTCCTGGATGCTGCCTCCCCGGCCCTGTTGATCGGGCAGGCCCTGGTCCGGCCAGCCAATTTCATCAATCAGGAACTGTATGGACCCCCAACTGATTTGCCTTGGGGGATATCCATCGATGCCGCCCACCGCATCGGACCCTGGCGGGATATGCTCGAATTTCCCTTTGAGACCACCCGTTTTCACCCTGCGTTTGCTTATGAAATGCTCTGGAATTTTTTGGCTGCCGGAATTCTGCTCTGGATTGCCATGGAATTCAAGAAAAAAATCAAACCAGCATCGATCTTTGCTGGCTGGCTGATCCTGGCGGGTGTGGGCCGTGAAATCATCGAATTCTTCCGGCCTGATCAACCCCTTTTGGCAGGAACCGCCATCAGTTATTCCCGGATCGCGGCAGGGATCATGATCCTGGCTGGTATATTCTGGCTCTTGGTCCGCTATGAGATCCTCAAATTGCCTTTCCTGAAACCCGGGGACGATACTTATCAGCTCAGCGGGAAAACGAAATCGAAAAAATAAAATCCTGCTGAATGTGATTGTAAAAAAAAGGAGCAGTTATTAACTGCTCCTTTTTGGTGAAAACGGGTTCAGTTACTAGGGACAGATACAATATGGAGCTCTCGTAAGCGTTGTACTCATGGTTCCACCGGACTCTATGCACAAGTCCAGAGGCAGCTCCGGTGTGCAGGCGATCGTTGTAGGTGTTTTGATGGGGACAGGGGGAGATTTTTTGACCTCCAGCTTGCCTATGTCAAGCTCCTTACAATCCATCAGGTACTGGGCGATCCAGCCATCAAACCCGGCTTCATCCTTTCCATAAAACCAACCCGGTCGATCCGGGCCTGAGATCGCCAGCACTTCAAACAGATGGCCCGTAAGGAAACCAGTGACTGTCGGGTAATCTGTGCTGCTTGGCCCAGTCCGAAGGAATGCGTTTTTAGCCAGGACACAGTAATTGATTACTGATTTTTCGGATGCAGGAAGGAATTGGTAATCCCAGCCAGCATTGATATTTTCCAGGGCTTCGCTTTCACCCAGAGTGACCTCTAACATGGCCTGGTCGGCATCCCGTTCTGGATAGGTCCAGTTGCCCGGGATCAGGATGCTGTCATTGGGCGCGTAGCTCGATCTCACAACTGCACAGTAGTCGCCTGCCGCAAGTCCCGGGATTGAATATTCACCGTTGGAATCTGTATAGGTCTCGGCAACCAGGCTGGCGCCGCCGTAAAAACAGGCTCCGGGGAAGAGCTGGATCTGCAGATTAGGGATGCCAGGCTCAGCTGGGTCATAGATCCCATCCGCTCCCAACCCACTACTGGGCAGGGTGATGCACCCGGGAGGTGGTGTGGAAGGAGTGCTGTCGGGTACTGCACACAGGTCATGCCAAACGATCCCGCTGATCGAGGAGGTGCCCGGGGCGGCCAGGTTCTCATGGGCTCCGCGATCGCACCAGGCTCCCTGGGGTCGGGATGTGCCGTTCTGGTCAGTAGCGATGCACAGATCAGGCACGCCGCTGTCAATGGCCGGACTGCCGATACCCAGGGCGTGGCTGGGTGCCAGGCCCCCATTGGCTGCCAGGGGTTCCAGGAGGGGATCCACACCAAGCAGATCGTGAGGTCCTGTCAGGGTGCAGCTGCCGTCGCCGACGATGTTGTAATCCAGTGAATCCGGTGTGATGCCAAGACAATCGCCGCCAGGGTTATCTGCCAGGATGGAGCTGCGGATCTTGATCTCAGTGCCATTGCTAACCCGAAGGCCTTGGGAACTATTCCCGGCAATAGTGACAAACTGGAAATCAAAATTGGCATTGGAGTAGATCCCGGCTCCCCCAAATCCTTCTGGAGTGGTGTTGTTGCTGACGGTTACGTTCTTTAATAACAATCCTGTTGCAGCTGGTGAACCAATATTTAATATTCCAGCTCCAGCTCCTGCATTGGTAGTGTTCTCGGTCAATCCGCTTTGATATAAATGGACCATTCCGGCATCGTTGAATAACCCTCCTCCGGCCTCCGCGTTGTTAAGCGTAAACCAGGAATTGGTGAAGATCGCAAAACCTTCCCAGTTGTGAACTCCTCCCCCATACAAGATGGCTTGATTTTCTTCAATAAGGAGGTTTGATCCATCCACTGAGCCGTGATTCCAGATCCCGCCGCCACCCCTGCCGGCCTGGTTCTGGGACAGGGTGCTGTTGCTGATTTGCATGGATGAATTCACACCATTCCAGAGCGCTCCTCCATTGGAGTCAGCTTCATTGCCAGTGAAAGAACTGCCCTCGATCATTAAGGTCGCATTTTCATAGTTGTAGATAGCGCCGCCAAATCCGGCGGTGTTGGCGAGGAAATGTCCCCCGGTAATGCTCAAGTTACCGGTGTTGAAGATACAGCCGCCCATGGCATCCCCCATCCCTTCCGGCGGGATAGACACCTGGTTGTAATTGCAGGTGAAATTGTTGAGGGTCAGAGAACCCTCATTGACCAGCCCGCCGCCGTAAATGGCATCTCCATCCATCAGCCAGATGCCTTCAAAAGTGGCGGTGACTCCCGAATGGACCTGGAAAGCCCGCTCGATGTTCCCGTTGATCGAAGGCGCGCCGGTCCCGATGATGATCAGGTCGTCAGTTATATCCAGGTCGCCGGTCTGGCCCAGATTTTCATCATCCCCATCGCGAGTCAGGGTATACCCCCCTGCTGGCAAGTTGATGGTGTGTGATCCGGGACAGGAATTGGCATTCAATACCGCTTCCCTTAAGGAACAATCCCCCCCGCTGCAAACACCATCATTGGTGTCGGCAGTTTTGGTTACATTATAGACCGGAGCACAAACCGGTGTGGGTGTACAGGATGCCAGGATCCCCAGTATAAAAACCGTGATTACCTGGAGCAGGATCTTTGAGTGAAGTTTCATGAATTTTGTCTCCTTTGGATTTAGAATAATCAAAACAAGAATTGTGTTTTTGAGAAACTTTTGCTAATTTTGTACGTATAATTTGGTGGGATAGAAGATACACTTAATTTTATCCTACCCTGTCAAGGGTGGTATAAGAAGTCCAGGGACCTTGGAAATCGTCCAGGCCTTCTTTCCTTTATAATGAAGATATCGAATATTAATCTATCAACGTTATTTGCCATGATTTTGTTACAAAAGGAGATCAAAAATGGATAAGAGGAGACGGACCAGTATTGTAGGTGGGGGCCTGCTGATCCTGGTAGGATGTTTATTATTCGCGGCCCAGGTTCTGCCTGATTTTATGCCCGATTTTTGGCAGATCATATCCTGGCCCTGGATCATAATTGGAGTTGGCTTATTCCTGTTTGCCCTGGGAGCTGCCATTGGTGAACCGGGCATGGCGGTTCCGGCAACCATCGTGGGTGGGATCGGTGGCATCCTGGCCTATCAATCCTACACCGGCGCCTGGGAAAGCTGGTCCTATATGTGGGCCCTGATCCCTGGTTTTGTGGGTCTGGGGATCGTGCTGATGAAATTGATGGGTGGAGAAGGGTCGATCAAAGAAGGAACCACCTTGATGTTCATCAGCTTCATCATGCTGGCAATCTTCGGCTCATTTTTTGGTGCGATCGGAATGGCTGGAAAATACTGGCCGGTGCTGCTGATCTTGCTGGGAGTTGTTTTGCTGGTACGGTCATTCTTTAATAAAGAATCAGAATAAGTCTCGGCCGATTTCTGGTCTGAGTGGAGGATTTGAAGATGCGATCAAGTAGAGTTTTCTGGGCCGTTCTTCTGGTGGGATTGGGATTATTATTCCTGGCCAACAACCTGGGATTTATGAACCTGAATATCTGGGGGCTGTTCTGGCCGGTCTTTTTGATCTTGCTGGGTATCTGGTTCCTGATCGGAACTACCCGGGGCAGGAGCGAGTTGGTGATGGAAGAGGGATCAATCGACCTTCAGGGGGCATCCCGGGCCTCAGTCCTGATCAAACATGGCGCAGGCAGGTTAGAGATCAAAAGCGGTACCGAAAAGGGTAAGCTGGTAGCGGGAAGTTTTGCCAATGGCCTCGATGCCCGGGTCAAGAAAACCGGCGAAAGCCTGGATGTAGTAATGCAGCCAGAAACCCCACCCTTCCCGGAGATCATTTTCCCCTGGAACTGGATGTCCGGGAAAGGTTTCCATTGGGATTGTGGATTCACTACCGAGATCCCGCTCGATCTTGTGTTTGAGATCGGGGCAGTGGAAGCCCACCTGAACCTGTCGGAGCTGAACATCAAGGATTTAAAACTAAAGACCGGCGCCAGTTCAACAGTAATTAAGACCCCCAAAGCTGCCGGGATGACCCATTTGAAGATTGAATCCGGCGCAGCATCGGTGGAGATCGAAATCCCGGAAGGTGTCGCCGCCCGGGTGGAAGCATCAGCAGGTTTGGCTTCTGTGGTGGTTGACCAGAACCGATTTCCCAAGCAAAACGGTTATTATCAATCCCCGGATTATGAAACTGCGACAAACAAGCTGGATATCCGGATCGAAACAGGATTGGGTTCAGTAGATATACGTTAAAATTAGATTAGTTAAGATTTCCTGAGATCCTGAAACAAATGTGAGAGGGCCAAATGAGTCAAGGAAAGAATTACATCAAGCTGGGAGGATCATCCCATAAATTGGCTGGGAGAAGAGGGTTTAATGTCATCCCTCACTCACGGACTGTTCAGCTCTCAGGAAATAACCGGCGCTGGAACTGGAGACGGCCCAGGGGTGTGTTCATTCAGGTGGGCGAATATCAAAGACAGCTCCCGGCCTTTGATATCACCCGGATATTTCAAATCATTATCTATAGTCTCGGCTTGTTATTGGTGAGCCTGGGAATTCGTAATCTATTTAATGAATCCGGGGGTGAAGAATTTGGGAATGGTTTTTAAAGGCATTATGATGACCCATCAGGAGGAACAACGTGGTAGATAGGATCGAAGAGCCCCGCTGTGCTAGCTGTCCTATGCGGCTGAAAGCCGAGGAAAAGCCCCATTCGTTCCTGGCAAAACTGTGGCGCTGGCATACCGGCTGGTGCCCGGGCTGGAAGGCATACCAGGTCTATTTAACAAACAAAACAGACTGATCTTCCAGCGAAATAATGCATCAAGCTAAGGGCGACTCAGCGAGTCGCCCTTTGTTATCTATCAGACCATTGCTCGCCGGGTGACCGCAGCTGTCGCCTCTACCTGCGGACCCTAAGGATATGGATTAATTGCTTTCAGATGGACTGAAGTCCGCAGAGGGGCTGCGCCAAACGTCCCTTCCAGGGACGAAAATTACATTGAATTAGCGATCATAGCTTTTCCTGTCAGTATCAGTGGCCTGGCGATGATCTGTTTTTTGAGCGTCAACTCAGGTTGAGGCCCGGACATCCCCAGGATGTCCCCTCTGGGGATTTTAATCCCTTACTTTGGACTGATTATTGCAATACCTTAGCTGGACCGGATCAGGGGAAAAATCCCTGGCCGGGAGTGATTCATACAATTAGTTAACGCCAGCTTGTTATAATATTTTTGTTGAAGTTATCAGGTCTGAGCGGGTGGCCAGGGCAGTTTCTGGCAGTATTCCCCTCTAACAAACCAGCCTGATCCATTGAATTAAGGATGGTGACTACATGATGCGATTTGACCGTTTTACGGAACGGGCTCAGGAAGCAGCCCAGAAAGCTGCCGAAATCATCCAGCGCTATGGTCATAATCAGATCGACACTGAGCATATCCTGCTGGCATTAATCGAGCAACCAGAAGGAGCGATTTCACAAATCCTTCAGAATTTGAATATCCAGAGCTTCGAGCTGACCGAAGGCCTTGACGCCATCCTCAGAAGCACCCAGAAGGCCAATATCTTTGGGAGCAGGGGAGCAGGGCAGGTGTTTATCACCCCCCGGGTCAAGCGCATCGTGGATGTGGCCATGCAGGAAGCCAACCGCCTGAAAGACGAGTTCATCTCCACCGAACATCTCTTCCTGGCCATCCTGGATGAGAAGAATACCCCCGCCTCCCGACTGCTTTCCGATGAAGGCTTAACCAAAGACCGGGTCTACCAGGCCGTGGACCAGATCCGGGGAGGACAGCGGGTAACCGACCCCCAGGCTGAGAATCGCT
>CAVQTT010000016.1:0-43207 GCA_963716695.1 uncultured Chloroflexia bacterium
AAAGAGCCCTGATTTTGACCTGTTTTTTCCCCCTTTTTGTTGTAACTGCACCCAAACTGGGCCGAAAAGTAATCTTAATTGAGAAATTATCCCCTCTTCCTAAATCGCAGATAAAAGTACTAATTAGATTCCAGTCCAATGTCGCCCGGGTTAAAAGCCCAGGGATGGGGAGTACTTCTGACCCAATCCACTTCTACTCGTCCATTTGGGAACCAAGTATCACCCATCCCTGGTTTTCAGTCTCCAGCCCCGGTCCCCTGGGCTAGATCTTTTTTGTCACGCTCACCCGGGTGATTATTCCGAACTCCTCCAATTCTTTGAAGAACGGTTCCGGATCCAGGCAGATCTCTGGAGGATAGACACCAGGATCCACTTTGCCCTCCGCCAGCCAGATGGCAGCGATGGCGGGAGCCGCCCCGGTCGGCAGGGCTCCTTTGACGGTTAACGTTCCCAGCCGGTAGGTAACATCTTCACCAGCCTTGGTGCCCTGGATCTCAGTGACTATTTCTTTTCCCCAATCGGGGGGCTGGGTTTTTGGCGGGGCCAGGAAATCAGTGATAGGAGGAACATATCCTGACAACATGGATACCATGAGGTCCCGGGGGACGACTGAAACGCCGCCCACATCAACGGGATCGGTACTATCAAATCCAAAATCAGCCAGCACTCTGACTTTTTCGACAGTCTTTTGCGACATTCCCCAATAATTGATCTTAAAGAAACATTCCTGGATGCCCTTATCCTTGAAGCTGATCGGAATCGTGGCAACTTCGGAATGCAGCGAAAGGTGCATGGGCAGCATTCCCAGGGGAGCTTCAAACCAGTAATCCTCAAATCCACTTAAGGGGGGTTTGGATGCAAATTCGCCATTTTCAAAGACCATGGGTTCAACGGTCAACTCGTCCACAATGGTAGGAACAGCATAGGTAAAACGCACATCATCTGGCGGGGGCGGTTTTATGCCGTCATAGATCTTTACGCTCTGAATGGTATCCAGGCGGTCAGCTGCGTAGCGGGCCTGAAGATTGGGCACACCCGGGGCGGATCCCATGCCCAAAACTGCGCTGATGCCTTTCTCGGCAAAACGATCCTGCAGTTCAAGCTGCTTCCTGGTGGTGTGGAACAATCCCCCCATATCCGTATAATGAACCCCGGCCAGCAGGCAGGCTTCCATCACCGGCAGATTGGTATAGTAGACTGTTGCATTCAGACAGGTATTGGCACCCTCCAATGCTTTCACAAAACCAGCTTGATCATTGATGTCCACTTTCAGGATCTCGATCTTTGGGCTGCCGATATAATCTGCCACTGTTTTGGCCTGGTCCAGATTCAGATCAGCGATCACAATTTCAGAGACTCTTTGATCTCCTGCCAGAGCCTGGACTGCGATACAGCCCATTTTCCCTGCCCCACCAAGCACAACTATGCGCATCATTACCTCCCAATCCCTTATTAGATTTCAGGTGCTAAGTAAGTCTTCTCGATTCCTACAGCCACTCTTGCTCTTCTAACACCTCAATGCCGCGAATTTTCAACTCCTCAAAGAAGATCTTGGGGTCGATGGCGGACTCAGGCGGCACCACTCCCCGGATTTTTACATCTCCCCTCACGATCATTTGAGCGCCGATACTGAGAGGAATGGCGATGTTTTTATAATAGGCAGCCTTTCCTCCCCATTCGCTCATGGGAGGATGTTGGGTCCAAAGCTTGATCTTGAGGTCTTTGCCATCTTTTTTACCGAAGACCTCCACCACCAAACCATAAGCCCAGACCGGGGTTTCCTTAGTCTGGGGTGATCGCAGCAGCAGTTGGTGGATCATTTCCAGGGAATTGATCTCAACATCCTTGTAGGTAAAGGGTTCTTCGTCATACAGGCCCCATTCCAACAACGTTTTTGCAAGATTCATCGCCTGGGGCGGGAAGCAGCCCTGAACGGATACCTTTTTTGCGCCCAGGCTTTTTGGCATGGTGCGAGTTTCAGGATGGGGAATGTAGCAGACTTCCTGTTTGCCGATCTCTCCACCAAAATCAACATCCTTCAATCCCTCAAAGGGACCCACCCAGTGAAATTCGCCGTTCTCATAATATACTCTGCCTTCCGTTTTGGGATGGAATTCCCACAGGAATGTGATCAGCAGGCCTGGAGCTGGCGCGGGGCATCGGAAAGCGGCAAAATGGATCTGGATATCATCAATTTCATCCATTTGATCCGCAGCCTGTTTGGCCATGGCGTTGGTGATCCCGGGCGTCGCTCCCACTCCGGGGATAAAAACCAGGTCCTTGGCTTTGGCCGTACCATCATAATCCCATTGTTCTTCTTCTGTTGAAACATCCAGTCCGTTCACACCAACCTCAACACAAGCCTTGGTCACCGCCAGGTCATACTTCCAGGGCAAACCATTGATCACAACATCGTAACCGGGAAATAGCTTCAGCATCGAGTCATAATCATTGGCGTCAAATTGAACCGCTTTTAATCTGGGGTCGCCAAGTTCTGCTACCAATTGATTGGCTGCCTCCAGGTTATATTCCGCGACCACAATTTCATCGAAATCACTGTACTGGACCAGGTCTCTGGTAGTCTCACTGCACACAGCTCCCGCTCCACCTAATACCAAGGCTTTCATATTATCTCCTTGTCATGATTCTCATATTGAATTCTCCTGTCAGGGCACTTCCCATAGTGGACGAGTTCCACAAACAGGTCGAAATGGCAATATTAAAGCCATTCAGTTTCTTCAAACACCTCGATACCGCGGATCTTCAGCTCAGCAAAAAATATCTCGGGATCGATTGCTAATTCAGGGGGTATGACTCCCCGGACCTTAACATCACCCCGGGCAATCATTTGAGCGCCGATGCTGAGCGGGATGGCAATATTCTTATAATAGGCTGCTTTCCCTCCCCATTCGCTCATCGGAGGATGTTCAGTCCAGAGTTTGATCTTGAGATCTTTGCCATCTTTTTTCCCAAACACTTCCAAAACCAATCCATATCCCCAAACTGGCGTTTCCTTGGTGCGGGGCGATCGAAGCAATAATTCAAGCATCATATCGCAGGCATTGGTCTCGACACCTTTGTAGCTGAAGGGCTCCTCATCAAATAAACCCCACTCCAGCATTGTTCTGGCAAGATTCATGGCCTGGGGGGGAAACATCCGTGCACAGATACATTTTTTACACCCAGGCTTTTGGGCATGGTTCGGGTTTCAGGATGAGGGATATAACAGACTTCCTGAACTCCGATCTCTCCCCTATAATCCACCTTTTTCAATCCCTCAAAGGGACCGACTTTTTGCTTCTCTCCGTTTTTTACATAGAATCTGGTATCAGTTTTGGGATTGAATTCCCACAGAAAGGTCACCAGCAAGCCAGGAGCCGGGGCAGGGCAGCGGAAAGCGGCGAAATTGATCTGGATCTCATCAACTTCATCCATCTGGTTTACAGCATGTTTGGCCAAAGCATTGGTGATACCGGGGGTCGCACCCACGCCAGGGATGTAAACCAGATCTTTTTCTTTGGCGACGGCATCATAACTCCATTGGTCTTCTTCTGTGGCCACATCCAGTCCATTCACGCCCGTCTCGGCACAAGCCCTGGTGACTGCCAGGTCATATTCACATGGCAGACCACTGATCACTACATCATGACCCGGGAATAAGTCAACCATTGAGCTATAGTTATTGGCATCGAACTTGACAGCTTTTAATCTGGGATCGCCAATTTCCTTGATAAGTTCATTGGCAGCATCCAGATCATAATCAGCTACCACTATTTCATCAAATTTGCTGTACAGTGCCAGGTCCCGGGTGGTCTCACTGCAGACAGCTCCCGCGCCTCCTAAAACCAATACTTTCATGCCAGCCTCCTTCAAATCTTGTTTGGATCAGTTTCATCTCCGAAATGATCCATATGAGTCAATATGCAGCAATCATAGATGTTGTCTTTTTGCTTCCCTCCTGATACTGCGGTCATTAAATTGAGGACGTCACCATCTTTCAGTTCTTGATCGATGGTTGAGGTCCTCCCGTTTAGCACAAATAACAGATGCGCTGGTTCGATATCGATTCATAAGTTGGTCCAGAATATGGCTGATCGAACTGCCTGGTGGGAGATCGACTTTTTTTGTCCTCCTGGTTTCTGAGTCTCCAACCGCAATGTGGCATCTAGATTTCCTTTGAGCCATCACTAATTTACGACTTCAGCCAGCGCATCTTCGAAAATGGCCAGGGCCTCTTCGATCTGTCCCGGAGAGACAATTAGAGGAGGTATCCAGCGGATCACATTTTCAAAGGTTCCACAGCTTAACAACAGGAGCTTTCGATCCAGGCAGGCTTTTTGAACGGATTTCGCGGACTCCTGGTCAGGTTTGCCATCTTTGGTGAACTCGGCAGCAACCATCAATCCCAGGCCACGAACATCCCCCACTACAGGATACCGGATTTGGAGTTTATTCAGCAGCCCGATCAATTGGGCGCCTCTTTCGGCAGCATTTTCAATAAGCCCTTCATCGATCAGCACCTCGATCGTGGCCAGGGCTGCCGCTGAGGCGATCGCGCTGCCGCCCCCGTAGGTTCCTCCATGTGAACCGGGTTTCCATTTTTTCATCAGCTCCCGGCTGGCGCCGATCGCAGAGATGGGCAACCCGCTGCCCAGCCCCTTGGCCATGATGATGATGTCCGGTTCGATGCCTGCATGCTCAAAGGCGAATAATTTTCCGGTGCGTCCAAATCCCGATTGAACTTCATCAGCGATGAGCAGGATACCTTCCGTGGTGCAGATCCTGCGCAATTCCTGCAAAAACTCGGGTGGTGCCGGTACGTATCCGCCCTCTCCCAAAACGGGTTCGATCACTATTGCAGCTGCTTCAGCCGGGTTGAGCTGTCCCTGGAAGAGGGTTTCCAGCTGGCGCAGGCAGAACCTGGTAGTTTCTTTTTCGGTCCAGCCGTAGGAATAGCTGTAGGGGAAGGGCGCAACAGAAATACCAGCTGGCAGGGGTTGGTAATCATGGCGGTAGATATATTTTGAAGTGGTCATTGCCATAGTCTGGGCTGTCCGGCCGTGAAAACTTCCCTGAAAGACAATCAGGCCCCGTTTACCAGTGGCATGTCTTGCCAGCTTGATACTGGCCTCCACCGCTTCTGCTCCGCTGTTGGATAAAAAGAACCTGTCTATCCTGTTGGGAGTGATCGCAGCCAGTTTTGTGGTCAAGGCGGCTGACACGGGAGGAATGACTATATTCATCTGACCAAAGATCAGTTTTTCTGATTGGGCCTGCACTGCCTGGACAACACGGGGATGGCAGTGCCCGGTATTGGCAACTCCAATACCACTGGTGAAATCGGTGTAGCGCTGGCCCTCAGCATCATATAAATAAATGCCTTCTGCGCGTTCGGGCTGGATCTCGGTCAGGTGGGTCCAGACCGGGGAAAGGTGTTTTGTGGATTGGGTCATTTTATTTTTCATTTAGCCAATAGGTTCGATCACTCAGTTTGTTCCTGGGCCTTCTTGTAGATCTTATCCAGTTCATTCTGCATATCATTTTCAAGCGCTAGTGGTTTATGGGTTTTTAATATCTGATCAACCTTCTCCGTGGCTTCATCCAGGACATCTTTCCTTCCTGAACTCTCCCAGGACTTTTGGGTGTCATGTACACCTAATCTAGGTATAAGCCATTCCCCAGATCGCATATTCTTGATAGTGGATTTCTCTCCCAGGAAATTCCCGCCTGGTCCCACTTTCTGGATGACCTCATCCAACCAGGCTTCTTGATGAGTTAAAACTCCCCGGTGGGCTTGTTTGCTCATCCGGAACATCTCAGCATCGATTACCAGCTGTTCCAGGCTCATTACCATCGACCCGCCCAATAAGCCGCATCCAACCATCAGATCGGGCCAGGACAACATCGCCATTAGAAAATTCAGGGACCGTTCATAGCTGGCCTGGATTCCTGGAATAAAGGTATCCGTACCTCCTCCGCTTCCTTCAACAGGAAGCTGATAATACTTGCCCATTTCAATTGCCGCACAGCTGAGCAAACCATTCTCAATAGCACCCGCGCTGTACATTCCGCTCCTGGGATTCATCATAGCCAGAGCAGGGGCGTAGATGATTGGGGTTCCGGGTTCGGCAGCCTGGGCCAGGCATAACATAGCCAATACCTCACAGTTCCCCTGGATCGTCATCGAGATCATATTCCCCGGACCAGTACCTCCCATCAACGGCATCGGCATAATAGCCAGCGGAATATTCCAGCCCTGTAATGCCAGGTAGGCATCAGTATGCTGACCATCTATCGTGAGGGGTGATTGGGGACAGACTAGAAAAGAAAATGGGTGGGTTTTCCTGATAATTTCCTTGCTGCCAAATACGGCCTGGAGGATTTCGAGCAGCCAGGAACTGCACCTGGCATCAGGCGATGAATCCTGTATATGTTTGGAGAAGTTCTTAACAATATTGATCCAATAATGGACTGAATCAACCAGGGTTCCTCTTTTATCCCCTTGTTCAACCATAGCCCAATAAACACTAACTTCATCAAGGGCGTCGATTATGCGGGTGGAATCCAGCCAATCTGCTTCCGTTGCCGGTCGCTGGATCCTGGTCCTATGATCGATGATAGAGATACCCTCGCCATCCGGGACCAGGTAACATTCTCCCTCATTCAGGCCCAGATCCCAACCCGTCCGCCTGGCACCCAGGGAAAATTTCTTGGGCGCTGCCTGAAGGGATTCTTCCAGCAACTTTCTAGGGATGCGCACGATTTTTGTGTTATCACTAACATCTGCGCCAGCTTTCTTCAGATAATCTCGCCCAAGATCAGTCTCTACTTTAATGCCGGTTTCAGCCAGAATCTTAACCGTTTTTTCATGAACCTGGTCTCGGTCCGCATCTGAAAGCACCCTTAGATACGTTTCCACGAATTACTCCTCCTCATATAGTTCGTTTTCTGCTGCCCTGACGATCTTGGTCAGCTCTTTTTGCTGTGAATCACTGAGAGGTTCAGGATGGTGATTCTCAAGGATCCAGTCCGTCTTTTCCCGGGCTACCTCATGGACATCACGATATGCTCCATCCGTGGTTGGTATATACTGAACCTCAGAAAAACCAAGTTTCCGGAAATATTCCCTGGTATGACGCTCCCTAAGGAAGTGTCCCCGAGGCCCGACTGCTTCGATCACATCCAGGGCCATATAATCTGATGAAGTATTTAATTCAGCCAGGTCAGCCTGGACAGCATGATAAAGTTCTGCATCCAGCACCAGGGCTTCAGGAACCAGCAGGGTGCTGCCCTGTAACAAACCCATGCCGCTGCCGGTTTCCGCACCGCACAAGGCACATAACATGGAAGGCTTTCCCCCACCGCTGGCAAACTCCCAGCCCAGATCCGAGGCTCCTGAGCCGTAAGTTCCCGCCAGGGTTGGAACTCCCCACATATGGGCCAGCTCAACTCCAATCGCATAGACATAACTATCGTGGCCATAATAGGCTCCCGTGCGAGGATGGGTCATGCCGGGCATGAAGGAGTGATAGACTGACGCCCCGGGATAAGCCATTTGAATTAACACAATTGCGGACAGGATCTCGGCATCTCCCAAAACAATGGTTCCTGCGATGGTAGCAGGCGCAGTTGACCCGGTGTTAGGCATGGACATGAATCCAACCGGGATCCCTGCTTCAGCTGCTACCAGCGCTGCATCCATGCTTTCTCCATCCATCGCCAGGGGGGCAATGGTGCAGATCAACAAAGACAGCGGGGGGCTGTTTTTTAATCTTTCCGATGTTCCAGCCACAACCCGGGCCATCTCGATCGCGTATTTCGTGGTTACTACTTCTACAATTGTGGGGGTTTGCACATGTTTTAATGTGTTGTTAAAGGAAGCTTCCAGCTCATGAAGTGAGGGAGTGACGGGATGATCCTGGGCGCTGACCATCGGCCAGTAGAAGCTGACATTGGACAGATAATCAGCTATCCGGGCTGATTTGGCAACATCATCCTTTATGGATGACCGGAGCTCCCTGGTTTTGTAATCAACGGTTTTTGTGCCTGTTCCATCAGTGGCTTCGTAGGTCACAGGTTTTGCTAGGTCGAGGTCAAATTCTTGTATCCTGCCTCCCATGGTGTAATATCGCGGAACGGTAGAAAGAGCCTTCAGGACTACCTCGGGAGGCAATTTGACGATCTGGGTCTCAAAATCAACCTGGGCGCCATTCTCAGCATAGATCTTTAACGCCCGCTGCGAAGGGCATTTAAATCCAGTTTTTTCCAGGAGATGAAGGGAACCTGATCTGAACTGATCCTTCTTTTCATCACTCAAAATGCGCATATTGTAGGAAGGAACCAGGGGTTCAATTGGGGGTGTGGTGATTGACATATTAGTATTCCTCGCTATTTAATCAATCATTTCTGAATCTAGATACAGCTTTAATAAATCCTGGTAACTATCAACTCTCCGGTCTCGATATGGGAATGAGGAAGGTTTTTTCGTGACTTCAACCTGTTCCAGATCTATTGGACAAATCAGGATCTCCTCCTGATCCCCAGACGCTACTTTGAGGATCACTCCATTGGGATCGGCGACGAAGCTCTGACCCCAAAACTTGATGCCCTGCTCTCCCTGAGGGCCGATTCCAACGGGTTGGCCTGGAAAAATAGTGTTTGATGGATCCGGTTCAAATCCAACCCGATTGACCGCAGCCAAAAAACAGGCATTGGCAACTGAATGTCCCTGCTGAACGGTTTTCCAAGCACTGTCATAAGTATTCCCGGCTTCGGTACTTAAAAAACCAATCGCTGTGGGAATAAAAATGATCTCAACTCCCTGGAGTCCCAGCAACCTGGCAGCTTCAGGGAACCATTGGTCCCAGCAGATCAAGACCCCGATCTTTGCAAATTTTGTATCGAATACTTTGTATCCCAGATCGCCCGGGGTAAAGTAATATTTTTCAAAATAGCGGGGGTCATCAGGGATATGCATTTTGCGGTATTTACCCAGATAACTTCCATCCGCGTCAATAACTACAGAGGTGTTATGGTACAGCCCCGGGGCTCGCTTTTCGAATAAACTGGCAATCAGAACAATATTCAAATCCGCTGCAAGCTGACTCAGGTGCTGAATGGTTGAATTGTTGTTATTGATCTCTTCCGCCAATTCAAAATTCTTAGAATCCTCTGTTTGGCAAAAATAAGGTGATTTAAACAGTTCCTGGGTGCAGATGATCTGAGCTCCTTGTTGGGCAGCTTCTTTTATTTTCAGGACCGTCTTATCAAAATTTGCTTTGAGATCCTCCTGACAGGATTCCTGGATCAATCCCAGATTAACATTTCTTTTCATAAAATAAGCTCCTTCAGGATTTCAATTTCGCCTGAGGCTGCTGCTGGGTAACACAATGCATCATGCCGCCGCGCTCAGATGTTGCCCAGGCGGGGATGCCAACTATTTCCCGTTTGGGGAAATGTTCCCCGATGATGCTCTTGGCATCAGCATCCAAAATGTCACCATAAACCGGCACCAGGACCACACCGTTGGCTATATAAAAGTTGGTATAGATCGCCAGGGAGGGGATGGTATCGAAGGGTTCCCGGGTTGATTTCACCAGCGTGGAATACATTTCATTGACAGGCACAGGCAGGGGGATCAAATCCAGCGGCTGGCCCGCTGCTGTCCGGGCTTTTTTGAGTTCGTCGCGGTGTTTTTTGAGATAAGGATAGGCATGGTTGGATCTATCATCGATCCAGGTATATAAGATGGTGTTTTCGTCTGTAAATCGGGCCGCTCCATCGATGTGGTAATCGGTATCATCACCGATAGCATCGCAATATTCCTGGGGTGCGCCGGATAACCAGATGATCTGGTCAAGGCCCAGATAATCCTTGATGGCCAATTCGATCGCAGCCTGATCCAGATTGGGGTTGCGATTGGCGTTAATGATCGAACTCCTGGTAGCGATCAAAGTCCCTTTGCCGTTCACCTCGATCCCGCCGCCTTCCAGGGTGATGGGAGCGGTGAACAATGGCACCCCCAGGCGGCTGGCTGCCTTTTCCGGCACCAACCGATCCTTCTCGAAAGGATATCTTTCGCCCCAGCCGTTGAAATTCCAGGCCGTGACCGCGAGTTCCTCCTGGTCATTGACCAGGAAGATCGGGCCGCAATCCCTGACCCAGACGTCGTCATTGGGGATTACCAGGAGGTCGATATTTTTCTTTTCTATGCCATAAAAACTTAATTGATCTTCAAGGTGTTCCTGGCGAAGTTCATCGGGCACGATAATATGAACCACTTCGGATCTTTGAAGAACCCTGGTCATTTCCAGCCAGATGTGCTCCAGGTGCAGCTGGGAATCCTGATGGGTGTCGTTGTGAGGCCAGATCAGCCAGGTTCCCTCATGGGTTTCCCATTCCGCTGGCATGCGATATCCAAGCTCTCTCGGGGTCTGTCCAGTCATCATAAGATCCTTTTTTTGATAACGCTTGGGAAACCCTGTTTTAGATACAGGGATACTCCCTAGCTGAAAAGCTCTTGGTCCGCCTCGGCCAGGATGGTTTGGATCCTTTCTTCTGCACCCGGGGGTAGGGGAAGGGGTTTGTGGGATTCCAGCAAGGCTCTGGTTTCAGCATGGATTAGCTCTAAAATATCCCTATCGTGCGGCGGCCAGAGCGGCACATACTCGGAGCGGGTGTACAACAAAGTTTCCCGCCGGGTCAGGAACTCACCTCCAATACCTACTTTCTTGATCAGCTCTGTCTGAAGATGTTCTTCATCGACCTTGATTCCCTGGAGCATTAGCTCAATCTGCTGGATCAGGTGATTATCAAAAACCATCTTGTCCAGAGAAAGGATCTGGGCCGCGCCCAGTAACCCCACGCTGTAGATCTCATCGGCCCCGGCCAGGCAGGACAGCATTGTCCCGGCCAGAGCTTCATAGCCGTACTGGGCATCAAGCTGCCGGGATTTGGTCGAAGTACCTCTTAAATTGGCTGGGACTCCATAGCGGCGGGCCATCTGGAGCAGGGCTGAGCTCAGTCCATATCCATCTGCGCTGCCGCCATATCTCCCGGACTGCATATCCAGCTGCGAGGCTTCCGATCCGTAAATGATCGGGGTTCCAGGGTTGGTGCATTGGAACAGCACCAGCCCGCTCAGGAACTCGATGTTGTGCATTAACATGGTCCCGGCCAGAGTGACAGGGGAGGTTCCTCCCGCGAGGGGCATTGGAAAGACCATGATCGGGACGGAAAGCTTGGCGAGCTCGAGACAGGCTTCGGTCATCTGGCCGTCATGCATGAGGGGAGAGATCGTACAATCCACAGCTGAGAAGATGGGTCGGAATTTTTCCTCCCCGGTAACAGCCTGGACCAATTCGACAATAAACGGCACCTGACGGGCGTTTAACACGCCGGTGCGGACATGTTTCCCGGTCAAAGAAAATGCCTGGGCAAAATGATAGATCGTCCGGGTATGGGCGGGGATATCACTGGCCGAAACAGAGACGTTTACAATATCAACTTTATCCAGGGAATCAGCCAGGAGGAGCATTTTTTTGAGATCATCTGCACCGGAATCATGCAGGTCCCCGGTTTCAAAATCAATCGCCCGGGTTCCCTGGCTGTCAGTTGTATGGAAAGACCGGGTGCCATCGAGATGCAGGTTATGATCTGGATCCCGGGCCTGGAGCACGATTTCTCGAGGAGCGTTTTGAACAGCCCATTCAACCAGATCAGGAGGGATCAGAGCCCGGTTCTCCTGGTAGTTGACCTGACAGCCGTGGTCTTCCAATATTTCCAAAGCCCGGGGTGTTTTGAAGTCGACCCCCACATGCTCCAAAACATCCAGGCTGTTTTCATGGATGAGCTGGACTTTCTTTTTTGAAATGGCAGGCTGGAGGGATAACATCGTCAAACCAATCCCTTTAGCTCTTGGTCTGCTGCAGCTAGGATCCTGTTCAATTCCTTTTGAACATCATCAGGAGGTGGTTCTGGATGGTGGTTGTCTAGGATCCATTTGACCTTTTCGCGGGCATACTCGACTGGGTTCCGATACTTTCCCTGCTCATCCAATTGATGGATAACACCTCTGACCATGGCTGTCCGCATATGGTTCCGGGTGTGTTTTTGACTCAAGAAATGGCCGCCAGGCTGAACGGCATGGATAACATCAACAGCCAATGTTTCGGGATTGACATCAATATCGAGCAAAGAATATCTTGCCTGGTGGTACAGGTCATCATCCAGAATGATGGCCTCCGGATATAACAAGGTGTAGGTATCCCTCAGGCCAATTCCGGTGACGATCTCAGCTCCTGCCAAAGCGACCAGGAGGGGATCGGTAGCCACTTCGGCAGCAGATTGCCAGCTATCCAGCTCGGCAGATTCTGTTCCAAAAGCACCTCCCAGGGCTGGCATTCCCCAGTGGTGGGCCATTTCTACCGGAGCATATCGGGCCCTGGAGTCCAATGGATATCCCACATAGGCTGCCGTCCGGGGATCCGCCCAGGCGTGCAGCAAGGAATGAAAAACGGGTGTTCCAGGATTGGCAAGTTGGGCTAACACGGCAACACTGATCACTTCAGCATCCCCTACGGCCAGGGCTCCAGCAAAGGTCGCAGGAGCAGTTGTGCCCAGGGTGGGCATGGACATGACCACGATCGGGATCCCGGCTTCACCCAGGATCAGGGCGCCTTCTATGGCTTCTTTATCCTGCACCAGGGGGGCGATAGTGCAAACAATTAACGAGATTGGTGGGCGGAGCCGGACTTCCTGGCTGCTCCCCCGCAGCACGGTTGCCATCTCAACTCCATAACGGCAGAGCTCCTCACCCATCATTGTGACACTCTGGTAATGTTTGGTGTTATTTTTCCAGGTGATATCCAACTCGTGAAGGGGTGAGGTCACCCCACAATCCTGGGCGCTCACCATGGTCCAGCAAAACGACATGGATGACAGGTAATCATTGATCCGGGCCATCATGCCAACATCGGATTTTCTGGAAGCCCGCATTTCTCCGGTCAATGAGATCAATCACATTATGGCCGCAGCCATCATTGGTAAAATAGGAAACCCCTTCCTGCAGATCCAGGTCAAATTCGGGATTCCTCGCGCCCAGCTTAAAATACCTGGGTAAAGTAGCCATGGCTTTAAACACCAGCCCGCGGGGTATTTTAACGATCTGGGATTCTTGATCCACAATCGCACCGTGATCGGCAAAGATCTTCAGCGCTTTCTCAGACGGAAATTGGATCCCTGTATTCTCAAGGATTTGCAGGGTTGCTTCTTGCAGATCGTCAAGTTGGCGATCATCCAAAAAGCTTAATTTCCGAGAAGTCCTTAGCGGTTCGATCGGGGGGCGGTCCATGAGATCTCCTCCTAAACTGGGGCATCCATTAATCGGTAAGCGATATCCACTGCGGAGATTGCATCCTCTGCATATCCATCTGCGCCGATCTCTTTGGCATAACGATCGGTGACCGGAGCACCTCCGATCATAACCTTGACCTGGTCTCGTATTCCAGCGCTCTCGAGGGCTTCAATCAATTTCTTCTGCTGGAGCATGGTGGTTGTCAGTAAAGCCGATGCGCCAACAATATCAGCTCTGTGTTCCTGGATCGCTTTCACAAAGGCTTCCGGGGACTGGTCAACCCCAATATCAGTAACTTTAAATCCATTGGCGGTCAGCATGGTTCCCACCAGGGTTTTTCCAATCTCATGCAAATCCCCTTCCACCGTGCCTAGCACCACCCGTCCAACGACCTCACGCTCCTGCCCGCCTACCAGGGCGGGTTCAAGAACATCCAGGGCAGCTTTCATGGCATCAGCGCCAATGATCAATTCTGGTAGGAAATATTCTCCGGTTGAGAACAACTCGCCAACTTTTTGAATACCGGGCATTAATCCCTTGTTAATACATGTTAGGGGATCGAGCTTTGCTTCCAGGGCATCTTTGGCATACTGCTCGGCATCTTCTGGCTCACCATCTACAACTGCGCCCATCAATTTTGAATAAAGTTCTTCTGACATATCTCTCTCCTTGTCTTGATCTAGTTCTGATTGCCAAATGATTGGGTTTAGTCTTGGTATGAAAAATCAGGAACATACCTCCGCACAATACCTTCTAGCTCTAGAGCAACTTTTGCAGGAAGCTGGGAGGGTTGATGTGAATTCAGGATTTCCCGAGCTTTCCGATTGCAGATCGTTTTCAGGTTATCCCCTTTTTCATGCCAGGTCTCATAAGTATCCCGGCTGATGATCTCCGGATACCAATGCTGCCGGTAATTTTTTCTGGTATGGCCGGTTGACATGAAATTCCCCCGGGGAGTTAAAGATTTGATCAGATCGATTTCCTCCCGAGGATCATGGATGGATATTCCGCTCCACATCCGGCGGATCCCAGCGATGATCTCATTATCAAAAATCAACTGCTGATAGGAGATGGTATTGCCGGCATCTGTAGCGCCTACTCCATAAATGATCGAGGCCTGTTCTTGCAGGAGCGGGATCGCGGTTATGACTTTCTCAAAACCAGCCTGGGCGTCCAATTCCTTGGCATCTGATGAAAGCCCACCGCACATCGAACGCAAGCCATAATAATTTGCCATCACCGCAGCTCCGCTGTTGATCAGGCCCCTTTCAGGCGCGCCCAGCGGCAGCAATCCGGTTTTCATGTCCAGCACAGCAGAGACACTGCCATAAATGAGCGGTGTTCCTGGATAGAGTGTTTGCAGAACAACAATCCAGGCCAAAATATCAGTATTAATAACGATCAACTCTCCCAGCAGGGTCGCAGGAGCAGATGCACCTCCCATCGCCATGCTTAACAAGGTGATAGGAACCCCGAATTCGGCCCACTTGAGCATACAGTGGATATTTTCAGGGGTGAAATAACCAGGGCTGATCGGACAATATAGAGTGGCAAAATTCGGCTTGGCACGAAAATCTTTTTCACCGCCTGCTACAGCATACAGCATTTCCACAGCTGCTTCCACCCGATCAGGTGAGAGAGTGCGATGAACAATAGGTTTTGATGTCCACCTTAATAATTCTGCAATTTCGACCAAGTCTGAGATTTCCCCCTGGTCGGTCGCCGTCACTGTGGGTCGCACAATATCAACCTGGGAGAGAGCGTCCTGGATAGTGATGATCTGCCGGACGTCCTGCCTGGTTGAGGAGCGGTGTTCCCCGGAATCCAGGTCGAACACGTTCACCGGAGTTCCAGCTCCCATAAAACAAGATTCAACTCCAAATTTTTCGAGAGGTTGTCCATTCCTGGAGAACAGCCGCAGATCCCGGGGAAGACTTTGCAGAGCTGCTTCCAACAAATCCTCTGAAATAAGCACCATTTCGGATTCTAGATCGATCTGGAATCCGGCTTTTTCTAGCCGGGCCAGCAATTTTTGATCTGGCACACAAAACCCAACATCCGTCAGGATCTCAACTGATCCTAGATGCACAATCTGAGCGATCTCTTCAGTTTGGTTTGCCATGGTTGGATTTACTCCAGGAATTCAGATCAGGGATTCTCCTGGTTAGCCGCTCCAGGTTGTGTTATCTGCTGAGCATATTCCGGTGGACCTGCCTCACCCCAACGATAGGATAGTTTATGCATCTTGAGGATCATAAAGGATTGGGTCCGATCAATGCCGGCAATTTGCTGCAGTTTATCGTTCAGGAAGGACACAAAATGATCCCGATCCCTGCAGAACACTTCCGCGATCAGATCGTAATCACCAGCAGCTTGAAATAAATAGGCCACTTCGGGCAGCTTGGCTATCTCATCGGCAATGGTGGAAATCAGGTTGGTTTTGACGGTGATGCCAATCATGGCAGCCTCTTCCCAACCCATATTCTGGGGTTCCACGATGGCAACTATTTGCATGGTCCCATCGTCAGAGAGCTGCTTCACCCGCCGCCGGACCGTTCCCTCTGTAGTGCCCAATTCTGCCGCAATGGCAGTGAACGGCATCCGGCCATCATATTGGAGCAAAGATATAATTTGGCGATCCAGATCATCTAACATAATTTCATTCTACCGAATTTCGTAATATTGTCAAGAATTATCCCGATTTTCGCTGATAATTTGATGGATTTCATCGATTATTAGCATTCTCGGGGGCCGCTCTGAACCTCTCTCAGAGTTCGATAGTAGATGAACGAGAGGGGATAAACTCGGCCGGCCCAGAGAGGAAAACATTTCAGGTGATGTGTCAGACTGGAATATTGTAAGATCTGTCCGGGACCGGATCGAAAATTTGTTTTATTCCGGGCTCGGAAAATACCTAATCCCATCAGTTATAGCATCGGGATATTAATAACAAAAACCGCCCGGGGGCGGTTTTTGATTGAAAGCTTGGAGGGACTAGTCTTCCATTTGGGCCGCTCTGGATTCCCGGCGGGCTTTAATAACTTCCCAGATCGGGGGTAGAAAAGAGATAGTTATGATCGCCAGGATCACCAGCTCAAAATTTTTCTGCACAAAGGGAATATTGCCGAAGAAGTATCCCAGGGAGATAAAGATCGCCACCCAGGCGATTCCGCCCACAACATTGAACAAGATGAAATTCCGGTATCTCATGGTCCCGATCCCGGCCACAAAGGGGGCAAAGGTGCGGATGATGGGTATAAAACGGGCCAGGATGATCATCTTCCCGCCGTGTTTTTCATAAAATGCCTGGGTCTTGTCGAGGTGCTCCTTTTTCAAAAATTTTATGTCACCGCTGAAAGCCCGGGGACCGATATAGGCGCCGATCGAATAGTTGATGGTGTCCCCCAGAATCGCCGCAACCACCAGGAGCAAAAACAAGTAGATCGGGTTCAGGGCACCCAGGGCGGCGAAAGTTCCTGCCGCAAAGAGCAGGGAATCTCCCGGCAAAAAAGGAGTGACCACAAACCCGGTTTCCATGAAGATCACCAGAAACAGGATCGCATAGGTCCAGGATCCATAATCCCTGATGATCTCACTTAAATAAACATCCAGGTGCAAAACAAAATCTATCAGGAACTTAATGACTTCCATTCAACCTCACTTTCTGCTGGGGACTGCGTTATTATAGCACGGCTGAACCAGGAATTAGCTCTGAACAGACCCCCAAAGCTGCCCAGGGCCAGGATCACCAATCCAACATTAGCATAGTCGGCAAAATAGGACCAGAAACCTCCCAGTCCTTCACTCAGGGCAGGCAGTTCCGCCAGGGCTGTAAATATATTCAAGCCATTCCAGACCCCGTGCAGCACCACGGCTGCCAGAAAAGCTCCCCCTAACCTTAGGTATTTTTTCTCTGAAATGGCAGAGGCGATCCCCCAGCCCACGGTCCCCGAAGTGAGGATGTGCAAAGCCACCGTTCCCAACCGGGTAAAGATCACTACGGTCCAGATATCGGCGGACGCTCCGATCGTCAGGTTCTCGAACAGGGCGTAACCAGCCCCGGAAGCTGCTCCCAAGAGAAATCCGTCCCGGGGTTCAGGTTTCCTGTTGAAAAGCAGCCAGATCAAGACCGGCTTAAGGGTTTCCTCCACCAGGGGCACCAGCAGGGCCAGGTAAGCAAAACCAGTCAATATCAGGCCGGGGCGGTTGATAAACCCTTCCAGCGAATTTTGGATCATTTCCAGGTTAGGGTCCCCGGTCTGGAGCTGTTCAACCAGCAGGAGCAGTTGGTCCTGAAACCCGGGTTGGGTTTGAAGGGCAATCACCCAAACCAGACCCAAAAACAGCAGGATCAGGACCTCGATCAAAAAGCTTATCAGGGGAATGACTGTCAAACCAGCGCTGAAAAATCCCCAGCGCCGCTGTGCGCTGCCCCCGGGCAGTTTGCGGTAAACCAGGTTCCATACCCAAACCAGGATCAACCCGTTGGTCAGGATGTGCAGCAGAGGTAAAAAGGCTTTGCTCCAGGCTGGTCCGGTTTGGACCTGGTAACCAAGCCAGATCAGGATCGGAAAGAAAGCCGAGATCCGGGTAATAAGGATCCAACTCCCTGCTTCCCGGGATTCCTTGCCTAGTAATTTAAGGCCGGCAAAGTAGGTCGAAGGCAGGGTCAAAAGGCCTCCAAAACCCACCCCGGCAATCAACAACCAGGATGACAGAGCTTCGGGGACAGGGGGAACTCCCCCGGCAGCTTGATCGCCCAGGAGCAGGACCAGGCCTCCCAGGACGGCTGCTCCCAGAAATAACAAAGCGGAGATCAATCCAATAACGAATTGAGCCCCGCTCAGCCAGTCAAACTTATTAACAGGAAGGACCTGATCTTCCAGAATTATGAGGTCTTCGAAATCAGGTCCCGGTGCAGTCATATTTTATTTTTGTTCGATGGTAATCCTGATCAGGGTGTCTCCCGGGGGAAGATCAACACCCTGCTGTGGGTCTCGGGGAGTGATGCTCTGCACTACTTCCATACCCTCGATCACTTCGCCAAAGATCGTATAAGCGCCATCCAGATTGGGCGCAGCGTCATAGGTGATAAAAAACTGGCTTCCGTTGCTTTCGGGGCCGGAGTTAGCCATTGCTACCAATCCAGCCCGGTCAAAAATCAGATCATTTTCAACTTCGATGCTGAAACGGTAACCGGGGTCTCCATATCCAGTTCCGGTTGGGTCGCCGGTCTGGGCCACAAATCCAGGCAGCACCCGGTGGAAAGTTATGCCATCAAACCAGCCATTTTCAGCCAGGAAAAGGAAGCTGTTGACTGCCAGGGGAGCCGCTTCTGGCAGGAGTTGGATCACAAAGGAGCCTTTTTCCGTTTCGACAGTAGCCAAATAAGAGGTCTCACTGTCTACGGTCAGAGGAGGGCATTCCCTGAATTTACGATCTTCGATTTTGATCAATTCCACATACGCGGTCAGCGTGGCGGGGTCAGCATTCACTTGATAAAGGGAGTTGATGATCAGGGTGGGAGTGCCTCCCAGCCCGATCGCCTGTCCATCGGTCCAGGTCCCTTCCGAGAAGCTGACGATCTCCTCACTGAAAAGATCGGATTCGAATTGAGAACGATCCAATCCCAGCTGGTCCCCCACCTCGATCAGCCAGGCTGTAAAATCCTCGACTGAAAAACCCGACCAGAGCGACTGGGTTTCGTAAAGCATATCGTGCATCTGCCAGAAATAATCAGCTCCCTGCAAGCCGGCTGCTTCCGATGCCTGGGTTGCCAGGATGGCCTTGTCATGAATGCTTGCCAAAGGGAAATGGCGGTACACAACCCGCACATCGTCTGGATATTTCTCTAATAGTGCGCTCAGATTATCTGCCGCCTGGGAGCAATAGGGGCATTGAAAATCTGCGTACTCGATAATGGTGATGGCGGCATCTTCAGGACCTTTGACCCAGTCCCTATCGGGATCAATTGAATAAACCGCCAGTTCCTCACCACTAGGCTGCGGCGGGGGGTCATTAGCCACGCAGGATGGACCGGTCTGGGCCGGGGAATCCAACAGGGACGGGGCTTCCTCAACAACCACCTCTGTGGCTGTGGGAGTTACAGGAACCTCAGCAGCTGAAGTACAACCTGCCAGGGCCAGGGACAAAACTACTACCACTAAAAAAAGTTTGGAATTTTTCACAGGACCTCCTCAGTAAATTGTCCCGATATTGTACCAATAAGTTAAGGTTTGAATACAGTATTCGAGACTTCAAAAAATATCAGGCCCCGGGTATCCGGCGGGCATAAATAATACCAGACCCAGGACAGCCAGTTCTACTATCAAGGCATATATACCAGATGCACACCTTATTAGCATGTTTTACAGAGTTCAGACGCCCCAGGCACCTGGCTACTTACCATGCTGCGGATCAAATAATTCCTGGAATTGGGCCAGGCGCCATTTCCAGGCCACCTGACGAATAAAATCCTGATACGAAGGAGAATTGGCTTTCAATTCCCGCAGCAGGGCTCCAAAATCCGCTCCTTGCTGACCGGTTGCCCCACCGGGATCAGCCGCATAAGATCCGTGAAAGGCAAAATAGGCCTGGTTGAGCTTGCGGATCTGGTATCCATTCTCCCAGAAATAATCCCGGCGCAGCTCCATATAGGCCTCAGCTTCCAAGACCTTACCTTCCTCCAGAAGCCGGTCAACCTCCAACCGGGTCAGGTGCATCTGTTCCCTGAAATCAAAGGGCGGTGGGTCAGGGGGGCTGGATTCCGGCTCCTGGTGAGTTGCTGCTTCAGGTTCCGATGGCAGGGACTCCGGTTCAGGGGCTAAAAATTCCGGATAAAACAGCTCAAACACCCGCCGCTGAATATCATCGGCGGAGAGGTCAGCGACAGTTTCGTTGATGGTGGTTAATTCCGGGCTGGCATTATAAAAGGCACCGAGGGGGCGGATGGTCAGGTAATTATGGGTCCACTCATGGCTGATAACATGCACGAGCCAATCCAGATTGGGTGATTCGATGATCATCGATGGGTACAGCCCAACCCCGCCAACTCCCACTACCAGGGCAGACAGGTCCAGATTCTCCTCGATGGCTGCCTCCAGGGCAATGATCTGGTCCAGGTCCAGCCCCCTGATCAGCAGCAGGTTGGCGGCCTGGCGGATCTCGGTCCGGGGAGAAACGATCAAAGCCATGGAATTGGGTTCAGAGCGATAGAGGACCGGCGGTATCAGCTGACCACCCACCGAAATCCCCAGCTCCACCAGGGCAATATTGATCTGGTTTTGCAGGATCTGCTCCACGTAGGGCGCCAGATCTTCCAGCAGCAGGATGATTTCCTCCAGCCTTTTCCGAACTTGGGATTCCTGCTCTTCCCGGTTCCCTCCGGCAGGATCAGCGAGCAGATTGGATAACTCAGCTTCCAACTGGATCCGCTGCCGACTGGATTCCAGGTAATCCAGGACCAGGTCATGTTGATCTTGATCTGTGAGATAACGTTCGGCATTAAGGGACCCCTGAACGATCTTGCTCGCCCAAGCCGAGACGGTCCAGCTGACGTAGTCAAATTCGTAGATCCTTGAGTAGGCCCGAACCTGCTCCTGTTCCAGGGAGGGATCGCCATTGGATCCACTGAGGGGCAGGACCAGCAGCAAAAGGACCAGAAGGATTATGAGGGACCGCTGTACAACCAATAATCTAGACATAAATTAGGGTGATTTTCCTCATCCAAAAAGGTCTTTAGGAGGAGCTTTTTGAGCCTGGATCTGCATAGCTGAGTCAAATTCATCGGCCAGAATCTTGTCTCCTAACTGATCCCCGTAAGCAGTGAGTTGGGGTATCTTGTCCGGATCGTCCAGCGGATAGGATCCATCGAGGTCTACCTGGAAACGTCGGAAATCCATCTCGGGGAAAAAGGTTTGCACCAAATGGACCTGCTGATCATCCGAAGAGCCCTGAAAAGCGCCCAGCACCGGGCTGATCCAATGCCAGGGATAAAATCTTTTGATCTGCTCAGGCTTAAGATGATGAGGTTCCCTGCCTGTTCCCAGGCTGATCAGGGTGGTTTCGGCCGGATCCCAATCCAGCACAAACTGAGCCTCATAGGCAGCCAGGTAACAGGGGTTGTGATAGGAGCCAACTCCACCATCCACAAAGCGATCCTCCACGGGAGGGAAATAGGAAGGCACAGCGGATGAAGCCAGGACCGCTTTGGTCACCGGCCACTGGTCATACCCGCTGGATTGATTAAAGGGTTTGATAAACAGGGTCTTATTCCTGACCAGGTCAAAAGCTGTGATCACCAGGTCCAGGGGCTGATCACAAAACCAGAAATCGCCCATTTGTTTATTTCCCAGCTGATCCTCCAGGGCAGCCTGCAGAGGCTCGAGCGGATAGCGGTAGCGGGTCAAAGGCCAGAGCGAGGACCGCCAGGTTTTGCGAAAGATCTTCGGTCCCAGATCACAATAGAGCTGGTGGATCTCGGTGGCAAATAACCCGTTGGCAATGCCGGCCGCAACGATCGCGCCGGTGGATGTTCCTGCCAGCAGCCTGAAGATCTCATAACTGGGTTTCTGGAGATAGGCTTCAAGTTTGGTCAAAGCCCGGGCAACGATCACACCTTTGATCCCCCCTCCATCGACCGCCAGGGCAACATTTTTACGGAATGGTTTCATGATTCACTCCTTGTGGAACCTTTTTAGCACTCTGCAAATCGCCAGGCAAACCCAGGCTTGATTGGAGCTTGCCTTTTGGTTCTTATCATATCCTGTAGGCCAGTATCCTGATTCTAATTGATTCTCACTAAACCAATCCAGGCCCTTTTTGAGTCCCGGAGAGTTTGGTGAAATATCCAACCGGGACACAGAATCCAGCACAGTTAATAGGTTTCCCCACCAGAAAGGAAATTGGAATTTATACCAATAGGACACCGCTTTCCTGTCCGGGTATTTATCCGCCTTGAACAACCTGCTTAATAAAAGTGTACCAGCTTGCATCGCGGTGGGAGATCGGCGGAATTCCGGGTGGGCTGCGTAAGCCCGGATTCCAGCAAGGGTTGGACCGGATCAAAACTGAGGTCACTGAGCCAGGGCAGGGTCATGTTTTTCTATCCTTAATATTGGCCTCATCTTCCTGATCCCAAAATTGGATCAGTTTGATTCAGCCGAAGGGCAAAGCAGATCCAGTAATTCCAAACTCACATCCCGGGATCTCCCATCCAGATCCAGATCAGGGGCCCAGGATGATACGGAAACCGCCCGAATCAAGCCGGTCGATCTGAGATATTCAAAGACCCGGCCCAGCTCTTGCCTGTTTGGCCCTCCCGGGGCGGGATAATTCTGGGCAGGTACTTCGACTGGATCGATCAGATCGGTATCAAAATGGACCCAGATCGGTCTGTCCGGGAATCTATGATCCAGGAGCTTCGACACATCATCGTAATGGGTGATCCCGGAGCTGTTCACCAGCTCGCGCTCTCCAGGATCGAGGTCCCGGGCATCGCTGAGGGTGATCTGCCCCTGAGCGAGGGGTTCCAAATCCAATTCTTCCAGGATGGTTTGTTCGCCCAGGCCGGCCAGCATGGCCAGAGGCATGCCTCCCAGGAAACCGCTGGGGGTTGTTTCCCAGGTATTAAAATCTCCATGGGCATCGAACCAGACCAGGGTGGGATCGATCCCAGAGCGCCTCAAGCCTGCCAGGACACCCAGGGCCGAACAGCAATCTCCGGCGATCGAGACCGGAAATCCCTCCTCTGCGAGGGCCTCTTCCACATATCTGGCGAGCGCTGCCTGCAGGACCGCGATCCTTTTGATCAGCTGATATCCTGGCAGCGGGAGCTGATTGATGATCCAACCCGGACGCTGCAGTTCACCCAGCCCGGGGAGGGGTTGATCCAGAAAATAGGGTGTGAGGATGGTGTTTCGGTTCATCATCTATTCCCTTCCTTGTTGAAGTAATGCCAGGATTTTTTCGGGCTGGCGGGTGGTAAAAACCAATTCCTGGACCAGGCCCTGTTTCTTTCTAAAAGTGACCAGGATCCGGGGATATTCCAAAAAATTATAGAAAGCCCGGTAGGTTCCCTTCACAAATGCAAAGTGAACTCCCGCGCCCCCATACTTGACCAGCGGGGGAGAATCATCCCGCTGGCAGGCCTGGATGTTGTCCAGGCGGGTCTTCCAGCTGATCAGCCCAAATTTCAATTTTAAACTTTCGGAGGTGATGGAGATCTCCAGGGTTCGGTAATTAAGGACGTAAAAACCGAATAACAAACCCAGGAACAGGCTCAGGGCAGGGAAAAACCGCCAGCCAACAATCGATATCCTCCAGCCAAACATCACAAGAAACAGGATCGAGAGGCACAAAAAAAGCATTCTGGTTCCCGTGGATGAGATTTTTTCGGAATAGATTTGGGACATCGGTCCTCCTGTTTATTTCCAGAGCTGGATGCGGGCGAAGATGGGAACCCCCAGCAGCGAAGTTTCGGCAATATCCTGATGGTCACCAAAACTCGAAGCCTGGATCAATTCCCGGAATTCGGGGATCGAATAAAGGTTCAACCCTACCCTTGACCCCCGCTTCAATGCAAATTTATGCAGCTGAACTGCCCCCCAGCGCTGGATGGGGGCCTTGGCTCTCATCACATCCCGGATTTGATCGAGGGCAGCCTCAATATCGATCTCCCGCTGGGGTTCAAAAATCAGGGCTTTTCCACCTGGTTTAAGGATCCGGTATATTTCATTGAAGCAGCCTTGGGGATCGATCCAGTAGGACAGGCTGGAATGGCAGGTGACGATGTCAAAATAATCATCTCTGAAATCAGTTGAATAAATACTGCCGGGCCGAAGGTCTACCTGAATTCCGGCCAGGGCTTTTTGGGCAGCCTGGACCGCGACCTCTGAAAGGTCCAATCCAAACAACTCGATCCCGGGATGAATATCGTGTATTGCCTTCAGCTGCAGACCGGTCCCGGTTCCTACGTCAAGCACCCGCTGCGCGTTTTCCAGGGGCAGCTGGCGGGCGATCTCGCGGTATAAACCAGCTTGCTCCCGCCTCCGGGAGACAATGACCTGGAGCCAGGCCGCCATTTTCCCATCCACCAATCCTGCCATCATCCCTCTCTTGTTTGATAAAGTCAGATATGAAACGAATTGACATCCTGCCTTATTTATGATACTATACGCATTGTTAAAGATGAAGTAGGTAATGGTAGCACGTAAAGAAACTGCCCACACTTGCGGAAACTGGGCGGTTTTTTGCTCTAACAGCTCTGCTTCAATTCTATCAAATGTACCAAGGAGTAACAAAAGTGTCCGAGAAAGAAATTGGAACCGTGAAATGGTTCAACGATGCAAAAGGTTATGGCTTTATTTCCCGCGAGAGCGGTGATGATGTATTTGTACATCACACAGCCATCCAGATGGAGGGATTCAAATCCCTTAGCGAAGAACAACGGGTTGAATTTTCCGTTGAGCAGGGCGACAAAGGCCTTCAGGCCGTCAACGTAGTCCCTGTTATGTAGTTCATTTGTCTTCTGCATCAAGTAATTGAAGCAGTACAAAAATAACAAAACACCCGGGTTTCCGCAATCCGGGTGTTTTCCTTTAAATTGCGGTCCCATATCCCCTTCAAAATGGAAACCAATGGAGAACCAGTAAACCAAACCCCTGACTCCGAATACCAGTAAAGTCCCTTCTTAAAAGCCGAAATCCTCTCCGTTACTGACCGCGGAATTCTCGGGACACTTCATCCAGCTGTTCCAGGTCAACATTGCTGAGCTGGATTTTCATGGCCCCGATACTCTCTTCAACATGTCCAACGCGGGATGCCCCCGGAATGGCCACCACCAGATCTCCCTGGTTGTGGATCACCCAGCTTAACGCCACCTGGGCTGGTTCCGTTTGGTGCCTTTGAGCGATCTCATTCAGAACATCGATCACTGGCCGACTAACTGCCAGCTGTTTTTGCAGGCTTTTTCGCCGGACTGAAGGGGTGCGGGCCAATATCCTGGGGTCTTTGTGAAATTTCCCTGTCAGTAAACCGGAAGCCAGGGGCGACCAGGCAATGATGCTCATACCAAGTTCCCTGGCAGTTTCAAGCACACCATTGGTTTCGATCTGCCTGTTTAACAGATTATAGTGGACCTGGTTTGAGGCCAGGGGAAGTCCCAGGTCGGCCAGGGCCTTGTGAGCCCTGCGCATCTGCTTGGGATTAAAATTACTCACCCCCACAGTTCTGATCTGGCCCTCGTTCACCAGCTGCCCCATCATCAACATCTCTTTTTCTGGCGGAGAAAATGACCAGGGGTTATGGACCTGGTAGAGATCGATCGGATAAGGATTCAGATTTCGAATTCGGATCGGGATCGTCCGGGGAATATTGCGGGCAAAACGAAAAAATGGTGACCACTTGGTAGCAATTATCAGATCCGCAGCCGCAGCCCCAACTGACTGGAGAGCTTCCGCCAGATAGATCTCGGACTGACCCCTGCCATACATTTCTGCCGTGTCAAACCAGTTGATGCCGCCCTCAAGGGCAGCTTGAACAATCCGGATCCGCTCTTCCTCTGGAACAGAAGGGTATAGCGCCTGAAATACACCCTTTCCTCCAGCAAACTGCATCACTCCCAATCCAATAGGAGATACTTTCAGATCAGACCTTCCCAGGGAACGGTGTTGAATATCCATATTTCACCTTATATCATCAAAAGTCAGACCCGGGGAAGCAGGAAAAACACTCCGGCACCGGTTATTATGAGACCCAGGATCCTGACGGCCGTTAAGGGTATCGGGGGCGCACCAAGACCAAGGGTATCGATCACAGTCGAGAGAACCAGCTGCCCCAGGATCACACCCCCTAAACCAGCAGCAACTCCGGCTCTCTGGAGTGAAAAAGAGATCCCGGTGATGATCAATACACCCAGGATTCCCGAGATGGCCGTGACGCCTAGAGCATGGGTAGGGACTTTCCAGGTTTCAGGTCCTTCCCGGATCAGCCAGATCAGCATCAGAGAGCCGGCCACGATACCCCCCATGGCATTGGTCAAGATACCGGTACGAATATCCCCGATGATCCCTCCCACCCGACTTGTTAATGTGGCCTGGGAAGCGATCGCCAGGCCTGTTAGCAGGGCGACCACAGCCCCGGCAATAATTGATAACTTCAATTTTCCTCCAGGATGTAATTTGAACCCAGCAGCGTAATCCCGCCGCGATCAGATAGGAACATCGTCCTCGTTTAACCAACCAGCAAAGATGCTTAAGGAAATTAACCCCAGCATGGCACTGATAAAGCCAGCGAAGATCCTTTTTCTGGAAAAGGAATAACTGGAAAACAAACCCAGACCAACAGCCAGCGGCCCATTGGTCTTCCGAACAGCCAGATCAGCCTCCTCTACGGAACATCCTCTCTCGACCAAGGACCATTTCAGGATCGGCCCCCCATCGATGCCGGGTATCGGCAGCAAAGAAACCAGGCTGAGGAAGAGATTGGTCTGGTACAACAATTCGGCTGCCTCTCCTGGAACGGTGCCCGGTTTGGTTACTCGTTTGCTGAGCCAACTGAACGGCAGCAGGATCAAATTGATCACCGGACCCCCCAGGGAGCGGAGCACATGCTCCCGGGGTGAGACCTCCTGGTCGTTCAGCTGATAATAGATACATCGGGGCATACCGAACTGGATCCGGAACTGATCCATGGGTTTAGCTATCCAGTTGGATGCCATCAGGTGGGCTAGATTATGGCACCATTCTGCTCCCAGGGAAACAGCAGTCTTTAATATCCCTTCCCCTGCCCAATGGAATATCGTATCCTCTGGTTTTCTCCTGGAAGCCCGGTGAGTAAAGAAGATCCAGGCCAGGAATTGAGTGATGGGTATCCAGCTGATCCCGCGGCTGGTCACCGGGGTCTCCCCGATGCGGGTGAAAACCATCTCGCCCGCTGAACGGGGATCAGACAAAAGGGTTTTTTGGGTCTTCATTGATTCCTCCCAGTCCAGATTCCTGTTGTTAAATTATAACTGGCAATTAAACATCCTTCCCGGAAGGGGAGCTGTGCCATTTTATCCATTATAAAAAACCTTTGGAAAACTTCTGGAATCATTCAAAAAACGCCAATCAGAAGAACATCAGGCAGCCCCGCAGGACCAAAACCAATAATAAGTCCTACCAGGGCCACCTGTGTATTGCGGAAGGACGGCCGCGCAGCAAAACCAGCAGCGGCATGGCGATCAAAGCATTGCCAAAACCAAAGGCTGATCTCAGAGTTGTCGAGACCAGGATCACCAACAGCAAAAGTGTCAACACTCCTGTTGTGTTCATATAGTCCCCAGAGAATCACTTTTATCCAGCTTCCAGCTCATAAACTCCGGGCTTTGCTGGTAGATTGTCATCCCCAGTTTTTCCAACACCCGGTTGGAAGCCGGGTTATCCCTCCTGGTTCCCGGAGCGACGACCCGCAGACAGCGCGGGTCTTGAAAAGCCCACTGGATGATCACGGAAGCTGCCTCGGTGGTATAGCCCTGGTTTTGATGATCGGGATCGACACCATAGCCAATTTCCACCTGGCCCCTGTAGTCTGGCACCCCCTTGTACCCGAGCAGGCCGATGCCAGTTCCATCTTCCCTGACCTTCATCAGCCAGTAGGTTATCCAGGCTTGATCCGGTTCATCGATCAACTGCATTTTTTCCAGCTTGATTTCAATGGCTTTCCGGAGAGCTTTGGTCAAGATTTTCCAGGAAGTGCGGCCCAGTTCCTGGTTGAAACGATCCGGGTCTTCCAGGAACCAGCTGAGCTGCTCCCGGGTCAACGGAATCAGTTCAAGGCGATCTGTGAGAAGAGGGGTCAACATAGACAGGCATCCAATCAGTCTGGGCTGGCCTTGGGATTAGCTCCCCACTGGACAAGTATCACACCGGCGATCATGACCAGCATCCCGGCAAACTGGACCGGGGACAAACCTTCTCCCAGCATGAACCAACCCAGCAGGGCTGTAAAGAGCGGGGACAGGCTCATGACCATATTCATTTCCAGGGCTGTTAGCTCTTGAAGGGAATGATTATACAAAATATAACCCAGGGCAGTATTGATGATTGCCAGCCAGGCAACGATCAGTCCGGCCTTCCAGGAAAAGACCGGCCAACCCTCCACAAACAGCGCCAAGGCCAAAGTAATACCACCACCCATCAAGAGCGGCAAAGTGGTCAGTCTTAATGTATCCAGTTCTTTATACCGGGCGATACCCCGGCCCAGCAAACTGAATGACATAAAACCCAGTAATCCCAGGGCCAGGATATAAACTCCCCGGGTCTCCCCCGGGAGCAGGCCGCCCGAAAAGAACAAACCACTCCCAAACAAGGAGAGCAAGACACCCACGATCTGCCAGCCGGTGGGGATCTCTTTCAGGAAGGTCGCTCCACCGATCAAAACTAAAAGGGGGATCAAGCCCATGAGAAAGGACCCGGTGGTGGCAGGGATGAACTTTTAAGCCCCAGAACAGGGCCCCATTGCCTATGGTATAGGAACTGATCCCGATCAGGATCAACCTTAACCAAAGGTTTTTAGAGATCGGACCCCGGGCAGATTTCCGGAACAGCATAAATGGCAGCAGCACCAGGGATCCGAGCAGGTAGCGTAAACCGGCTATCGTCAGTGGGCCGAGGGTTTCCAGGCCCAACTTGACGACCACAAATGTGGAGGACCAAATAATAGTGACCAGCAGGGCTTCGATCAGGGCCCAGCGGAGTCCCTTTCGTTGGGGAGTGTCAGGGGGAGGTGAGGGTCTCATCGGTATAAACTCAGATCTCCGTCTGGTAGATGCGGTAGCGGCGAAGGGGCTTGGCGAGCAGCTTGTGAATGGCGTTATTCATATGATAATTATCTTCCAGGACATAGTTGATTTCCATCCACAGCTCGGAACTGAACAGGGATTCATAGAGGGATCTGTAGATCAGGCTGTCTATACCCCGGCCATGATACTCAGGGATCACACCCAGGGCGAACATGCGGTAGTTTTTCAAGCGAGGCATGCCCAGCAGGAGTTTAAGCCATCCAAACGGAAGCAGGCGCCCGTTCAGACCTCTCAGCAGAACGTTGATATCAGGCAGAGCGATCGCAAACCCGATCGCTTTGCCATTTTGATCCTCGGCGAAGAGCACTCCCTTGGGCTGGATAACTTGCTTCAGGTCCCTCGCCATCGCGTCAGCTTCCTCGTCAGTGACCGGGGAGTAGCCCCAATTATCGATGATGCTGGTATTGGATAATTCCAGGAATAACTTTACCTCTTCTTGGTACCTTTTCATATTTACTGGCCGCACGGTTACCCCATAGCGCTCTTCGACCTTGTCTGTCAAAGAAAGGATGCGCTCCGGGATCTGGTAACCTTCTTTACCGGAGATATAGTAACAAAGCAAATCCTTGGCCTTTTCCAATCCGTAGAATTCTAATTGTTCCCCATAATAGGGATGGTTATAGGGCGCCATAATACAGGGTGGAGGAGAGAAGCCCTCCACAACCAAACCCCACTCCTGGGAAACAAATGTCCAGGGCCCGCGCATGGAATCCATGCCCCTCTCCCTCAACCAGCCGGCCGCTGCGTCCAGCAATGCCCTGGATGCCTGCCGATCCGGGATGCATTCATAGTATCCGAACAGCCCGATCTTCTCTTTCCAGGATTCCACTGCCAGGTGGTCGATAAAGGCTGCGATCCGGCCAATGGCTTTCTCACCGTCCAGCAGCAAAAATAGCTGGTAGGTGCTGTGCTTCAGGAGCGGATTGGTTTTAGGATCGAATTGGTTCCTGGTCTCCCTTCGCAGGGGCGGGATCCAATTGGGATCATCCTTGTAGAAGGCATAGGGAAACTCAATAAACTTTTTGGTGTCAGATGCCAATTCAATCCCAATTACTTTCATATCCAAATCCTCAATCACTAAGATCACATCAGTGATCCATCAGGGTTTCTTTTCCAGAACCACAAGCAAGCGGGTGGCAAATATTCCTGGAAAAAGGGAAGCCATTCTGTCAATGGTTTTCATCACCGGGTAGAACGCCCTGGGATAGAGCTGGGGTCCGGAGTATCCTCCGGAGGCCGCATAGGAGAGGGAGGCGATCCGTTTGGCCTGGATAAGCTTCCATATCTCTTTATCCAGCAGCCCTTCTCCACCCAAAAATATTCTATGAGCATTCCCCTGGGCGGCGTAATAATCATCCTGATTTGCTATCCAATCATCCGGGGCAAACCAGGTAATTTGGTCCTCGAATCCAATTGCCTCGGGATGAAAAATCCCGTAGATTAATCTTCCCAGCAGGCTCATGCCGGGTTCAAATAGGATCACCCGCCCTCCGGGCAATAAAACGCGCTGGATTTCAGTCAGGGCAGTCCCGGGATAACGCAAATGGTGAAATACATCAAACAGGATGACTGCCGCTACAGATCGATCAGGGAATGACAGGGCATAGGCATTCTCAGTTTGGTCGATCCAGGGATTCGGAAAAAGATCTGTCCGGAGACAATCCGGTATCACCTGGGTTATATCAACTGCTCCTGAGCCGATCTCGATAATTTTCCCGGGAAGGTTGCCGGGGATGAAGCTGGAGATCAGGAGATGAAAATCCTGGTAGATAACTCCCAGGATTGGTTTATCCTTCATGTACTGCTGATTTTGGAGAATTTCAGTTTGATGCCGGTCCAAAGATTCCATATCCAGCTCGCTTTGATCGATCAACCTTGCTGACCAAGATTTTAGACGGTTTTCCACCATATTCCGGTACATTCAGGCAGCACTGGTTTATCCCCAGGGCCGATATTGGGAAGCATATCGGGGCCAAAGAAGAATTCGGTCAAGCTCAATGCTTCCTCTCTGCTATTAAATTGATAGTCGGTTCGGATCCAGGAATGCTCAAAGCCCCCCTGATCCAAATATTGGTAATAGTCGACCAGTTTTTGGGGGGGATCGGGGTACTCCAACCCGGTGCCCAGGGACTCAATGATAATGATCTGGCCTCCATCCCGGAGTAAACGGGTCATTTCCTTAAGACCGAGATTGAGATTATCCCGCCAATCATGCTCCGCCCAGACCACAAGGTAGCAGAAACTCCAGCCGGATATGACCAGGTCAGCTGATTCTGGACACCAGCGGAAGGTTGCGGTGATCTGCAGCCGCCATGGTCCAATTCCGGTAAGCTCGGGATGAGAGCAGCTTGAATGCTGCTTGCAGCATGTGGGGGGAGAGATCAAATGCCCTGAGCGTGTTAACATAGGGCGCCAGCAATTGGGTTAATCTACCTGTCCCAGCACCCAGATCAATCACATCCAAACCCAACAAGGGGTGGATCGACTTCAGAGCCGGCAGCAGATTGGCCTGAAAATCTTCCCGGGCAATTAACTGCTGATAACGGTCTGCATCATGCTGGTAGACTTGACGGTGATCTGGCATCTGGATTATTTTGCGGGCAGGGTACGAGAGTACTCCACTCCCTGTTCCACCCAGTCCTCCAAATCTTCATCCGACTGGTATCCCGGATCTTTCACGACCACCCATCCATTCATCGCCCGGCCGGTCATATCAAATAATTCCACGTGCGGTTTTACCAGGGACCGGGTATATTTTTCAGCGCCAACCCTGACGATCAGGTCGTCCCGGATCACTCCACAGGCCATATTCCCATGCATCAGGAATCCGATCCCGCCGAACATCTTTTTTTCCTCGTATCCCATGCGGTTCTTGAGTAATTCCCGGACCCGCTGGGCCAATCCCTCATCATATGCCATAAAAACCTCCCCTTGAACCAGGATCTTTCAAATCCAAACTATCTCGGCGCATGATCTTCTCCGGTTTCCAGGGCAGCGATCAGATCCAAACTGAACTTAATATCGCTTAAGGAGAAATCCGCCTTTTTGCCAGTCTGTTTTTCATAAAGATCAACAACCTGCTGTGGGGTAAAACTCTTCAACTTAACAATCGAGTCTATCCCTATATCATAAAGGATGGCCGCAAAAGCCGGACCTACTCCGTAGGCTCGCACAAGGTCAGAAAGAGCCCACAAATGGGTCAAATCAGCCCTGGATATCCCAGAATCCATTGAGAGGGTATTAATTTCAGCCGCTGATCCGATCCGCTCGTACAGGTGACGGGAATTTGTAATGCCAATCTCCCGCAGCCGGTCCAAATCCTGATCTGGGAATCCGCTGAACTTTGCCAGGGAGACCGGATTTGGGAAATAGCTATTAACCTCCCTTCTCAGTAAAACGAGATACTCTTCGCTAATCCCGGTAGCGGCAGATAGATCCTTGACCTTTTGCTTGTTCTTCAATACTCCCAGCAAATCGTTCAGATTCTTTAAGCCCAGATCCTCTAAAATGCGAAACGATTCCTCAAGTCCTGCTCGGAGCGGCTGACGGCTGGGTATCAGATTTCGAGATTGCAGGTCCTGCAGCAATTTTTTTATTGGATATGTTTTGGCGTCAAGATGGTAATCGGAAGGCATGGCTGATCCAAGTCTAGGATGTCTCTATTGTACATTAGACCAGGTATTCAATAAGAGCTTGATTCCTATGGAGTTTAATTTCAGGGTTGGGGGTCCCTGGATCATTCCTGAGGGCCGAGATGTTTCCCCTTAAAGATCCAGATGCCGAGCAGATAAAACACCGCCGAGAGAATTACCAGGGATGTTAGTTCGTAGATCACACCAGAGAATCCCTCACCCAGCGTTAGTATCTTGTTCAAGGCCACTACAGCATGAGTTGGAGGCAGGATGTCATAAATGCTGACCCGGATTCCCCCGATCTGGAAGAGATTGATCCTGGGGATCGGGTAGACAGCCCCGGAAAAGAACATGAAAAATATCAGTGGAAAGTTGGCAATGATAAATGACTGACTGACAGATTTCGAAAACGCCGCCACTATTAAACCCACTCCAACAACCGCGATCGAGGTAACCCCTCCGATCAGCAGAGACAGGAGGATTGAACCCTGGCTCTCAAAACCCAAACCAACTGCCACTATCAGGGTCAGCAAAAGCGATCCCACACCCCAGAGGATCGTGGGCAAACTTAAGCCGATCAATAACTGCCAGGCCTTGGTCCCGGTCATGATCAACCTGCCCAAAGTCCCGGATTCCACTTCGGCTGATATGGTCATCGAAACGATAAAAACCAGCATTACCACAGAGATGATCAGGATTCCCGGGATATAGAGATCAAACTCCGATCTCCCGGCAGAATCGCCCAATGCGATCTCTAAATATTGAACTGCAGGCGGCTTTCCAGACTGGACCTGGACAAATTCGTCTATCACGCTGCCGGCCATCACCGCACCAACGGCATAATAGGGATTGGTAAGATCCCCAACCAGCGTGATCTCTGCTGGTGCCCTGTCACTCTGCTCAGGGCCGCGGGAGAGGGCTGCGCTGAAATCTTCCGGGATGATCACAAGGACCTCGGCGTCCCTGTTCTGGAGGACCAGCTCTGATCTCTCCCGGGACTCTACCAGGCTGATATCCAACAGCCGGTCTCCGCTGGCATAGGTTAAGTCTTCCAGCAGGGCAACCACCTGGTCGCCCTTTTCTCCCAGGTCCAGATTCTGGATCATGACTGCATAGGTTGTAGATCCGCTGGGGATCATCAGCCAGTACAGGAGTACAAAAAAAGGCCCGATCAGCAAACTGAGGCCTAGCGTGACCCGGTCTCTCAGCTGCTCCTTTAGGTTTTTTCCGGCGATCTTGAAGATCTTCATTCTCTCAACATCCTCCCGGTCAATTGGATGAAGACATCTTCGAGAGTGTTTTTTCTCAAACGGATCTCGCTGACTATCAGATCTTGCTTCTCCAGCCTGGACAACAGAACCGGCAGCTGATTAACCAGGTCCAAGCCCCGGACCTGGATCATATCGCCCACAACCTGTGAGCTCAGCTGCTCTGGCAGATCCAGAGTCAAAAGCTTCCGCCTCACTCCAGGATTATTTAATTCAAGTTCCAGCACGTCACCTTCCCCGACTCTTGAAACCAGGGCTTCGGGAGTATCCAGCACCAATAACCTTCCCTGGTCGATCACTGCCACTCGATCGGCCATGCGCTGGGCTTCATCCATATTGTGGGTGGTCAGGATCAATGTTTTGGAATTTGCCAATGATCGAATATATTCTCTGACACAAATCCTGCTCTGGGGATCCAGTCCGGCCTCAGGTTCATCCAGGATCAGGATCTGGGGGTCATGGATCATTGCCAGGGCGATATTCAGGCGGCGCTGCATTCCCCCAGATAATTTGCCCGCCAGTCTATGGGCTGCCGATCCCAGTATTTAATACATCCAGCAAATGCTGGCATTGGAATTCGATCTGTGTTTTTGGGAGCCCGTACATTTGTCCCAGGAAGGTCAGCTGCTCAACAGGGGTTAATTTATTCCAGTGAACGTTCTCCTGGGGACAGATGCCGATGTTTTTGCGGTACTCCTGGTCTCGGACGTTTACCAGCACACCGTTCCAATAGATCTTGCCCCTATCCGGTTTTAAGAACCCGGCGATAAGATTGATGGTGGTTGTTTTTCCAGCCCCATTTGGCCCCAACAGCCCCAGGATCTCACCTTGATTGATCTCCAGATCCAGATCATCTACCGCATGTATCTCGCGATAGGATTTGCAGACTGCTTCTAAATGGATATAAGCTTGGCGGGGCAATTTATCTCCCGGCAGGGCAACTATTGTATGGGCCCGGAAACGAACCCATACCTGCTGATATAAATATTATAACCAGACCTGGCATTTCTGCTGGAGAGGGAACAGAATTTCAGAAGAGAAAGTCAGCTAGAATTCCTGGAGCAGAAAAGGGAAACTTCCTGAAAAACCAGCTAGTAAAAACACGGGAAGCAATCTCAGATCGAAATTTCGTTTTCAAAGAACTTGAAGTTGTCCTTGCCATCTTCTTTGACCTGATACATCGCAGAATCAGAGGTTTTAATCAGATCTGTCATTACCAGATTGCTCTTATCTGTCCAATTGATCCCGATGCTGACCGATATTTTGACCTCATTCTCACCAATCACAAAAGGATCCGAGATCCTGGAAATTACTTTCTCGGCGATGATATTGATGTTATTCTGCTGCAGGATATTTTCAAGAATGATGATAAATTCATCTCCTCCAACCCGGGCGACTGTATCGGTTTCTCGAACAGATCCCAGCAAACGGCGGCCGATCTCGATCAGGACCTGATCACCGGCATCGTGACCATAGGTATCATTCACTATTTTAAAATCATCAATATCAATATATAACACTGCAACCGATCGATCTTCATCATATTCTCCCTGAACATCCAAAAACCGGTCTTCGAGCATCTGGCGGTTGGGCAAATTGGTTAATGGGTCGTGCTGCACCTGATGGATCAAAAACTCTTCATAGAGTTTACGTGCGGTGATATCACGGAATATCAGCTGAATGTGGAGGGGATCACCGTGGGAATCCGGCACCAGCGCCATGTTGATCTCCACGGGCAATTTCTCCCCGGCAAGGTTGATTACTGAAGATTCAAATGTGGGAACACTCTTTCCGGAAATTAAATCTTGGATCCTTTCCTCACTGGATTCTGAATCCAAATCTGAAAACCATTCTGATAATTTTTTCTGGCTGAATTCTACCTCGTTATACCCCAGCATGGCTGCTGCCCGGTTATTGGAACTCAGCCATTTCCACTCCAGATCAAGAATGACCACCCCATCATTGGTCCAATCAAAGAGGGCCCGGTAGCGATCAGCGGTGGTCTGGGTTTTTAGCAGGGAATCTTTGATCAGAACATCCGCCCTCCAGATATAGATCGCTGCCAGACTGGTGTAGATAGTCTGGATAAAATATCGTGTAAAATTAGCAGGAAGAGGGGCCGGGTTGGCCAGAATACCATTCTGCTCCAGGTACAATACGCCAAAATTTGCCAGCAGACTTATCATTGTGACATAGAGCGCAGATTTTCCACCGATCGCCAGACCGGCAAACATAACAATCAGCACCTGGCCCAGAACATTTACACCGCGGATCCCGGCGATAAATGCCAGATCGAGAGTCAGGATCAGCCAACCCAGGATGACTATGGTCCAGCCGGCGGCTTCAATTTTTCCTCTCTGGAGCTGAACATAGGAAAAAACCATAGCCCCCGCGCCAAACCCTGCCTGGTAGAGCACTTCCCGGTGCTCAGGGGCGAGTATGGTCGAGATGATCCCAATCGCCAGGATCATCACAGCCGAAGAAAATTGGGTCACAACCAAGATCTTGGCTCGACGGTGTTTGGCGGGATCCTTAAAATCCGGAACTGCAAATATATCGATCATCTTTTGTTCTTAAAAACAAACCTGACCCAGGAAATGGGTCTGGGTACTGCTATTATGCCTTCATCGTAAGCCAATTTGTCGGCCGCCAGCTTAACAGGTTCGTTATTAACTGATCCAAATCCCTTGAATAAAGCTTACAAATGGCCCTTATCGAGGAAAAATGACCCCCAGATTGCTAATCTTTTTTAGCGATAAGCAGAGGTTGAAAATATCGGTCCCTGAGAGTGACCACCTTGGGAAACCCTGCCTGCAGGAATAGGTATTCTAATTGGTCTGTCTCAATGCAATAATATTTCCCCCCCCTAGCAATACTGATTGTTGGCTCCTCACCCGCACGTTCTTCCAGCATGTAAATGCTGATCTGGTAATAATCACCTTCAATTTCCCAAAGATCAAATAAGATGATCCGGCCTCCTTCAATTTGCTGAACCCGCCTGGGAACGATCCGGGTCTCTTTACTCCTCCTGATTATTTTGCTGTAATCTCTCACAGAGACCAGGCAGCCACCTCCCGGTTTGATATTCCGGTAAATTTTTTTGAGGGTCGTCAAGATCTCCTTCATAGATAACAGATGAGGGATGGCGTTATCACAGGCAATTATCAAATCAAAGGGTTCTGTCAGATTGGCGTCCAGATCTCGCATGTCACCCACGGAAAAATCTATCTCCAGCCCCCGGAGGTTGGCCTCCTTCTTTGCCAGCTCAACTGCCTCACCGGAAATATCCCTGCCGGATACCCGGTATCCCATTTCAGCCAATCCGATGGCCTGGGTTCCAATTCCACAAGCGGCGTCAAGGATCGTAACAACCTCTCCGCCGTAATACTCGTTGATCACCTGATCGAGGATCACTGCTTGTTTCTTGAGATCGGCATCCCAATCTGGATACAAGGATCTGTAAAATGGTGCCAGCTGGTTATAAAATTCGACTGTCATTTAATGGTATTCCCCCACACTCAGGCAAAATCTATTCTTTCAGGAGCAACCAGGAATACACCTGCATCGCTTAATTCCTTTTCTCGATACTCGATCACCTTAAGGGGATCCTTGTCATAATTGCTGTGTCCTCCCTTGACCAGGAAGATCTGGTAGCCTAATTCCAGCCCACCAAGTGAAGTCGCCCTGACACAGCCCTGGGTCACCATCCCGGTGATGATCAGGTTGCGGATATTCCGGGCTTCCAGGCTGCTCCTTAAATTTGTGCCTACAAAAGCGCTGCCGGTGTTTTTCTGGATCAGGATGTCTGTGTTTGTTGGCGCCGAAAGATCCGGGTGCAGATCCCAACCACTGGTGCCTTTTTTGAGAAAGGACTCATTCTCATGCTGTATATAGAACACCCGGACACCATAAAGGCGTGATCGGGCAATCAGGGCATTCAGGGTCTCGATCAGCTTATAAGGTTTATGAATCGGTGTAGGCCTGGTAAAAAGAGCCCGCTGAACATCGATCACTAAAAGGGCTGTTTCTGCCTTGTCTAATACAGCTGTTTTCTCCATACGTGATTTCCTCCAATCAAAAGGTGTTCCAGTGAGATTATAAAAACAATCGCATTTGGTTCCTGTTCTTAATCCTTGGGGTAGGGATGAACACCGGGATTTTTGAGCTGATCTTCCGGGAATTTATTTCGGCCTGGAAAACATCCTCTAGTTCATTCCAGCGCGAAGAACTGCATTGATAGTCATCACCAAAATCGTGGATATATTTTTCCTTAATACCCGGGAAGTGCTGATCCAGCTTTTGAAAAAAGTAATCTCTTGACCCTGCCCTCAAGCTAACCCCAAAAGCCGGGATGATGTAGCTGCCGCCGCTCTCCCCGGTCCGGCTAACGATCTGCTGGATATTCTGCGGATGATCCTCAATAAAAGGCAGGATCGGCATCATGGTCACGCCGGTCAGGACTCCGGAACGAGCCAGGGTTTCCATGGCCTTGAACCGGGCAGATGGTGGTGGAGCACCGGGCTCCAACAGACCTGCCAAATGGTCATCCGCTGTGGTTATTGTGAAGCTGACTGCCCCGTAGATCTGGCCAATTTCCTTGAGGAGCTCCAGATCCCGGAGCACCAGATCAGATTTTGTAAGTATATGGACCGGAAAGCCCTGATCCCGGATGATTTTTAATGCGCCGTTTGTCAGCCGGTATTGGGCCTCAATTGGCATATAGGGATCGTTCATGGACCCAAAACCTATCGTCCCGATCACCCGCTTGCGCGGCAGGGTATCTTCCAGCAGATCTAGGGCATTTTCCTTGACTTCGATCCTGGAAAAATCCTCGATCTGATAACAATCCGATCTGGAATCACAATAGATACATTGATGCTGACAGCCTCGATAAAGGTTCATGTTGTACTTCAACCCAAACCAGGTATCTGGCTGTTTGACATGATTGAGAATGGTTTTTGAGATTACCCTGGTGACCATACAATCCATTTTAAGGGGAGGATAATTAATGAACAAGCCAACTGCTTAGAATAAACCCATTATACAGCCAATCTGCAATCCACCTCCACCTGATGATAAAATCCCCCGCCGGGCAGGGGATTTTATCATCAGGTACAACCCATAGATCACACCTAAAACCTGCTGCCGGATCAGGGAATTTCGTCAAAAAGCGCCTGATCACCAAACCCGACTCCCACCATGCTGGGGCCAGTATGCGCCCCGAGCACCAGGGACATGGGACCCATCGGCAGCCAGGTGCAATCATAGAGCTTGTCGATTTGCTCTCTTAAAAAAGTTGCGCCCTCAGGATTCATAGAATGCAGCACCTGAACATGGATCCGGCTGCCAGGTTGATGTCTTTTGCCAATCTGGTCAACCAATCCTTTGAGGGCTCCCTTGAAGGTGCGGACTTGCCCCAGCTGTGAATATGTTCCATTGACCTTCTCCACCCCGATCAGCGGCTTAATATTGATCAGGGAAGCAATCAGCCCTTTCATATGGCTTATGCGTCCCCCGTGGATGAGGTATTTCAACTCGTCCAGGGTATACACACTTTCGCAGGCATCGCTGATCTTTTTGACCAATTCCAGGATGCGTTCTTTTGCCCACCCGGCCTGGTTGGCCCTGGCGGCTGCTTCAACCTGCCAGCCAGCAGCAGCTGAGAGGGTTTTGGTATCAACGTGAGTCACGTTGGCCTCAGGCACCATCTCCGCCCCGGCCAGGGCTGAATTAAAGGTGCCGCTGAGTCCTGAGGTCATATGGATGGAGAGTATCTCGGGGTCTTTGGCGGCCAATTTCCGGTACAGTTCAGCAAATACGCCAGCTGGAGGTTGAGAAGTTACGGGCAGATTTCCAGAAGATTCCAGCAAATCGTAAAAATCTTCCGGTTTGATATCCACACCCTCCTGGTAGGTAATTCCATCCAGGGTCACACTCAGCGGCACTGTATGTACCTTCATTTTTGCAGCTTGTTCATTGGTAAAACTCAAGTCGGTTCCGCTGTCAGTTACAATTTGCATGTTTGGCTCCTTTCCAATATAGTCACAACCGTTTTCCCATACTTATCCGGTCCTCAGGGTCATAGCCCAGGCTTTCATAAAAAGACTGGACCGCTGAATTATCGGCCCGAATTTGTAAGTTCAATTTTGGGCAGCCCAGGTTGATCAGCTGGGCCTCTACCCGCGTCATTAGCGCCGTACCTATCCTCTTGCGTTGATGATCCGGATCTACTCCCAGGTAATAGACCCAACCCCGATGGCCGTCAAATCCCGCCATGGCGGTCCCAACCAGACTTTCATCCAGCAAGGCAACCAGGAACAGTTCAGGTTGAATTTCCCGCTTGGTTTTGATGTCTCGGGCTGGATTATTGTGGGGTGGAGCATCAGGAAATACTCTTTCCCAGAGATTGATGACTGCTTCCTGATCGCTTTCGCGATAGGGGCGGATATTTATCTTCAATTGGAAATATCTGCTGGGAACTTAACTATGGCAGATCTGCCGCAGTGGATCAGCATGAAATCCTCTCCCACTTGCCACCGATTATAACAAATATACAGCTAAGAAAATCCCCGGTCCGGGCTGATGACAAAAATAGTGACTGGAATAATATTTCCAGCTATCCAGCATCCAACTGGCGGAGAATTTTCTGGACCCTCTTCGCTTGGGGCGGTGTCAAATCTGGCAATCTGTTCTTGAGGATCTCTTCGAAATCCTCCTTGTTTGCCAGGTTTACGGCCGGGAAAATGCTTTCAGCATATTGGGGAACACTTTTGGATCGACAACTGGTCAGCTGCCCAAACAAATAGGGGATTATGAGGGCGGAATAATCCGGGTTTGTTGATCCTGCCCGGGCCAGGATCTTGATCCCGTTATCACGGCTGATCACAGATCCCCCATCGATCACTTGCTTGATCTGCTTCCTGATGATTCATGATCTGGACGGCTGTTAGATCAGCGATCAGGGCGATATTGATCAAGGATTGCCAGATCAATCGATTATCATTCCCCAGGGCCAATCCAAGGAATTCATTAAAATAACCTGCGATCAAGTCGGGAGCCTGCTTGCCAATCTCCTCCAACACACCCAGGCAGTCCACCCCTATCCTGCGATCTGGATTATCCAGGTTCTCAACTACCTCTTTGATCCCATTCAGATCCCTGTTCTCAACTATCCGTCCCCCCAGGATCCTGTTGGGCCGATCATCTTTCCTCCCCAATTGGCTGGCAAGTTCCGGAATTATGGACATTGGTCCTCTCCCCTGGCTCAGCCAGTAGAATAAAAAGCCAGGCCCAATCCTCCGGGGCCAACGTGAGTTCCAACCACTGGACTGACATCAGAAAGGTGGACCTGCGAGGGATCAAAATGCTCCCTGACCAGCTCGACCAGGGCTTTACCTTCGTCCAAACAATCTACATGTACCACCCCTGCTTCGGCCATCTTTTTTGATCCCAGCCTGGCAGATGCGATCTCCAAAAGCTCCTGAACAGCTTTCCTTTTGGTTCGAGTCTGGGAGAGGGGCTGGATCAAGCCATCCTCAAAATGCAGGATGGGCTTGATATTCAACGCGGTGCCCAGCAGCCGTTTTGCTCCTCCGATCCGGCCTCCCTTGTGCAGATATTCCAGCGTGTCAACCACAAAAAGCAGATTGGTCTCCGCCCGGGTCTGCTCAGCGATCCTGGCAACTTCTTCGATCGGTTTTCCAGAAGCAGCCGCCCGGGCCGCCTGAACAGCGATCAATCCCTGGCCCATGGCACTGAACCTGGAATCGACCACCATAACAGGCACATCCGGAATTTGCTCTCTGGCAGCTAAAGCGCTATCCACAGTACCGCTGATCTTTGAGGAAGCCAAAACACAAACAACTCCACAGCAAATTTCACCCAGGCTGGAATAGTAATCCTTAAACTCAGCGACGGTTGGTTGGGTGGAAGATGGCAGAGATTTGGAGCCCCTTAAACGGCGATAAAACGTCTCTGGATCGATATCCACGCCATCCAGGTAACTTTTTTCATCCCAAATCAGCCAGAGAGGAATCACCCTGATATCCAACTCTTTCCTGACTGCTTCTGGCAAAGAGGCTGAGCTATCGGTCACCACGATGACTTTATCCGTGTTCATAAGGAGCTCCTATTATGATTTCACAAGTTGGTTTCCCGGATCGAATCAAGCTGGTTACTTCCCAAACTGAGGAAATTTTTCTCTCGACTCCTTGGGTGGCCAGAGGTCTTATCCCTGGGATATCCAGCAGAAAACCAACGATTCTACTATATTCACCTGGTTCAACACTATCGGCTAAAAAAAGATACCCTCACCAGAACTCAAAGCCACCGCTGCAGGGATCCCCCTCAAGCCCAAAGGTATATATTATTTTTGACCTCAGATGAATTTCTTTCCATCCTGGAAGGCCTTTCCAACCCGTTCCCCTACCTGATGGTAGGAGCGGTCCTTGGTCGCGTAAACAAGGGGAGCTATTTTTTGAATGTCCGGATTGCCATCATCCAGCAGGGCCTCGGAATCAACCTTGACATCCAGGATCTCCCCAATGAACTGGGTATGCAAGCCGATCTCAAAATGGTGCAGCAGCTTACATTCCAGAACCATCGGAAATTCAGCCACATACGGCGCGTCAACCAATTCAGATCTGGTCGGTGTCAGGCCAGTCTGAATGAACTTGTTTACATCCCGTCCAGAAGCAATCCCAAAATAATCGGCTTCCACAACATAACGCGCAGAAGGAACGCTCACAGTATAAAAACCCCGCTGCATGATATTGCTGTAAGTATAGGTCGCCTTTCTCAAGGATATCGTCAGGCAGGGTGGTTTTGAACAGCAGATTCCGCCCCAGGCAATGGTCATGACATTGGGCTGACCTTCTTGATCATAGGTTCCCACACACCATACCGGGGTGGGATAGATCAAAGTGTTGGCTCCCAGTGATTTTTTCATCCGAATTATCCTTTTCTAAGCAGCTGATCCTGAATAGTACTGAGCCAATTCCTTCGCAAACCAACGTCCCAGCAATCAAAAAATCTGAAACCTATGGTCCTGGCTGGATCTGATCCTGATTTGCCCGGTCAGATCTTGAAGGTCTTTTTCCGAATGAGGTATTTT
>CAVQTT010000017.1:0-30792 GCA_963716695.1 uncultured Chloroflexia bacterium
TCTCCCGGGGAGATTTGAAGTCGGTCACCGCCTTTGCGGGCGGCCAGAAGACTGCCTTTGTAGCTGTCAATGCCCCCCGCCGGCTTAATCAGGGATTGATGAAAGATCCCGCCGTCAGGGACAGCCTTTCCCCCCAGCCCGCACCAGGCCGCTGGACGGGTTTCCGGGTGGCGGAATATGAGCTCTTCCAAAAGAACATCCGCCTGCCCAAGACTCCGGATAAAACCAGCCTGTGCCCGGGATGGATGAGGAACGGCTTTCTGCTCTACAAACGCTTGGAGGACCTGGGATACCAGGATTATCCCGCAGAGGATCAGCCCCGGCAGTTAATTGAGGTGTATCCCCACGCCGCCTATACGGTTTTAATAAAAAGATCCCCTTTCTCAAGAAGACCCTGGAAGGCAGGCTCCAGCGCCAGCTGCTGCTGCACTCCCTTTCGGTGGCGGTGCCAGACCCGATGCAGGTCTTTGAAGAGATCACCCGTTACAAGATCATGCAGGGCCAGCTGCCGCTGGAGGGATTGTATTCTGTTGAAGAACTGGAGGCCTTGATGGCAGCTTATACGGCCTGGAAAGCTGCCAGGAAACCGGATGAGATCACCCGGGTGGGAGATCCAAAAGAGGGTGAGATCATTCTTCCCAGCCGCGATCTTAAAACCAAATATTATTAGCCTGTATTCATTCCCCCGGGCTATTCGTCACCCATCATTAACCCAGGGTTTTTCGCCTTGGGCTATCAGCCCCGAGTTCACCTCGGAGGAGATCAATAAGGAAATCAATTTATGAAAAATAAAAAAGCCATCTTCATCATCAATCCCAATGCCAATATGGGCCAGGCCTGGAGACAGGCGGCCGATCTGCGGCCGATCATGCAGGAGTATGGGGGAGCAGACTGGGCGGGTTCGGTTTACCCAACTCATGCCATTGAGCTGACCAAAAAGGCCGTCAAGGATGGCTACGATCTGATCATCGCCGGGGGCGGGGACGGAACGGTGCATGAGGTTGTCAACGCCATGATGAGCTTCCCCAAAGAGAAAAGGCCCACCCTGGGTGTGCTGCCGCTTGGATCCGGGAATGATTTTTCTTATTCGATCGGCATGGACCCAGACCCCGGCAAAGCCCTGAGACAGATCTTCTCCGGGAAGGAAGCCTGGGTCGATATCGGCAAACTCGAAGATGACCTGGGACGGACGGAATATTTTGATAATACGATCGGGATCGGTTTTGACGCCATCGTGACCATCCATTCTCATAAAATGCCAGTTGTGAGAGGATTCTTGATGTACATCCTGGCAGTGCTGAAGACGATCTTCTGGAACCACAACCCGGTGGGCATGAAAATCAGCCTGGATGGGGAGCGAAACTGGGAAGATGAGCTCATCATGTTGACCCTCTGCAACGGGGGCCGGGAAGGGGGTGGATTCTACCTCTATCCCGAGGCCAAGAACGGGGACGGGGTATATCACTATGTCACCGTGCCCAACGTCAGCCGGTTAATGATGCTCCGCCTGCTGCCGGCTTTTATGAACGGCAGCCACCTGAAACATCCCAAGGTGAAGTTTGGGGATTTTAAGAATGCCGAAATCGAATCTGATTCAGCCATGTTCATTCATGTGGATGGAGAAGTATTCTCGGGCTTTACCAGCGACCTGAGAAAGATAAAAGTGACCATGGAACATCAGGCCCTCCGGGTCATCTCCTGAACTGAGCTTGTATGACAGATCTGAGGCAAAGTCTTCTTGGCGCTGACTTCAACTTTCTCCAAGTTGTGGCTGAAAAATGGGGCTTGAAATTTGACCAGCCAGATACCCGCCACGGGCTGGACCTGATCGTTGAATCCTTGCTGGCATTGGATGACCTCACCCGGATCGATAAGATCCTGACCGAAGAAGAACTGCAAAGCCTGGCCTGGCTTCAGGCTCGGGGTGGGAAAGCGCTTTGGGATCACTTCTCCCGGCGCTTTGGCGAGATCCGGGAAATGGGTGCCGGGAGATTGGAGCGGGAGCAGCCCTACCTGGATCCGATCTCCCCGGCGGAATCCCTCTGGTACCGGGCCCTGATCGCCCGGGGATTTTTAGAAACCGACTCTGGCCCCCGGGAATTTGTCTTTATTCCTGAGGACCTGCTCCAGATCCTGCCTCCCCTTCCAGGTTCCCATGAACTGGAACCAGCATCTCCCCGTTTTCCCTCCCGAAAAGCCAGCGCCAAGGAATCCTCTCATCACCGGGAAGCCAGGCCCGTCATCCTGGACCAGATCTGCACAATTCTGGCCGCCCTCAGGATGGGGATCGACCCGGCCGTACAATTGGAAGGCCTCCTCCCCCAACAAGAGAGATTTTTCAAGGGGCTGCTGAAGCATCTCAGGATTAGTGGATCAGGATCAGAAAGTCCTACCTGAACCGGTCCGGGACTATTTTGAACTCTCCCGGGGGGAAACCCTGCAGAAATTATGGAAAAACTGGCTGGGCAGCGACAGCTTTCAGGATTTGGAACTGGTTTCAGGACTTCAAGTTGAGGGCACCCCGGAGATCGATCCCATCCAGGTCCGGGAGCAGCTCTTGGCCGATCTTTTAGCCCTGGATGATGGCAGCTGGTGGAGCATTGAATCCTTGATCTCCCAGACCCGGGAGTTTGCCCCTGATCTGCTGCGAAAGAGTGGGGATTACCAGTCCTGGTTCATCAAAGACCTGGAGAGCGGAGAATACCTCAAAGGATTTGAATACTGGGACCAGGTAGAAGGAGCCCTGCTGCGTTTCCTGATCACCGGCCCCTTGCATTGGCTGGGTTTCCTGGACCTGGCATCAGCCGAGACTGCAGGTCCTCCCCTGGCGTTTCGGATCTCTCAATTTGCACCTGGGCTGCTGGGAAGATCCCCACTTAATCTCCCGCCAAGGAAAGCGGAGGAAGTTCAGATCCGCGCCAAGGGCGAGATCCGGATGACTGATCATGTTCCTCACAAGATCCGCTACCAGGTTGCCAGGTTCTGTGATTGGTTCCCGATCAGGGCCGAGGCTTATCTATATGCCCTGACACCGGCATCCCTGGCCCGGGCAGAGGCCCAGGGATTGAGAGTTGCCCATCTGCTGGCGCTGTTGAAAACCCAGACTGAAGCTGTGCCTCCCAATATCCTGGCTGCTCTTGAACGCTGGGAAAAACAGGGTGTGCAGGCATCCCTGGGTCGGCGGACCATCCTCCGGTTGGGATCCCCCCAGGTATTGAAAGCTCTGAAAAAATCCAGGGCCAGCCGCTACATCCTGGAAGAACTCGGGCCCACAGCAGTGATCGTCAAGGATGGCAGCGAACAGAAGATCGCCGAAGCCCTGGTTGAGTTGGGTTTTTTCCTGGAATTGAAAGATCAGGACGGTTCCCAAGCCTGATAAAGGCTGAGATCCCCGCCCTTCCCGTCGGAATAAAAATGACTCACGGATGATAAAACCACTTTCTGATGCCAGATCAGAGAGCTCGGCCGGGCTGAAATGGTGCACATATCGGGTGCCCAGGCCGCCCCTGCGCCAGTCCAGCAAATAATCTCCCGGGTCCACAGCCTCTGGTTCCAGGCCGATTCGGTCCCAGGGCAGGATCCGTTTAACCAGGCGTTCGCTGTTCAGGAACTGCCAGTTGGATAGATAAAACCTGCCCCCGGCCTGGATCAGATTTCTGATATTCCTGACCACTGAGAGCCGCCGTGCCAGGGATGGAATGTGGTGCAGGGCAGCAAAACACAATACCAGATCGAACCTCTGACTTCCGAGGACCCCTGTCCAATCAGGATGGGCCAGATCCAACACCTGGTAATTGACCTCAAATCCTCCCGGAAAATTTGCGGAGACCTTCTCAAGCAGGTTGGGGCTGAAATCTGTACCCAGGTAGGTTCCTTTAAAACCTGTTCTGGCCAGCTGGCGTGCCAGTTCACCATTCCCGCATCCCAGGTCCAGGATCCGACTCTCAGGTGGGAAGCCTTTTAGCAGCTTTTGGACCCCGGGCTGAAGCCTGCCCCGGGTATCAGAGAATTCTCCCGCAAAGCTTTGGTAAAATTGATGATTGAGGTCGAGCAGTCTTTGAACAGTTTCAGCATCCATCAACTAATTATACGACAGGGCCTTGCAGGACTGAATGTATAACCTCGATACTGATTGGTAGCAGGAAATCATGGTTAATCCAGTGGATCACAATTCAACCCCAAACCCCCGCTATTCTGAGGAAGAAATCCGGTTAGCAGGAGAGGTCCTGCGGGATATTGAGACAGGCCTGGATGTATTTAAGGCCATCCGCCAGCATCCTCTGCCTGGAGGAGCGGGTTTTTTAAGCAAACATTCTTTGATAACAGCCTACCGGAAGCAGGTTAAGGATGGCCTGCGGCCCGAAAACCGGGAGCTTTTCGAGAAGATCCGCCTGAAACCGATGCGGACTCTCTCTGGTGTGACCACGGTGACCGTGCTCACCAAACCCTTCCCCTGTCCCGGAAAATGCATTTTTTGCCCTGACTATGAAGAGATGCCGGTCAGCTACCTGCCAGATGAGCCGGGAGCCATGCGCGCGTTATTCCATCAGTATGACCCTTTCACCCAGGTAGAGTCGCGAATTGAGGCCCTGCACGAGATCGGGCATCCGACAGACAAGATCGAACTGCTGGTCCTGGGAGGATCCTGGACCGTATATGAGAAGGATTATCAAGCCTGGTTTATCAAACGCTGTTTTGACGCCCTGAACGGGATCGAGTCGGAGAGCCTGGAAGCAAGCCCAGGCCAGGAATGAAAATGCCCGGCAAAAAAATGTGGGCCTGACCCTGGAAACCCGTCCGGACCTGATCACACCCCGCGAACTGGAGCGGATGCGGTCTTACGGCGTAACCAAGGTTCAGCTGGGGATCCAGAGCCTGGATGACCGGATCCTGGGTTTAAACAGCCGGGGACATACGGTAGAAAAAGCCAAAAAAGGTGTCGCCCTCTTACGTTCGGCCGGTTTTAAGATCGTCCTGCACTGGATGCCAAACCTGCTGGGGGCAACTCCGGAATCTGACCGGGTGGATTTCAGCCGGCTCTGGGATGATTTCTGCCCCGATGAATTGAAGATCTATCCCACCCAGCTGTTGGCGGACACGGAACTTTTTGAGGTCTGGCGGCAGGGAAAATATACACCTTATCAAACAGATGAGCTGATCGATCTGATCGCGGATATAAAGCCCACTATTCCCCGCTACTGCCGGGTCAACCGGGTCATCCGGGATATCCCCTCCCATAATGTTGTGGATGGCAATAAACGCACCAGCCTGCGCCAGGACATCCAGGCAGAACTCAGCCGCCGGGGTGAATCCTGCAGCTGCATCCGCTGTCGGGAAGTTGGAGGGCAGGAGATTGAAACCGACAGTCTGGAGTTGAATGACCTGGTATATACCAGCAATGGCTGCCAGGAACACTTTTTGTCCTATGATACCGAGGATGACCAGCTGGCCGGGTTCTTAAGATTATGCCTGCCAGGCCCGGAGGCTCTGGATCCCGGGATCGAGGATTTGAAGGGAGCGGCCCTGGTGCGGGAAGTGCATGTTTATGGACAATCCCTTCAGCTGGGCCAGGATTCCGGGGGAGCAGCCCAGCACAGCGGTCTGGGAACCAATTTGCTGGAGGAAGCGGAGCGCATAGCTGGCATCAAGGGCTATCAGAGGATCGCTGTGATCTCGGCAATTGGCACCCGGGGCTACTACCTGGACCGGGGATACCAGAGAGGGGAGCTGTATTTGATCAAGGATCTGGCCCAGGCCTGATATGCCACCTGCCTGACGGCTGAACAATTCGAGTAACTTTTCCGGAATGAGTCTGGCTGCCTGCCAAAATCCATTTTGCCCAACGATTGAATGCGAGGGCTGTTAAAAACCAAGTCCCGCGGAAGCGGGACTTTTGACTGGTAAGGGAACCAGCATTCGGAAAATTTCCAGAACTTAGAGAAAAACAGCGATCCCAGCCCTTTGATTCAGGGGGGTTGTAGATAGTACATCAACAAGAATCCTGCCAGGCGATCATTAGACGGTCAATAATCGATCTCACTCATGGGATTCAATTTTTCAAAATTGTGTTTGGCAGTGATCCAGCGCACCGTCCCGGTTTTTCCGCGGATGACCAGACTGTGGGTTTCGGCCACCCTGGCCGGTGTAGCGCACACCGTTTAACAGCTCGCCATCGGTGATGCCTGTAGCTGCAAAAAAGACATCATTGGATGACACCAGGTCATCCATGGTGATGACCTTATCCAGATCATATCCCATCTCCAGGCCTAATTTCTTCTCTTCCTCATTTCGGATGTAGAGTTTGCCCTGCAGTTCCCCACCCATGGCCCGAATGGCACAGGCAGCTAAAACCCCTTCAGGTGTGCCCCCGATCCCCAGCAGGGCATCGATGCCGGATTCCGGCAGGCAGGTCATCAGGGCTGCAGCAACGTCCCCATCGGGTATCAAGCGGATCCGGGCTCCGTACCCACGCACCTGGCTGATCAGTTCGTCATGGCGGGGGCGCTGGAGCATGATCACGGTCAGGTCTTTGAGGGATTTTCCCTCGGATTTGGCGATCTTTTTGAGATTATCCTCCAGGGGAGCATTAATATCGATCTTGCCTTTAGCCAGGGGGCCAACAGCGATCTTGTCCATATAGACAAAAGGACCGGGGTTGAACATCGTATCCCGGGGAGCGATGGCCACGGTGGCGATCGAGTTCAGAAATCCGTTGGCCAGGGGGCGGGTCCCGTCGATCGGATCCACGGCTAAGTCGACCAGGGGCGGGGTACCAGTCCCAACAACCTCCCCGTTGAACAACATGGGGGCCTCATCCTTTTCACCCTCTCCAATCACAACTACTGCATTCATGTCGATCGAATTCAGGACCAGGCGCATGGCATCTACAGCAGCTTTGTCGGCCAGCTCTTTTTGACCCCGGCCCATGAACCGGCCAGCGGACAGGGCAGCCGCCTCCGTCACCCGAACTAACTCCATGGCCAGGTTGCGGGTTGGTTGTTTTGAGTGCATTAACACCTCCCTAAAGGAAGAATAGGAATATCAGGTAATAGGCGATTGGCGCAGCCCAGAACAGGGAATCGATCCGGTCGAAAATACCTCCATGACCAGGAAAGATCGCCCCGGAATCCTTAACACCGGCAGCCCGTTTGATCATACTTTCAGTCAGGTCCCCCAGAGGGATCAAGGCTGAAATTACCAGAGCCAGGATCACGGTCTCCAGGATGGTGATCTCCAGCCCGGCGTCCAAGACTTGATTGTAGAGGGAGAGCAAACCGACCCCTCCCAGGATGCCGAAGAGCATGCCTCCCAGGTAACCCTCCCAGGTTTTGTTGGGACTGGTTTTGGGAGCCAATTTATGTTTGCCGATTGAACTGCCGATCAGGTAAGCGCCTGAATCAGCGATCCAGACGATGGGCAAAGCCAGGAAGGTCCACCAGATGCCGTTTGGCAGCGAGCGGAGTGAGACCAAATAGGCTCCCAGGAAACCGATATAAAGCAGCACGCTGATCGATGCTCCGAAGTCCCCGGCGGGATTTGAAGCACCTTTTTCAAAATCGATGATATGATAAGCCGCTATTGCCATTAGAAAACCGGCCAGGATCGCGGAGCTGTAATCCAATTGAAACAGGACCCGGCTGGTACCCAGCAGGATCACTCCGGCCAGCACCAGGGGGAGAGCGGGTTGGAGACCAATCATTCTGAGGAGTTTGATATATTCCCAGGCCGCGATCACCAGCAAGCCAATTATGATTGCTGCATAAATCCAGCTGCCCAAATAGATAAATAGGACGGCCAGGGGGATGATAATTAATGTGACCAGGGTGCGAGTGCCGAAGCTGTTAAATTTGTTATTCTTATTCAGATTTGATTTCTCCATAGCGGCGTTCGCGTTCGTTATAGACCAGCAGGGCCTGATAGAGTTCTTCCCGATTAAAATCAGGCCAATAGGTTTTTGTGAAATACCATTCCGAATAGGCTCCCTGCCAGATCAAAAAATTTGAACAGCGGAATTCGCCCGAGGTGCGGATGATCAGATCAGGATCTGGACTGGAAGCAGTATAAAGGTACTTGGAAAAAAGCTCGGCATCCAGCTCCTCCGGGTCGGGGCTGTCAATGATCAGCTGCTTGACCGCCTGGAGGATCTCATCCCGGCCGCCGTAGTTAAAAGCTATATTTAAGATCAGGGTATGATTATCCCGGGTTAATTCGATGGCTTCGTTGACTTTTTGCTGGAGCTCGGGATCGATCCGGTCAAGTTTTCCGAGATGGCGCAGCTGCACACCGTTCTCATGGAGGTTTTTCAGCTCTTTATCCAGCATGGATTTGAAGATCCTCATCAATCCCTGGATCTCATCGCTGGGCCTCTTCCAGTTTTCGGTGGAAAAGGCATAAATTGTGAGATATTGGATCCCAAACTCGGCGCAGGCTTCGATGACTTCCCGTAAATTTTCTGTGCCGGCCCGATGGCCGGATAAGCGCGGCAGGCCTCTTTCCAGCGCCCAGCGTCCGTTCCCATCCATGATGATGGCCACGTGGGTGGGGATCTTCGGCAATTTTTCCAGCTGCATTTTGGCCATGGGAGGATTATCGGTCCAGCTTGATGGGGAGGTTTGGGAATAGGTTGACTATTATTTATGATCGCTGATCTGCATCAAACTTCCATGATCTCGCTTTCTTTTCTATCACAGAGCTCTTCGATCTTCTTGGTAAAATCATCAGTGATTTCCTGGACCCGATCTTCGCCCCGGTGCAGATCATCCTCGCTGATCATTTTTTCTCCTTCGAATTCACGCAGATCCCGAATCGCGTCCCGGCGGATGTTGCGCACAGCGACCCTGGCCTCTTCTGCTTTCAAACCGACCACTTTTAACAAGTTCGAGCCTGCGCTCTTCGGTTGGTGTGGGAAGTACCAGGCGGATGTTTTCTCCATCGTTATTTGGCGTCAGCCCCAGGTCTGATTTCAGGATAGCTTTTTCGATATTCTTGAGGGAGGCGGGGTCGTAAGGTCTGATCAGCAGGGAGCGGGATTCTGGCACACTGATGCTGGCCAGTTCCTGGAGAGCTGTTTGGATGCCGTAGTATTCGATCGGCAGCAGTTCAACCAGAGATGGATTTGCCCGCCCGGTTCGAATGGTATTCAGCTCCTGGACCAGGGCGCTGATCGCCTTTTCCATACGATCTTCAGTATCCCGATAGACATCATTAAGCATGGTCATCCTCCCATATCCTGCGTCAGTGGATCACAAAAGCGTCCCTTGAAGGGTCGTTTCCACTTTTTCATGTACTGCTTAATACTATACTCGATTAACCGCCCCAGATAAAGGTTAGAATATCACCGCGGGATAGGAAGAAAATAAGAAAGGGCGGTGGGTCCCAAAATCCAGCTCGGGATCTGCCAGCCGCCCTTTATAATCCCTTTCAAAAAAGATCAAAATCACCTAGAAAAACCAAAACCTCAGGATATTTACTTCTTCTCACCTGTGACCAGGGTGCCAACTTTTTCTCCCAACAAGCCTCTTTTAAGCGCATCATGATCCCACATATTCAGCACCAGGATAGGTAATTTATTGTCCATACACAGGGAAAGGGCTGTCGAATCCATCACTTCCAGGCGCAAATTGATGGCATCGATGTAGGAGAGGGTCTCAAACAGCTTGGCGTCGGGCTCTTTTTCAGGGTCCTTATCGTAAACTCCGTCCACTTTGGTGGCTTTGATCAATACATCTGCCCCGATTTCCATGGCTCTGAGGGCTGCCGCTGTGTCTGTTGAGAAATAAGGATTGCCGGTCCCGGCACCAAAGATCACCAGCCGATTCTTCTCGAGGTGTCGGATAGCCCGGCGGCGGATGTAGGGTTCAGCAACTGCCCTCATTTCGATAGCGCTCTGCACCCGGGTGATAATGCCCTGGCGCTCGAGGGCGTCCATTAATGCCATGGCGTTCATAACCGTTCCCAGCATTCCCATATAATCAGCGGTGGCCCGGTCCATGCCCCGATCTATTCCCTGGCGTCCTCTCCACAAGTTGCCAGCGCCAATCACGATGGCAATCTCTACCCCCAGGCCGCTGACTGCTTCGAGGTGTTCTGCCAGGTCCTCAGCCCGGAGCGGGTCGATCCCGAATCCATCCGGGCCAGCCAAAGCTTCTCCGCTGATCTTCAGCAGGATGCGTTTATAGGCCAGTTTTTTTTCCATGGGTTTTCCTTAATTTGGTCTGTTGGCTGGTTTCTATTATATAAGAAAAAAGCCAACCTGCTGGTTGGCTTTTTATCATATTAATCTAGACTTTCTCCCCGCTCCCAGCGCTCAAAGCGCCGGATGACGATGTTTTCGCCTATCGAGGAAATTTTTTCGTGCAGAAGCTCCTGGATGGTGAGGTTCTCATCGCGAATATAGGCCTGTTGAAGCAAGCAGAATTCAGCTTTGAATTTTTCGATCATGCCTTCCAGGATCTTGTCGATGATATTATCTGGTTTGCCTTCTTCCTTGTAGCGGGTGCGGGCAATTTCTTTTTCGCGTTCGATAACCTCATCTGGAACCTGTTCGGCTTTGACCCATCTTGGCGCGGCTGCAGCGATCTGCAGGGAAACTTCGTGTGCAAACTGTCGAAAATCATCTGAACGGGCCACAAAATCTGTCTCGCAGTTGATCTCAACCATCACGCCAACCCGGCCGTCCCCGTGGTTATAGAGCTCGATCACACCCTCTGACGCGTCTCTGTCAGATCGTTTGGCGGCTTTGGCGAGACCTTTCTGACGCAGATAGTCAACAGCTTTATCAAAATCGCCTTCTGAATTTTGCAGGGCTTCTCTAACGTCCAGAATGCCCGAGCCGGTTGCATCGCGTAATTTTTTAATTTGATCTAAAGATATTTCCATTGATTTTATGCCTTCTTTCGGTCATTCTGCTTATTTATCTTCTGATTCATCCTCGTCGTCATCATCTGCATCATCAGAATCATCGGAGTCCAAAGCCTCTTCGACTTCTTCCTCTTTCATTTTGGCCAGGGTGGAAGCTCCTAGAAGATCTTCATCACTGAGCTCATCGCGGAGATTCGTCGGGCAGGTGGGATTCAGCTTCAGCGGCTTCCAGATCAGCTTCGTAGTCCTTGCGCATATTAATGCCGTCGCTGACAGCCTGGGTGATGATCGATACGATCATTTGAATTCCCCGGATGGCGTCATCATTTGCAGGTATGACATAATCAATATTGCCGGGATCGCAGTTGGTATCAACCATCGCTACGACCGGGATCTTGAGCAGATTGGCTTCGTGAACGGGAATCTCTTCCCGGGAAACATCCACAACAAATAACAAACTGGGGATGCCATCCATTTCCCGAATACCGCCGAGTCTGCCTTCCAGGCGCTCGATCTCCCTGGTCATTCCCAGGGCTTCTTTCTTAGTGAAGATCTCAAATTCTCCCCGATCCCGCATCCCTTCCAGGCGCTCAAGCTCCTGGATCCGTTCCCGGATGGTCTGCCAATTGGTCAGGGTTCCGCCCAGCCAGCGTCCGATCACGTAGGGCATGCCAACTTTTTCGGCGTGGTTTTTGATAATGTCCTGGGCTTGGCGTTTTGTGCCAACATAGAGCACCGTGCCGCCGCGTGAAACGATATCCCGGATCACTTCATAGGCTTCTTCCAGGGCCATAACGGTTTGCTGCAGGTCGATGATATGAATATCATTCCTGGCGGCAAAGATATATGGACCCATATGCGGGTTCCATTTTTGGGTTCTATGGCCAAAATGGACACCGCTTTCCAGCAGTTCTTTCATTGATATGGTAGGCATATTCACTCCTTGCGTTTAGCCTCCGTTTCCGTCATTCCTTCAGGGACCAGGGTGTAATCCCCGGCACGCTCCGTCAGGTCGAGAAACGTGTGTGATATAAAATATACCCCGCGGGTTTGCGGGATCGAGAGCAGTATATCATGTCAAAATGGATTCGTCTAGATATGGCAGCTGATGGGGTCGGCCTGAGTCCATTTTTATGATATGCTTTGAACAAAGTTGACCAAGGGAGATATTATGTCTGAAGAGCAGGTTCGCCGGGAAGAATTCAAAGTTGAGGGTGAAGCCCTGATCGAAAAGATCAAAGAGCTGGTCCACGAAGGAAATATTCGCCGGATCATCATTAAGGACAAGGATGATCGGGTGCTGCTCGATATCCCCCTGACCTTTGGGGTTCTGGGTGTCCTGGTAGCTCCCCAATTGGCAGCGATCGGGGCTGTGGCAGCCCTGGTGAGCAAGGCCACAATTGTGGTTGAGATCGTGGAGGGAGGACAGGAAGGTGGAAGTCGGGAATAAGTTGACGGAGAGGGCAGAGTTTAGTATACTCTGGACACAATCTAATATAACCTTCGGGGCAGGGTGAGCGAAAGCAATTCCCAATCGGCGGTACAGCCCGCGAGCGCCTTCTGGTGCAGGATCCGGTGAAACTCCGGGGCCGACGGTATAGTCCGGATAGGAGAAGGTAGAACAGGTTATTAATAACCTGCCAGGTTGCCTGAAAGCCCCGAAAGCTGAGACGCTTTCGGGTTTTTTTTGGAAACCTGCCTGCAATACTCCTGCCCCGCCGCCTGGCGGGTTTTTTATTGGGAGAAAGCATGGGAAAATCAGTTCAAACGATCAAAAAAATAGCTGTTCTTTTCATCTCAGCCGGCCTGGGTTTATTGATCTGGGGTGCGTTCACCCGCTTCAGTGATATACCGGCTTTTATCTTCCCCAGCCCGGGAGATGTTTGGGCAAAAACTCTCTCTGTTATCCGGGATGGCTCGATTTTTTACCATACCTGGGTCACCCTCCAGGAGGTCCTGGCTGGATTGATCCTGGGTTTGTCAGCCGCTATTCTGACTGGTTATTTGCTGGCAAAATCCAGGGCTGTTGAGCAGCTGCTTTCCCCCTATATCGTTGCCAGCCAATCCATACCTATTGTGGCCATAGCACCGCTGCTGGTTATCTGGCTTGGACCTGGGATCCTGTCCAAAATCCTCACCAGCGCTCTGATAGTCTTTTTCCCGGTCCTGGTGAACACCATCGTCGGTTTGCGGTCGGTCCCAAAAGAACTATATGATCTGATGAAATCCCTCCGAGCCAGCCCGCTGCAGCGGATCAGTAAACTTGAGATCCCTGCCGCCCTCCCGGTGTTCTTGGGAGGATTAAGGATCGGGGCCACCCTGGCTGTGATCGGAGCGGTGGTAGGCGAATTTGTGGGTGCGGATAAGGGGCTGGGTTTTCTGGTCAATGTCGGGCGAGGTTTATATGACACCGCCCTGGTTTTTGTGGCTGTTTTTACACTCGTTTTGTTGGCTCTTAGTCTCTACGGATCGGTGGTTTTCCTTGAAAACCGCACCCTATCCTGGCAGAAAAGGAATGTTGATCAATGAAAAAGAGAATTCAAAGAATATTGTCCACCTTCAGCCTGGTTTTCCTGAGCCTGGTGGGCTCCCTCATATTAGGGGCCTGTCGAGGATCACAACCACTGAATAATGAGAACGGAGATTTGGTCGATATCAGGCTCCCGATGGGCTACATCCCCAATGTGCAGTATGCGCCATTTTATCTGGGCCTTGAAAAGGGATTTTTTGCGGAAGAAGGCCTGGACCTTGAATTCGATTATTCCTTCGAGACCGATGGGGTGGCTTTAGTGGGAGCCAATGAACTTCAGTTTTCTGTTGTATCAGGGGAACAGGTGCCGATTGCCAGGGCTGAGGGCCTGCCGATCGTTTATGTGCTGGCCTGGTACGATAAATATCCCGTCGCAGTGGTCTCAAAAACCGAACATAAGATCATCTCACCCGCCGATCTGGCTGGAAAAACTGTGGCTCTGCCTGGTCTGTTTGGAGCAAATTATGTTGGGTTAAGGGCTCTAATGGGAACCGCTGGTCTGAATGAAAGCGACCTGACGCTGGCATCGGTCGGATTTAACCAGGTAGAAGTTCTGGCATCTGATACCAGCGATGCCATTGTTGGTTATATTGCCAATGAGCCAGTCCAGCTGGCTGCCCAGGGTTATGACCTGGATGTGATCCTGGTCTCTGATTTCCTGGACCTGGTTTCCAATGGGATCATCACCAATCAGTTCACGATCGAGAATAACCCGGAGCTGGTCCGGAGCATGGTATCAGCGACCCTGAGAAGCATTCAATACGCCGTTGAACATCCTGACGAGGCGTTCCAGGCTTGTTTTAAATATGTTGAAGGCCTGGAAGATGCTGACCAGGAGGTCCAGTATGAAGTCTTGAAGATCTCCCTGAGCTTGTACCAGACCGAACCCTACGGTTACAGCGATCCGGACTCCTGGACGAATATGCAGGAAGTCCTGTTAAATATGGGGTTGATGAAAAAACCCATCGATCTGGACCAGGCCTATACCAATGACTTCATCCAATAAAACAAAACCGCTCCTGGAAGTTAAGAATTTGGGAGTCACATTCGTCGACGACAAAGGGTCCCTGCAGGCTTTGAAGGAGATCAATTTTTCCGTTGAGAGGGAGCAATTTATTTGTGTGGTTGGTCCTTCAGGCAGCGGAAAAAGCACCCTGATCCGGGTCCTGGCCGGCTTGCTCGAGCCCACCAGCGGTGAGGTGATTCTGGATGGTTCCGCGTTAACCCGGCCCCGCCAGGGAGTAGGGATCGTCTTTCAGAAAGCCAATCTAATGCCCTGGCGGTCCGTTATGCGGAATATCACCCTGCCGCTGGAAATTCAACAAATTCCACCCCTGGAGGCTAAGGAACGAGGCCAGGAGCTTATTGATCTGGTGGGATTATCCGGGTTTGAGCACTGGCTGCCCCAGGACCTCTCTGGCGGAATGCTCCAAAGGGTGGCGATTGCCCGGAGCTTGATCCAGGACCCTGACCTGCTGCTGCTGGACGAGCCCTTCGGTGCGCTGGATGCCTTGACTCGCGAAAAGATGGGGGTCGAGCTGCTAAGAATCTGGGGAGCCCGCAAAAAAACCGTGATCATGATCACCCATGATATCCAGGAGGCGGTTTTTTTGGCGGATCGGGTGTTGGCGATCAGCCCCCAGCCTGGAAATTTACGCCTGGATCTTAAAATTGATCTGGAACGCCCCCGGCAGGAAGATAGCAGGTTTTCTCCCGGTTTTGTGAAATTGACAAAAAAACTCCGGGAAGCCATTAAATGATAGACTGGAAACCTAAAGAATAGAATTCCCAAAATAGGACTTTGATGATAGGATTGTTCTGTTGTTTTTTATTAGTTTCGAGAGGTGAATATGGTTATGGAAGAACTTCAGCCGATTGAGGCTGAACCCCGGAAAGGCAATTCCCTGAAATTCATCATCGGTGGCGTGTTAATTGTGGCGGCGATCATCTTTTTAATGGTGTCTTCCCTGCAAGCCAATGTTCAATACTTCCTGACAGTGGATGAAGTGATCGAAAAGGAACAAACTGGCGATCTGGCCGGCAGGAATATCCGCGTCTCAGGAGCTGTCTTGGGTGACAGCATCGAGTACGATGGGGAGACTCTCAATCTAAGTTTTACGATCGTGCATGTGCCTGCGGATAATCAGCTGGTTGAAGAGGAAGGCGGCCTGGCCGGCGCTCTCCATAATGCTGTGATGGATCCGAACCGCACCCAACTACGGGTTGTTTATAACGGCCCTATGCCTGACCTGCTTCAAAATGAGGCTCAGGCCATCCTGACCGGTGAGCTGTTGGCGAACGGTGTCTTTGAAGCAGATGAACTCCTGTTGAAGTGCCCCACAAAATATGAGGGTGCTGTGCCGGAGCAGATCGACTCCTAACTGGAGCATTCCTCAAATTATTGTGTGGGAGATTTTATGGCAGCCGAGATCGGTTTTGGTTCATTATTTGTCACTTTAATTGTATCAATCTACGGGTTTGTCGCGGCGATCTATGGTGAAAGAAGCCGTCAGAAGGCTTGGGTGCTCAGCGCTCAACAGGCCATGCGCCTGGTATTTCCCCTGCTGACGATCTCGATCCTGTGCCTGGTATACCTGCTGATCACCAATCATTTTGAAGTTGTTTACGTTTCAGAAGTATCCAGCACCACCATGCCTACCTATTTGAAGATCACCGCCTTGTGGGGCGGGCAGGCCGGCTCACTGCTGTTCTGGTCCTGGCTTTTGGCTGGTTTCACTTCCGCGGTGACCCTCAGGAAATGGGATCGAGACCAGGAATTTTTACCCTGGGTGATCGTGGTCAGCCTGATCACGCTGGCATTTTTCCTGCTCTTAAATACTTTTTTTGAGAATCCCTTTATCCGCTACTGGCAAACCAACCAGGGTATTGTGACTGCGTTTTCGCAGCCACCCGGGGGGATGATGATCTTCCCCAGGGACGGATCGGGATTAAATCCCCTTTTACGGCACCCGGGAATGATCATCCATCCTCCGATGCAGTACCTGGGTTTTGTGGCTTTTATCGTTCCCTATGCTTACGCCATGGCTTCATTGATCTCCGGCAGATCGGATGATCGCTGGATCAAATTGTCGCGGCCCTGGACTTTATGGGCCTGGTTGTTCCTTTCACTGGGATTGGTGCTGGGGGCCCGCTGGGCTTATGATGTGCTGGGCTGGGGCGGCTATTGGGCCTGGGATCCGGTTGAGATCTCGGCATTAATGCCCTGGCTGTCAGGGACCGCGTTCCTGCATGCGGTCTTGATCCAGGAAAAGCGGGGCATGTTTAAGCAGTGGCCGATCGTTTTGATCATTCTGACTTACAATCTGGTGATCTTTGGGACATTCCTGACCCGATCGGGTTTACTTTCTTCGGTGCACTCGTTTGCCCAGAGCACAATCGGGCCGATCTTCCTGGCATTTATTGCCCTGACCATCATTGTGTCTTTTTGGCTGCTCAGCTCTCGCTGGGAGAATTTCAAATCCCGCCAGGAACTGACCTCGTTCTTTTCTAAGGAAGCCCTGATCCTGATCAGTGTCGTGTTGTTTATGGGATTGCTGCTGACTTCATTTTGGGGAGTGCTTTTCCCGAAGATCTCGGAACTGGTCACCGGCCAAACGGTCACTGTGGGTCCACCTTTTTACGAACGGGTAGCCGCTCCGATCCTGGGCGGGATGTTGATCATCATGGTGATCTGCCCCCTGGCGGTCTGGAGCTATGCCTCCTTTAAACATCTGGGAAAATTGCTCTGGAAACCGGGTCTTTTTTCAATCCTCGGAATAATACTTCCCATCCTGGGGGGTTTGACCAACTGGGCAGCTGTGATCGCCTTCTGGTTGGTGGCATTTGTGCTGGCGGTGAATATTTTTGAATTTGGGCGCAGGACCAAACTGCGCAGGAAATCAGAGGGAGAGAGCTGGTTGCAAGCTTTTGGCAAGGTCTTTGATCGGAACCGCCGGGCTTATACTGCCATGCTGATCCATATCGGTGTGGTATTAATGGCCCTGGGCATTATCGGCATAGAGGTATTCCAGACCGAAACTCAGGGTACTCTCTCAGTGGGTGAAGAGATCAGCCTTGCCCCTTACACGATGACCTTCGAGAAGCTGGATGTATTTGATGCAGCTGATGCCCGGAATGTGGCCCGGGCAGTGATCTCGGTCAAAAAAGACGGCCAGCTGGTCGGGGAAATATATCCCCGGCGGGATTTCTTCTATGATTCAGGCCAGCCGATGACTATCCCGGGCGTGCGCAGTACCCTGGTGGACGATTTTTATGTCATCCTGGTCGACTGGAAGGCCATCACTTCCCAATCGGCTACTTTTAAGGTCTATCATAATCCCCTGGTGAAGTGGCTCTGGATCGGCACCTATGTATTTATCGCGGGTGTGGTAGTCGCTACCTGGCCTGAAAAGAAAACCAAGTCTGCTGGAACAAAACCGGGGAGGTCAATATGAAATCTCGTTCATTCTTAAGGAGCTTTATCCTTCTGCTGGTCCTGGTTTTGAGCCTGATGCCCTTGACGGTTGGCGCCCAGGAAGGCGGACCCTCAGATGATGATGTGAATGCCGTCGCTAAGCAGCTTTTCTGTCCGGTTTGTGAGAATATCCCTCTGGATACCTGTGGAACCGCTGCCTGCGAGCAGTGGCGGGGCATCATCCGCGAAAAACTTTCTGAAGGGTGGACCGAGGACCAGATCAAGAATTACTTTGTGGAACAATACGGGGACCGGGTTCTGGCAGAACCACCCGCCCAGGGATTCAACTGGGTTGTTTATCTTGTGCCGGCGGTGATTTTTATCAGCGGCGGCTATCTGTTCATCAAGGGATTCCAGAGCTGGCGCACGCAAACTGACACTCCCGACAGGGATGAAAGGATTAATAAACCTGCCAATCAGAATAAATATTCTGAGCATGACCTCAGTCGGGTTGAAGAAGAATTAAGAAAAAGGTCCAAGGAGTAGTGATGAAAAAAATATTGCTCTGGGGTGGACTGGGATTACTTCTGGTAATTCTGGGAATCGGATTATTCCGCTCCCAACAGGGCCAGGTAGGATATGGTGAATTAGCCCCTGATTTTGAACTGGTTTCCTTTGAGGGAGAATCATTCAGGATCTCAGATAAACGCGGATCCGTGATTGTGATCAATTTCTGGGCCTCCTGGTGTGAATCCTGCAAACCCGAGGCCCGGGAGCTGGAAGAAGCCTACCAGTTCTACCTGGAAAGGGGGGATGTGCTCTTCCTGGGAGTTGATTATGTTGATACTGAACCAGAGGCCCTGGCTTATCTGGCTGAGTTTGGGATCACTTATCCTAATGGTCCGGATCTGAGGACCAAGATCTCTCAGGCTTACCGCATCCGAGGAGTCCCGGAAACTTTTGTGATCGACCAGCAGGGCATTATCCGCCATGTGCAGATCGGTCCCTACCTGTCCCTTCAAGATATCAAATCAAGCATTGATCCCCTGCTGGATTGATTCCAGCACTGGTGGTAATTATGACAACTGGTTCATTTCTAATCGTATTTCTAATCCTGGTCCTTTCGGGCATGTTCATTGCCAGGCCGTTTTTTACCAGATCCAACCTATTCGGGGCGTTCGAGCTCCAGCATCCAGGATTCCCTGATCGCAGAGCGGGAGCGCTTGCTTTCCGCTATTGAGGAGCTGGACCTGGAACTGGATCTGAACAAGATCTCTCCCAAGGAGCATTCCAGGAATCGGGATCTGCTTCTGGCGGAGGCTGCCGGGATTATCAAACAGCTCGACAATCAAAAACCGGGCCAGAAAACGGGAAAAGCCAAAAAACAAACCCCTGCAGCGGATCCCAAATCAGACGAGCTGGAGAAGATGATCGCAGACCGGCGCCAGCAGCTGAGAGCGGAGAAATCCCTGGTCTGCAACAATTGTGGTGGCGGGGTGCTGAAAGGCGATCAATTTTGCAGCCATTGCGGAGAAACCCTATGAGCCGGTTATTGAAATTTTCCCCTAAGGGACTGATCCTGATCGTTTTGCTTAGCCTTGCCCTGGGGGGATGTTTTGTGTTGTCAGAGGACATCACCCCTCCTCCAGGAAATGTGCAAAACACAGCTGAACCTGCCACCCAGGCTCCCCGACCGAGTTCAACCCCATCTGTAATCCAGCCAACAGCAGAAATAGAAACTCTCCCACTGGGAGAGGGCATGGTAAGTGTTGAGATCATCGATCAGACCGGAGGCCAGCTGCTGGAAGGGGACCTCGAAATTTTACTGGAAGGATATGACCAGTTTGAGGTGGCCTACCTGGATTCCCAGATCGCAGATGGATCCGGTGTGGTTATCTTCAGTGATGTGCCCCTGGAAGCAGGGCGGGTCTTCTTTGCATCGATCTCCTATGGGGGAGCGGTCTACCGATCAGACATTGTCGAGATTGCACCCGACACCAGCTCCCTGGCCTTATTTGTCCAGCTATTTGAGACCACGACGGATGGATCTGGCCTGTTTATTGAACGGGTCCATGTTCTATTGGAATTTCCTCAGCCAGACCTGGTTAACGTGATTGAAATCTATATTTTCTCCAACCTGGGCGAAGCCACAGTGGTTTCGGCTGGCCCTGGTGAACCTACCGTTATTTTCCCTCTGCCTGAGGGAGCCGGGTCGATCGCCTTTGATGACGGCGCCCTGGGCCAAAGATATCTGTTAACGGAGGATGGGTTCGGTGATACAGTCAGCATACCGCCCGGAACGGGAATATATCAGGTCCTGGTCTATTACACAGTTCCCTACCAGCGGAATAAACTGGATTTCAGTCAGGAAATGGCTTATCCTGTGGGCGCGTCGATCGTGATGGTTCCGGCCGGGAATATCACTATTAAAAGCGCGGGCCTGAATGATATGGGAATCCAGGATATCCCGGGGGGAGCTGTCCAGGTCTATTCCGGCCCGGCCATCCCCCGCAGCCAGAATCTAGAATTTAATATTTCCGGGAAGTCTGCCAGCGCAGCTGCTGATCCTGGCGCCCAATCGAGAATTTCCCAGACTTTGTTGATTGTCATGGGTGCTGTCGGCGGATTGTTGCTGCTGGGCGGGATCTGGCTTTTCCTGAAGAATCGCCGGGAAGCGGAATTTTTGCCTGAGGATTCACCAACTGCCTCTGAACAGGATGAGATCCTGGATTCAATACTAGCCCTGGAGGATCTCTACCAGAAAGGTGAGATCAGCCAGAAGGTATATCAGAAAAAACGCCAGGAATTGAAAAGCAAACTGAGCGGGTTGACGGATTAAGTCATGATATCAGTCAAGAAATTGGTCAAACGATTCGGGCCGGTTACTGTGCTTCGGGAATTGGACCTTGAGGTCAGTCCGGGAGAATTTGTGGCCCTGCTGGGACCCAATGGGGCAGGTAAAACCACCCTGCTGCGGATCCTGGCAACCCTTTCCAAACCTAACTCCGGGCTGGTGGAGGTTGCTTCATTTAAACTCCCAACCCAGGCAGTGTACGTCCGGGAACAACTGGGAGTGGTCTCTCACCTGCCCCTTTTATATGGGGATCTGTCCGCTGAAGAGAACCTGGCTTTTTACAGCCGACTCTATAATGTCTCCGATAGCAGGCGGGAGCAAGTCCTCGGCCTGGTAGGACTATCAGCCCGCAAAAATGATCTGGTGCGGACCTATTCCCGGGGGATGCAGCAGCGCCTGGCAATTGGGCGGGCGATCTTGCACAGTCCCCGGATACTGCTTCTGGATGAACCTCACACCGGCTTGGACCAGGAGGCTGGAGAGATCCTGGACAAAGTGCTCAGGGAAGTTGCCCTGGAAGGGCGCACGGTGATCATGACTTCTCATGACCTGGTCAGGGCAGCCGATCTGGCCAGCCGGCTGGTGGTGTTATCCAAAGGCAAGATCCGGACTTCAATGACCAGGGATCAATTTGAATCCGCAGACCTGGTATCCATCTACAGGGGAGCCCTGGCCGGTGGGGAGGTGGGAAAATGAGATCCTACCTGAATGCTGTCAGAGCTGTGGTCTGGAAGGACCTGACTGCTGAGTGGCGCACTCGCGAGAACTTGACTGCCATGCTGGTCTTTGCACTGCTGACTGTGCTGATCTTTAATTTTGCGCTTGAACTCGATATTCAAGCCCAGGAATCCCTTTCAGCAGGGGTTCTTTGGGTCACATTTATTTTTTCCGGCACGATCGGCCTGAATCGCTCCATGGCCGCTGAAAAGGACCGCGGCTGCCTGGATGGTCTGCTGCTGGCTCCGGTGGACAGGAGTGTGATCTATTTTGGCAAAGTGATCGGCAATATGATCTTTATGCTGCTGGTGGAAATTATCATCCTGCCGATCTACAGCTTTTTATTCCAGGTGCCGGTATTTCAACCAGGTTTCCTGCTGGTGGTTTTGCTGGGATCCATCGGTTATGTGGCTGTAGGCACTTTGCTGGCCACGATGGTGATCCAGGTCCGGACCAGGGATATCCTGCTGCCGATCTTGCTCTTTCCCCTGACTTTACCAGTGGTGATCGCAGCAGTAAAGGCCAGCCAGGGTTTCCTGGAATTCGTTCCGATCTCAGAAATCTCTACCTGGCTGAATCTGCTGGTTGTTTATGACTTGATCTTTATCGCCGTTGCCTTTATGGTCTTTGATTATGTTGTGGAGGAATGATTATGACGGATAAACCGCGTTTGTTGACAATTTTAGATATCTTCACTGTGATCGCCCTCTTGATTGCTGTCTATCTGGTATTCTTTTTTGCCCCTATTGAAGCGATGATGGGTGCGGTCCAGAAGGTATTTTATTTCCATGTGGCTACAGCCTGGGTGGGTATGCTGGGTTTTATGGTTGCGGCCGTGGCAGGCATAATCTACCTGCGCCGGGGAGAGCTGAAATGGGATGTGGTTGGTTTTTCAGCCATTGAGATCAGCCTGGTATTTTTCCTGGTGGCGATCATTATGGGATCGATCTGGGCCAGGCCGATCTGGAATACCTGGTGGACCTGGGATCCGAGATTGACCACTGCTGCGATCGTTGAGCTGATCTTCGCGGCTTATTTGCTGCTGCGGCAGGGAGTGGATGATCCCGAAAGGCGAGCCCGGTTTGGCGCGATTTATGCCATCTTTGGCTCGATCAGTGTTCCGCTGACCTTCATATCCATTCGCCTTTTGCGGACTATTCACCCGGTTGTGATCGGCAACGCAGAAGCCGCCGCCCAGGGTGGATTCAATATGGATACTCCGATGAGGACGGCTTTTTTCTTCAGCCTGTTTGCTTTTTCGGTCTTTTTTGCGGACCTGCTCTGGCATAGGGTCCGCCTGGGAAATTTGAAAAATGAAGTTGATATCCTGCGCATGAATGCCTACGCCGAGGAGGACTGAGCCATGTTGAGCAAACTATTTGTACCTGACACAGTTGATTATATGATTGCAGGATATGTGGTCTTGAGCCTGGTGCTTTCCACCTATCTGCTGAGTATTTATTTCCGCTGGAAAAAAACCCTCAAAGAATATCAAAATCTCAAAAAATCCTCCTAAAAGAAAAGCCCAAGATCGAGCCATCAAAGAAGTCCTTGATGACTGCCAGATAGACAAATCCTTGCTGGGTATGGATATAAGTAATGTCTGTGCCCCATTTTTCGTTAGGACCTTTGGCTTTGAAGTCCTGCCTCAAGAGATTGGGGTAAGTATGGATAGCTCCATACTGGTTTTGTATGAGCCGGTATGGGTTCCTTTTCCTCGCTACAGAGCGAATATTGAGTTTTCTCATCAGTCTGAGGACTGCTTTGTGGTTGATCTTGATCCCATATTCCCTCTCAATCCAGATCTGGATCCGGCGATAGCCATAGGTTTTTCTTGACTTTTCATACGCTTCAAGCACTACCTTCATTCTTACTTGATCTGGGTCTGGCCTATCCATTCTCTTTACCCAGCCATAATAGGCTGATCGGGATACTTCGATAAAATCGCACACTTCCTCTATTTGATATTGTCTTCGATATCTGGATATGGCTCTATATCGAGCCCTCTGGAATTCTTGCCGGAAGGGGCTTTTTTATTTTGGGGGATCTTTGCCTGGCGTCAAACCTGGTCCAGATTGGTTCTTTCGAATTCCAGGAGCCATCTTTTGCGGTTTAATCCCCCTCCATAGCCGACCAGGCTCCCGTCGGATCCGATCACTCGATGGCAGGGGATCATAATCGCGATCCGGTTATGACCATTTGCTGAAGCCACTGCCCTGACAGCATTGGGATTGCCCAGAATCCGGGCTTGCTCTTTATAGGAACGGGTATTGCCATAGGGAATCTCCCCCAGAACCTTCCAGACCGACTGCTGGAAATCTGTACCAGGGGTGTGAAGAGGTACGCTGAAGGTTTGCCTTTTCCCGTCAAAGTACTCCTGGAGCTCTTTTTCAGCCAGCTTAAGGTGGGGATTGTCCCCCGGCAGGATCACCGCCTTGAGTCTCTTTCTCAGGTCCTTGAACTCGGATTCCAGCATTCTGCGGTCCGTGAACTCCAGCAGGCATAATCCCTGGCTGCTGGCGCAGGCGAACATAGGCCCGATCGGGGTTGTAAAGCGAGTGATCTGGAGCAGGGTTTTTTTCCCGGGGCTGGTAGGGGGCTCTCCGAAGATCGATCGGTAGCTTTCATTAAACCCGCTCAGGGAATCGTAGCCGCTTTCCAGGGCTGAATCGGTCACTGAGCTGCCGCCCTGAATTTTTTGATAGGCTGTGTTGATGCGCAGAAAACGCTGGTAAGCCTGAAAAGTCATTTGATGGTGATTGTTGAACCAGCGCCGGATCCGGCTGGGCTCGAGGCCTCTTTCCACCAGGTCGCTGTCCTTGATCCGCAGGTTGGGATCCTGGTGGAGTTCCTCGATCAGGTTTGTGATGTATTCCGGCGTTTCAGCCAGATATTCCAGTGGTTTGCAGACCTTGCAGGGGCGGAAGCCGTGCTGCAGGGCAATCTTTACCGTATCAAAAAAGACCACATTCTCTTTTTTGGGTTTCCGGGCCCGGCAAGATGGGCGGCAGAAAATCCCTGTGGTCTTGACTGCGGTGATGAAGAGGCCCTCATAGGAGGGATCCTGGGTGCCGAGCACATTATATTTTTCCTGAAAACTCAGTGCATCCATAAATATTCAATCCTTGTATCGGGTAATCTCAGTTATCTATACAAGAATTTACCATCCAGGTCCGCAGGCTGCTACCGGAAAATGGACAAGTATTTTTTTATTTCGATCCCTTGAATTTTGCCAAACTCTGGCGTTTTTGGTTGACAATCAGTCGGGTCACATCGGGGCGGGAATAATGCCCGGCAGGATCGAAATTATGGCGTTCCTCCCTTACTTTCTGATGGCTGATTTCTGCCGTCAGCAGCCCTTCCTCGCCAACCAGAGGTTCTATGACCCAGTCACCGTCTGGAGCAGCCAGGCAGGAACCTCCATCTGCCAGGTAATCAGGGCTGTTCTCCCGGATCAGATCCGCGAAGGGCATGTCAGCGGGGATGTCACCTTTCCGCATCAATCCCGAAACGGAGATCACATAGGAACGGGCTTCCTTGGCAATGACTGGTGTGAGGTCAAATGTATTCCTCTGGCTGCCAGGCCAGACAGCCACATGAAGATCCTCTCCCTGCGCATAAAGCGCTGCCCGTGAGAGCGGCATCCAGTTCTCCCAGCAATTCAGACCGCCCACAGTAAATGGGCCTAGGGGGTGAACCCGGAGGCCGTGGCCATCGCCGATCGACCAAACCAGCCGTTCCTCATGGGTGGGCATTAACTTGCGGTGAACAGATTGGATCTCTCCCTGCGAATCGATATACACCAGCGAGCAGTACAAGCTGTGGCCACCCCGTCCGGCTGGACGTTCGATCGTGCCCAGGTAGACAGCCAGTCCCAGGCTGGCGGCAGTTTCGCGGATCCCGTCCAGGTGGCCGGCTTCGATCTGGACAGCCTGATCCAGGTAGTGGGCATAAAGTTCTTTCTGGATCGGTGAGTTGAACTGGGCTCCGTCAGTTTGGGCGACCCAGAATGGGTAGCCGGGTACCAGGGCTTCTCCAAATACCAGCAGTTGGCAGCCTTTTTTTCCAGCTTGTTTTAGATAGTCTGTCACTTTGGCAAGGGTTTGTTTCCGATCCAGCCAAACCGGGGCGATTTGTGCCAGGCCAACTTTGAGGGTGTCTGGTGATTTTGCTAATTCTGCCATATTCTGGATTCCTTTTAGATGATAATCTGCAACTGAATTCAGTTTTCGATCAGGCGGTCCTCAATTTCCCAGAGATGGTCCAGGGTATGCCAGATCACACGCTTGATGAAGAACCGCACAGGCCAGATCACACCTCCCCGGGGGCCTTCTTCCGGGAGTCCTTCAGCTTCTGCGGTATCCAGGACCTGGAGGATCAAATCCCGGATCTGCTGGATCTCAGTCTGAAGATCCTTTTCAGGGTCGATCTTATAGCTGACAGCCGCCCGCTTAAGGTAGGCCAGGTCGGCTTCGATCACGTGGGCAAGGATCCTTTCCAGATCCCGTCCACCTCCCCTGGGACCAGTTTGCAGATCTTTTCCTTGAGCAGAATGGAAACTGGCATCAAAATGTTTCCAGCTTGCCTGGAGTAGACTTCTCCAGCGGTGGTATTCTTCTTCTGCGGCAGGGTTTCTATCGGATTCGAGAATGATTGCTGGAGCACCAAAACTGGTTGTTGCATTTCCTTCCACTTCTTCCAGTAGTTGGAAATCCCCAATATTTTCGGGAATCTCGAAATCCAGACCGGCGGTCCGGGCGATTTGCTGATAGCGGGGAGCTTGATGGAGCAGGGCGCTCAGGGCTGATTTCCGGTCCTTGCCGAAACGACACCAACCGGGCCATCCGAGTGCCCCCGCAAAGGTTTTTTTTCGGCCTTCTTCGACAAAAACAGGGATCGATCTCATAAACGTCCCCTCCGGTTTATCAGGAATAATAAATGCTCATCATAACCAAAATAATATCGTATCAGGATGTGGGCGGGATCGAGAATAATACAGGACGGGCCAGCGATGCTTCACTGACCTGTCCTGTAGATGGTGACCAGCCCCCTAATCGATTTCAATCAGGGATATGGGTCTACTCGTATTCCCGGTCGGAAGTTTTCGGGTCTTTCTGGTCCTTGACCTTGCCGAGATAATCAGGCAGCTCAAAACCGGCCATATCGGATATGTCCTGGAGAGGAGGCAGGCTCTTAAATAAGCCGCTAATGAAATTAGCAGTGGAGGACCCGCCCTCTTTCCCTCCTGAGTCCCAGACAGTGATCTTATCGATCTTCAGATTGCTGATGGCTTCGACCTGGCGTGATACCAATTCCTCCAATTTTTCAATCATCAGCAAAGTGGATGCTGCTTGAGCGTCACCGCCCACACTTTCAACTAATTTTTGATATCCCTCAGCTTTGGCTGTTAATAATTTTTCAATGCCTTCCGCTTCGGCCAAATATTTCAGAAGTACGCCGTCTGCGACACCTCTGGCTTCCCTGCGAACTTTCTCGGCCTCGGCTTCAGCCGCAATTTCAACTTTGTTCTTCTGGATCTCTTCCCGGACGACTTCCTCAGCCTTCAAACGCTGCTGTTCTGATTTGTAGAAGGCTTGTTGGATGGCTACCTGGGCTTCGAATCTGGCAACCTCGGCTTGTTTTAAGGCAGCTGCCCGCTTGACTTCCAATCCGGCGTTGTAGTCAGCAATATTGGCATTGGCCAGGTTCTCCCCTTTGACCGCATCCGCTTCCTGGGCCTGGACCTTTTTGCGCTGGTCAGCTTCGGCAGTTTTCCGGCCGATTTCGGCTGCGGCCCGGGCTTCTGCTACCCTGATCTCCTGCTCTCGCATCGCTTCAGCTTCACCGATCGACCCGTTTTTGGTCTGGACTGCCACATCGATCTTGGCCTGGTTGATCGCTTCTGCGGCAGCTTTTTTACCGATGCTGGCGATGTAGTCCGATTCGTCGGTGATATCGGTGATGTTAACGTTGATCAGGTGCAGACCGATTTTGTTCAATTCCGGTTCAACGTTGTGGCGGATGGCTTCCAGGAAGCTTTCCCGGTCCTGGTTGATCTGCTCGATTGTCAGGGAGGCGACGGTCAGGCGCAGCTGTCCGAAGATGATTTCCTTGGCCATTTCCTCAATGGCTGGCTGCTGGAGATGTAAAATGCGCTCAGCGGCATTGCCCATGATCTCTGATGTTGTGCTGACACCGACGGTAAAGGTGCTGGGAACATGAATGCGGATATTCTGGAGCGAAAGGGCATTCTCCAGGGGAATACTGATGGTTATGGGAGTCAGACTTAAGTAGGAATAATCCTGGATCAGGGGCCAGACAAATGCCCCGCCGCCGTGTAATGTTCTGCTGGATTTTCCTTTTTCCACCCGGCCGTAGATCACCAGGACCTTATCAGAAGGACAGCGTTTATAGCGGCTGGCAAAGAATATGATCGTAAAGAAGATCAGTACTACCAATCCGGCCAAAGCTACCATACTAAAGCCTAAAGCATTCATCATTCCCTCCTGAACCTGTCTGATTAGAGTTGTTCTACTACCAGTGTTTTCTCTTCCATAATGTCAAGGACCCGAACTTTTGAACCTGTTTTAATGATTTTTTGATCCTTGGCTACCGCATCAAAAAGCCGCAGAACTCCCTGCACAGGCACCTGAACCTGGCCCGATCCCCGGGCAGGGATGGTCAGGTAGACAGTTCCAGTCTGCCCGATGGCATTCTGGATGATAACCGTGCCATCGGATTGGAGTTTTTTCATTTGGGAAAACAGGATGCTTATCAATAGAACTGCCAGCAACCCGGCCGCGGTTCCACCCAGGATCGTGAAAAATGTGGGTATCTTAGCCCGCACCAGTGCCAGGCCAATTAATCCGAACATCATGAAGAATGCAGTCAATCCCTGCATGGAAAGCAATTTGAAGCTGAAGTCGGAATCGGTAGCGTGTTCAGCGTGGCCGTGATCGAGGTCAAAGTCATCGCCAGCAGAGAGATCTGCGTCCAGGTGCAAATCATCCGCGTCCAGACCGCCGCCAACCATGAAGAGGATCGTGCGGAGAATAAAAAGAGTTCCGCCGATTACTGTTGATCCCCAATAGATGATCTCGATCCAGGAAAGCCCAGCCATATATCCCTCCTCAACTCCTTTATCGATTCTTAAGACAATCCGTATCCCCCTGAATCCATTTTGATTGCCTGGTCCCTGTTGTTCGATGGCAAGTTCCATTATACCTAACAAGCCCAACCAATAATATAAGACCAGGATTAGATTTATACCCTGAGGTCGATTCCGTCTCAACCTGAACATATTACGTAAAAAGCAGGAATTGGTTTCGAGATCCTGGGAATGATCCAGGCAGGTTATCATCTTATGGAAATCAAGACCTCATGAAGGTTGATCGGGGGAGGTGATCAAGAATCGGGAGAAGGTATTGCCAGACAGCGTTTAGCCTGGCAAACCAAACTGACCTTGGGGCATAAAACTTCACAGACCGGACCGCTGTAATCCTGGCAAAGCTTCGCCGCCAGGCCCTGATAGTAGGCCTGGTATTCCAGGTTCACAGCTTCCCCACACCCGCACCCGCTGCAGTCGGTGTAGACCAGAGTGCAGTCGCTGTCAGCCTGGCAGGCCTGGTGCAGAGGATCAATTGGGATCGAAACGGGATCAGGCCCTTCGGAGTGGCCGGAATCAAAGAGGTCGCAGCCCCCCAGCAGGCTGAGAATTGCCAGTCCAGATCCTAAAAAGCCCAGCAAGGTGATTGTTCGGGATCTCATCAGCATTCCTTTCTGGAAAGGGTCCAGATCAAGGTTTATCAGAGTAAATCGATCTTTGTTTTCAGCCTGTTACCCCAAACGTCCAGGGCATCGGCAGCCTCTGGAAGTTGCGGTACAAGAACCTGCCATCCGTGCCAGACATCAGGCCAGAGGCAAACCTCCACCTCAAGCCCTTCCTGGATGGCTTTTTTTGCCAGCTTTTCAGTCTCCGACCGGAGGATCTCTTGGGCGCCCACCAAAATAATAAATCCTGGAAAACCTTCAAAGCTGGCAGTTAAAGGACGGCAATCCCGGTTGGAAGGTTCCTGACCATCCAGGTAGATATCGGTCAGGGCCATAATAAAATCAGGATGTGCAAAGGGATCCTGGGACTCCTCTAAATCCGGCGATATGTAGTCAACCAGGGGAGAGAGAAACCCGGCCAGAACTGGCAGGGGCAGGCCAGCCTGTTTGGCCCGGAGCATGGTTGAAAGGGCCAGCACTCCCCCTGAGGATTCTCCTACCAGCAGGATCTTTTTTCCCTGTTGGACCAAGGATTGATAGACTTGAAAACAATCCTCATGAGCAGCCGGGTAAGGATGTTCCGGAGCCAGGCGAAAATCAGGTCCATATATTGTCAGTCCACTGGATCGAGCCAGGTAGGCAACCAGTCTGCGGTGAGGTTTTCCCCAGGTGAATACATTTCCCCCTCCATGCAAAAAAAGCAGGATCGGTTCCGAATTTGCACCATCAGGGATGAACCAGGTGACTGGCACACCTGCCAGCTGGCTTTCCATGACCTGGACACCCTGCGGCAGGCGCATCAATCGTTCAGCCAGCCAATCTGCTATGCCCCGGAATCTGGTGATGGCAGCAGGGTCTCTATTTGCCAGATACGATTGGTAGGCCCGGGATAAACGCATCAGGGGGCGGAAAAGATAGAACTGGATGCTGGGCATAAACCAATCACCTCAATTGCTGTCAGGGAAAAATGGGGATCATTCCTCCTCGTCGGAGGTCTGCCTCTGTCCTAATAAATACTCAAAGGCTTGCGAAAAATCCTCCCCCTGATAGATAAATTTACGGGCCTTTTTCCCGGCCCACTTTTTCACCCGCCATTGTTTCAGCACAGGGGAGTAAAACAGGGTCCGGTTCTCAAAACCCAGCTGCATGGCCTCACCCCATTTCATCAGAGCTTCGTGGATGCTGCTGTCCATGATCGCCTCCTGGCCTTATTTTAGCTCAAGATTTTGATACAGAACCGGATGATCCGGTATGTCCCGCAAGGCTTGATGGTAGATCTTGGGTTTAATGGTGATCGCATCCAGCTCTGAGATCTTAAACCAGCGGAAGATCAGTTTCAGCTCCTCCTGGCCTTCATACCTGGTGCCCGGGACTTGATAATCAGTCTCCAAACCCCCAAATTCATCCTGGAGAAGTTTCCGGGTCCATTTGACGGGCTGAACCAGGAAATCCAGGCCAATACCGTGCTCGCGCAGACCCTCGAATTCAAAGCTTTTCTCAACCACCCATAACAAGCGGATCAGCTCGATCTTAACACCGATCTCCTCAAGGAACTCTCTTTTCAGAGCATCTGCTGAGGATTCATAAAGCTTGACACTTCCTCCCGGCAGAACCCAGAAATTAGCCAGTTCATCGCTGGCCAGCAGG
>CAVQTT010000018.1:0-78693 GCA_963716695.1 uncultured Chloroflexia bacterium
CACTTTCCGCCGAGTTGGTGGGCTTGCGTACAAGGTCAGGGCCTGTACAGTCGGGAGCGGAGGACAATGCGCGGACTTCGATGGAAAAGTTGCGGTCGTTACGGGAGCCGCGCATGGCATTGGACGCGAAACAGCGCTCGCCTTGGCGGGCAAGGGCTGCCGGCTCGCGATTTGCGATGTGAACGAGGCTGCACTCGAGGGCGTGCGCCATGAGCTCGAGCAGGGCGGCGCTTGTGACCGCGCATCGGGTCGACGTCTCAGACAAGACGCAGATGGCGGCGTTGCCGTCCGAGGTCGTCGATGCCCACGGCGCGGTCAACATACTCATCAACAACGCAGGGTGACGGTCTACGCGTCCTTCGAAGAGCACAGCGTCGAGGATCTCGAATGGATTCTCGGCGTGAACCTACTGGGGCGTAATCTACGGCTGCCGTTCCTGCCGCACCTCAAGGCGGGGGGCGAGGGGCGCATCGTTGAATTTGTCGAGCGTGTTCGGCATGATCGCGCCACCGCTTGCCAAACTAGCTACGTCGCGAGCAAGTTCGCGGTGCGAGGTTTCAGCGAGTCGTTGAGGGCGGAGCTCGCCGAAGATCATGTCGGCGTTACTTCCGTGCATCCGGGCGCCATCAAGACGAACATCATTCAGAATGCTCGATTGGTCACGGACAGCCACGCAAAGCTTCGGGACTCGACGCAGCGCTTGTTCGACAGGCTCGGGACCACGCCGGACGTCGTCGCTGCTCGAATCGTCAAAGCCATCGAGTACAACTCGCCCCCGGGTTCTCATACACGAAGGAAGCACGCATGGCCGACGCACTCAAGCGCTTCATGCCCGCAACCACCGACGGCATCGTCGCGCGTGTCTTCAAGAGGCTCGGCCCCGAATAGTCGTGCAGAGCATTCGGCGCGAGCAGTTTGGGGACTTCTCGTATTCACCGCGAGGCGAGCGGCGAGGCGAAACTGTGCGTGCATTTCGCCCACGCTACGGGCTTCAATGGGGAGACCTCGCGGCCTGCTCGAGGCCTTGGACCCATCGTTGGACCTGCATCTGATGGACGCGCGGGGGCACGGGCGGACCAGGGCGACGGCCGATCCGAAGCGTCTGGCTGCTGGGCTCCGTATCGCAGAGACCTCGAGACCTTGGTGGAGCGCTGCCTCAGCCCCTGGTGCTCGCAGGCCACTCACTTGGCGCGACCGTGAGTATGGAGTTGGCTGCGCGGCGCCCGGACTTGGTCCAGGGTTTGGTGCTCGTAGACCCCGTCATCGTTCCGCCGCGCCTGATTCCAATGATGGCTGTGGCCCGGGCGCTTGGCTTGGCAGATCGCATCGTTCCGATCGCGAAAATGGCCGCACGCCGTCGCATGGAGTTTCAATCGAAGGAGCACGCGGTCGAAAACTACGTCGGGAAGGGGGCATTTCGAACTTGGCCCCAGTGACTGGATTGAAGCCTACGTCGATGGCGGAACCGTGGCGACCAAAACGGGGACGGTACGACTGAGTTGCGACCCTGCCTGGGAGAGCCAGAGCTTTGCCGCTGCTACGGTCAGTCCATACCGCGCGCTTCGAAAGGTTCGTTGCCCAATCACCTTGATCACACGCGAGCACAGCGCGCCGCCGTTCACCCACGAGTCGCGCGATGCGTTCATGCGCTGCCAGCCCGACACGCGTCTGCTCGTCCTGGAGGACGCGACCCACTTCATCCCGATGGAGCGGCCGGAGATCGTCGTCGAGATCGAGCGGATGGCCGAGCTCGTACGCTCAAAGCTCGGATAGCTCGCGCTCGATCCCCCGGACAGGATGGGAAACGGCACCAGGTCTTCGGGTCGAGGTTCTTGTCGTCGACGTGGAACGATGGGGCGTAGCGTTCGCGTTTCCACTGGTTCCGTGACCAAAGGGGGAAGAAACGCTCACCCAGAGCGAGAGGGTGTCTCGTCGTGCTCCGGAAGTCGCTTTGCAAGCTTTCCAGGCAGTCCCCAGGCGGAAGTTTGTCGCCGATCGCGAGGCGCTCGATGCGTCGAGCACCGGGTACGGCATCAGGTCGCACCTCGTCGGTCTGGGCGCTGCCGTTGGGGCGTAGCTCGGCGGTGGGCTCTGCGCGGTGACCGCGTGCGAGAGCGGGAATCGGCTGCATGCCCTCGGGGACCTCGCTTGCGGCCAGACCAGCCACTTTCGAAGGAAGGCCTTGTCGATACCGGCGATCGGGCTGAGACCACCGCAAGTGTCACCGTCCATCGTTCGTAGCCGACCGCCGCCTCCGAGCGATTGCTGGTCGACCAGAGGAGAGCACCGCGCAGTTGGCCAGCATCCAGACGCTGGGACCACGCGCGCGGGCCTGGATGTTTTGCAGTGTAATGTCGTCCTGTTCCAGCTGAGCGGACGTTTCACCGCTTCGGAGATCAGGCCTTCGTATGCGTCGACGATGTGTTGCGCATCGAGGATGTAAAACGTGGCGCCGATCGCCTCGGCCACCGCGGCGGCAGCGTTGCGCGTGACCTCTCCGCTGTTCTCGGTTGGCTGGTAGGCGCAGCAGAGAAGCTTGCCGACCCAGTCACGAGCGGTCAGCTCGGCCTTCATCCCGATCTTTTCGGCAAAGCGTTCGGTGAAGCCGGCAAGCGCCCGGTCGACCATCAGCGATACCAGGCAGGCGGCCGCGGCCGAGTCCGCCCCTCCACTGATGCTCAATACAAAGCCGCGCGAATGGCTCTTTCGCAGATAGTCGAAGAGCGCGAGTGTCAGGCAGCGTGTGAACTCCTCTTCTTTGTGTGCCTTGCTGGCCTCCCATGCCGGTTCGCTCGGCTCGCTGCGCTGCATCGGCGCGCGAGGAAACCGGAATCGACGCTGATTCTCTTGGCTCCCGGGTCGCTGCGGTCTGCCCGAAAGCTGGTCGTTCGCACCTGCTCGGTTCGGGAGGCTTCGACATCGATGACCGCAGTCGTGAGCACCGAGTCGTTGAAGGTCAACCTTGGCGACTTTGCGAGCATCTTGCCGTTTTGCGCGATGTAGCAACCGCCGTCGTAGATGACCCGTCCGGCCTCGTTGCCCAGCAGATTGGCGTGAGATAACTCACCGCCATCGAGCGTGAGCCCTCGAGCACCAGGCGTTCGCGAACCTCGTGCCTGCCAAAGGCGAAGTGACTGGCGCTGGGGTTCACGATGATGTCCATCGCGTGGCCGTCGAGCGCCCCGCGTCGTTGTGCCGCCCGGCGTCTGGCAAATTTCAAAGCCGATGCGCACACCGGAGAAATCGAAGAACACGTCGCCGAACGGATAGCTCTGCCCATCGCGCTCGAGCCCCACGACTTGATGGTTGGGCCAGGGCTTGAACCAGCGCGGCTCATAGTGAAGGCCTTCGCCGGCGAGGTGCTCTTTGGCGGCAAAGCCTGCGATGCTGCCGTTCGCGACCACGCATGCCGTGTTGTAAAGGCCGCCTCGACGACGCACGGGCATCCCAATGCTCACGACCATGCCCTTCATTTTCAGGCAGCAGCTCCGCAAGCATCGACCAGGCGCGCGCGCTCGGCGACGTCCGGGACCGAGAAACGCGTCCTCACAGCCATAGCCCGTCGTGCAAAGCTCGGGGAGGACCAAGAGACTTGCACCTTCGGCCCGTGCCTGGTGCAGCATGGCCTCGATGCGCCGTTGGTTGCCGGCCCAGTCGAGTGGCGTCTGATTCGACGACACGAGTAGCGACCTTGATGGGATCATGCCTCATCTCTAGCACCGCTCCGAGGTCGGGAGCCTGTTTGACGATTGACTGCTCGGGGGGGCGGGCGTATTATGATTTCTCGCATCGTCATCCTCTGCCAAGTCGAGTAACAAATGGCCTTTTATCAAGCGCCCCCAAGTCTTGGAAATCAATCGATCTTGACTCGCTGCTCCGTGAGTACCTGGAACGAACCCTCCCAGCGGAGCTGCTACCAGCGTTTCGAGCCGGAGTATCGGGAGCTCGGTGAGCTCAACGGTGGGGAGCTCTACCGGCTGGCGATGGCCGATCTCGAGAACGAGCCGGTACACACCGTTTGGGACGCCTGGGGAAATCGGATCGACGAGGTCGAGGTCACCGAGGTGTGGAAACGAGCTCAGGTCATTTGCGCCAGCACGGCCTGGTTGCCGCTGGCTACGACGCGGAGCTCGGGCCCTTCGCGCGAGTTCATCAGCACGCCTTGAACTACGTCGCGCAGGCTTCCCTCGATACCTACAACTGCCCCTTGGCGATGACCGATGGCTCGCACGCACGCTACTCGACTCGGGGAATCAAGCGCTCATCGACCATGCGCTACCGCGACTCTTGTCGCGCGACCCGGCGACCATGTGGACGTCCGGTCAATGGATGACCGAGCGCATCGGTGGCTCGGACGTTGGACAGACCGAAACGATCGCGCGGCGTGACGGCGATCGCTGGCGTCTCTATGGGACCCAAGTGGTTCACCTCTGCGACTACGGCCGACATGGCGCTCACCCTGGCGCGGCCCGAGGGCAACCCGCCGGGCGGCCGCGGCTTGGCGATGTTTTACCTCGAGCTTCGCGACGAGAGCGGGAAGCTTCAGAACCTCCACATCAATCGGCTCAAAGACAAATTCGGGACGCGCAAGCTTCCCACGGCCGAGCTACCACTTTGGACGGCGTCGAAGCCATTCCCGTGGCAGGTCTGCAAAACGGAGTTCGCAACATCACGCCGATGTTGAATGTCACACGCACCTGGAACGCGGTCGCGGCGGTTCTGGGCATGCAGCGAGGAGCCCGTTGCGCTCACCCGTGACTACGCCCGCAAGCGCGAAGCGTTTGGCGCCGCACTCATCGACAAGCCGCTTCATGTCGACACGATGGCGGAGATGATCGCGGAGACGCAGGGCGCGTTTTTGTTGGCGTTTCGTGTCGTGGAGCTCCTCGGCCGCATCGAGTCCGGCGAGGCGAGCGAAACCGAGCAACTCTTGAGCCGCTTGCTCACTCCGATCGGAAAGCTCACGACAGGAAAACAAGCCGTTGCCGTGGCCTCGGAGGCGCTCGAATCCTTTGGAGGCGCCGGCTACGTGAACGACACCGGTCTTCCAGAAGCTCGCAGACGCCCAGGTGCTTCCGATCTGGGAAGGCACCCGCGCAACGTCCTGTCCCTCGACACGCTCCGTGCCCTCAAGCAGGACGGGGTCTGGGAATCCTTCGTCGGAGAGATTCGCGCGCGCGTCTGCAAGCCGCGACCGATCCGCGTTTGCGAGCCGCCGTCGACCTGAGCCAAGCGGCCGTAGAAACATGCGGGCCGATGGCTGCAAGCAACCCTCTCGGAGCGTGACTTGCTCGAAGCAGGGGCACGGCGGTTCGCGATGACGCTCGGCCGTGCCACCGAGCTCGCCTTGCTCGTGGACCATGCACAATGGTGTCTCGACCAAGGGAAGGGCGAACGCGCCTTGGCCGCTGCGCGTCGCTTCTCTCGCTCAGGCATCGACCTGGTCGACGATGAGCCAACGCCGGACGAAAGCCGGCTGCTGGTCGACTGAGCTAGCGACTGCCTGGCGGGTCGATCGGGAGCTCGAGACCGCTCGGAACACTCAGAGGCCGAATCGCCTGCCTCGTCTCGTCCCGCAGTGTCTTGTCGACAGATACGGTAATCAGACGAACGTCGTCATCCGTGAAGGGCATGCCGCTTTGCTCTAACTCGTGTCGAATGGCGCCGGCCATGTTCGTGATCGACCCGTTGTGGAAGTAGGGCTCGGTGAACAACAGATTTCGTAGCGTCGGTGTGCGGAAATTTCCGCGATCATCTCTACGCCCGGTTACCTCTTCGAGCCCGTAGTCGACGATCCCCTCGACCTCCGGTACGTTCCGCTTGGCGAACGTTTCGGACTCGAACAGCGGCGGGGTATGGCGGCCAGATCGCAGCCCATCTCCGCGAAGCGATGCATGCCTTCGACCTCGTCTTCGTTCATCAGTAGTCCAGGCCCTCCAGGTAGGCATCGTAGGTCGGAGAGCGGTCGGAAATGAATGTTCGCTGATAGGCGGCGAGCGCCGAGGCGAGATTCTCCAAGGTGACTCTTGGGTCCTCCGGGAAGGCGTTCTCGAAGAGCTCTGCGTATTCGGGAATGTCAGCGAGCTCGGCGGCGAGCGTCTCACGGTCGGCGTTCATCTCGTCTTCTTCGGAAAATTGGGATGAGCGCTCGCTCGAGCGTCTTTGCTCCTCCATCCCAGAGCAAGCTCGGACGGAAGGCGAGATTATACAGAGCTGGGGAGTTGCGCCGCAGCATGTTGGGGCCGCGGCGACCCGGCCCCGCGAGTAGGCCGGCCCCGTGGCCCACCGCGCGCGCGATGCCATCTCCCATGCCCCAAATCTTCCATGGAAGGACATATCCTGGGCCAGGCCGAGCTAATCGGAACCTATTCACGTTAATAATGTAGTAGGAAATAAAAATGGAAAACGGGATCCCTAGTGGATCCCGTTTTCCATTTCAAGGATTCTATGGTATACTAGGGGGGAGTATACAGAACAAGGAAAAACCATGCCACTTTATGAATATAACTGCCGGGATTGCGGGGAGGAATTTGACCAGATCGTGCGCTTTTCGGAAGCAGACCTGCTCCCCGAATGTCCGGTTTGCGGCCAGGTAAACACCCGGAAGAAAATCTCCGCCGGGGCGGTGATCGGGGTATTCACGACCGGGAGTAGTCCACGTGCCAGCCGGCCGGCATCCAGCCCTTTCACCTGAGCCAGCTGCTGATCCAGCCGTGGGCTGAAAAATATGAATATTCAAAACCAGGAAATCAAAACCAGGTTGATCAATCGCCTCAAACGGGTAGAAGGCCAGATCCGCGGCCTGCAGGCTATGCTGGAAGAAGAGCGCGACTGCCAGGAGATCCTGCAGCAGTTCTCAGCAGTCTCGGCAGCCGTAAAATCCTCCAGCCGGAGTTTTTACCAGGACTACGCCACCCTCTGCCTGGCAGATCTCGGGGCAGACCCATCCCCTCAGCAGCAGGAACGGGGCCGCGAGCTGCTGGGAGAAATGCTCAGCTTGCTGGACAAAACTCCCTGAGCGCTCCCAAGCCTTGGATGTCTTTTCAAAGAGAGGGCCAGGTGCTATAATTTTGCCTGCGCGGGCGCGTAGCTCAGCTGGTCAGAGCGCACGGTTCACATCCGTGAGGTCGATGGTTCAAGTCCATTCGCGCCCACTCAGAATCCACCCAGACCGGGTGGATTCGATTTATTAAGCTTTAGTCCGAACATAAGCTTACTTGAAGAGCTATCCAGGAAAGATTTTGATCTCAACATATTTGTGATCTTAGCATTGGGGGAGATACGATCCAGGGTTATGCAGGTCGACCAAATGATAAATAATTCTGACATCATGGTTTAGTACCACAGTTATTATGCAATCTCCAATGGAAACCAAAATAACCCGGATCAGATAAGAATACTATTCAAAGATCAATGATGAGGAATTCAATACTGGTCCTGAATGATCTCATAAGGTCTGACACATTACACCCGAGATTATGGTACTCTTCCTGGATTTTATCCTGGGATACAACGCATCGGCAGATCCTGCCGGTGAACTCCTGGATGCGATCAGCCAGGCCCAACGGAATGTAGAGTTACGCGGGTCTCATCTGACTGTGGTTGCATCGATCTGCGGTACGGAGAATGATGTCCAGGATGTGGAACTTCAAACCCAATTGCTTCGGAATCAGGACGTGATAGTTTTCCGGAGCAACAGCAAGGCGGCCGAGTTTTGTGGAATACTTCTGAACAGGTTGGGAGGATCAAAAGATGGAAAATAAAATCCAGGAGCTATTTTCTGGCGATATCAAAGTGATCAATGTCGGTCTTCGAAAATTCGCCGGAGAGTTAGATGCCCAGGACCTCGAAGTGGTCCAGATTGACTGGACTCCTCCGGCCGGAGGCGATCAGGAGTTGATCGATCTGCTGGATGATCTTCTCTAGACTCATATTTTGGACCCCGGAATATGCTTCTTTTGACCTCCCCGGTTAAGCTACCTTCAACTCAGATCCAGACCACATAACAAAACCTGATCATTCGGGTAACCAATATTTATGGATTTAATAATAAATATTGGTCAATTCATGATAGAATATTCGCTGTTAAGCACTTTTAATCAATTGAATAGTGTTAGTTTGCACCGGATCTATTGATCATCCGATCCGGCTAGGTTAGACTTTTATCAAATTATTAGATTTCGGGAGGTTGTATGGGTGGTTTAGAAACCTTAATGAATGCAACATTGTTTGAACAGATCGGTTTAATTGCCATTCTGGTCACGGCAGTCGGCGCTCTGATCTATGCCTGGGCTCTGGCACGCCAGGTATTACGGGAAGATCCCGGCACCCAGAGGATGCAGGATGTCTCTGACGCCATCCGGACCGGGGCTGTGGCCTATCTGAACAAACAAATGCAGGTTGTGGTCCCGCTCTCATTTGTTCTGGCGATTGTGCTGTTCCTGACTGCCCACCTGGCAGATGCTCCCCTGAGCATCTCGATCGGACGCGGCGCTGCCCTGCTGCTGGGCGCCAGCTGTTCCCTCGCCATCGGACAGATCGGTTTACGCTATATCGGCACCCGCGGAAATGTCCGCGTTGCCAACCAGGCCCGGATGGGTTCGTTCGCCGGCGCGCTGCGTGTGGCTTACCGCTCTGGCACCGTCGCTGGCATGCTGGCTGATGGCCTGGGCTTGTTAGGCGGCACGATAATCTTTATACTCTACGGCGTTCACGCACCGGAAGTGCTGCTGGGTTTCGGCTTCGGCGGTACCCTTTTAGCCATGTTCATGCGAGTAGGTGGAGGTATATACACCAAAGCCGCTGATGTGGGAGCTGACCTGGTAGGAAAAGTAGAAGAAGGTATGCCGGAAGATGATCCTCGCAATGCCGCCGTAATCGCCGACCTGGTTGGCGACAACGTGGGCGACTTCAGCGGCATGGCCGAGGATGTTTTCGAATCCTACGAAGTGACAATCGTTTCGGCAATGATCCTGGGCCTGGCTGTGATGCAGCTGGACCCGACCCAGAGCTTAAAATGGATCGTTTTCCCGCTCCTGGTGCGAGCCATCGGAGTCTTCTCGAGTATCATCGGCACCTATGCGGTTTCGATGTGGCCCACCAAGGAAGATGCTTTCCGGGCCATGGATCTGTCCTACGATCTCTCTTCAATCATATCGACCGTGTCTTTTTTCTTTTTAGCCCTGTTCTATGCCCAGGATCTGCGCCTGTTTGCGGCCACGGCTGCGGGCATCATGCTGGCTGTCGGATTCAATAAATATACGGCGGCTTTTACCGAAGTTGGAACAACCTCTGTGAACCACCTGGTTCGATCTGCCAAAACCGGCCCGGCCACGATCATCCTGGCGGGCATAGCAATTGGATATGAAAGCACTGTCTGGGCAGTGATGATCATTGTGATCAGCATCCTGCTGTCGATCGCTATATATACAGTAACTATTCCGGCTGCCCTGGTGCCGATCATTCTGATCGTATCAGCAGTGGTTGCCGTGCTTACAGGTATATATCTGGCAGTCAAAAGCAAGAAGATCGAAAATGGGATCTTCAGCGCTCTGGGTATTTTTGTGGTCGGTTTGATGGTCATCAGCTTCAAACCTGCCCCGGTTGGCCAGGAATTTATCTTCATCATGTATTCGGTGGCCCTGGCAGGCATCGGCATGCTTTCACACACCGGAAACAACCTGGCCATGGACGCCTTTGGACCGCTGGCCGATAATGCCGGCGGCATTGCTGAGATGTCCAAGGAAGATTTTAAAGATCCCCAGGCCCAGGCAACCCTGGCAACCCTGGACGCAGTTGGCAATACCACCAAGGCTATCACCAAAGGTATCGCCATTGCCTCGGCAGTGATCGCAGCCTTAAGCTTGTTTGCCTCGTATATAGAGGTCACAGGCCTGGAGGTGGAGGGTCTTAACATCGCCGATCCCCTGGTCTTTGTCGGGCTGCTGATCGGCGGCGCGCTGCCCTTCCTGTTCAGCTCTGTGCTCTTACGAGCGGTTGAACGCGCAGCGGCCTTGATCATCGAGGAAGTCCGCAAACAATTCCGCATGCCAGGCGTGAAAGAAGGAACCAAAAAGCCTGATTATGCCAAGGTAGTTGTGATCTGCACCAACGCAGCCCAACGGGAACTGATCGTGGTGGCAATGTTGGGCATCCTGGTCCCCGTGATCGTGGGTTTCCTGATCGGCGCCAGAGCCCTGGGTGGATTCCTGGCAGGCATCATCGTTACCGGGCAACTGCTGGCGGTCTTTATGGCCAACTCCGGAGGTGCCTGGGATAATGCCAAGAAACAAATTGAGGCTGAGGTTTCGGATCCCAAGAACAATCTGGGCAAAAACTCAGAACGCCACAAGGCTGGCGTGATCGGTGACACAGTGGGCGATCCCCTCAAGGATACTGCTGGACCTGCCCTCAATCCGATGATCAAAGTGGTCAACCTGGTCTCGCTGCTGATCGCACCGTTGATCATCAGTGTGGCTGCCGCTGGCGGCAGCGCCCGGATCATCACCCTGATCATATCAGGCGCCTGCCTGGTAGCATTGGCTATTGGTGTGGCAATCAGCCTGCGTGAAGGAAAAGAACTGATCGAATAAAAGATCGACCTTGGATCGGTCCTGACCCATCCAAGGAACCGCTAACTTAAACAATTAACCATCTTCTGATCCATATTGTAGAGGTCAGAAGATGGTTTAGTTAAGAACGGGATGTGTAACTACCCCCTCAAGTTCAGGTTATATCTCACAGGTATAGATATTTAATAAGCACTACCCAGTGTATTTAAAGGTATATCCAACTATGGTGATGTTTCAAAATCGATTGAATCCCCTCTACCGGTTGATCCAGAAGCGGTTTTCAATCCAGATCAATGGGCTGGAAAACATCCAGCGGGACCAGAACTATATCTTTGCCATGAACCATCAGAGTGTGATGGATATCCCCATCAGCTACGCGATCCTGGCTCCCCAGACCAATCATCAGATCAATCTATTCCTGAGCCATATATTTTATAATATCTTCTTCCCTCTGACCCTGCCTCTGGGAGCGATCTCCATTAACATGAATAAGGGAAAGTCCCTCCGTACCAGCCAGATAAACCGCCGGCGGCTTGAGATCGGGGTGAAGAAATTACTCCAGGGAAATAGTGTGCTGATCTATCCCGAAGGCGGCATGCCTGGAGCCAAAGACGGTGTCGTTTCCCGGGGAGAGACCGGCGCGGTCAGATTGGCGGTCAGGACTGGTACTCCCTTGATCCCCATCGGCGTCCGGGGCAGCAATCAGGCCTATCCTTTTACAGTTTATACCAACAATCCCTTTTCCCATCAAAAGAGAATCCCCATCGAAATCTGTATCGGCAAGGCAATTTGTTATCAGGGATATTCCGATCTCGATCTGCAGGATTTTTCAGCTTCCAGCAAGGTCACTTTGCGGCAGCTGACAGAAGAACTGATGGTCAGATTATCCCAATTAAGCGGATTGCCCCAGATTGCCGGCTGAGAAGCCAATATCTCCCCATCCTCCCTTCATCCAGCGGTTTTTACTCCAGAATTGAGTAAAATTGTATTACTATATTTAATCAGGAGGGTTGATGAGATCTACCTTTGGTCTGTTATTAATTTGTGCCTTGCTTCTCCTTTCAGCTTGCCAGACCGCTGCGCCCGAACCCACTCAAGATCTGACCCTAACATCCACTCTAGATCTGATCCCGGAATCCACATCAACAGGAAAATCCCCAGACCCCGCCATTGAACACAGTTATGGTGGAGAAAGCCGGGACCGGGGGATCAACCTGGTCCAGACCCGCGATGGAGGGTTCGCCGCCGTTGGTTATTCCAGCAGTTTTGGCAGCGGGGATGAGGATATCTACCTGGTCCGGACAGATCCGGATGGGAAATTCCTCTGGTCGAGGACCTACGGTGGGGCTGGAGATGATAATGGCTGGGATCTGCTCGAAACACCGGAGGGTGGATTCCTGATTCTGGGATTCACGAACAGCATGGGGGCTGGAAAAATGGATCTCTATCTGATCCAAACCGACCCCGAAGGTGAACTGATCTGGGAGATGACTTACGGCGGATCGGAAGATGATTATGGCTGGGCCCTGGAAAGCGCGGATGATGGCTACCTCCTGGCAGGTCAAACCAAGAGTTTTGGCGCCGGAGATATCGATGGTTTTTTGGTTAAGGTGAACCTGGCTGGCGAACCGATCTGGAGACAAACCTATGGCGGGACAGCAGAAGACCGCCTGTATTCCATTGATCAAACCAATTCAGGCGGATATGTGCTGGCCGGCACGACCAGAACCGATTCCCTGGGGGAGCGGGATGCCTATCTGATAAAAACTGACTTTCAAGGCGAGTTGATCTGGTCCTCCAGTTTTGGCGAGGAGCAGGATGATGTTTTTCACGCGGTGAGAGAAACATCCGAGGGCGATCTGATCGCCTGTGGTTATTCAAAAAGTTTTGGGGCGGCCGGCTATGATGCCTGGCTGATGAACATCGACTCAAACGGGGAACCCAACTGGCAGCGTTTATTTGGAGGCACTCTGGACGACCGCCTGATCTCCGGTGAACAAACCGTTGATGGTGGATACATCCTGGCTGGTTATACGAGAAGTTTTGGGGCCAGCGGCTGGGATGTTCTGCTGGCAAAGCTGGACCCGGACGGCGAGCTGATCTGGACTGAACTTTTTGGGGGCCGGTTGGATGATACCGGGTACACCGTGATCCAGGCCACTGCCGGGGATTATCTGGTTACGGGGGAGACTTACAGCCAGGGTGCCGGAGGCGGGGATCTTTATCTGATCCATTTTAATGATTAAGGATACGGATCCCGGTCGAACAATCTGGGAGAAACCCTTTCAGCCCGTGATCAGGTATCATTCATGACAGCTGCAGCCTTGAGCATAAGGCTGATTGCCGTGAGCTTCGACAAAGATCAACGTATCCTCCGCAATATCCAGTTCACAGTCCTGGAAGAATAAAGCTTCCTCCTCCCAGGGCGGGATCTGGATATCGCAGGTCACATACAGGGAGCCTTTCCAGCTGTCGTTGCAGACCGGTCCTCGGATCACTTCATCCACCTTCACATCCATCCGGTTGATCTCCACCACTTGTGGCACCGGTGGTTGTTCAAGATCCTCGGTGGGGAAAGGCGGTGTCAGGTAGCTGACGGACCCCGGAGGACAGGTTGAACTCGTGCAGGCTGCCAGGACCAGACTCAGCAGCAGAATGACGATGGTCAAGAATGATCGCATCAATAGCTCCAAAATCTCGTAGGTTGGATTACTGTTCCTATTTTAGGGAATAATGGTGAAATTGTCTTTGCTTTTAGGCAAATTCCAGACTCATTTATTCAACCGCAATCAGGAGGCGCTTCTATTCGGGAGCAGTTCAAATATAACCTCGGGAAGGTTCCTGGCTGAGGTAACTCTTGCCATTCCTGCCAGCTTGGAGTAGCATAAAGAGGTAATTAATAAATATTTTTGAAACCGGTTGGGTCTCATCAGCTGCGGGCCCCAGACGTGACGATCATACGCCAACGCCTGGAATCTTTCTGGAACAGGCGTTTTTTATTTCCAGATTGATCTCCTCATCCGGTGATAGTTAACAATCTACCTGAAAAACAGGAGCTGATCAGGATGGCGAATATGTCCTCAAAATCGATCTTCAGAAACCAGATCTCGTCATATCAACCACTGAAGTTCATCTCAGGTCTATTTGAGCACAGCAAATTGCCCGAATCTGTTGCCATCTTCCTGACCGCCCTGCTGGTGGGTGTGGGAGCGGGACTGGGAGCCGTTCTTTTCCGAAGATTGATCACGTTTTTTCAAAAATTATTCTACGTCGATCTGGCTTCCTTGCTGGAGGCTATTCATCCATACCACCTTTTGGTCATCCCTGCCCTGGGCGGCCTGATCTTCGGACCATTGATCTATAAATATGCTCGGGAAGCCAAAGGCCACGGGGTTCCGGAGGTTATGGAGGCAGTTGCCCTGCGGGGAGGTCGGATCCGTCCCAGGGTTGCCCTTGGTCAAATCCATCTCTTCCGCAATCTGTATCGCAACGGGGGGCTCCGTCGGCCGGGAAGGACCCATCGCCCAGATCGGATCCGCAATCGGATCCACCGTAGGCCAGTTCTTTCATCTATCAGATGAAAGGATCAAGAACCTGGTTGCCTGCGGTGCTGCCGGAGGAATCGCAGCGACATTTAACGCCCCAATCGCTGGCTCGATCTTCGCACTGGAAGTGATCCTGGGAGAGCTTCATGCTGTTTATTTTGGTGCGGTGGTAATCTCAGCTGTGACCGCGGATGTGATCGCCCACATTTTTGAAGGGGATCTCAGAGCATTTTCCGTCCCGGAATACAGTCTGGTCAGCTCCTGGGAGCTGCTCTTATATCTGGGTCTGGGAACCCTGGCTGCCATCGCAGCCGTGGCCTTCACCCGGCTGCTGTATCTTTCCGAAGACCTTTGGGAGGGTCTCCATTTTCCTGAGTATTTTAAACCTGTGTTAGGAGGTCTGGTGCTGGGAGCAGTAGGACTGCTCACACCTCAGATTAATGGTTTTCCGCGGATATTTGGTGTAGGTTATGAAACGATCACAGAAGCCCTCTTTGGCAATCTTGCCTTAAAGATGACTCTGGGTCTGCTGTTTTTTAAAGCCCTGGCTACAATGATCACCCTGGGGTCAGGTGGATCGGGAGGCATCTTTGCACCTTCCCTGTTTATGGGAGCCATGTTGGGAGAGGCCTTTGGTCAAATCGCCAATCTGCTCTTTCCCGCTATCGCAGCGCCTCCAGGAGCCTACGCCCTGGTAGGTATGGCAGCCTTCTTCTCTGGCGCAGCTCACGCTCCAGTGACCTCGATCCTGATCCTGTTTGAACTGACCGGTAATTACCAGATCATCCTGCCGCTTATGCTGGCCACTGTCACCAGCACACTGGTTTCCCGCGCCATCAGCCAGGAATCAATCTACACCCTCAAATTAACCCGGCGCGGCGTCCATCTCCAGGAAGGCAAGGATCTGGATGTGATGCAGACCATTAACGTGGGAGAGGCAATGTCAAAGAGTTTCCAGGTTGTTCCGCTCGATATGGCACTGGCGGACCTGGCGATTGAATTTGAAAAATCCCATCATCACGGGTTCCCCGTCATCGATCAAAATGGTAAATTGTCCGGGGTGGTCACCATCCAGGACCTGGACAGGATCATGGATGAGGATACCCTGGATGGAAAAACTGTCAGGGACATCGCCACCCTGGAGTCCTTGAGTGTAGCCTATCCCGATGAACCCATGTGGTCTGCCCTCCGAAAATTGGGAGTCCGCGATGTGGGACGACTGCCCGTGGTAAAACGGGAAGATCAAAGGGAGCTAATCGGGATTGTGCGCAGAAAGGATATCATCCAGGCTTATAACCTGGCCATTGTTCAGCGTGCTCAGCATCAATCCCAGCAGGAAGTAATGCGCCTGGGCAAGATCATCGACTCCGAATTTATCCACATCTCGGTACCCCCCGGAGCCAGGATCATTAACAACCGCATCAGCGAGATCGACCTGCCCGATGATTGCCTGATCGTCTCCATCCAGCGGGGACGGAAACTTTTTATTGCCCATGGGTATTCAACCTTGGTGGCAGGTGACCGTTTGACCGTGATCACACGACAGGGTTCTGCTGCTGAAGTTGAAAGAATCTTATTAGAGCCGGCCAAAAAGGATACCTAAACCGGGGCAGGTCAAATATCCTGATCAATTACCTTAATTAAAAATTCCAGGACAACTATAATACGATTAGTTCTACCGCAAACTTTGCCGTGGGAATCCAGCGCGATAATCTGCCCTGGAGATTCCAGTCAGTCATCTGGTATATTTCGTGAGGTAAATATGGATAGAACCATTCGATTCGAGATAACAGTTCCAGCTCCCATAAGGGCCCTGTGGGGGGCCTGGACCACTGAAAGCGGCGTCAAAACATTTTTTGCCCCAGCCTGCAAGATCGAACTCCAGCCTGGGGGAGCTTATGAGATGTATTTCAATCAGGAGGCACCTGCAGGTGAACAAGGGGGAGAAGGTATGATCCTGCTGGCAGTCCAGCCAGAAAAAATGCTCTCCTTCACCTGGAATGCTCCCCCCCATCTAGCTTCCGTCAGGGGAGAAATGACCCATGTCAGCTTGAGATTTTTTGAAGCTGAAACAGGCGAAACCCTAGTGCAACTGGTTCACGACGGCTGGGGCGAGGGAGGAGAGTGGGACCAGGCTTTTGATTATTTTATCAGCGCCTGGGGGGAAGTGGTGCTGCCACGCCTGAAGTACAGTTTTGAGGTCGGCCCGATCGATTGGGCAAATCCTCCAGCCCTGGGAAAAAGAGTCGATTGATGAAATCTCTGTGAAGATTTTAAAATCGAGTCTGGGATCCCGTGCTCGCAAATACACCTAAATATTATCCAAATCAAAACAGTCATAACCCACACTTATCATCCGATTGTGGTGGTGTATAATATCAAGTTCGTACAAAAATTATCGGTTTGCAAGGAAGGTAAATTGTCTACCACTCATAGCCTCAGAAGAATATCTACCATCAGCTGCCTCATCCTGGCATTGTTGATCAGCGGGTGTTCGTCAACACCCCAAACCAGCCCGACGGATGCTCCAGCAGCAGCCACGCAGGTTGAACCAGCTCCCGAGGATCCCACATCAACTCCCGAAGCGGCGGCTGAGCCCGTGAGCCCCTGGACGGATTTCGAATATGAAGCCCTGCAATTCAGCTTCTCCTACCCCACAGACTGGTATCGGGCCGGATGTCTACGAAGTAGACGGGACACTCAGGATCGCCATTGGATCGGATGTAGTCTATCCCTACGGCACCAGCCGGGAGGACCAGATCTCGACCATCCCGGATGCCTACTACATCACCATCCAATACAATCAAAACCAGACCAATATGACCTGGGATGATCTGGTCAACAGCGGCTGGATCACAACCTACCTGGAACTGCAAGATCTTGAACCAGGCGCGACCAGCAGCACGATCAGATCCTTGGCGATCAAGGTCAGAGACGTCAACCTGGGGGGCTTTCAGGGAGTGGAATATATCTTCACCCTGCCTGATACCGCCCAAACTGAGCGGGTATACGGCAGGCAGATCGTGGCTTTTGATGAAAACCTGAATATGCTGCAGATCATGGGATCCCCCAACCTGGTAACCATCAGTGACCAGGAGAACTGGAAAGCTGATTATCAATCAGTCGACGAGTCCTATCAGGAGATTTTTAGATTCATAGCTGATTCCATCATTGTCAATTAGTCCCTTATAGAGATACCCAGATCTTTTCAGACCATTAGATCTATTAAATTAATTTAAAACATCAGGTGTTTGAAATCAAACACCTGATGTTTTAAAACCCACATCCATCCGTTTATCATGTAATCAATGTGAAATCTTTGAACTTATAAAAAATTTCAAAGTGTTCTATAATTCTGTGAGCCATGGTAATAATCAAGCGATCTCCCTCACAAGATTTTTCTCAATATAAAACGATTTTCCAAGTCATTCTCCTGCTAGGTATGCTAATCTTCTGCACTGGATGTAATCTGATTCCAGGCGGGTTTTCCACGCAGAACCTGGACACTAAAGAAGCTGAACTAGTCACCCAGACAATTTTAGATCCATTAGTTGAAATTCCTGTTAAGGCTGAAAATCATGATTGGAGCAGCATCTGGATCGAGAACGCCAATCAGTCCCAGCTTCCCCGCCTGCTATTGGTGGGAGATTCTATCACCGATGGGTATTACTCACGGGTCCAGACAGAGCTTTCAGACCAATATTATCTGGGACGATATACCACCTCGAAATTCCTGGGCAACCCTGATTTTCAACAGGAACTGATCACCATCCTTGACCGATATCAGTTTGAGATCATCCAGGTAAACAATGGTTTACACGGCTGGGATTATACGATTAATGAGTACAGAGAAAGCCTTGAGGATCTAAGTGACCTTCTCGTAAAACATGCCCCTGACGCAACTATTATATGGTGCATGACCACGCCTGTCCGTCTGGAAGGAAATCTAGACTATTTAGGCCCACTAAACGATGTTGTAGTTTCAAGAAATCAATCAGCCAAAATGGTCATGGAAGCCCGGGGGTTCCTGATCACCGACCTCTATTCTTTATCACTCCCTCATCCAGAATACTATAGGCCGGATGGTTTTCACTTCAACGAACAAGGTCAGGCTGCCCAAGCTGAACTTATTATCTCGTCCATACTACAGATATCCGATGAGCCCTGAGAGCATGATCAAACCTTCACCACCCCACCCCTTTTGACCTGGAAACGGTCAAAATCCCTGGCAATGTAGACATCCGGGAAGATATCCCGGGCTTCTTCAAGGACCTGATCCGCCCGATAACGCCGGGAGATATGGGTCAGGATCAGAGACCCCACTCCAAAATCCCGGGCCAGCTCTGCTGCCTGGCGGGCGGTTAAGTGTCCAAATTGATCAGCCAGGTCTTTTTCACCTTCCAGATAGGTGGCTTCGATCACCAGGGCATCGGCATTCCTGACAATCTCCTCCAGGTTATCTGTCCGTGCCGGAATCTCCGACATGCACCAGTTTTGTGCCCGGCTGCTCCACTCCCAAAACCATCTCGGGGTCGATCACCCGCCCATCCGGCAGGGTCACTACCTGGCCATTCACCAATTCTTTGCGCCAGGGACCGGGTGGGATCTTCAACACCTCAGCTTTCTCGGGCAAAAAAGGCCGCCGGGCGGGTTCTTCAAAGACGAATCCAAAACAATCCGGAGTGCGGTGGTAGACCGGAAAGCAGCTGACTGTAAATTCCTTTTCATCAAAAAGCAGGCCGGCTTCCAATGGCAGCAAGGTGATCTCCACCGGGGGATATTTTCCCTTCAACACCACCCCAAAGATCAAATCCTTGATGCGCTCCAGAGCGGAATTACCGGCAGCAATGAGGATCTTATCCATAGCTTCCCAGCGTACGAAGGTTGAGATCAATCCCCCCAACCCCAGGATATGATCCAGGTGGCCGTGAGTGACCAGAATTCGGTCCAGCCGCTTAAATCCAAGTCCCGAGCTCAGGATCTGGCGCTGGGTGCCTTCTCCAGCGTCAATTAAGAAGCGGTGTTCCCCCCGCAGGACTACCTGGGAGGTTAGGCCCCGGTGTACTGAGGGGGCGGAAGCGCTGGTTCCTAAAAAGACGATTTCAAACACGATCTATTCCTTCGGTGGGGTTTACCTCCTTATTTTACCTTATTAGACCTCGGAGGTCTTTGAGACCTCCGAGGTCTAAAGGCCTGTGCTATAATTCGGAAATACCCCAGAAAAAGAAAACCATGGCCAAATCCACCAAAAAAAATCCCTCCAAAACCAGGGCAAAAACCAAACCAAAATCTTCCTCCCAATCCAGTCCGGCGAGATCTCCTGACCGCAACCTGACCCTGGGGGGGCTGCTGCTGACCGGCCTGGGTGTGGTCTCCGTTCTGGCTTTATTTTCCAGCCGGAGCACCAATCTGCTGTCGGCGATCCAGACCCTGCTGCGCCAGGGGTTTGGTTGGGGAGCCTACCTGACGCCGATCCTGCTGTTGGCCGGAGGATTGCTGATCCTGCTGCGGAAGATGGAAGGCGCTCCAAAACTTTCCCCTGAACAGCAAATCGGGATCAGCCTGTTATACCTGGCCGGGTTGACCAGCCTGCAATTTTTCACATTCCCGGTCGATTTTAAGGCCTCACAAATGATCGCTGCCAGCGGGATCGGCGGTGGGTATCTGGGGGCATTGCTTCTGGCACCACTCCAATCCGGATTTGGTACTGCCGGCGCCGCGATCGCCCTGTTTGCCTGGCTGCTGCTCAGTTTATCCCTCAGCCTGGATATCCCGATCCTGGACCTGTTTCGATGGGTCCCGGGGTTTACCCAATCCCTTAAGGTACTTTTTGAGAAATTATTCCCTTCTAAAAAGAAAGCCAGCCCCCTATATGAAAAACCCCTCCAGGTGCCAATCCCGGACCTGAAACCGGATCCCAAAACCGACCCCAGCTCAGGTTCCAAATTGACAGGAGCCCCCAGCCTGTTGAATGACCCGGTCGCAGACCTAAACTGGGTCCTTCCCAATATCCCCGATATTCTCAACATTGGGATCGATATCGAACCTGACGAGGAGTTCGATCAGCACCAGGCAGCGATCATCGAAGAAACCCTGGAGTCCTTCGGGGCGCCTGGAACGGTGATCGAGATCAACCGCGGCCCCACCATCACCCAGTTTGGCGTGGAACCGGACTTCATTGATGTCCGGGGCCAAAAAAGGCGAGTGCGGGTCAACAAGGTAACCAGCCTGGCTGATGACCTGGCCCTGGCCCTGGCAGCCAAACGGATCCGGATGGAAGCCCCGGTCCCCGGCAAGGGCTACATCGGTATTGAGGTTCCCAATGAAGAGATCTCCCTGGTGGCTTTGAGGGATGCTATTGTGGGTCCGGATTTTACCAAACTAAAAAACCCGCTTCGTTTTGCCCTGGGTCGGGACGTCTCCGGAAAAGCCGTGGCGGCTGATCTGGCGGATATGCCGCACCTGCTGATAGCCGGGACCACCGGTTCGGGCAAATCAGTCTGCGTGAACGCTCTGATCTCCTGTTTTTTGCTGCATAACACCCCGGATGACCTGCGCATGATCATGGTCGATCCCAAAAGGGTCGAGCTATCGGGGTATGACGGCATCCCCCACCTTTTGGCCCCTGTGGTGGTTGACCTGGAAAGGGTTGTGGGAGTGCTGCAGTGGGTCTCCCGCGAAATGGACCAGCGTTATCACAAGTTCTCAGAAACCGGCGCCCGCCATATCATCGATTTTAACCAGAAAACCATCCAGGCCGGCGGAAAAAAACTGCCCTACCTGGTGGTGATCATCGACGAGCTGGCAGACCTGATGATGCTGGCACCCACTGAAACCGAAAAAGCCATCACCCGGCTGGCCCAGCTGGCGCGGGCCACCGGCATCCACCTGATCATCTCCACCCAGCGTCCCTCCACCAATGTGGTCACCGGCCTTATCAAAGCCAACTTCCCGGCCCGGATCGCCTTTGCCACCGCCTCCGGCGTTGACAGCCGGGTGATCCTCGATAGTCCCGGGGCTGAAACCCTGCTCGGCCGGGGGGATATGCTTTTCCAGGCTCCCGATGCAGCCGCTCCGGTGCGCCTGCAGGGTGTATATGTCTCCGATTCCGAGATCGACAAGCTGGTCCGCTACTGGCGCTTCCTGGCAGCCCAGATCAAGGGTCCGCTGCCCGGATCCTCCACACCTGGAGCGCCCGACGCCCGCCTGCCCAGCATCCCCCTCAAACAAAAAGAAATGTTCGAGGACATGCAGGAGCAAAGAGAAGAAGATGAGCTCTTTGAAGAAGCGGTCAGAATCGTACGGGAAGAGGATCGGGCCTCGATCTCCATGCTCCAGCGCCGTCTGCGGATCGGCTACACCAGAGCCGCCAGGCTGATCGAAGCCATGGCAGCCGCCGGTATCGTGGGTCCAGCCCAGGAAGGTCCCCAACCCCGCCAGGTATTGGATCAAAACCCCGATGATCCCAGCGGAAGCCAAGCAAGAAGGGAGGAGGGAGCCGGGAGCGGGGGACGGAGTTGGGACCGAGTATGGACTGAAGTCCTCAGCGGGGCTGCGCCGAACGTCCCTCTTCAGGGACGTTTTAATTTTTCCCATTTTTCCGGGTCACCACGGAAAGTAAACTTAACCTACGTCGACGGAGGTCGACGTTCGGACAGAGCCTGTTCTTGGCTCTGTCCCCTCTCGGGATTTCAATCCCTTTATTTTATGGACTGAAGTCTTCCTCCAGCCGGAGCGATTTCAATCGGGGCAGCAAGGTTGTCCCCCACAAACACCAGATCCTCAGCCCCTGGATTAATCAAGGGATTGTTTTGTCCATTCCAATCCCTGATCTGACCATCCCCGCTGATGTTATAATGACCTAGCTATGAAAAAACCAACATCCAGGGCCAGGTTTTTGCTCCTGATCCCGCTCGGGCTGGTATTCGCCTTCCTGGTATACCAATTTCCCCCGGTTCACGAACGCCTGGCCTGGCGGGTCGATGACCTCAAAACCCGCCTGGTATATTTCTTCAATCCCCCTGATCAAGCCCTTTTTGTGCCCCTGGTGGAGACACCGCAGGCGACACCCTCCCTGGCCGCCCTCCCCACAACTCATGGAACCGACCCTGGACCAGACACCCTCCCAGGCAACCCCGGAGGGACCGCTGCTCACAGCCACTCCCCTGCCGGAACGGGTGATCCTGGACGGGGTGGTCTACGTGGACCAGCGCGAACGCTGGAATTACTGCGGGCCGGCCAACCTGGCGATGGCCCTGAATTTCTGGGGCTGGCCGGGTGACCGGGATGATGTCGCCCGGGTGGTTAAACCCGGCATCAATGACCCGGACCTGAGACTTCATCCAGCAGGGGCGTTTGGATAAGAATGTCATGCCTTCGGAAATGATCGATTTTGTGGTCGACCAGACCGAGTTCAACATCGCGGTCCGCTACGGGGGCGATCTGGAGTTGATCAAGAGCTTCATCGCCAGCGGTTTCCCGGTCGTGGTTGAGAAAGGGCTACTACGAAGAGGATTACAGGCAAGAATTTCGCCTGGCTGGGACATTATCTGTTCACTACTGGCTATGATGATACTGGAGTAATTTATGGTTCAGGATCAAACTGGCTAAAAGGTGAACCACTGGAGAAAGAATCAGCAAGCTGGACTACCAGACCTACCTGGAAGGCTGGCGCTCGTTCAACTACCTGTTTTTGGTCATCTACCCTCCCGACCGCCAGGACCAGGTCCTGGAGATCCTCGGGCCCTGGGCTGATCCAGCCTGGGCTTACCAGCATGCCCTGGAAATAGCCGAACAGGAGATCCAAACCCTTTCCGGTGTAGATGAATTCTTCGCCTGGTTCAACAAGGGCACCAGCCTGGTAAAACAGGAGCACTACCTGGAAGCCGGGGGGGCTTTCGATCAGGCCTACCAGATCTACAGCGGTCTGGTGGACGACAATACCACCCGCCCCTACCGCATCACCTGGTACCAGACTTCCCCTTACCAGGCCTACTACTTCAGCGGACGCTACCAGGATGTGATCAACCTGGCTAACTTCACCTTCGAGACCATTGACGAGCCTACCCTGGAGGAAACCCTTTACTGGCGAGGACTGGCCACTATGCCCTGGGACAAAAAGCACTCGCCAGGCAGGACCTGTACAATCAGTTTGGCTCAACCCCAACTTTGAAGATGGTTTGATTCCAGATCAGCAATTTGATATTTGATAATTAGGAATTGATTCACGGGACCCGGTGCCCTTCCATAACCCATGCCCAGAATCCTGCATTTTGCCGACGCCCATATCGATATCAGCAACCACGGCCGCCGGGACCCGTCCACGGGGCTGCCGATCCGCATCCTGGATTTCCTGGCTTCGCTGGATGAGATCGTCTCCACAGCCATCGCTGAAGAGGTAGATTGTGTGCTGTTTGCCGGTGATGCCTACAAGGACCAGAACCCGGCACCCACTTTTCAGCGGGAATGGGGCGAACGGGTCATGCGCCTCAGCAGGGCCGGGATCCCCACCCTGCTGTTAGTCGGCAATCACGATATCTCCCCTTCAGTGGGCCGGGCCCACGCCCTGAGCGAGTTCAACACCCTGCAGGTACCACACGTTCAGATCATTGATCAACCGGCTTTCTTCTCCAGCACGGATCTGAATAAACTCACTTCAAAAGGCAAAAAACTGGATTTCCAGCTGATCGCCCTGCCCTGGATCTCCCGCACCGCCATGGCATCCGCGCTCGAACTGGCCTCCCGGGATATCGACCTGCTGCATCAAAAAATGGAAGAGAAACTAACCCACGATATCCAGAGTTGGTTAGAGGCCGCCGACCCGGAGCTGCCGGTTGTGCTGGCCGCCCATGCCTCGGTCGAAGGCGCCCTCTACGGCGGTGAACGAAGCGTCAGCCTGGGGCGGGACCTGATCCTGCCCAAGAATCTGGTGGCGGATCAACGCCTGGATTACACAGCCCTGGGACATATCCATAAACGCCAGGACCTCAATCCCAAAAAACATCCCCCGGTAGTCTATCCGGGTTCGATCGAGCGGGTCGATTTTGGGGAGGCAAACGATCAAAAATACTTCCTGATCGCAGACGTCCAGAAGGGCAAAACCAGCCTGGACTGGCGGGAGCTGAAAAATATCCGCCCCTTCCAGGATATCCATCTGGTATTAGCCTCCAAGGACGGGATCACTGACCAGGTCTTAAATGCCCTGCCGACCCCGGATAAGATCCAGGATTCGATCCTCAGGCTGACCCTGGAATATCCCCGGGCCTGGGACCCGCTGATCGATGAAACCGCCATCCGTGAGCTGGCTGCGGGAGCATTTGAACTCCATTTCATCAAACAGCCCCAGACCGAACCCCGCATGCGCCTGCCTGCGGACCGGGCCATCGGCTCCCTGACCACCCAGGAGCTCCTGGACCAGTACTGGGAGATTAGCAAAACTCCCCCGGATGAGATCATCGAGCTGAACAAACTGGCGGGTGATGTCATGCACCCAGAAGGGAACACCGAGTAAGCCATGCCGGATGTTTCGATCCTGCTGCCCTGCTATAACGCCGGCTCAACCCTCGAAGAAGCCCTGGAATCCCTGGCTGCCCAAACCTATTCCGATTTTGAAGTCATCTGCGTGAACGATGGATCCACAGATCATACTTCCCGGATCCTGGAAAGCTGGAGGAAAAAAGACTCCCGCTTCCAGGTCATTCAAGCCAAACATGAAGGAGTTGTGGGGGCCGCCAACCTGGGATTGGAGTTCTGCCGCGGTCCAGTCATCCTGCGCTTCGATGCTGATGACCGCTGCCATCCCCAGCGGGTGGAGCTGCAGCGGAAATACCTGCAGGACCACCCCGAGATCGCGGTGGTCGGCTCGCTGGTGAAGGGATTCCCCGAGGATCAGATCGGGGAGGGCTTCAGGCTGTATTATGACTGGCTGAATTCCCTGGTAACCCATCAGGAGATCACCCAGGGTATCTTTGTGGAAAGCCCCCTGGCCAATCCCAGCACAGCCTTCCGCAGATCCTGGATCCAGGACCTGGGCGGCTACCAGGATCAGGGCTGGCCCGAGGATTATGATCTCTGGCTGCGCTTTTACCTGGCCGGGGCCAGATTTGCGAAGGTCCCGGAGGCTCTGCTGGAGTGGCGGGAGCATCCGGAGCGCCTGACCCACACAGATTCAAGGTATTCTTTGGAGAATTTCCTGCGAGCCAAAGCCCACTATATTGCCAAGGGTCCGGCCCGGGGCCGGGACGGGATCTTCATCTGGGGGGCAGGCATGACCGGGCGGCGCTTGAGCAAACACCTGGTCCGGGAGGGCCTGGAGCTGGCCGGTTTTGTGGACCCGGATCCCAAAAAGATTGGAAAAACCCGCCGGGGGATACCGATCCTCTCCAAGCAGGAGCTGGGGGAAGCCTGGGGGAAATACCAGCACCCGATCCTGTTCACTGCCGTGAGGGCCCGAGCTGCCGGACCATTGATCCGGGCCAGTTTGGAGGAGTTGAACCTGTTTGAAGGTGTGGACTGGCTGGCTGCGGCCTGAGGATTGGCGGATGAGCCTGGAGACTAGACAGCTGGTCTATGCCCTTCCACTCAGGTTAACAAGGGGGAATTAATTTCTTCGACCGATAATCAACCCAGATTTGGACCATTTATAGCCTGCTTACCTTAAGCGAAACCTGGATCTCGAGGGCACCTCCGGGAATAAAGAAATCACCCGAACGATGAGGTATCCGCGGCAAATATTTCGGGTTGATTAACCAGGCAAAAGAGGGCTGGAGATTCTTAATGCCCCCGGTGGAAGAGATACTTGATCCGATCCGGCCTATCCGGTACCAAGATGGGTCACGGATCAGGGCAGACTGCCCGGTGTGATCTTCTCATTAACAGGTCTTGACAAAACCCCAATATTAGTATAGAGTACTCTATATAACAGAGCTATCTGTACTCATCACAGCTCTATTGGAGGTTTTATGAACATTACACCAACTGAAGCCGAACAAGCTCTGGAGGCCATCCAGGTGATGGTTCGCAAGACCCAGAAGGCTATTTCCCAAAGTGGAGCATATTATTTCCTGATCGTCTGGGGTTTTGTCTGGCTGTTTGGTTTTTTGTCCAGCCATTTTGTAAGAGGGCCAGCCGTGGGGTATATTTGGGCCGGCCTGGATATCCTGGGCGGCCTGCTCTCCGCAATCCTCGGGATCCGCCTGGGCCAGAAGGTCCGCAGTCCGTCGGGACTGGCTTCCGGGAAGCGGATTGGCTGGTTCTGGCTGCTTTTATTTGCCTATTGTTTTTCCCTGATTATGGTCATCCAGCCGGTTGACAGCAAGCAGTTGGCCATGGTGATCATAATATTTGTAATGATCGGCTGGATCGCGATGGGTTTGCTGCTCTCGGTTACTTCGATCTGGTGGGGTGTGGGGATCACTGTCCTGGCTTTGCTCGGATATTATCTGCTGCCAGATTTTTTCTATATCATCATGGCGGTGTTGGGAGGCGGAGGCATGATCGGTCTGGGTCTGTATATTCGGAGCAGGTGGTGATCCATGGCAAATTTTAATGAAACCATCCACCAGCCGATCCGTTTACAGATCATGGCTGCCCTGGTGACCCTGGGAGTAGATGAAGAAGTGGATTTCAGCTACCTGCGGGATTTGCTGAATGTCACTGACGGAAACCTGGGGGCTCACTTACGCAGACTGGAAGAGTCCGGTTACATCCTGATCAATAAAGAATTTGTGGAGCGGAAACCACGCACTTTTATATCCGCCAGTCGAGAAGGCCGAAAGGTATTTGATGAACACGTGGCTGCCCTGGAATCGATTCTAAAGAACAAGTGAGGTACAACATGAACCCTGTTGTTGTGGTCGATAAATTATCCAAAACTTACGGCAGTACTTTGGCCGTGGATCAAGTCTCATTTGAGGTGGAGGAAGGGAGATCTTCGGCATGGTTGGACCCAACGGTGCGGGAAAAACCACCACTATTGAATGTATCGAAGGACTCCGCCAGGCAGATCGGGGCCAGATCCGGGTTTTGGGCCTGGACCCCATTAAACAGGAGCGCCAACTGCGGCCTTTACTCGGCATCCAGCTCCAGCAGGCCCACCTGCCGGACAACCTGAAGGTCTGGGAAGCCCTGGATCTTTATGCTTCCTTTTATGATCGAACCCTGGATTGGGAAGAGCTCCTGACTAATCTCGACCTGGCTGACAAGCGGGACACGGCTTTTCGGAAACTCTCAGGAGGACAGCAGCAGCGCCTTTTTATTGCACTCGCCCTGCTCAATGATCCCCAACTGGTCTTCCTGGATGAACTAACTACCGGTCTGGATCCCCACGCCCGCCGGACCATTTGGGACCTGGTGGGAGAGATGCGAGGGCGGGGAAAAACCGTTTTCCTTACCACCCATTATATGGAAGAGGCAGAACACCTTTGTGATCGGGTGGCTATTATGGAAGCCGGCAGGATCGTCGCGCTGGATACTCCATCCAATCTGATCGCCGGCCTGGGGATCAGCGAGCGAATTACATTCCGCGTTTCAGGGGATTGGAATCCGGCCAGGCTGGAAAACCTTCCCCGCGTCGAGCGAGTCGAAAATGAGGGAGACAAGCGAGTGGTATATGGAAAGATCAATAAAACCCCTAACCCCATTCCAATCATAACTGAGGTAGTAAATTCCCTGACTGCAGACGGGGTGCACTTCAGTGACCTTCAGACTGAACAACCCGATCTGGAGGACGTCTTCCTGAGCTTAACGGGCAAACTTCTCCAGGAAGAAAGGAGTATTTAATATGCGCGGGTTAATAAAATATACCTGGACGGAAATAAAACTATTCCTGAGGGAACCCATGGGAGCTTTTTTTACCCTGGTATTTCCTCTGATGATGTTATTCCTGTTTGGCAGTATCTACGGCAATGATCCCTCGCCCTATTTTAATGGCTACGGCACGATTGATGTGTCAGTGCCCGCTTATATTGCCATGATCATAGGCACCACCGGTATCATGGGATTGACCATCACCATGGCAACTTACCGGGAAAAAGGCATCCTGCGGCGATTACGGGTAACCCCGCTTCAGCCCCAGGTGATCCTGATCGCCCAGGTTGTGGTGATCTTTTTAATGACTGCAGCTGGCATGCTGCTGTTAATCGGGGCCGGAAAAGCCGTCTATCAAATGCGCTTTGAAGGAAATGCCTTCAGTGTTGCCCTGGCTTTTGTTTTGGGCAGCCTGAGCTTCTTCTCGCTGGGTTTTGTTCTGGCATCCATCATGCCCAATGCTCGGACAGCCCAGGTGGTTGGCATGGTTATCTTTTATCCGATGCTCTTCCTTTCTGGAGCCGGGCTACCCCTGGAGCTGCTGCCGGACCAGGTGCGGACCTTTTCCAAGTTTCTGCCGCTCACTCATGTGGTCACTCTTTTACGAGGCCTGTGGACCGGAGATCCCTGGAGCCAGCACCTCACCGAGGTCTGGGTATTACTGGGAATGTTGCTGGCGGGAGTTCTGATCTCCGCAAAAACCTTCCGCTGGGAGTGACCGGTCTGTCACAGGACAGCAGGATTGCCTGGCAGAATACTAATAGAAAACCGGCAATAATTTAAGGAAGCTAAATGCAACCGTTAGCGCAAATAGTCCCTGATTTCCTCGGGGTCTAACGATCCAATACTGCGCCAGATCTCTTCCCCCTGGGGGTCGAAGAACACAAAAGTGGGGGTGAATTTTCCAAAATCACTAGCCAGCTCCCGGCCCAGGGAAGATTGAACATCCACGCTGACGATTATTAACTGGTCAGGAAACTCCTTTTTAAGCCCATCCACGATAGGCTGTGCCGCAGCACAGGCCAGTCAATAGGGGGACTGCAGCTCCAGCAGCAAGGCTTTTCCCCCTCCCAAATCCCCTTGAAACTGGGCCAGTTCGGACGTGGAAGCGGCCTGGGGCCGCAAGATCAACCAGCCAGCCACCAGGACCAGAGCAACACCGATCAGCTTCAGGCTGCTATTGAGTTTTAAGCCTTTGCGCAGGGTGGAAAACCCCGCCAGGGCCAGGATGATCAGTCCGCCCCAGAGGAATGAATAGTGATTGAATATTTCCATAGGAACTCCAGGTTTGCCTATGTATCATAATCCACTTTGTCCTGTTTCAGAAATATATCCTTGATATGGATCGAATCTCTTCCGTTAACACCCAGCGAAAATCGAACCGTTTATCAAATTCAATTGTCAGACAACCATGGTATAATCACCAGCTTGAAGTGTAAATCCATCATTTTCAGACAAGGATTCAAACCAACATGAACGATCTCACCGCAGAAAATAAAGCCCTTCAGAACAGGGGCTGGCTGGTAACCATTGCCGGCACTTCGGCCCTCCTGGCATTGGGCGTTTTGTACGCCTGGAGTGTATTTAAAGCCAATATCCCGGCTGAATGGGGCTGGCTGGAATCCCAAAAATCCCTGCCCTACGCTGTGGCCTGTGTGGTCTTTTCGATCATGACCTTCGTCGGCGCACGACTGCTGGGCCGCTTTGGACCGCGCCTGATCGTCAGCGCCGGCGGTGTGATGGCTGGATTGGGAGTGATCATTTCCGGCTTTTCGACCAACCCCTGGGTCTTCACCCTCAGCTTTGGGGTATTACTGGGTTCCGGGATCGGCTTTGTCTATGCCACAGCCAGCCCAACTGCCTTGAAATGGTTCCCGGCCTCCAAAACCGGGATGATCTCCGGGATTGTAGTGGCTGGATTTGGGATGGGCAGCGCCTGGGTAGCTCCCCTGGCCCGGGCCTTGATCAGCTCGGTCGGGCTGCAATCGACCATGCTCTACCTCGGGATCGGCATGCTGGTGGTTGTGGTTGGATTTGCCCAGCTATTGAAAAACCCCCCCGAAGGCTATTTGCCCCCAGGTGAGGTTTCAGGAAAATCTACATCCCAGAACAAGGCCCAGGATTTTACGATGGCTGATACCGTCCGGACCTGGCAGTTCTACCTGATCTGGATCATTTTTGCGTTTGGCAGCGGGGCTGGACTGATGATCATTGGCAACCTGGCATCGATCGTTAAGGACCAGATCGGCCTGCCGGCCTTCAGCGCCATCGCTATCTCGGCCCTGGCAGTTGGCAACGGCGGAGGACGGGTGTTGTACGGTATGTTATCGGACAGGATCGGCCGCAAAAATGCCCTGCTGATCGCCTTTGTGATGCAGGCCGTCCTGATCGGGAGTTTGTACCTGGCTGGGACCCTCACCGTTCTCGTAAACGTGCCCCTGCTGATGATCTTTGTGGCCCTGATCGGCGCAAACTACGGCGCCAATCTGGCCGTGATCCCGGCCCTGACCAAGGATTATTATGGCCCTCAGAATTTTGCCATGAACTACGGGATCGTTTACACAGCCTGGGGCCTGGGCGGCTTTATGCTCTCCCAGCTGGCCAGCACCATCAAGGACATTTCAGGCAGTTATGCCTATGCCTATCTGCTGGCAGCGGGCATGCTGGTCCTGGCCACAGCGCTGCTGTTATCCCTGAAATCCCCCCAAGTAGAGGGAGCCCGAACGGATCCGGTCCGATCCAAAATCGCTCTGGATCCTGTCAAAACCTGAGCGTAGATAAAAAATAAAAAAGGCGGGCTGCTTCCTGGTGGAGGCAGCCCGCTTTTTTTATTGATTATTCCGGGAGATGGGCTTGAGCATCTGAACTTGCCCCGGCCTGTTCATCGATCAGGGGAAAAAGGGGTAGAAGATCGGCAAGAGAAATCATGGTGACGATGAACAGGAAGACGGTCAGTAATGCGCCAACGCGGGCGTAATCGAAGAATTTATAGCCACCAGGGCCGAAAACCAGCACGTTGGCCTTGTGACCGACCGGCGTCAGGAAACTGGTTGCTGCACCGATGACGACAGCCAGGGTAAATGTCAGGTGATTGGCGCCCAGACTCATGGCCGTATCCAGTGCGATCGGAACCACCAGCACCATCGCGGCAGCATTGGACATGGGCTGGGTAATCAAGGCGGCCAGCAGATAGATCCCGGCCAGGGCTGCCAGCGGCCCCATGCCACCAATGGCGCCCAACATCAGGTCGGCGATGTATCTGGCGGCTCCCGGTCGTTTCCATGGCTGTTCCCAAGGGCAGCATACCAGCCACCAGGAAAACGGTGCGCCAGTCGATACTTTCGTAGGCTTCGTCCATGCTCAGGCAGCGGAAAATAACCATCCCAACCGCTCCCATCACCATTGCCAGGGAGATGTCGATACCCGCAAACAACACCAATCCAATCACGAGCAGCATCAACCCAATGGCGATGGGCATCTTGCGGCGTCGATTTTCAGGGATTTTGAGCGGTTCTAATACCAGGAAGTCATTCTTCTCTTCCAAAGCAGGTGTGCGATGGCGCGGTCCCTGGAGGATCAAGTCATCGCCAAATTGCAACTGCACACTGCGCAATTGTTTGGTGATGATCTCTCCCTGGCGTCGAATCGCCAGTACCGTAAAGCCGTAACGCTCGCGAAAATTTAACGAACGCAGGCTGCGGTTCACCATGGATGAACGCGGCGCCAGGGTGGCTTCCACAATGCCGATCTCTGCTTCGCTAAGTTTATCCAATTCAGCATGTCGTTTGTTTTCATTGGCCAGTGTCCAGCCCCAGTTCTTTCTGGCGCGGGACAGATTCTCGGTAGAACCTTCGATCAATAGAATATCATCCGGCTGGATCAGCGTGTCGCGTTTCAATTTGCGTATGGTTTCACTACCCCGCACGATGGCAATCGCCGTCAAATCGTAGTCCGCGCCCAGTTTCGATTCCAGCAGGGTGCGGCCAGCCAATTTTCCATCCGGCAATACGCGCACTTCACTGATTAATTTGCGCAACTCTCCTTTTACCTGGGCGTCACCCGGTGGTTGCCGGACAGGCAGTAAGTGCCGCCCAATAAAAACCATATACAGAATACCCGTGGTCAAAACGACCAACCCGATGGGCGTAAAATCAAAGAAACTAAAGGTAGGCAGGCCGTTCTCAGCGACGATGCTGGTTGCCAGAATATTGGCAGGTGTACCGATCAGGGTGATTTTGCCCCCCAACAGGGACGAGAACGAGAGCGGGATCAGGAGCTTCGAGACCGGGATTTTGGTCTGCTTCGCCACACTGACAACGGCCGGTAACAACATCGCGGTTGCCCCAACGTTGTTCATAAAAGCCGACATCAGGCCGCAGGTCAACATGATGACTGTGATCAGGCGCACCTCACTTGTCCCCGAGAGCCGCAGAATGAACTTCCCCAGAATATCGGCAACACCGGTCTTGAACAACCCTCCCGAGACGATATAAACCGCCCATACGGTAATGACCGCTGAATTGGAAAACCCGGCAAAGACTTCCTTCGGGCCGACCAGGCCTGTCAACCCAACGGTCAGCAGCACCAAGAAGGGCGACAACATCCACCCGCAGCTTTTCAGTGCCAAAAACGATCAGGGCGCCAACGATGATGGCTAAGCGTGAGGGCAATTTCAGAGGTCATGAGTTTTGTCCTTCAGATTGGTTCAATAAAAGTCTTAAAATGGCCAGAAAACCGGCATGATGAGCAGCACAACCGCCAGTACGACCAGCGTGAGTGGAATGCCAACTTTGAGATAGTCTGAAAAGCGATATCCGCCCGGCCCCATGACGAGCACATTGGCCGAGTGCCCAACCGGGCTGAGGAAAGCCGCCGAGGCCGATACGGCCACGGCCATCATCAGCGGGTAAGGCGAGATTCCCAGGTCACTGGCGGTACTCAGGGCAATCGGCGCCAGCAAGACGGCCACCGCCGGGTTCGGCATAAATTGTGAGGTCAGGGCGGCCAGGATGAAAAAACCAGCCATAACCGCCAGCGGCCCCAACCCGCCTATCACCCCGACCATGCCGTTAGCCAGGAATTGGGCCGCACCGGTCTGCTCCATGGCAATGCCCAGGGGCAACATGCCGGCAATCAGAAAAATGGCTTTCCAGTTGATGGAGCGATAGGCTTCTTCCATTGTCAGGCAATTGGTCAGGATCATGAGCGCCACTCCAATAATTGCTGAGATCGCGATGGGAAGCCAATCAAAGATGGCAGGGATCAGCACAATCCCCATGATCAACAAGGCCATTGGGATTTTTTCCTGGTGCGGGGTTTCCTGGGCTTCCTCGGTCAGCACCAGGAAGTCTGGTTCGCTGCCCAACATTCGCAGGCGCTTGCGCGGGCCGTACAGCAGGAGCGCATCGCCAAAACGCAGCGGTTTATCGCGCAAATTCGAGCGATAGGCACGTCCTTCGCGCCAGATGGCCAGCACGCTCAAACCATACTTGAAACGGAAATTCAATTCTCGCAGGGTTTTGCCCGCCAGGGTGGAATGCGGTGAAAGTACAGTTTCGACCAGGCCAATTTCTTCTGATTCCAATTCTCCCAGGTCTGGAAGGGGTTGTGTTTCGATCTCCAGGCTTTGCAACCCTTCCACCATCATTAGATCGCTCCGCTTTCCCTTGACCAGCAGGGTATCACCAGCCTGCAATTCTTCGTCAGGCGGTGGCATCAAACGGGTCTCTCCCGAGCCGGACGATCCCCATCACACCCAGTCCATAGGAATCCCCCAGGTGGCTTTCGATGAGTGATTTGCCAACCAGGGTAGAATCCTCAGGAACCTGAACGACCATAAAACGCTCTTCAAGCCGATAGTCTGCCAGCGAATCAGGCGAGGTTACGGTCAAATCGGGGTCTTGGCTCAGATCATCCAATTGTTCGCGGCGGCCCTGAATCAGCAATACGTCATCTCCCAATAATGGGATGGTTTCTATATTCGTACGGAAGGGAACCCCCTCGCGCAGGATGGCCAGGACGACAACAGAGTAACTATGACGAAACCCAATCTGTCGCAAAGTCTGGCCGATCAGGCTGGATCCCGGTGAAAGCCGGGCTTCAACCAGCTCGACATCCGCTGAAACCAGGCGTTCTACTGTGAAACCTTCTTTTTCGAGCACCAGATGGTTCCGGCTATGCAGTTCGGAGAGCTGCTCAAGACGGCCTTCGACCAGCAGGCGGTCACCCGCTTGCAGCGTAAAAGCCGACTCAGGGGAAAGCTGGGTGCGGCCATTGCGGATGACAGCCACCACATTCAACCCCAGCACAGACCCCAGGCGGCTTTCAGCCAGGGTTTTGCCGTGCAAGATCGATCCTTGAGGCAGGTTCAGGAGCACCATGCGGTCGTGCAGTTCGTAGAGTGATTTAAAATCCTTCTCACGGGCCGAGGAAAACTCGCGGGCAGGGTCGCGGCTGGGTAAGAGCCGGCGGCCTACCAAGGCCATAAAGGCCGTGCCCGCCAGCAGGACCGAGATGCCCACCGGGGTGTAATCGAACATCCGGAAGGGCGCAGGCCAGCCTCCTTGAGCGCCTCGCTGATCAGGATATTGGGCGGCGTGCCGATCAAGGTGTTCAATCCACCCAGCAGAGCAGCAAAAGCCAGCGGCATGAGCAGCTTGGAAGGGGGTTGTTTAGTGCGGCGGGCAATATCGATCACGACCGGCAAAAACAGAGCCGCTACGCCAATATCATTCATGAAACCGGACAGTATACCCACCGTCAGCATGATGATAACCAGCAAGCGGACTTCACTCTCTCCCGCCAGCCGCATCATTCGCCGACCGATCAACCCGGCCACCCCCGTGCGCGCCAATCCGCCGCTGAGAATTAACACCGCCCAGACAGTGACCACGGCCGGGTTGCTGAAACCGGAGAGCGCTTCGGCAGGCGTGACCAGACCGGTAACTGCCAGACTTCCCAGTACCAGAAAGGCGACCACATCCATGCGCACCAATTCGGTGATGAAGAGGACGATGGCGATAACCAGGATGGTCAGGACGATGGTAATTTCAAGGGTCATGATGGATTCTCCTGGCTCAATTATAGCGGTTCCGAGGATTAATGCGAGAAAATTCTTTCGACCTGAATATCCCGGGAAGTCAATTGGGGCAGTATTCAGTATTCAGTATTCAGTATTCAGTATTTCCAGACCTTCGTCCCTCAGCGCCTACCGCCTCAGATTATTATCAATGGGATTAGATATATATCCCGTTAATACCCTCCCCTGGCCAGTTTCCGCCTCCCCTCTTGATGGTAAGATGGAAATATATTATTCGTATCCAGGAGGTTGTTATGAAGGTCAAAGGCAAAGTGTGGTTAGTTACCGGTGGGGGCAGCGGGATCGGCCGCAACCTGGTTTTGAACCTGGTCCACAAGGGAGCCGAAGTAGCGGCAGCTGATATCAACGGGGATTCCCTGGCTGAAACGGTGAAGCTGGCGGGGGAGCTGGGAAAACAAATCTCAACTTATGTGGTGGATGTGACTGACCGGGAAGCCGTTGAGGCGCTCCCCGAGAAGATCATCGCCCGCCATGGAGCGATCGACGGGATCATCAACAACGCCGGCATCATCCAGCCTTTTGTGCGGATCAACGACCTCGGCTATGAGGATATCGAGCGGGTGGTCAATGTCAACTTTTGGGGGCCGGTCTACGTGACCAAAACCTTCCTGCCCCATCTGCTGAAAAGACCTGAAGCCCATATCGCCAACGTCTCCAGCATGGGAGGCTTCTTTCCCTTTCCGGGCCAGACCATGTACGGGGCCACCAAGGCGGCGGTCAAACTATTCACCGAAGGATTGCATTCTGAATTGAGCGGGTCCAACGTCAAGGTGACCGTGATCTTCCCGGGTGCGACCGAGACCAATATCAGCCAGAATTCCGGTTTAGCCTCCATCGGGGATCCTGAAGCTTCATCCATGAAAGCCCTGCCGGCCCCTGAAGCCGCCGAGATCATCGTCGGGGCGATCGAAAAGGACAAATACAGCGTCCTGGTCGGGTCGGACGCCAAAATGATGAACCTGCTGTACAAGATCAGCCCCCAGCGGGCGGCCGGCTTCATCAGCAAACAAATGGAAAGCCTGCTTTCGACCTAAAGTGTTTGATAAGCTGAGGAAACAGCCTGTTCAATTGAACAGGCTGTTTGTTTTCCGGTGCCGCACCGGAGAGGTTTTGGTTCTATAATAGTTAGCAGGCGCGCCGGGAGCAGAAGCATGCCTACCAGGTACGCAGCCCAGATACTGATCCCAGACCAGACCTACCCGAGGTAAATGATGGCCCAAACCCTGACAGCCCTGACGTTGATATTCTTGGTCGGCCTGGTCCTCATCCGCGTCGCCCTGCTTAAAGAACAGGGGGTCAGGGCGATGCACTTTGGCCAGATCGACCAAAAGGACTTCCTGATCCCGCCCTTTGTCCTGATCTATTTCTACCAGGTGTTTGCGGGGGCCTTCAGCCTGCCAACCCTCAGTGAACAGCGCTTCTTTGAATTGGGATCCTCTCCTGGACCGGGGTTGGCCTGTGCCTATTGGCCCTGGTCCTGTTCTGGCTGAGCCTGATCGCCTTCGGAACCAGCTTCCGGATCGGGATCGACCAGGACCAGCCGGACCGATTGGTCACAGGCGGAGTCTTTGGCCTCAGCCGAAACCCGATCTACCTGGCCTTCTGGCTGGTGCTGCTGGGCCAGTTCCTGGCCTTCCCCAACTGGATCCTGCTGCTGTACCTGGGTGGGGCCAGCTGGCTGTTCCACCGCCAGGTGCTGCTGGAGGAGGATTTCCTGGAGGGTCACTACGGCCAGGCCTTCAGGGACTATCAAGCCCGGGTTAGGAGGTACATTTGAGAGGGGTATGGACCGCTTGAGGTAGGATTGTAATGAACCAGGGGTTGACTGGTCCTGTGGTATTTGAAAATTGCCAAAGACCGAGTTTAAGGGAGAAAGGAAAATGGATTTTATAACTGATGGAGAGATCGTCACCCGGGCGCTGGACCATTTTTATCAAAAATCCTTATCAGGTGCCAGACCTGTAATCCACCAACCCCCTCTGGATGGACTGGTAGCTGATCTGGAGTTAGCCTCGTTTGTGAAAAATGGAGAACTGACCGGTGAAAAACTGGCCCAATTCATTGCCAAATACCTGGCCGCGATCACCTCGGTCTACCATCCCGCCAATATCGCCCATCAGCAGGCCGTGCCCCATTATATGGCCGCCCTGGCCGGGCTGGTGGACAATTTTGTGAGCAGCGAAGGTTCGATCTATGAACTCGGCCCCGCTTCTGTAAGCGTGGAATATTTTCTGATCAACTGGCTGCTGGAGAAGGTGGGCTGGAATCCCCCCGCCCTGGATCCAGGGGCCGAAAAAGCAGGCTTGATCGGGGGAGGGATCCTGACCCACGGCGGGTCCATTGCCAATCTAACCGCGCTGATCGCCGCGCGAACCAGGATCGCACCGGATGTTTGGGAAAAAGGCAATCCGGCTGATCTGGCCCTTTTAGCACCGGCTGAGGCCCATTATTCGATCGCAAGGGCGATCGGCATCATGGGTATGGGACATCACAGCATGTATCCCCTTCCGGTTGATGAGCGGGGTGTGATCATGCCCGACCGGCTGCAGGATACCTATCAGCGGGCCGTATCGGATGGGAAACAGGTCCTGGCCCTGGTTGCCAATGCCGGCTCCACAGCCGCCGGTTTATATGACCCGATCCAGGAGATCGGCGCCTTCTGCCGGGAGCGCGAGCTCTGGTTCCATGTCGATGGCGCCCATGGCGGTTCGGTTCTTCTCAGTCAAAAATACCGCCACCTGCTGGCAGGGATCGAACTGGCCAATTCGCTGACCGTCAACGCCCACAAACTGATGCGAGTGACAGCTTTTTGCACCGCGTTACTGGTGCGGGACCGGGATAATCTCGATCGGGCCTTCACCCAGGACGCCAGCTATCTGTTCCATGACAAAGACCAGCCCGGGTTTGATTTCATTCACAGGACGATCGAATGCACCAAACCGGTGCTGGGGTTGAAACTTTTTATGGTCCTGGGGTCCCAGGGAGAGGCTGAAATAGGAGAGTATATCGACCGCCAGCATGACCTGACGCTGGAAGCTTATGAGTATCTGCAAAGCCTGGATGATTTCCAGTGCCCGGTCAAGCCCCAATCCAACATCCTCTGCTTCCGAGTTAAGGGATTGGATGAGGGGCATCTGGCACTGAGAGACAAGCTGCTCGCGCGGGGCAACTTCTATATTTCTACCACCGAACTCAATAACCAGCGCTATTTGCGGCTGACACTGACCAATCCCGCCACAACCCTGGACGTGATCAAGGGTTTGGTCGAGGAAATCCGGGCTTTGGTGAACGAGAAGTAGATCAACCGGAGCCTAAAAGGCCACTGCTATTTAGTCATCCCAACGAGAAAATTGGATTTAGGAAGGAAAAGAGGGGATAAATCCTGTTTCCTGCTATTATTATGGATATTTTTCTACCCTATATGCACCAGAATTGCTCCAGGAACGGTGTTTTTAGGATGATCGGATACGAATCTGCCCTACGGTGACAGATAACAGCATCATTTCAGCTCGGCTGTGATCGAGTGAGGTTGATTGAGATCTACCTGAAAAGTTCACCAAGCGCTGGTACCCCAGGTCCCCTTATCCCGGTCGTGAGCGCAGCCACGATCACTGGCTGCCAAAGTGTTTCGTTACGATCCTGGCTGCTTCCGAACTTAATCTGTTGGGCACCCAGAGAGTCACATTCACTTTTCCGCCCGAAAACAGACCGGCCAAACGAACCTTTGGGCTGCGCACGGGTATACCAGCCTGGCGGAGCACTTCCACAAGGTCCCACACTGCTACTGGGGAAACCTTCTTCAAAGAAGATAATTCCGACCAAGTTTCATTGGGGTCGAATGGTGGCTCTGGTGTAGTAGGTGCCATTCGTATACCCCCGCTTGTGTCATCCATATCAGTTGAGGATGTGTTCCACTGTAGATCTGTCATATCAAAATCATCGCCACCCATTAGATCCTCCCTTTTTTATTATCGAGCTTCGCGAAGCATGCTGAGCACTGCGAAGCTCACCTGCAGCCGGGTCTTGTTTTGACGATCCTTTAACCTTGGCCGCCCACCTTAACCAGCTGTCGGGTGGAGCAGGGGTTATAACGCTAAAGAACATCACTCCAACCCGCCAAATTTCCGATCCTATTTGCTAATTTACAGTTATTACTCTCGACCACTTAGGACCTAGACTGATAGATAATCCAATAAAAGCCAGCAGTAAGGGAAGGAACACATAGATAGATATCACTTTAAGGATTACTGCCAGAATTGAAAGTATTGTCAAGCCAATTAATATATTTTTATACATTCTCATTTCAAGTTTTGGGCGAAGATATAACAGCGAGATCAATCCAAACGTTGGAACAGCTGTTTGGAAAATTGAACCTAATTTGATAACAGTATTTGGAATGAACAGATAGGTCAAGGTAATAACAGATGTGCCAAGGAAAAGAATAAGAAATGAGCCAATCAGGACAGACCTATATACTTTCATTTTTATTCTCCTATATTAGACATCCCACCTTATAAAGATAAGAAGCGGTATTAATTCATTAATCTCAACCTGTATCACTGGCAAAATCCCCTCTGCCGTTAATTATATACTCATAATAATGGTAGACTATGGATGAACTACATTGATAAGGAACCTACTATGAAGATCTTCCTGACCGGCGGGGCCGGCTACATCGGCTCCCGGGCTGCCAGAATACTGCTCAAAGCGGGCCACCAGGTGGCAGTCTACGACTCGCTGGCCACCGGCTACCGGGCCGCAGTGCCGGAGAGCGCCCGGTTCATCCAGGGCGACCTGGCCAACCCCAAGGACCTCGCGGCCGCCCTGAAAACGGACTCCTATGAGGCGGTGATGCACTTCGCGGCCTTCATCGAGGCCGGGGAATCCATGATCGACCCCCCCAAGTTCTATCACAACAACCTGGGCAATTCGGTCAACCTGATCGACGCTGCCGCCAGGGCCGGGATCCAGAAGTTTGTTTTTTCTTCCACCGCCGCGGTCTACCAATCCAGCGACCAGCCTCTCAGCGAGGAGTCACCCCTGGGTCCGGTGAACGTCTACGGCCACACCAAACTGATGATCGAGGAGGTCCTGGAGTTCTACCACACCATCCACGGCACCCGATTCGCCGCCCTGCGCTACTTCAACGCCGCCGGGGCCACCCCGGACCAGGGCGAAGCCCACCAGCCCGAATCGCACCTGATCCCCCTCGTGCTTCAGGTCCCCTTGGGCCAGCGGGAAAAGATCAAGACTCTACGGGACCGACTACCCCACCCCGGACGGGACCTGCATCCGGGATTACATCCATATTAATGACCTGGTCTCGGCCCACCTGCTGGCACTCGAGGCTTTGGATAATAAAGACAAACTGGTCTACAACTTGGGCAACGGGGTCGGTTATTCGGTCCGGGAAGTGATCGAGACCGCCCGTAAAGTGACCGGCCACCCCATCCCCGCGGAAGAGACACCCCGCAGGCCGGGGGATTCCCCCCGCCTGGTGGCCTCATCGGAGAAGATCAGAAAAGAATTGGGCTGGGAGCCGCAGATCCCGGCCTTAACGGATATTATAGAGTCGGCCTGGCGCTGGCATCAAAGCCATCCCAATGGGTATGAGTAGGCGCGCAGCGGCTGATCGGGGACCGAAGACGGAGGACGGAGGACGGGGGACGGAAGACCGATGACGGAAGACCGAGGACGGAGTACGGCAGATTTTCTCCCCGGGCATATGACCTTAAGATAAAATCCAATCAGGATCTTGAAAAAGGGCATCTCAGGTTATTATCTAGAGGATATGGAAGGGGCGATCATGAAAAGAAGCGCGATTGTTACCGGCGCTGCCAGCGGGATTGGAAAGTCAATAGCCGAGGCTCTAAGCCAAGAGGGATATGATGTTATCGTCGCTGATCAGGACGAAATCAATGGCCGCTCAGTGAGCAAAGCGATCGGGGGTGTTTTTATCAGGGTTGACCTGACCGACCGGGAATCCTGCCGGCACCTGATCGAGGCAGCGGTCGAGGAACTGGGGGGGATAGATATCCTGGTTAATAATGCCGGCTTTCAGTATGTCAAGCCCCTGGAAGATTTCCCGGAAGATAAATGGGAAGAAATGTTACGGGTCATGTTAACAGCGCCTTTCCTGTTGACCAAATATGCCTGGCCGCATATGAAAAAACGAAATTGGGGCCGGGTCGTGAACATCGCCTCCATCCATGGATTGGTCGCCTCACCAAACAAGGTTGGTTATACATCCGCCAAACATGGCCTCCTGGGATTGACCCGCACGGCCGCGCTTGAAGGCGGGGCTCACGGGATCACCGTCAACGCCCTCTGCCCGGCTTATGTGCGCACATCCCTGGTCGAAAACCAGATCGCAGATCAAGCTCAAGTTCACGATCTTGAGCAAGATGAAGTGATTGAAAAGGTAATGCTTAATCAGCTGCCATCAAAAGCATCATTGAGCCCGATGAGATATCCAGCCTGGTGGTTTATTTATGCTCTGATCGGGCTTCATCGATCACGGGTTCCTGCTGGACCATTGATTGCGGCTGGACTGCCCAGTAGGGAGAGACTGGTAAGCCTGCCAACCGGCGGATCCAAGTACCCCATGCTTATCCCAAGGGTGCCAATTCTGGTCCCAGAAAAAACACTGACCGGGGTGATTGTATATTATGTTAGTGAACATTCCTTATCACACCAGCCAGATCGGGATCCAGGTACCCGAAAATGCGCTGGTATACCGTTCCGCCTACCAGGATCCAGGTCGCGATCCTGGCGAGCTGGTGCTGGGTGCGGTTAACAACCCGATTGATAGTCCACCTCTCCCGGAGCTGATCCAACAATCTGGCGCCAGGTCCCTGGTCCTTGTGGTCTCAGATATTACCAGGCCCATACCTTATGCCAGCTTCCTCCCTGCCCTGCTGGAAGAAATCGAGCGCGCCGCCCTGCCGAGGGAGAATATTACCATCCTGATAGCCACCGGTATGCATCGGCCGAGTACAGCAGCGGAGAGGGAGTACATGTTCGGACGGGAAGTTTGCCAGCGATACCAGATCCAGGATCACCAGGCCCATAAGGCCGCCGAGCTTGTCAGAATTAATGGAACGAGCCAGGCGGGAAATCCCATTGAATTGAATCGAGCTTATCTTGAAGCAGACTTTCGAATTGTGACAGGACTTGTCGAACCCCATTTTATGGCGGGTTTCTCCGGGGGGAGGAAGGCTATCTGCCCGGGTTTATGCTCCCTGAAAACGGTGAAGGCATTCCACGGTTATAAGTTCCTGGACAACCCCTCCGCCAGGAACGGGAACCTGGACGGCAATCCCCTGCACCTGGAGGCGCTGTCCATTGCCCGGCAGGCCAGAGTCGATTTTTGTATCAATCTTGTCCTGGATCAGGAAGGCAGGCTGGTGAGTGCGATTGCCGGGAGCCTGGAAGGGTCCCACGACAAAGCCTGCGGGCTGGTCCGTGAACAGGCCTGTCCGCCAGTAGAGGAGGAAGCGGATCTGGTCCTCACTTCCAGCGGCGGCTACCCGTTAGATGCGACTTTCTACCAATGTGTGAAGGGCCTGGTTTCCTGTCTGCCGGCAGTCAGGAAGGGAGGCATCATTATATCTATCGGAAGCTGCTCAGAAGGCATCGGGGGCAGCGAGTATCAGAGGCTCATGCACAAGTATTCCGTAAGTTGGAGGGAGTATCTGAACCACATTAGGGGCACAGATAGAATCACAAAGGATCAATGGCAGTTCCAGATGCAAACCAGGGCGTTAAAACATGTTGGTGACGGCAATTTGGTCTTTATAACCTCTGGTCTGAGCGCTTCGAATTTGAAGGGGCTCAGCGTAAACGGCATCTCTGCGCCTGAAGACTGCTTGCAGGAAACAATCCAAACCCTGCTGGATGGATATTTGGATCAAGGCAGGTCCCTGGCTGTCATACCCGAGGGACCTTACTGTGCGCCGATCGGGTCCGGCGGAAGTGATTAACCTGAAACGGCTTCCCCGCCTGAAACCATATCCTCCATATTAGAGCAGAGACTCGATCCTGGTCAGGTCATTTTCAGTAAGCTCCAGGTCCACTGCACCTATGATGCCGTCCACCTGGGATTTATTCCGCACCCCAACGATCGAACCTGTCACCGCAGGATGCTGGAGCGTCCAAGCGATAGCCACTTCACCCACTGAGCGGCCCTGGGCTGCCCCGATCTCCCGCAAGAGCTCAACCAGTTCCAGGTTCTGGGAGAGTTTTGGCTCCTGGAATTCAGGATCTTTCCCTCTCCAATCATTGTCTGGAAGGCTGGCTGCCCGCTCTTTGCTCATCTTGCCGGTCAGCAGTCCCGAGTACATCGGTGAATAGGGAATAACCCCAATATTTTGTTCCATACAATAAGGCAGGATCTCTCCCTCGATCTCTCTGCGGATCAACGAGTAGGGAGGCTGCAGTGAGGTGATTGGCGCGATCTTTTGAGCGCTCTGCATTTGCTGCACGCTGAAATTGGACAGGCCGATCCAGCGCACCTTGCCTTCCTTCTGGAGGGCGGCCAGCGTTTCCCAGGCAGTTTCGTTTTCACCGGGAACATCCGTGGGCCAATGGATCTGGTACAGGTCGATGGCCTCCACCCGCAGCCTGCTCAGGCTGTCCTCACATTCCTGGCGCAGGGAGACAGCATTAAGCGCGTTGGAGATATTTCCAGCTTCATCCCAGGTCAGACCACATTTGGTGAATACATATGGGCGGGATCCGGGCCACTCATCCAGGGCCTGGGCCACGATCTCTTCTGAATGGCCCAGTCCATACCCGGCCGCGGTATCGATCCAGTTGATGCCCAGCTCCAGCCCGCGGTGAATGGCCTGGATGGATTCCTGGTCATCTTGTGGTCCCCAGGAGTACTGGTATCCAAGACCGCCGATAGCCCAGGTGCCTATACCAATCGGGGTGATCTGCAGATCTGAGTTGCCAAGCCTTTTTTTATCCATGGTTGTTCCTCCCAATCTTCAACTTCTTCTTTATAAGCTCAGACCATGACCCGGTCCGGTAACAAACCAATCCAATTAAACGGTGCGATCCAAATATTCCCGCAGGGTGCTGCCAGGATAATAGTGCTCAAAGGCCGCTGCCACGTTTTTGAGGTTGATCTCCATGTTGGCGTAGAAAACAATGCCCGGAATGGGTGCCCCGTTAAGCAGGTTGACCATCTGGCTCATACACCATCTCGCAGACGCAATCGCAGAGTAGGCAGCGGTGCCGACCACCTCACCCTCGTAGATTCCTTTGAGGATCGGTTTGTCCTGATCCACGGAGGACAGGGGGATGTCGCTTCTGGCATTGGCTGATTTGGCGTCCATCATGCCGATAGTTGCCGGGGAGTATAATCCCCAGGCGCCGATCAGGTCAGGATAAGCCTTGATTGCGCCGTCGAAGGCGGTGTAGTGTTCCTCGGGTGATATGCCGGTCAGCTCGACGACCTTAATATCCGGGTATTCTAAAAAGACATCGACAAAACCCTTTGCTCTGGTGAGGGCGTTGGGGTGTACAAAGGGCAGGGTCTGGTAGATGATGGAACCTTCCGGTGAGATGCCCAAATCCACCAGGGCTCTCAACAACAGTTCACCAGCAATCCTGCCTTGTTCCACAGTATCCGAGATCACAGCTGCATCGACTTTTCCTGCCAGGGGTGAATTCAGGGTGATCACCGGGATGCCGGCAGCCTCAAGGGCATCCAGAGAGGTCTTTACACCCGTAAAATCGCAGGGAGCCAAAATCACCCCGTCCACTCGCTGCTGGATCCAACCCTCAATGGCCTGGTTTTGAACGGCCTGGTCGTAATTTGCATCATTGACCAGCAGCTCCACACCGGCTTCCCCCCCGCGGTTTTCATGCTCTCGAGGATCATCAAACCCATATCGTCTGCAGTATAGTAGATTGAAAAGCCAATCCTAAACGGTTCGGCAGCTGTGGGTATCGCGCTGGTCATTTCGTCGGGGACCTTGACCGCACCCGGGTTTCTGATCGTCACCGCGGCTTCCACACCAGACTCAGCGTACCAGCCGTTCAGGTCGAATACAGTTCCCGGGTCGCCCACATAGCTGAAATCAGCCTGGTTGATATTTTCCAGCGCTCCAGCTCCGCCTGCTTCTGGGCTGGCTTTTTCCTGTTCTGCACCGGACCTACTCCTGCCTGGCTTTTTTTTATCCATTATTTCCCTTCCGATTGAAATATAAAATAACTGCTGAGCATGCCCACATCCCTAGCTCAGAAAACGCGGAGCTGGAGGGGTCGGGTCCGGATCAAACCCGGAAGCGCTCAAAGATCTGGCTGTTCACCCCTTTCAGGGCAGGATAGATGTCCCGGTAGATCTCAAATAATTCAGTATAGACAGCCGCCAGCTGCGAATTGGGTTCAAAGATCTTGCCTGGTTTATAAACTTGTTGAGCTGCATCTTCCAAACTGCTGTAAACGCCAACCCCGACCCCTGCCAGCATGGCTGCCCCCAGGGCTGTGGCCTCATCGATCTCTGGCACAGAGACCGGCCGGCCGGAGACGTCGGCTTTATTTTGCATCCAGAACTCATTCCGGACTGCCCCCCCGATGGCGGTGATCTGCTCAGCTTTTCTTCCCGCTCCCATTTCAAGGGCTTGAAGCATATCCAGGAAAGCATAATCGAGGCCCTCAACCAATGCCCGCACCAGGTCCCCCTTTTGGGTCGAGTCAGTCAGACCCAGGTAAGCGCCCAGGGAGCGCGGATCCAGGTTCGGACAGGATGTGCCGTTAAAATGCGGCAGGAAGAAGGTCCCGTTAGCGCCGGGTGACGAACTGCGGGCTTCTTCCATCAGGTTTGACCAAACCTCACTTGATCTGGCCTGACCTGGGTCCCCCCCGATCTGGTCCTTATACCATTCCAGCATGCTGGCAGCGGTGCCCCCAGCCCAGATGCAGTAGGTGTCTGGAGCGGAATGGGCCTCAATGGTGAGACCCAGATTGCGGATCTCTGGTGTCCAGTGGGGATCGGTTGTGGGGGTGATCACCAATTCCCAGGTGCCGGTCACATCCAGGAACATGCCCGGAGAGACTGCTCCGGCCGCCAGTGCTCCCACAAGGTAATCATGCCCCCCCTGGAATATCGGAGTGCCGGGTTCAAGCCCGGTCTTTTCAGCCGCCTGGGAGGTCACTTCACCCAGAAATGATCCACTGGGCTGGGGTGTGGGCAGGGTGTCTTTATTGATCCCGGCCTTTTTAAGCATTGTGTCCGACCAGGACAGGGTCTGCTGATCAAATAATAACGTGGGAGATGCATCCGTATAATCTGTGGAATATTTGCCAGTAAGCTGAAAATTCACAAAATCTTCAATGATGAGCCATTTATGGATTCGGCGGGCCAGTTCCGGCTCATTTTCATTCAACCACATCATGCGCAGGACAGTGCTCCACACAAAAGGCTGCCAGCCGGATACCTGAAAGGTCTCTTCCAGGCCGACAACCTCCAGCCAGCGTTCAAATTGGGGCGTGGTCCGGGTGCAGAGCCAGTTGATAAAGGGATAGAGGGGCTTGCTATCTTGATCCAGAGGCACCGCGTCTGCGCCGAGTCCTGTCACGGCTGCCGCCACGATCCGATCCGTCTGTTTGAGCTGGCCCACGGCCTCACGGATCGCTCCTGAGATGCCATCCCAGATATGGTCGGGCGGGTATACCTGCCAGTTGGGGTGCCCAGGGTCGTTTGCAGTGCTGCTGGTTGGCCGGCTGCCGCGGGAAATGACGTTGCCTTTCAAATCATATACCAGAGCTTTCATGCTCGTCGATCCGACATCGATACCTAATAAATAATCCATTTCCTACCTCCGGGGTTGACTGAACCTCGAATTCATCCTGTGCCAGACTCCTGAGTTTATCCTGCGGGATAGCCGCTGGGGGGGATAGGCTGCGTTCCTGGTTCCTGGCTGGTATGCCTAGCCTGAGCAGATCCGCTAGAGAGCATTTTGTAGAAAGCCGCCGTTAGGGGCGGACGGCCTGGATCTGCCCTCCGCCCCTCATAACGTATCTCACATACTTCAAAAACTATTGAACTTTACCTTCCATGTAATCCTGCAGGGTCTTGCCAGGATAGTAGTGCTCGAAGGCTGATTCCACATTATCCGGGGTGATTGCCATGTTGGCATAGAAAACGATGCCCGGGATGGGTGCGCCGTTAAGCAGGTTGACCATCTGGCTCATGCAATACCAGGCGGGTGCGATGGAGGAGTAGGCAGCAGTGCCAACGACCTCGCCATCGTAGATGCCTTTCAGGATCGGTTTGTCCTGATCGACCGAGGACAGCAGGATGTCGCTTCTCTGGTTCGCGATCTTGGCGTTCATCATGCCGATGGTCGCCGAGGAGTACAGGCCCCAGGCGCCGATCATGTCAGGATAACCTTTCAGAGCGCCGTCAAAGGCTGTGTAGTGTTCCTCGGGTGAAATACCAGTTAGCTCTACGACCGAAATACCAGGATATTCTGCAAAGGTATCAACAAAACCTTTGGCTCTGGTAAGGGCATTGGGATGCACGAAGGGCAGCGTCTGATAGACGACAGTGCCTTCCATCGCAATACCTGCGTCCATCAGCGCTTCCACCAGCAGCTGCCCAGCGATTGCGCCCTGCTCCACTGTATCAGAGATCACAGCGGCGTCAGCACTTCCCGCCAGGGGCGAGTTTAGCGTGATAACCGGGATTCCGGCAGCCTCAAGGGCATCGAGGGAGGTTTTTACACCAGTGAAATCGCAGGGAGCCAGGATGACACCATCCACCCCTTGCAGGATCCACTGCTCGATGGCCTGGTTCTGAGCTGCCTGATCGTAGTTAGCATCATTGACCAGCAGTTCAACACCGGCTTCTTCTGCTGCGGCAACCATGGTTTCAAGGATCATTGAGCCAACTTCATCTACTGTATAGTAGACTGAGAAGCCGATTGTATAGCGCTCGGCAGCCTTGGGCATCGCGGTGGTCATTTCATCGGGGACCCTAACCGCGCCAGCGTTTCTGATCGTCACGTCGGCTTCCACACCAGACTCGGCGTACCAACCATTCAGGTCGAATACAGTACCCGGGTCACCCACATAGGTAAAATCAGCCAGGTTGGCATTTTCTGGTGCCATGGGGGCTTCTTCTTCTGCGGGGGCTGCTTCCTCTTCTGCGGGGGCTGCTTCTTCAGCAGCCGGTTCTTCAGGAGCGGCCGGCTCCACTGCAGGAGCGGCGCAGGAAGCAATGATCATCGCTATCACGATGAACAGAATAAATAGTCGAGATTTCTTCATTATCTTCTCCTTATGTTTTTGCGATTGTTCCAATGGAAAAGCATTTTGTTGCCTTGTGAAACATAATTTGTTGGTTATCCTCCTTTCTTAGCCATTTTTGTCTAAGCACTACTAGTTTTATTGATTCTGCATCAGAAGTAGACAGGTTTGTTATTGCCTGGATTTGAGCGCGTTGTCCATCAGCACCGCCAGAATGATGACCAGCCCTTTGACCAGGATCTGGACATGGTACTGGGCCCCCAGCAGCGACATGCCGTTGTTGAGAGAGGCCATGATCAAACAGCCCCCCAGCGTTCCCCAGATCGAACCAACTCCTCCAGAGATCGCTGTTCCACCCAGGATAACTCCCGATATGCTGTCCAGCGCTAGATCCCTGCCCGCATCTGGAAGCCCGGCGTTGAACAAAGCAGCCAGGATCAGACCGGCGATAAAGGAATACAGCCCGCTCATCACATAAGCCGTGATCTTGACCAGGCTGATATTAATGCCGGCCACCCGGGCCGCTTCAGGGTTGCCTCCTATGCTGCGAACATAAAATCCGAATTTGGTCTGCGTGAACAGGAACCAGGAAACCAGCAGCACCACCAGGGAGATGATGACAGGTGAGGGAATCAGATTGAAAAGCAGGCCATTGCCGAAAATATTGGCATAATTGGGGATCACGATCGGGACCGGTCTGCCTTTGGTCAGGGTCAGGGCAATTCCCCTGAAGATATTGAGTGTAGCCAGCGTAACCAGGAACGGTTCGATCCTTCCCTTGACAGAGACAAAGCCATTGAAGAAGCCCAGCAGCATTGCGCCCAGCATCACGATCAACAGAGCCGGGATGGCCGGAATTAAATTCCCTCTCACTAGCAGGGCAAAACTGACACCCACAACCGCTGCCGTTGATCCTACAGAGAGGTCCAGGCCAGCCAGGGTGATGATGAACGTCATCCCCAAACCTGCGATCAGCACATAGCTCATGTTCTTCATGATCGAGAGCAGGTTGGCGGGTTTGATGAATACCGGATTCAGCAGGGAAAATACGATCACCAGCACAACCAAGATCAAAAAAGTTCGGTAGCGGATGATAAAATCCCTGATCGTCAGTCTGTTTCCCTGGTCTGTTGTGGTGTGTGCTTCCATGATTTGTTATTCCCTTCGTTATTCTTGTAGGATGGCTTTCAGCCTTTCTGAGTGGCCAGGCTCATCACATGCTCCTGGGTCATATCTTCATCGGTTACGATCCCTTTCATCCGGCCATCCTGCATGACCAAGATCCTGTCCGCCACGCTGATCAGTTCAGGCAGCTCAGACGAGACCATGATGATAGCCGCCCCGCGTGAAGCGAGTTCGCCCATGATCGAATAGATCTCGGTTTTTGCTCCAATATCGATGCCCCGGGTCGGTTCATCAAAGATAATTACCTTGGGTGAAAAATCCAGCCATTTGGCAAGGGCTACTTTTTGCTGGTTTCCGCCCGAGAGCGATTCCACGATCTGCTCAATCTTGTTTACCCTGATATTCAGGGTCTTGCGGTGAGTGTTGGCAATCGTTTTGAGCTTAGGCCAATTTAAAGTTCCTAAAAAAGACGGCCGCTGGGCGTTGACCATATTGATGTTCTCGTAGACTGGAAGACACAGCACCAGGCCGGATTTCTTTCGATCCTCAGTAACAAAGGCGATACCCTGTTTGATCGCCTGCCTTGGGTTCTGGGGCAGGAACTCTTTGCCATTCAGGGATATCTTCCCATCAGTGATCGGCCTCATCCCAAAAAGAGTCTCCAGCGTTTCGCTTCGCATCGAGCCCACCAGTCCCCCAATGCCCAGGATCTCGCCCTGACGTACATCGAATGAAATCCCTTTGAGCAGATCTCCGCTGGACAAGTTTTCAACTTTCAGAACAACCTCACCGATCGGGACCTCCCTTTTGGGGTACATATCCGTGGGTTCGCGTCCAACCATCATAGTGATCAAGTCCCGGTCGTTGACGTCCTCATTGTTAACCGTGCCTACCAGGTTTCCATCCCGGAGCACGGTAATGCGGTCCGCAATGCCTTCGATCTCGTGCAGCCTGTGCGTAATATAGATGATCGCCACGCCTTTTTTCCTCAACCCGCGGATGATGTCCATCAGCTTGTCCGCATCGCTCTGGGAGATGGAAGATGTTGGTTCATCCATCAGCACGACCTTGGCTTTGGAAAAAACAGCTTTGGCTATCTCAACCACTTGCTGTTGGGCTATAGATAGGTTCGTTACCAGCCAGTCCGGGTGGATATCACTCTGTCCCAGATCTTCGAGCGCTTGGGCAGCAATTTTCCGGAACTCATTTCTCTTCTGCAGAAAACCTTTGAACTGGTCCTGTTTATCAAGGACGATATTCTCCGCCACAGTCATATGGGGGCAGAGAGACAATTCCTGATAGATGGTGATGATGGATTCATCTATCGCATCCTTGGGGTTCTTAAATATCACCGGCCGACCGGCGATGAACATTTCACCGCCATCGTCAGGCTGATGGTATCCGCTTAAGATCTTGATCAGGGTAGATTTACCAGCGCCATTCTCACCCAATAGGGCGTGGACTTCGCCGCTCCTCACCCCCAGATCGACATTCTTGAGGGCTTTAACGCCGGGAAATGTCTTGCTGATATTTTTCAGTTCGAGGATGTTCTCACCCAAACTCACCTAAACCTCCTGCTTATGGGTTCCCCAAGTTTGTCTTATCTAGAACCGAACTGGACCGGGGGGAGCAGCCGGTAGGACTTGTGGTTCGGCCAGGTTTGCACGATCCGGAATGTTTCCGCATATTTGCACCCGCATTGAAAACCGCGCAATTTATTAAGTACTTCCAGATATTCGAACCAGTCCTTGACGCCAAATTGCTTTTCCAGGAAGTCGCCGTGCTGGCTTTCGTGTTTCTTGAAGGCCGCAACCTTTTGTTCAAATTCCTCTGAAATATCCACATAATGATCCGGGGGAGCGATCCGGTGTGTGCCCAGGGTTTCGAAATAGTACACGGTCGGGATATGGTCAATGGGCGGATATTCTGTATCGGGAATATTGGCAACACTGGCCCAGATCGCTGCCCGGTAGGTAAGCTCACCGACATTGGAATGATCGTGCACGTAATCCTCTTTATCATGGGTGAGGATCACATCGGGATTGGTTTGCCGGATCAGATCCACGAATTTCTTCCACGTCGGGTTGTCCTGCCAGACTTCTCCGTCCTTAAATCCCATCATGATCAATTCAGCACCGATCACATCGGCAGCATTTTGGGCTTCCACAACGCGGATAGCCTCGATCTCTGGTCCGGTGTGGGCTTTTGAACCAACATTTCCGGTACAGGCTACTGCCATATAGACCTTGTGGCCTTCCTTAATATAGCGAATCAAAGTGCCCGCGCACTGGAGCTCGATATCATCCGGGTGGGCTGCTGTACAAAGAACGGTTAGTTTTTTTGACATTTTAGGTATCTCCTTAATCTTAAATAATCCTGTTCAGTCCCAAGTCTCTCAGGTAATCTTAAATATTTCTACCCCAGGCATCCTCGATCCACAGATCCAGCCTGGCGAGGGCCCGGGCAGCTGAATCGATCGGATCTCCGCTGGGATCCAGATGGGCCCACATTTCCATTACCAGGGGACCAGCGTAACCCATCTGGTAAAGCAGTTGGAAGGTCTCCTGAAATGGGACAATCCCTTCTCCGAGCGGAACTCCCCGGACTTCCCCTGGCCGGGAGTCTTTGACATGCACCCCCACCAGGCGTCCTTTTGCCAGAGGGAGCTGCTCGATCGGGTCATATCCATATGCAGCCAGATTCCCGATATCGGGATAGATGTTAAACCAGGGGGAATCAAGCTCATTCACAATGCTGAGGGCTTTTTCGACAGAATTGACGAAGTCATGATCAATATTCTCCAGCGCCAGCATCACCCCGGCTTTGCCTGCCAAATCAATTCCAATATTAAGTCCCTCGAGGTATTTCTTTTGGGTCTCGGGGGTGCTTGGCTCATAAAAAGCATCATAGCCCATGACCTGGATCACCCGCAAGCCCAGATCAACCGCCAGTTCAATGGATTGCGAGAGGATATCCAGTCCCCGCTGGCGAAGCTCAGGGTTAAGGCTGCCAAGTGGGAATTTTCGGTGAGCGCTTACTCCCATCCCCCAAATTGGAATTCCTGTGTCATTGATCACTTTTCGAAACGCAGTCCGAACTGATTTCGACCAGTCCAAACGCGCCAGTCGAGCCGGGCTCTCATCGATGGAAAGTTCCACGAAATCATAGCCGATCGCCCTGGCAGAAGCCAGGATCTGCTCCAAGGAAAAATCTTCCGGGAAGGCTTTCTCATAAATTCCAACTGGGATCTTACGGTGTGGTTCCATTTTTTTTGCTTCTGGTCAATTGCCTCTAGAGGCCTAATGAATGGTAATTAATAATTTATTGTCCGTAGCGGGTGCTGTAAATGCTCTGAAATTCTTTGATCTGGTCTGGAGTCATCTGGATAGGCTCTCCATGTAACATAGCAAAATGAGCGATCTTTGCCAGATCTTCCACTTCTACCGCATCAATGGTGGCTTGCCAAACGGTCGAGGCAATCGTGTAAACGCCGTGATTCTGCATCACGATCGCAGAGCAGTTTCCGATCTTTCGGATGATCTCTGAGCCGATATCCTCTCCTCCTACCGCGGCATAACCGCCGATCGGAATCTCGCCCCCGAGCAGCGCCGAAGAGGTCATCACAGCCGGGATAGGCCTCCCCAAAACCGCGAAGATGCAGGCGTAGGGAGAGTGGGTGTGAACAATACCAAAGATATCGGGCCTGTGTTTGTAAAGATACAGATGGGTCTCGGTATCGCTTGAGGGCCGCAGCGTTCCTTCCAGAATCTTCCCCTCAGGATCCATCACCAACAGATCAGCTGGAGTCAGCAGGTCATACCGGAAACCGGAAGGTTTGATGACAATCTGACCGCTTTTAGGGTCGCGGCCACTGACAGTGCCGCTGTGCATTGTCACCAGACGGTTTTTAGGTAGTTCCATCAGCGATTCATAAACTTCTAAACGCAGTTCTTTCAACATCATGAATACAATCCTTTTATAATCCTCTTGAGGTTTCAAGGCTCCCGGGGCAGCGGCATCTACCGCACGTAACCTCCCAAACCACCCCCATCTATCACCAGGGCATTACCGGTCATCTTGGCCGAACGATCGCTGGCGAGGAAGACGACCACTTCCGCGATCTCGACTGGATCGATGATCACGCCCAGAGCGTTATTTTTCTTATATTCTTCCTCCAGCAAATCCGGATCAAATCCGTGGATATTCGCCCGGGCCTCGCGCAGGTCCGCCGTCCACAAAGAGCTGCCCCCAAAAACTGCACCCGGCAGAACACTGTTGGCGCGAATATGATACTGGCCAAACTCGTTGGCAATGGTGCGCGCCATCTGCAGGGCCGCTGCCTTGGATGCGTTGTAGGCCAAAAAGTGCTGACTGGGCTTGAGGGCGTTGTCGCTGTTGACAAAAACCAGGGCACCCCCAGTTTCCTGCGTCTTAAAAACCTTGATGGCTTCCCGGGAGATCAGGAAACTTCCCGTACAATTCACGTTCATGACCCAATTCCACTGCTCCAGGGTGCATTCATCCGAAGGAACACTTACCGCAACACCCGCGTTATTAACAGCGATATCCAGTCGACCAAAGTGATTCCGGGTCTCTTGAACTGCGGAAATGACATCCGCTTCATTTGTAATGTCACACCGCAGGGAAAGAATCTGCGCAGTGCCATCCATTTCCAGCAGCTCCGCTTTTGAGGAATTCAATTTCTCGACATTAAAATCCAACATGGCCACCAAGGCTTTTTCTTTCAGGAAGCGGCGAGTTATTGCTAAACCGATCCCGGATGCCGCGCCGGTAATCAGGGCAACCTTCGCACTCAATTCTCCTTCTATCCTCTCCCCAAATTCAGTACTCATGATAAGACTCCTTGAGTGGATCGGTAGATATAAAACCTGAAGGCATCTGCTGCATAATATTCATCAGAAAGGGCCACAGGTTCTCCGTTTGTAGCGTAATCCACTTGTTCGAGGTGCAGTATATTGCTGTCGCTGCTGATCTGCAGCTTCTCGGCAATGTGGTCTCCAGCAAAACAGGGACGGATCCAGGCCAAACCATGATGGATTTCCATCGAAAGCTGCTGGTACAGGTAATCATAAAAAGAGTGGTGCTCTCGCAGGAAATTATTAATCTCATCCAGTGGGATTTCCCCATCCGGCAGACGGAATAAACTGAGTGGAAGGCAATCCACTGTAAACACTACCCGCACATCATTGGAGGTTCTAACCCGCTCGAGCACAAGAGTTGGGGTCCCCAATTCTATCGATAGATGGGTAGACACTCTCTCACTGGCTGGTCGGGTAACCAGCAGCATCTCGATCGAACCTGGTTCCTCACCAGAGGATCTGATCAGCTGTGTGACGCCCGAGTTGATGCTCAAATTATTGTAGGTGGAGGGGTTCTTGGCGACAAACGTTCCCACTCCCCAACGGCGGTCAATAAACCCTGTGTGTTCCAAATTGGCCAACGCTGAGCGCACTGTGCTCCGACTGATGTTGAGTTGAGTAGACAGATCATGCTCATTTGGCAGTTGAGTTTCTGGGGGGAGCTCTCCCTCCATGATCATCTTCCTCAAATGTTCAATCACACGCTGCACTAATTGGGTGCCATCACGAGCGTCCCCTCCCCACAAAGCGTTTGGTTCAAACTTGGTCGATAATCCCATATCACCACCTTTCTAAAGGTATGACATCATACATTCACTATACTAATGAATTAATCTCACTTTGTCAAGAATTAGGCCAGGAATTGGGTATTTTCGGGATAAATGTCCTATATACAGGCTTGACACGGGTTTTTCCTATTGTTATACTACCACTAGATCCATTTTGCACTCCTTGAAAGGTCATACCTCTAAGGAATTAGATGCCAAATCTCTGGTGTGCTGCAAATATTTTGGATTGCTTGTCTGACAATAACATTGGACGAAACATGGTCTGTCATCAATTTTGCCTTTGGACACTGCGGCGACCGATCCTCCAGACACTCAAGCCTTGATTCTGCAGTATCCGGTTCCCCACCGGGGATCTATCCATTCGGCAAACACTGCCACTTCAAGGTAAAAGTAAAAAAAGGAAGCTGTGATTATGGAAAAACTTGCGATTGACGGCGGTACTCCTGTTCGGACTCAAGGGCCTATCATAGAAACGGATGTCTTTGAAGAGGAGGAACTTAATGCCCTGATCGAGGTTGCTAAACAGAAAAAACTTCGCCGGGCAGAAGCCACAATAGAATACGAGAGCGTGATCGCCAAATGGTTTGGTGTAAAACATGCTATTGCTGTTTCAAGCGGTACCACAGCACTGCATATTGCCCTGGCTGCTTTTGGGATCGGACCCGGGGATGAGGTGATCGTCACGCCCTATACTTTTGTCGCTTCCGATTCAGCAGTCTTAGAACAAAATGCCATCCCCATTTTCGCTGATGTCGATCCAACTCACCTGACACTTACTGCAGAGTCGATTGAGAAATGCATCACCCCCCGCACCAAAGCCATCATCCCGGTGACCATTTCTGGCACACCAGTGGATATGGACCCGATCATGGAGCTCGCTCGCAAACATAATTTATACGTTTTGGAAGACGCCTGCCAATCTCTGGGGGCGACCTACAAAGGCAAGCTGGTGGGTACGATCGGGGATGTGGGTGTGTTCAGCTCCATCACCGGCAAGATCATCAACACTGGTGAGGGCGGATTTGTCATCACCAACAACACGGACCTGTATGAAAAGATGTGGGGATTCCAGGATTTTGCCCGCAGAAAATCTCTTGGACCAGCCTCCAAGTACCATTGGGGTTTGCCCTGCGCCAACTACCGCATCACCAATATGCAGTCCGCGATCGGCATTCAGCAGATGAACCGCGCCTGGGACATGATCCATAAACGCACCGAAAATGCTGAGTACTTAAAAGAGAAACTCGCAGATGTGCCTGGCATATTGCTACCTGAAGATCCCCCTTATGGCGAACGGGTCTATTTTTACTTCCTGATCCGACTGCTGCCAGAAATTTTGGGCACCGACATGCTCAACTTTGCGGTCGCCCTTTCCTCGGAAGGCACCTACAATCTGAACTACCTCAGCACCACTCGCTGGATGATCCCCCAACACCTGGAGCCCATGTTCCTTGACAAGGTCGGTTATGGCGGCACAAAATGCCCTTATGAATGCCCCTGGTATGAAGGTGAGGTGGAATACTACAAAGGCCTGTGCCCCACCGCTGAACAAGCCTGTGAGGAGGTTTTCTGGCTCGCCAGTGTTCACCCTCTGCTTGAAAAACAGGACCTGGATGATATCGCTGCCGCAGTCAGGAAAGTGGTCTTCGCCTTCCTGGACAAGAAAGAAAAAGGGATCCCGATCAACTACGCCACTGAGGAACACCGTTCGCGTTTGTAATTCACCAGGACCTATGAGAATGATGCATACTTCTTCCTTGATCAACGACCCCGACCTGGACCAGATCGGGGTCGTTGTACACGACCTGCATGCCGTCACCCGAGAACTCACCCGACTGTTTGGTTTAGGGCCTTTTCGGATCATTGAGTGGCCTCTGGAAGGTGTTGATCCCAAGGCCACCTACCATGGGCAGCCTGGCAATTTCCGTTTATTATTGGCATTTGCCAAAGTGGGCAGGACCCAGATCGAGATCATCCAGCCCCTGGATGGAGAAAGTATTTTCAGCGATTTTCTGCGTGACCACGGACCCGGTTTACATCATATCCGGATGACCACTTCTGATTTTGAACAAGGGGTCTCAGCCCTGATAGGGGAAGGGATCGAAAATATAGCCAGTGGGACTGGCGTGCATGAAGGATCAGAATGGGCATATTTCGATACCGCCAAACAGCTGGGCGGCGTAGTGGTCGAGTTAAGGACCCGCCTGGAAGGGACCAGTGGAGAAGGCAGCTGGATCCAGACCACCCCCCCGGCCCAATCACCAGAGGAATAACCTCTTGATCGGCCTAGGTATCCTTCCATAATAAAGGGAACTGATTCAGGATGGCGGAGTGCCGGATTAAAGGCGGCAAAAACCTCTCGCTGGCAGAGCCCAACGCCCCTCTCCAGGAGCATTTATATTTTGCGTGGATCGAGGGGTAGTTCTTGGTATTGAGCCTGCTTTTTATCGGCGCAGGCCGACAATTGGCCTGGCCTCCAGGGAGGAAATCATTCCGGGAAATTGGGCGAGACCCAAATTGGGGTTTGAACCGCTGGACGGAATACATATTGGCGGGATGACTGAAAGAAATATGGACTGAAGTCCTCAGAGGGACCTGCGCTCCGCTGCGGCCAATCGTCCCCTTGCGGGGACGGAAGATATTCCCCAACTCATTTAAGTAAATTGAATAGCAATGCTCCCCCACCGTCGGCGTCAGCCGACGCTCGGACGGACCTGCTTTTGGCTCTGTCCCCTCAGGGGATTTCAATCCCTTCGTTAACCAGAAACCAAAAACGGGCAGAGGATCTCTGCCCGTTGGATTATCAATCTAATTCCTCTCAGCGCCGGAACCAAATCGAATAGGCGCCCAAACCCAAGCCGCCCAACAGCAGCAGGCCGCCAATGATGCCCTAAAAGGGCATTGCTGCCGCCGGATTCCGGCAGGTCCAGCGAACCGTCTATCACCACCGAGCCGGCCTGAGCTCCGAAGGTCAGGTAGGTGATGTCCCCGGCCAATAATACGATGGGGGAATTTAGGGATGTGGTCGGGTTGTAACCCTCGGGGATGGCCACGCTGACGTTATAATCTCCCTCCAGCAGACTCTCAGTGCAGGTGTAATCGTTGGTCGGCGATGTGTCACTGTGCACCGGGGTGTCCTCGGTGATCGAGACCGAGCCGTCCCGGTTGCTGATGTTGATGGCCCCTCCGGCCAGGCTGCCCTCCTCTTCCTGACGCATGGAATCACCGTTGGTATCCTCAAATAGCAGGACACATAATATTCCTAAACCGGGCACCGGAGTGTTGGTCGGCTCCGGGGCTGCCTCAGTGGCCGCCGGCTGGGAAGTGGGCTGCTGCACGGCAGGGCCCCCCAGGCCTAAAAAGAGCTGCTGTCCGGGAAAAACAATGTCATCGGCGTCCATATTGTTGAGGTCCCGCAGGTCAGCGACATCGATCCCGGATATGGCCGCGATGCGCCACAGGGTATCCAGTTCCTGGACGATATAGATGATCCTGCCATCCGTTCCCGGAGTAGGGGTCGGGAAATTGGTCAGCTGGGGGTGGGGCGCAGCCAGCGCTGGAGCGGTCAGCGGCAGAAATAATAATAGTCCACTGATCACAACCAGGCAGACCAGGACCGGAATCCAGGTGGCTTTTTTCATAAGCTTGATTATACTCCATGTATAATAGCAGGTACAGCATCATAAGTACCCCGGAAATCAGTCCGGTTTTGTGGTAAAAACTAGGGATGCTCCACTATTTCAGACAGGAAAACTTCCATTTATGAGCGAATTTGAAACAGTCATCGGCCTGGAGATCCACGTCCAGCTCAATACCCACAGCAAGATCTTCTGCTCCTGCAAAGCGGACTCCTGGGGCGATCCTCCCAATACCAATATCTGCCCGGTCTGCACCGGCCAGCCGGGGGTTTTGCCGGTGCCCAATCAAGCCGTGATCGAAAAAGGCGCTATCCTGGCCGGGGCTCTGAAAGCCGAGATCCAGCCGGTCTCCTATTTTGACCGCAAGAATTATTTTTACCCCGACCTGCCCAAGGGCTACCAGATCTCGCAATACGACCTGGCTATCGGCAAAGGCGGCAGCCTGGAGTTCAACCTGGAGGATGGAACAACCCGCCAGGTAAAGATCGAAAAGATGCATATCGAGGAGGATGCCGGCAAAACCATCCACAAACCAGGCCGGCGCTTGCTGGATTTCAACCGCTGCGGGGTCCCGCTGGTGGAAATGGTCACCGGCCCGGACCTGCGCTCCGCGGAGGAGGCGGCTGAGTTCATCCGCTACTTCCAGAAGCTGGTGCGCTGGATCGGGGTCTCTGAGGCCGATATGGAAAAGGGCAAAATGCGCTTTGACGCCAATGTGTCCATCCGCAAAAAGGGCCAGACCGTACTCAACCCCAAGACCGAGATCAAAAACATGAACTCGGTCGAACACGGCCGGGAAGCCATCCTGGCCGAGGTCAAGCGCCAGATCAAGGAAGTCGAGGCCGGGGGTGTGATCGAATCCTGGACCCTGGACTGGGATGAGGACTTAAAAACCCTCTCCAAGATGCGCTCTAAAGAGACCGAGGCTGATTACCGCTACTTCAAGGAACCCGATCTGCTGGCCGTCACCCTGGGAGAGGGCCAGATCCAGGAGATCCTGGAGGCTCTGCCCGAACTTCCCCTGGAGCGAAAAACCCGTTTCGAAAACCAGTTTGGGATCAGCCCCAAGGACGCCGGCGTACTGACCAGCACCCGGGCCCTGGCGGATTATTTTGAAGCTGTCCTGGAGGTTTATTCCGGAGAGCCCAAAACCGTCTCCAACTGGCTTATCAATGACCTGCTGCGGTTGATGAACGACCTGGGACTGGATGCGGATCAACTCTCTGTGAGGCCAGAATCCCTGGCCCAGATCCTGGAAATGGTCGATCAGGGGACCCTGAACAGCGGCACCGGCAAAGAGCTGCTGCGCCTGACCCAGGAGCTCAAAAAATCCCCGGTCGAGATCGTCGAGCAGGAAGGCCTGGGCCAGCTGACAGATTCCGGCGCGATCGAGGATCTTTGCCGGGAGGTCATCAGCGAAAACCCCTCCCAGGTAGAGCAGTACCAATCTGGCAAAACCGGGGTCATCGGCTGGCTGATGGGCCAGGTGATGGCCAAAACCGGCGGCACTGCCGATCCGCAGCTGGTCCGCGAGACCCTGCAAGATTTGTTAAAATAGGCTGCTCCAGAAGAGCAGATCCAGGTATACCCCGATTGAAATCGCTCCGGCTGGCAAAGGTAAACGTCGACCTGCGTCGACGTGTGAGGACTTACATTCCCAGGTGATTCAAAATTATAGAGAAACACCAAAACGTCCCTCGAGAGGGACGTTCCGCCGAAGCGCTGCGGAGGCCCTTCTGAGGACTTCAGTCCCTACTTTAAAAGGGATTTAAATCCCCAGAGGGGACAGCGCCAAAAACAGGCTCTGTCCGAACGTCGACCTCCGTCGACGTGAGAGTTACTCCTATCCCTGAAGATCTGAAAAATGGGGAAACACCAAAACGTCCCTCGAGAGGGACGCTCGGCCGGAGCACCGCGGAGGCCCTTCTGAGGACTTCAGTCCATACACTAAAAGGGATTAAAATCCCCAGAGGGGACAGCGCCAAAAACAGGCTCTGTCCAAACGTCGACCTCCGTCGACGAAAGAGTTACTCCTATCCCAGGTGATCCTAAAATTAGAGAAATACCAAAACGTCCCTCAAGAGGGACGCTCGGCCGAAGCACCACGGAGGCCCTTCTGAGGACTTCAGTCCCTACTTAATCTCCATCCTGGATCTCCCGGGACATCATATTCAGCTCCACCCGTTTGGTCCAGCCCAGGCTCTCCCAGAATTTGACCCCACCCTGGTTGTCCTCGAAGACAAAAAGATGGACCTTTTGGATCCCGATCCGGGTCAGGGCAAACATGCAGCGGCTGACCAGCGATTGGCCCAGGCCCTGCCGGCGGTAATCGGGATGCACCATCAGGTGGTGGATATAACCTCGCCGGCCGTCGTGGCCGCATAATACCGTCGCGACCAATTTGCCTTCTTTCCAGGCCGTGAAACTCATGCCCGGGTTGCGCTCCAGAAAGCTCCGGATGCTGTGTTCGGAATCCGCCTTGCTGAGCCCAATATTGTCGCTCATTTCCCACAGGCTGTAGATCTGGGGGTAGTCCTCAATTTGCATCTCATGGATGTTGACAGTCATCCTGCCTCCTCTCCCGGTGGGAATTCGGCCCTCCACCCGGGGGTCAATCGTAGCTGTAAAAACCCCGGCCGGTTTTTCTGCCCAGGTGTCCGGCAGCCACCATTTTGCGCAGCAGGTAAGCCGGACGATATTTATCCTCGCCCAGGTCCCCCTGGAGCACTTCCATGACTGAAAGCACCACATCTAAACCGATCAGGTCTGCCAGCGCCAGGGGTCCCAGGGGATGGTTCATGCCCAGCTTCATGACTTCATCGATCGCTTCGGCTGTTCCCACTCCCTCCTGGAGGGCAAACACGGCTTCATTTAACATCGGGCACAGGATGCGGTTGGAAATAAACCCCGGGGAATCAGCTGACTCGACCGGGACTTTGCCCATCTTCCGGGAGGCATCCATCACCGCCTGGGTGGTCTCATCCGAGGTATCCAATCCCCGGATGACTTCCACCAGCTTCATCAGCGGGACAGGGTTCATAAAATGCATCCCGATCACTTTATCAGGACGGCTGGTAACGGCCGCCAGCTGGGTCAGGCTGATCGAGGAGGTATTGGATGCCAGGATGGCGCCGGGGGGAGCCTGTTGATCCAGGTCTCTGAAGATCTTTTTCTTGAGCTCAAATTTCTCGGTTGCGGCCTCAATTACCAGGTCGGCGTTTTCGATCCCGGCCAAACTCGAGCTAGTCTGGATCCCCAGCGCGCCCTCTTTGGCTTCTGCGCTGATCCGCTCTTTCTGGAATAATTTTTCGACCGATTTCTGGATGGTCTCCCGGGCTTTTTCGAGCTGGCTGGCGTCCACATCCATCATCGTGACCTGGAAGCCTGAGACCGCCGCTGTCTGGGCGATCCCGTTCCCCATTGTTCCTGCACCCACCACAAAGATCTTTTCCATCTAGTTTCTCCTCATTTCAGATAATTTCCACTGCCAGGGCCACAGCTTCACCACCGCCCAGACAGAGCGAGGCCACTCCCCGTTTCAGGCCCCGGTCCTTCAGGGCGTAGATCAGGGTGGTCAGCACCCGGGCCCCGCTGGCCCCGATCGGGTGGCCAAGGGCAATCGCGCCCCCGTGTACGTTGACCTTGTCCCAATCCCAGCCCAGCTCCGCGAGGGCTTTGCCATCCGCCAGCACCTGGGCCGCAAACGCTTCATTTAATTCGATCAGGTCGACCTCATCCAGCGTCCAGCCGATCCTCTTCAGCAGCTTGGGAAGGGCAACCGCCGGGGCATAGAACAGGTATTTAGGCTCTACGGCTGACTGGGCATAACCCACGATCCGGGCCAGGGGTTTGGCAGACATCTTTTCGGCCTGGGACTGGCTGGCGACCACAACTGCACAGGCCCCATCGTTCAATCCCGGGGCATTGCCGGCTGTGACCTTACCGTCGCTGACAAAGGCCGGTCGCAGTTTGGAAAGGATCTCCAGGGAGGTATCCCGGCGGGGCGTCTCGTCAGTATCAAAGATGCTGACAGCACCCTTTTTTCCCGGGACCTCGACGGGAACGATCTCAGCCTTGAATTTTCCCCCGTCACTGGCCTGGATGGCTTTCTGGTGGCTCTGGTAAGCGAACTGGTCCATCTCTTCCCGGCTCACCTGATATTCCTCGGCAATGAACTCGGCTGCGTTGCCCATACCCCAGTTCTCAAAAGGGTCCCAGAGTCCATCAAACAACAGGGTATCGGTCAGCTCCTGGTGGCCGAATTTCAGCTCCCCGGATCGACCCCGGACCAAATAAGGCGCCCGGCTCATGGATTCCATGCCGCCCGCTACATACAGCTCACCATCTCCAGCCTGGATAGCCTGGGCAGCCAGCATCACAGCCTTCAGCCCTGAGCCGCAGACCTTGTTGAGGGTCAGGGCTCCCACAGTGACCGGAAGCCCCCCGAAGATGGCAGCCTGACGGGCTGGATTCTGGCCCAATCCGGCTGAGACCACATTGCCCATGATCACTTCCTGGATGTCTTCCGGATCCGGGATACCAGCCCGCTGAACAGCTTCTTTCACCACCAGCGCCCCCAGCTGGGTGGCTGTGAATCCGCTTAAGGACCCCTGGAAGTTCCCTGCCGGTGTCCGGACTGCACTGAGAATAAGCGGGTGATTCTTCATAACTGATCATCCTCCTGGGTCAATTTGGAATTCGGGTAATTAATCGTTTCTGAAACCGGTAATGATCAACTTTTTCTCTCAGGGCAGAATTTCCTGCCAGGTTTGGCTGACTTTCCGCAAAGTATCCTCCAGCGCTTCAGGGATCACCCTGACCCCTCCTACGGCAGTCATATAGTTGGTATCGCCAGGCCAGCGCGGCACCACGTGCCAGTGCAGGTGTTTGGGAAGCCCGGCCCCGGCAGCGGCACCCAGGTTCAACCCGATGTTAAATCCTTCCGGTTGGTAGGTCGTTTCCAGCACCAGGCAGGACTGCTGGATCAATTCCATCAATTCAGACCCGATCTCAGGATCCAGGTCAGAGAGTTTTTCCTGGTGGGAATACGGCAGGACCAGCAAATGTCCGCTGGTATAGGGGTAGCGGTTTAACATCACAAAGGCATTTTCCCCTCGAATAATGATCAGGGATTCCGCCGCTGTTTTCTTTTCCAGCGCCAGGCAGAAGGGGCACTGGTCGGAGTCATTCCGGTTGTTGATATATTCCATGCGCCAGGGGGACCAGAGGTGTGACATAAGGGCTCGTTTTGAAAAATATCAGTGCTTTTATTTTAACAGATAAAGATCATAGAACAGCCCTTGACAAAATAGAACAATATGTTCTATACTGATCCCGAAGTCCTTATCCAGTCGGTTTCACCACAGGGAGGTACCTATGTCCGCCAACAGTATTCCGTTTTTACCCGAAAAGGTCCAGGTCAAACGAGGTGTGGTCTTTGGCTTGCTGATCATCACGGCCCTGGTCGCCTTTGAGATCTTTAACTACAGCACCACCGATTTTGCCCTCACCGACCTGTTGGGGAACCTGCGATTCTGGGGTGTGCGCTGGGCCACCATCCTGGCCTTTGCATTCTGCGGGATCGATTTTGCGGGTATCGCCCGGTTATTCACTCCCGAAGGCAAGATGGGGCAGGATACCGAAAGCTGGTACCTGTTTGCCGCCTGGCTGATCGCCGCCACCATGAACGCGCTGTTGACCTGGTGGGGTGTTTCGATCGCCATTGCCAACCATGAGACCCTGGGCAACGCGGTGATCGCCCGCCAGACCCTGCTGAAGGTGGTGCCGATCTTTGTAGCGGTGATGATCTGGCTGCTGCGGGTCTTGATCATCGGTTTGTTCTCGGTGGCTGGAGAGCGCTATTTTGGACGGGACCAGCTCTCGGTCGAGTTCAAAGCCGCCCCCAAGAGAGCCCCCTCTGTCAGCGAGAGGAACAGGACCGGCTACCGTCCCTCGCCCAAACCCGCTGGGCCCGCCCGCCGTGAGCCCTCCTACCAGCCCCTTTCGGCCCAGGGCAGAGACCAGCACCTCTAAAGGTCAGTTGTGAATTCTTCTCCTTCCTCCTCTGATGCCCAGGCAGCCCGGAATCCTCCTCGGGGCTGCCTGCGGCGTTATCAGTTACTTCCCCTTTCGGTGATCCTGGTTGGGAGCTTGTTATATTGGGGTTTAAGCAAGGTTGAGATCGGCCAGGCCCAAACTTCTCCCCCACCCCAATCCTCTTTAGAATCCAGCCCGGGCAGGATCGCCCCCCTTTTCACACCGGAAGTTCAGGCTTGGGAAGCCAAGATCCTGAGCTGGGCGGATAAATACCAGCTGGATCCCAACCTGGTAGCGACGGTCATGCAAATTGAATCCTGCGGATTTGCTCGGGCTAAATCCGGAGCTGGCGCAATGGGATTATTCCAGGTCATGCCCTATCATTTTCAGGATGGAGAAGATCCCTTTTCCCCCGGCGTCAATGCCAAACGCGGTTTGGTCTATCTGCGCACAGCCCAGGAAGCCGCCCAGGGATCCCCAAATTTAACCCTGGCTGGTTACAATGGTGGGATCACAGGGGCTCAGCAGCCCCGGGAAAGCTGGAACGCCGAAATGGGCCGCTATGTCTATTGGGGTGTCCAGATCTACCAGGATGCTAAAGCCGGTTTGGATCAGAGTCCCCGTCTCCAGGAATGGCTGGGAAGCGGGGGTGATCATCTCTGCCGCCTGGCAAAAAATCAATAAGACAGGGAATTAGCCAAAAGGATCTGTTTGCCAGTCAGGAATCGGATCCTTTTGGCTATTAAAACAAAAGGCTGCCTCTGGTAAAACCAGGGCAGCCTTTCTGAACCCGTTTGATCGATCAGGCCAAAACTATCGTAGCGCCAGCTTCTTCGAGCTGTTTCTTGGCTTCTTCAGCAGCATCTTTTCCAGCGGCTTCGAGAACCTTGGAATCAGCAGCTTCTGCCATGTCTTTGGCATCTTTCAGACCCAGGCTGGTGATGGCCCGGATTGCTTTGATGACTTCAATTTTCTTTGGTCCAACGTCTTTGATGATCACGTCAAATTCTGTCTTCTCATCGTCAGCAGCGCCGCCAGCGTCTCCACCAGCTGCGACAGCAGCCACAGCAACCGGAGCAGCTGCGGATACTCCCCATTCCTCTTCCAACGCTTTCACTAATTCAGCGGCTTCGAGGACGGTGAGTTTGCTCAATTGATCCTTAATCTTTTCGATATCTGCCATTGTATTCTCCTTATAACGGTGTTAATTCCGTAATGATTTATTCAGTTTATTAGGCTGCAGCACCTTTATCTGCATAGGCCTTGATGACTGCCGCAACCATCCGCCCGGGCTCTGCCAAGGTTCTGACCAATTGGGATGCCGGGGCTGTGATCGTGCTGAGAAGCTGGGCCCTCATTCCGTCCATGGATGGCAAGTCTGCCAGGGCGTTGATCTCATCAGCAGTGACCAAGCGATCAGCCAGGTATCCGCTTTTGATCTCAATTGTTCCGTGCTCTTTTGCAAAATTCTTGAGGGCTTTTGCGAGTCCGGATGGGTTTTCATAAGAAACTCCCACCACAGTGGGTCCGGAAAAGAGTTCATCTCTCCATTCCCGGCCGCTCTCTTCAAAAGCTCTTTTGGCCAAACGGTTCTTGATAACATGAACCTCACCTCCGGTCTCCCGGACATCTTTGCGCAGGGCACTGATATCTTTGACGGAAAGCCTGTGGTAATAGGCAAGCACCATGGCATCACTTGTTTCCAGCCATTTTTTATACTGCTCTACTAGTTCTTCCTTTCGCTGCTTTGAAATAGCCAAAGTATTACACCTCCTTCGTTTCGGGTTCAGTTCTATCTGGTTAACAAAAAAAGTCTTCACCGGCCAGAGCAGGCAAAGACTTTAGTTAGATCTAACTTAAGTTCTTATTACCTGGGCTGGAAATTAAGTTTTTTGAAAAAACACCAGCTGTCTCTGGTAAAACTTATTCTGTTATTTACTGCTTTTTAGAAATTGAGTTCCTACTCCGTCTCCATTTCTGAAGCCAACACTGGGTCCACGATGATGCCGGGGCCCATACTGGTCGAAACCACGACCTTTCTAACGTACTGGCCTTTGCTGGATGAAGGGCGGTTTGAAACCAGCGACTCCATCAGAGCACTCATATTATCATGCAATTGCTCCGCTGTGAAGGATACTTTTCCAAGCGGCACATGGATGTTGGCGGTTTTATCAACCCTGTATTCGATCCGGCCGGATTTGGATTCTTCGATCACCCGGGGTAAATCCTCTCCGGGGATCATGGTGCCGGCTTTGGGATTGGGCATCATGCCCCTGGGGCCCAGGACCGGTCCCAGAACACCTACTTTGGCCATCATGTTGGGTGTAGCGATCACAACATCAAAGTCAAACCAGCCGCCCTTGATCTTGTTGACCATCTCATCGCCATCGGCGATATAATCCGCGCCTGCCTCGCGGGCAGCAGCGGCGTCTTCACCCTGGGCGAAGACCAGCACTTTGACGGTTTTTCCCAAACCGTGGGGCAGATTCACCAGGTCGCGCACGATCTGGTCAGCGTGGCGGGGATCGACTCCCAGCCGCACATGCAGTTCAACTGTCTCATCGAACTTGGCATAGGCTAATTCCTTAGCCATCGTCAAAGCTTCCAGGGGAGTATACTTCTGGTCTCGGTCGACTTTTGCGAACGCTTCGTTGTATTTTTTTCCGTGTTTTGCCATTCTTTGCTCCTTGTGGTATTAGCGGATGGGTCTCATCCTCCCACGAGAGATTAGTCTAAAATCTTGATTCCCATCTGCCGGGCGGTGCCTTCGATCTGACGCATAGCGCCTTCGATATCCACGGCATTCAGGTCTTTCATCTTGGTCTGGGCGATCTCTTTGAGCTGATTCTTGGTGATCTGCCCTACGATCTCCTTATTCGGCACAGCGGATCCCTTATCAACCCCGGCAGCCTTCTTGATCAGAATGGCCGCTGGCGGAGTCCGCAGCACAAATTTATAGGATCCATCAGTAAAGATCGTGATATCGGCGGGGAGGATATCTCCCATCCGGTCCGAGGTCCTGGCGTTATATTCTTTGCAGAACGCCATCAGGTTGATGCCGTGAGCTGCCAGGGCGGGTCCGATCGGGGGAGCCGGATTGGCTTTTCCGGCTTCGATCTGGAGTCGTACGACTGCTTTTACCTTTTTTGACAAAATATTCTCCTTCGTGGTCTTAGCGGATCTGTGATCCTCCCACAAAATTATAGGCTATTAGGCTTCTTCAACTTGCAGGAAATCCAGTTCCACCGGGGTTTCCCGGCCGAAGAAATTCACCATGACCCGGACAGTCGCCCGTTCCATGTCAATTTCAGCTACTTTCCCGTAAAAATCTTCAAATGGTCCGTCCACGATCCGAACCCGTTCCCCAGGTCTGAAAGTTACGTTGATGCGGGGTGACTCGGATTCCATGCGCTTCAGAATTCGGGCCACTTCTTCGGGTTGGAGAGCGGTAGGATCATTCCCCATACCCACAAATCCGGTCACTCCCGGAGTATTGCGGACCATATACCAGGACTCTTCGGTCAGGATCATATTCACCAGGATATATCCCGGGAAGACTTTCTTTTCGATGGTCTGGCGCTCGCCATTTTTGATATTAACTTCATCTTCAGTAGGCACAACCACATCGAAGATCAGATCGTCCATGCTCATCGATTCAATGCGCTGCATAATATTATGGCGGACTTTATCCTCGTTGCCGGAATAGCAGTGCACAACATACCAGGCTCGGCCGTCAAGGTGGACAGGTTCAACTGGTTTCTTTTCATGGTAAGGATCAGCATATTTATCCAGGACATTCGCTTCAAACACCGGTGAAGCTGCTGCCGGGGGTTCTTGATCCTCGGCCATCTCCATCCCCAGATTTTCCAGTTCAACTTCTGGTTCGTCTTCGATCAAGATTTCTTCCGCGTCTTCTTCGGGAGGGTCTTCTTCCAGTTCATCTTCCAGACTCTCCAGATCCTCAGACAGGACCGAACCCGGATCGATCTCCAGACCAGGTTGTTCGTCAACGATATCATCTACCGCCACCTCGTCTGGTAGATCCTCCTGGTCAACATCGTCAAGGGGATCTGGGGCGGCAGGGGTCAGCGGTTCTCCATCTGCGGGAACAGGTTCATTCCCCCCGCGATCGGCAGCCATCTCAACAGCCTGCTCGAGGGGTTCCAGTTCCTCTATTTGTTCTTCATTCTCGTGAATGTCCATAAATCCTTCTTTCAAATGCAGATGGTGCAGATCCTACGCTCCCAGGATCAATCCAAACAACTGCGTGAAAAGATAATCCAGCAAACCCAGGAAAGTGCTCATCACAACGATCACGATCAGCACAACTCTGGTTAAACTGATTGCTTCCTCCCGGGTTGGCCAGGAGACTTTCTTCAATTCTGCGATGGTTTCCCGGTAAAATTTTCGGATCCCTCGCGGTTGTGATTGTTGAGCAGCCACATCAAACTCCTTTTACGGTCAAAACGCCGCCTCGATAGACGGCGTCAAGCAAATGAAATAGGCAGGCCAGGTAGGAATCGAACCCACAACCCCCGGTTTTGGAGACCGGTGCTCTGCCAATTGAGCTACTGGCCTGCGGTGGGTAGTAGGTGATCGCTGATATAGATATCACATCCGCGATCACCCAGGGCTTGCTTATTTCGTTTCTCGATGCATTGTATGCTCCCGACACCGGGAACAGAACTTTTTCAGTTCCAGGCGGTTGGGATCATTTCTTCTGTTTTTCTCAGACGTGTAGTTCCTCTCGTTGCATTCAGTGCACTCAAGGGTGATTACCGGTCTGATACCTTTTTTCTTTGACATAGCTAATTACCGTCCTAAATGATCAGGAAGATTTATTCCAGGATCTCAGTGACCACGCCGGATGCAACCGTCAGACCACCTTCTCGAATAGCGAACTTTCCACCTTGCTCCAACGCGATCGGAACGATCAGTTCCACCTGCATATTCACGTTGTCGCCTGGCATGACCATTTCAACACCTTCCGGCAGGGTTATTGCTCCTGTCACGTCGATGGTTTTGATATAGAACTGGGGCCGGTATCCGGTGAAGAAGGGTTTGTGTCTTCCACCCTCTTCCGGTTTCAGTACCACGACCTCAGCTTTGAATTTTGTGTGGGGCAGGATGCTCTTCGGTTTGGCTATCACCATGCCGCGCTCCACCTCTTCCCGGCTGGTCCCGCGCAAGAGCAGTCCTACATTGTCTCCCGCCCGGCCCTCATCCAGGATCTTGTGGAACATCTCCACTCCTGTTACCACCGTGTTGATGATCGCGGTCTGCATACCGATGATCTCGACCGGGTCTCCGGTATTGATTATGCCGCGCTCGATCCTGCCGGTCACTACTGTGCCCCGGCCCTTGATCGTAAACACGTCTTCGATCGGCATCATGAAGGGTTTGTCCGTCTCCCGGATCGGTTCCGGAATATATTCGTCGATCACCCGCAGCAGCTCCCGTACGCTCTCATACTCAGGGGCGTTTATGTCTTCACTGGTGCTTTCCAGGGCCGCCAGCGCGCTGCCTTTCACGATCGGGGTCTCGTCTCCAGGGAAGCCGTAATCGTTCAACAGCTCCCTCAGTTCCAATTCCACCAGCTCCAGCAGTTCAGGATCGTCCATCTGGTCCACCTTGTTCAGGTATACCACCACGCTGGGCACTTCCACCTGCCGGGCCAGGAGCAGGTGCTCCCGCGTCTGCGGCATCGGGCCGTCTGAGGCTGCCACCACCAGGACCGCGCCGTCTACCTGCGCCGCTCCCGTGATCATGTTCTTGATGTAGTCCCGGTGTCCCGGCATGTCCACGTGGGCGTAGTGCCTGGCCTCGGTCTCATATTCCACGTGCGAAATGCTGATCGTGATCCCGCGCTCTTTCTCTTCCGGGGCCTTGTCGATCTCGTCAAAGGCCATGAAGTCGCCGAATCCCTGCATTGCCGCCACTTTGGTGATCGCCGCTGTCAAGGTCGTCTTCCCGTGGTCAATGTGGCCCATTGTGCCCACATTCACGTGCGGTTTATTTCGTTCAAATTTCTCTTTTGCCATGATAGCTCTCCTTAATTACTTTACCCTACAGAATTCTTCAACCAGTACCAGAGCCCCCGATGGGAATTGAACCCATGACCTCATTCTTACCAAGAATGCGCTCTACCCCTGAGCTACGAGGGCTGGCTTAGTACATAACTACAAGCTGTCAGAAGTTGGCCACTTCTGCAGCTCGTAATTGAGGTGGGCGGAGAAGGATTCGAACCTACGTAGGCGTTTGCCAGCTGATTTACAGTCAGCCCCGTTTGGCCACTTCGGTATCCGCCCAGATTTATTCTAAATATTATTGCTCTGGTTGCAATAACAGGAGCCGACGATGGGACTCGAACCCATGACCTGTCGCTTACAAAACGACTGCTCTACCGATTGAGCTACGTCGGCCCGGGACCATCTTTTGCTCTCACCAAGCCAAGGCATTATATCAGATGGAAATATGCGAGGCAAGGTGTCCAATACGCCGTCATCAACAGAGCAAAAGTTTATCAAACATCCAGATAATCGTCAATACTTCAGGATATTTTGGCTCCCTTAAATCCCCTGGCCTGCCAGACCAGGTAAAGGGCTACCGAACCTGCCACGGCGGCATTCAGGGAATCGATCTGTCCCCGCATGGGAAGCTGGAGCAAAAAATCGCAGGAAGATCTGACCAGGTGCCGCATGCCTTCCCCTTCACTGCCAACGATCACTCCCAGCGGTCCATCCAAATTGACCTGGTTCGGAAGCTGGGCGCCCTCGCCGCCTTCCAGCCCCACGATCCAGAGTCCGGCCTCTTTCAGCTGTCCGATGGCCTGGGCCAGGTTGGCCTGGCCAATCAAAATATGTTCGCTGGCCCCCGATGAGGCATTCACCACCGCCGGAGTCACAGTCGCTGTTCTGCGTAATGGCAGTATCAAACCGTGTACTCCCACCAGCTCCGCGGTCCGGATCAAGGTGCCCAGGTTTTGGGGGTCTTTTAGGGTATCCAGCAGCAGGATCAAGGGGGGTTCACCCAGCTCTTCCGCCCGGGCCAGGATCTGCGCCAGGTCACTATAAAGGTAGTCATTCACCTGCAAAGCCACACCCTGGTGATGGCTGCTGATTCCCTGGAGAGATTCACGCGGAACCCTGGAGATCGGGATCGATCCTTTTTCTGCCAGGCTGAGGATCTCCCCTACCCTGCCCTCAAGTTTTATACCGGATGCTAGGCGCAGCTCAAAGGCCTGGCGTTTTCCCGCCCGCAGCGTTTCGTAAACCGGGTTTCTGCCCCAGATCCATTCCTTCATTTATTATTATCCCTGCGCTCCAACCCAATCCTGCCGGGTTTATTTCCAGTGCCAGGTTGTTCCCCCGGGGCTGTCTTCCAACCCAACATCCAGTTCATCAAGTTTGTCGCGGATCAAGTCTGACATCTCCCAGAGTTTTTGGTCCCGCAGGGTTTTTCGGATCTCGATCAGTAGATCAATGAACACACCCGCCTCGCCCACCTGGGCTTCCGGAAGGTCCAATTCCAGGCCCATCACTCCAGTCAATTCCTTGAGGACTTCCTGGGCGGCTTCCAGGCTCTCCTGATCTGCGCCGTCATCCCGGGCCTGGTTGATCTCTTTGACAAAATCGAAGATAAACCCCAGGGCTCCAGCGGTATTAAAATCATCATCCATGGTTTTCAGGAAGGCAGCCTGAACCTTTTGCATGGCAACAACCAGATTATCTGTTCTGTTCCCGGCACCGGGAAGGGCGGGTTTTAAGCCCGAACGCAGCCGTTTGAGGGCTTTTTCGGCATGTTCTATGGTCTCTTCATTAAATGTGATCGGTCCCCGGTAGCTGGAATTCAGCACCATCATTCGCAAAACATTGGCTTCAAATTTTTCAAGGAAGCTGTCGATCGTCACCAGGTTGCCGACGGACTTGGACATCTTGGCGCCCGATAACTGCATCATGCCGTTGTGCATCCAATATTTCGCAAACTGGACCCCGTTCAGGGCTTCACTCTGGGCGATCTCATTCTCATGATGGGGGAAGACCAGGTCATTCCCGCCGCCGTGAATATCGATCTGCTTCCCCAGGCAGTTATGGCTCATCACCGAACATTCAATATGCCAGCCGGGGCGGCCTGGTCCCCAGGGACTGGGCCAGCTGGGTTCGCTGGGTTTGGCAGCTTTCCAGAGCGCAAAATCCAGGGGATGTTCCTTGCGCTCATCGACATCGATCCGGAATCCAGCTTCCATATCCTCGATCTTGCGGCCGGATAATTTACCGTATTCAGGGAATTTTTCCACCCGGTAATAAACATCCCCATCCTTGGCATAGGCAAAACCCTTTTCGATCAGGTCTGCCACGCTTTCCACGATACTGTTGATCTCATCGGTTGCCCGGGGATATTGGGTAGCTGCCAGGATATTCAGGTCCTTCAGATGCCGATCATATTCCTTGATATAGCGCTGGCCAATTTCAATCGGGATCGACACCTTCCACTGCAGCCCGCTGGATGATCCTGTCATCCACATCCGTATAGTTGGTGACATGGTTGACCTCATATCCCTGGTATTCCAGGTAGCGGCGGACCACATCAAAAACCAGGGCTGACATGGCGTGTCCCACATGGGCCTTGTCATAAACCGTCGGGCCGCACACATACATGGATACCTTGTTGGGCTCCAGGGTTTGGAATTCTTCTTTCTTGCGAGAAAGGGTGTTATATATTTGGATACTCATAATTCCCCTGTCAAATATTAAAGCTAATCCGGTTTGGCGAAGATCATACGGCCGGCAGCAGTCTGCAGCACCTTGGTAACCGTGGCGCGGATATCCTCATTCATTAGATCCTTGCCTTCTTCCACAACCACCATCGTGCCGTCTGAAAGATAACCCACCCCCTGGCCGCGTTCTTTGCCTTCCTGGATGATCTTGACTTCCAATTTTTCACCCGGCAGCAGAACTGCTTTCACAGAATTGGCCAGTTCATTGATATTCAAAACCGGGACACCCTGGATCTCGGCCACCCGGTTCAGGTTGTAGTCATTGGTCAGGATTGGACAGCTCAGCTGTCGGGCCAGGATAACCAGTTTGCTGTCGACTTCGCGGGTGCCCTCTACATCAATATCACTGATGCGGACCGGAATGGTCTTGGATTCCTGCAGATCGGCCAGGATCTCCATGCCGCGCCTGCCGCGCTGGCGGCGGATGCCGTCAGCTGAATCAGCAATATGTTGGAGTTCATCCAGCACAAAACGGGGGATCAATAATTCCCCGACCAAAAATCCAGTGGTGGCGATATCGGCGATCCGGCCGTCGATGATCACGCTGGTATCCACCAGGATCACCCGTTCCGGCTCGGAATCCGATGCTCCCCGTTCAGCCATGGTGAACACCCTGCTTCCGAAGATAGAGAAGATGTCATTCCGGCGCGAGATAAAAACCGCCACGCCAATATAGCCGAACAGCAGCACTCCCAAAAAAGGAAAGACCTCGCCCAGGAAGGAAGGCAGCCGTGACAGCGGAATAGCCAGCAGGGCGGCGATGATCAAGCCTACAAAGAGGCCGATCAAACCAGAACCCAATGTCCGGGCATCCATCTGGTTCAACAATGCTCGCAGGGAATTCACAGGCCGGGTGGTGATCAATGGTGTGATGACCAGGCCAAATAAAGCGCCGACCAAACCGAAGATCACAGCACCTTCTTCGGTGGTTATCGTGGTAACACTGGCCAGGTCCACGCCAAAATAGCCCCCCAGCAATCCAAAGACAACCATGCCAATTATTCGGAAAATAAAATCAAAACTCATATTCCCCTCCGGAAACAAAAAAATAGCGAACACAATTTATCTGCGCTCGCCACGGTTTCCCGTCTGGGAATTACATATGCCAAAAGATGTTAGTTAGGCTGCCGAATTTGTTTTTCTAAGTTCAAAATTTCGATCATGAAGGCAGATAACAAAAAAAATAATGGCAAAATAAGTCCGGGTCCTGCAATTGGTCGAGCCAGATAATTAATCAAATAATTCCGCATTAATCATAGCATGAGGGTTCGATCACGTCAACTCGGGATGCCTGCCTGCCTCAAATCTTAATAAAACTCTAATTATTCCAGGCATTGGCCTCGGAAGAGCGGCTTTTTGGAATATCTCCCGGGGATCGATCTATCGTATAATGAGTGGCAATCCCACCCCAAGCCAGGAGGAATTCATGGATGATAAACAATATAAGAAGATAATCAATGCCTGGTCGATGTATGACTGGGCCAATTCAGCCTTTGCCACCACGATCATGGCGGCAGTGCTGCCGATCTATTATCGGGCTATAGCAGAACCAACCTTAACCGGGAATCAAATCACATCCTATTGGGCCTATACCAATTCGATCGCCTTGCTGTTAATCGCAATTATCAGTCCCATCCTGGGAGCCATGGCGGACTTTAAGGGCCAGAAAAAACGTTTTCTGACGATCTTCGCCCTGATAGGAATTATCGCCACTGCTTTTATGTTTTTCATCACCACCGGGGATTGGCTCCTGGCCTCAAGCTTATTTATTCTCGGCAATATCGGCTTTGCCGGCGCCAATATCTTTTATGACTCCCTGCTGCCCCACATTGCCAAAAAGGATGACATCGACCAGATCTCCACCCGGGGATATGCCATGGGATATGTGGGCGGCGGCATCCTGCTGGCCATCAACCTGGCCATGATCATGTTTGCGCCAGATCACCTGACCGCATTGATGACCAGGATCTCCCTCGCCAGCGTGGCTGTTTGGTGGCTGGTTTTTACCATCCCCCTCTGGAGGAGGATCGCAGAACCTCCCCGCAAGGTATTTAAAGAAGAGATCGGGGTCAATCCCATCAAAGCCGGATTTAAAAGATTAGGTGAGACCTTTAAAGAGATCCGGAAGTATGGTGACCTATTTAAATTCCTGGTTGCCTTCTGGCTCTATAATGACGGCATCGGCACGATCATCAAGATGGCCACAACCTATGGTGATGAGATCGGCATTGAATCCAATTCACTGATCATGGTCCTGCTGATTGTGCAGTTTGTCGGCATCCCCTTTTCCTTTGCATTTGGCTGGCTGGCAAAAAAGATCGGCACCAAAAAGTCGATCTACCTCAGCCTTGGTATTTATTCCCTGATATCCATCGGGGGATACTTCTTGAGCAACGCAACCCACTTCTTGATCCTGGGTTTTGCTGTCGCCATGGTTCAGGGTGGAGCCCAGGCCTTAAGCCGCTCCCTCTACGGACGGATGGTGCCCAAAGCCCAATCTGCTGAATTCTTCAGCTTTTTCAGTGTCAGCGGAAAATTTGCCGGGATCTTCGGCCCCCTGATCTTTGGATTGGTGAGCCAGCTGTTCAACAACAGCCGCTTGGGTATTATTTCGCTGATCGTCTTTTTCATCACGGGTGGATTGATGTTAACTCGTGTTGATGAGGAAAAGGGAATCCAGGTTGCCAAGGACGCTGACGCCCTCGCTATCCAGCAAGCCTGATCCTCAATCCCAACCCCCAACGAAGAGGTCTTGCCCAGGGCAGGACCTCTTCCTCCACCCCCTCCAGGATCCTGCTCTGGTCCGAGGATTGGATCTTTTTCCCAGGCCTGGGGGAGCCGTTCCAGGTGATGACATCTGATGGTAGAATTGCTTTTCTGCACAGTCCAGATTACTCGTTCCCTGGATATTTTGCTGATCAACGGATCCATGAATAGGATTAAGCCCATGCTGAACGGCCTTTCTCATACAATTCCCCGGACCGAGGGATACCCAGCGGGACCAGCCTCCCGCTGGAAGGCTCTATGAATGCCATCCAGCCCTCCGAGATGGCCGCTGAACGGGGCGAGCCATCATATATTTGGCGGGACGGCCAGCAGCGCCGACTGGAAATGCTCCAGGAAGCCGCTGGAGAACGGATTCGCGGGCGGCTGCTTGAAAATGGCTGTGGAGTTGGGCTTTACCTGGCCCATCTGATTCCCCTGGGATGTGAAGTTTTTGGATTGGAATACGATTTTTCCAGGGCGGTAGAAGCCCGGGAGAAGACCACCAACATCCTGGGCGGCGCTGGTGAGAATCTACCTTTCCCTGATAACAGTTTTGACTTGATCCTGAGCAACGAGGTCATCGAACATGTTGTGGATGACCGCCTGGCAGTATCGGAAATGGTCCGAACCCTGGTGCCTGGCGGCAGGATGGTCATTTTTTGTCCCAATCGCTGGTATCCCTTTGAAACCCACGGGGTGTTCTGGCGGGGAGAATATCATTTTGGGAACAAAGCCCTGGTGAATTATCTACCCCGGCGGGTCCGGGACAGGCTGGCTCCCCATGTCCGGGCTTACACCCGGACTGAGTTGAACAGCTTATTCCAGGGTCTTCCGGTAAGATTCATTAAGCGACAAGTCATTTTTGGGGGGTACGATAATATCATCAGCCGTTTCCCGAGAGCCGGGAAATGGCTCCGGTCTGGGCTGTATTGGCTGGAAAAGACTCCCTTCCAGATCCTGGGTTTATCCCATTTCTGGGTAATCGAAAAGATAGAAGGATAAGATCCATGATCGAGAATATCGAGTTGTTGATCGGAAAAGAACTGCGCCAGCGAGGATGGCATCTGGCAGTAGCCGAGTCCTGCACGGGCGGCTTGATCGGACACCGGATCACCAATATTTCCGGGTCCTCAACTTATTATCTGGGAAGCATCATCGCATATGCCTACCCTGCCAAGGTCCGCCTCCTGGGAGTATCCTGGGATACCCTTGAAAAATATGGCGCTGTGAGTGAGGAAACCATCCGGGAAATGTCCCAGGGGGTGCGCCGCACCCTGGGGGCCGATATTGGTCTGGCTGTCAGCGGCATTGCCGGACCTACCGGGGGAACTCCTGCCAAGCCAGTCGGTTATACCTGGATTGGATTGAACTCAGCGGAGGGCACGTGGACCCTGCAGCACAACGCGGGTGGCGATCGGATCGAAAATAAAGCCGAGATCGCCCAGGTCGGGCTGGAGTTTCTTTACAAGTTCCTGCAAACCAATGGAAAAAATTGAGGTAACCGCTCGTTTCCAAAAAGATGGGACCATGAGTCCGGTGGATTTTAGGCTCGGGAAGGAGCTCATCCCGGTTCTGAATGTCGGCCGACGCTGGGATACAGACCAGGGCCGCCATATTCTGGTGATGGACCAATCCCGCCAGACCCACCACCTCTTTTTTAATTATGAAAATTTCAGCTGGTACCTGGTGAGGGATATAATAGCCCCCGCCTCAAAAACCACACAGGAGATAGTATGACTGAAATAGTTCAGGACAATCTGATCGTCACACTGGATTACACCCTGATCGTTGAGGATGAGATCCTCGAGACAACCACCGAGGAGGGTCCCATCATTTTCATCCAGGGCATCGGCCAGATCATACCCGGCCTGGAGAACGCTCTCTATGGGATGAAGGTTGGTGAGAAAAAAACCGTTGTGATCGAACCCGATCAAGCCTATGGGGAATATGACGACGAATCCACCCAGGTAGCCAAGAAGGATGAGTTCAGCGAGGAGATACCCCTGGATGTGGGAACTTTTCTGGACCTGGAGGACGATGAGGGCGAGATCCTCAGCGCTCAGGTTATCGCTGAGGATGGGGACACGGTCACCCTGGATTTCAACCATCCCCTGGCAGGCAAAACTCTGACCTTTGAGATCACCCTCAGCGGGTTAAGGAAAGCCACTCCCGAAGAGCTGGATCACCAGCACGTCCATTAGCCAGAACGGTCGCTCACTGAGCCGGAGGGAGGAATTCCGAGATACCTTCTCTCTTTTTTTTACACGACCTCACCTTTCAGGATCACCTCAAAGCTAAGTCCGTTATTCCCGGCATCAACCCGGATAGTATCGCCAACTTTGTACTCACCAGAGAGGATTGCCAGGGCCAGGGGATCCTGGAGTTCCCTTTGAATGCTCCTTT
>CAVQTT010000019.1:0-219521 GCA_963716695.1 uncultured Chloroflexia bacterium
TCACCTTTCTCAGTTGCTAAATCCCAGGCGACGAGGGAATATTTGATTTCAATTTCGACATGACTTACTTCTTCAGGCAGGAGCTCCCGTTTCGCCTTTAGTTTAAAGTATCCTAAAAACCTCGATATTTTGAAACCATCCTGAGTTTTACTTAAAGCATCTTGCAGAGATCCCACGGATTGGGTATCGATGGTACTTTCCACGGATACGTCTGGAACACTGCCGAGGTAGCGTACTTTGACATTAATGGTTCCGTTATTTTGGGGTGGCAAGTCCTGATTGATAAAATTCAACATCACATCCTCCTTTAAAATCAAATTATGAAATAAGATCGAGGAACCAAATACTTTGAAGAGAGGCCAGGAAATAAATTCTAAAATCCCCCTGATGGATTTATCGTTTTCAGTGATCTTGGTGTCCCACCAGCATAGCATATTCGTGATTGCTTATCAATAGCGGTTTAGCAGCTAAAGTATTTTCCCCTTGGGTGTTGCGGCGAAATCCCCATTAGGCTCAAGCAGGAGCGCCAGCTCCTGCGGATAACATAACCGGGAGAGCTGGCGCTCAACGTCGGCCTGCGCCGACGTGAGGGATCAACTATCCCCATTTCACTGTCTTTGCGAGGAGGGATTTGCAGAATCCCGACGAAGCAATCTCCTGTTCTGGTGAAGTATGAGGGACCACTGGTAATTATGATGGATCCAGCTGGTGTTTAATTGGCGAAGGACTAAGTCCTGCCGCCTGGCTGGCGCCGAACGTCGGCTGAGGCCGACGGACTGACCCTCAACTTATCAGGAGATTGCCGCGGGTGCTGCGCACCCTCGCAAAGACAGTGGGTTTTATGGTTTCCAGTCCAACTGACACTCTATCAGGCTCAAGCAGGAGCTGGCGCTCTCCCTGGAGCAGCAGGAGGAGAGGGGCGCGGACTGAAGTCCTGTGGCCTGGCTGGCGCCGAACGTCGGCTGAAGCCGACGGACTGATCCTCAACTTGTCAGGAGATTGCCGCGGGTGCTGCGCACCCTCGCAAAGACAGTGGTTTTTATGGTTTCCAGTCCAACTGACACTCTATTAGGCTCAAGCAGGAGCTGGCGCTCTCCCTGGAGCAGCAGGAGGAGAGGGGCGCGGACACTGAAGTCCTGTCGCCTGACTGGCGCAGAACGTCAGGCGAGGCCGACGTGAGGGATCAACTATCCCCATTTCACTGTCTTTGCGAGGAGGGATTTGCAGAATCCCGACGAAGCAATCTCCTGTTCTGGTGAAGTATCGAGGGACCACTGGTAATTATGATGGATCCAGGGCTGGGGTTTAATCGGCGAAAGACTGAAGTCCTGTCGCCTGGCTGGCGCCGAACGTCGGCTGAAGCCGACTGGGCTGGCCCTCAACTTGTCAGGAGATTGCCGCGGGTGCTGCGCACCCTCGCATAGACAGTGGTTTTTACGGTTTCCAGTCCAACTGACAACTACATTAGGCTCTAAGCAGGAGCGTCAGCTCCTGCGGACAACATAACCGGGAGAGCTGGCGCTCTCCCTGGAGCAGCAGGAAGGGGGAGTGGGAACTGAAGTCCTGCCGCCTGGCTTACGCCGAACGTCGGCTGAGGCCGACGGCCTGACCCTCAACTTGTCAGGAGATTGCCGCGGGTGCTGCGCAACCTCGCAAAGACAGTGGTTTTTATGGTTTCCAGTCCAACTAACACTCTATCAGGCTCGAAGCAGGAGCGCCAGCTCCTGCGGATAACATAACCGGGAGAGCTAGCGCTCTCCCTGGAGCAGCGGGAGGGGGAGAGCACATGTGGTTAGGGCAGTTTTCGCAGGAGGCCAGCATATGCTATACTGCTAGCATAGACTGTGAATTCACAACCAACTCAATTTATAATTTTCTGAAAAGGCAGCCATGAAAAAGAGAACCAATCCTGTTTCCATGTTTGTGATGATCGCCGTCATCGGCCTGTTAGTTTCCTTCTTTAACGGCGACTTTAGCCCCGGGGTCTTCTTCGAGGGTCTGGATATCGGCAGCACTGAAGTTCTGCTGGAGTACCTCAGCATCGGACTGGCTTTCTTGGCTTTTGCAGGCATGTTTATCTATTTTATCGTCAGAGCCAGCCAGCAGGATAAGCCGCTCAATCCTTTCCAAACCTGGGTGGAAAGCCAGGAAGAAGATGATGATGAGGATGATGGTCCAGCTCGGACAGAACAGCTGCACTGATTCAAACGGCTTCAACCTCTCATGAATTTTGCTTAACGAACAGTTGTCCTGACCTGCTCACGCATATAACGCTGCAGATAATAAGGTCCGCCTGCCCCTACCCCGCTGGAACCGCTGGCTTTCCAGCCCCCAAAAGACTGATAGGACGGCCAGGCTCCGGTGGTCGATCCCTGGGGCCGGTTGACATAATTCACACCGGCTTCACTGGCAGCCAAAAACTTTTCTGCCTGCTCTTCACTGCCATAAAAACCTGCTGTTAAGCCATACTGGGTATCAAAGGCCAGCTTCAGGCCACTTTCCAGGGAGTCCACTTTATGGACCAGACTGATGGGCAGGAAAAGCTCCTTTTTCCAGAACTGATGGTCTAAAGGCAGGTCGACGGCCAGGGTTGGTTCCACAAAATAACCCCTTTCAAGCCATTGGATTGCAGCACTTTACCTCCGGCTGCCAGATCTCCGGCAGCTGATAGTTCTCTGGAATAATCCTGATAATCCTGGTAGACATCGGCGGAGATCACCGGCCCCAGGTAGGTCTCCCGTTGGGTCGGATCACCTATTTTTAGCTTTCCCATTTCTGCTACCATACGCTCCAGGAACTGGTCATAGATGGGAGCTTCGAGGTAGATGCGCGAATTGGCAGAGCATTTCTGGCCCTGCAGACCAAAAGCCGAACGGACGATCCCGCTCACGGCCCGGTCCAGGTCAGCCTGCTGGGTGACAATCACCGGATTTTTACCTCCCAGCTCGAGGATCACCGGGTGCACGTAATCCCGCTGGGCGAACTGGCGGTAGATGCCCATGCCCACCGGGTAGGACCCGGTAAAGGTCACCCCATCCACTCCGGGATGATCGATCAGCGCCTGTCCGATCCCGGAGCCAGACCCGGTGACAAAGTTGACTGCACCTTCAGGCAGACCGGCCTCCAGGAAACACTCGGCCAGCAGACGCACGCTCCAGGGTGTGCGGCCGGCGGGCTTCATCACCACCGTATTGCCGGCGGCCAGGGCCGCGCCCACCGGGCCCGCGGTTAAGGCAGTCGGAAAATTAAAGGGGCTGATCACCAGCCAGACCCCGTAAGGCTGCAGGGTGGAAATATTCTGAACCTGGTAGCCTGGAACAGGATCCACACCCAGGGTTTTAACAAATCCCTGGTTGCTCTCCAGCTGATCGCAGGTATAACGGATCAGGGCCGGGGCTTCAAAGACATCCCCCAGGGCTTCCAGCCGATTTTTCCCAACCTCCAGGGTCGTGACAGCCGCAAGATCAAAAATCCTGGCTTCCATCAAATCGGCCGCCTTCCTTAGTAAGGACACCCGTTCCTGCCAGGGAGTGGCTCTCCAGGCAGGTAATGCCGCCCGGGCGGCCTGGAGGGCCTGGTCAGCGGACGCAGGGGTTCCGAGCTGAAAATAGGCCAGGATCTGCTCCCGGTTGGCCGGATTGGTGACCGGGTACTGCTCCGGAGCATAGACATCCTGACCGCCGATCAACATCCCGTAGGTTTGACCGAGATTGGAATGCTGTCGAGCCAGGGCAGCTTCGTATTGAGTGTGAAGTTCTGGGGGGGGATCGAACATGGTTGCGTAAGTCATCTGAAAGGGCTGCATATATATCACCTTAGCTAATACCAATAAATAGTAGGGGGAATCTATTAGACTAATCGTGCAGGGGTTATCTTTCTTGCATCCGCGAAGGGTTGGCCAGGGGATAGACTCGGCTGAGGGCCTGCCCCTGGAGGTTGAGATCCGCTAGATGAGTAATGGGTAAGGTGTAAGGTGTGAGGAGTGAGGAGTGAGGAGTGAGGTGTAAGGAGTGAGGAGTGAGGAGTAAGGTGTAAGGTGTAAGGAGTGAGGAGTGAGGAGTAAGGTGTATGGTGTAAGGAGTGAGGAGTGAGGAGTGAGGAGTAAGGTGTAAGGAGTGAGGAGTGAGGAGTAAACAGGGATGGGCTGGAGATCAGGAAAAACCCCTTGAACCAAGCCTCAGGCAGGCAGCCGCTCGAGGCGCATTAAGATCCGGACTAGAGAGCCGGATAAGAGTACAGGGGGTTTGATAGCTGGAAAGTCATTCAGGATGATGACCCGGAGGATGAGAACTGAAAATAAGTTAACCCGTCTTCCTTGATTACAGCACCATCAAACTGCCGCAATCAGGCTTCTTCAGAGGATTGGCTTTCCTGGGCTGGTTTTGGCTGACCAGTGGGTTGGGCGCGGTCCAGGGCCGTATCATCCCAGGAAGCTGGATCGCTGAGCGATTCCAGGTGTGTAAAGGCGGTCAGGTTGGGCAGGGCCTGCCGCAGTTCAAGTTCGATTTTTTCTAAAAGGTCATGACCGCGCTGGACGGTCCATTCCCCCGGCACAAGCACATGAAAGGAAACAAAGGCCCGGTTGCCTGCCTGGCGCGTGCGCAGGGCATGGAACTCGATCCCCGTTTTCCGATAGCCTTCCAGGACCCCCTGGATCAGGTTCTGCTCCCCTGCCCCTAAACCAGTATCCATCAGTCCCTGGGCCGACTTTTTTACGATCCCAAATCCAGTCCAGACGATATTGGCAGCCACCAGCAGGGCTACGATCGGGTCCAGCCGGACCCAGCCGGTGAGGGCTACCGCGCCCACACCCGCGATCACTCCCACAGAGGTCCAGACATCGGTCATGAGATGCTGGGCATTGGCTTCCAGGGTGATCGAGTTTGAGCGTTTGGCGGCCCGGAACAGCACCAGGCCAACGATCAGGTTCACCAAAGAGGCAGCCAGAGAGATCCCCAATCCCAACCCGATCTGCTCAATGGGTTTGGGGTTAAGCAGGCGCCCCACCGCCGTCCAGGCAATGCTCAGGGCCGCGATCAGGATCAAGGTCCCTTCGATCCCGCTGGAAAAGTATTCGGCCTTGCTGTGGCCGAAGTTATGCTCCTCATCTGCCGGCCGGGAAGCTATGGTTAACATGGTCAAGGCCACCACCGCACCCACCAGGTTGACAACAGATTCAACAGCATCAGAGAGCAGGCCCACTGATCCAGTGAACAGGTAGGCTGAGGCTTTAAGCCCCATGGTCAGCAGGGCCGCGGCGATCGAGAGCCAGGCGAATCTGGTTAAGGGAGCTGAGTTAGGCGGGTTATTTGTCATCTGGAACTATCCGTTTTCAGATGGGAATGGAGGCCAGGTCCAAACTGGACCAGGCAGGTTTTGACCAGGGTATGGTTGTCCACTGAAATTATAACGGAACTGCTGCTACATTTAAGGTAATTGGTCCAGTCGTAATTCCGGGGAATAAAGTAAGGAGTAAGGAGTGAGGAGTAAGGAGTAAGGAGTAAGGAGTAAGGAGTAAGGAGTAAGGAGTAAGGAGTAAGGAGTAAGGAGTAAGGAGTAAGGAGTAAGGAGTAAGGAGTAAGGAGTAAGGAGTAAGGAGTAAGGAGTAAGGAGTAAGGAGTAAGGAGTAAGGGGTAAGGAGTAAGGGGTAAGGAGTAAGGAGTAAGGAGTAAGGACTAAGGAGTAAACAAGGATGGGTTAGAGATCAGGAAACTCGACTGGAAGAAACCTCAGGCAGCCAGCTGCTCGAGGCGCTTCAGGATCCGGACCACAGAGCCGTTGGTGAGCATCAGCTCCCAGTGGCCGTCGCAGAACCTCTCACCCCGGACGCAGTAGGTCAGCAGGGTTTTGATCCCTTCCAGGTCGGCAGTCCTGATGAACTCCGGGTCGGCGATCAGGCGGGCGGCTTCGGTTGGAAGATAGTCGTAATCAGCCCAGATCGGCAGGCCGGCCCGCTGGAAGAAGTCCAGTACCTCCGGGCGGTAGACCGGGTAGGGAAAATGGGTGACCCCTTCCGGGTCTGGTTTTGAGACGACCCATTCCAGGACGGGCTGGAAATCCTCCCTCGTGAAGACGGGCAGGAAATCCAGCAGCTCCCGGATCTGGGCTAAAGAGGGGGTGTCAGCGGACATGGATGGATTTTAGCATAACCGACCCCGGTCTCCTGCCTTCCTTTTCCCGTGACCCGTCTCCCGTCGGAGAGCGGGGCGACCCCCTAGCTATACCTCCCTATGTCCATCTGTTTGATAGCTTTACTTTCAATCTCCCTGCAGGCAGGGCATTGTTGCAGCTCCACGTAATAAGCGTTGGGATCACAGCGGTGGTTCTGTTCCTTGAGATATTCAGGCACCGGGGTCCGGGTCATCAGGTACCATTTGCGGTACTGCTGGCGTTTTTGCTTAAGGGTCAGTTTTTTCATGATTAGCTCCCACACAACTGGTATTAATTAACCAGAAGAGGAGATTAACACAGCTCCCATGCATTATCAACCTACGCTAACCTGCCGGTTTGCCGCCTCGAACCCTACGGGGTTCTCTAAAATAGAAGTCTGTTTAGATCGTCCAGAGGGCGAGCTGCCCCACTTCAGTGAGGTAAGCTATTATTAATACCAACTATGCAATTGTCGATTGAATCCCAATCAGGAAAGAAGCGACCTCCCGATCCTCCGTCTTCCGTCTTAAACGAAGCGAAGCATCCGCGCCTCACCATAACAGGAGATTGCCGCGTCGTCCTTCGGAGCTCCTCGCAAAGACAGTGGAGTGGTCATTCGTCCTCGCTCTTATGACTCCGGTCCTCCGTCTCGGTCTCCCGTCTTCCTTCTCCCGTCCTGAGCGCAGCGACCTAACAGGATTAACATCTCGCCCGGCCAATAAATTCTCTATAATGAGAGTAGAAAGAAGGAATTTGGCTATGGCAGATCAGCATCCGTCCAAAAAACTGGAGATCAAAAAGGGCCAGCTCTGGGAGCTGTGGCTGGAGTCCACCTCCGGGGAGATCATCCTGGGGGCCTTCCCCACCCTGGAGGAGCTCAACCAGGCCCAGATCACGCTTTATCATGCCTGGGAACACGCCCGCTATCCCCAGGATACAGGTCTGTCCCCGATCAGGCAGTGAGCTCGATCTGGAATTCCGATGGTCCTTCCAGAATTTGAAATCAAAAAAATGACTCCCGGGGAAAAAGCCTGGAATTTCATAAAAAGCGTTTTTGGATTGATCCTGCCTTTTGTGATTTTATTTTCCCCCGCGATTATTTTTTATGCCTATATCTATCTCATTCCGCATGAAAATAACGATCCAACTGAACCCCTGATAGACAGCCGCCAGGATCTGCTAGAAAAGAATTGGGAGCGGTTCAGCACCAGGGAGGCCGGCTGGATCGACCACTCTGAAATAGCTGGTTTTGAGCTGTCAAAATGCCCTTTCTCCGTTGATGATGATACGGATGAATATCTATCCCCGGAAGAAGCCGGGTTTATCTGTGGTTTTGTAACAGTTCCCTTGTTTCATGATCAGCCAGGAGGTGAGACGATCAAGGTTCCGATCGCGATCTGGCCAGATTATGACAGTTCCCCCATTCCAGAACCCTTGTTCATTACCCACGGCGGTCCCGGAGGTTCGGCCCTGGATGTGTACCCGGGCTGGTTTTATCCCAACCGAATTGGTGGGCAGCGGGATCTGGTTTTCATTGACCAGCGTGGTACCCGGTTTGCGGATCCAACATTGAGCTGCCCTGAAGTCACGGAATCCTCCCGAGAGGGGTTGGAGGATTATGAAGACTATTTGAGATACTGCCGGGCCAGATTAACCGGAAAAGGGATCGATCTCAGTGCATTTAACTCTCCTGAAATAGCCCGGGATATCGATCTAATCCGTCAGGTCCTGAATTACAGTTCAATAAATTTTTATGGTGTGTCGTATGGCTCCCATGTCGGACAGTATCTAGCGGCCTTTTATCCAGAAAAAATTCGGTCCCTGATACTGGATGGGGTTGCTCCCATTCCTTTGGATTATCTCCACCGATCTGTATCAAATCACGATCGGATATTGAATCAACACATCCATAACTGCGAACAGGATCCCTATTGTGCTGAACAGTATCCAGATCTCATGGAAAGGCTGGAAAAAACCGTCGAGCGGTTGGATAAAGATCCAGTTACACTCAGATTCCAGATTCCAAACAGTATTTATTTCATTACAGATGAATTGAGTGGAAAGTATTTTTATGATTTCATATTAACCTCTTCATATCTCGATCACAGTTATGCATCCCTCCCCTTTATCATCCAACAATCAGAAGAGAATCACTTTGATTCCTTAGTCGCATTTACAGAATCCTATTTAATGAGGGATCTGGTAGCTACCGGATCCTACTATTCAGTGATCTGCGCAGAGCACTCTGCCCAATCTACTGTCGCCACCGATGAAACCATCTTAAGCCCCGCCATGCTGCGATGGGAGGAACAAGATCTGGAGGAATATCAGGAAAGGTGTTCTGATTGGAATTTATCTGTCCCTGATCAGATGTTATCCATCATGCCAAAATCCGATCTGCCAACTTTGTTATTATCCGGTCAGTTTGATCCAGTAACACCCCCAGAATATGGTGAAATAGCCCTGGAGAGCTTTCAACGCGGGCAGCACCTGATCGATCCCATTGGATCACATGGAATTGCATTCAGCGACAGCTGTACCAAGAATATCCTGGAAAATTTCCTTGATGAACCAGAAAAACCGGTCAATTCTGATTGTTTACAAGATTCCGAACGTAAAATTTCAACGGTGCCCCTGGAAGCCATTTCAAGTCCAATAATCAGAGAGGGCGAAGAAATCTACATTACTATATTTTTTTTATCAGGCATAGTTATTGTGGCAATGATCCTTCGCCTGATTTACCGTGGGATTCGATGGTTTATTAAAAAGAAACGAGGCACCTTACGAGAGAGATTAGCACAAGAAAAGCGGCTCAACCGGATATTTGAACTCGCCAGTTGGATTATCATTACCTGCAATATTGGATTTGGAATCGGGCTGAATTATTTTATCAATTCACTCTCTGAATACCCGGGCTATTGGCAAGCCAGTGCCCTTCCCTCAAATGCCCGGGGAGTATTACTGATCCCAGCTCTGCTGATACCCATGCTGCCAATTGTAATCATCACCAGCTTCAGGCTGTGGAAATACAGGAAAAATGTTTTCCAGCGATTCTACTATCTCCTCCATGTCCTGTATTGTGGAGGGTACGGATACTATTTCCTATCTTCTGGGCTTCTGCTCTCCTGGACGAAGTAAGATAATTTTATAGCTATGGCCATCAAAGTCTTCGCCCTCGACCTGGCAGGCCGTCTCTGGCGAGGGTTGGGAAGGGAAGCAATTTTTGTTGGATCAGGACTGAAGTCCACCCTGCTGGCTAACGCCGAACGTCCCCCTTCGGGGACGTTTAATGGATCTTCATCCAGATGATATATCACGAAGAACAAGAAACCGCCCGGGGGGCGGTTTGTGTTTCCCCCTCCTAATTATTTACCATCTGGAAATAATTCGATCACCACCCGCAGGGCCTGGATCTGGTGGGTGACATCAATGATACCCTGGATATGTTCTCTCTTTTTGGATTTGGATCGGGCTCTGTTTTCGCGGGCTTCGAGCTCGTCCCGGACCTGGAGCAGTTCAGCCAGTTTTTCCTGCAGGGTTTCGATCATGGTCGTCAGCTGGTTTTTTGGGGATGGAGTCATCTATTATTAATTATATTCTGTGTCAACCGAAAAGGGTTTGAACTTTTTCCTGGAATTCCATTACACAGCTGGCCCTCAACGCAGAGCTAGCTGGATAAGCAACAGTTCGGTCCAGTTTTACCTCTGGAACCTCCTCGAGAATGATGACCCCGAAGGGTTCATTTATCTTTACAATAGCGCAGTATTGTTGCCCCTTACGGATCTCATACCCGGCGATGAGTCGGGAGCGACAGAGTTGGATAGAGTTATAATCAAAGGCTAATTCAATCATGCTATACTCACAATAGTATTAAAATAACCAAATCTAAACTTGATCCCTCATCCCCTGGAGATCTGCCATGCTAGCTGAACTCTTCCAAAAATTCAGTCGTTCCTATCAAAAAGTAGTCGGACAGACCCTTAGCAAAGAGATGGATAGTTACCAAATTCTTATCGAGCAGGTTCCGATAGAAATTAGAAATATCATCGGTGATCCAGATCTGAAAATTAAGGGATCCATTGGACAGGGAAATACAACTCACTATCCTTGGGTAGGTATATTTGATAAACGGGTTTCAACAGGAGCGACCAATGGTTTTTACATCGTCTTTCTATTCAGCGACGATTTTCAGGATGTTTATTTAACGTTAAACCAAGGATCTACTCAACAAACTAATGAGGAGATCCAACAATACACAAATTTTGTTTATGAACAGGTATCTGAGATAAATGGATTTCGAAAAGGGAGATTACCGGAGGGAAGTCTTGTTAAAACACGGGAAGGATCCAGCACTGCAGAAAGGCAGAGCTTATGAGGAAACAAATTTATTCTATAAAAAATTTGAGATAAGAAACATTTTAGATGCAGAATTAGGTAGAGATCTCAATCAATTGACCGAAATTTACCGCAAATTAGCTGGGGCATACGCTGAGGGCACAATGAATAGAAGAACCTCAAATAGCTTATCCGTGTCAGATTTTTACGCCGCAGTCAATGACGCTAATTTGATTTTTAGCAAGAATTTCTGTTTTCGATTTATTTCTGCCTTAATCTCAAAGCCCTTCCTAATCCTAACCGGCTTATCAGGATCCGGAAAAACCAAGATTGCCCAAGCTTTTTGTTATTGGTTGGAAGAATCATTTAACATTAAATACCCAGCCTGAAAAACATTTTGTTATCACACCAGTAGGGTCAGATTGGACCAACCGAGAACCCATTCTCGGTTATCCCAATGCTCTCGAATCAGGTAAATATGTTAAACCAGATAATGGTGTTTTGGATTTACTCATTGAAGCCAATCAAGCAGAGAATAATACAAAACCCTATTTTATTATTCTCGATGAGATGAACCTATCTCATGTAGAACGGTATTTCGCAGATTTTTTAAGTGCAATGGAATCCGGTGAACCCATCCCCATACATGCTCAAGGTGAAGGTTGGGACCCTACGATCCCGGCAGAAATCTCCATCCCTAGTAACCTCTTTATCATCGGCACTGTCAATATCGATGAAACCACCTATATGTTCAGCCCCAAAGTATTAGATCGGGCCCAAGTGATTGAATTCCACGTCACAGCGGAGGATATCAGCCATTTTCTGGAGAACCCGGCAAAGCCGGATCTAAGCAGTTTGCAGGGACAAGGAGCCGATTCAGCTCCTGCCTTTCTAGGATTAGCTCAGCAATCTTTTATGCTTCAACCAGAACATAATAAAATCATTCAAGCCATGCTGGATCAATTCTTCCAAGAATTGAAAGTAACCGGGGCAGAATTCGGGTACCGGACTGCTTATGAAATCACGCGGTTCTGTGCTGTTTTATCTCATCTGACAGAAATTGACGGGACCCCCTGGGAACTCAACCAGGTAATGGATGCTGCGGTCATCCAAAAACTACTCCCCAGATTACACGGATCCCGCAAGAAGCTGGAGCCCGTCCTTAACCGCCTTGCAGAACTGTGTCTGGTTGAGAAATCAGAAGATCCCCAAGGTGTAATCCAAGAATTATCCAATAAACCTGAAATGATCTTCCACTCGAAACAGGTCCGTTTTCCGGTTTCCCTGGAGAAGATCCTGCGCATGAAAAGAAGGGTTGAACAAGAGGGATTCACCAGCTTCGCGGAAGCCTAATCAAATATGGAATCGATATGTATAAATTCCATGATCGCCAAGGGGCAAGATATATGTTTAACCCTCTACACTGAAACAGTTAATACCTTATGGGATATTGGCAAGTTAGAGGCTGAAACACGGGGCGAAGCGCAGCTCCAAGTTCTTGAGGGGCATAAATACATCTATGATCTTACTGAGGGATTCAGGTTTGAAAAAGCGGACCAAATAATCATCCCTTCCCCAAAAACCCAATCTGAAGGCCGAATTGAACCGGGTTTATTTGTTGGCACTTTGATCCTTCCTATTCTTGATCAGGATAATCAGGAAGCTGCTCAATTTGAGCTGGAGGTCCGGTCCACAAAAACCAGCTACCGAGAAGACTACCGCTTCATGCTGGAAGATATTGCAGACCACAGCACCACCCTAATTTTGCAATCCAACTCCCCCGCCTTACAAAGGTTGACCTTTGATTTTTCCGGAGAACCGGAAACGGACTACCAGCGTTTTGCTTTTATTCGATCCATGCTGCATTCCGCTGAGTTTGACCAGGCTGTCCAACGGATATTATCCCAACCGGCTTCGGCTTGGTCTGAGATTCAGCAAGAACATGATGTGCGCAATCTACGGCGGCTCACTGGGAGGGATTTACGCAGTTTAGCATCCGGGCAGAATCGGATGCAGTTACCCGAGCAGCATCCCCTCAAAGTTCGGCTATCCAGCTTGCCCACCCGGATTACAACCACTGGGAAAATTAGAATTCTGGACACACCAGAAAACCGCTTTATCAAACATGCTCTAGCAGAGTTCCTCAGTTTTTGTTCGGCAATTACCAAGCAATTTGAAAATTCTCCAAGGCAGTACCAGCGAGCAACCAAGGAAGCTCAAGCTCTTGAAGAATATCTAGCAGATTTATTAAATAGAGACTTTTTCCGCGCCCTCTCTTATCCCAATTCTTTGCCACTTAACAGCCCCACCTTACAAAGAAAAGAAGGCTACCGCGATATCTTACGGATTTGGCTGTTATTTGATTTAGCCGCCCGCCTGATATGGAAAGGTGGGGAAGATGTTTATCAAGCCGGCAAACGCGATGTAGCCCAGCTGTATGAATACTGGTTGTTCTTTATTCTCAAAGGGTTGGTTGAAGATGTTTTTTCTATACCGGCAGCGGACCTGAATGATCTCTTTGAAATCACAAATAACAATCTGGATCTGAAACTTAAATCTGGAATCCACACAGTGATCTCCGGAGAATACCCCAACCCTAGCAGAAAACTGATGGTGGAGTTCAGTTATAATCGCACCTTTTCGGGTCACCGGCAGCATCCTCAAGCAGGGAGCTGGACCCAAAGAATGGTCCCGGATTACACTCTAAGTCTCTGGCCAGCAGATATCAACAAAAATACGGCAGAAGGGCAAGAGCTGATCACCCACATTCATTTTGATGCCAAATACCGGGTCGAAAACATCCAGGAAATCTTAGGAGAAAATGGGGATCAATCAGATACTAACTCTGATGAAAATGGAGAGAATAATTATCAGCCAACAGACCTGCTAAAGATGCACGCTTACAAAGACGCCATCCGCAGAACAGCGGGGGCATATGTTATTTATCCCGGAGCTGGGGGCAGGGATATCCGACAAGGCTTTCATGAAATCATCCCAGGCCTGGGAGCATTTGCAATTCGTCCCTCCAGAACAAATAACGGGGCTGCAAACCTGAGAGATTTCCTGGAGCAAGTAGCCGATCACTTACTTAATCGGGCTGCCCAGCGGGATCAGCTAACCTACCATACCTACGAGATCTTTAAAGAGAAAGCAAGCAGGGAAATCAAGGAACCCTTACCTGAGTTTTCGGAGGGAGTGAGGGTAAAACCGCCGGCAGAAACTGCGGTTTTGGTTGGGTATTGCAAGAGTGAGGAACATTATCACTGGATCAAAGAAACCGGCTTGTATAATTTCCGGTTGACTGGCAGGGGAGCAATCTCAGAACATGTCGATCCCAAAATGCTGGAGGCTGATTACCTGCTGCTGCACTGGCAGGATCACTCTGTCACAGGTGAGATTTACAAAATCAAAACTCAACCATATTTAGGTCCGAAAAGAATGACGGGGCAGGACTTGCTGCGGCTTGGCTACCCCAACCCGGGCCATGAAGAGTATTTAGTATTTGAGATAGAACCAAATATTTTGGAAGATTTTAGTGGAGCAGTCTGGAATCTACAAAAACTCGCTGCGTATGGTTATGGGGGACACTCCGGGATTCCCTTTGCCGTGACATTAACTGAGTTGATGTGGGTAAAAGAATAAGGCTTGATATTTCTTAAATTAACCCGGTCCCCTGTTCTTGGTCCAATTTCAGCCGGTCGGACTAACATTAGGAGTGGTACAAATAATGGAGGTATGTCAACATAATTTTCCCCTTGATTTTCCTCTAAATTCACCTTCTCTCGATGGATCAACAAATTAGCTGTGGCCTTTTACGCCATTGGTAGAATATACTTAACTCGATTAAATATCCGTAAAGGAATAAAGCCCTTATCCGCCAGTTTTCAGTCCCCATCGATTCCCATTTGTTATAATCTATATATTAATAGTCACAAGCTTATTCAAGGAAGACAAAATGGACTTTTTGAAGGGCTTACTCAGAAATCTAGCAATATTAATCGGTATTGGAATTGTGTTATTAATCCTCTTCCCAATTCAAATGTCTCAAGTATATGAGCTCTTAGGTGGACTTTTTGGCCCTATTGCAATATTAATCCTGATTGGTGCAGCACTACCTAAGAAGACTAGGATAAAGAAAGATTAGTATTCGAACAGTTGAGATAAGTGTAGTTATCACAATTAATTTATGAATTTTGAATACCAAAAGGATTATGAATTTTTTACAGGATTATTTTAATGATCTAGGTGGAATCGAATCACACATAGATATGTTTGATTTTCGAGAGCCAAACATAAAAAGAATAGAGTTTAACATGATCCGCGATGAAGTATTCAATCATCTGCAATCAAACTTCGGTGAAGTGTGTCAATTAAACTTACACTCAGAATGCACGAATACGTGCGGAAGAAATTGATCATGTCATCCCACTTTCTTCAAACATGTTGAACAAGACACTACGGGGCATGAAGGGTTCAAAAGGCAAGAAAGTACAAACACAAAGCTTAGGATCTAATCACATATCGAATCTTGTTTTAGCATGTAAAGTATGTAACTCCTTTAAGAAACATAGATTACCTGATCAAGATTTATTGCGAAGAGTTCTCGAATGACATAATAATCACGTTCAATTCATATTAAGAAATCCTTGTGATAAATGCAGATTTATCAAGATCTATTGAAGATCAAAACTGATCAAGTTTTCCGGGGCATGAAGGATAACAACGATACATAAAATACCCTATTGTTGCTTTAAAAAAGGAACGTTGTGTCCAGCAAAATAAACATCAACTTCAACTTTGGATCTGATACTCCTCCAAATCAAGATCCTGACTCTCATAGTCCTACATTGCGTAAATATCACAAGATTTTATGGAGTAAATTCCTGCCAAATGGGGAACTATTCACCTTAGAGGATTCAAATCCAAAAACTTATTTGTATCATGAATTTAATCTGGGTATATTTTATTTGGGAAGCGATGCCATAACACATTCGTACAGCAAAGCAAAAAGGATGGCTCATATAATCAAACAGGTTCCACCCGGGATTGTCGAATCGCTTTATTCTTTTGGTAGCACAATTGGTTCTTATACAATCTTCCCTTCAAAAAAAATAAATAACAAAATGACAATTAATCAGGCAAGGGGCATTAATGCAAGAATACTAGATAGATTTGATCTTACCTTAGAATGTATCCGCCTTTTTTACGAGAATGAAGATAGCCCATTATCTTCCGTTTTCCTTCGATATCAAGATTTTTTCAATTTATTTTGCGACTTTAAGGGTTATGTGGATTTCTTTCTCTTTCAAGATCTGGTATCTGAAGATTATTCTTCGGTAAAGTATCATCTTCAATATTTAGGATTTGATAAATCTCCTTTACCACAAGATGTAGATGAGTACTTAGAATACAGAGAGAAATCTATAAAATTCATTAAGAGCAGAAGACAAAGAATGGTGGATTAACTGATTGATCATCGATATGATTGAGGCACCTAGCAAAAATAATTTACGCGAACTACTACAAAGCGGGTAAACAGAAATATATTTTTATATGAATTAATGTATCCTGGTTGGATATATGCCGTTATCCACCAGGTTATGAGCCGCACTTTATTATTTATTTACACTCCCTCTATCACCCGCCCGTCTGGCTAAAGAGCATGCTCACTCCCTGTTTGGAATCCAATTCCCAACTATAGGCAAATCCATTTTTATCTCATCTTTCGAACAGAATCTCCCCACTTGACATCCCCCCTCTTTGAGACTGATTACGGAGGACCGGGGACGGGGAAGGCACTGCGTGCTGACGGGGGACGGAAGCGGAAGACGGAGGACCGGAAATGAGGGTGCTTCGCACCCGACCGGGGACGGAGAGGCACTGCGTGCCTGACCGAAGACCGAAGACGGAGGACGGGGGACGGACTCGTGCCGACCGAAGACGGAGGACGGGCTGCGGCTGGAGCCGCGACCGGATTGTGAAATGCCAAACCCGTCTCTTTTTACCGGTCTCCCCCCAAATAAAAGGGCGACATTCTGACCATAGAATATCGCCCTGAAATCTATCTATCACTAAATCGCTTTACACCTTACGCCTTACACCATCCTATTTATACTGGATCCTTGCATCTACAAACTGGGACGCAGCCAGACCACCGGGATCAGGCGGTCGGTTCTTTTTTCATACTCCCCATATTGGGGAGCCTCAGCAACGATCCGCTCCCAGACCGGGGTCCGGGTTTCGCCATCCAATACCTGGGCCTGGGCGTTGAAGGTCTGGTCCTTGATCTGGATCCTGACCTGGGGATCACTCGTCAGGTTGAAGTACCAGTCTGGACCCTTGTCCTGGCCCCCATTGGAGGCGATGATCAAATAGCCACCTTGATGATCAAAATACCCCAGCGGGGTGGTAAATTCCCGGCCGCTTTTACGGCCCCTGGTGGTCAGCAGCAGGATCTTATAGGCCCCCATTTGGCTCCCAAATACCCCGCCTGTCAGTTTGTAAAAGAAGCTGTGCAGATTGATCAATAGTTTAATAAATGCCTTTCTCATCCTGATATCCCTCACTCGCTAATGGATTGAATTCCAGTTCAATGCGAACCTTAATGCTGACGAGAGCGGGCAGTTAATTCTTACTCCGGAATGAGCCCTGTGGGCTCGACTGAGGACCGAGGACGAGAGTCGCTTCGCTCCTGACGGAAGACCGAGGACGGAGGACGGAATACGAGGGAGCTTCGCTCCCGACGGAAGACCGAGGACGGAAGACCGGGAGAATCTCCCCACTTGACACCTCCCCCTTCCTCTGCTATAACTCTGGTATATTGGTCAGACCAACAGACCAGAGGAATCCATGAAGATCCAGCCCGTAACCCAAAAATCGCTGGCCGAAACGGTGGCCGCCCAGATCGCGGCCCTGATCCTGGCCGGGGATTTCCCGCCCCACTCCCAGCTGCCCTCGGAACGCTCCCTGGGCGAAAGCCTGGACGTCAGCCGCGCCAGCCTGCGCGAGGCGCTCAAGATCCTGGAGGAAGCCGGGCTTCTGGAAGCCCGCCCGGGGGTGGGCTGGTTTGTTCTGCCCCTGGAGGGTTCGGTCTTGGTCAAAGCGGCCCAGTTGGCCCAGTCAGAATCCCCGGTCTCCAAACCGCTGAAGATCTCCAAACCCGGCGTCAGCCCCGGCCGGACCCAAGCGCCTGCCGGCAGCCAAGGAAAAGCCACTCAAGATCCCCAATCTAAAAACGGACCGCCTGGGCACTTTTGATTTCATTTCCTGGTGGGAGCGCGATAAGGTGGCGGCCGCCAAAGTTCTGGTGGTCGGCGCGGGAGCCCTGGGCAACGAGGTGGTCAAGAACCTGGCCCTGATGGGGATCGGCCACATTTACGTGATCGATTTCGACACGGTGGAAGCGGCCAACCTCTCCCGTTCGGTGCTGTTCCGGGAATCGGACTCCCAACGCGGCAAGGCCGCGGTGGTGGCGGCCCGGGCCAAGGAGCTCAACCCGGAGGTCAAGATCCAATACCTGCAGGGCGACGTCACGACCGACCTGGGCCTGGGGATCTTCCGGCGGGTGGACGTGATGATCGGCTGCCTGGATAACCGCGAGGCCCGCCTGGCGGTCAACCGCATGTGCCACTGGATGAATAAACCCTGGGTGGACGGCGCCATCCAGGAATTATTAGGCCTGGTGCGGGTCTTCAGTGCCCGGCCAGGGGGCCTGCTACGAGTGCACCCTGACCGAACAGGCCCGCCGCGACCTGGCTTTACGCTATTCCTGCCCCCTGCTGGCCCGCCAGAATATTCTCCTGGGCAAGGTGCCCACCACGCCGACGATCGCTTCGATCATCGGGGCGATGCAGTCCCAGGAGGCCCTGAAACTGATCCACGACATGGAGGTGGAAGCCGGGTCGGTGACCCATTTCAACGGCCTCACCAACCAGATGCATACCACGGCCTACACCCACCAGGAGGACTGCGAAAGCCACTGGATCTACGGCGAGATCCGGGAGCTGCCCCTCCAGGCCGGAACGGCTACCTTTAAAGACCTGCTGGGTATCATCCAGCTGGACCTCGGCCCCGAGGCGGCCCTGGAGCTGGACCAGGAGATCGTTTTGGAGCTGGAATGTGCCGCCTGCCAGACCCGGGAGTCGATCCTCAAGCCGATGTCCCAGGTCAGCTTCGAAGCCGCCCACTGCCCCAACTGCGGGCAGATGCGTGAGGTCAAGATGACCCACCAGATCAGGGGTGAGGAGCCTTTCCTGGACCGGACCCTGGCCAGCCTGGGTGTGCCGCCCCTGCAGATCCTGCGGGCCCACAACGCCGAAGAATACCGCTTTTACGAGCTGACCGGGGACCTGGCAGAGGCCCTGCATTTTGGGGATTTCCAGGGCACTTCCTCCGGGGTCCCCCTCCGGGAGCGGATCAAGATCGGCTCGGCGGTGAAGATCCACTCCCCGGCCGAAAATCCGGCTGCCGGAAAGATCAAATTGAAGGACTGACCCGGTGAGTTCTCCTATTCACCCCCTATCTATGATGACTGAGGCGACTTTGTTGGATAAGATTTTTCATTCGACCCCGGGCCGGATCCTGGTTTCCGTTCTGCAAACGGTCCTGGGGAGTGTTTTGCTGCTTTTGGTCACCCCCTTCTGGAAGGCCGGGGCTCCGATCCTGCTGAAATACCTGATCGTGGTCGGCTTGGGGTTGTGGGCCGGCTTCTCGGCCAGGGGGCTGCTCAAATCCCGGACCCAGATCCTCAAGCTGCTCACAGCCTGGGCCTCGGCCGCCCTCAGCCTGGCGGCGCTTTCGATCCTTTCGGGGGGATTCCTGGGATTTAAGCTGGTGAATGATCAGGGTCAGACACCCGACTGGTCGGGGCTGGCTCCAGTTCGGGGCCGCGGCTGCCGCCGCCTGGCTTGTGGTCCAGGCCTTCCGTCCCGCTCCCGGGGCCGAACGCAGCCCGGCTCCCCCTCCCGCCCTCCCGGTTCTCAAGCCCGAAGCCCGGCCCCTGATCAAGGAGAAAGCCACCAAACTGAGCCCACCCACCCGGAAACAGGCCGCCCCCAAAGCCGCCCCGGGGACCAAAAAAACCCCTCCCAAAAAGAAGGCCGCTCCCCGGCCGGGAAAACCAAAGCCCGCCAGAAAACCGCTCCGCTGACCGCGGCCAAGGCCAAGGCCCAAGCGCCGGCCCCGGAGGCCCGTTCGACCAAAAAGGCTTTCAAAGAGATCAAATTCATCGGCGCTGCCGAACACACCTGCCCCTACTGCCTGGATCCGGTTATTGCCCACGACCCGCGCGGGGTTAAGGTCTGCCCGATCTGCAAGACCCAGCACCACGCCGACTGCTGGGGCATCACCGGCGCCTGCCAGATCCCCCACGCCCATTAGCAAGTTTGGAATTATCGGAGGTCCACATGCCAGAAATTGAAGTCACCATCGTCCTGCCCAACGGCGGAGCCCGCAAAGCCGAGCTCCCGGATGACGTCACGGTGGGGGACCTGTTAGGCGGAGCTGGTCTCCCTCTTGGGCCTGCCCACGGTCGGGCCCGACGGGCGTCCCATGGGCTACCGCCTGGACAGCAAAGCCCTGGGGCGCGAGCTCCAGGAGGGTGAGACCCTGGCCCAGGCCGGGGCTCCGGCCGATGACCGCCTGGTGCTGACGGCCGATATCACGGCCGGCGCGGGAACGTCCCGGGTCACTCTCGACCAGAGCCCGCGGATGCGGCGCTTAAAAGCGGACCACAGGCTGATGACCGAACTCGCGGCCCAGAGCGACCTGATCGAATTCAGCACCCCGGAGGTCCAAAAGGGCCGCCCGCCGGAGCGTTATATCGTGACCTATAAGTGCCAGGGAGTGGTTGGGCTGGACGCCAAGGGGGAACCCAAACTGGGAAAAAAACACCAGGTTGAGATCTATCTGCACAACCAGTACCCCCAGCGCTGGCCGGGCATGCAGTGGCTCACCCCGGTCTGGCACCCCAACATCAACCACCACAACGGCTCGGTCTGCGTCGATGCCGCCTGGTGGACCGCCAGCCGCTCCCTGGACCGGTTGGTGATCATGATCGGCGAGATGGTGCAGTACAAGAATTTCCACGACGACCCCACCAAACCGCCCTTCCCCTGGGATCCGGAAGCGGCCCGCTGGAGCCGGGAGTACCGCCAGAAGAATCCCGGGGCTTTCCCGGTCGACACCCGCGAATTGCTGCGCCCGGAGCGGGTCAAACTCAAAAAAGTTTCCCCCGCCAAACCCAGGATCAAGTTGAAATAATGCTGTTTTATTAATTTCGTTTACTGGACCCATTCAATGGAGGTAATACCATGGCTGATCTCGCAGTGACCCTTGTGCTCCCCTCGGGAGGCACCCGCAACGCTGAAGTCCCCGATGATGTGATCGTCAAAGACCTGCTCCCGGAACTGACCACCTCCCTGGAGCTGCCCACCACCGGCCCCGACGGGCGCCCGATGGGCTACCGCCTGGACAGCAAAGCCCTGGGGCGTGAGCTCCAGGAAGAGGAGACCCTCTCGGATGCCGGCGTGCCCGAAGAAGACCGTTTGGTGATGACCGCCGATGTGACCGCAGGCTAGAACTGGATGGGGCATTATTGATACAGCCCCATCCCCGGAATGATTTATTGATGGAAACCAATCAGATCCGCCTTTTGCCCCACGACCCACCCGGACCCCAGCCCGGGCATATGCCGCTCCGGCAGGCCCGCCGCTGGCGCTCCGAGTTTGAGCTCCTTGAGCCCCGCCAGCCCGGCCTGGAGGTCTTCCTGGCGCCCCGGGCCTACACCCGGGCCAATGCCCACGCCCAGAGCGACCTGGAGAACGAGGTCGGCGGCTGGCTGATCGGGAGCCAGCGCCTGGACCAGGGCAGCGGCGCAGCGTTATATCGTGGTGGAGCGCTGCCTGCCGGCTCTTTATGCCCGCCAGGGGGCCGCCTATCTGACCTTCACCCAGGAGAGCCAGCTGGCCCTGCTGGAGCTCAGGGAGGAAAAATACCCTGACAAGGAGTCTGGTGGGCTGGTACCACACCCATCCCAAAATGAGCGTCTTCCTGTCCGGCCACGACACCTTCCTGCACAATCATTTTTTCCCCCACCCCTGGCAGGTGGCCCTGGTGATCGAACCCCACAGCCACCAGGCGGGGTTTTTCATCCGGGACCAGGAAGGGGAGCTGGACCCGCGCTATTATTTTGGTTTCCAGGAACTGGTCGGCCGGGGAAATCAGAGCCTGGTGAACTGGAACAATCTGACGGATGTATTTAGTGGATCAGCAGCCCAACCGGAGAAAAAATATGAGTAGAATCATGAGGCTTTATTATTATGCCGTTTTAGGCGCCCTGGGAGGGCTGATCGGCTGGCAGGCCAGCAACCTGGTGGGCTTGTCAGTCTGGTCCAACCTCTATCTGAGTGAGGTCCTGGTGGGAGGCCTGATCGGCCTCAGCATCGGGGCCTTGATCGGCCTCTCCGAGGGTTTGGTGTCCCGGAATCCGCTCCAGGTCCTTAAGTCCGGGCTGATCAGCGGCTTCTCCGGCGCCCTGGGGGGAGGCCTGGGTCTGCCCCTGGCCGAATACCTGTTCCAGGCCCTGGGCGCTGGACCCTGGAGCCGGGCCCTGGGCTGGGCGGTCTTTGGGCTGCTGATCGGGGCTAGTTTTATTTTCAGCAGCGGGAACCAGGCCTGGAAGCCGGTCCTGGGCGGGGGTTTGGGAGGATTACTGGGGGGATATGTGCTGGAAGCTGTCCGCCCTCTCTTTAATGATCCCCTGATCGCCAAAGCGGTCGGCCTGACCATCCTGGGGGCTTCGATCGGGGTCTTTATCGCCCTGATCGCTTTGCTGCTCTCCCGGGCCTGGCTGGAAGTGGCCAGCGGCAAAATGAAAGGCTCGGAATTCATCCTCGACAAGTTCATTAAAAAGAACGGCCCTTCCGCCTACCTGGGCAGCAGTCCCTTGAAGTCGGATATCGTTTTGCCGGATCCGGACATCGACCCCCAGCATGCCACCCTCAAGGGGGCCGACAGCCACTTCACCCTCAAGGACCTGAGCCTGTCGGGCACTTGGATCAACGGGGAGAAGATCGAGCTGGCCCAACTGCGGGCCAATCAGAATCATCAAGATCGGCAATACCGAGCTGGTTTATCGGGAAAGGAAATGATCATGAAAAAAAACCTAGCTGACCCATTGGATCCTGATCCTGGTAGCTCTGGTAACTTTGACCGGTTTCAGCCCCCCGGCCCAGGCTGAGGAGGTCTTGATCCGGATCACCCAGATCGATACCTCGGACTTCCCCCGGGTCACGGTTTACCTGGCCGCGACCGACGCCGAGGGCGAACCGGTGGGCTTGAACCCGGCCCGGATCCAGCTCCTGGAAAACGAGACAGTCATTCCCCTGGATCAGATCCAGGGAGCCGGCCAGGTCGATCCCCTGAGCGTCTTGCTGGCGGTGGATATCTCGGGCAGCATGCTCTACGCCGGCAAACTGGAGGCGGCCCGGGCGGCGGCCCGGGCTTTTGTGGAGGGCCTGCGCCCCGAGGACCAGGTCGGGCTGCTGACCTTCCACACCGAGATCGACTACCCCCAGCCCCTCACCGCCGACCGGGAGCTGATCTACAGCGCCATCGAGGCCCTGGAGGCGGTCGATGATACCGCCCTCTATGATGCCCTGTTGGAAGGCATCGGGATCCTCAGCGAAGTGGGGGGCCGCAAAGCCATCGTGCTCATCACCGACGGTCTGGACACCCTCAGCCTTGCCACCCCTGAGATGGTCCTGGAAGCCATCGGACCGGCCGGGCTGTCGATCTCCACCGTCGGCCTGGGCGACCCCGAGCAGGACCTGGCCGAAAAGTCCGCCGTTGACATCGAGGGCTTAAAGTTCCTGGCGGAAAACGCTGGTGGGCTCTATGCCTACGCCAATGACCTGGAAAGCCTGACCGCGGTCTACCAGTCCTACGCCGCCTCCTATCAAAGTGAATACCAGCTGACCTACACCTCACCCTCTGCCTTAAGGGACGGCGTCAACCGGGCCCTAACCGTCCGGCTGATCGATGCCCCCCCGGCGGCCGGGGAGCAGGAAGCCCTGGTCTACAACCCCGGCGGCCTGGTGCCCGGAGGTCTCTCAGCCCATACCCCTGACTTTATTCCTGGCCCTCGTGGCCGGCTTGGTTGCCCTCTTATTTGTGCCGGGTGTCATGAACCTGGTGCTCAAGGCCACCAAGAAGGCCCCTTCCAAGGGGAAACCGGCGGGAGAAGAAAAACCCCAGCCCAGGATCAAATTAAAGGATTAGGAGACGAATAGAACCCGATGCGACAGCAGAGTCTTTGTTCTCATAGTCTGGATGGTATTCCTGGCCCCCAGCTGCAGCCCGGTTTCGCCCCCCGAAATCGAGGGGACCGCTGGGGCATCCCGGGGTGCGCCTGTCCCAACCCCCTCCCCGGATCCTCCCCTCTCCACCCCCTTTGCCAGCGGGGGCGAGTGGTGGCAGCCGGTACCGGGTACTAGCTGGGCTTGGCAGCTGGGGGAGCAGATCCAGCTTCCGATCGAGGGAGAAATGATCGACCTGGACCTGTTCGAGACCAGCCCGGAACTCGTCCAGGAGCTGAAGGGAGGGCGGCCAATTCCCGGTCTGCTACCTCAGCGCCGGCAGCTGGGAGGAATGGCGGCCCGATGCCGACCAGTTCCCGGCTGAGGTCCTGGGCAGGAACTACCCCGGCTGGCCGGGCGAAAAATGGCTCGATATCCGCCAGATCGAGGTTTTGGCTCCCATCCTGGCGGCCCGCCTGGATCTGTGCGCCGCCAAGGGATTTGTGGGGGTGGAACCCGATAATATCGACGGCTACAGCAACCGGACCGGCTTTCCGCTCACGTATCAGGACCAGCTGGAATTCAATATCTGGCTGGCGGACCAGGCCCACCAGCGGGGACTATCGATCGGATTAAAGAACGATTCCGAGCAGGTCCAGGACCTGCTGCCCTATTTTGACTGGGCCCTGACCGAGGATTGTTTTGACCAGGGCTGGTGTGAGGAAATCAGCCCCTTCATTGCAGGCCGGCAAAGCCGTCTTTGCCGCCGAATACACCGACACCGGCGTCGACCTGGCGGAGATCTGTCCCCAGGCAGCTGAATTGGGCTTCAGCCTGATCCTCAAGAACCGGGATCTGGACGCCTTCCAGGAAAGCTGTCCGGAGTGATCCGTTCGTTCTCGTGATACTCGCAGGAGCTGGCGCTCCTGCGTGAGCCCCTGGAAACCCCCATCACCACTGTCTTTGCGAGGGTGCAAAGACCGAAGCAATCTCCTGACAAGTTGAGGGCCAAACGTCGGCGCAGGCCGACTTCGGAGCCAGCGACAGCTCATCTCGTCTTATCGCGCAGGAGCTCGCTCATTCGACCTAACAGAGTCGCTCGTCGGACAGAAACCTAACCACTGTCTTGCGAGGGCTGCACTTGCCCGAAGCAATCTCCTGACAAGTTGAGGGTCTAAACGTCGGCGGTGGCCGACGTTCGGCGTCAGCCAGGCGACAGGACTTCAGTCCTTCGCCACATCAATCCCGGCAGGATCCCTCATTCATACCAGTGGTCCCTCGCACATCACCAGAACAGGAGATTGCTTCGCTACGCTCGCAAAGACAGTTATACTTCGGGTCGTCCCATTTCCACTGTCTTTGCGAGGAGGATCGTAAAACGATCCGACGCGGCAATCTCCTGACAAGTTGAGGGTTTAAACGTCGGTCCCTGAGTTGCTCCAGGGAGAGCGCCAGCTCTCCCGTCAGGATTATCCGCAGGAGCTGGCGCTCCTGCGGGAGCCCCTGGAAACACCCCATTCCCACTGTCTTTGCGAGGGCTGCACTTGCCCGCGGCAATCTCCTGACAAGTTGAGGGTCTAAACGTCGGCGGGGGCCGACGTTCGGCGTCAGCCAGGGCGGCAGGACTTCAGTCCTTCGCGCCTCATCATCGGGCGATCCCGCGGGTCGCCCCGACCTACCCGATCCATTCCCCCGTCTTCCGTCCCTTAACCTCTTGACAATTGATTGCTCCTGTGTATAATATTCATAAAGTGCTTTACATTACAAAGCGCTTTATGGGCAGAACATTAGATCAAGGAGCAGATCATGAACAACTTTATTGACCTTAAAAAAGCCGAGCAGGCCAGTTTTAAGCTGGCGGCTTATGCCGACGGCACCTCCGACCTGGGCCTGGGGCTGGTATATATTCTGCTGGGGATCTACCCCTTCACCCGGGAGCAGCTGGGACCAGCCTGGAACTTTCCGCTCTTCCTGGGCGCCCTGGGCTTGATCGTCCTGGCCCAGATCCTGACCAAAAGCCGCCTGGCCCCCTCCCGGATCGGGATCGTTAAGCTCGGACCCCGGGTCCAGGCCCGCTTCAAAGCCGCCCTGCTGGTGACCATCATCCTCCTTGCCCTGACCGTCCTGACCTGGGTCGGCCTCGGGCGCGGCTTGCACTTCGCCCCGGCCTGGCTGGGACAATATACCATGGAGATCCTGGTCGCCCTGATCATCCTCTCGATCTTCTGGAGCATCGCCTACGCCCTGGAGCTGACCCGCTTCTACTTCTATGGGGTCCTTCTGGCAGCCTGCTTCCCGCTCCAGCAGCTCCTCCCGGTCTTTGTCTACGAAGGGATACCCTTCCTGGCAGCCGGCGCGATCATCACCGGGATCGGGATCTACCTCCTGGCCCGCTTCCTGAAGCAGTTCCCCGAGGTCAAGGAGGAGGTGTAAGGTGGCTGACCAGAAAACCCCACCCCATCCGGCCGCGGACCTGGACCAGCTGATCCACACTCCGGCTCGGCTGAACATCATGGCCAATCTCTACGTGGTGGAGAGCGCCGACTACATCTTCCTCAAGAACCTGACCGGTCTGACCTGGGGCAACCTCTCGGCTCACGCCGCCAAACTGGCTGAAGCCGGCTACCTGGAGATCGAGAAATCGATCGTCCACAAAAAGACCCATACAGTGGCGCGCCTCTCTCCCCAGGGCCGCCAGGCTTTTGAAGCCTACCGGAAGCAGATGATGGACGTCCTGAATTCGGGAGCCTGATAGAAGGGACCGGAGACGGGAGACAGAAGATCGGAAACCAAAGTCTTTGCGAGCAGGATCGTAAAACGATCCGACACGGCAATCTCCTGACAAGTTGAGGGTTTAAACGTCGGTCCCTGTGCCGCTCCAGGGAGAGCGCCAGCTCTCCCGTCATCGTTTAACCGCAGGAGCTGGCGCTCCTGCGGGAGCCTAATAGAGTGTTAGTTGGACTGGAAACCATAAAAACCACTGTCTTTGCGAGGGCTGCACTTGCCCGAAGCAATCTCCTGACAAGTTGAGGGTCTAAACGTCGGCGCAGGCCGACGTGCGGCGACACCTGTCCGCAGGACTTCTTTGACGGGTGTCCCTTCTGCAGGATTCTCAATCCCTACCCAGGGACTGAAGTCCTCAGATGGGTCTTCGCTAACGCTCAGACCGAACGTCCCTCTCCAGGGACGTTGGAATCCATTTGATCCAAGAGTAAAAGAGTCAAACAGGAAATCTGGTGGTATTTAAAATCCTCGTAACCCGGCTATTCTGCTGGACGCATGCATTAGCAGCAACTCTCCCGATCAAGTTGAGGATCAAATCGTCGGCGCAGGCCGACGTTCGGCGTCAGCCAGGCGACAGGACTTCAGTCCTTCGCCAATTAAACACCAGTTGGATCCATCTTAATTACCAGTGGCCCCTCGGGTATCGCCAGAACAGGAGATTGCTTCGTCGTCCTCTGGACTCCTCGCAAAGACAGAATGCTTGGGAGGGCAAATTCTAAACGTCGGCGCAGGCCGACGTTCGGCGTCAGCCAGGCGACAGGACTTCAGTCCTTCGCATCTCCTCATTACCAGGTGATCAGTCGCCCGTCCTCCGTCCTCCGTCCTGCACGCAGCGCATGCCCCGTCTTCCGTCCCCGGTCCCCCGTCAGGCGCGCAGCGCATCGAGCGCAGCGCAGATCATGACCCCCGTCATTTCCCCCCTGACAATTCTGTAGGTAAACAGTGATCCGCATCACCTTGACCAACCCCCCAGAGAGGTATAGAATTATGACCCACTGCCTGCCATAACGCACGTGAGGTGCCACTATCATGACCGAAGACCGCCGCGTCCGACGGACCCAGAAGCTGCTGGGAGATGCCCTGATCGCCGAGGCCCTGGAAAAGGGCTACAAGAATATCACCATCCAGGATGTCACCCAGCGGGCCGATGTCGGCTACCGGACTTACTTCCGCCACTATACCGGCCTGGATGAGCTTTTGCTCAGCGTGGCCCAGGAACGTTTGGACCAATTTTACGAGATCCTGGAGCTGCCCCTGCCCGGGGAGCTGATCGAGGACCCGGTGGCATTTATCCGCCAGATCGGGGACACGCTCTTCCAGCACATCCAGGACAACCAGGCTGCCTTCCGCTTCCTGCTGCTGGATGACAGCCTGCGCTTTGTGTTGGAGCCGGTCCTGAGCCGGGCCTGCCACAAGGCCGAGGGCATCCTGGCCGGTCTGCCCCAGGAGAATATCCCCGCCGGGGTGGCCGCCAACCATATCATCACCTCCACTTTTTCGCTGATGCGCTGGTGGCTGGAGAACGACCTGAAACATTCTCCCCAAAAGATGGGGGAGATCTTCACGGAATTGATCATCAAACCCACCTGGCTGGTGATGAAAGCAGCCTGAGAATAAAATGACCCACCTGGAATGCATCCTTGAATAAAATAGCTGACCCCACATCCCCCCTGATCGAACTGCAGGGAGTGGTGAAAAACTACCACACCAAGGCCGGGGCCTTCCCGGCCCTGAAAGGCATTGACCTGGAGATCTATCCCGGGGAATTCCTGGGTGTGGTGGGCAAATCCGGGGCCGGCAAATCCACCCTGCTCAACATGATCACCGGGGTCGACCAGGTCAGCAGCGGCCGGGTCCAGGCCCACACCAACGGATCCAGTATCGATTTAGCACAACTGACTGAAAACGAACTCACCCTGTGGCGGGGCCGCAACCTGGGAGTGATCTACCAGTCCTTCCAGCTCCTGCCCATGCTCACCCTGGTCCAGAATGTGATGATGCCCATGGACCTGAGCGGGCTGTTCCATCCCCGGGGCAGCCGGGAGCGGGCCCTGGAGCTGCTGGAAATGGTGGAGCTCGCCGAGCATGTCGACAAATATCCCTCCGAGATCTCGGGCGGCCAGCAGCAGCGGGTGGCTATCGCCCGGGCCCTGGCCAACGACCCGCCCCTCCTGGTGGCCGATGAGCCCACCGGCAGCCTGGATTCTGTCACCGCCGACCACATCTTCAACCTGTTCCAGCGCCTGTTAGGGGAAGACCGCACCATTGTGATGGTCACCCATGACATGGGCCTTCTGCCCCGCTTCTCACGCTACGTCGAGATCGCCGACGGCCAGCTGGTCGATCCCGGGAGGCAAGGGTGAAAATAGACTCCGGGAGAGTGCCGGCCCAGCCGGATCAGGGCTTGATCCAGCTCCGGGGTGTGGTCAAGACCTACCACACCACCGCGGGGGAGTTCCCGGCCCTGCGGGGGATCGACCTGACCCTCCACCAGGGTGAATTTGCGGCTGTGATCGGAAAATCCGGCAGCGGCAAATCAACCCTGCTCAATATGCTCACCGGCATTGACCACCCCACCAGCGGCCAGATCCTGGTGGATGGATTGGATATCTACACCTTAAGCGAAAGCCAGCGCTCCCTGTGGCGGGGACGCAACCTGGGCATCATTTTTCAGTTCTTCCAGCTTTTGCCGATGCTCAACCTATTAGAAAACGTGATGCTGCCGATGGATTATGTGGGCCTGTATGAGATCGACCAGCGGCCCAAAAAGGCCCTCGAGTTATTGGCCCTGGTAGGTCTGGAAGACCAGGCCCAGCAGCTTCCCCGGGCGGTCTCCCGCGGCCAGCAGCAAAGCGCGGCCATTGCCCGGGCCCTGGCCACTGACCCACCCATCCTGGTGGCGGATGAACCCACTGGCAACCTGGATTCCCGCTCCGCCGGGGGGATCATTGATCTGTTCGAAGAGCTCTCCCGGCGCGGCAAAACCATCCTGATGGTCACTCATGATCCATCCCTGACTGAGCGGGCTTCCAGGACGGTTTTTATTTCCGATGGCGAACTTGTTAACGAGACCATCGCCCAGGCCCTGCCGCTTTTGACCCATTCGCTGATGATGGAGCTGAGCCACCGGGTCGAGCCCCTCTATTACCAGCCCGGGGCCACGATCCTCGAGCAGCGCAATCGTGTGGAGAACTTCTATATGATCCAGAGCGGCCGGGTCGAGATCATGCTGAAGGGACGCCTGCGCAGTGACCTGGTCATCACCTCCTTAAAGGGGAATGATTTTTTTGGCGAGATCTCCCTGCTCAAGGGCGGCAAGGCCATCGCCAGTGTCAGGGCCTCTGAAGAAGGTCCCGTGGAGCTCCTGGCCCTGCCCCGGGAGGATTTTCTGTGGCTGATGGACCAGTCCCCCCTGACCGAGGAGGCCATCTGCCGCATTGTCCAGAAGCGTTTGGAAGAGAATCAGCAGGTGAAAAGGGCAGAAAAAAAGGAATTTTTGGAACAGGCAGTTGAGCGTCCGGAAGGTCAATCCGGATCCATCCCTGTAGAGGAGTGAATATGCGCCCCCGCTGGCGAAAAGTGCTTTCAGATCTGATCGATAACAAATTCCGCACCATCCTGGTGGTCCTTTCCATCGCGGTGGGGGTCTTTGCTATCGGCGTGATCGCCGGGGCCTACGTGATCATCTCCGAGGATATGGGAACCAGCTACGCGTCCAACAACCCCTCCAATATGGAGATCCGCCTGACGGATTTTGACCAGGACCTGCTGCACACCGTTCGCAATTTTGAGGGCATTAAGGAAGCCGAAGCCCGGCGGGTCTTTAATGTCCGGATCCGCGAAGTCGGGGAAACCAAATGGACCACGGTGGATATCGTCGCCCTGGAGAGCTTCCAGGAGAACCGGATCAACCTGCTGGAGCCCCTCAGCGGCGCTGTTGAGCCGGAAAGGGACCAGATCCTGCTCGAGAAGGATGTGCTGGATGACCTGAAGGTCGAACCCGGCGCAATACCTCGAGGTCCAGCTGCAGGATAAAAGCATTAAAAGGATCCTGGTAGCGGGGATCGTCCAGGACTCCTCCACCGGAGCGATCGATTTCCTTTCACCTCCCCTGGCCTATATCACCACCGACAGCCTGGATTTCTTCGACGAGCCCGAGATCTTCAACCGGCTTTTCACCACCGTGGAGACCGGCCAGGATGACGATGAACACATCCGGGGGGTCCTGGCTGACCTGACCGAAAAGATCGAAAAGAACGACACCACCGTGGGCCGGACCTTCCGCTCCAAAACCCACGAACACCCCCTGGAATCCACCATCAACGCCGTGTTGGGCATCCTGATGGCCCTGGGTGTGCTGATCGTATTCCTGTCCAGCTCGCTGATCGCCAACACCCTCAGCGCCCTGCTCAACCAGCACCTGCGCCACATCGGGGTCATGAAGCTGATCGGCGGCCAGGACCAGATCATCTTCCGGATGTATCTGGTGCTGCTCTTGGTGTTCGGTTTCCTGGCCCTGCTGATCGCTGTGCCCGCTGGAGGACAGGGAGCTTATGCCCTGGCCCAGTATATCGCCAGTGAAATGGGATTTTCACTGCTGGGCTACCGCATCGTGCCGCTTTCCTTTGTGCTCCAGGTTTTGGTGGGCCTGATGGTCCCGCTGGTCGCCGGATTTGTGCCCGTCATCCGGGGATCGAAGGTCACTGTCCAGAAAGCCCTGGATGGAGACCAGACCCGGAGCTCCAGCGGGAAAGATCCCGCAGATCTGGAGCGGGAATCCGGTTTTGAAAAATTCCAGCTCAAGGCCACCCGGGCCCTGGCTGACCGCGGGATCCGCATCCCGCGCCAGATCCTGATCTCCCTCCGCAACACCTTCCGGCAGCGGGGCCGTTTGATGCTGACCCTCTTTACGCTCACCATGGGCGGCGCTATATTCATCTCCGTCTTTAATGTCCGGATCACCCTGCATGATTATGTGGAGCAGATCGGCAATTATTTCCTGGCGGACGTCACCCTGGACCTCGAGCGTCCCTACCGGCTGGAAGAGATCAAGCAGTACGCCTACCAGGATCCCCGCGTGACCCACGTGGAAGGCTGGACCTTTTCCACAGCCGAGATCCTCTTCCCGGATGGCTCCACCGCCGAGAATATCAGCATCCTGGCTCCCCCCGCCGCCAGCGGATTGGTATCTCCCCTCTTAGTGGAAGGGCGCTGGATCAAACCCGACGATCAGAAAAAATTGGCCATCAGTGAAGGCATTTACGATTATTACCCCGATTTGGAGCCGGGAGATGTCATCCCCCTCAAGTTCCATGGCAAACTGGAAAATTGGGAGGTGGTGGGAGTCTTCAAATTCATCGGCCTGGAAGGGGTGATCGCCTACGCGCCCTATGAATATATTTCCCGGGAGCAGAACCTGGCCAACCGCTCTTTCTCCTACCGGATCGTGACCGAGAACCATGACCGGGCCTACCAGAGTGTCATGGCCAGAGATCTGGATGCCTATTTCCGGGAGCAGGGTTTCCAGGTCCAGGAGACCACACCCGGGCTGTCCACCCTCGACAAGGCTTCTGAAAGCCTGGATATCCTGATCACCTTCCTGCTGATCATGGCAATTCTGACTGCCACGGTGGGCTCGATGGGGTTGACCGGCACCATGAGCATGAATGTGCTGGAGCGGACCCGCGAGATCGGCATCATGCGGGCCATCGGAGCCACGGATCGGGAGATCATCCGCATGGTGATCGTGGAGGGCCTGTTGATCGGTCTGATCTCATTTGGATTGGGCCTGGTTTTGGCGGTGCCCTTTACCTACCTGCTCTCTGCCATTGTCAGCAATGCTGTTTTTGCCACACCCATTACAGTGATCTTCACTCCTCTCGGATATTTGATCTGGCTGGGATTGGTGATCCTGCTCTCCTCCCTGGCCAGCGTTTTGCCGGCTCGCAATGCGGCCCGGCTGACCATCCGGGAGGTATTAGCTTATGAATAAGTTGACTTTTTTAGCATGCCTACAAAAAAGGATTAGTGATATGAACATCAATAAAAAATATACCCTCCTGGTTTTAGTCCTGATGATTGGCCTGGTTATCAGCGCCTGTGGCGCGGAGGAAACTCCCCCACCAGTCAGAGAAGAAGGCCTCAGTCCCAATTATGTCATCGCCGAGGGGCGGGTGCTTCCCATTCGCTCAACCTGGCTGAACGTTGCCGTACCGGGACGGGTCTCTGAGATCCTGTTCGAAGAAGGTGATCAGGTGAGTAAAGGCCAGGATCTGATCCGTTTAGCTGACTCTGAGGCTGCCGGGGCTGCCCTCTTGGCAGCAGAACTGGAATTGATCCGCGCCCAGCAGGATCTGGATGATTTTCTCAGAACTGCCGACCTGGCTCTGGCCCGGTCCTGGCAAGCTTACCAGGCTGCCCAATCCCTGCGGGGCGAGGCTGAGGAGGCATGGGAAGATCTGGATCTGGATTACCTGGAAGACCGGGTGGATGAGGCCCGGATCGAGGTCCGCGATCGGGAAAGCGACCTGGACGACGCCCAGGAGGATTGGGCCAAATACCAGGATGTGGATGATACCAATTTTGCCCGGCAGGCAGCCGAGGATGATTTGGATGATGCCCGGGAAAACCTCAGCCAGGCCCAGCGTGACCTGGAAGAAGCCACCTTCAAGATCGAGGGAGTCCGGGCTGACCTGGATGCCGCCCTGGCTGCTGAAAAAGAAGCCCGGCGGGAGTACGAGCTCCGGCTCGAAGATGGTTTTGACCGGGATCAAAAAGCCCTCCTGGAAACCCGTCTCGCCGCTGCCGAAGCCAGCCTGGCTGCCGCCCAAAATACCCTGGAAAACTTCACTTTAAGGGCTCCCTTTGCCGGCACCCTGACCGATATCTACCTCGAGCCGGGTCAATTTGTTGGACCGGAGCGCACGGCAGTGCAACTGGCCGATCTGAGTGCCTTTAAGATCGAGACCAGCGATCTGACCGAGCTGGAAGTGGTCAAGATCTACGTTGGCCAGGTCGTTGAGATCGTTCCGGATGCCCTGCCAGAGGTGCTGTTGACCGGAGTGGTGGAAAAGATCGGCCAGTCCTTCACCACCCAGGCCGGTGATATCCTCTATACCGTCACCATCCGGTTGGAAGAAAACCATCCTGACCTGCGCTGGGGCATGACCGTCGAGCTGAGTTTTTTGCCGGAGTAAGGGCCCTGCATCTCCACTGTCATTGCGAGGAGGATCGCAACGCGATCCGACGCGGCAATCTCCTGACAAGTTGAGGGCCTAAACATCAGCCCCTTGTTGCTCCAGGGAGAGCGCCAGCTCTCCCGCCAGAGTAACTCGCTGGAGCTGACGCTCCTGCTGGAGCATTTGGAACATCCTATTTCCACAGTCTTTGCGAGGAGGATCGTAAAACGATCCGACGCGGCAATCTCCTGACAAGTTGAGGGTTTATACGTCAGCCCCTTGTTGCTCCAGGGAGAGCGCCAGCTCTCCCGCCAGAGTAACTCGCCGGAGCTGACGCTCCTGCTGGAGCCCCTGGAAGCACTCCATTCCCACTGTCTTTGCGAGGAGGATCGCAACGCGATCCGACGCGGCAATCTCGATAAGTTGAGGGCCTAAACATCGGCGCAGGCCGATGTTCGGCGCCAGCCAGGCGACAGGACTTCAGTCCTTCGCCGTCAGACCCACCCCCGGTTTCAATCGGGGGTTCGCTATCGGGCGACCATCAGGTGGCGATCGACCACTCCATCCCCTTGCCCACAGAACAGGAGATTGCTTCGCTGCGCTCGCAAAGACAGAAAAACCTCGCTTTGCCCATCTCAACTGTCATTGCGAGGAGGATCGCAACGCGATCCGACGCGGCAATCTCCTGACAAGTTGAGGGCTTAAACGTCGGCGCAGGCCGACGTTTGGCGTCAGCCAGGGCGGAGGAATTCATTCCGGCCCTCACAACCGCAGGAGCTGACGCTCCTGCTGGAGCCCCTGGAATCACCCCATCGCTCCCACAGAACAACAGATTGCTTCTCCCGGGACCAAAATATGCAGTATAACTATATACCTGGCAGCAATATTCCGCAAAAGGGTGTAGTAGTCACCCTGAAGGCTCTTCTACTGAATGGTGTTTGGATCGGACTGCTTGTAACTGGACCCAAATTTATTGGTTGAAAAGGAAAAGATCATGTTTACTGGTAGCTTCCAAAATGGTGGGGGAATACGCCTATTACCTGAAGAAAATAATCCCAACAGCACCAGCCGCTTGAGAACCAGGAGGGCAAAATCCTTCCTGCCCCTGTTCCTGTTTGGCATCTTGCTGATCATAACCTCTGGTTGTGACGCCACGGCCACGGATTGTACCTCTGACACATTTCTGGTCACCACCACTGAAGATATCTTTGACGGCGCTTGCAGCGGCCACTGCAGCTTGAGGGAGGCGGTCCATGCCGCCAATACCTGTACGCTGCACGATATCTATCCCATCGAGCTTCCAGCCGGGACATATACCCTGACACTGCGAGGGCCAGATGCCAACCGTGGTGATCTCAACTTCCTGGCCAGCGCTTCGATTTTTGGCGTCTCCCCAGCGGCCTCGATCATCCAGGGGGACAGCACCTGGAATAACCGCATCATCCACATTGAAGAGGGAGCTAGCCTGCACCTGGAAAACATTACTGTGAAAGGCGGCGATCTGGACGTCGGGATCGGGGGCGGGATCCTCAACCAGGGCGTGTTATCAATGACCAATGTCAACCTGGAAGATAATTCCAGCATGATCGGCGGGGGCCTGTTTAATCAGCTCAGCGCAACTCTGGCTGGCGTCTCGATCACCGGGAATACCGCACTCGGTCCTCCCGGTTTAACAGCGGCCGAAGAAGAGATCTATCAGGCTACCAGGTTCTACGATGATTGCGGGGGTGGATTTGCCAATACCGGCACAATGACTGTCACGGACAGCCATCTGGGATCGAACCGGGCTGGCAATGGGGGAGGCTTATGCAACGGCGGGAGGGGGGTTCTCACCATCCGCGGCACAACAATCCAGGATAATTCTGCCTTTATGGACTCTCGAGAAGGCGGCGGGATTCATAATTCTGGTATTCTCAACCTGGAAAACTCCTCCTTAACAGCAAACACCGCTGTTTTTGGCGGAGCGATCTTTCAGGGAGGCCCCCTGGGGGATGGATTCGACTACCGCGAGACCGGAAGGCTGGGGCTTGACACGGTGCTGATCCAGGACAACACCGCCGAACTTACTGGAACTGGAGACACCCCTTCTCAGGGAGAGGGTGGTGGTTTAGCACTGATGGGCGGCCAGTTTACTATCCTGAACAGCCTGGTCCTTGATAATCAGGCCCGGGATGGCGGCGGTATATATAATACAAGTTCGGGCTTGGTCAGTCATACAACACTGGCCCGGAATATTGCCAGCGCTGTGCCCATCAGCTATTCCAATGGCAGCGGGGGTGGGATCTACAACAACGGTGATATCGAGCTCTTAAATGTTACTCTTAGCGCTAATCAGGGCCAATTGCAGGGTGCGGCAGCTTATCTACCTGCAGGAACAGCGCGTTTTATCCAGGTCACGATCGCCAATCATGCCACGCCGGGAGGAGGCTCACTGGGTGGGATGAAATTGGATGGGGGCCGCCTCTTTCTTAAAAATGCCTTAATGGCATCCAACGGGGCTGCCAGCTGTTTATTCAGCCGTGACGTGGTAGATGATGCTGAGGGACAAAACCTCTGCCGGGAGGATGGCAGCACCCTGATCCTGTCGGAGTTGACCGAGGACAACGGCCAGCTGGTGCATGTCCTGCTGCCGTTCAGTGATGCTATCGATCAGATTCCCGTTGATGAGTGCTCCGCGGATGATCAGCGCGGCGTGGAGCGGCCCCAGGGTGAGCTGTGTGATATCGGGGCTTATGAGTTTAACGCCTCTCCCCTGAGCAGCGCTGGGGACCCAATCATCTTAACTACCGTAACTCCCCAGCCAGGATCTACCCCGTTCCTGCCCACTCTAAATACCGATGCCTTGTGCTGGCAGGGTCCCGGACCGTTATACAATATCGTCAGCTCGGTACTGACTGGCGTTACTGTCGAATTGCTCGGCCGGGGTATTGATGGTGATTGGTGGATCATTGACAATCCCCGCTACCCGGGTGTTCCCTGCTGGCTGCCGGAAACTTCTCTGGACCTGGACCCGGATCTGGATCTGAGCACGCTGAAGCTCTACAGCATTCCCCCATTACCAACATTAAAACCGACTTTGATCACCGGCTGTCTCTACCAGGGACCGAATGACAACCAGGCATCCTGTTATCCGATCGATCAGTGCCCGGTTCCTTATAACCAATCTCTGGGAGCCTGCACACCTTAAGAGAGAATCTGGACGGGAAGTTGTACCGCAGGAGCTGGCGCTCCTGCGGGAGCCCATGGAAACACCCCATTCCCACTGTCTTTGCGAGGAGGATCGCTACACGATCCGACGTGGCAATCTCCTGATAAGTTGAGGGTTATATCGTCGGCGCCAGCCAGGCGCAGGACTTCATTCCGGCCCTCCGCAGGAGCTGGCGCTCCTGCGGGAGCCCATGGAAACACCCCATTCCCACTGTCTTTGCGAGGAGGATCGCAACGCGATCCGACGCGGCAATCTCCTGGCAAGTTGAGGTCCTAAACATCTGCCCCTTGTTGCTCCAGGGAGAGCGCCAGCTCTCCCGTCAGAGAACTCGCAGGAGCTGACGCTCCTGCTGGAGCCCCTGGAAGCACCTCATTCCCACTGTCATTGCGAGGAGGATCGTAAAACGATCCGACGCGGCAATCTCCTGATAAGTTGAGGGCTAAACATCGGCGCAGGCCGATGTTCGGCGCCAGCCAGGCGACAGGACTTCAGTCCTTCGCCGTCAGACCCAGCCCCAGTTTCAATCGGGGGTTCGCTATCGAGCGGCCCTCAGGTGGCGATCGACCAGCTCCCACCCCGCCCACAGAACAGGAGATTGCTTCGCTGCGCTCGCAAAGCAGATCGCACAGTTTGCAGGAGGATCGAAGCGATCCGACGGGCATCTCCAGATAAGTTGAGGGCTTAACGTCGGCGCAGGCCGACGTTTGGCGTCAGCCAGGGCGGAGGAATTCATTCTGGCCCTCACAACCGCGGGAGCTGGCGCTCCTGCTGGAGCCAGAAATAACAGGAGATTGCTTCGCTGTGCTCGCAAAGACAGCCTAACTGAAAACTGATTACTGAATACTAGTTACTTGCCCCCTTCCTTCTGTCAAACCTGATCTGGCACACCGGATGACCTGCCGCGATCGTGTGCCCTAGTGTAAACTCGAACTCATCGAACTCTCCCGCCACACCCCGGTCCCCGTCCATGGCGATGTCGCACAGGTGCTCGATCTCATCCGCGGAAGCGCCCAGCTTCTCCCAGGCTGCCACCAGCGGACAGTAGTGAAAATCAAGGTGGTAGCCGTCCCTATCCTGTTTCACGACTTGCATTTCGAACACCCCCCGGCTGGTCCCCCCCGCGAAGACGGACGCGAATTCCTCCAGACTGGTGGGGTCTTCCATCTTTTCCTTTTTAGCCAGGCCGTGGATCGAGCCGGTTTTTTCAACCGCCGCCCGGGCAAAATCATCCCACTCCAGCCCCCGCTCCCGGGCCTCTTTAAGCAAAAGATACATCCAGGTAGCCCGGTGTTCGATCGCTTTTCGAACTTCCTGGACGATTTGTTCTTCAACTGGGGACTGATTCTGGATCTCCGGCATGGGTTTTTTCCTTTCAAAAGGGATTAGTCAATAGGATTATAACTGACTGGGAGCTTGGGGAGCTTCGCACCCTGACTGAGGACGGAGGGTGGGAAATGGAACGTATATCCCTAATCTATCTCATGCCTTACGCTTTACGCTTTACGCTTTACGCCTTACGCCTTACGCCTTACGCTTTACGCTTTACGCTTTACGCCTTACGCCTTACGCCTTACGCCTTACGCCTTACGCCTTACGCCTTACGCCTTACGCTTACCTTACGCTTACGCTTTACGTCCTTACCCCTTACGCCTTACTCCTTACGCCTTCCCCAATACTACAAGCCGTGAATTTATCCTTATACTTCCGCAAACAATGGTATAAAACATTTATACTATCCCCCGGAGGTGCCTGTGACACACCGTTCTCTCCCCCTCTCAACCCGCAAACTCCTTCCCTATTTCTTGATCCTGATATTGATACCCCTCCTGGGCTGCAACCTGCTTGATCGGATCACAAATCGCAGCCCTGAACCGGAGACCATCTCCCTCGAAGAAGCCCTCCAGGTTCCACCGCTCGACAGCCGGCCCACGGTCATGGAAGAAATGGGCCCACCCGATGCCTTTGTACTAAAATTTATGGAGCTGGAAGGCCAGATCGTACGCTGGGAAACCTGGTCCTATTTTGACTTTACCACCCAGTTTGAATTTGTCGACGGCGAACTGCTCTGGACCGTTGAGCTGGAAGAGGTGCCGGACGGTTCGATCTTTGCCCATTGGTATGATCCGGCAATCTTCCAACCAGGCATGAGTTCCGGGGACGTTACCGAGCTGCTTTTTGAACAGGATCTGCTGGAGATCGATCTGGCTTCCCTGGACCTGGAAGGCAGTTTAGTCCTGGCCGGGGATCAGATCCTGCTGGGTTTTGAGAATGACCAGCTGGTCTATGTGGAGACTCTCATCCTCAGCCCGGATCCTGAAGGACTGCCCCTGGCGGAGACTAGGATCCGGCCCGGAAATGGAGGGCCAGCTTGCTGATTCTTCCCCGGGATCGATCCTGCTCCAGGATGATTTTGAAATCGGAATCCCCCCAGGCTAAGCCAGCCTTTGAAGAGGGCTTCATGGAATACAGCAACATCGACGGGGAGGGCCTCCTGACCACCCAGTATATCCAGGCCGTGATGATGGCTTACTATGAGACCCCGATAGCCAAGGATTTTGTCCTCGAAGTGGATATTCGCCCCCTGGGTTTTGTTAAAGGGGCCAAAGCTGGCGTGATGTTCCGGTCCGAGAGCCCAAATATCGAATCGGATTATTACTACATCATCTCGGTCATGCCCTCAGATCAGCAGATCCGGTTTGAGGCCTGGTATGAAGACGAATTTGCGGTCTGGGAGTACCAGAATATCCCGGAGGATCTGATCCCCAAGAACGGGATCTATCAAATGAAGGTCGACTGCCAGGGTGACTCCATCCGGGTCTATCTCAGCGATCAGCTGGCAGCGGAATTCACCAACAGCCTGATCCCGGATCCCGGGTATTTTGGACTGACCATCGTCTCCTCCCGGATCCCTGAAACCGCTGCCTTTGACAATTTGCTCGTTATTGATCATCCCTGAGTGAAAAGGAAATCTCATGTCCAGCAATAAAAGTAGCTTCCCGAATAAAATCTGGCGTTTGATCATGGCGCTCCTGATTGCGCTGCCGGCAGTGCTGGCAACAGCAGTTACGGACGTTCAAGCTGGAGGTGGAGGACCTATCCCCATAATCAGTCTGATCGTCAGTTTGGATAAACGCAACAAGGTTTATAAGACAGCCAATTCTTTCATCAAAGAAAAAAACCAGTATTATGACACTCTGAGGGATACTGCCCGCCAGCAGCTCCTGGATCGAGAGTTCTATACCATCGCCCTTCGTGAAAGTCAGGTGGCCGCCTACATTAAAGTCGTCGAACTGATCGAACAGGAACGGCAGTCAATGTTAGGTTTCGCAGAGTCGGAAAAGAAGGCAGCCCGGAGTGAATTCATTCACGCCCTTCAAGAAGAGGTCAAAGGTCGACTGCTGGCTTCCACACCCGCCACCCAGCTGCTGGGGGCTCTGACAAAAGGTATCAGCTCATCCCAGGGATTCCTTGATACAGCCCTGAACAAGATTTCCGGCGGAGGTGGGGGGTTCATGGGGGATGTGCAAAAAGTGAAGCGCATCGCCGAACGTATGACTATCGCCGGCGGATTGATCGGCGGCAATGTTGGCAAAGCCATCCAGAAATTGGGCGGCAATGTTGTCGATCTGATCAATAAACCCACAGCTGAGATAGAAGCGGACTTGATCAAAGTCCAGGGGGAGTTGGGGGAGCTGGGGGATTATTTTAGCGGACTCCAGGACCAGGGCTACGCTCCCAGGACCAGCCAGACAACCCGGGACGTGGTTATCTCACTGGTTACGGGAGAGAGCGGCGACCCTGCCATTGCTGCCATCGCAGACATGCTGGTTGCCAAACATGGAGGCGGGGGTGACTTCAGGGATCGCGCCCGGGCCATTATGCTGGGTAATGCCTCTGCCCGCTGCGCTGCCCGCATCGAGCAGATCCGGCAGATTGTTTATCGGTTGGAAGTCGACAGCTCTGGTGGCACTGCGGATGATATGAGTGATATTCCCACCTGCGAAACCATCGACATTGCCGCCCTGGTCGAGAGTATTGAGGGAGTCCCGGAAGCAGAAGATTCCCCTCCCGAGGATCCGGCGGAAGTGGAAGCCGGGATGGATGCGGATTCAGGGCAAGCTGCCGATGCCTCTGGCCCTTCTGAATCAACTGATCCTGGAGCGGATACCTCGGCATCGTCTGACACTGGCACCATCTCATCCGAATTCGTCTGGGTCCTGGCCGACACAACGGCCAATCCCAACAATGAAAAATCTGCCTTTTACGGCGGCGGAAAGGACCCGGATTGGTTTGCCGAAGCCCGCTTTGAGGGCAAATCCCTGGTGTACGGCTGCTCAGCCAACAATTTTACAATGCATGAAGTGGAAGTCGACTATGAATACGTCTACCACGATATCACGGTCGGGGTCGATTTTGACAGTCCCCCGGCCAGGCTGGATCCCGGCCAGGACGTGGACCTGAAAGCATTCGCCAGCTCCTCAGGCACGGTCAACGAAGGGGGTAATGGCTCCGGTTTGAGGTTCCAATATCACCTCAACAGCACCGGCCTGGATCCAGTGCTGCAGTATTTTCCCTGGGCGGCTAATTTCGACGGAAAATCATCAGAAAACTGGTCCTTTACTGCTCCAGCAGCTTCTGAGGGAGGGGAATTTACTGTTGTTGCGGGCCTCTGGAACGCCCCTCCCTGCCACGTAGTCTGGACTTATCAGGCCCAGGCAGTTCAATCAGTATCGGCTCAACCCGACTGGGAGAGCAGCCCAGGGTTACCCCGCCGGTATACCCCAGAGCAGTGCCGCGAAAAACAATCCGATGTTGCCTCCAAAGTATCCATTGCCCGCGGAGCGGATATTGCTGACCTCGAGCTGGGTGTGATTGGCTACGTGGTGGGACAGATGGGATCTGCCCGGATCGGTTACTGCGAAGGGGGCGAAGCCCAAAGCCAGAAAGGCATTCCCATCCGGATCGGGGACTGTCTGCAGACCGGTTCCGATGGCCGGATGCGGGTCCAGATGAATGACCTGGATAATACAACCAACAGGGGGCCGAGCCACCTGAACATGGGCACAAACAGCCTGATGTGTTTCAACGATTTTTCTGTGCACCGCGATGATGGCAAACCGGGCCTGATCGATCACCTGAAAGGCGCTATTCGAGTCATAACTGAGGGCTGGAGCCCAGGCAGCGGGTTTGGAGTTAATGTGGGTGTCAAAGCAGCCGTGATAGTCGCCTCTGATGTGGTCCTGGAATATGATCCGGAGACTGACTCACTTTACACCTATGTATCCGAAGGTTCTGTGGAGGTCACGGATACAGCCTCCGGTCAGAAGCAAATCTTGGGTGGGGATGAAAGCCTGGCCATCCAGGGACCCACTGTCGGTGAGGTTGAGAAAATCAAAGCTGCAGATTGGGATCGGCAGATCAAAGCACTTGGCCTGGATGTTGAGGATGAAGATGGACCATCCGATTCTGTATTCTCAGATCTGAAGGACCGTTTAGCCCTTCCCGGCTGGATTATTGCCCTGATCACCGCAGGAGTGTGCGGGGGTGGAGTTTTGCTGGCCCTGATCATTGGAGGAATTCTGCTGTCGAAAAGGAAGAGGAAAAACAAACCTCCTGAAGCCTGAAAATTACCAACCAGGCTTGCATTTACAATGAATTGAAATATAAAAGAAGGTTCCAGCACTGCAGATTAGCGCTGGAACCTTCTTTTATCATAGAACCTCAATCTCATTTCGATTTACAAACTGGAGACTAGATGACTTCAGTCCCAATCCCCCCTGCCGGTGATCAGGTTGGAGGAATCACACCTGGGACAGGTCTCAAAATGTGGGAATTCCTCGGTCTCCACCAGCTTGGCCCGGCAGTACGAGCACCGGAAGCTGGGCTGGTAGATCTCGCCCCCCTCGAACTCGACCCTGTAGTTCAGCCTGGAGGAGGCAGTATGCAGCGAGGGCAGATGTACAGCTGATAGTTGTAGCGCACTTTTTTTAAGTCGGGGCGGTCCATCATCTCCCGGACTTTTTCCCCCTGCCGTTTGGGCAGCATGCCTGGCAAGTCTCTGGATGCATGAATAGCATGCCGACACCCCACCTGAGCTTCAGGTCAAAGCCGCATTCCTGGCAGAAAATGCGTAGATTGATCCCATAATTATCCTGTGCCAAATGTCTGGATTTTTCCCCCAATCCTGATCTGCTCTAGACCGATGATTAAATATTGTTGATTTGGCTTTGTTATCCTGACACTTACCAGGCGCACAAATTGCCTAAATTCCGGGGCCAGACAATATCCCTGATCTCTGCCTTGAGAGTAACACTGGCATCCTGGGAGTAGTTCGGTCCCCTCTCTGTTTTTGCTGAAGGTGTAAATCGTGGGATCAACTAGCGCCAGAGTCAGCGCGGCGCAGTCCATCACTGCTTTGGATTCCTCCGGGCAGTCGGTCTCCAGGATCCACTCATCCTGCTGGGGTTGAAATTGGAAGCTCATCGGGATGGTGCATTCCCCAGTTTTTGGATCGAGCTGGATCTCCCCCTCAGCGGCAAATCGCAGGTTGACATTACAACGGATCTGGCAGCTACCCGTGGGTCCGTCCGGCAGCTGCCATCCGGAAATTGACCGCTTTTTCTGTGATGCCAGAAACCCGAAAAGTACCTGGTGCTCCCTCTACAATATTGACCGGAAAGACCGGCTGGATCTTAAATTCGAGGATGGGATTATTCATCCAGTAATTATAATAAACCGTTGCGCTGCCATCTTCCGCATCTTGGGTAGCCATCGGCCCAGTGACTTCAGAATCCTCCCCCAGGTCATCACCAGCTGGAGAAGCATTGGCATTGGGACTGCAGGCTGCCAGAAGGATCAGGAAGGTGATCAGGATCGCTGCTAGAGATATTTATGCGGGTGGACATCTGGGCCTCCTTTAAAGCGAGTTTTGGTTCTCTACCAGTATAACGGAATCCTGGCCAAAATTGTTACCTGGAGGATTAGAAAGCCAGACAGGGGGCTGTAAATACTTCCTGAGAGACTCCCCCTCTCGTTGCGCCAGGGATTGCCGCAGGAGCTGACGCTCCTGCTGGAGCCACAGCTAACATCCCATTCCCACTGTCTTTGCGAGGGCTGCATTTGCCCGAAGCAATCTCCTGACAAGTTGAGGGTCAATCGTCATCCCCCTGCTGCTCCAGGGAGAGCGCCAGCTCTCCCGTTAGGGTTAGTCGCAGGAGCTGACGCTCCTGCTGGAGCCACAGAAGCTCCATTCCCACTGTCTTTGCGAGGAGCGATCGTAAAACGATCCGACGCGGCAATCTCCTGACAAGTTGAGGGCTTAATCGTCAGCCCCCTGCTGCTCCAGGGAGAGCGCCAGCTCTCCCGTTAGGGTCAGTCGCAGGAGCTGACGCTCCTGCTGAGAGCCGCCTTGGGGAAATTGCATCGATTCACTCTTTGTGACAAATAAAAAGGGCGACCCCCAGGGTCGCCCTTGCTCACTCATTAGACTTTCTGCTCACTCCCCCGGATCCAGCACCAGCAGGGTCTGCACCAGCTGGTCTAAAAGCTCCAGCGAGGGAGTAAAGCTGGCATCGGCCTGAGCGTTGAGAGTCTGGGCATGTTTCCACAGCATAGGCCTCGTAATTATTGTAGAAAGCATCATCCAGAGTGACGCTGCCCGTGGGGGGAAGGATCGGGTGGTCAACCGGCAGGAGCAGGCTGATGTAGTAAGCGCCGTCGGCCGTAAAGCCCTGGAAGGTATAGAACAGCGAGGGCAGGCCGATCGGGAAGTAAGGCCTGGCCGTACTGGCTCAGCCAGCGGGCACCGTTCCATTCTGAAATTCCAGGTATTTGACATTGCTCTGGAAAAACTGGCCGGCATTAAAGAAACTGGCCACCTCCAGACCTGCTCCAGTCGGGAGACTGAGCAGCCAGGGCAGCCTGAAGGGCACTTAAGCGATCCCCGATAGTGGGATTAACTGCAGAAAAGTCCGCCACCGAGTAGACCCAGGATCGTGGGATTGTGAAATCCACCCGGGAGGGTCCAGTTGTTGAAGACATACTCGCGGTGTTCCGGTGTGTTCCAAAACTCATTGCCATCCAGCAGGTTCGCTGGGGTGGTCCCGGCTGTGATATTATCCGCCAGGCTGGTGTTGAAATAAAATCTGACACCGTTGTAGTTGAAGGTTGGTTCAGGCAGCAAAGGAGTGTCGGCGGTCACTGTGGGGTGGAAGGTCAGGGTGGACTCAGCCTCGGCAGCTGCAATTGTGGCGGCGACCGCGGTGGCAATGGCATCCTGTGAGGTATCCTCCGGGGGAATCTCCGGTTTAGTCTCGACCCCTGTCAAAGAACAAGCCAGGGATAGAGCGATCAGAATTGAGATGATAAATATGGGTGGGCGTTTGGTTGCCATGGCAAGATCCCTCCAGGGGACAGATGATTGGATTAATTTTAACCGAAGTGATCTCTGGATGCGAGAGTTTGCCATCATCCTTTATGATGATTTTTCCCCATCTTTTAAGAGGGATTATTTTCTACGCTTATTGGAATTCATAAAAAGGGATCGAATCGCTCGGGTGTCAATCCAGTTCTGAACAAAACAGGAGAGGGCCAGCTCACCCGCTATGGATTACCGCAGGAGCTGACGCTCCTGCGGGAGCCACAGATAATATCCCATTCCCACTGTCTTTGCGAGGGCTGCATTTGCCCGAAGCAATCTCCTGATAAGTTGAGGGATTAATCGTCGGCGCAGGCCGACGTTCGGCGCCAGCCAGGCGACAGGACTTCAGTCCTTCGCCAATTAAACACCGGCAGGATCCATCTTAATCGCCAGTGGCCCTTCACGAATCACAAGAACAGGAGATTGCTTCGTCCTCTTTCGGACTCCTCGCAAAGACAGAAAGCCTGGAAGGGTAAATTCTCACCGTCGGCGCAGGCCGACGTTCGGCGCCAGCCAGGGCGGAGGAATTCATTCCGGCCCTCACAACCGCAGGAGCTAGCGCTCCTGCGGGAGCCCCGTGGGGAAATTGGCTCACTCTCTCGCCAAGACAAAAGAAAAGGGCGACTCTGCGAGTCGCCCTTACTGACATCTTACTGGTTGCGATTTACTGTTTACTGTCTTTCATCACACCCTTCCAGGCAGTCCAGGGCTTCCTGGGCTTCCTTGCGCACGATATAGGCCCGGTCCCATTCATACCGCCCATCCACGCCCAGCAGCAGCTCGCAGGTCTCTTTGCATTTGGCCTTTTCCGTTTCATCCAGGTGGCCGAAGCGGGCCAGTTTGCCGTAGCTGCGGATGGCTTTGGAACGCACTCCAGCGCTGGAATCTCCCAGGTTCATGCGGATGGCTTCCAACATGCCTTTTTTGTACTCAGCGGGCAGATCAGCCGGTGAAATCACCTCGACAAATTGACCCAGAGCGCGCACCGCCGTGTCCCTCAGTTCCAGGTTTTCAGACTGGGCCGCTGCTAACACCTGGTCAAATGCCTCCAGGACCCTGGGTGAGCGGATCTTGCCCAGCGAATATACCAGGAAGATCCGGCACTCTTCGCTTTCCTCACATTTGTAGGATTCCAGCAGCGGCTCCAGGGCTGGTTCACCCACCCGACCAAAGGCATGCCCGATCGTCAGCTGGGCTTTCATATCCCCGGCATCCAGGTTTTCCAGCAGGATCGGGATCACAAACTCCCCAAAATCCACCATCAGGCCAACCGCCTCGTCGAGAACATGGGCGTGCTCAGGGTGGTCCAGCAGGTCAATGTAGAACAGCGCGGAAACCATTTCAAAGAGGGACCTGGCATCCTCTTCAGAAATCTGGGGAAGTTCTTCCCTTACCAGCACCAGGCCCTGGTGAATATCCTCGGAATTAAAACTGCTTAATAGGTTTTCTATTTTCTGGAACTTTTCGGCCGTCATACACTCCTCCCTGTTGAACTGCAGCACTTTAACTACTGATATGTAACCGTTAGTAAAAGCTTAATTGTTGTGTGCCTATTTATAACATAACTGGGCCAGCTGAGATGCTTTGATTAGGGGAACAGATCTCAAGTCTTCAGCGCAGGTCCATGCTGAGAGGTATAAAAAAATCAGCTGCAGGAAAACCTGCAGCCGATTTTAATTATCAATCTAATTCGATATTTAGCCTTCGATCATATCCCGGATCCGGCGCACAGCCCGGTTGGTCGCCCGCCGGTATACTCCTCCGGAAGGCACCAGGGCGCATAAACAAACCATGTCTTCGCCCGAAGGTATAGTCCGGCAGACCAGGTGCACATTCTCCCGGGTCCGGATCGTGACCTCATCCACCGGGGCCAAACCCAGGTAATCCTGGGTCTCGACACTTACCTGCTGCAGCATGGCGATCATCGCGCTGGCTAACTCGTGATCAGGCTGCATGGGCGCTGAGGCGATCGGCAGCCCTTCTGAAGTAGCCAGGACGGATCGGCTGAAACCGCCTTCCTGGTTCATATCTTCCAGGATTTCTATGAAAGTGACAGGTGTTGTTATTTGAGTTTCGGTCACAGTTGTTCTCCTAGGCCGGTGTGGGGTTGATCTTTCCCCTGGCCTTGGTCACGACCTGGTTGACAATTGATTTTAAGCCGTCCAATACACCCACGCCATCCACTGCTACGCTCTCATATGCCGGCACACCGTTTAATCCCAGGTTTTCCTTGAGTGTCGGCACCGAGAGGATTCCCGGCAGGTCCCTTTTATTGCACTGCAGGATCAATGGCACCTCTGCGGGAACAAATCCCAGTTCCAGCAGATCTTCATAAAGATCTTTGATAGCATCTACATTCTCATGTAATCGTTTGATTTGAGAATCGGCTACAAACACTATCCCGTCAACACCCTTTAATACCAGCTTGCGTGTCCCCCGGTAATAAACCTGTCCCGGTACGGTATAGATATTGAATCGCGGTTTTAACCCGCTGATCTCACCCATTTCAAATTGCATATAATCAAAATACAGGGTCCGGTCCTCTCGCGTTTTTAGAGAGATCAGCTCTCCCCTGCGTTCAGGTTTGGTCCGGGAATGGATATACTGCAAAGAAGAGGTCTTCCCGCTTAAGGAAGGCCCGTAATAAACAATTTTAAGATTGATTTCTCGTAATTTCCAATTAATAAACATGCGGGAGCAGGTTTCCTCTGGGCCTCACTGGAAGGTGTCTTCCAGCTCCTGGGTTATTCCCTTATTAAACTCATCCGGGTTGTAATCCAGGGGAGGACCCATAACGTCCTCGAATTCTTCAGTGATATGCAGCAGCTGTTCAACAGCCCGCTTTGCAAACAATCTCACCAGTCCAATAGGGGTTTCCGATCTGAAGATCACGATCAGGATAAAACTCCCGGCGATATTATGCAGGTAAATGCTTTTGGTCTCTCCCTCATGGAAAAATGACCCGTGGGGGTCAGTCTCACCGATCCTTTTGGAAAGTTCCGCCATTGCCGCCACATCTCCCGCTGCCAGCGCTGCCACCACAGCCGGAGTACCTTCATCCATAATTCCCTGAATCGCGAGCACCTGTCCGCTGATATCTGCCAGTACAATACTATCCGTGTGGGCTTTTTCAGCCAGGTGGGCCAGGATATACTCGATCTTGTTCAGGAGCTCTTCAGGTACATGCATTCCTTGATTCATCATCTTGTTCCTCTTTCTCCGCTGGTAATGGTCTGACGGGAATGATTGTACCTGATATCCCGGTCAGAGGAGCGGCTGGATCATAATCCGGATCCGATTTTAGCGCCTGAGCCGTTCAATAGCAGCTTTAAGGCTGGTGCGCATCCTTTCGATGGCTTTGGCCATTTCCCCGATCTCACCCCGCTGATTAACATCAATCGGCACATCCAGGTCGCCCCGGCTGATCGAATTGGCCGCTACCACGATCCCATTGATGGCCCGGACCATTCTTTGGGTTCCAAATACCACAAATAATGTCATGATCAAGGCCGCGCCGCTTATCATAATCCCAAACAGGGTGGCTATCTGGGAGTTTCTGAGCAAGGTTGCCGCGCGCTGTTTTTCAATCTCAACCCTCTGGCTCAACTTGGCTATTTCAGGTTCTGCCAGGCCGGAGATCTTGGGATCAAGATTCTGCAGGTAATAGTTGATCGCCTCGGATAGTTTTGCCGAGGATCGATTATTTGTGGGATTGGCCTGGTACATCGAAATCACTTCAGACAGCAAACCCTGGTAAACCTCCCTGGCTGCGGCAATTTCGCCGATCTGGGCAGCCATGCTTTCTCCTCGATTGGCGACCACCACCGCCCAGGCTTGATCATAGTCTGCGCTGGCTGTTTCGAGCCTGGTCAACAACTCCGGGTTTCCTGTCAGTGGGTACTGGCCAATCGCGATCCGTTCTTCTTCCAGGGCATCCCGGATCTTTTCAACAGACTGGACGACATCCTGCAGGCTGGTGAGCTCGATAGTGATTTCCATGGTTTGGTTCATGGTTGTGTTGGAATAATAGTTCAACGCTACCAGTCCCAGCACGATCACACCGAAGACAATAATATAATTCCTGATCTGGCGAAGAGTCATGCTTATTTCTCCTTGGGGTCTTGATCCTGACCTCTCTGACCTGAAATCGGCCTATCCTGGCAGATCCTATCCCCGTAATAATAAAACCATTTCCTTCTGGAATTGAGCCCGCTTGGCTGCGTCGCTGATTTCAAGGCTGATGCGTTCCACCAATTCTGCGGCCTTTTCTTGTGGGAAGGCCGTTCGGATTTCACCCAGCAGCCTGATCTCATCATCGATGATGATGGGTCCAATTGGACCCATAACCTCGGTGAAGATCTCATTTAACTTGACAAAAAAACTTTCCTCAACGATCTCCCGGGATGAACTCCTGGCATCACTGACTTCATGAAGCAGCCCGGCAGTGGTAAGGCTGTACATGATCCGCGCCACGTCAAATTCATGGAGACCCAGGATCTCTGAGATTTCAACCACCGAACGTTCACCGTTGATCTGGGCTAAAACCTGCCACTCGATCGGTTTTAAGCTCACCGTGTTTGTGGATCCAGAGGGAGAGATGTTAAAAACCGCATCCGTTGAGGAGAGCACATCTTTGATGTCTTCCCATTGTTCTGCCTGGCGGGCTGCCTCCAACATCAACTGTTCAGTTGTCGTATTGATCGATCGTTCCGGCGGAACGATATCGGGACTGAAACTAAAATCCCCTTCCAGCCAGCCCATCAGTGTATAGACTCCCTTTTCCCCGATCTGAGCTCCAGTCACTGCATGTACGATACTTCCCCGCTCCAGGTAGATCTCTCCGGACTTACCCCCCTGGCGAATGTCCAATCGTCCGGACCGATATCCATTGCTGAGCATTCTGAGAATATCCACTAACGAAAGCTGGGCCAGATTGCCTTTTAATACTTCTGCCATATTCTATCTCCTGATTCCACTTCAATTCATGCCAAATGATTCTCTGATCAATCCGTTAAAACCGCTCCACAAAATTTGCCTGCAGAGCCTTTTGCGTTTTAGAATCCGCTCTCCAGGTTGTCACAACCACATTAACTGTCATCCTTAATAGGGAGATATCCACAGAGGGAGTGCAGATGACGATCAAAATGGCCTGCTCCAGGTCGAGGATAAAGATCTTCCGCTGAGAATAATGAATGACCGCTTCCCTTAAACCTGAAATAGCATCTCCTGCTGAAGACAGCAGCTCAAACACATGGTTTGCTATATTGGCCAGGGCCGCTTTATTAATGCTTGCGGGAGATTGATTGGCAATGATCTCTCCCCGATTATTAATGATCAGGCTGCCCCAGACCCCGAGCCTGTTGATTGATTTCCTCTAAACCAGCTTTCATGACCATCTGCTTTAACTAAACAAAATAGGTAATAGTGCGTTGAGGTTGAAACGATCGATCAGATCACTGTTGCCAACCAGCACCGGGTCAAGGGCTGCCCGGATCGGACCAAACAAGTCCAACCCCTCCAGGGCTGCCTTCTCTGCCAGGATTTCGATCGTATCCGAAAGACTCTTGGCTATGGCCTGGCTGAAATTCTTGGTCACATCACCTGAAAAGCTCACTGCTCCAGCCCTGTACTGAAATTTGGCTGCAAAGGGATCCAAGAATGGATACTCGTCTGCATTTATGATCAGGGTATCTTTGAATGAATTCGAAAATTCCATCTCGCCCAGCAGTTTATCCGCGGCAGATTCGACGGCGCCGATGATCGCCCCCCAGGCCTCGAGCAGCTGCGGCAGATTAAAACTGACCTTGATCATCTCACTTTCCGAAAGCGCTTCTTCAACTGCGGCTTTATAGACACTGAATGTGGCCGAGACCGTTTTGGTAATTTCCAGAACTCTCATCAGGACATTCGGCCCGGAGGCTTCCTCACTCCTGCCGGTCAATAAGGAATCGATCACCCGCCCTGCCAGAAAGTAGATATACGCCGTTTGCTGGTTGCCCTGAAAAGAAACCTCGATATAGCCGGTATGCTCCTCAGTTCGCAGTTTAGCGATCAGGGCATCCAGGCTGGTGAATTCTGTGCTGAGGTCCTTATAGACGATCTGGCTTTTGGCAACACTCGCCAGCATGGTGATCATTTCCCCTTTTTGGGAATAGACGCTGATCGCTCCGTCTTTTTCTTTAGCCTTGGCAGTTACTTTTTTGACCGCATCCTGACCGGTTATGATTGCACCTTTGGAATCTTCAATGGCATTGACAATATTTCCACTGTCCAGCAGCAGGGTTCCTTCATATTCCCAGTAGCTGATCTGGACGACACCGGTAAACCCATTTTCCTTGAGATCTACCAGGAGTTCTCCAAAATTCGTGAAGGATGTATTCAGATTCTGGTAGATGGCATCTTTTTTTGGAAAAATCATGGCTGCCTTCCTTGATCCAATTTATTAATAGCGCTTAAGAATGGTCTCCACGGATCCATAGATGGATTCCGCTGATGATTTTATCGACAGAGTCAAATAAATGGATCGTTCTTCCTTAAATTGAACATAAACCCGATTCCCATCTCCCGTCAGCACAGCCCGTTCAAAAGTTCCGCCATCCAAAAAGCTTCCTATGATCTTGGCCTCTTCCTGAATGATCCCCCCCAAGCCTGCAAATCCCTCCGGATCAGTGCTCTTATACTCAGCCGCTACAGTGCCATCAGGAAAACAGATCAGGGCTTCTTCCACATCCCTTAAGTTTCCCAGGGCATTTACTATCCGGTCTTCCAGGCCAGAATTCTTCTCCCGGGGGAGCGGCAGATCTTCCTCTTCCTCCCAATCCGGACTCCAGCCCGCAGTTTTTTCATCGATCCGTCTCATGCCTTCCAGCAGAACTCCGGACCAGGTTTTATTGATCGTTCGCTGTCGGGGGTCAACACCGATCTTTAGTTTAAACGTGCCTCTATCCCAGGACAGTAAACCATAAACTGCGTCTTCCCCTTGCAGTCCATCGTATTCCGCATGGATCATTTCTCCATCTTTAAAGAAAATCGTGCCGCCCTGCCCCATATGATTGAGGATCAATTGGGCCTGGTTGCGTTCCTCGCAGTTGATCTGGATGATGCTTGCCAGACTCATCATCTGGAGATTGCCTTCCAGGGCCCGGTCCTCTCTGGCCAGCAGTTCCCGGATCTTTGAGATCAGGAACTCGGACTCCAGAGGTTTTTCCAAGATATCCAGGGCTCCCAGTCGAAAACCCCTGGCGATCATATCTTTATCGGCCGAATCTGTGGTCAGGATCACTCTGGCATTGGGATCAAAAGACCTCAGAGCTTCCAGGAGCCGTAAACCATCCAGTTCGAAGATCGCCAGATCGGCCAGCACCAGATCTGCGGCCGCTTTTTTATAGATCTCGAGGGCATTCGATCCTGACGATGTGCCGGTTGCCTGGAATCCATTGCCTATCAAGGTGCCCGAAAAATCGCGGATGAAATCCGGATCGGGATCTGCGATCAATATCGAATAGTCTCTCACCTGCTCCAACTCCATCTAAAAGTCTAACATCTCTAGAGACAGCAACACCCGTCCTGAGCGTCTTCTGCACTCACCATGAACGGGGGAAACTATTGAATCTACGATTTACCAACTAAACCAATTCTTGTGTTTATTCTAACATGTATCCCTAGAGGGTATGCTTTGGCAGCTCGGTCCGATCACCGATCCTGTCTTAAGCTGCAGCGCCTCATTTAAACACCAGAAAAGCTGGTGTTTTCATTATACTCTGCTCATTCCGGGGACATAATGAATTCTATCCCTCCTAACAAAACCCTTAAGTAACTTAAATATGGTCCACTGGTTGATTAACAGAATTGCAGGGATGGTCAGCGACAACGGGAAGCCTGGGAATCCCTGGCGAGGAATTGAGCTTTTCTGATCCCTGATGGGGGTATACTTAAGAGCGAGAATGCAAAAGTGTTCTGCCCAGAACTGCTTGCTTCTCTTACACTTCACCCCGGCTCGCGCCGGGGTGATTTATTACTATGACCTTGGATCTACTACAACACCCCTTCCCACTTTCCCGCAGGCAGCTGATCGGCGCTGCTGAATTTCCCTCTGTTAAACGTAAGGACACCAGACCCCCGGGGGGGATTTGGTGTCCTCGGTTACATGACTCAGTTGGTTCCAGGTTTTTTTTATATTAGCTGGACATATGATCAACAGATGCTTTGATCAGCTCCCGCAGAACATCCCGGTTGATATCATCCAGCTTGTTGATATACAGACAGGACTTTCCAGTAGAATGTTTTCCCAGCCGTGACAGGATCTCGTCGTAATCCTCAAAACCATCCATCACATAGAGAGTCAGGCTTTGCTTCCGGGGCGAGAACCCGGTCTTAAACCACTTGTAGTCCTTTTTGGTGGTATTGGTATAACTGAAATCTCCAAAGCCGATGATGCTGCTCCCCCACATCGAACCCTGATCACCAGTGATCTCCCGCATGATTTCCAGGATCTCAAAGCTATCCTGTCGGCGGGTTGGGTGGTCCACCGCGTTCAGGAAATCCTCAATACTGGCAGCGTTCTTTTGAGTCTTTAATTCAGCCATCGAGTTTCCTCCAGCCTACCAGATCGCAAACACAGCACCCATGATCAGGTAAACTACCAGGTGGTAGGCAACATAAAGCAGCCAGACCTTCTCGGAGGGACCCTCAAAATTAGTGTAGACAAAGGTTGTGGTTGCTCCAATTCCCAGGAAAACGAATCCACCTGCAACCAGTCCTGAAAGAATATCAGTGGCGCCAAATGAGACTACCACCAGGTTCAGCGCCAGCATGCCAATAAAAGCCGCCACGGCAGTCTTGATGTACATGACAGGATTGGACTCCAGCTCATCCTCGGTCTTGCCAATCAGATTTCAACCATAATTGTCCAAAGAGCGGTCCGTACCAGAGCGCTCCCAGGGCCATTGAAAGGACTGTTCCCAGCAAAACGGCTAACCAGTTAACTGCTGAAAAAGAAACCATTTGAGACCTCCATCTAGGATAATAAACCAATAATTTTTATGATACAGTTCATATATATTAACTTGTTCTATCCTGATCAGTTACGGGAGATTTAAAATCTAACAGAAATTATATATCTGGGATTTGCAATCAAAACCGGAAAATCATTTCGCATATTGCTTAAAAAGCATTTGGATCACCCTGCCGATCAGGTCGTATGGCAGGGGTTGATCAAGCGGGAATTTCAGGTTGCCTTTTGGCCCCCGGTAGGGCAGGAGGGAATTCTCCAGGTCAGTATCAGGATTGAGGGGTGGATAGATCCCGATATGGTTTTTAAACGCCGCAAAATAGATGAAGATCCTTCCCGATCTGTAGGCGGGCATGCGGTAGCTGATCAGCTCTTCGGCATCCGGGACTGTCTCGAGCACCATGCGCCGAATTTCTTCCAGGATCGGCTGGGCTGCTGGTGAGGCAGATAATATATAATCATCCACCGGGGTGGGTCTGGAGTTTTTGGTCATGGTGGATCTCCTCCTCTGACGAGCAATTACTCAGGGAGCTTTTTATGAGCAGTACGGAACGGGATTTAGTGCTGGGGTTACGGTGATAATTTCAAAACCGACCTAGAGGAGCCAGCGATTATTATAGGAACTTGTGATCGACAGCCCAGTGCTTCTTCACACGGGCAACCAGGTCCTAGAAGTCAACCCTGTGATCGCTGCCGATTTTCCCTGACCACTCGCCAGTTGGGGGCGTTTTTTTCCTGAACATCGTTCAACCGTTTGTACAGGCCGTCCAGGGCGATCAGCTCCTCATGGGTTCCCTGCTCAACAATGCCATTATCCTGCAAAACCACGATCAGGTCAGCGCTGCGGATGGTGGACAAACGATGGGCTATGACCACCACGGTCTTCCCGACCATCAATTTCTCCAGGGCTTGCTGGATCAACAACTCGGTTTCGGTGTCAACCGAAGATGTGGCTTCATCCAGGATCAGGATGGGTGTGTCTTTCAAGACCGCGCGGGCGATTGCCATCCGCTGTTTCTGCCCTCCAGACAGCCTCACTCCCCGTTCTCCCAACAACGTGTCATAGCCATCCGGCAGGCGGGTGATAAATTCATGGGCATTGGCAATTCTGGAGGCCTGGATCATTTCCTCTTCAGTAGCATCCTTGCGCCCAAAGAGGATATTTTCGCGGGCAGTGCCATGGAACAGAAAAATATCCTGCAGAACGATGCTGATCTGCTGGCGAATGCTATTGAGGGTGAGGTCGCGGATATCGTGGCCATCCAGGGTGATCGATCCATCACAAACATCGTAAAACCGAGGGATCAGGTTGGCCAGGGTGGTTTTACCAACGCCTGTGGGCCCCACCAGGGCAACCACCATGCCAGGGGTAATCTTGAGGTTCACATTTTTGAGGATCGTGTCCCCCACTGAATAACCAAAACCAACCCCCTTAAATTCGATCTCTCCCCGGGCTCTGCCCTGCAAGGCAACCGCATCCGGTTTTTCAATGATATCGGGGGCCTCATCCAATAGTTCAGCCACACGCTCTGCTCCAGCCAGGGCTTGCTGGACGTTCTCCCAGACCCCGCTCAACTCCCTGACCGGCTGGTAGAGCAATTCCAGATACAGGAAAAACGCTACCAGATCGGCGATATCCAGGGTCTGGCCTAAAACGAATCGCCCCCCAAAATAGATCAGGATGATTGTGCCTAAAGAGGAAGAGAAAGTCACGAAGGGGTGGAAGGTTGCCATCAGCCTCAGGGCCCGCAAGTTTGAATCCCTGTAAAGGATAATGTGATTCAGCACTCGGGAAGCCTCACTCTCTTCCCTGGCGAAGGCCTTGATCTCCCGAACTCCGGAAAGATTATCATTCAGGGTTGCGCTGAGTTTGCCCAGTTCGGACTGCCGGGTCCGGAAGGCTGGTCGGACATACTTGGAATAACCCTGCATACCCAGGATGATCAAGGGGACCGGGACCATGCTCAGCAGGGTCAGCTGCCAGTTAATCCCGGACAGGACTGCGATCACCCCGACCAGCATCAGGCTGTTGGCAGCCAGGTCCGGGATGGCATGGGCGATCAGGCTTTCGATCAGATCGGTATCATTCACCACCCGCGACATCAGCTGACCGGTTTGTTTGGTTTCGTAAAAGCGGAGCGACAGGCGCTGCAGATGTTCGTAAACCGCTGCCCGAACATCGGCGACCACACTCCAACCCGCCACGTGGGCCATATAACTCCGGACGAATTGCAGAACTGCCCGCAGGAGATATAAACCCAGGGCTAAAAGGGCCAGCCTGGTGATCTGGGCCAGATCAGCTGGATCCACTCCGGGGTCGGAGATCGCGGAAATCATCGAGCGGACGATCCAGGGAGCGAATAACTGCACACCAACCAACAGCAGCATGCTCAGGATCGTCAATGCCAAGACGCCGGTATATTTACCAGTGAACTGGAACACAAATTTCAATGATTTCATGCTGGATCCTCCCGGCCAACCCGCTCCTGATGGGCCTGGCTGCTGACCCTCGAATCGGCCGACCTGATAAGTTTACCACGCCGGGAGGAAGTCGTTTTTCCGGACCGGATGATATTCCTGAGATGGGATGGCCCCAGGGATCAAGAGATGTGAAATAGTGAGTAGCTGGTGGGATCCGTTAGCAGAAAATAATGACAGGCAGGATCTGGCTGGCGGGTCTGGTTTTTTCTGTTAATTGAGGCTGGCACAGATCACATTGAGCCCCCTTGAATACGATCAGCATTCTCGGAGTTCTACGAGAATGCTGATTCAACACCTGGGGATCCCAGGAATATCTGACCCTTTCCTAAACCATTCATCAGGATTCTGGTTTCCCAAATTCACCCCTGCAGATCGATCTTCAATCGCTGAAAACCTGCCAGCTCAGCCAGTCTTTTGGGATAACTGGTATTCTTGATGCCACTCCAGCACCTGGTTGGCCGGCATGGGCCTGGCAATATAATAACCCTGGACATGGTCGCATTTTTCGGCCTTCAGCCAATCGTAGACCTCTTTGGTCTCAACACCTTCGGCAATCACCTTCATTCTTAGCGCTTTCGCCAGAGCCAGGATGGCCCTGACAATATCCTTGTCTCGTTCGGAGGTGGATAGCTTCTGAGTAAATGCCTGGTCTATTTTCAGGTAATCAAAATCCAGGGATCTTAGATAGGCCAATGAGGAATACCCGGTTCCAAAATCATCGATGGCAAGCATCGCTCCAGCCTCACAGAGTTGATTAAGCAACAAGCTGATCTCATCGGGTCCTTGCATAAGTGCTGATTCGGTGATTTCCAGCAGGATGGGATTTGTGTCGGGATTGCGATGCTCGAGCAGTTCGCTTAGTGTAGCGATCCATCCAGGGTTGTGAATGCCCCGGGACGAGATATTAATTGCCATATCCGTCTCGAAGCCCCGAGCAGCCCAGATCTGCCGCTGTTCCATGGCTTTTTTGATCACCCAACTCTGGACAGCGAATATCAGGCTGGTATTTTCCAGGTGAGGGATAAATTCCGCGGGTGGGACCAGCCCTTTTTCAGGATGCTGCCAGCGGATCAAAGCTTCCATACCGATCACATCTCCAGATGGACAGATTGATAATCGGCTGGTAATGGAGCAAAAACTGGTTGTTTTCCAGGGCTATCGACAGCCAGCCGATGATGGAGGTTGATTCCTGCCCAAGATCTTCGCTGGACATGTCATACTCCACCAGATCCTCCCCCAAATCACTACTGGCATTGGCGGCCATCATGGCTTTGCGCAGCACCAGGCCGGGGTCTTTTCCATGTAAAGGAAGACAGGCCATGCCTGAACTTATATCGATAAAGACCGGGACATTTTTATGGATCACTGGTTCCTGGAAAGTTTCCACAACTTTCAGGGCTATTTCCTTATAGGATCCATTTGGAGACCGGATCAAAAAACCCAGCATGAAAGGCAGGATCTGGCAGATGGATATGTCAGTAACTCTTTCCTGCACTTGCCGCAACTATCTTTCCAATCAACAGATCAGCGACTTCAATGCCGTAGATGATCGAGAGGGCATCATAATTATTGATCCGCGAGATGATGATCCCGATATTATGTTCCGGACCATCATCATGTATGATTGTCCCAATTTCATGCAGCATGGAATAGCGATTGGGAAGGCCTGAATCGGGATGATGGTAAGAGAGCCAACCCAGTTTGCCAATCTGGATATCCAGGGTTCTGATAAAAAAACCAGCTATTGATCCGATCAGGCTGAACATGCCCAGGCGGTACATCCAATTGGCAGTGAGCTGCATTTCACCGGATGCTACATTGAGGGGCATCAAAGGCCCCAGGATCAACCCCCCAACAATGCCCGCCAATAGTCCCCCGGGGACCCGGAAGAAAAATGCCGCCAGCAAGATCGGGATATACATGGTATGGGAATAAACAAATTTAGTCCCCCCGGTGGCATACACCAACCAGCCAGACCCAAAACTAGCCCCCAGGATCAGGAAGAGAACAAGACACAGCCGGATTCTTTTGGGGTGCAGCCACTTATCGAAATTCAATACCCGGCGGTCATAATATCTGTCCATGTGAGATTCCTCCAACCGTATTGAATCTAACGATATACGAGTACCTGGAAAAAAATATTCCAGTCAGCAATTGATTGGTTTGCTGAGAATTTTGAAAAAACTCGAGACGGTTAATTTTCTAAGGTTCCAATTTCTTGTCCCACAGGAATACCCCCTACTGTTCTGGAAGCCACATCGTCCCGGCTATTTCAACTGATAAGTTTAAACCAGTATAACAGTTTTATTGATGATACGGGAAATTCATTTCATGTATTCAGTTTCAGTATTCAGTATTCAGTATTCAGTATTCAGTATTCAGTGTTTAGTGTTCAGTATTCAGCAGCAGTAAACTGTCAGCTATCAGTCTCCCAATCTGATCACTGGATACTAATGACTGTTTCCATTGAATTTGGAGATCTCGAGAGGTCAATTCAAGAGCAGGATCGACCACCTGGAAAGGATCACAAATCCAAATCCCTTCAAATGTGTGCTTGAGAATTAATATCACATGCTGTCCGGCTTCATCCAGGGAATAAGTCCAGACTTTGTGGTCTATTGTAAAATAGCGCGGGTGTGACATCCAGTAGACTTTGATAAATGGTTCTCCAGGCGCGTTTTGTAAATTCAGCAGGTCCTCATAAGTATGGCCATCGATCAGATGAGTCACAGCCAGATCAATTTTTAGCTCGCTTTGATCAGTCAGAGAAATCAAATAATCACCAGTCTGAACTTTAGCTGGACCAGAAATAATGCAGTTGTGATTTTCATCAAAGGTAACTTCAAAGGTGATCTCAAGCGGTTCAGCTGTCTGAATTGGGATAGCTTGACTTTGGGTCAGGTCAGGATCCGGACTGGTTGTTCCTCCTGGGGGTGATACGCAGCCGGACAGAAGAACCATGAATATTCCCACCACCAGAACCGCCAACTTCGAATAAATCCCGGACATTGGTGCTCCTGATTTGTATTGATTATCAAAATGGCTATTATTAATTATATAACCGTTGGAGGACAAGAACCCGCGAGTATCTCAGATCAGTGATCAGTGATCAGTATCAGTATTCAGTATTCAGTATTCAGTATTCAGTATTCAGTATTCAGTATTCAGTATTCAGTATTCATTACGGGAACCATCTGGGAATCAGTCCTCCTGCTTGATTACTTGTGGCTGTTTTTTATTTCTCCGCCTAAATCAGCTGACCTTGATCGGATTTTCGAAAGCGATGAGTGATTACCCTAGATCATCCTTTTGCTAATTAACTTTCCGTAAACCCCTATAACCCCGGAAGACGAAGTATAATCCTGCCCCTGATACAAAAAACGAATAGAGGTTAACTGCCTCGGGTAGCAGGACTATCCCGGGTTCAAGCACAGCCTGAGAAGGGTCTTTGGGGTTGTAATACACCACAACAGCTTTTCCTGCTGGATAGCGGTCGGCAAAAACGATCGGATAAAGGGAGAGAGCATAATCAATTGCATTAACCGCGGAGGACGAATAGGCAGTTCCAGTTACTGTATATTGATAGCTGATAAAAACTTTGGTTTCCGTATGGTAGTCCCCGTCATATTCTTTAAAGGACGTTCCTTGTCTGATACATGAAGTGATAGTTCCAGCCGTGGATGGCCAACCCTGGCTGGCGATCATAGTTGGTATAGCGGATAAAAAGAATCCCCAGACCAGGATCAAACAGCCTGTAATCAGCCTTAGAAAAGGTTTAACTCCGATTTGCTGGTAGACCTGCTGCACTTTGTGCACCGGATAACCCTAGTTTTAGCTAAATGGATGGGATCATCTTCCCCCTCAAATGCAGTCTAGCATAAAACTGGCCCAGAATTAATACATTCCCATTCGGAGGGGATCGGCTTGGATTGACCTTCTGGTCCTGGCAAGACTTGAACCTGCACCAGGTCGGGTCAGGGAAAAATATTCAGTGTTCAGTATCTAGTATGCAGTCTTCAGCCCACCAAACATCCCCGAATCAATTCCCACCTGATTACTGGTTACTGTTTACTGATTACTGGATACTGGTAATTTACTCCACTCCGAAAAAGTGGGATTATGCAAATAATGGGGCGTGGATTACTTCGGATCAAGGCTCATCAAATAATCGTAACTTTCGTTTAGATATTTCGCGACTTGATCCAGGTCTTCAAGCATGTGATCGGGAATTAATACATATCCGCGCATGACCGCATTATAGGATTTGAAGATCGTCGAATCAAATTCTTCGAGATATTTTTCCTGGACCTGTCTGGAAAACCTGATGCCGACCTCCCCCGCTTTGTTAAGAAGGGAAAACATATGTCCGTTGGCAGAAGTATAGGGCATGGTCTTCCCTTTGCGCTCAAACCGGGGGCATCTGGCGACCAATTCGTCATACCGCTTCAGCTTTTCCTCATACATAGGGATATTTTCCTCCTGATTCCTGGTCCCCGCCTGGATTTTTCCTGTACCTGATCTTTTTAGAATATTTGTCAGCCCGATAATGATTGACCTTAAAACTGGCCTGGCTGCTCCATTCATTTCCTGTTCGAGCGGCGGTAATTCATCCTCCGCCCGAACAGGGTGACAATTGTTTATTTTTACCAACCGATCTGATTTTCCTGAAGAAGATCTAGCTGCGATCAGGATAGGTCAAATCGGTCCAGATTTATGACTTTCTTCCAGGCCGCGGCAAAATCTACCAGGAATTTCTCCCGGGCATCCTCTGATCCATAAACTTCCGCCAGGGCTCTGAGTTGGGAGTTCGAACCAAAGATCAGGTCAACCCTGGTGCCGGTCCATTTGGGTTTGCCCGACCCCCGATCATACCCCTGGTAAACGCCGCCGTTCTCCGGGGTCGGCTTCCAGGCTGTGCCCATGTCAAGCAAGTTCAGGAAGAAATCATTGGTCAGCGTCTCTGGATTTTTAGTGAAGACCCCGTGTTGAGAACTCCCATAATTGGCATTCAAGACCCGCAGGCCGCCGATCAGGACTGTCAGCTCGGGAGCGGTTAAAGTAAGCAGTTGGGCCCGGTCGATCAATAGTTCCTCAGCCGAGAGCGTGAAATTGGTTTTAAGGTAATTGCGGAATCCATCCGCAGCCGGTTCAAGCACGGCAAACGACTCCAGGTCGGTTTGCTCCTGGGAGGCGTCGGTGCGGCCCGGAGAAAAGGGAACCTTCAGCTCGTGTCCCGCGTTTTCAGCTGCCTGTTCGACAGCCGCACACCCACCCAAAACGATCAGGTCGGCCAGCGAAACCTTCGTCCCGTCCGACTGGCCGCTGTTGAACTCCACCTGGATTTTCTCGAGTGTCTGAAGGACCTTCTTCAGCTGGGCTGGTTGGTTGACTTCCCAATCCTTTTGGGGCGCAAGACGGATGCGGGCCCCATTGGCCCCGCCGCGCTTGTCAGATCCTCGGAAGGTAGACGCCGAGGCCCAGGCTGTCGAGACCAGCTGCGAGAGGGTCAGGCCGGAAGCCAGAATTTTGCCCTTGAGATCTGCGACCTCTTTCTTGCCGATCAGCTTGTGATCCACTGCGGGAACCGGGTCCTGCCAGATCAATTCCTCCGCCGGGACTTCCGGGCCGAGATAGAGCGAGCGGGGTCCCAGATCCCGGTGCGTCAGCTTGAACCAGGCCCGGGCGAAGGCATCCGCGAAAGCCTCGGGATCCCCCTGGAAGCGCCGGGCGATCGGCTCATAGACCGGGTCATAACGCAAGGCCAAGTCGGCCGTTGTCATCATCGGCCGGTGTTTTTTAGACGGGTCGTGGGCATCCACTACCAGGTCCTCTTCGGCCACATCTATGGCCAGCCACTGATTGGCCCCGGCCGGGCTCTTGACCAGCTCCCACTCATATTTAAACAGCACCTTCAGGTAGCCCATATCCCACCGGGTTGGATTGGGCTTCCAGGCGCCCTCGATTCCGCTGCTGATCGTATCGCCGCCTTTGCCGCTGCCAAAACTGCTTTTCCAGCCCAGGCCCTGTTCTTCAATGCCAGCAGCCTCAGGCTCCGGGCCGACGAGTCCCGCATCGCCAGCGCCGTGGCTCTTGCCAAAAGTATGTCCGCCAGCGACCAGGGCAACGGTCTCTTCATCGTTCATCGCCATCCGGGCGAAGGTCTCTCGAACATCCTTTCCGGACGCAACCGGGTCGGGGTTCCCATCCGGACCTTCCGGGTTGACATAGATCAGTCCCATCTGGACTGCTGCCAGGGGGTTTTCAAGATCACGATCACCGCTGTAGCGGCTCCTGGGTTTGTCGCTGGTAGCCAGCCATTCTTCCTCAGCTCCCCAATAGATATCCTCTTCCGGCTCCCAGATATCTTCCCGTCCTCCTGCAAAACCAAAGGTCTTGAATCCCATCGACTCCAGAGCGCAGTTGCCAGCCAGGATCAGCAGGTCGGCCCAGGAAATCTTCCTGCCGTATTTCTGTTTGATGGGCCACAGCAGCCGGCGGGCCTTATCAAGGTTCACGTTGTCCGGCCAGCTGTTGAGCGGAGCAAAGCGCTGACTGCCAGACCCTGCCCCTCCCCGGCCGTCACCGGTCCGGTAGGTGCCGGCGCTGTGCCAGGCCATCCTGATAAAGAGCCCGCCATAGTGACCATAATCAGCCGGCCACCAATCCTGCGAGTCGGTCATCAAGGCATAGAGGTCATTCTTGAGAGCCTTCAGATCGAGTTTCTTGAACTCCTCCCCGTAGTTGAACTCCTCTCCCATCGGATTGCCCATCAGGCTGTGCTGATGAAGCAATTTGAGATTCAGTTGGTTCGGCCACCAGTCCTGGTTTGACCTGCCTCCCCCAGCGATGGGTTTGCTTTTGCTGCCCGTCACGGGGCACTTGCTTTCAGTGTTCATCTCTTCTCTCCCTTTCATATTGGTCTGGAACAATAAAACTACTATTAATCATCTTGCGCAGGCAGCTTCGAGGGATTGGGATCTGTCCTTTTTCGATGCTGGGGCCTGCTATAATCCTAATCCAAAAATGCTCCCTGAGTCAATTCATACCCACCATTCTTCCCAGGAATCCAGGATTGGATTAGATAAGATATACGCCCTTCCGGTTTTGGGAAGGCCTAATTGATTTTATCAGCCCGCCAAGATCCAAACAGCCAATAACCAAATATTCCGCTGGCGATCCTGACATCTGAATCACCCTACTCCTTACAAACCTACACCTCACGATACCATTACCACAACCCCTTAACAGAAAAGGATGCCTGTTTTATGACAAGCATCCTTGGAGCACGAGTGTACCAATCGAGGGACGTACTTGGGAACTGGAGGGAAAGGCTGGAATGAGTAAGGAGTAAAGCGATAAGATCCAAACAGCCAAAAACACAGATCCTGCCGACCTGTTCCAAGACCCAAATCGCCTTACTCCTCACGAAACTACACCTCACGCTTCCGTATCCGCGGTCCATTAACAAAAAAAGGACCCTGGCTTGTTAAAGGTATCAACTCCCGGGGGTGTGATCATTTTCCCAGACTGGCTTCGACATATCCCACCAATTCATCGATTTCGACATACATCGTGCGGTCTGGATTATCGGGAGCGCCATAATCCTTGATCCAGGAGATCAGGCCTTGATCATCTACCAGAACAAAGGTGTGGCTGGGTTCTCCATTGTCTATGGCCCACTGCAGGACATCATATTTCCCTGAGACTGCTAGATCCGGGTCAGAGAGCAAAGGGATGTCGGTTATGCCCAGGGAGTCTCCTTCCGGAGCCATCTCGGTGATTGAATCCCTGGCAATGCTGATCACCTGAACATTTAAAGCCTGGAAATCGGAGCTGTTCTGCAAATCAACGATTTGCTGCATGCAGGGCGGTCAACCCACAGCCATGTGGAAGAACAGCAGGACCGGCGTGCCCTCATAATCCGCTAAAGCTGTCTGGCCGCCAAGCGTATTGTCTAAATTGAAATCTGGGGCTTTGGATCCTACCAGGGGCGGAGCTGGAGATGTTTGTGATGCGCAGCTGCTGAGAACCAGAGCCAGCACCACAAATAGTGAGACAGAAAACAATCTATTCATTTGTCACCTCTAATTAGATGAAACTGATAAATATTAGAATGAATCGTACCACCTATGTGAAGAATTGAGGGAGGAAGCTGCGAGAATCCGGGAAAGCCCGTAAAGGATAAGTTGTAAAGCGATTTAATCCCAGCCGGGCCAAAAGCCCCTTAAAAAACCGATCATCCGAGAGCATAATCGCCATACCTTTGACCAAACAACGCCCTACGTGTTTATTGCCAATGGCAATAAACAAATAAGAGTACGTGTGATTCACACAGCTACTCATCAATTACTGGCGGGGGCGCACCTACCGGCTGGCGGATCCAGCTTTATTCCAAACCGGATTGGCAGGATGGTACTTTAAATACAGGCCTGGATTTATACGGTCAGATCCTCTAATTATTTTGCTTCTCGAAGTAGGCCTGATAGGATTTCAAGACCGCATTTCCAGTGTTGGACTTGCCAAAAGTTCGGTAGAAAAAACCCAGTAATCCGGGCGCCTCAACACCGCTCAGGACAGTTCGATGCTCAATTCCCGGGTCTCTTGTTCTGAATTCATTTTGATAGTGCGTTTTCACTGTGCCCATAGATCCGGCCTGGTATTCCTCATCGAATTCCACGATCAATCTATCAGTATCTATGGTCTTGGAAATGTTATTTCTTTTCATAAGACCTTCGTTAGTTTTTATGATGACATAGTCCTGACCTTGTTCCACCAGCTCAACACTCGCTAATCCGGGCATGAGACTGACAGTACCAACAAAATGATCTCCAAGATTTTCAAATGATGTTTTTACCTGTTGGAGTGAGCATCCGATCTCGATGGAACCTTCAAACCAAATAGACATAAACCGCTCCTCTGAGTAAATGATCTGACATAATCAATTTTTATACCGCTAACAACTCCCCCTGATCAGGGAAGTTAAGTCTAGCAACAATCAATTGCATTTTTTTCCATAACCCAATGCCAGAAAAAATCAGCAGTAGAAATCCGATAATTATTATCCCCATCACATAAACAATTGATATGGTACCGGAGCGATAGGTAGGCTCGTTAAGTCTGGTAGGAACCTGGGCAAATCCAGATGCCAGGGGCCAGAAAACACCCAGCATCAGATGGACCCAGATCCCACGGCGCTTATTTTGACCCAGCCAGTATAGGCCCAAGGCCTGCAGAGCAAATATCACAGACACAACCAAGGCCAGTAAGGGGGCGGGAATGCCTGCCTTACCCGGCTCTCCGGATACAAAATCTTCCAGGGTATGCGGGATCGTGAAAAAGATCAGCAGAATCGAAAGAAATACAATCTTACTGGCATTTAAAGCGATTTGATTTTGGTTTTCCATGAATCAACTCCTAGTATTCCAATCATATCCTGGGAGTATTTCTTGTCCTACTTTGCTTTCATTTTGTTATTGCGAGCATTATGCTCCACTTCAGCCAACCCTAACTCCTCCATCAAGGGAGGGATGTACATCGCAAATCGTCCCCTGAAATTCTTCTTCAGCCCATACCAGCCCCCGAGAGGATTGTCGGATGAGCGCGCCCAATGTTCGACAGTTCCTACTTTGGCTTCCTGTTTTTCGTCTTTACTGCCCAATTCCATCCAATCTCCATGGTCTTTCAGCATGTCATGGAGATCGGCGAGGCATCGGTAATCATAATGTAATACTGTCTTACCAACAGTACAAACAAGGATTTCCCTGCCGTCCTTCTCGGCAACAAACATCTCGTAATCCGATTTTTGGGGAGGAGTTTTTAACTTCCAGGGATTTTCTTTGGCTCTTTTTTCCATTTTCTTCTCTCTGTTGATCCTATACTCATTCTAGTTTTGATGAATAAATACCATAAACAATTAACATATCATAAACGAGTAAATTAACATCCCTACCTACCTCAACAAATAGGACTATCAGACTCTCGGCTCTCAATAAGCAAACTTTCAACTAAATTGAAATCGATTTTCTCGGGTTTTGAATACCGAATACAGCCCTTGCCAACATTCAATCCAGATAAATCGCCGCGATATTTATTCAGAATATCTTCCTTGAGGATATAGAAAGAGATGTAATTCTTCTGACTCGCGAAGGCGATTTCAATCTTGTTGGCTGGCACCTTGTAACTTGGCATCCCATATTCCATGCTCTCTTCATAACCAGTTAACAATTCCAGACATTTTTGCCTGAGGAGCCCAAGGGCTACTTTTCTTTCCTCAGGCACTTGTTTTAGATAACTATCAACACTTTCAGCTTGGCTTTGCATTAATCCACCTTATTAATACTATAGGGACCGCCAGGTATGCTTTGGTAGACAACTCACAAACCCTATTTATTACTTCCGGTTTGCCATTCTTGGATCATTCATTCTGACTGGAGGGTGCATCATGAGCAGAAAATATAAGTTGAGAACCGAAACGGACCAGGATGATTATCCTTTGAATTGCCAATAACCGAGTGGATAAAGGCTTTCAAACCCTTCTGCAACTATCCAATGATTTATATTGGGAATTCCAAGGAAATAATTAATGGGGAAACAGGAATTCGATCCCGAGATAGATCACGAAAAACGCTCCGAGAGCACTGGAGACATACACCAGCAGGGCCCGTTCTTTATGCCGGATGATTGCTATTAGTCCGGTGATGAAGGCCGAAATTCCTGCGGCCATACCAGAGACCATGGAGAGCGCCAGGGCCGGCCTGGCGAAGATATCCTCGATAATCGTTCCGCCAGCCGGGATAGATGGGTAGGAATATTTTGCGAACTGGAAGCCGAGGATGAATAAGAGCGGCATCGCGATGATCAGCCCGACCGACCAATATCCCAAGCTGGTCTTTGCCATTATTTTCCAGGGTTGTTTTGGCATATTATCCTCCCAAGATTAGGATGACTATTCTTATCATAAACGAAAATGTCACTGGAGATAAGCCAAAATCTGCCCAATTAGCCCTTCGAGAGCCTGAGATGTGGATTGTAGAGTCTATCTTCAGATGCCCCGGAGGATATAAACCGCCTGCCTGGAGAGGAAAACGCAAGCTGTTAATCCTAAGGCGTAAGTCGATTTGTCCCGGCCGATTCATAGGCAATTTGGATCATTCTGATCTCCTTGCACTTACGAAACTACGCCTTACGCTCTAAATCCCTCTTCCCCTTAGATAAATGCAGGTACCTGTGTTTATGTCAAGTTCGCTGTCTCTTCGAAGAAAATCCTTCAATTCTTTACTCTGAAAATTTCTATGATCAGGCCAGAGAACGTTCCTGGCGGTAGCGGCGTACCAGAATGCCCGCTCTCTCTTCACACCCGGGCGGCACTGGGAAGCGAATTTTCACCAGGTCATCGTAGGTGTCCGATGAAACAACAACGGTGAACTGAATCGCATTGCGGGACTTGGTCTGATCAGTGACTTTATACAGTTCCTTGAGGGATGTATAGCCCAGGGCTTCGTGGTAGACGCCATCTCGTCCAAACCAAACTCGCGGTTCAGGGAATTTCAAGGTTTTCCGGCGGTAGCGATTAGCTTCATATTTAGCAGCCAGGGGCTGAAAAAGACCGATTCCGGCTATCAGCAGAAACACAAAACCAGCAGTAATATACATGGCGGTTTTTATCTCGGGGTCATCGATAGCAAAGAACGTAACAACGATCAAAATGATAGCAATGATTATTCCAAAGATCGAGCTGTAAACCGCTCCCTGATAGGCTTCCAGTCCCTCATCCCTGGGGCTAATCAGGTTGCAGACGCCTTCCACCTGGTGTTGCCAATCTGAGGATGAAAACTGCCAACACTCCCAGATTTCTTCCCAGAACAAGCGGTTAATTCCTCTAACCTCCCCAAAGCGGTGACCCAAGGCAATCAAAACAAAGATCCCAGTCCACCCGAGTAAACCGATACTCATGGCACCTGCTGGCAGGGCCAGATCAGCTAAAGTTACCTCACCTGTTACCAGCACTACTAAAAAGATGGAGAATATAATGATAAGGGGTCCCAGGGTCTCACCTCGAAGGAAAGTAAATCTGGCTTCATCGGAAAAGGCAAGTTTCGCCGGTTTGTCCATGTGATTTTCCTTTTTTTCTTCTATCGAGATCAGGATTTCCAGGTCAACCTAAACCCAACTGGATTGGCCCAAGGGTTAGACCCACTGTACATTAAATCAAAAGTTTGTGCAAGATTAAATATCCAGATTGGAATCCTCGAGTTCCCGGGGGTCAACGAGGAATACCTTTCGAAAGCGGGAAAAGCCGTCCTGGGTCAGGCGCAACGCGATTGGATCGCAGGCGCAGCAAAAGCCCCGCGAACACACTCGATGATCCAACCCCATCAGCGCCTTGCTGTTTCCGACTTTTATGTATCAAAAAACCACATATGTTTCATTAACGCAATTTATCAGAATACTATTAGGCCTGATACTGCCATGCGTTTTGATTCGAATGAATAATTTGAGGGTTGAAATAACATGTTCATAAGTTGAATTCATCGTTGGATAACTTGATCACGTTTACCAACGGTTCATCCCAGCCCAAGCTATCTTTTAACTGCTTGACAATCGATGCAACCTGATCCCGTTCAACATTGATTTCAATTTTTGCTAGAGGATAGTTTTCCACATCACCAGATGAACCAAACATCGGCTGGGATCCTTCCAAAGCCCTGTGGGAACCTGTAACTGAACCTATTGCCCAGCAATGGTCATAGTTGCCGATCATGTCCACACCAGCTCCATGCAAGGTGTTCAAAACTTGTTCAATCTGCTCAGTCTGACAAAATATTTCCAGTAAATAGGTCATTCCATCTCCAAAATGTTTTCGAGATAAAGCATATTGCTACTGAATATAATTTTATATATAACCATAAAACTGGATCAATCGTGCTTAATGTCGATTATCCAGCCCTATAATCGCCTTGCGCTTTACTATACTACGCCTTACAATCCCGTTTCCGCCATCATTAAACAAAAAACCACTCCCGTCGTTAACACAAGAGATCTAAGTTATGCAAACAGGATGTCGGAGGATTTCTTCAGGAACATTCCAGCAGGCCATCAGCTTAAGCTGATTTCTTGGCTTGTTCAGTTTTCCAGAGATTCTGGGTTGTATAAACGTATTCAATCAGGAGATTCTTATATTCTTCCATGAGTTTGGTTAACCCCCTGTAATGGACCATGCCTTGGGACGGGAAATCGTTGGCATACTGAGGAATACCACCAGGGGTCATTTTCCAGGTAAAATCTTTTTCACCCTCAACAAATCCATATTTCATCAACATCGAACCAACCAAACCAATTAATTCTCTGATCGCATCATCCATGGATTTGTTGGATCGCCTTTCCAATTGATAGGAATAGGTCATATCGGATACCGCCTGACCGGGAATTGCAACCCGGTGAAGCCAGATCTGATTGTCATCAAGCCGCTGGCTGGTATGTTCAGGCAATGAATCCAGAATTCCTGTAAATTCCCGTTTCAATTCTTCTAACTTATCGCTGCCAAGGCTTTTGGCTACTTCTGGTCGGTGTTTAAAATAACTCTTGAGCAGAGTGATCGACAGCTCCCGGACATAGGAAGCCGTTATGCTTTTAAACTCAGGAATGATCTTTTCGCCTTGTTCGTTAATTGCAACAAGGATGTTCCGTTCCTGGGCGATGATTCGGTCATAATCTGGGCTGTTCATTTTTTTTCGTTGATATTTTTGCTGCGCTGAAATCAACTCTGATTATTAATATAACCCAATAATAATAAAATTTGGGGGAGGTTTGGATAGGAATCCCTTTTCGCCCTGGATGCCCGACGTCGGGGGCGGAGGGACTTAGCCCCGGCCAGGCGGGAGAAGCCGTAAAGTGTAAGGTGTAAAGCGATTTAATCCCAATGCTGCCCAGAGGATCTATGCAGATATTTGATATTACAGTACCATCATCGCCTTACGCCTTACCAAACAACGCCTTACGTTCTCATTACCGCTGCCTTTCGGTTCGAATAACGATTACATTCCAATTTGGCTGCAGATTTCAACGTTCTGATTGGCCCAGTGGTTTTCGACTTTGGGACCTTGCCAAGAATATAGCAAATAGGATCCCGAAAAACACATTTACGCCTGCATAGATCCAGTAGGCACTTTCTGGTTTACCTTCTATGCCATGTAAAAAGGGCAGCATTGGCGCAGCCGTATTACTCATCGCGTGGAAGAACATCACAACCAGAAGTTTCTGGCCGCTTTGATTATACAGCCAGGCATAGATGACCGAGATAGTGGTTGTCATGATCACAAAAGCTAAAAACGAGTAGGCGCTGTGCAAATCACCTGCCATAAACCAGAGGGGCAAATGCCAAATACCCCACACCACGCCAATAACCAAACCTGCCGGCAGGATGCCGATCTTTTCTTGTAAAGGTACCTGAGCATACCCCCGCCAGCCAAATTCTTCCTGTCCACCGCCAATCAGCAACATCAGAAAAAAGTATGGGATCGCCATAACTATCGGTGCGACGGAAATTTCAGCTGGAAATAGCGTTTTGGCAACATTCAAGCCCACGGCAAGGGCTAGATAATGTGCTATCAGATGAATTACCAAAGGCAGAACCAAGGCAATGATCAAATATACTGGTTTTATATGAAAATCAATCGCCCGTCCCAAGAATGATTGGATTCCTTTCCTGCCCTCGGCACGACCCACCAGTGTGATCGCTGCCAGCAAAGGGGCAAAAGCGCCAATGATCACAACCACGAGTGAATACCCGGTCACGTCAAAAGGCAATTCTATTCCAATTCCATCCAGCACAGAAGGTATCCAAATTACCCATGAATAGGCAAATGTCAGCAAAAAGAATTTCCAGGGAGATCTGCTATTTTGTTGATCGGTCAGCATGTTTTTCCTTTTATTATTATTGTCAATAGTAGTAAATGTGAATCATCACTCAGCTGTGTATAGCAAGCTGAAGTATTATCTCATCTTTGTGCCAAAAATCACAATTATCTTCATCCTGAATTGGATCCGGGATCAATGACTGGTTGGGATTCGTAAAAATAACAGCCCTTCTTCATTCACAGATCAGGCCGTTTTTAATATTTTCGATGATCCCTTCGCCATGAATCACGATATCAAGGAATGGAATGCGAATCAGCGACCATGCGGATAAAGTCTTGTCTGCAAGCCGGCTATTACTTGCCCAAATTATGGAGGGATCTTGACCCGCATCTCACGGCCGGGAAGTGCGGTTGGTCTACAACTTAGCTTGGGATGGAAACCACACAACCCCCCGGATGCCCGCTCAAAAGCGAACGGGCGCGTTTACACGATTGTTGGGAGGCTTAAGCTATCCGGCTCATGCTCATAATAAAGGCGATAGCGGTGATGACATCCAAGCTATTAACCAGGACATGAACAATGATAGCCAGGTTCAGGTTTTTCCGCTGTACTGCATATGTAATGGGCAACATCCCCAGCGTGCGAGACAGGAACATCCACGGTGTCCAAAAATGATAGAGTCCAAATAATAATGTGTGCAGCAATGGGGCCCACTTGCCTGCATACCCCATTCTTGGCAGCAGATAACCCCGAAAATAGAATTCTTCCACAGTGGGGGCAACCACTGCCCCAAAAATTGCCAACATCGTGGTGGTCAGGATCAAGGCTCCCCTCGAATACCCCCCTTGCAAGCCGTTATCCAGCACAGGAACCCAGGAGAATAGGTTCTGTTGAATGAAAGCATCGACGGGTTTCATCGGGATAAAGATCACCCCCATCACCACAAATAGTACAGGAACCCAGAGAAAATACTGCTGGATCGGTATCGATCTGCGATATGACACCACGCCACTTAAGGAATAACGACCATTTTTCTTTTGGCCTTGATATAGTAAATAGCCCAACTCGGCTGGTATCATGATCACGACCAGAGCGCACAGGAGTGCCATCATTGAGGGATATCCCCACTGGCGAAAGAATGGGATTAATGCAAAATACCCTCCAGCAGTAAGGAAACCTGGAAGAAGATGCAGTAATACGGATTGGCCGAGTGTATGTTGTTCTACAGAGTCGATTTGATTCACAATAGGTCCTCCATATTTTAATACTATTTTCTATCATAATCCAAAAATTATACTGAGGATAAACTAAATAGACTTAATGGATTTATTATTGAGCAGGCCTTAAAAAAACAAGCCCGCAAAATACTATTGTGGCTGGTACTTTGGTTATTTTATAGACCCTGCGGGATACGAACCTGCGACCTGGCGAGTAACGCCGTAAAGTGTAAGGTGTAAAGCGATTTAGTCTCAATGCTACATAGGATCTTTGCATGTAATTTGATCTTCCAGCCCTCTCAACGGCTTACGCCTTACCAAACTACGCCTTACGACCTCATTGCCAAGGACCTTAAACAAAAAAGAGTACCTGTGTTTGACACAAGTACTCTGCTCCCTCGAAGTGGGCCCGGCAGGTAAAAACGGTAAAGTGTAAGGTGTAAAGCGATTTGACCCCAGAGTTACTTAGGATCTGTACAACCAATTCTACAACACTGGAGCTTAATCGACTTACGCCTTACAAAACCACTCCTTACATACTAGTTTTCACTGACATTAAACAAAAAAGGGATCTCGTGATTATCACGAGAACTCTCCATCCACAACCTGCAACCTGGCGGATAACGGCTTTATTCCAGTACGGATACATTTTGAATTATAGAACTATCAGGAAGTTGAGCGGGCTCACGACTCAAGCTCTGAACCTAGGCATATTGTAACCCGAGTCAGCTTTTGGCGCCGCGTACCACCCGAACGAAGTGAGGTCCGCTCGAACGTGGGTTAGACCGCTGACGTTTTATGAGAACTCATGTTTCAATCGTACCCGTCTCCCCTTTACTTACCTCCAAGTTTGCCATTCTTCTCAAGTTCATCGGCAACATAACCTAGTCCCAAGGAATCCAATCCTGATCTGGTAGGATATCCGCTGGTTGTGTCCCAGCCTTGTAGTTTGTAGAACCGGGTTTTAAATTCTTCAACCTTGCCCCTGTCCAGTGGCCTATTGGAACAGCTTAATAATCTCCATTTCCCATTATCATTACTTAGTATACGTATAGAGGAACTCAGAGTCTTTTCATACAAGTTATCAGCAAAGTGAACCATATCCCTGTGACGTCCTTGAAGGGTCCAGATGGCATGGTCCAGATTCCATATCTTGCGACCGAGATCTATGCCGTCCTCAAAAGAAATGGTCTTTCCTGTTACGGCTTCCAAATATCTTGGTTCCGCTATACCGGTTGCGCCTATCCTATCAGGTCTGTGAATATTCATAAAATCAGGCCAACGCGCATCGCAGAAAAGCATGGACTGTTTCCAAAACCGGGTGTAATAGCGCTGCCAGGAGACTAACTTGGCCATGGTTTTTGAATAGATATTCTCATCACTGAAATCGAGCATGTCCATGTCCCCCTGAAAAGGAACCATTTTATCGGTTATTGTTTTGACCACGAAATGCACGTCTTCTTCTTTTATATATGTTATCCAGCTAAAACCATGCTCATTGATATCTCTATCGCCGAGCAACGTTCCGTAAGCCCAGTCAACCTGTACTCTTGGATCCATGTGTATAGGCAAGCCCCAATAGGGAAACTCTAGAATGCCGCTGGCTAGATCCTGTTTTCTTCTGTCCCATTTTTCGGCAGCCCTGACAAATCCGCCTGAGATATCTCTCCCAAACTGGTTTTCATTGCCTTCACCATCGTTTCCGTAAGCAACCATTTTTACAAACTGCTCAACAAACTCAAGACTGCCATACTCGCTGAAATCTAGAGGGCAATCAGGAATATTGGTTGTCTGCAACTGATCACGCCGCTGAAGACGACGGAGATACAAAAGACCATATATCATTTCAAAAGCATTGAGGCCGTATCGATTGATCAGATCACTCGCTGCTCGTTGGATATCAAGGCTCCCGGCATCCCAGTAAAACGCGGAAGTAGCGCATGATGCTTCATTGCCTAAAGCATCTATGTATCTGGCGCGGCAGCCAGAATGGCAACCCAGACAAGCTTGGGGCCTTTGTTCTACTCTCGGTCTACCTCTCCTCCACAATGCAACGGGAACAGGTGGACTCTGGAATTTATATGATGCCCCGCTTTCTCTTAAATTACCAAGATCGAAGGCATAATTATCCTTCTGCCATAGTCGTGTCGCCAGAAGCTTTTTAGGATCATTGATTTCCACATGTCCTGTTCCGATCACACTAATCGCCTTGAGGTTTTTTGACCCAAAGACGGCTCCAAAACCGCCCTGCCCCGCGGCATTGCTGGCATCGTGGATGAGACAGGCCACTCGACTCAGATTCTCTCCTGCCGGTCCGATAGCCAGGACCGCAGGGCGCTGGGTTGTAAAGCCGCCGCTTTGGGCTCGCGGCTCCCACCAATCGCCAAAAACCCCATCTCCTGCCACCTGACTCCAGATGCGTTTCTGGCATTCCCACGTGTCTGTCCCCCATAATGAAAGCACCTTACAATCCTGGATACGAACATCATTATCCCGAATGTCTATCCACACCGGTTCGTCGGACTTTCCCTCAATCACTACCCCATCCCAACCTGCATACTTTAGCATGGCCGCAAATCTGCCGCCAAAATTACTACGTGTGAACCAGCCAATAGGGTAGGACTGCAGGCCGATCCCCTGCACCTCCGTTCTTCCACCAGCTGCAGGCACCAGTGTACCGCAAAAGGGCGAGGTCATAATCGTGATCACGTTGGCAGGATCAAACCCCTCAATTGTCTTATCCTTCACGAGATCAAAAAAGATCGCCGAACCCATACCATGTCCGCCACCCCAATCCGCATAGTCGCTGGTAGGTATGGCACCTACATTTCTCTCGCTCAAATTCAATCTCAGAATAGTACCTGCGTAACCGTTCATCTGGTATGCATTCCTATCGATCTTTTCAACTGTCTGGGTAACCGAGTCTACCCCAAGTCGCATCCCACAAATCCACCTTGTACCCTTCATCTCCATTCTGCATGGGTATTTCCTTGGTAAACACAATGGCGCCCACAGGACATATTTCCACGCAGGCTTGTTTTCCAAAAGGTCCTCCGCCTGCTTGATCCCAATGATAGGGGGCATTGGCGCACAGATCGCATTTCAGGCTCTTGGCCTCGTCGGAATACGTCTTTATCGGCAGCAATAAACGCTCTGCTTGGTATATGAGGGCAAGCATCGGAACAGGCCCCGCAGTCAATACACTTCTCTTTGTCCACCATTCTCACATTGCCATATTCAGCCTCCGCTTTCAATGCACCGGTAGGACATACCTTCACGCAGGCGGGATCGACGCATTGACGGCACTGCTCGATCGTCAGGTCATCTGGAAAGGGTGCAAACGAATTCTGCATGATTTGGATTCTGGAGAGAGATAGGCTCTCCACACCTTCATGGATTAAGGAACAGGCGAGCATACAACTTGCACATCCCTGGCACTTCTCTATATCCACCAGGAGATACCCATCTGCGGGTGGTATTTTCTTGAACTCAAAAAGCTTACATCCACCAGTTCCGACTACGATAATAACGGCCCCGGTGACTTTTATGAAATCTCGGCGATTAATACTCCTGTCTCTGCTCATTTGACTATTTTTTTGTTTGCCTCTCATTTTTCGAATTTCACCACCAACGTGTCAGTGAACCGCGTATCGATCAGATGTCTCTCATGTTCACTTCTTTTCACTTGTAAATATGCCACTAATTAAAGATCAGCAGCAATTACTTATATGTCTGCGATAAGCATTCTCATCACGCGTTTCCAAATCATTGAAATTCATAAACCAATAAACACCGGTCAGTACGGAAATTTATTACTCAAATATTACGCGGACAATCTCAAATATTCTTTGATCTAACCCATCATCAAAACGATCCAAGTGTGAGTAAATAATGTAAACATCATCTCCTCGCAAAGCAATTGTAGTTCCATATCCAGCCGAATGTCCCGATGATCTACCAACAAACTGGGCTGTTTCCCAGTCATCATCACTCTGTAATCGTCCAATGATACTGTCAGGATATGTAACTATAATCAACGATCCATCAGGATGCATTATCATACCGTCTGTCCCATCAAAATTCAAATAACCCTCAGGAATTTCTACTTTGATAAGCTCTGGATTATCTAGGGGGATCTTTAACATTAAGCCAGGATATGATCCAAGCAACAAGAAGTTATTTGGGTGATAAACAAGACCATTTAAAAATAAGAATAATGAATCCTCCATGAATAGAGATGGATTTCCTTCCATGTCAACTTTATAAATAACGGAAGTATCAAAATCAAGAAACCCATCGGGGTTGGAACCAGAATCAGTCACGTAAGCATTTCCTTCTGCATCAACTGCGACGTCATCTGCGGTATGGGATAGATCAGGCTTAATACTGGAAATATCAGAGATAAAGATCCTTTCACCGGTAACCAGATCATATGAGTTAAGATAGGATTTACCTTCTCCTTCATCATTATTAACTACCAGAAGCCTCCGGTTTTTTTGATCGATCTCAAGCCCAAGGCACGCGGTCAAATCAGGATCTTCAATGAACGGTTCAATAGTACCATCATCAAAAACCTGGAAGATTATCCCTTCACTCATCGATCCCAACAGGAAACGGTCCCCTTTCTCGTCATATTCAATCCCTTCTGGAAAGAGGTTTTCAAAAACGACGATTATCTTATCATGAGTTGATATTTCCGGTGCTGGAGTATCCGTTGGGATTGGTTCTGGGGTTGGGGTATCCGGAGGAAGGATCTCTTCCGGTGTGGCAGCGCAGCCAGATAAACAAATTGCGAAAATTACAAATAGAACAATTTTCCGAGACATGATTCCTCCTAGATTTTAATATTCATTTAAGAACAAAAAAACACCGCATCTGGTTGATTGCGGTGTTCAACGATTATAGTGATGTAAAGAAGATAGTGGATTGCTGGATTATTGTGCGATATACAACCCCATACTCAATGTAACATAAAAAGTGCGTGAACGCAAACCTCACCAGGCTGAATTAACAGCCACCCAATCCCTTTACTGTTTACAATTTACTCTCCTGTTTCCTCGAGCATTAACCAGAAAAGAGTACTTGTGATGATCACCGGTACTTTGCCATCTGTAAAAATAAAACCCCAATACCCATCGGTAATATCTACCTCGATCACTTCCGGGTTATCCAGCTGGATCTTTAGCAACTTTAAATTCGCCAAACATTGAGCCAGGATATGATCCAAGCAGCAAGAAGCCATTGGGGTGATAAACTATGCCATTTAAATCATCAAATAATGTGTGCTCCATAAATAAAGTTGGATTTCCTTCTAGATCAACTCGATAAATCGCAGGAGTAGCCTCATCAGTAACGTAAGCATTACCTTCCGGATCCACTGCTACGTCTTTCGCGCTGTGGGGTAGATCAGGCTTAATACTGGAAATCTCAGATCTGAAGATCCTTTCGCCGGTAGAAAGATCATAAGAGTTGAGATAGGATTTGCCTTCGACTTCATTATTATTCGCTACCAAAAGCCTGTGGTTTATTCGATCGATCTCCAACCCACGGCACTCGAACAAATCAGGATCTTCAGTGAACGGTTCAAAAGTACCATCATCAAAAACCTGGAAGATTGCCCGTTGATCCATTGATCCTATTAGGAAACGTTCCCCATTCTCGTCATATTCGATCCCTCCTGGAAAGAGGTTTTTGAAAACGATGATGATCTCCTCAAGAATTGATGTTTCATTATCAAAAACGACGCTGATCTCCTCAAGAGTTGCTGGTTCTGGTATTGGACTATTCGTTGGTAGGGGTTCTATTTTTGGACTATCCGTTGGTATTGGTTCTGGTGTGGGAGTATCCAGTGGAAGGGTATCTTCTGGAACGGCAGCGCAGCCAGATAAACAAATGGCGATAATTACAAGTAGGACAATTTTCCGAGCCATGATTCCTCCTGGATTTAAATAGATATTCAAGAACAAAAAACACCGCATCTGGTTGATTGCGGTGTTCAACGATTACAGTGATGTAAAGAAGATAGTGGATTGCTGGATTATTGTGCGATAAACAACCCCATACCCAATGTAACATAAAAAGTGCGTGAACGCAAACCTCACCAGGCTGAATTAACAGCCACCCAATCCCTTTACTGGTTACAATTTACTCTCCTGTTTCCTCGAGCATTAACCAGAAAAGAGTACTTGTGATGATCACCGGTACTCTTCATTTCACAGTGATGGGCCCGGGAGGAAGGAATCAAGTGAGGATTGGAAATTGAACAATGAGTATTTATTTATCAAACTGATATTTGCAATTCCGGATCCGAAGGCTACGGAACCAGCCATCGACCTGGTGGTTAAAGGCGAAAAACCACCCGGTGAAACTTTTCAATCATAGAATAAAATCGAATGAAGCAGTCAAGACATCTGAGCTTAAAAAGCTCTTCCCACCGCGGCCTTGTATTCAGCTGACAGCAGCAAGTGGGCATCAGCTCCGCTAAACAATCCAGGGCAGCTGGTCTCCCACCTTATTCCTCCACGCAGCAGCCGGATTTCTTGCTGCTTCGGTACCGATGATCTCGAGTGAGCTTGCAGTTGGTTCACCTAAAGTGATTCATGCAGTCGAGGCTGCTTCCCGGGCATCATCGTTTAGGCCAGGATAATTGAAAGGGCAGCCAGATCTGGCTGCCCTTTGATTTCATCTTCCCGAAATTCGATCTAGTGCTTGCTGTTGTTTTTTCACTCCCCGCGGGCGAGGCAGGAAAACAGTATTCCCTAACCTGCTTTCAGAGCCGCATCGTGGGCCTTGACGTCCGCGATCGCCTTGTTCACGTCCACAAATGGCAGTACGATCAACCCGACCACAAAGAAAAAGATCAGGGAAAGGATGCCGTAGCGCAGACTGCCAAACACCTGGTTTGCCAGGCCGAACACCAGCGGTCCGATCCAGGAAGTCCCGCGCTCGCTTACTTCGTAAAAGGAATAGTACTCCGCCTCCTTGCCGGCCGGGATCATCTGGGCAAACAGACTGCGGCTGATCGCCTGCGAGCCGCCCATTACCAGGGCAATGAAAATACCCAGCACGATGAACTCAAGGGTCACATTGTCACTTTGCAGACCGCCGTAGGCATAGATCACCACACCCGACCAGATCACCAGGCTTACGATCACCGATCGTTTGGCCCCGATCCAGGTGGCCAGCCGGCCCCACAACAGCGCTCCGCCAAAAGCCACGAACTGGATCATCAGGATCACCGCGGTGAGTGTCTCCTGGCCGAGTTCCAGCCCACCCTGGATCAATGGCGCTGCGGCAAAGGTGGCCGAGACCGCGATCACAGTCTGGATGCCGTCGTTATACAGGAAATACGCCAGCAGGAATTTCAGGGTTTCCGGGAAATTCCTGATCTCGCCTAATGTCTTCCGGAGCTGTTTGAAACCAATGCTGATATAGGTTTCGTTTGGCGCAAGTACACTTGAAGCGCGCCGGGCGCGCAGCCTGCTCCAGGTGAAGAAGGAAAACCCCAGCCACCAGATCCCTGCGGAGGCCAGGTTGATCCGGATTGCCAGGTCTGCTGGCACACCGAGCCTATCACTGAAGAGATAGAAACCCAGGTTCAGCGCCAGCAGCAGGCCGCCGCCCAGGTAGCCCATCGCCCAGCCGTAGGAGGATACCCGGTCGCGCTGGTCCTCGCTGGCAATGTCCGGCAGGTAGGCATTGTAGAACACAATGGCTGCCCCAAAGGACAGGTTGGCGAGGATGAACAGCAAACCGCCCAACCACCACAGGTCTCCCGCCACAAAAAACATCAGGATCGTCGCCAGCGCACCGATGGTGGCGAACAGCCGCATCATCGGCTTCCGCAGGTTGGAATAATCGGCGATCGCCCCCAGGATCGGCAGGAACAGCACCTGCAGCCCGACCGAGAAGGAAATACAATACGGCAGGAAAGAATCCGGCGCGATCTGAATACCCAGCAGGGCAACATTGGCTGTCCCGGCTGCCGCTGCGGCTATCCGGGCCAGGCTGGCCACATACGGGCCCAGGAATACGGTGCCAACCGTGGTGCTGAAGGCCGAGTTGGCCCAGTCGTACATTGCCCAACCAAAGATCTCTCGCTTGCTGTTGACCATCTCAGTTTCTATCGTCATGCTCCCTCCATGATGAAATTAATTCGAGTGAGGAGTAGATAACTGCTGCGGCTGCCGGTGATCCGGCAATCCAAAATGTATTCTACTTGATTATTGCCATCCCCGGGGGATCAGTTCAGACCCAGAAACCAGCTGAAATTGAGCAGCGGGAACCATGAAGTGTAAGCTGTAAGCAGTAAACTGATTCTGAGCCCTCTTTTCTAGTTTGGTCCAATAAAATCACAGAAACCTGATCGGCTTACAGCTTACAGCTTACTGCTTACTGATTTACTTCCCGGAAGCAGGTCCTGCCATTAACAGAAAAGAGTACCTGTCCTTACCACAAGTACTCTTCCAATCACGACAATGGGCCCGGTATCAGCGCGAGGGGATTCAGATCGCCCATCGCATCCCAGGTTATGGGCCAAGGGTTGGATTGGACTCATAACACCTGCGACCTGGCGAGAAAAACGCAAGTCGTAAATTGTAAGGTGTAAGTCGATTTGACCCAATACCCAACAGGATCTCCGCAAGTAATTCGATCATTCAGCCCTCTCAACGGCATACGCCTTACAAAACTACGCCTTACGTTCTAAATGCCAATGCCCTTAAACAAAAAAGAGTACCTGTGTTTGACACAAGTACTCTGCTTCCACGGAACACTTTTCGTGTTTACAGAGCAAATCCCACATAATTCTCAGAACTCGTCCCTTGATAGTCTGACGGTGTACCCTAAGTGGGCCCGGCAGGATTCGAACCTGCGACCTGGCGGTTATGAGCCGCTCGCTCTGACCGCTGAGCTACGGGCCCGCTGATCCGGGCTGGATTGCTCCTGCCGGGGTACAAAGAGCGGGTGACGGGATTCGAACCCGTGAATATCAGCTTGGAAGGCTGATGCCTTACCACTTGGCCACACCCGCTGATCTGAATGCCCTGATCTCCAGAGCGTTCAGATTATATCAAAGAGAGGTTTTTCAGTCAAATAGTACCAGGATTTCTACTCGGGAAAATCCAGCCAGCATTGATCGCTCATCGACAGCAATCCTTCCTGCCAATTCTCTTCCTCGAAAAACAGCAGGAAAGTGGCGGTCTCCGTCTCTCCAGATTCAGCCGTAAGATAACGGATAGTGTGGATCCTGGATTTCAGCCCGGTCCAGAATTGGGTCGAATAGGTTCCCTGCAGCTCCTGTACCTGGGGTTGCTGGGCGAACCAGCCTTCCAGGATGGCTATTGCGCTGATCGGGTTCTGATACTTCATATTCTCGATATAGGGATCACACATAAACCCGTCAGTCATCATTTCGTAGCTGGCTGAGGCATCCTGAAGGTCAGCGTACTCACTTTGCAGGCTGTCCAGCGCCACTGTCAGGTCCTGAACCTGGGCTTCCAGGTCAGCGATCTGGGATTCTGTCTCAGCGGCCTGGGAGTCGCCAGCCGGTGGGTCCATCTGGGCTTCATCGGGCTTGGGAGCACACCCAACCAGGAAGAGTATACAAACCAGGATGAGGAGTTTTTTCATAGGGCCATCTCCTTGTTGAATGACAATACAAGAAATTTATTGTGCGGTGGTTTCACTCGGGCTAATAGCATGCGTCCAACTGAATGAACTGCCAAATTAAACCAGGTGTCCCAGGTTTGGATTCGACCACACACTAGAGGATCAATTCTTATTCAATTTCTGGTAAAAACCCTGGGGGCATTTAAAAACATCTACCCAGGAACCCAGGGCCTTGACTTCGGAATAGCTGCTGGCTGTTCCGTCACACCACCAGGTATATTTCACCCGGTATTGACCGGGGATCAAGGTGATCTGGCCGATGGTTTTGCTTCTGACAGTGAAGAAACCGGTCACTCCAGTGTCGGATTCCTTCAGCTCGATCTGCAGCCAGGAGTCTGTCCGGTTTGAGATATCGTATTTCATGCAGCCGTCAGGATGATCCAGGCACCAGCTTTGCAGCATCCAGGGGTTCTCCAGGGTTGGGGCGGGCTCTTCGGTCTCCCGGGAGTCTTGGTCTCCTTCAGAATTCGTTGTGCTTTCAGGCGCGGGGGTTGTTGGAGTGCCATCCCCCGGGGTTTGAGTGTATGACAGGGCTGCACCAGCTTCCCGAGCTGTGGCTGCCACCAGTTCTGCCTCCAAAGTGAGGGCAACTGCGGTCTGGATATAGGCTTCAGAGATTTGACTCTGTCCAGATCCCACTCCAGGCAGGCAGGACGATAGCAAAATTGAGAGGGCCAAAGCCAAAATTGGGGTCAAGGCTGTCTTTTTCATCAAGGATTCCCGCGAAAAACATCTTGTAAGTGAGGTGGAACATTTTGATTATAACATCCAATTTAGGGTGATTTTGAGCCCTGAACGCCACCTAAAACAAATGCAAAGCCCTCAAAAATGCTCCCAACAGCCCTCAAATCCTCGGATGGGATCATTTTGGATTAAGATATAATAGCTTTTTGCCTGACAGATCCAGATAAGGAGGATTAATGATCAAGGAATTTCGGGAATTTGCCCTGCGCGGCAATGTGATGGACATGGCTGTGGGCATAATTATTGGTGCCTCCTTTAGCACCATCGTCAATTCATTGGTCAATGATATTATCATGCCTCCAATCGGATGGCTGCTGGGCGGTGTGGATTTCAGTAATTTTTATCTGATCGTTAAATCTGGCTCCCCGGCAGGGCCTTATCCCTCGCTGGTTGATGCCCAGGCTGCGGGTGCTGTCACGCTTAACTTCGGACTGTTCATTAACGCGATCATCAGTTTTTTGATCGTTGCCTTTGCCATGTTCTTGTTGATCAGGTCCGTGAATCGCCTTCAAATTAAAAAAGTTGCCGATCAAACCGATGCTGCCCCAGCTGCCAAGGACTGTACCTACTGCTTAAGCTCCATCCCGGCTCAGGCCTCCCGCTGCCCATTCTGCACTTCACAGCTTTCTTAATCGTTTCCGGACTGGATTATGGCAAAAACACCCACCCGCGACCGCATAGAAAAATCCCCCATCTCGGAGCACAAACGCTTGCCGCCCTGGCTGCGGGTCAAATTTAACCAAAACCAAAGTTTCAGGGATGTCGATCAGCTGCTCCAGGATGAAGCCCTGCACACAGTTTGCCAGGAAGCCCTCTGCCCCAATCGCGGGGAATGCTGGGGAGACGGCACAGCCACATTTCTGCTCCTGGGGGATGTCTGCACCAGGGCCTGTAAATTCTGTGATATCCAACACGGCCAGCCCCCAGCATTGGATTGGAACGAGCCCCAGCGGGTTGCCCGCTCCATCCAGCGCATGAATTTGGATCATGCCGTGGTCACCAGCGTCAACAGGGATGAACGCCGGGACGGCGGCGCGCCGATCTTTGCCATGCTGATCCGCCAGATCCGCCACCTGCATCCTGGCTGCTCGGTAGAAGTGCTGATCCCTGATTTCAAAGGCAGTCTGGAAGCACTCAAAATTGTTATGGATTCCCGGCCTGATATCCTCAACCACAACCTGGAGACCGTTCCCCAGCTGTTTAAGGAGGTCCAACCCCAGAGTTCCTTTGAGGCCTCCCGGGATACTCTGGTCAACGCCAAAAAACTCCAGCCTGAAGCCCTGACAAAATCCGGCCTGATGGTCGGCCTGGGAGAGAACCTGGACCAGATCAAGGAAACCATCCAGATCATCCGCAGCTGGGATGTCGATATCCTCACCGTCGGCCAATACCTGCAGCCCAGCAAAACCCACCTGCCTGTGGATCGCTTCTACACACCCGAAGAATTTGAGGAAATCAAAACTTACAGCCTGGAGCTTGGTTTTAAATGGGTCGAAAGCGCCCCCCTGGTGCGTTCATCCTATCATGCTGCCGAGCAAGCCAGGGCTTTAAGCACAGCCTACCGATCCCGCCGGCAAATCACCTGACCAGCCGTAACTAAATTTTCAAGGTAAATTATGGAAGAATCTTTATCATTTCTCCCCCTGTTGATCGTCATTTTTTTGGCCTTCCTGGTACCAATCGCTCTTTCCCGGTTTAAAAAATTCCGCTTGCCAATCGTAGTGGGAGAGATCCTGGCCGGGATCATCATCGGCAGAAGCGGATTTGGCCTGGTGGAGCATCATGAAGTTGTACTGGATCTTTTAGCGGAGCTCGGATTTGTATTCTTAATGTTCCTTTCCGGGATGGAAATCGATTTCACAAGCCTGGGATTGTTCAGCGACCAGAAAAAGTCCAAAAAACAACCCTGGACCCCCCTGCGTCTGGCAGGGATAAGTTTTCTGCTCACCCTGTTACTCTCCACCCTGATCGGGTTGGCTTTCACCCAATCTGGATTGGCCTCCAGTCCCTGGATGATCGCCCTGATCCTTTCCACCACATCCCTGGGAGTGGTTGTGCCGGTGCTGAAGGAGCGGGGGCTCACCAGCGGACGGTACGGACAAACCTTGTTGATTTCAGCCCTGATCGCTGATTTTGTGACCATGCTGCTGATCACAGTGGTCGTGGCCGCCCTGTCCCACGGTTTGACCCTCGATATCCTGCTGATTGGTCTGTTATTTGTGGCCTTCTTCCTGATGTATCATTTTGGGGGTATATTCTTCAATCGGGTTCGCGGAGTCCGGCGCATTTTGGAAGAGCTCAGTTCAGCGACAGCCCAGATCAAGGTTCGGGCCGCATTTACCATGATGCTGACCTTTGTAGCGCTGGCAGAAATGCTCGGCACAGAGATCATCCTGGGGGCTTTCCTGGCCGGCGCGATCATTTCCCTATTGAAAAAGTCTGAAGATGACGAACTTGTCCACCAGCTGGACGCGATCGGCTATGGCTTCTTTATTCCGATCTTCTTTATCATGGTTGGGGTGGATTTTAATATAGCGTCCTTGCTCAGTTCTCCCACAGCCATGCTGCTGGTTCCGCTGCTGCTGCTCTCAGCTTTTTTGGTCAAGTTCCTGCCCATGCTGCTGTATCGGCTCAGTTTCAGCTGGCGGCAAACCCTGGGAGCGGGAACCTTGCTCTCCAGCCGCCTTTCCCTGATCATTGCCGCCTCAGCAATCGGTCTGCGCATTGGTGTGATCAGTGAACCTTTTAATGCAGCCATCATCCTGGTTGCGATCATCACCGTTGTTTTTGCCCCTCCCCTGTTCACAAGGTTGGTCCCGGCCGTGGATAGTGAGCAGATCTTCCCCATTCTGGTAATGGGCGCCGGACCCATCGGATTCCAGGTAGCCCAGCAGATCCAGAACCATGGGGACCCAGTTGTGCTGGTGGACGAGGATCCAGCCCGGGTGGATCGTGCCAACCGGAATGGATTAAAAGCAATTCAAGCCCTGACAGATGCTTATGATCCGGCCACCGAAGAGTTACTCAACCAGGCTCAGCGACTGGTAGTTACCTTCAGCAATGTCGAGAAAAACTTTCAGGTATGCTCCCGGGCCAGGTCCGTTTACGGAATCGATCACGTTGTGGCCCGCTTGACGGCCCCGGGTGAGATCGGCCGGTTTGAAATGATCGGCGTCACCCCCCTCAACCCGGCTACTGACCAGGCCATATTGCTGGGCCTGATCGCCCGCAACCCAACCATTTACGAGCTTTTGACCCGGACGGATGACTCCAGGGATCTGTGTGAGATCGTGATCAGCAATCCTGCCTATCTCGACAAACCCCTCAGAGAGATCGAATTTCCCAACGACCTGCTGGTCGTTGCTGTCCGCAAGGCGGGCGAATTGATCGTTCCGCGGGGTGATACCATCTTAAGGCGGGGTGATCATCTGACTGTGCTGGGTTCAGCAGATTGCGTTGGAAATACCCGGCGCTTGTTCAACTGATCTACTCCAGTTCCCAGGGAGTTGGGCCCCTTTTATCTCCCTGTCCCCCCGAGAGGGAATCCCTGATAACATCCCCCAGTTCCGGGAAGCGCTCCCCAGCCGCAGCTAAAAGCCCAAAACAGCCGGTTAACATCATATCCCCGAACGGGGCTGCAAAATAGGGACGTAAGGATGATCCCCGCATCAGGTTCCGACGAGGCCCGGTGACCACGATATTAAAATCCCCCTCCTCCAGATCATAGGGGGTATCTTCCTGGATCAAAGCGCCGTGGCCATGGTCTCCAAAGATCTCCTGGTGGGTCAGCTCTCCCGCGGCAAATTTCCGCAGCAAGCCATCCATTTTTTCCTGGTCGATCAGTCCGGTGTGATGTTCAAACACACCCTCCACCTGATCTCCATTTAATCGGAAAGCCAGGGAATGGAAATTTCCGATGTTAGCTGCCAGGACACGCCCCCGGGCTCTGACCACTGGGTCCAGAGTTGCGCCCAGGATAGCAGCCGGGGCAGTATCCATCACCAGCAGGGGGGAATCCAGGCCAGCCGCTGATTTTTCAAGCGCTGCCAAACGGGTCATTTTGGGGGGAACATCTCCCCGTTTGAACGCCATCCGGCTTAAGGCTGACCCTGGCAGATCTGCTGCCAGCCGCTCTGCCAGGTAGTCAAAACGGAATTGGCGGTCAGAATATCCCACGGGAGCCGCCCCATGGTCAAAAACAGCCAGGGCTGCAGCGTCCAGATCGTCCAGGGAAACTCCAAACTCCCCCAAAGCCGCCGAGATCGCCTGCAGATCAAAATCCTTCAGCTCTAATTGCAGGACGTCAGCAGGCAGGGACAAAACCTCATCCTCGCTAATGATTTTGATCCCGCTTTCCCGGACCTGGTCCAGGTCATCATCAAAGCTGCGGGCAGCATCTGGTGTGGCATACACTGGATAGCCAGCCTTGGCATGGTCCCGGGCTGCCCAGTGGCTGGGACCTCCGCCCATAGTAACGCCCGTTAAGACCAGGGAAGCGCCTCTCCGGGTTGCTTCTTTGATCTTCCTGAAAACGATCATCGTGGGGGACGGCACAACCAGCTTAAATCCGTTTTCGATCTCCAAGCCTGATTGATAGAGAAAAATATCCTGGGTGCCGGTGCCAATATCTACTGTTAAAATCTTCATCTTGTACCCCTGTCGAGTTGAAAGAATTTGGTTGTAGTATAGTACAGTTTTCCTCCCGAGGTCGGGCATACCTCCGAGGTCGGGGCTACCTCCGAGGTCGGGCATACCTCCGAGGTCGGGGCAGAAAAAAAACCTTCCTGAACTTCTCAGGAAGGTCTATGAAATTCAATTAGGGCTGAGCTTTAGAACATATCCAGCAGGGCTTGGCTCACCCAGCGGAACAAGGGTCCGGAGAAGAAGCTCAACAAGACCACAGCCAGGGCTCCAGCCAGGGTGATCACTTTCAGCCAGCGGTTGGGATCCAGAACTGGGTCCCCATCCTGCATATACATATTGACCACGACGCGCAGGTAATAATAGGCCGATAACAAGGAGGTCAAAACCCCGATCACCGCCAGCCAGATGTACCCACCCTCGAGGACTACCCGGAATAAATAGAATTTCCCCACAAATCCCAGGGTGGGTGGAACGCCGATAAACGAGAGCATAAAAACCAGCATGGCCGCAGCCTGAAGGGGATATTTCTTGCCCAGGCCGTAATAATCAACCAGATCCAGGCCCCGGGCTGCTTTCTTTTCGAGCGCGATCACCACCGACCAGGCTCCAAAATTTGTCAAGGCATAGGCCAGCAGGTAGAACAGGCTGGCCCCAACTGCATCTTCCGCCAGGCCTGATTGCCCAAAAGTGACCAGGGCCATCAGGATATATCCGGCGTGGGCGATGCTGGAATAGGCCAGCATACGTTTGATATTACTCTGGGCCAGGGCGATCAAATTGCCAGTGAACATGGTCAGGGCTGATAGGACCCAAAAAACCAGGACCAGGTCTTCGGACAATCCCGGAAGGGCTGCCAGGAAGATCCGCAGCAAGGCTGCAAATCCGGCCGCTTTGGCTCCCACTGCCATAAAAGCAGTCACCGGAGTGGGCGCACCCTGGTATACATCAGGGGTCCACATATGGAACGGCACCAGCCCGACCTTAAATCCAAGTCCGATCAGCATCAACCCGGATCCCACCAGCAGCAGGGCCAGGTCGGCGCTGCCATTGCCAACTGTGGTGACAATGCCCTCCAGGGATGTGGTTCCGGTAGCGCCAAACGCCAGGGCTACCCCATAAACTACAAATCCACTCGCAAAGGCACCCAGCAAGAAATATTTCAGGGCCGCTTCTTCCGAAGCCGGGTCAGGACGGGCAATGCCGGTCAGGATGTAAAGAGGGATCGATAGCAATTCCAGGGCGAGAAAGACCACGATCAGGTCCGCGGCCTGGGACATTAAGACCATGCCGCTGATCGAAAACAGCAGCAGGGGATAGAATTCTCTGCGCTTGATCTCCATCCTCTCCAGGTAGGGATAAGCCAGGGCAATCGTCACCAGGCCGCTTCCCAGGAACAGGACCTGCAGATTGCTGGAAAAACCATCTTTGATCACCATGCCGCTGAAAGCACCCTTGGTTCCACCCAGGTCAAGAGTGGAGATCACCAGCACAGCTGCCAACCCCAGGGCCGATAGGATCGCCGTCAGGACTTTGATCCTCCGGCCGAAATAAGCATCCACCACCAATACCAGGCAGGCCCAGCCCACCAGGCAGATCAGGGGAAGAATGGAGATCAGGTCAATTTTTGTCATATGCCAGGTCCCAGAGGACTAATGTACCAGCAAAAGCAGCTTTTCAACCGCCGGAGCCATCAGGTCAAAAAATGGTTTCGGATAAAGTCCGATCCAGAATATCAGTATCACCAGGGGTATGATGGTGATCAATTCCCTGACCGAGAGGTCCTTGAGTGATTTATTCTCATCCTTGTCCAGAGGGCCCAGGAACAACTTCTGGAACATGAACAGCAGGTAAACCGCGGCCAGGATCACACCCAGGGCAGCCAGGCCGGCATACCAGGCAGATCCGATCGCTTCGGACCCAAAAGCTCCCAAAAGGATTGGGAACTCGCCTGCAAATCCATTTAATCCCGGCAGACCCATCGATGACAGTGTGACAATCAGGGTCAGGGTCCCATAGATCGGCATTACCTTCCATAATCCGCCAAAATCATCCATTTCACGAGTGTGGCGGCGCTCATAAATGATCCCGACCAACAGGAACAAGGCCCCGGTGCTGATGCCGTGATTGATCATCTGCAGGATGCCGCCCTGCACTCCCTGGGGGTTGAGGGCAAATAAACCCAGCATCACAAATCCCAGGTGGCTGACCGAAGAATAGGCAACCAATTTCTTGACATCCCGCTGGTAATAAGACACTGCGGCGCCATAGAGGATCCCGATCACCGAAAACAGCGCCATCCAGGGAGCTAGTTTGAGGGCAGCCTGGGGAAATAGCGGGATATTAAATCTCAGGAAACCATAGGTGCCCATCTTAAGCAGCACACCGGCCAGGATCACAGAGCCCGCTGTGGGGGCCTGCACGTGGGCATCCGGAAGCCAGGAATGCAAAGGCCACATGGGCACTTTGATGGCAAATGCGGCCGCAAAGGCCAGGAAAAGCCATACCTGAACCTGGGGCGGGATGCCTCCCAGGACCACCAGGTCGGGCACAGAAAAAGAACCCTGATAGATTCCCAGCCAGAGAATGGCTAAAAGCATCAGGACCGATCCGGCCATAGTGTAAAGGAAGAATTTGACTGCGGCGTACATGCGCTGGGCCCCGCCCCAGATGCCGATCAGGAAATACATCGGAACCAGGGTGAATTCCCAGAAAATATAGAACAGGAACAGGTCCTGGGCCAGGAACACACCCAGCATACCTACTTCCAGCAGCAGGAAAAAGACCATAAAATCCTTCACCCGGTCTTCAACCGCTGTCCAGGTGGAGAGCAGGGCGATCGGGGTCAGGAATGTTGTCAGCAGGATTAATAGAATGCTCAAGCCGTCGACCCCCAGCTGATAGGAGATCTGCCAGCCAGCGATTTCGATCCAATCCAGATTCAGAACCAGCTGCAGATCCGGATTACTGGAGTCAAACAGGTACAGGACCCAGAGGGAGATCCCGAAGGTGATCAGGGAAACGATCAGCGCCGTCCAGCGGATAGCGGCCTTCTGTTCCTGTTTAAAGAAAAGCAGCAGCAGGGCACCCACCAGCGGAAAGAGGGTGACCAGGTTGAGGGGATTGGTGAAAAATGTCATAACTAACTCCATATTCGTTGAAGCTGGACCGTTCAACGCTTAAGCCAGGATTAAATAACCCAATATCAGCACCACTCCGCCAAATACTGCCAGGGCATAATTACGAACATACCCGGTTTGCAGCTTGCGGCTTTGTTCGGAGAGATCATAGAATAATTTCGACAGTCCTTTTGAGATCCCATCGATCACACCCAGGTCGATCGGCTCAGCCAGGAACCGGGCCCCGGCCTGATAGATCCCACCTATTAGCTTATCGTGGAACCAATCATGCCAAAATTCCCAATCCACCTTGATGGAGAGGAACCTGGCCAGATCCACATAGCGCTTGATCAAAAGAGCTCCATAGATCTCATCCACATACCACTTGCGGTTCATACCCGTGAAGATCGGTCCCAGTCCCTTTTGCAGTGGATCAGGTTGATTTTTTTCCAGCGGCTTTTTGCCATACAACAGCCAGGAGATCCCAATCGCCAGGACCCCCAGCCCCGTGGATATCAAGGCCACCTGGAAGTTGAATTCTCCAGGATGCAGAGACAGATGGAAGCTCTCAAAAGTATGTTCGAGCCAATGGGTGAAGCTGTGTTTCCAGGGCAAATTGATGATCCCGCCCAGGGCGGAGAGGACTGCCAGGGCCATCAAAGGAACTGTGATCAGCGGGGGAGATTCCTCGGCATGTTCAGCCGCTTCATGTCGGGCAGAACCAAAAAATACCAGCCAGATCTGCCTTCCCATATAAAATGCCGTCAGGAAAGCTGCCGCTGCCAGAAGGAAATAAACCGGTTTGTTGAGTAAAAATGCCTCGGCCAGGATCTCATCTTTCGAGAAGAATCCTGCCAGGGGTGGAATCCCTGCCAGGGCAATGGCGCCCACCAGGAAGACCCGGAAAGTTACCGGCATTTGTTTCCTTAAGCCGCCCATCAAGCGCATATCACCGGGATCGAAGATCTCCTGATCGTGGTGGTCACCATGATGGGCCAAGTGGTGGTGGCCCCTTTCGACACCAAGGATCACTGAGCCGGCAGAGAGGAATAAAAGTGCTTTAAAAAATGCATGGGTGACCAGGTGGAACATGCCTGCCGCGTAGGCACCCAGGCCCACTGCTGCCACCATAAAACCCAGCTGGGAGATGGTGGAATAGGCCAGGACTTTTTTAAGATCATACTGAGCGACAGCAATCGTGGCTGCAAACAGGGCCGTAATGGCTCCCACCATAGCGACCACCGCCTGGGCTTCAGGAACGGCGCTGAAGATTGGCGCGGAGCGGGCCACCAGGTAGACGCCGGCGGTGACCATCGTGGCGGCGTGGATCAGGGCTGAAACCGGAGTCGGGCCTGCCATGGCATCTGGCAGCCAGACAAATAAGGGCAGCTGAGCTGATTTTCCAGTTACGCCCAGCAGCATAAACAGGGCGATCGCCAGGATCGCACCGGGCTGTGTTTCAGCGACATGATGGACCTGTTCGAATACTCCGCTGAAGGTCACGGTCTTAAAGGTCCAGAACATGGTGAAGCCGGCCATCAGGAATCCAAAATCGCCCACCCGGTTGGCAATAAACGCTTTGCTCCCTGCCAGGGCATTCTCCCGTCCGGGCCGGCCCAGCAGATCCTTGTCATACCAGAATCCGATCAGCAGGAAAGAGCACAAACCCACACCTTCCCAACCGACAAATAACATCAGGTAATTATCCGCGGTCACCAGGATCATCATGGCAGCGATAAAGAGGTTGAAAAAGGCAAAAAAGCGCTGGTAGCGGCCTGGATCACCCTTAAAACGGACATCTTCATGCATATAGCCGATGGCGTAGATATGGATCAACGTGCCTACACCCGAGACTACCAGCATCATCGTGGCAGAAAGCGTATCGACCCGGATGGTCCAATCCAGCTGGAGCTCTCCGATGTGGATCCATTCAGCCAGGGGAATAATCACGCCCTCAGGATTGGAAAGCAGGGATATACCCAGCAGCAAGGCGATCCCAAATGACAGCCCAGCTGCAGAGGAGGCCACAACTCCAATGGTTCTCTCCTTCATTTTTCCACCCAGGACCAGATTGATCAGCAGGCCGATCAACGGCACAAATATGATCCAGGGAGCTAAAAAGAAGAACTCCGGTCCATTCCTGGCAGCTTCACTAAACAGCATAAGTTTCTCTCAGATCTACTCAGCCTTTCAGGCTGCTCAATTGATCGACATCGATGCTGTGTTTATCTCGGAAGATGGTCACGATCAACGCCAAACCGACAGCAACTTCCGCGGCAGCCACAGTCATCACAAAAAATACAAAGATCTGGCCGCTGAGCACCTGGTAATGGTTGGCATAGGCCACAAAAGCCAGGTTGGCAGCGTTTAACATCAATTCAATCCCCATGAAGATCACAATCCCATTCCGGCGGATCAAAACACAAATCGCTCCCAGGGTGAACAATATGGCTGAAAGGATAATGTAATAAGATACTGGAATCATCAATAATCTCCTGAATGATCAAACATCCCTGGTTAAGACAATCGCCCCGACCATACCTACCAGCAGCAGGATCGATGTGATCTCAAAAGGCAGCAGGTACCCCCTGAATAGTTCGAGGCCAATACTTTCCGGGCTGCCAAACTGGCTGCCGATCTCTCCCACAAAATCCAGACCCCGTCCCCGGCCAATGAACAGGACACTGATCTCTGCCAGCAGGGTTCCCCCGAGGGCGTAGGCCAGGATCCGCTGCCAGCGATGATCGGGAGGAGGATTCAACCTATCGGTTCCCAATAACATGATCACAAACAGGAACAGGACCATGATCGCCCCGGCATAGACCGTGACCTGGGCCATGGCCAGAAAAGGAGCATTAAGCATCAGGAAGAATGCTGCCACAGTAATTAAGTTCAGCACCAGGAACAGGGCCGCATACACGGCATTCCGGGAGAACAATAATCCCAGGGCTGCTCCAATGGCTACCAGGGCCAGAATGAAGAAATAAACCATCTCATAGCTCATAATCTACCGCCTGGGTCCTAAACAGGATCCTTCATCTCCGGGATGGAGCGGGTATACAACCCCGGCTTAACAGCCCGGGGAGTTTTTAATTTCGCCCCCGGAGGGGGATCCAGTAATTTTTCCTTGGTGAAAAAAGCTTCGCTGCGATCCAGGTAGGCCAGTTCGTAGATCTCTTCCAGAACAATTGCCTCTGTGGGGCAGGCGTCCTCGCAAAATCCACAGTAGATGCACCGCATCAGGTTGATCTCATACACCGATGCGTAACGTTCACCTGGAGAATACCGGAGCTGGTCCGTGTTCTCCCCCGGTTCTACAAAGATCGCATCCGCCGGGCAGGCAGCGGCACACAAAGCACACCCGATGCACTTTTCGAGACCGTTTGAATAGCGCTTGAGGGCATGCCGGCCTTTAAACCGCTGTTTGAGAGCCTTTTTCTGTTCCGGGTATTGAATAGTGACCGGTTTTTCAAACATGGACCGGAATGTGATCCATAATCCCCGGACTATTTCATTCAGCTGCATTAATTCTGGTATCTTCATATATTCTCGGACCGGTTAAGGTCTTAATTATTTGAGCAGTATAACCAGGGCAGTCGCAAATACATTAAACAAAGCCAGCGGCAGCATGATCTTCCAACCAAATGCCATCAGTCTATCATAACGGAAGCGAGGCAGGGTCCCCCTGACCCAGATCTGACCGAAGAGCAGGATGATGATCTTCAGCAGCAGGTAGATGGGTCCCAACCAGGGCAATTGATCCACAAACGGTCCCGCGTAGCCGCCCAGGAACAGGGTGGCAGCTATGGCGCTGACCGCGATCATCTTGATGTACTCCGCCATAAAAAACAGGGCGAATTTCATGCCCGAGTATTCCGTGTGGTAGCCGCCCACCAGCTCCTGCTCAGCTTCAGGCATGTCAAAAGGCGCCCGGTTCACCTCAGCCAGGGAGGCTAACAGGAAGATCACAAATCCCAACGGGTTCCGCAGGAAGTACCAGGCCGTTGCCTGCTGGTTTTCGACAATCGTGACCAGGCTCATCGATCCCGCGATCAGGATCGGTCCTACAAAAGCCATACCCAGGGATAGTTCATAGCTGATGATCTGGGCAGTCGACCGCAGACTTCCCAGCAGCGGGTATTTGCTGTTGGATGACCAGCCGGCAAGCACGATCCCGTAAACCGCGATCGAAACCACGGCCATAATATAGAGGACACCGACATTGATATCCGCCAGGTAGAGAGGTATTTCTTTGCCAAACATGTAGAGGGAGGTCCCCCAGGGCACAACGGCCCAAATGATCAGGGATGGCAAAACAGTCAGGATGGGAGCCAGCAGGAAAAGGAACTTGTCTGCTTTGGCCGGGATCAATTCCTCATTAAAGATCAGCTTGATCCCGTCAGCCACCGGCTGTAGAAGGCCAGCTGGACCAGCCCGGTTAGGACCTATCCGGGTTTGAATGCGGGCCAGGGCCCGGCGCTCATAATAAGTAGTATAGGCAAATCCAGTCAATCCGAAGACGATCAACACAATCGATTTTAAGACCCACTCCAGCACCAGGATCATATCCATAAATAAACCTTAAACTTCTGCTGCGGGCAGCTTTGGCCCGGTGATCGACACGTTGACTGGTTCACCAGAGGTATACCCAGGTTCCGCGGTACTAAAACCACGCTTTCAGGCCCCCCGTCATCCAGATGGACCCGCCCCTGGAAAGTCCGATTATCGAATTCTCATTTCAGCCAGATCTCCCTCACCTATTCCCAACTTACTGGCTTCGGCAGGATGGATCACAAACTGGTAATCAACCAAACGAGGGACTAGTACCTCTGAAGTACGGATCATGACACCTTGATCATATAAACGCCTGACAGGCACCGCCAGTGTGCCTTTGGAAAATCCAGGTTTGGGTTGGCTGAGCTGCTGCTTCTGAATAACAGGTGTATCACCAACCCCGGGCAGGATGGTGCCGATCCCGGTAGTATTCTTAAATACTGTCCCGGTGAATGAGAGAGCCTCCCGGGCCACAAAGGGCCATTGTTTCGGAGTCTGCCGCAAGCCAGCCAGACTGACCGTTTCGTAGCCAGGCACATTTTTAATGATCTCAGCCAGGATTTCTAGCGGACCACCCTCAACCAGGTCGATACCGAGTTGTTTTGCCAGGCTAACAGCAATCTCGGAATCCGTCCGGCAATCACCTATGGGGTCCAGGGCTGCAGAAAATAATTGCAGGCGGCGGTCACCGGATGTGAAGGTCCCGGATTTTTCGGTTGGCGCTGCTGCCGGCAGGACCAGACTGGCCGCCTTGGCGGTCTCGGTCAGGAAAAGATCCTGGACGATCAGGAATTTGTTTTCCAGGTCCGGCATAACTCCCCCTGCAGCCGGGTCTGCACCGGCAATCAGAAGAACACTGGCTTGGTCCAGGTCCTCAGCCAGATTTTCCGAGGGAGTAAATCCCATCTCCCAGGCGCCCTGGCTGTTGGGGCCAGGCCAGACGGGAATCAAACCGCTGTTGGGGAGAGAGATTCTTTCCTGTTCGATCAAAATATTTGCGCAAGCCTGGGAAAACACCAGCGAAGCCTGGTAATCCATACCTTCGGATCCATAAAAGATCATCAGGTTTTCAGCCTCAGCGATCATCCGGGCAGCATCAGGATGTTTTTTGTCCAGGCTCAGCAGGGTCTTGGTCTCCTGTCCATATGAATAACGGATCACCTGATCAGCATAACGATCCAGTTTGGTTTTTCGGGTATTCATAACGATCAGGGAAGCGCCTCGCTCAGAGGCAGCTTTCAGGCGCAGATACCAAACCGGAGCTTCTTCTTCCAGGTCACTGGCAGCGACCAGGATGGTGGTGCCGGGTCCAGCGTCCAGCAGATTGGATCCAGGAGCCGGTGAAAGCCTGGCTGCCAGATCCCCGCCTGCCTGGCTTGTATTCAGGACGGGTTTTCCCCCTACTCCACGGGTAAAGGCCCCCAGCTGATAATAATCTTCATTAGATAAACGATGTCCCACCAGGGTCAATAGACCCCCGGGGTTGGCTTCCAAACGGCGGCTGGCAATTTCCAGGGCTTTTTTCCAGGAGATCGGTTTTAGTTCACCCTGTTCATTCCGGGCCAGCGGCCTGGTCAACCGCTCGGGGCTGGACGTGAATTGATGGGCAAAACGCCCTTTATCACAGATCCAGAGTTCGTTGACCCATTCATTCTGGCGGGGCATGACCCGCTGGATCTTTTTCTTGCCTGACTTGGGATCGAGCCGGGTGTTGATGGTAATATTGCAGCCTACCGGACAATGAGAGCAGATCGATGGAACAGGGTCCATCTCCCAAACCCGGGCCTCAAAGCGAAAATCTTTGGTTGTCAGGGCCCCAACAGGGCAGATATCAGTCGTGTTTCCGGACCAGTAGCTGTCAAAAACCGGATCGGAGCGGGAGATGATCTCAGTTTTTCGGCCCCGGTTATAAAAGGCCAGCACCGGATCTCCAGCGATCTCCCGCTGGAACCTGATGCAGCGCCCACACTGGATGCAGCGTTCCTGATCCAGCAGGATCAAATCACCAAGCGGCAGCTGTTTCCCAAGCTGGATCTTCTGATCCAACGGGAACCGGCTTTCCGGAATGCCGTAGCTGAAAGTCAGCTCTTGAAGGGAGCATTCCCCGCCTTTATCGCATACCGGGCAGTCCAGGGGATGGGAGGTGAGCAGGAATTCGAGGATATTCTCGCGAGCCTGAAGGACTTTTTCATTCCTGGTATAAACAACCAACCCCTCTGCAACAGGTACCGTGCAGGAGGTTTCAAGGTTTCCGGAAAAATAGATCTGGGGTGTGCCGTCATCCTCCAGGAGAGGTTCACCAGTGCTTCGGTCTCGCTGGGGTCGGCCAATCTCTACCAGGCAAAGCCGGCAGGCGCCTACGGGTTCAAGTTTTGGATGATAGCAGAAGACCGAGATATCGATGCCCGCTGATTTGGCAGCATCCACGATCTTAAGACTGCTGTCCACAGTGATCTGCTGTTCATCAATTCTCAGGGTGACTTTATCACTCATACCAGTCGATTTCCTCAAAATTCCTCGTTCCCTAGCGGCCAAAATCTTCCGGGAAACGTTCTATGCTTGTTAATACTCCCATGACTGAAAATTCACCTAAGGCGCAGAGGCATTTTCCACGCATATTATTGGCAACTTCCAGCAGTAGGTCGATATCCTGGTCTGATTTCTGGTCTGAGGCGATCCGCCGGGTCAGATGGGACATCCAGTATGTGCCCTCCCGGCAGGGAGTGCACTTTCCACAGGATTCATGTTTAAAGAAATCCACCGTTTTTTTGATCACCCAATCCAGGCTGACAGTATCATCGATCACGATCACTGAACCGGATCCCAGGTCCGAACCCAATTTACGGACCGAGGCGTATTCCAGGGGGGTGTCCAAGACCTGGTCTGAAGCCTTGAGGATCGCTGAAGATGCGCCGGCTGGAAGAATTGCCTTAAGGGGACGATCATCCAGGATACCGCCACCGTGTCCATAGATCAGCTGGCGGTAGGTTGACCCAAAGGGCATCTCATAATTACCGGGTTTGTTGACCCGCCCGGAGAGCGAAAAGACCTTTACACCCGCCGATTCGTCGGTTCCCAGCGAGCGGTACCATTCCGGACCGTGTTCGATGATCCCGGGCAGATTGGCCAAAGTTTCCACATTATTGACCACTGTGGGTTTGCCGTAGAGACCATAAGAAGGAGGGAACGGCGGCCGCAGTCGGGGTTGGCCGCGTTTGCCTTCCAGGGATTCCAGCAGGGCTGTCTCCTCTCCACAAATGTAGGCCCCTGCTCCCAGGTGGGTATAGATCTTCAATTGATAATCTGTGCCAAATAACTTATTTCCCAGCAGGCCGGCTTTTTCCAGTTCTTTGATCTTGCCATCCAGGGTTTTCGCCTGCTGCCAGAACTCGCCCCGCATGTAAATATAGCCAGCTTCCGCTCCCACCGCGTAGCAGGAGATGGCCAGCCCTTCCAGGAACTGGAAGGGGTTTTCTTCGATGATCTCCCGGTCTTTAAATGTCCCGGGTTCTGATTCGTCCGCATTGGCCACCACATAGTGGGGCCAGTTCTGCTGGTCAACAAAGGACCATTTTAATCCGGTTGGGAAACCTGCGCCGCCCCGGCCCCGCAATCCGGATGATTTGACAATCTCCGTGACCTGGGAAGGCTGAAGACCCTCAATTACTTTCTGGAAGGAACCAAAACCACCCTGGTCCCGATAGACCTTCAGCTCTTTGAGATCCGGGATATCCCGATGGCGGAGGATGACATGTTCGGTCATGCTGAATCCTTCCTGCGCCAGTTATCGATCAATTCCAGGGTCTTTTCCAGGTTGTAGTTCTCATGATATGAGATGCCCTGTTCAGCCTGCACCTGGAACATGGGCGCTTTGTCACAGGCAGCCAGGCATTTGACTTCTTCAATACTCACCAGTCCGTCTGTGGTTTTTCCACCAGGCTGAATTTCCAGGGACTGGCATAAAGCCGCGAGAAATTCCTCTGCTCCCCGGAGCGCACAACACAGATCCGTGCAGACCTGGATCCGGTAGCGGCCGGCTTTTTGGTCGTGAAACAGGGTATAAAACCCAACCAGGCTGGCAACTTCAGTTTTCTGGACCTCCAGGATCTGGCCGATCTCCGCCAGGGCCTGGTCCCTGATATAACCTTCTTTTCTTTGAGCCAAAAAGAGCAGCGGCATGATGGCTGAACGTTTCTGGTCTGAGGGGTATTTATCCAGGATCTCCTGGATTTCACCGGAATAATGGGCGAGTAAATCGTTCACCGATCTATATCTCCTAAGACGATGTCAATACTGCCAATAATGGCCACCAGATCCGCTACAAAGTGACCTTTGGAGAGGATCGGCATGGCTTGCAGATTGGCATAGGAAGGGGTTCTCCAATGGACCCGGTACGGCTTTGGGCTCCCATCGGATTCCAGATAGACCCCCAATTCTCCCCGGGGAGAGGAGACTGGCACATAAACAGCGCCAGCCGGGGCCTCAAATCCTTCCGTCCAGAGTTTAAAATGGTGGATCAGGGCTTCCATACTTGTGCCCAGCTCAGAACGGGGGGGCGGCACAAATTTGCGGTTCTCACTCCGGAAGGGACCTCCCGGGAGTTTGTCCAGGGCCTGTTCAATGATCCGAAGGGATTCGCGCATTTCCTGGACCCTGATCACATAGCGGCTGAACACATCGCCATTTTCTCCCAGGGGAACGTCAAAATCATATTGTTCATATCCAGAATAAGGGCTGACTTTGCGCAGGTCATAATCCACTCCTGAGCCGCGCAGACTGGGACCTGTCATACCCCAGCGGGTAGCTTCCTCTCCGCTAATGGCGGCAATTCCCTTGGTCCGGTCAATAAAAAGCGGGTTCTTGGTCAGCAATTTTTCGTACATGGTGATGCGCTTGGGGAAAGATTTCAAAAAATCCCTTACAGCGGATTCAAATTCTTCTGGCAGATCCCGCCAAACACCACCCGGGCGGATATAGGTGGTCATCATACGCTGGCCCGAGACCAGTTCAAAGATATCCAGGATCTGCTCCCGCTCCCGGAAGCAGTACAGAAACACAGATTGAGCAGCCAGGTCCAGAGCCTGGGTAGCCAGCCAGATCAGGTGAGAAGCGATCCGCTGGAGTTCTGCCAGGATGACCCGAATGGCCTGCGCCCGGAGCGGCACATCCAGATCGACCAGTTTTTCAACCGCCAGGCAGTAAGCCAGGTTGTTGCCAACTGTATTGAGGTAATCGATCCGGTCGGTCATCACCTCAACCTGCTGATAGGTTTTGCCTTCCATGGATTTTTCGATCCCGGTATGCAGAAAACCCACATCGGGAATACAGTTGATAATGGTCTCGCCATCCAGCTCGAGGAGCAAACGCAAGACACCATGCGTGCTGGGATGCTGGGGTCCCATATTGAGGAGCATGGTTTCTCCGCTGAGTGCCCGATCTGAAACCAGGTGTTTGATTTCATCGAGGGTTACGGAGGTAACATTGCTGTGGATCGCCATAAATAGTCCTGGTGCCGGTTACCTTTTGGCCCGGGGTTTCCGGGAATCAATATCTTTATAATTGAACGAAAAGCTGGTCTCTTCCACTTTGATCGGTTGATCCTTGCGGAGAGGATGCCCTTCCCAGTCTTTGGGCAGGAGCAGCCTGCGCAGGTCCGGATGGCCTTCAAATTGGATCCCGAACAGATCCCAGATCTCCCGCTCATACCAGTTGGCGTTGGGATAAACAGCAGTTATGGAAGGCAGCCTGGGGTGTTCTTCTGAAACTGCTGTTCTCAGGAACAGCCTCGAGTTTTGCTCCCTGCAGTGCAGCTGATAAATGATTTCAAAACGGGGTTCTTTTCTGCCCCAGTAATCCACAGCAGTCTCGTCAACCAGGATGCCAAAACCGAAATCATCCCGCAAAGTCCGGCAGGCCTCGACGATCTGGTCCGGATCAAGGGAGAGGCTGATCTGATCCCGAAAAGACCGGGACTCAGCCTGGTATTTTTTTTGGATTTTCTTAACCGCATTTTCAAGATGCTGATTCATAACAACTCCACCAGGGGTATATCCCACCGGTCAGGACCAATCGGTGATCTTTTCACTGCTGTACCTTATCAAAAAGGACCAGGATCCCGTTGATCAGCGCTTCCGGCCTGGGAGGACATCCGGCCACATAGACATCAACCGGGAGGATCTCATCCACACCCTGGATAATGGCATAGTTATTAAAAATGCCGCCATTGGAGGCACAGTCTCCCATGGCAAGGACCCATTTTGGCAGCGGCATCTGGTCATATAAGCGGGTCAGCACAGGAGCCATTTTATTGGAAACCCGCCCGGCGACTATCAGTAAGTCTGACTGGCGAGGGCTGGCTCTCATCAATTCCATTCCGAAGCGGCTCATGTCGTAATGCGATGCCTGGGCTGCCATCATTTCGATTGCACAGCAGGCCAAACCTGATAGCAGGGGCCACATGGCCCGGGTCCGGCTCCAGTTGACAACCGTTTCAAGCGTTGTGGTCACAAACCCCAGATTCCCGGCTTTTTCCTCTAATCCCATTCCAGGGCTCCTTTTTTCCAGGCATAGACATATCCAACCAGCATGATCGCAATAAATACCAGCATTTCAATCAAGCCAAAAAGACCGAGCTGTCGATAAACTACTGCCCAGGGAAGAAAAAATATCACTTCAATATCAAACAGGATAAAAAGGACCGCAACCAGGTAAAAATGGACCGGCATTTGACGGGTTCCAGGACCGATTGGGTCCATGCCCGATTCGTAAGGCATGCTTTTGGCTTCGGTAGGTTTTCGCGGGCCAAATACATGCCCGATTACAAGCACCAGGACGGCCAGGATAGTGCTTAAGATGATCAGAACAGCAATGGGAAGATATTCATTCAGCATGAGGTGTTTACCAATAAACAGTCTGAAAGGAATCCTAACTTGAGAAGTATATCACAAATGCATTAGAGAACCCTCTGCAAGCCAGCATTTTCAATTCGTTTTTCTTCTTATGAATACAAGAAGGATAATTGATTATTTTTTACTGAACTGATCCAGCCAGTACGATGTCTCATCCGGCGAGACCTCCGGGGAATCAGTTTTTCCCCCTGGAGCTGGCAGGGAGGACATGCTGGAACGCAGCAGGCCTGCAAAATCCGGTGATTTAAGGGTCTGGCAGTGGTAGCTCCTGGCCTCGGCCAGGACTTCCCGGTCGGAACTAACCACAGTCCAGTTCTTGGCTGCCTTGCCCAGGCTTTTCAGCTGCTTCATGATCGCCTGGTCAGCTGTGGTCCCCGCGGGAATAAAGTTGGCCCCCACCTGGCCAAATTTTCGCTTGCCGGACTGAACAACAGAGGCCTGGTCAAAATAGACTTCAATCCTGGATCGCCGCTGGTTGGCAAATTTTTGGAGGATGGAAAGCAGACCATTCTCATCATCCAGATCCGCCAAATTGAGGCCGGGGATGTGCGGAATCAAGTTGTGGCCGTCGATGATATAAGGCATAAACAGTCCCTGCCGAAGAGTTATTATATGCTGTCGTAAACCGCTTAATATGCTATGATGGAGTACAGTTCAGCCCATTATACCAAAGGTGATTCCCACCATGAATCAGGCAAAAAAACTGCTTGTTTATATCGTGATAAACATCGTTGTCTCTGCCATAACTATCCTCGGTGTATTGTTTTTATGGGAGAATACCCGCCTCAAAAACCTGTTCTTCAACTCCGGAGACCAGCCGGCTGGGGAAATATCAGATGGAGAATCCCTGTCCCCTGAAGAAGCGCCAGCAAATCTGGTGATCGAAATTGGAGAGGTCGGCGGGGTGGGAAACCTGGCTACCGAGTATATCCGCCTGATCCGGTCCGGTTCAGAAATAACCGAGACCGTTTCCCTGACGGATTGGCGAATCCGGGATGAGAACAATCACAATTACGACATCCTGGATCAATCTGGCCTTGCCAGCCTGGAGCTTCACAGCCAGGGTGCTGTTAACATATACTCCAAAGAAGGCGCCAGCAACCCGATCGAACTCTATTTGGGATTGTCAGATCCGATCTGGGAGCCGGGTGAAACCGTGACCCTGATCGATCCAGATGGTGAGGTGCATGACACCTATTTGATCCCCTGAGAGACCTTAAATAGATCCCGGTTTCCAATAGGAAACCGGATTCGTGTGATCCATAAAAAAACCGTTCAGATTTGAACGGTTTTTTGATATCTAGGCGTTAACCAGGGGACGGAACTTATATCCGTACACCAGCAACCCCCGTTCATCCCCATCGGACCGCAGTTTGCGAGTGATCATTTCTACCGGCATGCCGATTTCAACACCAGCATCACCCAGATCGGTCAATTGGGCAGTCACCATCGGTCCTTCAGCAAGCTTGATCAGCGCAACAGTATATGGGATCGTCTCTTCATATCCTTCCGGAGCGTTATAAATATCCGTAAAAGAATAGACCTCTCCTTTTCCGCTGAATTCGAATTCAGTTTTGGCCTCATCGCCGCATTCCGGGCAAACATCGCGGGGGGGGAAGATCTTGGCGTCACAATGCGGGCAAACTTCCCCGGTGAGGGCATAACGTTGTTTATTCAAGCGCCAGTGGCGGGGTATATCCATATCTGGTTATTCTCCTGATGTGTTCCTTTTCTATTCCTGCAACGGCATCAGTATAAGACAAACCAACTCTCAGGAACTCTCAATATTTTGGGGATCAATGCATCCCCTCTTCAACCTGGAGCTCATTTAAGGGTGATCTTTCCCCTCATCTTCAAGTATTCCCCGTAATCCAGGATCGTCCTGCGGTTAATATAATCCTCTGTTGTTAATGCCTTTCCCCGCCGGGAACTGATCTGATCCGTGACCAAAAAAGACAGGGCATCCGATCCAGCTCCGGATCCAAAGGAAGCCATCAGAATCCTGTCCCCGGGCTCAGCCTGATCCAGGACTGCGGTCAGGCCCAACAGGGATGACCCGGCGTAGGCATTGCCTATCCGGGGTGCCAATAAACCCACCTCCTGCTGGTCAGCCCTGAATCCCAGCTCCTTGGCTACCAGCCTGGGAAATTTGGTATTGGGCTGGTGGAAGACCACGTATCTATAGTCCTCCGGGACCCGTCCCAGATCTGTGAGCAGTTGATTGACTGCATTCTTGATATGTTTGAAATAGGCTGGCTGCCCGGTGAACCTGCCCCCATGTTCGGGATATTTCTGTCCCTCCCGACGCCAGAAATCCGGTGTGTCCGTCACATAGGACAGGGACCCTTCGATTTCCGCCAGGGAATTATCAGCAGGGCCGATCAGGAAAGCTCCACCACCAGCCGCGGCAGTATATTCCAGGGCATCCCCGGGTTTGCCCTGCGCGGTATCCATTCCAATCGCAAGCGCGTAATCAGCCATCTCCGAGCCCACCAGGGCCATGGCAGCGACCAGGGCTTCGGAACCTGCTTTGCAGGCAAATTCCCAATCTGCTGCCTGGGTATAGGGTGTGATGCCCAGGGCCTCCGCAACAATAGTGGAAGTAGGCTTTACCGCATAGGGATGGGATTCTGATCCCACCCAGACAGCCCTGATCTCCCCTGGATCGATCGCGGCCCGGGCCATGGCATTGCGGGCAGCTTCGATCGCCATGGTAACCACATCTTCGTCTATTCCCGGGACCGATTTTTCAAGGATCGGTTCCAGATCCAGTCCTCCCCGCCAGATGCGGGATATCTCAGCTGCCGGCAGCCTGAACCTGGGCACATAGGAACCATACCCGATGATCCCGACCGGGCGGGCAGGCTGCATTGTTCTGGGGTGATGTTTGGGGTCTGTTTTCATTAAATATCCTGCTTATTCCAATCCTTGAGTATTTTTTCAGCGTGATCGATCCGCACCATCTGGTCCTCAATCAGCTTTTCGACTAAGAGCGGGATTTGATCTCCCACCGCCCCAGCCGCAGCAGCAACCTGCCGGGCATGCAGGTTCATATGACCGCGTTGAATGCCATCCGTAGCCAGGGCTCTTAAGGCAGCCAGATTCTGGGCCAAGCCCACTGAAACGATGATCTCAGCCAGCTCGCTGGCCTGGTGAACATCCATCAGCTTAAGGCAGGCCTTTGCCCCGGGATGGACCCGGGTCGCTCCCCCAACAATTCCCACTGCCAATGGCAGTTCCAGTTCACCCTGGAGATTACCATCCCGGTCCCTGGACCAGGTCGACAACGACCGATAATAACCATACCTGGCCGCATAAGCATGGGCTCCAGCTTCAACTGCCCGCCAATCATTGCCTGTGGCGAGTACAACAGCGTCGATGCCGTTCATAATGCCTTTATTGTGGGTGGCGGCCCGGTAAGGATCAGCTTCTGCAAAAGCCCAGGCTTCGATCACTCCATCGCGAACCTGTTCACCAGGATAATCATCAAAAGCCAGAGCTGCAGCCGGGATCGTGCAGGAAGCTCGGGCCAGCCTTTGATCTGCCAGGTTGGAGAGGATCCTCAAATGAACCCTTCCGCCGGTCAAATTTTCCAGTCGGGGTGCAAGCCGCTCGCAGGCAGTATTCACTGCATTAGCACCCATGGCGTCCCGGACGTCATAAAACAAATGGATCACCAGGAATGGTCCAATGGGGGAATTCAGAATCTGCCTGACTTCCAATCTGAGCGGTCCTCCACCCAGTTTTTGAAGCACAGGATCAAGATCCGATAGGGAAGCCAGCAATTCATCCTGATGTTCGAGAATGATTTCCCGGGCAGTATCCAGGTCTTGGATATCCAACAACTGGAGCTGGCCGATCATCACAGGATGGCTGGCTGAGGCTGAAAAACCCCCTGCCCCCCGGATCAGTTTGGCCATAAAGGACGCCCCAGCCACAACCGAGGGCTCTTCAACTACCATCGGGACCAGCACATCCTTCTGATTGATCTGAAAATTCAGGGCTATGCCCAGCGGCAAGCTGAAAACTCCAATCACATTCTCGATCATTTGCTCAGCCAGATCGAGATCCAGACCCTTATCAAATACCGGGAGGTCTTCGGGAGTCAGAAATCCACGATCGACCAGCTCGGCCTGTTTTTCAGCTCGGCTGAGATCATAAAATCCTGGAATGCGGGAAACCCGGTCTTTCTTTTCCATAAATCCCTTTTTAAGCCCTGGGGGGTTGGATTAAACAAGATCCGCTACTAACGATAAGGCATCCTGACTAGCAAAAACTATCAAATTTAATCTTGATAAGGTAAAATGGGACAGGAAACCCATGACCAGTAAATCAAAGAAAGAACTTGAAGATCAAATAGGATCTCTGTATCAGGCGAGTAAAGACCTGGTCGGAGATTTTTCGCTGGATACTCTCTTAACCCGGATTGTCCGACTGGCCCAGGCCCAGGTTCAGGCTGAATATGCAGCCCTGGCGATCCGGGATGAGGACGGCTCAGTATCCAAATTCATCCACTCGGGCATGTCCGAAGAAGAACTCCATTTATTGCCTCATCCCCCGCAGGGATTAGGTTTGCTGGGGGAGCTGCAGCACAAACATGAAGTGATCCGGATAGCCAAGATCACTGAAGATACCCGCTATCACGGCTTCCCCCCTTATCACCCTTCCATGACCTCCATGCTGGGAGTCCCGATCATCATCGGAGAAAAGATCCTCGGTCAGATCTATCTCACGAATAAAGTCGGAGCAAACGAATTTACTCTTGATGATGAACGATTAATGAAAACCCTGGCTGCTTATGCCGCCGTGGCCATCACCAACACCCAGCTTTACGAAAACATCCTGGACCGCGACAAAACCCTTAACCAGCAGTATGAAGACCTTTCCCTGATCAACGATCTTGCCCAGGGTATCGCCAATTCCTGGGATATCAAGGAAATCATGAGCCGGACACTGAAAATTGTGCTCCAGTACCTGGAGGTTGAGACCGGTGAGATCTTCCTTCAGGACCGGGGTGGAAAAGAACTGCGCTTATCGCTGCTGAGGGGTGATGATTTTGAGGCGTTTTACACAAAAAATGTTTTCCATATCGGCGATGGAATTGTAGGCAAGGCAGCCGGCTTGAACAAAGCCCTGGTCGTGTACAACCTGGATAGCGACCCCAGGAACCTAAGACCCGCGATAGCAAAAGCTGGATTCAAATGCCAGGCAGCCATCCCGCTCCAGTCTACCCGCGAGGTGATTGGCGTAATGACCCTCTCGAGCAAAAAAGAACGGGTTTATAACCTGAGGGAATTGGATCTACTGACCACAATCGGCATGTGGACCGGGACTGCCATCCAGAACGCGCTGCTCCAGCAGCAGACCAAACACCTGGCTGTGCTTGAAGAGCGGGAGCGGATCGGTATGGACCTGCATGATGGTGTCATCCAATCACTGTATTCTTTAGGATTAACCCTCGATTATGTCAAAGCCATTCTGGATGAAGATCCGGACCAGATCCGCGAAAAACTGAATCAGGCCACAGCAGGAATCAACAGCACGATCGTCGATATCCGCACCTACATTTCAGATCTCAGGCCGCGCCAGATGAAAGAAAATATCACCTTTAATGAGAATTTAAAAATCCTCCTGGAAGAGCTGGAAACCAACGCCCGGATCAAAGCCACCTTAAGCAATAAAATCCTGGATCCTCTGGATCTCAGCTATCAGAATTCCGTGACCCTCTTTAAGATCGTCCAGGAATCACTCTCCAATACAGCCCGCCATTCCCGGGCTCAAAAAACCGATCTCAAGCTCTGGGAAGAAAATGGCAGGATCTACTTGGAGATCATCGACGACGGGATCGGGTTTAATATCGACAAGACTGAAGCCAGCCTGGGGCACGGACTGGCAAATATGCAGCGCCGGTCCCGCAAAGCTGCCGGGGGGATCGAGATCATATCCTCACCAGGAAACGGCACCCGGGTTGTCGCCTGGGTCCCCAAAGGCGAGGAAGAAGCCTAGCTCCTTGCTATCCGATCCTGGATATCAAAAGGCTTCCTGACAGGAAGCCTTTTTTTGTTTCTTGCAGCCAAAAGGAATTTGGAAATATCCCCGCCGATAAAACTGGGCGGGAATACGGACCTGGAAAATCAGGGTTCCAGCTCGACCGGTTGATTTTTTCGTCCCCCCCCAGCAAGAAACGAGAGCAGAACGCTGAAACCGTACAGGAGCATCAGGGGAACCATCACCAGCATCATATTAATGGGATCGATCGTGGGTGTGATAATGGCAGACAGCAAGGCGATCACCACCACGGCAATGCGCCAATTCTTGAGCAAAACCCGGGCTGATAATACCCTCATTACTGTCAGGAGATAGGCCAGGAGAGGAAATTCAAACACAGCCCCGAACCAGAACATCAATCCCGTCACAAAACGAATATATGATGAGGGACGGATCTGGGTTGGAACATCGAGGAAGTTCAACAAGACCGGCAGTCCGGTGGGCAGGATCAGGTAAAAAGCAAATGCCATACCTCCGAAAAAAAACACCACCACCATAGGGAGCGCCAGCAACCCGATCACCCGGGCCCGGCGTGAGAGGGCCGGAGCGACAAATAAAAAGATCTCAAAAACAATATAAGGCAACGCTACCGCAAAGGCCGCCAGCAGCACCACCCGCATGGCTACGCCGATCGGTTCGGTGACTTCGACAGCATTCATCTGGTCCATGCCCCCGATCGGCAGGGAGATAAAATCCAGCATCTGGGGGAGATATACAAAAGCCGCTGCAGCGCAGATCAGCAGGACCACAAAGGACCGCAGGATATGTTTACGGAGGGCGCCGATATGCTCGAGAAAGCTGGCCGGTTCCTCGAAAGCCAGCTGCAAACTCTCGGTCATAGGAGCATCGTCGGGTTCTTGCAGGAAAAAATCTCCTATCCTGGTAAAAGGTCTGGCAACCAATCTGCCCGCAGCCCGGAATAGAAGTGCAATTTTCTGCCAAAAGTTCTTAATAAATTTCATCGTTTAATCAATTTGAAATGACCGACGAGTAAGGTAGATCTCCTGCAAATAAATGACCGCTAAAAAACCAGCGGTCATTAACTCACACCCTAGATCAAGTAATGATTGGATCAGATCCTGCCGCAGAGTAAATACCAATCAGCTTGAAGAGCTTTCAGGCTTCTTTGTCCTCCTGGTCAGGATCAGGTTCATCCTCACCCTGCAATCCATCTTTAAATGCCTTGATACCGCTGCCAAGTTCTCCACCAATTTTGCCTATCCGTCCCACACCAAAAATAACTACTATGATCAGCAGGATAATAATCAGCTCAGGAGCTCCAAGTCCAAACATAATAAACCTCCGTAATAACCTGTTCTGTCCCCTTATTATACTCCCTCGGAAAATAATCCTGGAACAGCTTCCGGATTTCAGCTGGTTAGCTCAAGCCCGGCAAATAAATCCTCCCGGGATAACGGGGAGGATCCCGGTCTTGAGAGATCCAGGACCCGATCTATCTTCCAGCGCCGGGAAGCTCCCTGTACCAGGGAAGGCCGGATCACAAGCAGGGCTGTTTGAAACATACCCTTCTCGATCAGCGGGAAAGCCGACTGAAAACCCTGGGCTTGATTAAATTCTAGCGGTCCAAGCTCATCCAGGATCAACAGGTCACAGGGTCCGATCTGCTCCAGGACCTGGTTTCCCCAGCTAATTGCCTCGGGATCAAATGACCAGCGTTGGGTATTTACCCCGGATATACCCGCTGTTCTCAACTCTGCCAGTTTTCGGCGGTCTCCTGAACCCAGGTCTAAAAGTTCAATACCTGTCTTCACCCTGTCTTTAAATATTCCGGGGGAAATCAAACCAGCAATCTTATATCCTGATTCTTCCGCCAGTCCGGCAGCTTCCAGGCACAGGCTGGTTTTACCCGATCCAATATCCCCGCTGAGAATGACGATCCGGGATCGGTTCATGGATGATTTTCCATCACAACCATTGTGTAGCCGTTGGTCTTTTCAACCCGGATCGGGGTCCGGTAGATGGTGGAAAGATTCTCAGGAGTGATCACTTCTTCGAGTCCTCCCTGGGCGGCGATATTTCCTTTATCCATCAATACAAAATGGTCAGCAGCAAAAATGGCGGCACTGGGATCATGGGTGGTCAACACACCCGTAAGGCCAGATCTGCTCATTCTTTTCAGCAGGGAGAGGATCCGGGACTGGTTTTCCAGGTCAAGATGGGCTGTGGGTTCATCCAGGAGCAGGATCCGGGTTTGCTGGGCCAGGGCCCGGGCAATATTTACCAGCTGGCGTTCCCCGCCGCTGATCTCATTAACAGGTTTACCCTCCAATTTTCCTATCCCGGCCTGGTCAATAGCCCGGGAGGTGATCAGCAGGTCTTCATCACCAGGCAGCTGAAATGGTTTGAGATAAGGTGATCGTCCCAGAAGGACAAATTCAAAAACAGAAAAATTGAATGGCACGGTCTCGAACTGGGGGACTAAACCGATCATCTGGCTGAGGGTTTGTTTGGAATAACTCTTGTGTGGTTCACCAGCTACGGTGACCCTGCCCTGGGTTGGCTTTAACAGCCCCAACAACAAATGCAGCAGGGTGGTTTTTCCAGTCCCGTTTGGCCCCAAGATAGCTGTCACCTTCCCGGAAGGGATCTCCAGGGAAAGATTTTCCAGGACCAGCGGGTCTTCCCTGGAATACTGGAAATGCACACCTTCCAGAGCGAGGATCTTATCCATCCCGCCTCACTTTCAGCCCCATACTGACCATCAAATAGATAAATAACCCCGCGCCGATAGCAGAAGTCAAAATACCGAGGGGGATTTCTCCCGGGAGCAGGGTCCGGGCCAGATCATCCGCAAGCACAGTAAAACCTCCTCCCATTAACATAGCAGCCGGGAGGGATTTCTCAGCGCTGGCGCCAAAGATCCTCCGTGAAAGATGGGGTACGATCAGACCCACCCAGCCGATCACCCCGCTAATCGCCGTGAGCGCCGCCGCAGCTGAAATGATAGTAACCAGCAAGATCAGCCTCTCCCTGGTGATCGATGCTCCCAGGGAAAAGGCTGTATCATCATTCAGCGATAACAGGTTGATCCGCCAGCGCATGGCAAGCACAGTTCCAATCCCGATCAAAGCAAAGGGCAGCACATAGAGCAGATCTTTCCAGGTGACGCTGTATAATCCGCCCAGCATCCAGAAGGTGATCTCGGGGAGCTGGGTAAGGGGGTCGGCAATATACTTTAAGATTCCTACGCCGGCAGAGAACAGGGCTGAAACCGCAACTCCAGAGAGGATCAGGCGCAGCACCCACCCTCCATAACGGATCCTGGTTGAGATGAAATAGGATGCTGCCAGTGCCAACAAACCAAAAAAGGTGGCGCTCAGTTCAATGATCAACGGGTGATTATGAAACCAGAGGATGCTGGCCGCGGCTCCAAAAGCAGCCCCCTGGGAGACACCCAGGAAAGCCCGGTTCAACCAGGGGATTCCGAAAGATCATTTGCAGCACAGTTCCGGCTGCCGATAAAACAACCCCCAGCAGGAAGGCCACCAGTATCCTGGGAAGCCGCAAATTCAATACCAGCTGACGGGCGAGTGAGTCAGTTTTCAACAAACCAAACGGCATCCAGGGCGGTTGGGGATACCTGCCGATCATAACTGAAACCAGTAAAATGGCCAGTACCCCCAGCCCTAAAACCGTGATCAAACGCTTGAAGTGATCCTTATTCATTTAAACCATCTCAACGGAAATCCCCTGTCAATCTCGGCAGAACCTCAGCATCGATCTCTGCCTGATCCAGACCGTAAAGTTGGCCGTAGAAAGAACTCACTTCGGCCAGGATATCCAATCTCAGCAGTCAGATCAGGATGGATCCTGGTTGCCAGCCACTCCAGACCCAGGATCCAGCGGGTATCTGGCTGATCCCAGCTGTAAAAGTCGTAGGGAAAAGCAAATAGGTTTCCGTTCTGAACTGCCTGGAAATTGCTCCAGATCGGGTTAACAAAGAGGTTTTCCTTGACAGCTGAGGCATTCCCGGAATAATCGATCAGGAAGATCAGATCCGGATCCCAGGCTGCGATTTGTTCCAGGTTAACAACCACCCACCCGCCAGAGATCTCCAGGTCCTTCCAGACTGGGTCTCCTCCGGCGATCTCCACCAGCCTGGTTTGCAGCCAGGATACCGGAGGAACCTTAAAAGCGACTTCACTCCCATCTTCTGAATACTCCAGGATCAAAACACTGGGCTTTTGATTCTCTGGTACAGTTGAGACCAATTCCTCAACCAGATTGACCCGGTCCTGGTAGTACTTGACCAGCTCGGCAGCCCGATCAGGATTCCCAAAAACCTGCCCCAGGGTAATCAAATCCTGATAAAAGGCTTCCGGGGTTTCCAGATCGAGGTAAACGACCGGCAATCCAAGCTGATCCAGGGGATCGCCGAGCTGTTCCACCATGGAACTCTTCATTAAAACAACATCAGGTTTGACTGCAGCGATCTGCTCCGGGCCGACATTCTTCTCAAAGATCTCTTTCCCTTCCAGCCCGGGATCCAGGACAGGAAGGAAACTGAAGGCAGACTGATTTCGATTCTCCAGGGCAATCACACGCTCAACTGCTTCTGGAAAGAGGTAGATCGCATCCTGGACCATTATGGTGGCCTTGCCGGCGATGGCGATGCGTTCGGGAACCCCATCCAGCACCGCGATATGCCCGGTTGAATCGGTGATCTCCAGGGGTTGCGCGGCACCTGGCACAATACTGCAGGCTGAGGCAAACAGCAAGATTCCTATCAGAAACAAGTAAATTCTTTTCATGTAGTTCTCTCCTTAGAATAAAGTTTGGATTTATTGTTCCGGGATCGTCAACCGGCAGTTTTCGAGCCAATCCAACATGGCCTGGATCTGACCTATCCGGAACAGGAATATTTGCGAGTTAATATAATCTCCTTGATCCAGGTCCTGAGATTGGTCTTTCAGGCTGGAGAGCCAACCCTGACAGATCGTGATCTGCTGCGATGTTAGATCCAGGGCTGCCTCTCGACTGGAACGTATAGAAAAGAACAGTTTTGATAAAAATGCCAATCTGACATAACGACTGCTGAGCACGGGGGATCGAAGCCAGAGTTCAAGGGATTCTCGTCCCTGGTCTGTGATCTGGTAGACTGTGCGTTCCGGGTAGGGTCCATCTTTGCTGGGAAAGGAGGCCAGATAACCTGCATTCTGCAATTTATCGAGCAGGTAATACAATTTGCTGCGTTTGACCTGCCAGATCAGGGAGAGTTCTGGTGTGCTCCGCAATTTATCATACAAGGCATACCCGTGGGCAGGTTCCTCCTTGATGAGGCCCAGGAGAATATATTCAAGGGTATGGGCAGATGATTTTTTTGCCATAGTATTCAGATATTGACTAAGTAGATACTGAATAATTATACTCCATTTCCGGCTCCGTGACAGGAGCCGGAATTGGAGTACATCATTATCTATTTCTGGTTGATCGCGGCGGAGACTTCATCCACCTTCCAATCCACAACCACTTTGCCGTTGATAAAGAAAGTTGGCGTGGTCAGATTACCCCCGGTCCATTCCTTAACCTGGCGGGAAGCTTCCAGATTGCGGGTGACATCATATTCCGTAAAGGCGATCCGATTGTCTTCCAGCCACATCCGGGCCCGGCGGCAGCCAGGGCACCATTTGTTGCAGAACATCACCACCCCTTCCAGGACAAGCTCGTCCTCCCGGGTATCTTCCTGGGGCTGTTTTGCGGGTTTATGATCGGGCTGGATCCGCCGGATCTCTTGAAAGAGCACCTGGTTGTCCGGCTGCTCATCGATATCATGAATATCGATGTACTGCACTACCCCATTCTTATCGATGATAAATATTGCCCGTTCAGAACGCCCTTCATCTTCGCGAAAAACGCCGTAATTCCGGGCGACTTCACCGTGGGGCCAAAAATCGCTGATCAGCGGGTAGGTGATCCCACCAAGATCCTCGGCCCAGGCTGTTAATACCGGTTTATGATCAATGCTTATGCCCAGAACCTGGACATCCAATTCCGTAAACGAAGCATATTCCGCTTCGTAGGACGGAATCTGAGCCGTTCAGACCGGGGTAAAAGCCTGCGGGAAAAAGACCAGCACAGTGGTCTTCCCCCGAAATTCGCTCAAGGTCACCTGTTTATCCAGATGACTGTCTAGCGTAAAATCAGGCGCCAGATCGCCTATTTTGATTTTCATATTCTTACCTCAACTTTTTTGTAAATGACTAACTGACCTATCTTACCTTTTTGTGCGAGTTGGTTCAATTCCAGCCGATGGGTTTTATACAACATTTATATATCATACCAGCCAATAAATAAAAGAATAAGCCGGCAAAAATGCAGCCGGCTTATCTTTAGAGGTCAAGCGGGATCTAGTTTACAGCAACCCCAGCAGCTTCCAGACCTGGTCCGGTCCACTCCCTCCAGGCCAGTGTCCAGAGGGTGGAATAATAGGCAGTGAAGGCCCCCTCGATCAGGATCAACAGCGGCCACAGCAAACAGCAGAGGGCGATCAGGATGCCAGGCCCGATCATCATCATCCAGATCCCAGCGCTCAGGGCCACCTGGATCACAAATAACAGCAGAGCCGGACCCAGATTATCTCCCAGGACTTGAAACCCGCGCTTGTAAGAATCCACCACACTCAGATCCTCCAGCATGCAGGCCCGCTCGGCAAAATTGCGGATCAGTCCCAGGATCATTGCAGTTGGCACCAGCAGACAGGCTAAAAGGATCAGGGGTATCACCGCACCCACTCCCAGGGAGGGGAAGGCATCCTGGGCCAGGGCAGCCAGGCCGCCATAACCCACAAACAAAACCAGGCTGGTGATCAGCAGGACCAGGACAGGTATGGAGGGGATGATCCCGATCCCAACCAGACGCCATCCCTTCTGCCAACCGGCCAGAAATGCCTCGGAAAATGTGGGGGAAGCCCCAGTTTCAATACCGGCTACTGCGCTGATCAATCCACCTCGTGAGACTGTGGCAGCTGCCCAGATCACCAGGCCAACCAGGAACAAAACACCCACCAGGACAATGATCCCCCCGACAGCGATCAGCGGCAGGTCAAAACCCTGGAATGGTTTCCCAAATTCAAAAGCTGGCAGGTCACCATTCTGGACCTCGGTGCCATCAAAAATGTAGCGGGATTGATTTCCAAGCCCGTTTCCAGATCCGCTCAGGGCCACGATAATTCCCAGCAGGATCAGGAATTTATGCTCCCAGATGATATCCCAGGCTCGGGAAAATATTTTTCCGTAATCCATGATCACCTCCTTGACCCTCTCCTTTAGAAATCCGAAGGATTTACTCCACCTCAGAACTTCGGATTCCAGAGATTGCCGGTCATACTCAGGGGCCAAATACCAACCTAATGGCTCAGCTCCCAGATTATTTTGATGTCAATTAGATATACGATCTTTCTACCAGAGAGTTGTATGATCTTGGGCAAACAATCCTGGAGGCTAATATTATTTCAGTATTCAGTATTCAGTATTCAGTATTCAGTATTCAGTATTCAGTATTCCTAGTATTCAGTTTCGATGTGTATCCTATCATAAATTCCTCCTAATCGTCTACTCTTTACTCTTTACTCTTTACTCTTTACTCCTTACCTCCTTTACTCCTTACTCCTTACTCCTTACTCCTTACTCCTTCCTCCTTACTCCTTACACCTTACTCTTCTTCTGTTGACGCTTGCCCTGAAAAGGGTACACTTAAGGATGAATAATATATTGATTTTGAAGGACGCTCTTCAAGGAGAGGGATCCATGAAACGAGGAATGATCTTCCCCCTGCTGCTCATATTTATCACAGGCTGCCTCCCCCCCCAGGCTGAACCCGGGATCACGGACCAAGAAAAGATCTCCACCTTTGTGGCCGCCACCCGGACTGCAGCAGTCTGGATTGAGGACCCGGGCCCCCAGACGGACGGGACAATTACGCCTGAAGCCGATGCTGTTCCCGCAACCCAATCCCCTGCGACAGAAACGGCCACTTCCACCCTGACCGCAACTCCAACCCAGACCCTCACCCCTACATTGTATGCCGAGGATCCGATCCTCTCTCTGGGTATTCCCTCCTTTAAGGATAATTTTGCCAGCGGGGATAATTTTTATCTCTACGACGAGTCCCAATCCAGCTACCAGGTATCTGGCAATCGAATGGTTCTAATCGCCAAAAAAGCCAATAACTACGAGACCTGGAGTCTGGCCTGGGAAGTGTTGAAGAATTTTTATTACGAGATCAGCGGAGAGTTTGGTCCAGAGTGCAGTGGAAAAGACCGCTACGGCATGATCTTCCGCGCGCCCGACACAACCGAGGGCTATCTGCTCACTATCACCTGCGACGGCTCCTACCGGTTAAGCACCTGGGAAAGTGATGTCGAGGAATATACCATCATCAAGAATTGGACCTCCTCTGTCCATATCAACGCTGGCCCCGGGGGAGCAAATCGGCTGGGGATCAAAACCAAAGACTCCAAATTGACCGGGTATATCAACGGCTTCCAGGTATTTGAGTTGAATGATGCCACCTTCAGCAAAGGCAGGATCGGGGTGCTGGTGGCAGCTACCAACACTCCCGGCTTTACTTCTTACTTAACCCAGGCAGTTTATTGGAAGTTACCGTAAATGTCCGGAAATTTTACGCTCAGCAGGGAGAAAACACTATGAAACCAACTACTCGCATTTTCGTTACAGCTGTTTTATTCATTCTGGTCATGCTCCTGGCTGCCTGCGGCGGGAAAGAAACCCCGGAAGCCGGCCCTGCTCCTGAACTCCCGGAAGATGCCGAGTCCCTGGTAACCCTGGCTAAATTCGATCTGACTTTACGGACCGGGGTGGACTTTGAGGATATCTCCCTTCAGAGCCTTGAGGAGACCCTTTTTGATGATGCCAGCCTGGGTGTGCCCGAACCTGGCATGACCTATGAAGCGGTAGTCACACCTGGTTTTATCATTATCCTGGAAGCCGGTGGAGAGAGTTATGAGTACCGCGCTTCAGCAGAAAAAGTAGTCCAGGTTCCGGAATAGACCCAGAACGATCTCTGGACATCACCCCCCCAAAAAAAGGTCTTTTGGGGGGGTTTTTGCTTAAAATAGCCCTGAAAACCCGTTTCAGGGGGTCCAGATGGCGTCCCATATCAATTTAGCAGGTAAAATACCTAATAATATTGCAAGTTGGGGCCTGCCGGGACGGCTGAAATATAACAGAACTGTAATCGGCAGATACCCAATCTATAATACACTTACAGGCATAGAGGATCTTTATGTGATTTGCCTCTAGAGGAGTCAATCATAGCGAAAAAAACCACCCCAGAATATTTGGGCGCCAAACCATCACTCGGCCAGGTGCTGCTGGAATCCAAATTGATCTCAAAGCAACAACTTGATCAAGTTTTGGAACTGCAGCAGGCGGGAGATGATCGACGCCTGGGCACGATATTAATTGATGAGGGCTGGATCACAGCCGAATCCCTGGCTCTGGCCCTCAGCATCCATTTAAATCTCCCCCACGCTGATCTCAGCCGTCAATCTGTCAATCCAGAGCTGACCCGGATCATCCCGGAGAATGTGGCCCGCCGCTATCAGCTGATCCCGATCGAGATCAGCAACGGATCCCTGGTTGTGGTCATGGAAGACCCCACTGATATCTCTGTGATCAGCGAGATCTCTGCCCTCACCGGCATGAGCATCACCCCCTCCGTTGGGGTTGGCCTCGACATCCAATCCGCGATCGATCTGCATTATAAAGCCAACCAGGAGATCGAACGGGAGGTGGCTGAATTCTCCGGCTCCCTTGAGTCAGTGGACGTTGATCTGGACGCCAGCGGCATCCTGGAAGATCCCGTCGTCCGGGCTGTGGACATGATCCTTGAGCAAGCTGTCCGGGACCGGGCCTCCGACATCCATATCGTTCCTGACCATCAATCCGTCCGCATCAGGTTCCGGGTGGACGGCATCCTGACGGATGCGCTGACCTTGCCCCACGGCAGCCATTACCAGCTGCTATCCCGCATCAAAGTTTTGGCAGGGATGAATATAGCAGAGAGAAGGCGGCCCCAGGATGGGCAATTCTCAGATTTAATAGGAGGCGAAGAGACCTTTTTCCGGGTTGCTACCAGTGACACAACCTGGGGCGAAATGGCAACCATCCGCATCCTGGGCAGGACCGAGTCGATCCTCAACCTGACCGGATTGGGCATGCAGCCAGAGGTGATCGAGAGCTTCCGGCGCGTGGTGCACTCCCCCTTTGGCATGGTCCTGGTTGCGGGACCTACCGGATCAGGAAAAACCACCACCCTCTATGCCGCCCTTAACCAGCTGGATCGCAAAGTGCACAATATCCTCACTATTGAAGATCCCGTGGAATATAACTTCAAGGGTATTAATCAGATCCAGGTCAATCGGGCAGCCGATATCACTTTTGCCTCCGGTTTAAGAGGTGTGATGAGGCTGGACCCAGACAAGATCATGGTCGGCGAGATCCGGGATACGGAAACCGCCAATGCAGCCGTTCAGGCCGCGCTCACAGGTCACCTGGTATTATCCTCGATCCATGCCAACGATGCCGCCGGCACATTCTTCCGCCTGATCCATTTGGGCATCGATCATTATCTGATCAATTCGTCGGTCCTGGGCATGGTTTCCCAGCGCTTGATCCGGCTCTCGTGCCCCCACTGCAGCGTTAAAACTGCCCCCTCGGAGACCATCAACAAGATCTACCAGGCTGAAATGGGTGAACCTCTCAAAGAATACGCCAAAGGCGAAGGTTGCTCCTACTGCCACAAAACAGGTTACCTGGGCAGGACGGGAGTCTATGAGCTGCTGCTGGTCAATACCAAGATCCGGAAGATGTTCTCGGCTGGCGCAAGCTCAAGCGAGATCAAGGCGGCTGCCATTGAAGCAGGCATGATGACCATGCTCAGAGACGGCTTGACCAAGGTCAAACAAGGATTAACTACGCCAGAAGAAGTCTTAAGGACCATCTATTCTGTGGATTGAACCTGGGAATCCCCGACCGCCGAGTGACGCTGATTTGAAGGAGCACTTATGCCATACCGTTATGTAGCCTATGACCCAATCGGGGCGGAAAAAAAGGGATCCTGCAGGTTGAACAGGAAGAAACCGCCGAGCAGATCCTCTACCAGCGCGGCTTAACCATTGCCCAGCTGACCAGGATCCGGGCCGGTTTTGACCTGGCAAAATGGTTTCCGACCTACTTCGGCCCCAAATCCCGTGATGTGATCGTTTTTTCCAACCAGCTGGCGAACTTGGTGGAGTCTGGTGTAGCCATCCTGACCGGGATGAATTTGATGGCTGAAGAGGTCACCAGCAAACCCCTCCAGAAGGTGCTGCACGAGGTTGTGGATGATATCCGCCAGGGCAGTGCCATCGCGGCTGCTTTAAGCAAACATAAATATGTCTTCCCTCCCATCTACCAGAGCATGATCAATGTGGGTGAAAGAACAGGCAACCTGGGAGAGGTCTTGCGCCAACTGGCTATCCACCTTGAAAAAGATCATAATATCAAATCCAAGATCCGGGGCGCCATGACCTATCCCGCGGTTGTCTTGGCCCTGGCTTTTGTGGTGGTGCTGATCCTGTTGAACTTCACTCTGCCACCACTCTTGTCCCTGTACGCCGAGTTTGAGGCCGAACTGCCCTGGCCAACCCGGGCTGTGATGGCCGCATCCAATTTTTTCCTTGATTACCGCTTATTCCTGTTCATCGGATTGATCCTCCTGGTGGTTGGCGGATTCATCTATTTCCGGGGGACAACAGGAAGAAAACAGCTGGCCCACCTGGCTCTCAAGGTCCCGGTGCTGGGTCAGATCAATACCTTCGGCAACAGCGCCCGCTTCAGCCGGACCCTGGCAACCCTTTTAGGGGCCGGCCTGCAGTTGACCGACTCAATGGAGTTGACCGGACAGACCATCCAGAACCTGGTGCTGCACCAGGAAATTGAAAATCTGCGCCAGGAAGCCTTGCAGGGACGCGGCATCGCCATCCCTCTCAGCCAATCCCGTTATTTTCCCCGCATGTTAGCCCAGGTGGTCCGGGTCGGAGAGGAGACCGGATCCCTGGACAACCAGCTGCTCACCCTGGCAGGCTATTATGAAGAAGAGGTCGACCGGTCCTTGACGAATTTGACCGCCCTGCTTGAACCCGGCATGGTGATTTTTGTGGGCGTTATCGTCGCCTTTGTGGCCATATCTGTCATCCTTCCCATGTATTCCCTGTTGGGCCAGATCAAATGATGAAGAACAGAACCCAAAAGTTTCAGCCAGGATTATTCATTTCGGAGCGGGGGGCCACGATCGTGGAAGAGCTGGTCACGGTAGCTATCATCGCCTTTGGGATTGTGATCCTGGTGGCCATGATCAATACCGGCGTTGTGGGAGTTCGCCAGGTGGATGATAAAGTAGTCGCCGAAACCCTGGTCCGCTCCCAGCTGGAGCTGATCAAGGATGCGGCCTATCAGGCCGATCCTATCTCCAGCCCTTACCCGGCGGTTTCCGCTGTGCCGGGCTATTCGGTAGTGGTGGGCATAGAGTATTGGAACGCCGGAAGCAGCACATTTGTATCAACCCAGAGAAATGACGGCCTGCAGCAGATCACGGTCACTGTCAGCTCAGGTGGCGACACACTGATCCAGACCAGCGCATTTAAGGTGAATCGCTGATGATACCCCATCTTAGGACCAGATCGATCAAGGACTGCTTCAGGAACGAAGGGGGTGCAACCCTGGTTGAAATGCTGGTGGCGATGGCCATCAGCGTGCTGGTCTTTGGTGTGATCACCACCGCCCTGGTCCAATTTATGCTCATTACCCGCTGGGGCAACAGCCAGCTGCAGATCTCCAACGATTTCCAGGTGGCTTCCCTCTGGCTGGGCCGGGATGCGCTGGAATCCTCCAGTTTTACACCCGGGTCTGGCATTGTCTACGGGACATTAAGTTGGGCTGATGGTTCCCAGCAGTTCCGCTATTCTTATGATCCAGCCAGCAAATCCTTAAAAAGGGAACACCTGGTTTCGGGTATCGTCCAGACAACCCTCACAGTTGCCAGGCATATCGAGGCTCAAACCGATGTCACTTTCAGTCTCACCAGCAAGCTGTTAACGGTATCGATCACCTCAACCAGTGGAAATGAGGCTGAAAGCACTACCCTAAAGTTAGCCCTGAGGACCAGGTAAAACCAGATCATGGATAACAAAGTAGTATCTTCTTATCGATCGACCCGGATGCTCAACACCTGGAGCTTTTCCTGGTTTAGACGTTTGTTCAAAGGATCCAGCCCGGGGCGGTCCCTGCCGGCAGCTTTGATCACGGTAGCGGTGGGATCGATCCTGATGACCCCATTTTTATCCTTTGTCAGCTCGCGCTCCCTGGGCACCGGCGCGGCGGGAGAGACATTTAATGAGCAGTACGCTGCCGACGCAGGAGTTGAATTTGGGGCCTGGAGCGTGCTGAACAATCCTGCTTTCCGCTCCCAGGTCGACCTGAATGCCGGGGTTCCCCAGGCACTGAGCTTTCCCTGGTTCGATCAATGGCTATACCCCGACCATATCCGTCACCGGCCTTCCGTTGGGGAACTGGCAGATCCGCCAATCGGCTCCCGCCACCTTCGATAGAGGTGGGGCGCTGGCCTACGCCGGGGGGGACAGGGTCTACGCCTTGCGGGGCGACAATACCAGGGATTTTGGGTATTACAGCATCTCGGGGGATTCCTGGCACAGCCTGGCCCAGGCACCTGCCAATGTCCGTCAGGGCGGAGCCCTGGTCTACGGGGGCGGGAATTTTCTTTATGCCCTGCAGAGGCAAAAACCAAAATGATTTCTGGCGCTACAGCATCTCAGGCAACTCCTGGAGCTTCGATGGATGATACACCGGCCAATCGTCCGGCAGGGGGGGCCCTGGTCTTCACAGGAGGAAACACTATTATTTGCATTCCGGGGAAATAACAATGATTTCTGGCGCTACAACATCAGCTCAGATTCCTGGGACAGCAGGACCAATGCTCCCGCATCGACCGCATTTCGGGGCAGATCTGGTCCATCCCGGCGGGAATTTTATTTATGCCTTCCGGGGAGGCGAACCAGCCAGATTTCTGGCGCTACAGCATCTCAGGCGACTCCTGGAGCTCGATGCAGGATGCGCCTGACAGGGTCAATAACGGCGGGGCTCTGGCCTACCATTCCGGATCCTATATTTACGCTTTACAGGGAACAGGGACAGGGTTCTGGCGGTATACTATATCTGGGGACAGCTGGACCAGCTTAACCGGCACACCGGCTTCGGTTGGCAGGGGAGGAGACCTGGAATTCACCCATTCGGAAGGCGGATTTGCTGCCCGGGGTGGGAACCAGGTAGACTTCTGGGAATTTGAGGTCACCCCACCCCGCTATGATATCTCCTCCCAGGCTGGATCAGTGACCACAGATATCCGGCTGGAAATTGACGGATCGACCAAAACCATTTTATTCTGGGACATTGATTAATTAACCGCATTCCAAAGAAGGATCTATGGACGACCCAAAACAACTCCTGGGGAATGATCCCCCACCATCAGCTCCCCTGACAGCATCCCTGGGCCTGTTTGACATCAACATCCTGCCGCTCAGGCACCAGAGGAGGAAACTTCAGCTGGCAGCCATATTGCCCTGGCTGGTGCTGATCGTCCTGCTGGGGGCCCTGTATTCAAATATCTTGAGGACACTTGATTCTCAACTGGCATTTACAGCCAGCAGGGATGCCCTTAGTGATGTACAGGATACATTAAATAATTATCAAAGCGCTGCCCAGGCCCTGGAATCCATTCAGTCGGAAATCGACCTGGAAATGAGCCGCCGGGATGAGATCCTGGCCACTTATCAAGGGTTGAATTTGCAGCATATCAGCTGGAGCAGGCTGTTTTTTGGGATCGAATCCATCACGCCCGATGGCGTTTCCTGGACCTTGATGACCTATGCAGGATGATCGAATCCAGTTCGAAGGCCGGGCCGACACCTACCAGGTTGTTCTTACGCTGCGGGAGGCCCTGGTAACAATCGATGGACTGGAAAATGTCCAGATCGACAGCGTGGATCAGATCCTGGAAGATCCCCCAGTGGTTTTTACCCCGGCTGAGGGGGATGAGGCGACCCCTGCAGCGCCAGGTGGACCAGCCTACAGCTTTATCATCCTGGCAACGGTGAACGAGGAGGGTCAGCAATGAAAAACAAGAACCCCAAGCTCTCCGCGCTCCGGATCGGCATTATCACCAGCCTGGTCCTGGCTGTTATCCACCTGATCCTGATCGGAGCCGCCTACCAACGTCAAACTGCAGCAGCCCAGCTGGACCAGGATCGCTTGACCCTGGAGGAAAACCTCCAGGCAGCTGGAAGCTGTCAACCAGGACCAGATCGATGACCTGGAAGCTGAACTGGAAGAGATTAAAACCGAGATAATGGAACTGGAAGCAGGATTTCCCGAGCTGGGCGCTCCCTTTGCGCTATTCAACCAGGCTGAAATCCTGACAGAAAAAAGCCAGGTCGGATTTAAAATCGGTCACCCGCATCAGAAAAGAGTTCGAGGATGCTGTTGCAGGAAGCTATCATGGTAATGAATACAGCATCGAAGTTGAAGGCAGCCTGCAGAACTGCATCAAATTCATCGAGGAGCTCGAAGCAGCAGGGCTGGATTCCATCAATATTCAATATGCCAGCCTCTGGCCTGAGGACCAGCTTTGTGTATTTGAGGTCAGGACGCTGGGCATTTTCCAACCCGAATAATCATTCATCCATTCAGATTCTGGATCCCGCAGAAAGAGAGTGAACCTTGTTTAATAGAAAAATATCTACCATCAACTTTGAGGGCAACCAGATCCGCTTCCTGGTCGTTAAAGGAGAAAAAGTAATCTCCTGGCATACCCGGAAAATCCCCCCCGATCTGATGAGCCAGGGGCAGATCCTGAACCCGACCACTATTGGCAATGTGATCGCGGCCACCAATCGGGACCTAAAGGGCTCCCGGAGGACGGTGATCACCTCTGTAACCGGGCAGCGTTCGGTCCACCGCATCCTGCGGATACCGAATATACCGGATAACCTGCTGGAAGAGACCATCCGGCGCAAAGCCAAGCAGGAATTTGCCATCCCGATCGACGAATCTGACATCCATTGGAGGATCCTGGAAAGGAATGCGGGGCAGATCACACTATACGTTCTGGCGGTGCCTGCCGTGATCGTGGACAACCTGGTAGCGGCCCTGAAACAGGCCAAGATCAAACCTAAGGTGATGGATATCAAACCCCTGGCCTTGCAGCGCCTGGTCAACCAGCCTACCAGCATAATCGTCAACCTGGAGGTTTACAGCCTGGGTGTTTATATCATCCTCAATCACATTCCGATCCTGGTCAGATCTGTTCCCCTGGAGACTGGCAACTTAACAGCAGAAGCCAAGCTGGATCTCCTGGCCCAGGAATTGGCCCGGACAGTGAAATACTATAACGAGAGCAATAAAAAACACCGCTTACCGGATGGAACCTCCCTTTATTCTGACCGGAGATCTCTTTAATACTACCCAGGTAGATGCCCGACTGGAGGAAGGCACTGATCTCACAGCCCGGCTGCAGTCCCGCACACCGTATGAAGTTAAAACCCCCGGGGTACCCTTTGAAATACCCAAGGATTTCCCGATTTCCACTTACGCCGTCAATCTTGGCCTGGCGCTCAAGGCACAATGAATTACGTCATACCGGTTTTTATATTCCTGTTGGGTGCGGCGATCGGCAGTTTTCTCAATGTTGTGATCGACCGCCTGCCAATGGAACGATCATTAGTGACGCCGCCCTCGGCATGTGATCACTGCCAGCGCAGATTATCCATTCTGGAACTGGTGCCGATCATCAGCTACCTTTTTCTGAGGGGCCGCTGCCAAACCTGCGGCGAAAAAATCCCCCTCCGGGTTTTGGTGGTTGAAGCCGGGACAGGGATCCTGTTCCTGGTCTGCTGGCTGCGGTTCGGCCAGAGCTGGGAAACCGCCCTGTATCTGATCTATGGATCTGCCCTGATCGCCCTGTCGGTGATCGACCTGGAACACAAGAAGATCCCCAACCTGATCATTTATCCCCTGATCGTGATCGCCCTGGCTATGATCCCTATCCTGCATCTGGATTCCCCCTGGCAGATGCTGGGCGGGGGACTGCTGGGATTTGGGGTCCTGTTCCTGATCGCAGCCGTCGCTCCCGGGGCCATGGGCCTGGGAGATGTCAAGCTGATCCTGTTCCTGGGGATCGCCGTGGGGTTCCCTGAAATTGTGCTGGTGCTATTTCTGGCTTTTGTCCTGGGGGGTCTGATCGCTGGTTTACTGCTAGCCCTTAAAAAGATCGGCAAAAAGGACAGCATTGCCTTTGGACCGTTCCTGAGTTTAGCTGGATTCACCACCCTGCTCTATGGGACCCAAATGCTCGAGTGGTGGCTAAGGAGAGTAGGCAGATGAATATCCTGGATCTATTTCCCCTCCTGGAAAAAAAGGGAGCCTCAGACCTGCATTTAAAACCGAACACCCCGGCCATTATGCGGGTGCACGGCAGTCTGATCCCGGTAGCGGAATCCGAGCCAGTTAGCGAACAGGATCTGCAGTATGCCTTTGACGCTATGACCTCCAAGGCCCAGGGCGAAGAATTCTCGCAAAAAAAAGAACTGGACTTCTCCTATCAAACTGAGAGCGGCGTGCGATTCAGGGTCAATGCCAGCCTTCAAAAAGGGGAGCTCTGCCTGGCGCTGCGTCGGGTCTCGCTGGAGATCCCGGGAATTGAAAAGCTGGGACTGCCGCCGATCTGCAGCAGCCTGGCTCTGGAGAAACAGGGCCTGATCCTGGTGACAGGACCCACCGGCAGCGGAAAATCCACCACCCTGGCAGCCATGATCGAACATCTCAACCTCAGCGAATCCAGGCGGATCATCACCGTCGAGGACCCGATCGAGTACCTCTACCAGGATAAAAAGTCTTTCATCACCCAGCGGGAGCTGGGATCCGATACCCAGTCCTTTGCTGTCGCTGCCAAACAATGCCTGCGCCAGGACCCGGACGTGATCCTGGTGGGGGAAATGCGCGATCCAGAGACCATGGCAGCCTGCATCACTGCAGCCGAAACCGGCCACCTGGTGCTCTCCACCCTGCACACCAATAATGCCCCCCAATCGATTGACCGCATCGTGGATTCTTTCCCCCCTACCAGCAAAATCAGATCCGGATGCAGCTTTCCCTGACCCTGCTGGGGATCCTGGCCCAGCGCCTCTTGCCCCGTTTAGACGGCCAGGGGCGGGTGGCGATCGTCGAAGTGATGCTGGCCAACAACGCCATCCGGAACCTGATCCGGGAGGGCAAGACCCACCAGATGATCAACTCCATCCAGACCGGAGTGGACCAGGGCATGCAAACCATGGAGCGGGCTTTACAAATCAGCTACCAGGCCGGGCAGATCTCCCTTGACGAAGCTCTGGCCCATGCCAATGATAAAAGTTCCCTGCAAACTGCCCTGGGATTGGGGTGATTTTTCCCTGTTCTTGGACATATTTTCAGCCCAAAAAGGCCTTTTTGTAAGGTTTTTCCCCTTTATTTACCTTCTAACAACGGAAAATTAGTTTAGCTTGTAAGGCGCCTGTAAGTTGACCCGGATAATTCCATGCTTTAATTAAATCGTGGAGCCAAGGGAATCCAAATTTCCGTTACTCTAATAAAAATTAACAGCAAATTTTATCAAACTTTTTTGAAGGAGGCTTAATCCAATGTTTAGCAAATTGTTCAAATCCGAAGGTGGTTTTACCCTGGTCGAACTGCTGGTCACGATCGCGATCCTGGGTGTGCTCTTTGGCATCGTCACCCTGACCCTGAGTGGTGTTGGGACCAATGCCGAAGCCACAGTGAAGATCGCAGAATGCGCCGTGGTGCAGTCCGCCGCCGATATCTGGTTGGCCGCAAACCCGGGTTCACTATTAACCGCTGTATCACCAGCTGAAATCCTAGACGGTCCTGAAGTGGAATTCACTATTTATTTACGTGATCTTCCCACAGCCTATACATACAGCGTGACACCTGCCGGTGAAGTTACCTGTCCCTAAGAAATTTCAGCCAATAACAAACACCTCAGATTTACCAAAAACACCGCCCCTGGCGGTGTTTTTGGTTTCCGACCCTCAATCGAAGATGTTTTTTTGGGGTGTGGATCGAAAACAAGACCTGTCGTGCAATCACAAATTCTGTCTTGGCCCTAGATCATGAAAATCATTTATATGATCTTTGATACCCACAGTACAAATCTGCCTGATTGAGGGCATAAAGGAAAAGATCATGGACGCCCTGCCCTTGATGCAAATCAGAGAAGTGAGATTGTTTGGGTGGATCGGGATTCCATTCCGAGAAGAGGATTTGAGGATAATCTATTCGCTTTGGTAAAAGACATCATCATGATCTGAAAGTGCCAGGGCATATACCTGGTACCCATCAACCACAAAACCCCGTCAATCGATCCTCAAGGGAGTGCTCCCCGGTGGTGCAGGCCCGCTCTCAGGCTGCTGGGAGATGCCCAGTTCAGAGATCTCATTATCCCGCAGATCTCATTCTTCGAGGGATGACTCAATACAAATCAGTGAGTGTGATTCAAATAAACAGGCCCGGGATTTCCGGGCCTGTTCTTCCTATCACACCAATTTCATTTGACTGCTCAACAGGTGCCCTCTGGGTTACCGCAGCCGCAGGAGCCTGGCTCGACCTTTAATGGGTCGCTGGGGCAGAGGTCTTTGCAGTCGGGAGTTCCATCCCCATCGCTGTCTGTCTCAGAATTGCCGCAGCCGCAGCAGCCGGGATCGGTTTTGAGCGGATCTAAGGGACAGCCGTCCAGGCAGTCCATGACGCCATCCCCGTCGCTGTCCTTATCCTTTTCGCTGCAGCCGCAGACTCCGGGCTCGGTTTTATACTTAAAGAAGGGGCAGCCATCCAGGCAGTCTTTGGTACCATCCCCGTCGCTGTCCAGATCACCAGTGGGGCAAGAATCTTTGCAATCCGGGGTCCCATCGCCGTCACTGTCTTTATCCGTAATCCCGCAGCCGCAGATTCCGGGCTGGATCTTTTTCTTGTCCAGCGGGCACAGGTCCACACAATCGGGTGTTCCGTCCTTATCAGTATCAGTTTCCGGGGACCCACAGCCGCAGTAGCCGGCCGTTTTCTTGTTAGGGTCGAAGGGGCACTGATCAGCCCCATCCTGGATCCCGTCATTATCCTCATCTTTATCACAGGGATCGCCTATCAGGTCAGCATACGCGATTGGGCATGGATCTTCGCAGTCCACGAAACCGTCCTGGTCCTCGTCAAGGTCCGCAACGCCGCAGCCGCATTCTCCCGGTTTATCCTTGAAGGGATCCTCGGGGCACTTGTCCTGGCTATCTGGTACGCCGTCCTGATCTGCATCGCTTTCTTTGAGCTCACAACCAGAAGCTCCCGGGCTGGTCAGGTCCGGATTGGCTGGGCAGCCGTCCTGGCAGTCCGGTGTGCCGTCCTGATCGGTATCAGTTTCTGGCAAGCCGCAGCCGCAGATTCCAGGCTCACCCTTGGCTGAATCGGCCGGACACAGATCCTCCCCATCGGGAGTACCATCGCCGTCCGAATCCTCCCCCGGGGTGTATTCTGGAACCACAAAGACCAGCTCCGCCAGGGGTTCTGTTGTGTCATCACCCTTGTAGAACCTGACAACCTGTTCTTCTCCGGGTTTAAAAACCGGGCCAGTGCATCTCAGCACACCTTCAGGATCATCGAGCATTTCGCAGCTAAAAGTCTGCTCACCCACGGTGACAGTGTATCCTTCCTTGGCACCGCGCAGGTAAACAACCAGGCCCCCGTCTTCTGTTTGCTCGACCTTGATGATCGTAACATCTATGAAATCTGGCAAACTGATCACACATGAGGACAGGAAAATTAAACTGAGGAGCGTAAGAATAACTTTTCGTTTCATGATCTTCTTCCCGGAAGCCAGGTCTAAATCCCGGGCACAGGCCTCCCTTATCATTATGATGGATATTTCTATCCTGACCAGAGGGAGATTCTATCTGTAAGGTCAGGGGGGATGCTAGAGTAGTCCTGGTGGAAATTCGGAATTATCTCGGTGGGGATATCCAGCCTGGGGTATTTTCCTCTGATTTCCGATCCAACTCAGAAAATTCCTGCCCAATTAGACCCAATTTTTCCTAGAGCCCCCTGGAATTAATAACAAATTTGTCAGCTACTCGAGAATCATCGTCGGTCCTTAAGGTCCAGAGTCTAATGCTCCCTCAATGCCTTTTAAGATTTCGTCTGCAACAAACAACCGGTTCCTGGACCGTTCTCCCAACTGGCGTAAAATACCGAGCTCGATTAGACGATCTATATACCGTTGGGCTGTTACGAAATTATTTAAGCCAATTCCGTACTGTAGTTGGGATACAGTGATAATGGGTTGACCCATTAAGAAATCCACAGCCAGAGCAAGTGTTTTTCGGGTCCGTTCCGGAGATATTTTTTCCACAAATTCTAGTCGGATATCCCCTAATCTACGCAATCGAGCGGTCGATTCTTTGGCTTGCTGATCCACTCCCTTCAGAAAGAATTCCAGCCAGGATTCCCAGGTACCTTTTTGGCTGACAGAGAGCAGCTGATCATAATACTCCTGTCGATTTAGTTCAAAATAGGCGCTTAAGTACAGCAAGGGCTGCGGAAGTAAGCCCCAGGCTGAAAGGAGCAAACTTACCAACAAACGACCAACCCTGCCATTCCCATCCAAGAAGGGGTGAATGGCTTCAAACTGATAATGAACCAACCCGATCCGGATTAATGGGGGCAAGTCTGATGAGGAGTGAATATAATTCTCCAGATCACTCAGACAGTTGAGCATCTCCTCAACTGGGGGAGGAACATAATTAGCCGTTTCAATGGTTACACCAGGTCCACCAATCCAGTTCTGGGTGCGGCGAAATTCTCCCGGGGTTGCGTACTCACCCCTTACCCCCTGCATTAATCGAGCGTGCACTTCCCTGAGCATTCGCTGGCTGACCGGCAGAGTATGGATCCTTTCCAGGCCAAAATCCAATGCCTTGACATAATTGTGCACTTCATGCGCATCCGGATTCTCAAGAAGAGGAAGTTGTCGGGCTTCAAAAGTTAGCAATTCTTGCAGCGAAGTCCGGGTTCCTTCGATACGGGAAGATACCACCGCTTCCCTCCGGATGAAAGGCCGCACGACTACATGAGGGGCAGGAAAGCTCCCCCCAACCTCAGCCAATTGGGCAATACTGCGGTCGGCTTTTGAAAGTAAAGCTAACAACCGATCGGACCATTGGATCTTGGGAGGCAATGGAGCAGGAATAAAAGCCAAGTAGCCAGGAGGCATTAGAATGATTTTTCCAGGGGAGTTTCGATTAAAATCACTGCGTTTCATATGATTCACAAAGTGTTAATAAGAGTTTTGTTATTAACACTTTACTCTATATATGTTAATATAACAAGAGTGGCGATAAGGGGATTTCAATCCACACAAATTAGGTTAGGGCTGAACTCAGCCTACCAAACCAAGTCTGACAGCAGTCAGATTCTAGATTTGAATTCATACTGCTATTCCCCCGCTGTTAACCAAATGAATCCAATTCAATCAATCATTGATCCAGTTTTCCCCTAGAATCAAACCTTAACATAGACAAAAACCGCTCATGATCATGAGCGGTTTTATTTGTGCCCCCACGGGGACTCGAACCCCGGTTTTAGCCTTGAGAGGGCTATGTCCTAGGCCTCTAGACGATGGGGGCAAAACCAGGCTAATTTTAGCACGCCCGCACGGCCTAGTCAACGAGCTGCAGGAAGATTTTGAAACCCTTCCCCTTCCCTGTTAGAATAGCAGGGTCACTGCTATACAATGGGGAGGTCGGATGGAATACAAGATCACTGCCAAACAGCATAACAGTAAAATGTGTTTTGTCTGCGGCCTAAAGAATGATTTTGGCCTGCAGGCCTCGTTCTATGAGATCGAAGGGGAGCAGCTGGTGGCCCTCTTCACACCCTGCGACCAGCATCAAGGCTACCCTGAAAGGCTGCACGGCGGCCTGGCGGCCGCGATCCTCGATGAGACCATCGGCAGGGCTTTGATGATCGTCTCGGATGACACCTGGGGTGTGACGGCGGAATTTTCCGTGCGCTACAAAAAACCTGTTCCCCTCGATCAGGAACTGCGAGTTGTGGGCCGCATCACCCGGGATTCCCGAAGGATCTTTGAAGGCAGCGGGGAGATCCTGCTCCCGGACGGCGAGATCGCGGTGGAAGGCTTTGGAAAATATATCAAACTGCCCCTGGATCAGATCGCGGATTTTGATTATGAAGAACAGGAATGGAAAGCCATTCTTGAAGATGGCGATCCACAAGAGATCGAACTGCCGTAAGTGTGCCTTTTGGGCACGACCGGGATAAAGAGATCGGGGGTCATCACGGGCCCGACGGGGGGTCCTTGCAGGACCGACCGGGATTGTTATCCTGATTTATTAATGTACTCTTAAATTTTGTGGTTTTGTAGAATAGCATTTTTCCGGTTTTCCTCACGGAAATCAATTTATCAAGAGGAATATAATCTCGTCTTTCTATCAAATCCAGGCAGGCAACGGTTTCAATATAAGAGCGGATGGCTAAACCCAAGAAACGGGCTTGTTCTTTATTGGATTGGCCTGTTGAGCCTTCTGCGATATTCAAGGTAATAGAGGTAGCGGCTCGCGAGATTTGTGAACATAAATTGAATCTCTCATTTTCAGGCAGCTTTCCCAGGATTTCATACACCTGGTCAAGATAATCTAGAGAGAGTTGATAAACGATAAGTGATTGGAATTTATATTCCCCCATATAATATACATTATCTCGGTTTATAAATAGATTTCAAGAGGTGTTTTTGTTTTTCCGGTCGTGAAGCAACGCTTCACCCCGGTCTTCGGTCAGACCTCGTAGAGGTCATCCGGTCAAGGAATCACTAACTCATTTCCCCTTCATCCAATATTGAATTGCCTCAAAAAATCGGATTTCTATTCCTCATCCTTTTCCAGGAGCGCTTGTAACCCCTCAAATCGGGGATCGATCTGCTCCTGTCGGTGCCCGCAGTCTTTCTGATTTAAGTTGCCGCCGCAGCTGGGGCATAAACCCTTGCAGTCATTTCTGCAGACCTGACGGATGGGTATTTCCAGCGAAGCATAGTCGCGCAGGATGGGAGTCAGATTGATGGAACCATCTGCAGGCAGCGGCTGCTCACCAAGGTCAGCATCCTGGGCCTCAAGCGGGTGAGCTAAAAAGATCTCAGTGAATTCCATTTTCAACGGCTGCCAGTAATCATCCAGGCAGCGGCTGCAGGCCAGCTCGGTCAAGGCAGTTAAATTACCCTCAGCTACAACCCCATCCTCGGTAGTTGAGACTTTGATCTTTCCCGCAATGCCTACCAGGCTGAACTCCGGCGAAAAAACCAGCTGGGGAAAATTGAACTCAAATTCTTTATAGGTTCCGGGGGAATTCTTGACCAGGTAGCTGACGTCAAGGCGCAGGGGGTCATTCTTCTTAAGTGTCATGACAATCAATTCGGGATTTTTACCCTTAAAAAAAGAAAATCCCGCCTTATGATTGGATTTTTTGTCGCCCCCATTATAACTGATTTGTCTTTGAAATAAAACGGGGTCGACCCAAACCTCCAGGGTATATTTTTTAGGACTGGTTATAATCACTGGTAGATGATGCCTACCACTAAGATCGAAATCCACGAGATCGGGGCTGAAGCCCTGGGGGTGCTGCAGCGAAATCAGACGCTGGAAACCTATGGGACTTCCAGCAGAGGGATCTATTTACAACCAGCCAATGATCTGACTTTGTTCATTTCCACAGAAGAATTCCAGGGACCGCTAACGATCAATATCTCGGAGGATCTCTCCCGGCTGCCCAAAATCAAGCCCGGGGAAATGGCGAGCATTAAGGGAAAAAACCTGGTATTTCCTGATTCGCGTCTGGAAATTTCATTTCAGGAAGCCAGGATCTGGAGCCCGGCACTTCCCCCGGAATTTGGGGGCCTGAAAAAAAGTCTGCTGGGTGACATGCACCAGCAATCCAGGTCGCTGGCCGCAGAAAACCCGTTCTTCCCTCTCCTGGAGATGGTTTTTACCTCCCTGGCGGTTCCCCTGCCGGGATTTCCCGATTTCTACCAGCGCATGAAATTCCTTGAAAAAGCCCTTCAAACCGGGGGAGCATCCAAACTGATATGGGAGATCGAAAATTTATTAGGGGCAGGACCAGGCTTGACGCCCCTCGGTGATGATCTTGCCATCGGGGTCCTTTTAGCCCTTAATCGGGGCAGGAGAGCCCTATTTAATGATTATCATCTCAAACAAATCAATCAAGCTGTGATCGAACTTGCCCTGGATAAGACCACCCGATTAAGCTTCAGCCTGATCGTCTGCGCTGCGGATGGCAGTGCAGATCAGCGGCTGCTGAAAGTACTGGATGGAATGCTCTCCGGGCAAAAAAGCACCAACCCGGAACTGAATCAAATGTTGTCCTGGGGAAGCACCTCAGGGATAGCTGTGCTGGGGGGTATGATCCTGGCCTTAAGATAGGACCTGAGATCCGCTGATTAAAACCGAACTCAACCTAACAGAAGCGGCATCCTTGAGGATGCCGCTTCTTTGGGTATAAATATCAGGTCGATTTTGTTTATTGACTGAGCTTATCCAGACTCGCCACGTGGGCGGGCTCGACTGCGTCTCCAAATTTGGTCTTTTTCATTCCGGCCTTGATCTTCATCAACTCGGCATACTGCTCATCTTCCACAAAGGCCACACAGCGTCCAATGCTGGCTTCGCCATCCACAAACCGCCAGGGGAAGAAACCTATCTTGACCCGCTGGTTGAGCAGCAGGTCAATATCCCCGCCCAGGCACTCGGCATGGATAATGCCGTGGGGGAACATTTCGATGTGCATCAGCTGGTATTTGCTGTCATCGTAGAACTCGGCCAGGGGTTTGCCGTATTTGGTCTGGAAGACCCCCTCGGCTTCCCGGGCCTGGCGGGGCATCCAATCCCGGATGATGGTATTCATGGGATGGTCCGCGCTTCCGCAGTCCACACCCAGCCAGCGCAGTTTTTTCTTTTTGGCCCACTCGGCAAATTCACGGTCCGGGCCGGGATGCTTAACCATATAGCGGATCTCATCCGCGGTGGGTTGGTCCCAGCCAAAATGATGATAACCAGTATGGATGATCAGGATATCACCCTCCTTCACTTCCACCCGATCCTCCACCATCTGGCTGGTATAAACCTGGTAGTCCCCAACTGCATCACTCAGGTCGACGATCACACCGTCATTGACCAGGAAATCCAGCTCCAGCTCAGCGATATCCTTTCCAGGAGTATAAAAGTGGATCTCCCCATCCAGGTGGGTTCCGACATGGTTGGAATGGGTTACCACCATGCCGTTGGCTCCATTGGGCGCCAGGCGCTTAAAGTATTTGACTTCCAGGGGGATGTAGGTTGGCCAGGGTGGGGTCCCAACTCCAAGTGGTATGGTCAGATCGATCAATTTCATGCCTTGCTCCTTCGCCTAACAGGTTGTTAAAATGAACCGGATAATAACATCAAAACCACGCCGCCAGCCACCACGCTGCCCAATTGGCCGGCAGTATTTGCCCCCATGGCGTGCATCAGCAAAAAGTTATCCAGGTCATATTCCTGGCCAACTTTCTGCACAATGCGGGCCGACATCGGGAAAGCGCTAATCCCGGCAGCGCCGATCAGGGGGTTGAACTTCTTACCAGACAGGATATACATCAATTTTCCAACCAGCACACCGCCAACTGTGTCCAGCACAAAAGCCAGCAGCCCCATCGCCAGGATCAGGATGGTTTCTCCCTGGATGAAGGTCTCGCCGGACATCGTGCTGCCTACTGTCAATCCCAGGAAAATAGTGGTGATATTGGCGATCTCATTCTGGGCGGTTTTGCTCAAACTTTCGACCACGCCGGATTCGCGCATCAGGTTTCCAAACATCAAGGTGGCGATCAGCGGTGAGGCCTTGGGGGATAAAAGCGAGATGACCACGGTCACCAGGATCGGGAACAGGATCTTGACTGCTTTTGAGACCGGTTTTTCCGAATAGGGCATGCGGACCTTGCGCTCTTTTTCAGTGGTCAGCAGACGCATGACGGGGGGCTGGATGATGGGCACCAGGGACATATAGCTGTAGGCTGTGACTGCAACAGCGCCCAGCAAATGGGGCGCCAGACGGCTGGAAACATAGATTGCAGTCGGTCCATCGATCGCGCCAATGATGCCGATCGAAGCAGCTTCGTTGAGATCAAAACCCAGATTCAGGGCCAGAAGCAGAGTGCCAAAAATTCCCAGCTGACCGGCTGCTCCCAGCAGCGCCATGCGGGGGTTCTCCAGCAGCGGGCCAAAATCTGTCATGGCCCCGATCCCGATAAAGATCAGCAGGGGAAATAATTCCGTCCTGATCCCGGCTTCATACAGCACTCCTAGAAATCCTTCCCCGGCCTCGGTGATTCCCGTCAGCGGCAGATTGGCCAAAATAGCGCCGAATCCGATCGGCAGCAACAGGACCGGTTCAAAATTCTTTTTGATGGCAAGGTAGATCAAGATGCCCCCGACCAGGATCATGACCAGGTTCTTCCAGGAGAAGATCTGCAGGGCCGCAAACAAGATGGAGAGGTCGGTGGTAACCATAATTAGGTGAACCTGAACAAGACAACCCCGTGCTCGACAGCCTGACCTTCCAGCACGCTGATTTCCTGGATGACCCCGGCCTGCGGGGCATGAATGGTATTCTTCATTTTCATGGCGTCCAATACGCAGAGCGGATCTCCGGGTTGGACAGATTGTCCTGCCTTAACCAGGATCTGGGAGATATCTCCCGGCATGGGCGCTAAAACTTCGCAGACCGTGTCCCCCGGAATTGAATGGATCTGTTCTTTGGGTTGATAGAGTTGGTCCTGGGAACTGGATTCCGACCCATTTTCTTCGGGTCCTTTGTCCGGGTAGATCTCAAACCGGCTGCCCTCGACAATCGCAATGATAGGACGCCGATCGAGGTCGCTGACTTCTACCAGGAACCGTTCATCTTTGACTTTTACCCAGATCTTGTGAGCGCTTTCGCCCATCATCACTCCTTGCCTTGAACCCGGTCAATACCTTGCTGCCACCAGTTCCCGGGTTTTTCTTCAAGCAAGGCACCCAGGCTGCTGCGCTTGACGCCTTTAAACTGGTCCAGCAAGGCTGCTACTGCGGCAGCGGCAGCCTGCTCTTTAAGGACTTCCCGCTGATCGATCTCATATCCGCTTACAAATCCAGCCTCATCGACCTTTTTGGCTGGGAAGAGCACTTTCAGCAGCAGGATCAACAGGATCAGGCTTCCCAGGGCTGAAAATGTCACCAGGATGCCGATACCGCTTAACAGTAATCCCTGTCCAAAATCACTCACATCATCTCCAGCTTTAGACCGGCATATTGCCGTGTTTTTTAGGTCGGGACTGGCCTTGTTTATCCTTCAACAACTCCAGGGCTGCAATCAGACGCGGGCGGGTCTCTGAGGGAATGATGATCTCATCGACATGGCCGCTGGCTGCTGCCCGATAGGGCGTTGAAAATTGATCCTGGTATTCCTGGATATATTCCTTCCTGGCCGTATCAGGATCTTTAGCATCCTTAATCTGCTTGGAATAGAGGATATCCACTGCTCCGTCTGCGCCCATCACAGCGATCTCCGCCGAGGGCCAGGCATATACCAGGTCAGTCCGGATATATTTGCTGCTTAATACAATATAGGCGCCCGCCGTAGGCTTTGCGGACGATGACCGCCAGTTTGGGCACCGTGGCTTCTGAATAGGCGTAGACGATCTTGGCGCCGTGCCTGATGATGCCTCCGTGTTCTTGCTTGACCCCGGGCAGGAACCCAGGTGTATCCACAAAGGTGATTAACGGAAAATTAAAAGCATCGCAAAAGCGGATAAAACGGGAGATCTTATCCGAGGAATCGATATCCAGCACCCCGGCCAGATTGTTGGGTTGGTTAGCAATGATGCCCACCGGTTTGCCGTGCAGCCTGGCAAAACCGACCAGCGCATTGGGCGCAAAATGCTTCTGGACCTGCAGGAAGCTATTCTTGTCAACCACTCGTTCAACCAGCTGGTTCATATCGTAGGCTTCGCCCGAATCAGCCGGGACCAGGCTGTTGAGTTTTTTATCAGCCCGGTAGGGGTCATCGGCTGGTTTAATCCAGGGAGGCGGTTCAGTATTATTGGCTGGAAGATAGCTGAGCAGTTTCCGGGTCAGATCCAAGGGCATCTTCTTCCGAATCAGCAGCAAAATGAGCCACACCGCTCTTGGCAGTATGCACCCCGGCACCGCCGAGGGACTCAAAATCCACCTCTTCCCGGGTGACGGCCTTGATGACCTTGGGTCCGGTGATGAACATATGGCTGGATCCCCGGGTCATGATCACAAAATCAGTTAAGCCGGGAGAATATACCGACCCGCCTGCGCAGGGTCCCAGCATGACGCTGATCTGGGGAATTACCCCGCTGGCCTGAGTATTGCGCCAAAAGAGCTCAGAGTAGGCTGCCAGGCTGTAAACCCCCTCCTGAATGCGGGCGCCTCCCGAATCCATCAACCCGATCACGGGAACTCCGGCATCCAGCGCTAAATCCAGGACTTTGGCAACTTTCTGGCCCTGGACTTCAGAAAATGATCCTCCCATGACAGTGAAATCCTGGGAAAAGACAGCCACCATGCGGCCGTCGATCTTTCCAAACCCGACCACAACGCTGTCACCAGGGATCTTTTTATCAGCCAGGCCAAATTCTTCCTGGCGCAGGGTCATCAAGCTGTCAACTTCCTGAAAAGAATCCTTATCCAAGAGGATTTCCACTCGCTCCCGGGCAGTCATCTTTCCCTTGTCATGCTGGTCCTGGACCCGGGATCTCTCCCCCTCCAAGCCGCGATGTGCGGCGGATTTCTTCCAGCTCCGAGATCAGGTCCCGGGGAGTCTTTTTAGTGCCTGATGCCATAAGAGCCTTCCTCGTCTTTCAAAGTACCCAGTTACCAGCTGTTCAATCAGACTGGTTTTGTTTTCCCTCCAGGGCCAGGTAGATCTTGTCCGCTGAAAGGGGCAGATCGGAAAAGCGGATCCCTACTGCATCATAAAGAGCATTGGCAATCGCAGGAGCGGTTTGAACCATAACATGTTCTCCCACGCCCCTGGCGCCCCAGGGACCATCATCAATGGGGGTCTCCACATAATCTCCATGGATCTTGCGGGGGATATCGGCAATAGTGGCGATCCTGTAATCCACAAAACTGGGGTTGAGAACCTCACCATCCAAGTTGAATTTTAGAGCTTCATAGGCTGAGCTCATCCCGTGAACCGCTCCGCCTTCGATCTGGGTCATGATCAGATCCGGGTTGATGGCCCGGCCAACATCATAAACGCTGGCAATATTCAATACTTCCAAATGGCCGGTGTCCAGGTCCACCTCCAGGTCGACCGCCTGAGCGCCAACAGTATAGTGGACTACGGCGCGGGTGCCCTGCCCGGTTTCGGGGTCAAGGGCGGTAACATAGGTGGGCATAAAATGGCCCCTGCCAACTACCGGGCCACCTTTCCAGCCTTCGAAATTGTCGTTGGGAAGGCCGTATACAACCATCTTTTCAAGAGGCTGCTCCCGTTCAGATTTGAAGGAGATCACCAGGCCGTCCTTGATAGTCAGGTCTTCCGGTGATTCGTCCCAATGGGCGGCCACAGTATCCAGGATCTGGGTCCGGGCATCTTCGGCTGCTGCCTTCACAGCGTTGCCCATCGACCAGGTCAAACGGCTGGCAACGGTTTGCCATTCATAGGGGCTGTATTTGGTATCCAGCGGCGAAGATACGGTCACACGATCATAGGGGATACCCAGGACATCAGCAGCGATCTGGGCAGCTACCGTAAAGGCGCCCTGACCGATCTCCTGGCCGCCGACCTCGACATTAATAGTGGCATCCTCATTAAATCGAATCAGCGCGGCGCTGCCAGGGTTGGGCGGCATGGCCGGAGCTTTCCACATGATGGCAATGCCTTTGCCGCGTTTCTTGTTGGGAGCGCTGGGAGGGTCTTTTTCTCCCCACTTGATGGCTTTGGCAGCCTTCTCAATACAGGCTTCCAGATCAATGGGGGTCATTTTCATGCCAGAAACGATCTCGTCGTCAGTTCTGACACAATTGATCCTCCGGAATTCTACCGGATCGATCTTTACCTCTTCCGCCAGGCGGTCCATGATCTGCTCCAGGCCCCAGTGGATCTCGGGCATGCCAAATCCCCGCATGGCGCTGCCGACCGGATGATTGGTATAAACGCAGAGCGAGTCTGCTTTGACATGGGGAACGTCATAGGGACCGGTGCAGGAATAGCCGGCCGCCCTGGCGATGTTCACCCCATAATCGTTATAGGCCCCGCCACCAAAATAATAGGTCAGCTCCATGGCCAGCAGCTTTCCGTCCCCGTCACATCCGACCTTAAAGTCGGATACCAGAGATTGGCGGACAGATGTGCCCACAAATTCCTCTTCCCGGGTTAAACGCAGCTTGACTGGATGGCCTTCCACAGCCTGGGCCATCACCACCGCGCAGGCTTCCATGGTCACGCCGGCTTTACCGCCAAAACCACCCCCCACCAGGGGAGCGATCACCCGCAGTTTATTATGGGAAATTCCCAGACCCTGGGCGATCATATCCCGCATCGCAAAGGGAGATTGAGAGCTGGCCCAGAGCGTGACCTGGCCGGAGCGTTCGCTTAAAGCCACGGAAGTATGGGTCTCGATCGGCACATGTTCGATTGGCGGCAGCCGGAAGCTGCCTTCCGAGATCGCGGTGCACTTCTCCCAAACCGAGTCGACATCCCCTTTGCGGATCTTAAAATGCTCTGAGATATTTGTTCCCGGTTGGGGGAAGATAAAGTTGGCTACTGTATATTTGCCCAGATCGGGATGCAAAATGGGGGCATCCGGCTGGGCCGCTTCCACAGGATCGTAAATAGCTGGCAGGACATCGTAATCAACCTCGATCAAGCGGGTTGCTTTCTCGGCGATATCCTCGCTGGTTGCCACTACCCCCGCTACCGGTTCTCCGTAGTAACGCACGCGGTCCGAAGCAAAGATCGGCCGGTCGATCAGGTACAAACCCATCAGGGCGCTGAGGTCTTTCCCGGTCACGACCGCCCTGACTCCGGGTAGCTCAAGGGCCTTTCGGGTGTCGATCTTTTTGATCAGGGCATGGGCATAGGGACTGCGCACCAAACGGCTGTGCAGTAGGTTAGGTCCAAATTGGATATCGTCCACAAAAACCGCACATCCGGTAACCTTATCAATGACCTCTGTCCTGGGAACACTTTTTCCGATCAAACCTGATTCTGGTGATGGTCATTTGGCACCTCCCCCGCCCGCGGCCTGCTGGACCGCATCAATGATGCGCTGATACCCGGTACAGCGGCAGAGGTTGCCCACCAGGGCAGCCTGAATATCTTCTTGAGTTGGCTGGGGGTTCCGTTTTAATAAGGCAGTGGTCGCCATCAGCATCCCCGGAGTGCAGTATCCGCACTGGATCGAGTTCAAATCTACAAATGCCTGCTGCAAAGGGGTAAGATTTCCATCTCCAGCCAGGCCTTCTATGGTGGTGATAGTTTTGGTATCCAACTCCACTGCCAGCACCAGGCAGGCATTGGTGGGTTCTCCTTCCACCAGCACTGTGCAGGCCCCACACTCACCCGCTTCGCAGCCATTTTTTGTGCCCGTATATCCCAGTTTTTCTCGCAAGGCATGCAGCAAAGTCATCTGGGAAGGCACCGTGAGTTGTTCTTCAACTCCATTAATGATCAGGGAAATTTTGTGATCTGTCATAGGATTTTTTTATGTCCTGGTGGGTCCGGTCAGGAAATTTTTTTCCAGACCTCTTTTAGACCCTGGAAGGTGAGATTGCGAACCATCAATTTTTGGTATTCTGCCGTTGCCCTGACATCTTCGATCGGGGCTGAGATCGCCATAGCCCCCTCAGCGGCTCTCCGCAGAGCACCCTCATCGATCGGATATTGGGATAGCTGGTCCTCAACACCCGGCACGCGGTACGCTGTCGGCGCCGTGGAGTTCAATGCGATCCGGAATCCCGCTTCAGCCGGCAGATCGGGATCTGGATATGCCAGGACCGCGACACCCACAATGGCCAGGTCGCCCATCTTGGAGCGGCCCAATTTGATATAGGTTCCCTGGGATTTTGCCGGTGGGGGCGGGAACTGGATCGATTGCAGGAATTCATCCGGAGCCAGAGCGGTTTTACCCGGGCCAAGCCAGAATTCATTCAGGCCGAGGATCCGTTCTCCCCGGGGGCTTACCAGGCAAACCTGCCCGTTATAGATCAGAACCGCTGGAGAAAGGTCAGCGCTGGGAGACGCATTGCATATATTCCCACCCAGGGTCGCCCGGTTGCGCAGCTGATAATTCCCCACTGTATCAGCCGCCTGGCATAATACCGGGTAATGCTTCCTGATATCCGGGTTGTTGGATAACTTGTTAAAAGAAACAGCCGCACCTATGGTCAATCCTGTCCCAGGGTTGTACTGGATCTCCTGCATACCCGGAAGGTTTTTAACATCCAGCAGAGCAGCCGGGCCAGTTCCCCGGTCCCGCATTTGAACAAAAAGATCCGTACCACCCAGCAAGAGTTTTATATCAGTTCCCCGCTCTTTTAACAGGGAAAAGACCTGCTCAGGGGTTTCTGCCTTGATGTAATCGAACTCCGGCAAACCAGGACGAGCTAACATGAAGTATCCTCCTGCCTGTCATTCAATAAAATCCTTACCCGGGGAGATCAAAAAGGCTCGTAATGATCTCAGCTCTCAATAACAGGATCCCAGTTGAACGATTGAAATTTTCCAGTATTGGAAGGTAAAATGCTGATTTTAGCATTATACACCCCGCAAAATAGGTTCGAGGGTGCTATATTTCCTTTCTTTTTAGTGTTCCTTGTCAAAAGAAAAAGGACATCCGCCTGGGTGGATGTCCTCTTTTATTGATCTGGTTCGTTTTTTTTAGTTATTCAGAAATCTGGGGGGGTTTAAAGATCAGGAAGACAGCGTTGATCAGAATACCCAGTACAGCCGCGGTCGCGATGGCGGGCAAACCATAGGGGAACACAGTCTGGAAAATCGGGATCGGCAGGAATCCGCCGGGATAGCCGATATTTCCACCAATGCCTACCACCATGATCACAGCGCCAATCGCCAGGTTGCGGGGATTGAACAGGCTGACCTTATTCTCGACCATCAGCGCAATACCCTGCATACCAATCACACCAAACAGGTAGATCGCCAGGCCGCCGCTCACTGCCTGAGGCACAGTGGCAACCAGGGCTTCCAGTTTGCCGATGAAACCAAGCAGCATGGAGATGGCTCCAGCCATGATCAAGACCGGGCCGGAATAGTTCAGGGTGATGGCCATCAACGAGTTGTTCTCGCCATAGTTGGTACCAGCGGTGGAACCGAACATGCCGTTGATGAAGTCGCCGATGCCATCCAGGATCAGGTTGAAGCCAATATGTTTGTCAAGCTCATAGGGCTTTTCACCGATCTGCTCGGCATAACGATCGACGTAAAGGCTGATCTGATACAGATGGGCGGTAGATTCTGGAATCGTGGCAATCGCCATGATGCTGATGCTGAAGATGGCTGTGACCACCATTGCCCCACTGAAAGTCGGGAAAGTGAAATGGGGGATAACAAGCCAGCTGGCAGCCCCAACATTGGAAAGGTCAATCAATCCGAAGGGGATGGAGACCAGATATCCTGCAATTGCACCCAGCAGGATCGGGATCATACCCACAAATCCTTTGCCGCGCAGGTAGACCGAGAACAAAATTGTAACTACCATGGTGACTATCGCCACCAGCCAATTTGTTCCAGCCATTCCCAGGGCTGCAAATCCCAGACCAAAACCGATGATCCCAGCAACGGAGCCGGTAATGATGGGGGGAAGGACTTTGTCGATGGCTTCTTTTCCAACAGCTTTGATTATGAACCCGATAACGATGTTAATTACACCTGTCACCAGGATGCCGGCCTGCATGGTCTGGATCAGTTCATCACTGGCAGGAACGCCCCACTGGGCGTTAGTGATGGCCAGATAGGCAGTCAGGTAGCTGAAGCTTGAGCCGTAGTACAGGGGAATGAATTTCCCGATTCTCCATTTTGAAAGTATAAGTGCGACGATAGTCGCCATACCGGCAACAAAAAGCACGGTTGAGACATGGAATCCGGTGAACAGGGCACAGAAAACTGTTGCCGGGAACATGGTCAGCACGTGCTGGAAGCCCAGGATGATCATCTCACCGATTGGTGGAACCTCATTGGGAAGATATCCGGGGATTTTTCGATCTTTATACACCATAGGTTCTCTCTCCTTATTGTTTAGGTCCAGGACCTTTTTTGAACGAATAAACCTGATGGAATTCAATTACAAAGATGTCAGTCTTTCCGCCCACCTCCTTCTCCCAGGCCTAGGATGCTGGTTTATCTCCCACCTGATATATATAACTCACTAACCGGTCAAAAGTGATGCATTGGTTTATTGATCCAGGGTCAGTGCCTGGTAATTAAAAACAGGAGCCACAAAGTGACTCCTGCTGTTCAGACACCATCGATCGGAGCAGCGGTGCTGCTAATCATTTGGATCCCCGCAATGGAATGCTGGATATTTTCATAGCATATTTTATTCTAATCAATCCTGCAGTTTTGTCAATCATAGAACTCCCTCACCCAGGTGTGCAGCTGGGGTCAGGAAAGGGGCAGGAACCAGATCAAGGCCATCACGATCCCGGTCCCGAGGGCCAGAACCCATCTCAATCTCCCTTCTAGTCAGGATTCCTCACTGCCTGAACGCTTCAGAACATTCTTAATTAAATCTTTGGCAACAGAAGCGGCATAATCACTTTGAGAACTTTGTTGATAATCCGCTTTCCTGCCTTCCGTTTCAGCATTTACCCGTTCTACCAGCGATTTATCCAGGGTTTCAAAGGCCTGGCTGATGATGCTCTTGCTGACTGTATCGATCAAACGCTGCCCGACTGCGGCCAATTTCCCGCCGATCTGGACCTCCCCGACATACTGCATGGCTGTGCCTTCTGGACCGCGATCCACCAGGACGACATCTCCGGTCCCCTTCAGGAACCCTGGTTTTCCCCGGCCGTCTACGGTCATGGTATAGCTGTGAGGGTGGTTTTCATTGGAGATCACCAGCTCACCTGAAAATTCACCCGCCACCGGGCCCACCCGCACATTCATCACGGCCTCATATTTGTTATCACCGATAAAATCCATCTTTCGGGTTCCAGGCAGGGCCGCGGCCATAACCTCTGTATCCCTGAACAGGTCCCAGACCTGTTGAGGAGTACCTTTAAATAGATGTTCACCTGCTACTTTCATGAATGATCCTCCCTCTGATGGAGCAGTTCAAATAAGCGATTCGGACTTAATGGTGTCTCGAGTATTTCCAGGTTATATTCTGGCAGGGCATTTTCCAGAGCCTGCGAAAAGGCTGCCGGAACCGGGATCGTTCCCGCCTCACCAACTCCCTTGACCCCCAGTTCATTATTCGGGGCCGGGGTGTTGGCATGGTAAACTTCGATCCGATCGGGCATCTCCGTGGATCCGGGGATCAAATAATCCGCCAGGCTGGCGTTTTGCAGTTGGCCGTTTTCGTCATAATGAAGTTTTTCATAGTAGGCATTACCTATGCCCATCGATACACCGCCGTGGATCTGCCCCTCCACCACCAGGGGATTGAGCATGGTGCCGCAGTCCTCGACTGTCACGTATTTTTTGATCTTGATCATCATGGTTTCCGGGTCCACCTCCAGGATCATGCCGTGAACCCCAAAAGCGGTCGCTCCGTAAGCCGGTCCAAAATACTTGGTGGATTCCAGGCCGGGCTCCGTTCCCGGTTCAACCGCTCCCCGGAAGGGGTTGGCTAAAAGGGCCAATTCTCCCAGGCTGATGGATTGGTCTGGAATATCCGCGACCCTCACCATGCCTCCTTCCAGTTCCAGTTCCCCTTCCGGGGTTTTTAAGATCGAACTGGCCAGCTTCAGCACCTTTTGCCGGACATCTTTGGCAGCAGCCAGGACAGCATTGCCAGCTACCACGGCTCCCCGGCTGGCAAAGGTTCCCGTCCCCCAATGGATCTCAGCCGTATCTCCGGTCACAAGGGTGACATCTTCCACCTCCACACCCAGCTGTTCAGCTATGATCTGGGCAAAGGAGGTCATATGGCTCTGGCCCTGGGTGCCAACTCCGGTGGCAGCGCTGATCTTGCCGCTGGGCTCAATCGCCACCCGGGCGCCTTCATAGGGACCCACTCCAGTGGTTTCAATGAAGGGAACCAATCCGATCCCGACATGTTTTCCAGCTTCCCGCAAACGGGGTTGTTCCTCGGTGATGAATTTTTCATATCCCAACATTTCAACGGCTTTATCAAAGGCCGGGCGATAATTCCCGGAATCCAGCACCAGGGAGGTGAAGGCTTGATCGATGATCTGATGATCATAGGGGAAATCCTCCGGCGCGATAAAGTTCAAACGCCGGACCTCGATGGGATCTAAACCCAATTCCTTGCAGGCTATATCCAGCATGCGTTCAACAACAAAAATGCCCTGGGGCCGCCCAGCACCCCGGACTGGAGTCACGATGGTCTTATTGGTAAATACTACGGTGACCTCGCTGGTGTAGTTCTTGACATCATACCCACCCATAGAGTGGGACTGGGTGTTAAGAGGTGTGGTCAGGCCGTAGGGGTTAAATGCTCCAGTATCATGAATGATCTTTTGTTTGATACCAAGGATCCTGCCTTCTTTCGACAGCGCCATTTCCACTTCCTGGACCTGCTGTCGTTCCTGGGTGGTAGCGTAAAAATTCTCCCTGCGGTCCTCGATCCATTTCACCGGACGGTTCAGCTTCATCGTCAGCCAGGGCAGGACCATTTCCTCAGCATAGAACATCATGATCTTGGGGCCAAATCCGCCGCCCACAAAGGGGGCGACTACCCGGACCTGATGAGTCCTCAACCCCAGCCTGGCGGCCATGCCATTGCGGATCGGGATCGGGGACTGGGTGGCATCCCAGACCATCAGATGCTGGTTCTTCTGATCCCAATCCACCACCAGGCCGCGGTTTTCCATGGCCACTGCCGCGCCCCGATCAAGCTGGAATTTGCGGCTGATCACCAGGTCAGCCTGGTTTTTGGCAGCCTGGTAATCCCCTTTGTTCTGAACCAGATGAGCAGCCAGATTGCTGTCCAGGTCATCATGGACCAGGGTGCTGCCCGGATCAAGGCATTTTTCCAGGTCTACCACCGCGGGAAGAGGCTCGTAATCCACATAGATCTCCTCCACCGCGTCCTCAGCGATATAGCGGCTTTCTGCCACCACCACCGCGATGATCTCACCGGCGTGTTTCACCTTATCCTTCACCAGGGGTACCTGCCGGCGGGAATTAAAGATCACATCCTTCAAGGTTGGCGGGGGCGAAACCAGCGGAGGGCCGGGTTCCCAGGCGTCTCCCATATCCTCGGCGGTATAAACCCCCACCACTCCGGGGATTTCTTTGGCCTGACTGGTATCGATGCTGAGGATCCGGGCATGGGCATAATCACTGCGCAGAAATGCCGCGTGCAGCATATGGGGAAGATTTACATCATCGACGAACAAGGCCGCCCCGGTCAGCAAGCGGGGATCCTCAACTCTTTTGACACGTTTTCCAATAATTTTATAAGTCACAAGGCCACCTCGTTATCATCTAAGGAGTACTCCAGAATATCAGGGTTCAAGATGAGCCCATATTTTCAGCAGCGATCTTAACCGCATCGATAATATGCTGATAACCCGTGCAGCGGCAAAGGTTACCGGAAATCGCTTCCCGGATCTCTTGTTCGCTGGGATGGGGGTTTTCTTCCAGGTAGGGAATCAGGCTGGTCAGGATTCCCGGGGTGCAGAAACCGCACTGCAGGGCGTGGGCTTCTCGAAAGGCTTCCTGTAAAGGATGCAGATCGTCAATCGTTCCCAATCCTTCCACAGTGGTGATCTCCCGCCCGTGAACCTGCGGGGCAAAGATCAGACAGGAGCGGACTGCTGCTCCATCCAGCAAAATCGTGCAGGCTCCGCACACTCCATGTTCACATCCAACATGGGTGCCGGTCAAACCCAGGTCATGGCGCAAAAAATCACTCAACAATCTGCGGGGGTCGACTTCTTTTTGGTACGCGACACCATTCACGGTGAGCGAGACATTGAAGGTATTTTCCATCGTTAGCTCCTCTGATCCTTCCTGGCCCGCTGGTAAGCTTCTTCGAGCGCTCTGCGGGTGAGCACATTGGCAAGGTGGCGGCGGAACTCCGCAGTAGCATGGATGTCTCCCCCGGGATCGATCTCATCGGCCGAGGCTTTTTGAGCGGCAGCCGCGATTAAATCTGGGCTGAGTTCTTCTCCCTGGAGCATTTTGACTGCCTCAGGAGCTGCTACCGGACCATCCCCCGCGCTGAGATAGACCAGACGGGCTTCCTGGCAGCGGTCCTTATTATCCAGGGTAAGCACGGCAGCCACTCCCATCAGGGCAAAATCATGGGGACGGCGGGCAATTTCCTTCAGCGACCAACCCGAGCGCGCTGGCAAGGCTGGAACAGAAATTTCCACCAGCAGCTCTTGAGGTTCCATTACAGTCACTAAGAGACCTACAAAAAAATCCCTGGCCGGCACCACTCTTTCACCCGCCTGGCTGCGGATCTTAAACTCCGCGTTCAGCGCAGTTGAGACCACCACCAGCTCGGCGGAAGCATCTGCGTGGGACAGGCTGCCCCCGATCGTTCCCCGGTTGCGGATCTGGACCGTGGCGATCTGGGGCATGGTCTCATGGATCAGGGGCGCTAGCTCCTGGATCTGAGGGTCCTTTTCAGCCTGCCGGTGGCGGACCATGGCACCGATCCGGATGGATTTTCCATTAGGCTGGATCTGGGCCAGTTCGGGGATATTATTGATATCCACTATCACTTCAGGCTGAACCAGCCTGAAGTTCATCATCGGGACCAGGCTCTGGCCTCCGGCCAGGATCTTAGCGTCATAGCCGTATTCAGCCAGTAACTCCAAAACCTCTGCTACCGAAGTCGGGGCAAAATATTTAAATGGTGCTGGTTTCATAAACTACTCTCCAATGCCTAAGCCGCCAGATAAATTCATCAGATACGTCCTTGATCTGTGTCACTAATAAGAGGCCAGTTCTCTTCCAAGGCAGTCGTCCAGCGTGGTTGGCTGCCTTCCTAAAAGCCAGCTCAGAACCTTGCTGCTGCCGGTGAAGCCGTAGATCTGGTAATGGCGAAACATTTTCACCAGGGTGCCGATCTGGTAGGAATTCAATCCGGCCCCCCGGGACTGGGATTCCCAGTAGGCCAGGGGGATCTGCTGGGCCTGAACAGGTTTGCTGAGATTTTTCCCCAGGATCCGGGCAACCTCCTGTTGGGAATAGGCCTCACTGCCCACCAATTCATAGATCGCCCCCCTGTGCTCTGGATCACCGATCACCAGGGCGGCAACCCTGGCCACATCCTCCAGATCTACCAGGCTGATCCGGGTGTTCACTGGATAGGGCACCTGGTAGGTGCCATTCTGGATCACATCCGGCACAGCCGGGAGGATATTCTGCATATAGGCTGCAGGCTGCAGGATCGTAAACGCCAGTCCAGATTCCAGTAAACGCCCCTCGACCTTGAGTTTTAGCCAGTGATGCGGCATGGCCTCGATCTGGGGATGCAGAACCGAATGGTAGACCAAATGATCCAGGTTGGCCGCTTTGGCAGCGCTGATGACCAGCTCCCCGATCTCCAATTCTTTGGGATGGATGTTGGGAGGTATGTGGTACAGGGTCCTCACCCCCGCCAGGGCCTGGTTCAGAGAATCCGGATTCAGCAGGTCACCGAGAACAACTTCCCCGGCCCCAGCCTTTAATACCAAATCCCGCTGGGTCTCTTTATGGATCAGAGCCCTGACCTCAGCTCCCGTCCGAGCCAGGGCCCGGGTGACTGCCCGTCCAGTTTTGCCAGCCGCTCCAGTAACAAGGATCATAATCAGATCTTTTAGGCCGGCTCCCTGAAAGCCACAAAACGGGCCCAGCAGGATGCCAGCTCCATGCCCTTTTGGATATAACAGCCAATAAAGTAGCGTCCGCTTTCCATCTGTGCTAAGTCACCACCCAGGTTTTCGGCATGGATGATGCCCTTGGGAAAGAGATTCAAGTGCATGTCCTGGTAATACTTATCCAGGGGGTAGATCTCGTCCCACCCGGCGCCATACTGCTCGATCAGCTTCTGATTAGCCTCCTCGAATGTCTTGGGGTGCCAGAGGCGCTGGATGGTGTTCATGGGATGTTCCATGGCCACACAATCCACCGCCAGCCATTTGATCTTCATTTTCAGGCACCAGTCCGCGAAATCGGGAGAGGGTCCTGGATGTCGGATCATATACCTGAACTCATCGGAATCAGGGCTGTTCCAACCGTATTTCAGATAGCCGGTCTTGATGACCAGGATGTCGCCCTCTTTGACCTGAACGACTTTTTCCACCATTTCAGGGGTATATACGCTGGTATCAGAGACGTAAGGCGAGATATCCGCAACCACTCCCGGGCCAAACCACTTCTTAAAGGGGGTCTGTCCGATCGTGGATCCGGCGGCATGGAAGTGTTTTTCTCCATCCATATGGGTGCCCAGGTGGAAGCTGCCCCGGCAGTGGGCATTGTTGCGGCCCAGGCCAAAATATTGACCTCCTACCCGCTTGGTGTAATTGACAGTCAGGGGAACGTAGTTAGCCCACTGCGGGGTCTGCACGCTGAGAGGAAGAGTCAGATCCAGCATCTCGACCTCAGCCATTATTTTAAAGAAAGCCTCTTCATCCAGGCCATCAGGAGCCTGCAGCGCAACTGCCCGGCACCAGGAGGATTCCACTTCCATAAATGGGATCGGGAAGATCATCATCCAGGCTCGCTGGTTGTTCAGCTGGTCAATCTCACCCCCCAGGGATTCTGCCAGAAGCAGCCCGCTTTTGGGGATCCTGATATGGGAAAGCTGGTGATATGCTTCCTGGGGGAAGAGCTCATCCCAGGTCAGGCCGTGGGTTTGTTTCAGTTTTGCCTGGGCTTTATCGAACTCCCGGGGGTGCATATAGCGCAGATTGGTGTTCATGGGATGCTCCGCGCTGCCGCAGTCCACGGCGATCATTTTCAACTTCAGATCCAGGGCCCACTCGAAAAAACCCGGGGCCGGGCCGGGGTGGCGCAGGTAGTAGCAAAATTCTTTATTCTCAATCCCGCCCTGGGCATCCGGATTGGGCACGTCTGGCTGGTCCCAGCCATGTTTGTGATAGCCGGTATTGATGATCAGGATGTCCCCTTCCTTGACCTCAACCTGGCTGGTGATCATTTCCGGGGTATAAAGACTGTAATCTGATACTAGATCGGAAATATCGACCACAACCCCCTCACCGCTCAGATCGGTCAGGGGAATGTCGGCGATGGCCCGGGCTCCGGAATGGAAGGCCCGGGGTCCCACCAGGTGGGTCCCGGTATTATTGCTCCACTCGATCAGCTGACCATTGGCGCCCTGGCCTCCCCCAAAAGAACCCGTCAGGCGTTTAAAGAAATGCACCTGGAGCGGCATTTCTCCCGGGAAGGGAGGTGTAAAGATACTTAATCCCTGGGTCAGATCGAAGATCCTGGCTTCTGTGAGCGTTTTTATTACCTGCTCTCTGTCCATCTATTGTCTCCCATTCACTGGTATTTTCCAGCGTCCTTATTTTTTACCCGATCTGATAATGTTTGGCAAAAGCTACCAGGGCATCCTGGAATAAACTGAGGGGCGGCCTGACCAGGCCCGCTCCAACCTGCCCAACCCCGGCATCTTTATGAGCGATCCCGGTGTTGATACGGGGGGTGATGCCCTTCTCAACGATCTTCCTCAGATCCATCCCGGTGGGTGTGCCCCGGAAATCCAGGGGAGGAATGGTGAAATATTTATGTTCGGTAAAGGTGATCTCATACATTTCCAGGGTGGTATTAATGGCGTCCCGGGGTGTGCCGCTGACAAAATTAACGATTGCTGGAGCTGATGCCATGGCAAAACCGCCGATCCCGGCGGTTTCCGTGATCGTGCTGTCTCCGATATCCCCACTGGAATCCGCTTCGGTGAATCCCGGGAAATACAGCCCTTTGGGGGTTGGCACCGGCGCAGTGAACCAGCGCTCTCCCAGACCGCTGATACGGATCCCAAAATCAGTCCCATTGCGGGCCATGACGCTGATAATTGTGCTGCCCTCGATACCGTGGCTGACATCAGCCATGGCTTTGCAGGCTGCCATCACCGGGTTCAGCACACTGAGGGCATTCTCTCCCAGGAAGGCCAGGACTTCTGAAGCCGCCTTGGTATCCTCAGCTGCTGCAGTGATCAAGGGTGCTAATTTGGCTGTAAACAGAATCGATCCAGCTTTGTTGCGGTTATGCCCCTCATCTCCCATATGCAGGGATTCAGCCAGCAGGGCCCGGATATCGATTCCGGGGCTGGACTCGAGGGCTTTTTTTACGAGGGGCGCCATCACATCTTCCATCCAGCGCAGCTTATTGATGACCTCTTCACTGAAGGCTCCGTAGCGCAGCACCTTGCCGTAGCCTTCATTGAGGTTGGAATAACTGGTATTGCCGTGGGTGGTATTTTCCAGGATATAGACTGACATCGAGGAGCTGGTCAGGCCGGCCATGGGCCCGACAGACTGGTGATGGTGGCAGGGTTCCAGTTCGATCTGGCCGCTTTCCACCAATTTCTGGGCAGATTTCATATCTTTGGCCACCCCCTCAAAGATCAAGGCCCCGGTGATCGCCCCCCGCATCGGGCCGGAGGCGCGCTCCCAGGTGATCGGCGGACCGGCATGCAGCAGCAAATTTTCCCTCATACCTGGAATAACCTCCAGGGCTTTGCCCAATCCAACCAGCACCGGTCGGGCTTCCATCATCCGTTCCACTGCTTTTTGATTGGCTTTATCGATATTCATTCCCAACTCCTTTTTTCAGCGTGATTTCAATCCAAATCAGGATCCCTGGCGAGGATAACGTTTTCCCGGCTCAAAGCGGGATTTGGCTTCCTTGAGGATCTCTTCGTATAAAGCCAGGTTGCGATCTTCCAGGTGATCGAAGGGCTGGACGCTCTTGCTGCCCCAGGTGATATATTTCAGCGGGTCCGGATCCAGTTTGGCGGCGATGATCTCTTCCGTCCCGCGGGCCTGGGCCAAACGCCAGGCGATCGGATTGACGATCATGCTGTGCCCAAAATAGAAGTTATTGGCCGCGTCAGGTCCGACCATATTGGTGCTGACCATATAGACATGGTTGTCATAGGCCCGGGCGCAGTTGGTGATATACCAGATATCATAGGAACGCAGCAGAGCCGAGGGGCGGACGATGACCTCAGCCCCCTTGACTGCCAGCAGGCGGGACAGCTCGGGGAAATCCCCATCGTAGCAGATGATCATGCCGATCGATCCCAGTTCGGTTTCAAATACATCAGCCCTGGTGCCCACTTCTGTCCATCCTCCGGAATCTCGCCGTTCTCCCGGGAAAGGATGGGTTTTATCATAAGTGCCGATCACCTCGCCATCCGGCCCGATCAGGATAGATGAATTCAAGATCCTGCCCTTGGTCTCAGCCCGCCGGTATGTCGGCCAGACCACGTGCACTCCCAATTCTTTGGCAGCCGCCTGGATATCCACGGTCAATTTTCCGGGCACATCGTCAATCAGATCCCAGAGCTCAGCCGGAGAAAGCCCGGTATCAAAGCCGGTTGTGACCGTCTCCGGGAATACGATCAGCTCAGCCTGGTATTCAGAGACGGCCTTTTTTAAGCCAGACCAGGCATTTGGCGATATTCTGCTGGGGCTGATTGGGTGTGATCGAGATCTGCGCGCAGGCAGCCACAAATTCTTTCATGAGGAAGGTCCTCCTGTAGATTTCATTTTTTCAAGGATTGCCATCAGGTCAGGATTGCCGCCGGCAGCGGGTTTCCAGTCCACCTGTATGGCCTGGGCTCCCTGGGTTATCAGGCTCTCCGTAAAGGATTCCAATCCCAGGTTGATAGCCGCAAAATCAGTTGAGAGGGTTTTTAGATCAACGGGCTGCTCCGGCCCCCTTTCCTTGGGATCAGACTGGCTGCCCAGCTCCCTGAGTATCCTGCCGGCCAATCTGACAGCTTTATCGCTGCTGTGGAATACCCTGGCTCCGGCCCCAATCAAGACCTCTTCCTGGCTGACCATGTCCTGGGGGTCCTCATCTGTTCCGGAAAGGATCACAAACACCTCCAGATAACGCTTGGATTTTTGAGCCTTGGTTTTGGCGGCTTGAATTGCCGGCGCCAGTTCCGCGGCTGGATTCGGATGGGAACCATGGCCTAAAACCACATCCAAAAGGATCAGAGCGGTTTGGGGATCCTGGGCCTCTTTTTCCAGACGTTTGACACGAAGCTCGTGGTCCATCATGGGGTGCAGTCTGCCCACAGTAAATTCATCCTCACCCAGATCGAGGATGGTATGCCCCTGGCTGACCAGGGAGTTTTCCAGCCGGTATTCTTTCTTGATCGGCACATTGGAATAGATCTCTGGCAAGTAATAATCCAGGATCAGCAGGGCTTCATAAGCCAGGGTTCCCCCGGAATAAAGTCCCCGAAGATAACGCTGGCTGGTTGCGAACTGATCCAGGGCGAATTTTTCAGCCTGGGGAGGATTTTCGATAAGCTCGAGGGCTGTTTTTGCAGTTTCATCAAAGGTGGTTGCAAATACCAGGTTGCCGATTTTCTGCAGTGGAGAAGGATAACCAATAAAATTCACCACCACAGGTTTGCTGAGGCCCCGGGCATAATCCAGGATAGCATCAGCTGTTTTATTGTCAGGAGGTTTAGAGACCAGCACAATAACATTGGTATCGGGGTCTCTATCCAGCAGATCCAGGCCCATCCGGGCCGTTATGCCCCCCACCCCGGATGAAAGGTCCCGCCCGCCTGTTCCAATGGCGTGGGTCAGACCACCTCCCAGCTGATGAATACGGACCGAGACCTGCTGCAGACCTGTTCCTGATGCAGCCACCATCCCAATCGATCCTTTCCTGACCTGGTTGGCAAAACCCAGGCCAATACCGTTGATGATGGCAGTGCCGCAATCCGGTCCCATTACCAGCAGTCCCTTCTGGGCTGCAGTATTTTTCAAATCGATCTCTTCTTCCAGGCTGACATTATCACTGTACAGGAAGACGTGTTTTCCCATACGCAGGGCATCCCGGGATACTCCTGCCGCGTAGCGGCCGGGAACTGAGATCAGAGTCCAGGCGGCCTCCGGCAGCATGGCATTCGCAGTTTCCAGGCTTTTTGGGAGGTAGTCCTGATCACCGGTATCCCGGCTCCGGCGGGCTGCCACCAAATGGTCAACCTGTTCCAGGGCCTGCCGGGCTGCTTTTTCGGTTTCAGCTTTTATTACCAGCACCAGATCATCAGGCCGGGCATTTTTGATGCCCTCAACCAGCAAGCCGCTTTGATCCAGCAGCTCCAGATTGGCTTCCGTTCCCATTACCACACCAGCATCCAGCACCCCTGCCAGATCGACTAAAGAGCGCTGCAGCTGCATCAGGATCACGGAATCGAAATAAGCTCCGGAGCGGATCTCGGTTTGAATATTGGACATAATCTCTTCCTCGGTCAGGCTAAATGACTCCTTGTTCCATCAATGAATCGATCTCGACCGCCGAATAACCCAGGATCTCACCCAGGATCTCCCGGTTGTGCTCTCCCAATCGGGGAGGTGGATGATGGATCTCAGCCGGTGTGCGTGATAATTTATAAGGAAATCCGGTCAATGGTATGGTCCCTGCTGAACTGTGCAGTGTTTCCTGGATCAGGTCCCGGTCTCTGGCCTGGGGGTGGGCAAAGACCTCCGGCAGGCTGTTGATCGGCCCGCAGGGCAGTTCGGCTTCCCGGAATACCCCCAGCCAATCCTCGGCATCTTTCCTGGAGAAGAGCCCGTTCAGGGCCTCTACCAGGGCGGGGCGATTCTTCACCCGCTCCTGATTGGTGAGAAAGCGGGGATCTGATCCCAACGCAGGATCGCCGAGCGCTTCACAGAGCTTCTCCCACTGTCCCTGATTGGCTGCGCCGAGCACAAAACCTTTGTCCCGGGCCTGGAAGGCCTCATAGGGCGCGATGTTGGGGTGGGCGTTTCCCTGGCGTGTGGGAGGCTGCTGGCTCAATAGAAAATTGGATGCTACATTGGCTAAAAGGGCAACCTGGGTGTCCAGGAGCGAGATATCGATATGCTGGCCCAGTCCAGATTGAACCCGTTCATAAAGAGCGCCCAGGATAGCATAGGCCGCGAACATGCCGGAGGTGATATCGATGATCGGGATCCCGGTCCGGGAGGCAGGGCCTTCGATCGGGCCGGTGATGCTCATCAACCCTCCCTCAGCCTGGATGATGGCGTCGTATCCAGGATGTTCCTGGTAGGGGCCGGAGCGGCCGTAGCCGCTGATCGAGCAGTAGATCAAACCAGGGTTCAGAGCCATCAGCTCGGCTGCCCCTAAACCCATCTCGTCCAGCACGCCAGTGCGGAAGTTCTCAATAAAAACGTCCCCCACCAGGGCCAGTTTCTGAATGATCTCCTGTCCGGCAGGTTCCTTGAAATTCACTGTCAGGCTGCGTTTATTGCGGTTGGCTGAGATAAAATAGGCCGATTCCCCCGGGTAGGGACCGTAGGGCTCCCCCACAAATGGCGGACCCCAGCCCCGGCTTTCATCACCCGCTCCGGGCCGCTCCACCTTGATGACCTCGGCTCCCAGATCCCCCAGCATCATGGTGCAGTAGGGACCGGCCATGGCCCGGGTAATATCTATTATCCGGATATCTTGCAGGGCAGCCACGGGTTTCTCCTCGGAATAGTACTAAATCCCCTCGTATTAAATGATTAACCACTTCCCCAGAAAGTCTGTGCCAGCCGGGCTCCAAAATCATTCTGGAGGAATAAAAATAGTATACCCTAATCATTCGGCTGGGAGAGCAATTGGCAGAAAATCCACATCTGCATCAACCGTAGAATATCCGCTTCTCACTCTATGGAAACATCCTCCCGCGGGGTCAACGATTAACAGCCAGTCCGGCGACATATATCCGCTCCTCAGTTCCCCTCAGGAATAGATCGGATCGATCAATATAAGAGGTTTGTAAATTTTTAATATCTTCGATTCTTCCAGCCTATTATTTCCACAAATCTGCAGTAAAATATCATCTACCTAATAATATGATAGTCCGGCAATTAATTAAAAGCCGGACGCCCCCAAAAGGCAAAGGTGAGGGATCAACCTTTGTTTTTTTATTCTGATTAATAGCTTGGAAATGGGGTCAACATGTCCGGGGTCTCGGAATCAAAACAATCAAAATCTGCCAACATGTATCAGTTCTACTGCAGGGGCTCCAATCCCAGTGACCCACACCATAAAGCACATATTTCTGCAAAATATACTCCACGAGTATGATCCAGGAAATCATGTTTGCTGATCAGGCCCATAGGTTTTTACCATAAAGGAGCATTATTCGTGTATTCCCAAGAAGTACTTTTACTGGCAATAAAAAAGGAGTGGGGGAAATTAGCAGAGATGGGGTTACCCGCGGTTAGGGAATTAATTCATATCCTCCATGAAAATGAGATTCTCGAGGTGAGAATTCCTCAGGATGATATCAGGTCGATAGCAGAAGCCCTGGGGAAAATCGGAAAGCCATACGTAGAAGAAATCATCAAGGTATATACTTCTACCCCCGATGGACAATGGTGGATTCTTGTTAATATCGCAGAAGCATTGGGAGAAATAGGCGACAAAAAAGCACTTGAACCCCTGATCCAATCTTTGGAAAAGAATGGGAATTATGTGGCGATCAATTATGCCCTGGTCAAGTTGGGGGACGAAAGAGCCGTTGAACCCCTGATCCAATCCATGATCAGGGGAAGCAGCAGTTCCGTCCATGCCCTGGGATTGTTGAAAAATCCAGCAGCCGTTGAGCCTTTAATGGCTGCGTTGAAGAGCAACTACTCCAATATCCGGATCGCAGCCGCAAAAGCCTTGGGTCAGATCGGCGATAAAAGGGCCGTTGATCCGCTGATCGAGCTGCTTAATGTTGACAATGAAATGTGGGCCTGCGCAAATGCAGCCTGGGCGCTGGGGGAGCTCGGTGACCCGAAAGCCATCAGCCACATCCAGAATGCCTTGGCCAACAAGAATTTCAGCTATATTGATGATGATTATAACGAGCACACTCAAAATCCTGCCAGAACAGCTTACCTGGAGGCCCTGGAGAAACTCTCTTGATATCCAGGTGGGCTGCCTAATCCCCAAAACCCCTTCGCGGGTGTTCATCTGTTTAGAACTTTTAGTGTGAGGCATTCACCAATCAAATATTAAGAAAAGAAATATCATACTTAAAGCGAATCGTGGCGACCCTTGATTTTTAAAAAAAAATCAGACATGATCTATCGACAAAACAGATTATACATTTTTGATATCCTGGTCCTGCCAGGCTTTCTAGTCCCAATATCAGCAGTATAATAGCATCGATTAATAAATATCCAGGCCCGGCAGTCTCGAGACTGCCGGGCGCCCCTAAAAGGCAAAGGTGAGCGATCATCCTTTGTTTTTTTTGTTAATGGAATTTTTACCAGAGGGAGATTACAATGGCAAGGATATCAACCTTCCGAAGAACACAATTTGCCAGCTGGGCGCTCGGCCTGGCAGTGATTTCAGCTGTTGGGGCGGTGCTCTGCGGTGGATTAATTTATGTCGGCGTTCCCCCGGCATCGTATATTTACCTGGCAATATATTTACTGGCAACCCTTCCCGCGCTTATCCTGGGAATTCTTGGATTAAAATCTTCATCCAAAAAACAAGCAATATCCGCCTTGGCGATTGCCGCTGCAGCATGCCTTTTCTTCATCCCATTTGCTGCAGCAGGATTTCGAAATACTCCCCTAAAGGTTTCCCTCAAGCAAATCGAGAAAGCTGTCGGATCAGCCTGTTCAGGGCAGGCCATTCCCGGGACCTCACCCTATATTCCCGGACCAGGCCGCCATCCCCTGGTGGCATTCAACCCCGCTGAGTTCTCTCCCCTATCTTTCGGGTGGATACCCCGGAAGTATTGGCCGACCGAGCTGAGCGAGGTTGAGTTTGTCCTGTGTGTCAGCGCTGAATATGATGAGATGCTTGATGGCTGTTCTTATAGGGATGGAACTTTCAAGAATCGCTTCCAAATCAAGCGCGATGTTCAGCTCATTTCAACCTACACAGGTGAAACAATTGCGCAGGGAACTATTGAGGGCAGTCTTCCCAAGGAGTGTCCAGATTTAACCGAACAGGGGAACAGTGCTGACATCAACGGGAAAAAACCTGACATTCTATTTGAAGCGACAAAGTGGCTGGAAGATGTACTTGCTCAATAACCAGAGATCACGATTGCTTTTTAGGGGATTAATTCATGGCCCAACTTCGGCTGGATCGGATATCCAGGAGAACACCCTCCCCAAATGAACAGGTTTGAGGAACAGGAATTGATCTTCTACCTACGTCAAAACTAATCAAGAGCCGATAGGGAAAAATCTGACACCGTGGTAAATAATCACATAAAAACCCAGGAAGGTAATCTATGTCCTCGACCAGTCTTGCAAGACTTAAATGTTTTTTGATGGGTCACTCATATAACAAAGATTTGTGGGAAGCTGATCAACCACTTTGTGACAAATTTAGCTGCCGCGCCTTCAGGAAATGCGATCGCTGTGGCTCCCTGTCGAAGCCATCCCTGAGGCACGATCACATATTCGGGGATTATCTGGCGAGTGAGGCTGAACCATGCCTATGGATCTCTGCCTGCAAGATCTGTGGGTTCAATGTTAATAAGGAGCAGCATGGGAATTTTCATTCTATAGAGTCAGATGAACCCTGCAAGTATGACCAGGTTTGTGATCTGTGCGGCGTGGTCATCGGGACCGCCACCAAACACGGCTCCTCTCACGCCGAGGATACTTCCAATCCCTGCCTGCAAAATCAGGTCTGCGATCAATGTAGAGAAACCATCGGCCAGATTGAGAAACATACATTCGGCATGATTTTTGAGGCCAGGATTCCAGTAGAACCGGATGATTGGTACGCGGGTAAAGCGCACAAATGCACCCGATGCGGTTATTTTGAACCTGTGTGAGAGGTGCTAAATACAAGGCTGCTAACCGTTATACCCTCTCAGGGTCAGCTGCCATGCTTGCATGTGAGTCCCGCATGTTGTATCCTGATTAAGGTAGGTGTCGCACCATTTCTGACACGACCTCGGTGCTAACCCATAAATCAGCATTCTCCCAGAACAGCGAGAGGAAAAAACTTATGTCAGAAATAAAACCTCCCCCGAAGTCGTTGTCCCGGCAGGATTTCCTTAAGCTGAGTGAAGTGCTCTCGCTGGGGCTGTTCTTGTCTGCCTGTGGATATGAACCCCCCCCAATAAAAACGCCTCCCGCTCCGCCATTACCAACACCAACAGGAACCCCTGGGCCAGCTCCCACTCCTGGTTGTACTGACCGGAGTTCTCTGTCCAATATAAGACCAGTGGAAGGCCAGCGTTATGTAGCCCTGGTTCCCGATACTCTCGATCTCCAGGAACACGCTGAACTGGCTCTCAATGCCCTGACGCGCACCAACAATCCTGGTTCAGATTACGATGTCTACTTCTATGGGAAAGCTGACAGGAATCCCCCGGTCATGTATCGACCGATGGGGCCGCTTTATGCCAAATTCTGGGAATCCCTGGCGCTGATGCGCTATATTACTGGAAGCGCATTCAATGTCGAGGTAGACCAGCGCTGGAGAGAGATCTTCCTGGAAATGTTCCAGAGAGATGCCCTGGGCTTTTCTTTTACGGATGCCAGGCTGCTGTGCTGGGCTGCCAACAACCGGCGGCAGGAAAATAATGCTTGCTGGCAAGATATCACAGAAAAAGCCATCAATCGACTTTCCAGCACATTCACCCATGAAAAGGATTATTGTTTCTACAAGAACGATGCCGGAGCGATGAGAACCGGCTGGGAGGCTACCTTTGAGGGCTGGTCGCTCCAGGGTGTGACCAGGGTGTATTCGATCACTGGTTCTTCCTCCGCCAAGAGGTTGTCGGATAAGCTTGCCCGCTACCTGAAAGATCACGCCCAGGTATTTGACCTCGATGGCAGCTTCCTGGCCCGCCATGAATCAGACCTGGGACCTGCCCTGCATTTTCATCACAACGGCAATGCCATGGCTGCCCTTTCTGAGTATGCCCTGGCAACAGGTGATCAGGATTTCTCGGCCTTTGTACAGAAGGGGTATGAATTTGCTCGTTCGGTCGGCTGGCCGTTGGTGGGCTTCTTTCCTGAATATATCGAGGATTGGCCTGATCCCCGGCCGTATATCGACTGCGAGACCTGCGGTGTTGTGGATATGATCTTGATGGCGATCAACCTCAGCAAACTCGGTCAGGATGATTACTGGGACGATGTTGACCGGTATGTGCGCAATCAATTCACAGAAATGCAGCTCAAGAGCGGGGATTGGATCGATCAGATTGCTGAAAAATACCCGGACACTCCGGTTGGGTCAGGCGAGGATGGCGATCAAATATCCGCGCGGGTTGTGGGCAGTTTTTCCGGTTGGGCTTCAGCGAATGATTACTGTCTTAATGAAGAGGAAAATATAATATCTGCTTGCTGTACGGGCAACGGCGCTCGGGCTATTTTCTATGTCTGGGAAGACATGCTCGATTTTAACGAGGGAGTGTTAAGGGTTCACCTGCTGTTCAACCGCGCTTCTCCCTGGGCAGATTCTGAACAGTTATGTGCCCTACGAAGGCCGGATCGATCTGGTGATGAAGACCGCCTGCCAGGTCGAGATCCGCATCCCGGAATGGGTCCAGCCTGTAGAGGTCTCCTGCTTCGTAAACAATACTCCCAGGAAGACCGATTTTCAAGGAAGGTATGCCCAGGTTGGATCTGTAGAGAGCGGGAATGTTGTTACCATGGTGTTCCCTATCTCTGAACGCACTGAGAGAATATCGATCGGAGGTATATCCTATACACTGATTATCAAGGGGAATGATGTCATCTCTATCGATCCTCCGGGCAATTGGCAGCCGTTTTATCAAAGGGACCACTACCGGGGTGAGGTCCGCTGGCTGGAACGGGAACGCTTTGTCGCAACAATATGACCGAGTGAAATATGGGATCGGATTTGATGGATCGATGATTGAGAGAAATCCTGTTCTTGATTCTGAACTTTGTCTTTCCAACCCCCGCACTCTCCGGCTGATACTTGTGCTCCATGGGAAGGGGTTAAAAAAATGAAAAAATCAAGTGTGTCCCTTTTTTTCCCCTCGTATTTATATGAAGTCCTTCCTGTCTATAGATTCCTCTCTACAGGCTGGGGAAAGTCCATGGTTTCCACGGATTCCATCCTAATTGCCCACAAACTACACACGAAATCCAATCAAAGTATAGGCGACTCGATTTCACCCTTACATGTATATAGGGTCTAATACGTCAACAGGATGGTACTTGTGGGGGCAATTATGACTGTTGTGTCTATTAGTTCCTTAATTTCTACTCAGGTTGCACCAATTAAGGAAAAGCGATCAGAGCTTTTGGAGAAAAACTAAACTCAGCATCCGAATCTGTAACCTACAGCTTGGATCAGGTTTTGGGGGGAAGATCAAAGTTAAACAGGGATTTTTTGGAACAATAAAAAAATTAATGGAATGATGTAACACAGAGAAACGATCACAAAGGCTGACAATATTCCGTATTGGAGACCCGGATACAGTGAACCTTGAGGGTAAATAACCTGAAATGCCACCCTCGTCAGCCACAAAATACATGTAGCAGCGAGCATCACTATGATTGAATACCTGTTTGACTTGTCTCCATAAATCAACAGTATATTTACCAGACCAAACAGCACCAAAGCCAAAGAAAAGAACGCATTAACAGCCCGGACGGCAGCTACTAACTCCATTGCATTAGTATCAATATAGGAATACCATTTCCAGGCTTTGGGCACAAAGAAGTGCCATACTCCAAAACCAATAGAAGCGCTGCTGCCAATCATTACTAAAACCTTAACAAGTAAATTCATGGTCAATCCTCCTGGTAATTCACAAGTAATCAGCCACCGGGATGGCTGATTACTCCGAATGTGATCGATCGTTACCCTTCAACTTCGATGCGGTCCACCAGGACCTGCGAGCCGTTATAGTCAGGCACATTGCTCAATAATTTGCCATAGAGATGAACGATCTTGCCGCTGTCACGCAGCGCCTCGATCTTGGACTTTACCGCCGGATCCATTGAATCGATGCCAAAGTAAATAATCTCCACAAAGTCCTGCCGCTCAAAATAGTCGTCGTACTGTGCGCCGGACTGCGTACTCTTGATGGAGCCCCACCAGTCAACTATCTCTACTGGTGGCATGAAACTGCCTGCGTCTTGTTCTTCAACCTCGATACGGTCAACCTGGACCTGCGAGCCATTGAAGTCAGGCACATTGCTCAATAATTTGCCATAGAGATGAACGATCTTGCCGCTGTCACGCAGCGCCTCGATCTGGGTCTGTACAGCCGGGTCCAGAGACTCGATGCCAAAGTAGATGATCTGCCCCAGGTCCTGGCGTTCAAAATAGTCGTCATACTGCGCGCCGGTTTCAGTACTCTTGATGACACCCCACCAGTCGGCGATCTCTTCTGATGTGCCGGGTGCCATGTATCCACCACTGGCGTCATTGGCTTCTGTGTCACCGCCCCCTCCCGGGCCGCCACCACTCCCTTCCGGGGTGGCCTGGTCGGTCACGGCAGCTGTCGGGCTATCTTGGGATGCGGATCCACATTCTCCCCGGAAATAGGCCCATTCGTCACAGGAGCTGCCGTCTGGAAAAATACAGACTCCACTTTGGCTGGCATCCTCAGCAGTCTGGATTTCGAGGGTGTTCCCCTGCTCTTCGCAGTAGACCGAGGCAGGATTGGACATATTCAAAGGAGACATGTCCGTCCCGGTAGATTCAGATACCTGAACCCAGGGTGCTGTGCAAGCTGTCAGTGCCAACAATAAGATTGTGAATGTTATGATCTTATTCATTTTTTTCCTTTTTTTCTTCTACTAGATTATTGATAACTCTTTTTTTATTGACTCTCATTGCCTTTACCCATGTCAAGATAACACCGGATATGGTTGCAAGATGGTATGAGATCTCGCAGCCTACGGTGCTCGCTTCATGCCCGATGATGTTCACACAATGTCACCAACCCAATAGTCACCAGGGCTACTGCTACACAAAGGGTGATCTTGGCCAATCAACCAAGTCAAACTCATCAAGGTTGTGGGATACGAATGATTGTTCCCAGTTTATTACTGCGAACTTCAACCTGTTGTCCATTTACATCAAAAAATACATTCCAGCCTGACGTCATTTCGGCTGCACATATTTCGGCCGCGCCTCCCAGACCGAAACAAGAATCTGTCCACTCCACCTCTTCCATACTGACAATCATAATTTCTTCCACCGGCACATTTATTTGCTCTGCCAGCAAAGATTGTGCTTGTAGCACCGCGGCCGGTGGGCTATCTTCTTCAGACCCACATGCTGTCAACAGCAGGATTGTGAATACACAACTGAATACTATTTTAAGAACGTTTCTTTTATACATTTTTTCTCCATCTAGTTGAATTTATTTGTTGTGGGATGGTTCTCCCAGGCATTCGATCTTCCATCTTCAGCCCTATAGACGAACAGAACAAAGAAATTGTTCCCTTGAATATGCTGTTGGCATTGAGAATTTCAACATTTGCTTCATTCTGTTGTCTCCAATCTTTGAAAAATCTCTTAATCTCTGAGATCTCTTGATTTTAACCATGTCAAGATGATGCCGAAGCTGATAGCAAAATAGAATGAGGTTTCCCAATCAGGCTGCTTTCTCCATATGCGATGATGTTCCATAGAAAAGTCACAACGGCTGTGTTCCCAGGGCTACCGGGAATATGGACATAAATTCAACGGCCAGTTTCTTATGTTCATTTTTTCCTCCTTGTGTTTTGTGATTTTCTCAGACCGTGATAACGACATTGCCCTTTTTGTGCCCCTGTTCGACATAGCGGTGCGCCTCGGCGATCTGTTCCAGCGGATAGACCCGATCAATGACCGCTTTCATCTTCCCCGCCTCGATCAACTCTGTGAGGAAGAGAAGGTCTTTGATCTTCTCGCTTGCTGGCCTCAAACCCGCCGCCATAAATCCAACTTTTTTACCGCTGCGCCTGGCAGGCAATAATGTTGCAGTATCCCCATCGGCGTTGGGACTGTTGTCAGAAAAATGCCTTCATCCGTCAGCGAGCCTTTGCACGCTGAAAACGAACGCTTGCCGACCGTGTCAAAAATAATGTCATAGGTCTTGCCGTTTTCGGTAAAATCCTCCTGGGTGTAATCAATCACGTGATCGGCTCCCAGAGATTTGACCCATTCCAAATTCGCGGTACTGCATACCCCGGTCACCTCCGCGCCGTAATACCTGGCAAGTTGTACCGCCGCCGCGCCAACCGAACCAGAAGCGCCATAGATCAGCACGGTTTGTCCACTCTGGATATTGCCTTTATCTCTCAGGAAAGGCAGTGCGGTTAATGCCCCATTCGGGACGCTGGCGGCTTCTTCGTAGCTCAGATTGACCGGTTTGATGGCCAGCGCCCCGTTTTCAGGCATGCATTTGTATTCAGCATACGCGCCAAACATGTCTATGCCAAATACCTGGTCGCCGGGCTTGAAGCGGGTCACATCTTTGCCGATCAGCTTCAATCTCCCCGGCCAACTCTTGCCCCAGAATCGGATGTCTGGGTTTCAGGAATCCGTTGAAACCCGGGGAACGTCTCATGTCCGGGTCTTCTTTTACGACGGTTGTCGCATAAATTTTTATCAGCACCTCATTCGCTTTCGGGGTGGGCTTTGCCACCTCTTGAAGCTGAAGAACCTCGGGCGGGCCGAATTTTGTGTATACAATCGCTTTCATGGTTATTTTTCCTTTTCGCAGAAAACAATCCTTAGAGTGAAAAAGCAGATTTCACGATCACCCACAAGTCCGTCGGTATGGCACTCAACCGGGCGTAAAACAGGATCGCTGCCGCGATGCCAAATCCCGAAATATGCAAGCACAACGCCTTTTTGCAGGTACGACGTTTTCTGGATCTCTTGTTTGGCCTTGACTTCACAAATTTCACCGGGGCAGTATTGCGTTTTTTCTTTGTGGAACATTGGGTAAAACTTGCATCCCAGACAAATGCCGAATACCGCTTCAAAGAACAGGAAGATCAGGCAGACCTGGCAGATCAAACCGGTGAAGACGCTATAAGTATTCATTACAACCAGCAGCACGAACATGATGCTGGCCAGCACCAGCCCGATCGTCCAGGCAAACTTTTTGGGGGCTGCACCGACATATTCGGGGGTTTGATCGCCTACGATCAGCCGCCCGATGATCAATGATGGCGAAAACCTGGGACTGATCAAGACCCGGATGATGAAATCTGTCAGGAAGATGGTGTTGACAAACTTGATCAGGAAATAACTCTCTTGGAAGATGACCAGCATCCAGGCCAGGAACATGAAAAAATACAGGATTCCTGCCGAGGCTCTGATCTCCCGCTCGTTTAAAACCGGGATGGTATAGCCTTGCACGATTTCTCCAAATTGTTTTGCTTTATTCATTTTTTCTCTCCTTGTTTCCATCATTGTCTTTTTACTTTTCAAAATTGGAGAGGTTGGGAATTCAACCTCTCCACTAACCTTGTTTGCTGTTGAAACTTGAACCGAAAAGATTGTCGGTATTACGTTGCCCTGTTTGGATTGTTGCGCAGCAGCACGATCCCCAGCCAGACGAACCAGATGACCTGGCTCAAGGCAAAAACTCCAACCAGGTCGATCAACCCCGGGAGAATGGTGATGATGCCCACCGCCCCAACCAACAAGCCGAGAATATTCAGGCGCTTTGGGAAGCCCACCAGCCCGCAGCGCGGCCAGGCTGACCAGCAGCACCCAAAGTCCGCCCAGGATTTCTCCATTGCCGTTGCCCAGTCCGCTTGCTACGGTCTCAAATCCCTGCCAGGTCAAGGCAGCCTGGGCCGGGTCTTTGGCATAGAGCGCAACGACAGGGGCGATCCCGGCATTGGCGACCATGCCGCTGGCGATCAGTGAGCCAGCCCAGATGATCCCGATCACAGTTGCCACCTGCATGATCGCCGGTGCGCCGGACTTCAAGCGGTCGTACAAGGCCAGCGACAGGACGATCAGAAAAACGCCAAAGAACACGTACATCAGCAGGTTGGTCGCAAAGGTGACCATTTGCATTTCGACGAGCAGGGCCACCTTTTGGGCCGGATCGGTGATGCTGGGGTAGTCCAGAACGACGAGAAAGATGGTCATTCCGATCAGGTAGGCGACGGCCAGGTACAGGGCGGCGAAACCGCCAAATTTTTGTATTGTTTTCATTTTTTCTCCTTTTTTGAACGATATGGATGAGTTTTACATTTGATTGACTTGCAACTACGAAGTATTTGTCAAGTTGAACCAGTTGTCAGGTTATATTTTCAATGCATAGATATGATGAAGATATATTTGACCTCGAAATTCAGTTTCCTCTTCGCCTCCTTTAATAAACCTTAGCTTTTCTAAGAGTTTTATGCAGTTTATATTATTGATGGATACGATCGCATTTATTCTATCCACCTTCATTTTTTGCCTGGCAAAATCGATGATCGCTTCAACAGCTTCTTGCATATAGCCCTTGCCAGTGTATTGCTCCATTAACTCAAAACCAATTTCCACTTCTTTTTGGTCAGGATTCCACACATGGTAACCACATGTTCCAAGTTTATTTTTTGTAGTTTTATCCATTAAGACCCATCTGTTTTGCTTTCTTGGTTCAACCATGGTATAGAAATCAATTAATTCATCTGCTTGAGATATATCCGTCATAGGCTCTTCGTCATACAAATATCGGTTTATGAAATCATTTTGGAATTCTTCAAAAATGAAATCTCGATCACTATGGTCGATGCATTTTAGAACTAAACGATTGGTTTCAATGTTGGTGAACATATAGTCTCCGATATCTTTAATAAGCGCTGAAGCAATCTCGTCGTTGTGGCGGGATTGCTTCGGCGCTCTCTCCGTTCGCTCCTCGCAATGACGGCTGGATAGATCAGGCTTCAAGGTTGCGCCACTTCCATGCAAACCAGACGATCAGCAGACAGACAGAGGGTCTCGACGCTGGCGATGAAAATGTAGTGAGGGTAGGACGCCATGCCGCCCCAGATATAGGCAATGGTGACGATGCCCACGACGATATTGACCCAGCGATTGATTCCGTACTTCAACACGCGGGACAGGACGATCATGGCAATGCCGAGCTGCCCCATCACCGCGCCGACCAACATCAATTGCGGGATGGACGCGCCCGCGCTGGCGGCGGTACGCGCCACTTCTTCCGCCGCGCCAGGGATGTTCAGCGAAAGGATATCCGCTTTCAGCATGTTGATCATGACCACGATCCACAGGGTCGAGAGCAGGACTTTCGTGTCGATCTTTGCTGTGGTATTTTTGATTGAATTCATTTTTATTACTCCTTTTTTTGAATGATATTGCTGAGTTTTGTTGAATAAAATTGTGGTCGCCACCCGGCAAGCGGGGGTTGAAACAGGCTGAAAATGGTCTCAAAGGCAGATCTCCTTTCCAAGGTTCTACATCATTTACTATTTGACATCTGGCTGATCCGCCTGGCCGTGTTCGAGAGGACAGACCGAGAGCAATGGCAGGCCCAGATCGCGCACTTTTTTGAGCAAGCCGTGCAAGGCGGCCTGGTCGACCACCAGGCCGGAAAGAAGCGTATTGCCGTCTTCTTCCAGCGTGATGGTCAGGCCCTCGAACCAGTCGCCCAACGGGCATCCAGATGTCCCTTGAGGCGGATTTCGTAGAACTGAGGCTGATCATGTTTGTCGGCGAATGCTTGTATGTCAATCATCTGCGTCTCGCGTTTTCTGCTCGTTGTTAATCTGCCTGAAAGATACCGTTGGATATGGTGAGACGTCATCACCACATGATGTGATTGAGGTGGTGATTGATGAGCCGAAAACAAAAAAGCCCCGGCAGGTGGTTATGACACCTGTCGGGGGTTAGATTGGAGATTTACAGGCAACTAGAACAGATCGAGTTCTTCTGCGCGGCGGACGGCTGCCCGGCGGTTGTTGACCCCCAGTTTGTTGAAAATATTTTTGGTGTGGGTGCGCAAGGTGTTGAGCGATACGATCAATCGTCCGGCAATTTCGGGTCCGCTCAATTCGCTGCGGAGCAGCTTAAGCACTTCCAGTTCGCGTTCGCTCAAAGGGTCGACAGATTTTGGATTTCTGGATTTACGATTTTGGATTGAGGTTTGTCTTCCATCTTGTTGCGGGAAAAAATCCAAAATGCGATCAACATACCCAAGCAAGCGATGAGCGCGGGGCGCAATCGTCAGATCGAAACTCAGAAATCAACGATTGCATCGGCTTCGCCTTCATCCACGAAAATGCGGATGTAGCCCTCAGGCTCGGTCAGTGTCAGGGTGCGTTCCAGCGCGGCAAACGCTGGGATTGATTGCCCTGTGCCTGATGAACGAGCGCCTGCGTCAACAGGATTTCGATCACGCTCCCCATCCGTTTTTGGGATTCTGCCAATGCCAGCAGGCGTTCCAGCAATTGACTGACGTCCATCGAAGGAACGTTCCGCCAGGCGTATCCGCGCCAGCGTGAGATGTTCGTACTCGCCGAGATAATTCGCCTCATCCGTGACCGAGAAGGCTGCGTTCCCGCGCCCAAGCCTGAGCCTTGTCCAACCGCCCTTGTTTGAGATAAATCCGCGCCTTGTGGGCCTCGACCGGTTGCATCATGGGGATTGGGTTTTTGACGTAGCCCCGCTGCGCTTCGTCCAACGATTTGAGCGCGGCATCCCACTCCCGAGCGGATTCTTTGAGCCGAGCCTGAGCCAAACCCCAGCGGTAAGGCCCAATCTATCAGCGTGGAGCGCTGACCCAGTTCAGCGACCAATTTGCAGACGTTGAGCGACGGCCGCGTCATCGCCGCGTTCATGGGCAAGCATTGCCAACCCCAGATGGTGATGGGCGGTAACAACTTTCGCTTCCTTACCAACGCGCTCCAGCCTGTTGAATCTTTTCTTGCAGAGCCTTTTTCGGCTTCGCCCAGACGACCCAATATCACTTGCATATCCGCCACAACAAAGGCGCTGGCAATCACATACATTTGATTGCCCAATTTTTGCATGTCGTCCACCCAGGTTTGCATGGCTTGGAGCGATGCTTCCACATCCCCAGTCGCCCAACGGGTAAACCCCAGTGTGATGGCGGCCTGGGCGCGGGTTAAGCAAATCATTCTCGGGCGCAAGTTGAACGGATAGCTCGGCGTATCTCACCGTTTCAGCCAGGTCGCCCTCGATCTGGGCGTTCCCTGCGCGGATCAGGGCAATCGTCCCGGCATGGACTTGAACTCCTCCTGATCCGTCCATGCCAGCCAGCGCGCGTTCGGCGTTTTGCAGGTACGTTTCACTCGGCTCCAACTCTCCGACATCCGAATATGCCCACCCGACTTGGACACATAACCAGGGACGGGAACAAATCGCCGCGTCCGGCAGTTTTTTCACCCAGCCAAGCCAGGCTAGGGTCTGGAAACTACGTTCCATGCTCTGCCAGGCCGCTTCAGCCAGGCGTGCCGCTCGCTCAAAATCACCAGCCGCAAGGGCATGGTGAAAGGCTTCAGCAAGGTCATCGTTTACTTCATACCACGCGCTGGCGCGCAGATGATATTCGGAAAGTTCCTGGGGTTGACCGAGACGCTGGCGCAACAGATCGCCAAAGAAGTGGTGATAGCGATACCACCGCCGCTCGTTATCCAAAGGGACGATGAACAGGTTGGCGTGTTCGAGCTGTTCCAGAATCTCCTGCCCCGAAGCAGATGGGTCAAGCAGGACGGCGTCACAAAGCGAGCCGCACATGCGGTCAAGGATGGACGTGCGCAGCAGAAAAGTCTGAATCTTTTCGGACTGCTGTCCCAAAACCTCTTCGATCAGATAGTCCAGCACGAAACGATGACTGCCCGTGAAGGACTTGGATAAAGCTGGCGACGTCTTCCAGTCCCTGCATGGAGAGCGCGGCCAATTGCAGGCCAGCGATCCAACCTTCGGTGCGGGCTTTCCAGTGCGGCGACATCTTCCTCGGAGAGATTCAATCCCATCATTCGGTTGAGAAACTCGGCGGCTTCGGCGGGCGTGAAACGCAAGTCGGCGGCGCGCAATTCGGTCAACTGGCCGCGCACACGCAGGCGGGCCAGCGGCAGGTGACGGGATCTTCGCGGGTGGCGATGACCAGGTGCATCTGGGGCGGCAGATGTTCGAGCGAGGAAGGTGAGACGCTTGATCAACGGGTTGGGAATCGATCAGAGTGGTAATCATCCAGGACAAGGATGAACTGGTCTGGGATGGTGGTGATTTCGTTGAGCAGGGCTGTCAAAACTGCTTCGGTTGAGCGGTGGTTGGGGGGACTGGAGCGCGCCCAACAGCCCCTCGCCAATATCCGCCTTGATGGTCTGCAACGCTGCGACCAGATAGGTCAGAAAGCAGGATAGGTCGTTATCCCTTTCATCCAGAGACAGCCAGGCGGCCGGCCCCTCACAACCGGCGATCCATTCGCTGACCAGGGTGGTCTTGCCAAAGCCGGCGGGGGCAGAAATGAGCGTCAGCCTGCAACCCATTGTCAGCCGCTCGATCAGGCGCGGGCGCTGGACAATGCCGGGCCGGGATGGGGGGATATAGAGCTTGGTGAAGAGAAGGGGTGCAGGCATTCTGAGATCTTATTATATCCCACCCATAATATTGCAATGGTTTATACACATTGAAAAAAATTAGAAATGGACTTGGCGAACCTCCATAAAAGGGCTGATTTCCGCATTTCGACTCCTTGTCATTGCCTGCTGGGTAAACCAGAATCCATAGGTGCCGCGGGACCAGCTTATGTCACTTGGGCTGACATCAAGCTTCCTGATAGATCTTCGGGCATTTATTGGATGGTCTACGGTTGGAAAGAATTTGATACATAGGGCCTCAGCCAATCCTGGATGTCTTGAGCGGTCACAGGATCACTATTAATTTCAGCTGTGCCCCATGCTTCACTATCTCCGCATTCCCGGGGGCCTGGACCCCAAATAGTGCCCTCGGCAACAAGCCGCCCGCTGTTTGCTTCAATCAGCCGGATCGGCAGCTTGTGTTGATAACGCATAATTTGGGAACCGTCGTGATAATAACAAGTTTCGATATTATCCACAGTTTGGTCTCCAAGGCAGGCCACTATTTGGAGGTTTTCCGGGTTTCGAGGCCACCAGCTAAATGGGAGATCTGATGTCCATTTTTCATTGATACCGCCTTCACTGCTGGCGATAAGAACCGGGCTGGGGGATGACCTGTCGGAATAGACTGCGGCCTGATCGAATTCCTTTCCCAGGCAGACTTCTCCCGCAGGCCGCAAAGCCCGGAAGTCGTTATAAGGAACGGTTAAGGCCGCTCCCAGGGCACATGAAATCATCAGGGCACCAAAACCGGCTGCAAACCTTATGCTGCAGGTTCTCTTCCAGCGCAGAATCCGGGGAGCCGCAAGAACACCCAACACGATAGAGAACAAGGTCAGCCCGGTATTTGCTGCCAGGAATGCTCTGGGCAAAAGAGCCTCATCAGCCAGGAGCCAATAAGCTCCTCCATAATCAATTCTGATAATGCCCATGATCAGGAGATAAAAACCCAGGACAAGAAGGAGGCAGATTGTTCTAAATCCAAGGGATGTTCCGCTCTGGTCGCAGCTCAACTGAAAAAGTCGCCCCCGAAATACCCATACCAGGATTAGTCCAAGAATGGCCGGCAGCCCGACCTGTAAGGAGGTAACACTCACAACTCCCCAAATTGCAGGTGTTTGCAGGCGGGAAGTGAATAAGAAGTAGATTGCCCAGGTCGCTGCATAAGGAATCAGCAAGATGAGGAGATTCTTTTGATCGACCAGATCAGGATATTCAGCTGGTTTTGAATGATGCTGGTTCGGCAATATCATTTCTTGCCTCCTGAAATTCTCATAATTAGAAAGAAACCCCAGACATAGGTAAAATAACCTGATATCCGGGGTAACATCGATAATGATCACTGATCATTATATGGAGCACCCTGACAACATGGAAGAGACAAATGTCATGAACTGGATCTATCTCTCACTGGGGTTGAGAACAGGAAGGGCAATCGCCCGGAGAGATCCTGGATGATGAATTGGCCGCTTTGTTGGGTCCTGAGGGTTGACAAATGCCCCAAGCCCATATAGACTAATGGAATACTTAAAGGTGGTTGACCATGAATAATCCAATCTGGTTGGTTGTGGTGGCAGTAGTGACTATGATGCTCATGCTCAGGGGCCTGACCCGCCCTTCCTTGAATTCTGGCAGCCATTCGTTTGAAAATAGACCACTAAAAATAAAACGGATCCTTAACCCCCAGGCTGTCCAGTTCGGACAGCCTTTTTTATTGAAATAGATTGTGTTTGGGAGCAAATCATGAACAGAAATATCCTTGTTGCAGTGGCCTGGCCTTATGCCAGCGCTGACATCCATGTCGGGAATATCACCGGCTCTTACCTTCCAGCAGATATTTACGCCCGCTTTCACCGCCTGCAGGGCAACCGGGTGTTGATGGTCTCGGGATCGGATTCCCACGGCACGCCGATCATGGTGCGGGCCGATCAGGAGAACAGCACACCGGAGGAGGTCTATCAGAAATATCACACCAAATTCCTGGATCTGTTCCAAAAGACCGGCCTGAGCTACGATCTCTATACCAGCACTCACACGGAAAATCATTTCCGGGTCTCCCAGACTATGTTCAGCGCCCTCAAGGAAAAGGGGTACCTGTACAAAGAGACCCAGAGCCAATGGTATTCAACTTCCCAGGAACGCTTCCTTCCCGATCGCTACGTGGAAGGGACCTGCTACATCTGCGGCTTTGAGAACGCCCGGGGCGACCAGTGCGATCAGTGCGGCAATTTATTAGAAGCCAACGGACTGCTCAATCCCCGCTCCAAGATGGACGGTTCCACCCCTGAGCTGAGGGACACGGAGCATTTTTATCTGGATCTAGGTAAACTCCAGCCCCAGATCGTGGAATTTCTAAAGGAACGGGAGGATTACTGGCGCCCGAATGTTCTCCGCCAATCTCTGGGACAGATCCTGGCCAATGACCTGCACGGCCGGGCCATCACCCGGGACCTGACCTGGGGCGTGCCCGTTCCGGTTGAGGGCTGGGATGACAAGCGCCTGTATGTCTGGTTCGAAGCCGTGATCGGCTACCTCTCGGCAGCCATCGAATGGGCTCCGCTGATCGGTGAACCCGAGGCCTGGAAGGATTGGTGGTACAACCCGGAGGCCCGCTCCTATTATTTTATTGGCAAGGATAATATTCCCTTCCACGCCGTGATCTGGCCGGCTGAGCTTGCGGGAGTGGGAAGCAACTTTCGGAGCCTTTTTTGACGAAGACGATTCAGGCAGCCCAGTGCTCCCCTATGATGTGCCTGCCAATGAGTTCCTGAATATGGAAGGGAAAAAGATCTCTGGGAGCCGGAACTGGGTAGTGGACGGACTGGACTTCCTCACCCGCTACGATCCCGATCCCCTGCGCTATTACCTGACAGCCAATATGCCGGAAACCCGGGACGCAGATTGGGCCTGGGAGGAATTTGTGGCCCGCAACAATAATGAATTGGTCGCTAATTGGGGCAACCTGGTCAACCGGGTCCTGGCCTTTGCCCACAAGAGCTGGGAGGGCCTGATCCCCGACCCGGGTGAGCTCCGGCCTGAGGACCAGGCTATCCTGGATCAGATCGAGAAGGGTTTTGATACTGTCGCTGACCTTTATGATCGGGTGAAGCTGCGGGCGGCTCTGACCGAGGTCCTGCGCCTGGCTGGCGAGGTCAACAAATATCTGGACGATAAAGCGCCCTGGTTCGAGATCAAGGAAGACCGGGAAAGCGCCAGCAAGACAATTTTCACTGCCATCCGGGCCATCGATTCCTTGAAAGTGCTCTTTGCCCCGGTTCTGCCCTTCAGCTCCGAACAACTCCACCAGATCCTGGGATATCAAAAACCGCTCTTCGGAGAGCAGTATACTGAAGAAGTATCTGATAGTCTCGGCACCCACACCGTGCTGCGCTACCGGGAGGGAGAGGTTTGCTGCGACTGGCAGATCAGCGCCCTCCAGGCCGGGATTTCCATTTAACAAACCCACTCCATTGTTCAAGAAACTCGAGCCGGAGGTTGCTGAAGAAGAGCTGGAGAGAATGCAGTAAAAACCACCAAGAATTAGGCATCAATGATACGGTTTCTTTCAAGGAGACCGTATCATTTTTTTATTCAGATTTTTCGTTTTCTTCTGGCAAAAATATATCTTCAATTAAACAGTCAAAAATTTGCGCCATCTTAAACGCCAGAGGTAAGCTGGGGTCATATTTTCCTGTCTCGATGGCATTAATGGTCTGGCGGGAGACACCCAGTGCTTGGGCGAGATCTGCCTGGGACCAGTCTCGCTCTGCCCTTAATACCCGTAATCTGCTGTTCACCTGTATCTCCACAAGGTCCACAACTTGCCGATCAGCCAGCAGAATGACATCGCGAACAATACCAGGCCAACGTTCCCATCAGGCAGGCCGCCGAACTGAAAAAGCGCATAACCTCCCACGAATATTGCTGTTCCTGCAAATCCGATGGCAATGGCTTCGGTCTGGATCCTGCGCTGCAGCTCATCAAGGCTGATTATCGCCGCTGCGATGCTGATGATGAATAAAATCCACCCCAGCAGGGGCAGACCGACAGCCCAGTACTGCTGAGCCGGAGAAAGGTCTTGATCCAATAAATAGCTGTATCCCAAACTGGTTAACAAAAATAATGCTGCTGCCAGCAGGATCCGGCGCAGCAATGCCAGGGGATATTCCATCTTGGGAGGTCTGCGGTTGATCCTAAAACCAACTGCAGCCCCAAACGCCGCCCCGATCAGAGCCCCGAGTCCCAGACTAAACTCAAACCCGTATCCAGACAAAAGACCAAAAGCTCCTCCAACCAGACTGGTCATCATAAGGTTTTTAAGTTCTTCGGACCCAAAAGAAGGATTTTGCTCAGATTTCATAATAATCGACCTCCTGTGTAAAGCACACTTGACATTGATACTATACAACAACCAATCCAGTATGTCAAGTACTCTTTACATTTTGTAAAGCATTAGCGACTAATGCTTGCTATTAAAAAAGACACGGTTTCCCGAATAGAAACCGTGTCTTTTAATTTTTCCCATTCGTTTAGATTACGGACTCACTACCCGGCCCATAAAAAGAATCGTTCCCGTCTGATGCTCCCTGATCAGGAACAGAAAGGGCCGGTCCACTTTAAGTTCGATGGGGTTTTCGGGAGCAGAGACCAGTTTCATAATCACCGCAGTCGCTGCAGCAGCCTCGGTTCCCTGCTCATCAACACTGAGAAAGGCTTTGTGAAAGACATCCGAAATAAAGAGATCCTTGCCTCCCGTCATGCCAGAAAAATCCGCCTCAAGACTGACGGCCTGGGGCATGCCCATCTCCCCCAGGGTCTGAGCCAGGCTGATCTCGGATTCAAACTCGAATTTCGGGATGCTCAGGTATACCGGAGCATATACGAGTCCCTGAAGCACTTCGTCCAGTTTTCCTGGATCGAAGGATTTTTCAAATTCAGGGTAGGATCCGGGATCTGGCAGGATCACCAGCATCGAGACATCCCCGCCGACATAAGGCAGCTCAACCGCCTGGTAGCCGATACCCTGGAAGTAGGGCAGGCTGGCATCTGACGCTGTTTTCATCATCGGGACCTGAATATCGCCCTCTAATCCGTGAAAGACATCATCCTGGGTCAGGGATTCCTCAAATCTTTCCAACCAGGCTGCCTTGAAATAAATGGCATTGCTCAGAACTAAACGTGTATCTTGGTCCAATGCGCCCTGGGGGATCAGGTCCTGAATCTTTTCCTGGGTCTGCTGGCTGACCCAGTCATTGATGGTCTGGCGGGATTCCTCCGTCTTCAGGATAAAATCCAGGAGCCTTAATCCGGCCCCGTAGTTCTCCGCCAGGGTATCCAAAAATGGAGTCTCAAAATGGTAATCCTTCTGACCCCAGATAGCGTTGGTGATCTTGAGCTGGAAGGGATCGCCCATATCCTCGGGCAGCTCCCGATCAGCCAGTGAAGCCAGATACTGGTCCAGGGCGTTAAATGAGGGATGGAATTTATCCTGGTCAAGCGGGAAACGCAGCGTTTCGGCCATCTCTGAGGCAGTGTCTCCCCGTGCCCCGGCATAGGTCATCGCCAGAGCAGCCGAAATGCTGTAGGGAGAGAAGAACATGTTTCCACTCTGACCCCGGATCTGCTGAAAGAGGTCAAGAGCAAAATCAGTATTTCCTGCAGACAGGTTTTGCAGGTCTCCCAGGGGCAAATGGCTGGTCTCAACCCGGGGCAGTTTGGAAGCCAATTCCTCAGAACCAGCTACCCCTGGAAGGCTTCCAGGGACAAGTGAACAGCTGCTCACAAGCAGAGCTAAAAAGCTTGAGATAATAATCGATCTGGTTTGGGCAAAGTTATTCATAAGTTACTCCATCAAATTGGATTGATTTCTTCACCTATGACGAAATCAGGGTCTTTTTGGTTCCCGTAAGTATTTACTCAAAACTCACCACTGTCACACCGTCTCCCCCTTCATTCTCCTTCCCGGATTCATAACTCTTAACCTGGGGATGGCTTTTCAAGGTAGTCCTGACCGCGGACCGCAGCTTTCCGGTGCCCATGCCGTGAATGATCCTGGCCCAGGGCAGCCCCGAGAGAAAAACTTTATCAAGATAAAATTCCAGGTTTTCAAGGGCCTCATCCACTTGCTGGCCTCGCAGGTCCAGCTCAGTTCCGGGAGATTCGATTTCCCGGGAAGCCTTGACCTTAGTACCTGTTTCAACTGCCAGCTCCGGAGCCAAATCCTCGGCACTGTGTTCCAGATCCGCCTTGTGGGCCCGGACCCGGATCACTCCCACCTGGATCTCAACATCATCTCCACTCACGGACAGCACCCGGCCTTTTTTTCCCAGGGAGCGCAGGTAGACCAGGTCCCCTTTCTGGATCGGGCCGCTGGGCTTGGGCAGGTCGAGGGTGGTTTTCCTCTTGGGAACAGAGTGGGCGATCACCTCTGAAACCGCTTTGATCTCATCGGCAAGGTTATCCAATTCTTCTTGCTGCTCAGTGCCTTTCTCAAGTTCCTCTTGAATGGTCCTGAGCTCATCCTGAAGTGCCTGGACGATCTTTTTATTCTCAGTGTGGGCTTTTTCCAGGGCCTGGATCCTTTCATCTTCGATCACTTCCAATCGGTCTGCCAGCTGGACCCGCAGTTTCTCGGACTGGGATCGGGCCAGATCCGCAGCCTGGCGGGCCTCTTCTGCCAACCTGCGCTGGCGATGGATATCATCCAGCAGGTCATCGACCTGAAGATCCGCCGGATCAAGAGTCTCCCGGGCCGATTTTACAATCTCATCGGGAAGTCCCAGACGGCTGGCAATCGCCAGGGCATTGGACCTTCCCGGCAGTCCCACGGTGAGATGGTAGGTGGGCTTCAGGCTTTCCAGGTCGAACTCCACCGATGCGTTGACCACCCCGGGGGTGGAGTGAGCATAGGCTTTGAGGTCCGGATGATGGGTGGTCACCAGGGTGGTTATGCCCCGTTCCAGCAAATTCGACATCAAGGAGCGGGCCAGAGCAGCCCCTTCCTGGGGATCGGTTCCGGCGCCGAGTTCATCCAGAATGACCAGGGAACTTCGGTCGGCATTTTTGAGGATCTGGATGATATTGGTAATATGCCCGGAAAAAGTTGACAGGGACTGCTCCAGGGATTGTTCATCACCAATGTCTGCGTACACTTTGGTGAACAAACTCAGCCCTGAGCCATCCCCGGCCGGGATATGCAGCCCGGTCTGGCTCATCAGAACCAGCAGACCAACTGTCTTTAATGTCACGGTTTTTCCGCCAGTATTGGGTCCGGTAATGATCAGGGCGTAGGTATCCTTGTCCAGGGAAATATCGATGGGCACAACCTCGTTGGGATCGATCAGGGGATGCCGGGCGGCAAATAGTCTCAGAACCACACCCGGGTGGCCTTCCGGGATCTTCCTGGGGAAGGGTTGGATGGCGGGCCGGACAGCATTCATTTGAGCCGCCAGGCGGCCTCTGGCCAGCGCCAGGTCCATCCGTGTCAGCACCGCCACCAGCTCATTCAAAACCGGGGCATTCTCCCCAACAGCCGAGGTCAGCTCGGACAGGATTCGCCGAACCTCATCCCGCTCATCGAGCTCCAGCTTGCGAAACTGATTATTAGCCTCAACCAGACCCTGGGGTTCAACAAATATTGTGGCTCCGGAGGCAGATTGATCATGGACAATCCCCGGCACGGAGGATCTGGCTTCTGCTTTGAGGGGCAGCACATATCGTCCATTGCGCTGGGTGATGATCGACTCCTGGAGATGTTTGGCGATCTCGGGTTTTTTCAGCATCTGGTCCATGCGGCTTTTTAAGCGGTTATGCTGGACCACCAGGTCTTTGCGGATCTGGGCCAGGCGGGGAGTGGCGGTATCCAATACCTCTCCCTCGTCCGAGATCATACTGCTGATCATGCTGACCAGGCCCAGAGATTCCGGCAGGCTGCGGGAGATCTCCCCCAGGAGCGGGTATTCAGATTCAAGCCTGGCCATCAAGCGGGCCAGATTACGGGAAGAGATCAGGGTATCTTTGACCTGGAGCAGGCGGGATGGATCCAGGACAACTCCCCGGACCGCGTCTGCGGTGATCGGACGCAAATCCCTGGCCCCACCCACGGTGGTTCCCGGATGCAGGGTCAGGAGTTCCAGGGCTTCCGCGGTCTCTCCCTGCAGGGTCTCGACCTGTTCAAGATCGATCAGCGGAACCAATTCCCTGGCCTGTTCCATGGCTGGTCCAAAGCGGCATTGATCCGCCAGGGCAGATAGTATGCGGGGGTATTCCAGGGTTTTGAGGGTCTTTTTTTCCATCGGTGTCAGTTTACCATAATCAATTCGTATCTAGTATGTTTGGGATTTAAGCCTGAGAACTGTGGATCAGGGTTAGGCGTAAGGTGTAAGGCGATTAAGGTTTGAAAGGTATAACGCTTTACACTTTACACCTTACGAGCAGATCCTCAAGGAAAATGAATCTGAGTATAATCCTGACATATTATCAGCTAAATATCCGATAATCCATCCCTATGAGCCGTCCTGTCTGGTTTGTCAACTTCCTGAAGAAAATCTATCCCACCCGCCGGGGTCTGGCCCGCCTGACCCGTTTACCTCTGATCGGGGACCTGGTGGACTATTTGGTCTTTCGCGGGGATGATATGTTGATCCTGCCCCGGGATCACACCATCCAGATCAACGAAGCCCTCGATCAACCCGAAAGCACGATCATCCCCTCCCAGGTAGTGGAACATTTTATTGAACAGGCCAGCTACCACTGGGTAATGGATTTTTGCATCTGCCGGGAGGGAGACGACTGCCAGGATTATCCCCAGAAATTAGGCTGCCTGTTCCTCGGTGAGCCGGTCCTGGGAATCAATTCCAAATTGGGACGCCTGGTGAGCAAAGAAAAAGCCCTGGAACATGCCCGGCTGGCAAGGGAAGCCGGGCTGGTGCATACCATCGGACGCAACCGCCTGGACTCGATCTGGCTGGGGACCAAACCGATGGAAGGTTTAATGACCATTTGCAACTGCTGCCCCTGCTGCTGCCTCTGGGGATTGGTAACCGATCTAACCCCCAAGATCAGTCATAAGATCACTGCCATGCCGGGAGTGAGTCTCGAAGTTACCGAAGATTGCCTGGGCTGCGGAACCTGCACAGAAGGGGTTTGTTTTGCAGAAGCTATCCTGGTCGAGAACGGCAAAGCTCAAATCTCACTGGAATGCCGGGGCTGTGGGCGCTGTGTGGAAATTTGTCCGGAAGATGCCATCCTGCTGACTATCGAGGGGGAGAAGAATATCCAGGAAGCCATTCAACGTTTGAACAGCCTGGTAAAATCTTCAAATTTTTGAGTTTTTGGCCGGGTCAATTATTCCCAGGATGGACCGGATCAATCCTCATCCTGGATCTCAAACGAGTCCCCTGGTGTCCAGGCCGGCGCACAGACTGCCAGGAACTCCAATTCCTTATTCCCCCGATTCTCGATCCGGTGAATATCATCTTCCTGCAGAAAACAAACATCCCCTGCTTGCAGCTGGAAGCTCTCCTGGTTGATCTGCATCCAGCCCTCACCCGCGAGGATAAAATAGCTTTCCTGGGAGCTTTGATGGTAATGGGTGCTGCTGGATTTTCCAGGTGGAATGATGATCCGGGCCAGACTGTGACTGGGATTGCCTTCCCGGTTTGCACCCAACCCGACCAGTTCATAGATGATCTCACCGGTCTCAGTGACCAGCGGCTGCTGATGCTCATTCTTAGGAATTACTTTCATGCTGATCCTCCCCGCTGAAAACTCAGGATTGTTCCCGGTAGATTTTTTCAGTTCTGGCAGCCATGATGAAATCATTCTCACCCAGTCTTTTATTTACATGCGTCCACCAGCTGACTGCAGCCTTTCCCCAGCTGACCAGGATTGCAGGATGGTGATCCGCCTCCTCTGCCAGTTCGGCTACCCGGTTGGTAAAATCGACCGCTTCCTGAAAATTCTCAAAGCTGAAGCTCTTTTCCAGCCTGGGAATCTCTTCCACCTCCACGATCTTCCAGCCTGGCAGCCCCTCGAGAAAATCTGAGATCTGCTGCCCTGTTAAGGGCTGAGCGGTCTTGCTGTAGGGCAGGATATTCCTGCTGGCTAACTCATTCATTGGACTCCTTCACCCCTTGGTTTTTCCAATTGATAAAAATCGATCTCGATCAACTCCCGCCAGAAATGATTGGTGATCACAAAACCCAGGTTCTGAAAGGTTTTTAGGGAGCGCAGATTAAAACCCGCAATGGCCGCCCGGAATTTTTCCGGCTGATAGGTTGATGCACCATATTCCAGGACCGCGCTCACAAAATTCCTGCCCCGGCCCTGACCGGTCAGCTCGGGTTTTAGTCCAATGCCAATATCGAGGACCTCAGGGTCAAGTTGACTATAATTTCCCCCTGGAACCCGGGCATCCCCGCCAAAACAGCAGAAACCCACCAACTTGTCCTTGGGGTCCAGCACCTGGTGATATCGATAGGCTGGTTCCAGCAATCCCTCCAAACTCTCGGGAGTGAGGTCATAGAGATCGTAAGGTGCAGGATAACGCCAGCTGATGATCCGGCCGGCATTTTCCCGGGTTAAGGGCGAAATAGCGTAAATGTCCACAAAGGTCCTGATAATAGTAGAAGCCATTCACAGGAAAAATATTACCTATTCGGCTTTTAGGATATGGGTAATGACCGTGGCTCCGCTGCCGCCGATATTCTGCGTCATACCCACCCGGGCATTTTTTATCTGGGCGGGGCCAGCTTCACCTCGCAGCTGGAGGGCAGCTTCCACGACCTGGTACATGCCGGTTGCCCCCACTGGATGGCCCCGGGATTTTAAGCCTCCCAGAGTGGAAAGGGGGATCTTTCCTGTGGGTGTGATCTCTCCCTCCAAACCAAGGCGGGGGCCCTGCCCACGTTCGGCAAATCCGCAGGCTTCCAGGGATAAGGCAGACATGATCGAAAAGGCGTCATGAACCTCAAAAAAATCAATATCTTCGGGACCAATCCCGGCCTGGCGGTAGGCTTCCCGGGAGGAGATCTCTGCTGCTGAGAGCCAGAGCGGATCGTGGCGGTCATGAACAGCCAGACTGTCGGTTGCCACCGCGGAGCCGGCTATTCTGATGAGGGGTTTATCCTGGGTTCCCTGAACCAGGTCAGCCGGTACAACAATTACAGCAGCCGCCCCATCTCCGATCGGCGAGGCATCCATCAGGTTGATCGGATCAGCGATCATGGCCGCATTCTGATAGATCTCCTTAGTGATCGGGGATTGGAATCTGGCCTGGGGGTTATTGGTCCCATTTTGATGAGCATTGATAGAAAAGGGCGCAAAGTCCTCGTGTTTCCAGCCGTATTCAAACATATACCGGCGCATGATCAGGGCATTCAGCCCGACGAAGGTCACTCCATGGATGCCTTCCCAATCAGCGCTGGCTGCAGTCGCCAGGGCCGCTGTTGTCTCGCGGGGGGAAGTATCGGTCATCTTTTCCACACCAACAGCCAGAGCACTGGAAACCAGGCCGGAACCGACCGCGATCATGGCGGTCCTTAAGGCCAGGGCCCCGGACCCGCAGGCGGCTTCAACTGTCATGGCTTCAATTCCCCGGAAACCGATCCAGTCTGAAATCAAGGCACCCAGGTGGGTTTGCTTGTCCAGCTGACCGGCCATCATGTTGCCAACGTAAAGGGCTTCAACCCGCTTGACCCCGGCATCTTCCAGAGCCGCAAAAACGGCTTCACCGGCCAGTTCAACCAGCCGTTTGTCCCAGTGCTCTCCAACCGGAACCTGTCCAATACCCAAAATAGCTACATCCCGCATCTTCCAATATCCTTAGCTTGATAGCCTGGTCTGCTGATAGACTCCAGGAAAATTGCCTGCATATCACTATCTCTATTATGGTTATCTCTGCTCTCATTTCCTCTCAGGTTTGGAGGTGGGAAAAACTCCCTGTCAGCAGAACTAATAAAGGAATGGGACCAATTTCCAGGATTTCCCGGCATATTCCTGATATCCATCCAGCTGCTGCACCAGCAACCCTTCTTCGTAGTTTAATTTCAGGATCAGGCCGATCAGCAGGATCAACCACAGGAGGACCCGGACGAAGCTCAAATGATTGATCACCAGGGGAAGGGTGGTCAGCAGCAAAGCCAGGTACATGGGATGCCTGATCAGTTCATAGGGACCCCTCATGACCAGTTTGCTCCACTTAAGGGGATCAGGAGTGATATTAAAGTTGCCGATTTTCATAGCCAGCACAGCCCAGATCCCGAGGGCGATCCCGGATAATTCGATCAGCAGCAGGATTGTAGAATCCGGGAACAGCGGGCCTGTCAACCCGATCAAAGCCAGGCTGAGAAATTGGATCAATACAAATCCAATCGATTTCCAGGCATTAGGGGATGTTTCTGTCATTATTACCTCAACGGATAAGATTTACTGAATGGGAAACTCAACCCCCCAATTCTATTGCAGATTTATCGACTTCCAGGCTGCCGGAGCAGGAATTTACAGGAATTTTATATTCCCGTCAGATCAATAACACCACCAGATTGGCGAGGATCAGCAGGCCCAGCACCAGGCTGAGGGCCAGGATCAACCCTGCTTCGGCTAGAAAAAATGCCCCGGCAGACCCCAGGATCATCAAGCCAAAAACCAATCCATAAAACAGAGACGATTTGGAACGCAGATACTCCAGCAGATTTCTCACAGGAAATATACCCCCAGGATCGTCATTAGACTGATCACCAGCAGCAGGATGCAAATGATCGGCAGCAGTTTTTTCAGGATCTCACCTTCCCGGCCTTCCATGCCCGCTGTGATTGCTCCCACTATGACCTTGGTTGGGGCGGCAACCGAGCCCAGTGCGCCTCCGGTCGTTTGGGCGGCCAGGATCAGGGCAGCCGGCAGTCCCAGGATCTCAGCCGTGCGCAGCTGAAGGGCTGAAAAGACCAGGTTCGAATTGGCGTTGCTGCCAGTCATCACCGCGCCCAGGGCGCCCAGCCAGGGAGCTACGGCAGGATAAAACCAGCCGATCGTGGAGGAAAACCCTCTAGCCAGGGTATCGGTCATGCCGGCATGCTGCATAATGACTGCCATCATCACGATCGTGGTGATCCCGAAACTGGATGAGATCACTCCCTTTATAGTACTCCGGGCTATCCGGCCCAGCGCTCCCTCCCGATACCAGCCGGTTCTTTTGAAGATCCAATATGACGCAGCTGAGGATAACAGCAGGATCGTTCCAGCGTGGCGCAGGATATATAGCTGCCGCCCTGCTCCCCCCGGCACAGCATAACCTGCCCCGGTGATGGTTTCTGGAAAATAGAATCCGATCTTCACCTGGCTCAGGAAATCCTTGAGAGCCGGGATCAGCTGGATGACCAGGGTCAGACAAATCAATACGCCATATCCTGCCAGGGAGACCAGCAGCTTTTTCCAGGGAATGTTTTGCTGGAGCGGTTCACCGCCTTTCAGGTACCATGTCAAAGGGATGCCCACGATCAGTCCTGCCGTGCCACCAACCAATCCTCCGATAGTCCAGAAACCCTGGCTGACAGTGAAATATTGGGCAGTGGACATGGCCAGTCCAATGATCAGAAGCGGGAGCCAGATCCGCCTCAAGGTTTTCCATCCTCCCACAACCAGGGCCACTGCCACGCCCACCAGCAACCCGGAGATACCCAGAAAGATCGCGGCAGGTCCTGCCAGGACTTCCCAGCCCAGGTTTGTGGCTGCCATCATGGCATTAAATGATGCTCCCAGGGAGCCAAACGTCACCGCCCAGGCATGGCCGAGCGAGGGAATAACCACGGCATTGAGAGGTGAGAAATCCCAGACCGACCAGGATCGGAGCGATCACGGCGGTCGGCACACCAAATCCACCCACTCCCTGCAGGAAAGAGGCAAAGACCCAGCCGATCAATAAGGCCTGGAGCCCTTGATCCGTTGTCAGGAAGGGCAGGGTTTCACTGAGGACTTGAATCCCTCCGGCCTCATCCACAACCCGGAAGAGGGCAAATGCGGCCCAGATGATCAGCAGCACATCGAGGATCAGAAAAATCGCCTTGGCATGGGCATAGGCCAGGGTCTTCATGTTCATTCCGTACCAGATCCAGGCCACCAGGATGGCAGTCAGATAGCCTGCCGAACCCGCCCGGGAGGCTTTCCAGCTAAAGCCCATCATCAAGATCAGGATAACCACTATAGGAGAAATTGCCAGAAAAAACATGCGTCTTCAACCTTTGAATGCAACTTTCTTATTGTAGCATGGATAAAAAAGGGCCAGGAGAGGCAATCTGGGGTGGTTCGGGATTCTCCAGGCCTTAAAGGAGTGAGCCAGATCGGGGAGCTCATGTTAAAATATGGATTCGATCATACGGGATCAAGGTGAGAATTATGAGCCTGGAAATATTCACTGAGATAAAATTTAAACCTTCCGCTGCCAAGGTCAAAAAGAAAATGCGCGTGCGGGAAGGATCCTCCCAGGCTGCCCTGATCGATAAAATGGTCGAACATGCCCGCCAGATCGGACGCCCCAAGGCCCTCTACAAGCTGGCAGGGATCGACAGCCTGGATGATTCCGGTGTGGTGCTGGACGGACTCCGGTTGGAAAGCAGGATCCTGGCAGTAAACCTCAAAACTGTCAACCGGGCCTTCCCTTACCTGGTGACCTGCGGGAGGGAGTTATATGACTGGAAATCATCCCTGAATGATATGGTGGAAGTTTATTACGCCGATGCAATCAATTCCCTGGCGTTAAAAAAAGCAGAAAAATATCTCCTCAAATATCTCAAAGCTACCTTCCAGCTGGGCAGGACTGCATCCATGAATCCGGGTTCGCTGGAGGATTGGCCGATCTCATCCCAGAAGGACCTCTTTAAGCTGTTGAACGATCAGGCCGGGGAGATCGGTGTGGCATTGACAGATAGCATGTTAATGATCCCAAATCAAACTGTCTCCGGGATCCGCTTTGCCTCCGAAGAAGGCTACTCAAATTGCGAGCTCTGTCCCCGGGAAAATTGCTCCCACCGCCGGGGTCATTACAACCCGGAATTGCTGGCGATTAAATACCAGGGGAAAACAAAGTGATTTAAGACCTGGGAATATTCGGTATCAAACGTTGGAAAGAAAATCCAGGATCAATCCGGCTGTGTACTCAGGTTTTTCAAGAGGCAATAAATGCCCCCCTCCAGAAACATTGATCCCTCTTCCCCGGGGCAATTTCTCAACCAACAAGTCACCTGCTGCTTGTAGCAGCGTATCCGAATCTTCGCCGCGGATCACAAACACAGGGATCTCAACCCGGGAAAGATTCTTCCAGATATAAACATCCGCTATCCCGGCGGTTTCATAGATCCTGGCTTCCCAGCGGGGACTGTACTTGATCTGCACTGAACCATCGTCAGCTTCTCCCCCCAATCCCCTGACATAATCCCACAATACCGGATCCGAGATCCCCAGAAAAATGGGCTTTTCCCGGTAATTCAGGAACATGGCCTGATGATCCTCAAACCGGGTCTTCCTCTTTAAGGTTTTTCCGATCAGGGGAAGGAAAAATTGGATGAGACCCAGGTGGGAAAAGAGGCTCAGAACTTGAGCCCGGAGAGGCGTAAATATCACCGGTTCGATCAGGATCAAAGCCTGGAATAAATCTGGCTCCTCAATCGCAGTCATCAAGGTGGTCATGGCCCCCAGAGAATGACCCACACCAATGATCTTTTGAGGATCACGCAATCTATTCCTGGTCCTCAGTTCCTCCAGATAATCATCCCGGAACTGCTTCCAATCCTTGAGATGATCCGGATCTTGATCGGACCAGAAAGGCCGTAAATAATGGGCTTCCACCCGGTAAGATTTCAAAAAAGGGTCCAGGAATTTCCGATAGGTTTCCGGGGGATAGCCATTGGCGTGCAAAAAAATCAATGAGGGGCCCGAGCTGGATAATATTAGGGGTTCAAACATCAACCTCGTCCCCCCTGTCCCTGCGGCGGGTACGCTTTTCCTTTTCCTTGCGGCGGGCACCCCTCTTTAATAACAATCCCAGGGAGATAAAACTGATACCAGCAAAAAAGAATATCGCATCGTCCAGGATAAAAGCGCTGGAGGTAAAAAAGATCACCAGGCAGATTAAACCACATAAGATCAAGAAATTTCCCAGTCTTTTTCCCATCAGCGGTATCGCCGAAATCCCACCCAGTTTTGGGACCGGACCCCTTCACTCGACATAATCCTCCAGCTTATAGGATACATTGGGACTTCGCAGCTTCCTGAGAGCAGTGGCTTCGATCTGGCGGATCCTTTCGCGCGTTACATCAAAATAGGCTCCCACTTCTTCCAGGGTATGGACTTTGCCGTCCATCAAACCAAACCGCAGCTCCAGGACCTGCCTCTCGCGCACGGATAGATTGTCAAGGGCTTTGCCAAGCTGCTCCCGCATCATCTCCGTAGCAGTGGCTTCTACAGGAGAAGCGGCATCTTCATCCTGGATAAAATCTTCCAGCTGATTATCATCCTCGTCCCCTACCGGACGGTCCAGCGACATGGGATCTTCCGCAGCCCTGAGATAGCGGTGCACCTTGCTAGTGGCTTCCCGCCATTTTCGAACCAGCTCGGGCGGCAGGTCCTCTTTGGACCGAAGATATTCCTTGATCTCCTTGATATCGGCCGCCTCCAGGTATTCTGTTTCCAGGGTTATTTCCTTCAAGGTTGGTTCATGTTCCAATTCCTGGGTCAAGCGCCTGCGAATGCGCAGCAGCTGGGTAACGGTCTCAAAAACGTGCACGGGGATGCGGATAGTGCGGGCCTGGTCCGCGATCGAGCGGCTGACAGATTGACGGATCCACCAGGTGGCATAGGTGCTGAATTTGAAACCCCGGGTGGGGTCGAATTTAGATACCGCCCGCAGTAATCCCACATTGCCTTCCTGGATCAGGTCCAGGAAGGAGTTCCCGCGCCCAATATAATGTTTGGCTACACTGACAACAAGTTTAAGATTTCTTCTGATCAGGGCCTGGTAGGCTTCATAATACCGACTCCAAAGGTCCTCGACCTCAATCTGGAGCTCTTCGTCCGATGGCAGCCGTTCTGCAAATTTCTTTACGGGGGGTAAATTCTTGTCATCCAGGATGTAGGGTTCCAGCCATTCCACAACCACATCCGGGAAGGAATAATAATCGACAAAAAAATGGAAGATATTGCGGGCTACACAACCCCACTCCTCATTTTCGCCCCATAAGCCATTATCAAGGTAATTCCTGGTGTAGGAGGGCGGCTCCAGAATCCAGGTCGATCGTAAAGTCCGGGCTTCTCTGACAATGGCTTTCCACTCCGGGCACTCCATTTTGAGGCGTTTGACATCCTCATCTATCCGGCGGTACATCACCCGCAATTCATCATAGATCGCAATAAAGAGATCCCTATCAGTGGGTTTGTCGGTATTGACCAGGGGGCTTTCTCGCCTGAGACGGTCCATTCGCCGGGTAGATAATAAGCGTGCGCCCAGCCAGAATTCCTGATGGACATCCAGAAGATCGATTGTTCCTATATCATTAAGGTACATTTGGACTGGATCATCGCGCAGGGCCGCCCTGATATTTGCGCCATCCGGTTCCTGGATCGTATGTTCATTCTCCATAGTCCTAGCCTCTGTGAAGTCAATGCCGAGCAGGGGACAGAAACATACAAATGCTGGATTTTTTCAATGATCAGCTATCAAAAGCAGCACTCCGGCTGGTGTAGCGCTTCATTGCTTTATCTATTTTATGCTTTTCTATTAAATAATGGGAGATATTCTTTTGAAGGTCTGATGATTTGAAATCACCATTTTCATGGTTGGTTTCCATCAAATAGCGGTAGTGGTCGTTCTGCTTAACGATTTGATACTTGCGAAGGTTGAGAAAAGCCCGCATCAGATCTTCCAGGACCTTGTCGGATTTAATATTCAGATTTCCTGTCATCACCAGCAGTTCATCCACGGTATCCATATATTCTTCCGGGATGTGTTTGATAATATAATCCCGCGGTTCCTCTTCGCCCTGAACAAGGGATTCCTTGATATATTGGACCAGGATCTGTAAATTGGAATTCTGAAAATCCTTCTGGCCAAAACGCTCCAACCCATCTCGCCCCAACTCCCGATCGACCTTGTAGATCAACTCTGGTTCCCGCAGCAGGATACCCACACAATGGGCCTCATAAAGTTCCCCTTCCCTGGGTCCGGCCTGGCGTTTCACCGGATCACTGGGTCTGGCCGCGGCTGGCTGAGACCTGGGCATTGGCCTGGTCTTCCGCTCCGGCCGGAAGCTTAACAGAGTGCTTTCATTGATCTCCAGCAAGCGGGATAGCCGCTGTAGATACGCATCCCTTTCAATGGGATTGGAAAGGTCCTCGATCAAAGGCAGGACCTGGTTTGCGATAGCACTCTTGACCTTGGGATCATCCAGATCCTGATCATTTGCCAGGGTTTGCATCACATGGGCGACCACCGGCTGAGCGTTGGCAAGCAGCTCCTTCCAAAGCTCGGGATCCTGGTGGGTGACATCATCCGGGTCCATCCCTTGCGGGAGGCTCAAGACCCTGATATCAGCATTCAAGCGTCCTTCCTGGTGCAGCAGCCCCCGGGCATCAAAACGGATCTCCTGAGTACGATCCAGTGAATCCCTGGCGACCTCCAGCCCCCTTAAGGTGGCTTTTTGTCCAGCCGTATCGCTATCCAGTGCCAGGATGAACTTGTCGGTATACTTTTTGAGGATCTGCAGCTGAAACTCTGTCAGGGCGGTGCCCATCTGGGCCACGATATTTCGAAAGCCATGCTGGTAGGGACCTATCACGCCCATATACCCTTCCACGATCACAGCCTGGTCCAGCTCCCGGATGGATTTTCGGGCTGAGTCCAGGCCAAACAGCAGCCGGCTCTTGTCAAAGAGCGGATTCTGGGGAGAATTCAGATATTTTGGAACATCTTCAGGGTTCAGGATCCGGGCCCCAAATCCGGCCATTCTCCCTCTTCTGTCCCGGATCGGAATCATCAGTCGATGGCGGAACCGGTCAAAGACCTTGCCGTCTTCCTTCTCGGTCAGCAAACCGGCATCTTTGAGCTCCCGCACTGTGAAATCCTTATCCTGGAAATACCTCAAAACCGCGTCCCAGGAATTGGGAGCGTATCCCAATCCAAAGGATTGAATGGTCTCCTGGTCAAGACCCCTCTTCTCCAGGTAATTCAGGGCCGCTTTCCCCGCCTCACTGTGTCTCAACTGATGGTTGTAAAAGACCACGGCCTGTTCTAAAAGCCCCCGCAGGCGGTCTCCTTCTTCGATCTCTTCCTGGGCTTCAGGTGTGAGGGGTTTGAGCTGAACCCCGGCCCGGTCGGCCAGGATCCGCAGAGCTTCTGAGAATTCCCAACCCTCTCGTTTCATCACATAACTGAACAGATCTCCCCCTTCGTCGCACTCCCCGAAACATTTCCAGGTCTGGGTATCCGGGAAGACGACAAATGAGGGTGTATTGACGTTATGGTGGAAAGGGCAAAATCCGGTATAGTTCCGCCCAGCCCGGCGCAGCTCAACACCTTCCGACACCAGGTCGACTATATCAATTCGGTCTTTGATCTCTTCTGTCACGCTCATAGGAATACCGCAGGAATTAATGGCCCAGAACAGATTATACCAAGCCCAATAGCTCCCAGGATTAAAAAATCCACCCCCTTTTGCTCCGGGGAGTGCAGGGGGCGGGATAAAAAAAACTGGTTTTCAGCTGGATTTAAAAACCTTCCAGCCTGGTGAAGTCAAGGGCTCCATCTGCCAGGCTGGTGATCGACTGCAGCAGACCCAGGCGGTTTTCACGCACAGCCTGATCCTCATCCATGACCAGCACTTGATCAAAAAAGGCCGTGATAGCCGGTACCAGAGGTGTGAACACCTTAAAGAAACCTTCCAAATCTCCGCTGGGAACCTTTTCTGCGGATGACCCCTCAAGAACTTTGAAGAGCTCCTTTTCAGCCTGCTCCTTGAGCAGGTCCGGGGTGATTGAATAAGTCTGCTTAAGATCCCGGGTGATGCGGACACAGCGGGCAAAGGAGTCCCGGGTTTGATCCCAATCCTTTTTCTGAACCCAGTTGCTGAGGATTTTCACCGCCTGGAAGGCTCCGGAGGGGTCAGTGCCCTGGGCAGAGACCACTGCGTCAACCACATCGTGGTCATAGCCTTGCTCGCGCAGATAGTTATGCAGCCTGTCGCTGATAAATCCCAGGCAGGCTTCCCGGGTTTCCGGGGCCATGGGGATAGGGAGCTCCTGGATAGCATAGTCCAGGGCAGCATTCCAGATCGAAATTGATCTTCCGATCAATCAGATTGCCCACCAATCCCGAGAGCTGCCCGGCGCTGGGCAAAAGGGTCTTTGCTGCCTGTAGGCGCCAATCCGGCCGCAAACAGACCCGCCAGGGAATCCAGCCGGTCGGCCAGACCGACCACCAAACCGGCTTTGCATGCTGGACCTGGATCTCCGGCAGAGGCCGGGGCATAGTGCTCCCGGATGGCTTCAGCAACCTGTTTTTGTTCTCCGGAATGGAGGGCATAATAATATCCCATCACACCCTGCAGCGATGTCATTTCAACCACCATCTGGGTGGCCAGGTCCGCCTTGCAGAGCTCGGCAGCCCGCCGGGCCGTTTCCAATTCATCCGCAGAGAGATCCAGCTGGGGGGCGATCTTTTCCACCAATCCGCAGATCCGTTTGGTTTTATCACCCATCGAACCCAGGTCAACCTGGAAAGTCAGCTGGTCCAGGTCCGGCACATAATCAGCCAGTTCTTTTTCCTGGTCAGCCTGGACAAAATATTTCGCATCCGCAAAACGGGCCAGGATCACGTCAGCATTACCCTGGGTGATCAAAGGCATTTCTGGATAATCACCCGCCGGGGAAGGTTTGTTGGTGATGGTAATAAAATGGGGCAGCAGCTTCCCGTCTTTTTCAACCGGAAAATAGCGCTGGTGCTTTTTCATGACAGAAATAAGAACCTCTCGCGGCAGCTCCAGGAACTTGGGATCAAAATCTCCCAGCAAAGCAGTGGGCGCCTCTACCAAATGGGTCACTTCCGTCAATAGCCGCTGGTCAGGAGAGACCTCTCCCCCTTTGATCCCCGCCAGGTGGACCAGATCGTTTGAGATCCGGTCTTGCCGTCGGTCCTGATCCAGAATGATGCCCTGGGCTTCGAGGATCTTAAAATAATCGCCAGGGGATGGGACAGCCAGATCCTGGTCCCGGTCAATAAATCTTAAACCCCTGGTAAATGATCTGGCCTGTAATCCCGCATGGGAAAACCGGATCTCACCTTCCCCGTGCAGAGCCAATATCCAGCGGATCGGGCGTGAAAAAGCCAGGTTGGGGTCATTCCAGCGCATGGATTGGGCAAAGCGGATCGAACTGATCAACTGTGGCAGGGCGCCAGCGAGCACTTCGTGAGCTGGCAAGCCGGATTTGCGCTCAACAGCCACCACGTACTCTCCACCCTCGATTTCCTTGACTTCCAGATCCTCCACCCGAACACCCTTGGAGGAGGCAAATCCCGCTGCGGCCTGGGTAGGTACCCCATCCTGGTCATAGGCCCGTTCTTTGGGAGGTCCCTTCACAACCTGCTCTAAATCGACCTGACGGTCTGATAATTTCTCCAGGAAAACCACCAAACGGCGGGGAGTTGCCCAAACCTTTAAGGCCCTGGCCCTCCAACCTCAGCCCATCCAGCATTTCAGGGACCAATCGTTCCAGCTGGTTCACAGCATCCACCACATCGCCTGGAGGCAGCTCTTCCGTCCCTATCTCCAGCAGGAAGGGAGCTGGCTGGGATGGATAGGCACTCTTCGAAACCGGAGCCACACCTGGTGCAACAGAAGTGGTTTTGTCCAGCCAGGGGAACTCAAGACTCTGGCGTTCTTCCAGGTAGGCATCTGCCACCCGGCGGGAGAGATCCCTCATGCGGTGGAAAAATCCTGCTCTCTCGGTTACGCCCACTGCTCCTCGCGTATCCAGTAGATTAAAAGTATGGGAGCATTTCAAAACAAAATCATGGGCAGGCAGGGTTTGTTTGGCATCCAGGCAGCGCTGAGCTTCTTGCTCATAAAGGCGGAAAAGTTCCCGCATATGATCGACATCCGCCAGTTCAAAAGCATATTTGCTGAACTGCTCTTCGCTTTGCAGCTGGACATCCCCGTAGGAAAATGCGCTGTTCCAGCGGATCTCTTTAAAATCCCGGGCTCCCTGTAGAGCCATGGCAATGCGCTCCAACCCGTAAGTGAGCTCAACAGAAACCGGGTCCAGGGACTGCCCGCCGGACTGCTGGAAGTAGGTGAATTGGGTAATCTCCAGGCCGTTGAGCCAGACCTCCCAGCCCAAGCCCCAGGCCCCCAGGGCGGGCGACTTCCAGTTATCTTCCACAAAGCGGATATCGTGCAAAACCGGATCGATACCCAGGGCTTCCAGGGATCTCAGATACAATTCCTGGGGATTACCGGGGTCTGGTTTGAGGATGACCTGGTACTGGGTATGCTGATAAAAACGGTTGGGGTTGATCCCATAGCGCCCGTCATCGGGCCGGATGGATGGTTCGACGTAACCTACATTCCAGGGTTCCGGACCCAAGACACGCAGCGAAGTGGCCGGATTCATGGTTCCCGCACCTACCTCGGTGTGATAGGGCTGCCAGATCAAACATCCGTTATCTGCCCAGTATTTTTCCAGCGTCATGATCAGAGATTGAAAATCAAGGGCTTGCGACATAAATGCTCCTGCTGTTCCACTGCACCAGTGGAACCTGAACAAGCTCGAATAGTATAAAAAACGTCCTAAAAACTTTCCGGAAATTATAACATGGGGTCAACGTTCGGGATCCAGAGCTGGATTTTATTCCGCTCTGGGACCCGGGTACTCCCCAGACCCGCTCACTTGAAGTATAATCGCAAAAATAGCCGGGTCAGATCAGACCCAAAGTTGCTTAGAAAAGAGAGTTGACAATGACAGATCGATACACCCTGGCCCGCTGGAGCCTGGCAGCCCTGTTCCCTAATCACGATGGCCCGGAATATCAAGGGGCTAAGACGCAGCTCGAAAAGGATATATCCAATTTTGAGAAATACCGCCCCCAGCTCACGGCAGAGATCGATCTGGAAGCTTTCCTGGACATCGTCACTGACCTGGAAAAGATCACCCAACAAAGCAACCGGCTGTATGGTTACGCTGGCTTATGGTTCGCCGAGGACACCCAGGACCAGGACGCCCAATCCCTCCAGGCCCGGATCGAACAGTTCCTGGTCGGCCTCCGGAACAAGACCTTGTTTTTCAGCCTGTGGTGGAAAGGATTGGATCAGGCAAACGCTGACCGGCTGATGGCCGTGGCAGGTGACCTGAAATATTGGCTGGAGGAAATGCGCCACTTCAGCCCCCACACCCTCACAGAACCAGAGGAAAAGATCCTCAACATTAAGAACGTCACCGGTTTCAGCGCGCTGATCACACTCTATGACTCCCTCACCAACCGCTATAACTTCAAGGTTGAAGTCGAGGGTGTTGAAAAGGACCTCACCCGGGGAGAACTGATGGTTTACGCCCGCCATCATGATCCCGATCTGCGGGCAGCAGCCTACCAGGAGCTTTATAAGGTTTTTGGGGATGACGGCCCGATCCTGGGACAGATCTATCAGACGGTTGTCCGGGACTGGCACAATGAGAATATCGATCTGCGGACCTATCCCAGCCCGATCTCCGTCCGCAACCTGCAGAACGATATCCCGGATCAAGCCGTGGATGCCCTATTGGAGGTTTGCCAGAAGAATTCTCCCACCTTCCAGCGCTTCTTTGAGCTCAAATCCCGCTGGTTAAAGACCGAACAGCTGCGCCGCTATGATATCTACGCTCCGGTCGCCAAGTCAGATAAAACCTACAGCTATCAGGAAGGGGTTGATATGTGCCTGGATGCTTTCCAGAGCTTCGATCCCCGGATTGCCAGGCTGGCAGAACAGATCATCGCTGACGGCCATGTGGACAGCGAGGTCCGCAAAGGCAAACGCGGCGGGGCATTCTGCTGGTCGGTAGACAAGGACCTCTCTCCCTGGGTGCTGGTTAATTATCAGGGCAACGCTGATTCCATTGCCACCCTGGCCCACGAGCTGGGACACGGCTATCATGCCCTTTTAGCCCAAGACCACAGCATATTCACCTACCATTCCTCCCTGCCCCTGGCGGAAAACGCGTCCACCTTCGGTGAGATGCTGCTGATCGACAAGCTGCTCTCCCAGGAAGATGACCCGGCTGTGCGGCGGGATATCCTCTTCAAACAAGTAGATGACGCCTATGCTACGATCCTGCGGCAGTCATTTTTTGCTATCTTTGAACGTGAGGCCCACCGGATGATCCAGGATGGATCAACCGTTGATGAGGTAGCCGATATGTATTATCAAAACCTCAAAACCCAATTTGGAGAAGCTGTAGCTCTTAGCGAGGAGTTCCGCTGGGAATGGGTTTCGATCCCCCACTTCTACCACACTCCCTTTTATGTTTACGCCTATGCCTTTGGCCAGCTGCTGGTTCTCTCTCTGTATAAACGCTACCAGAAAGAAGGTCCCGCGTTTACGCCGGGATATATCAAGATTCTCGAGGCTGGTGGGTCGAAAGCCCCAGCAGAGATCCTTTCAGAATCCGGGATCGATATCTCCAGCCAGGATTTCTGGCAGGGTGGATTTGATGTGCTCAACGGGATGGTGAAGGAATTGGAGGATCTGCCGATCGAATAGATCAGTGATCTTCCTGGATCACAATATAACGGAGTACCAGTATCGCCAGCAGGTTCACCAGAGCGGCCAAGAGGGCGTTCAGCCAAAATCCTCCCAGATAGAGGGGGGCCAGGAAAAGTGAACCCAGACCTCTTCCCAGGTTTGCGCTGGCGATATTTAATGCCATAACCGTGGCTCTGGCTTCGGGCAGGACACCGGTCATCAGTGGAATTAAGCTGACAATCGTAAATTCGAATGCCAGGTAGAACAGGAATAATCCCAGGTAAGCGCCCCAGGCAGTTTTTCCCACTAGCGGCAGGATCAACGCAGACAGAATGCTGGCGATCAAGCCCAGCAGGACAGCTTTCTTTTTGCTGAGACGGTCAGAAAAAGCGCTGACACCTCCTTCTCCGATCAATTCAGCCAGGCCGATCACTGCCGAAGCCCCGCCCAGGGCAGCGATCTGCAGGCCGAAGGATTCATTCAGCCAGACTCCAAACACCCCATTCACAAATTGATTTGCAGTGCAGATCAACAGGGTCACACCCAACCCGGCCAGGGCTGCTGGGGATTTGAGTACAAGTTTAATATTTTCTGAAAAAAGCAGGGGGGGACGGTCAGGCGGGATATCGGCCGGGATCAGCAGGATCACAACCAGGAAGGACACCAAGCCAAGGAAAACCATCAGGATGAACGGAGATAACAGCCCTACCTGGTCGACCAGGAAGGCAGCAGCGGGTACCCCCAGAAAAAAAGCCAGCGACCAGCTGATCTCGGTGATGCCCAGCACAAACCCCAGCCGCTGATAAGGGATCGTATCCCCGAAAAAGGCCTGCAGGGAGGGGTCGAAGATCAATTTCCCCAGCATGGATAAAACCAGGAAGCTGAAGAATCCCAGCGGAGTGGGGAAAAAAACGATCAGCAGAGCTCCCAGGCTGAAAATGGTCAATCCAGCCAGCATGCCTGTTTTTCTACCTCTGGCATCTGCCAGCGAAGCCAGGAAAGGTCCGATGATACCTACCAAAGATTGACCGGCAAACATGCGAGAGATCTGGGCCAGGTTCAGCCCAAAACCCTTCATCAGGATTGGCTGCAGGGGAAAGACCATCCGGAAGCCGGTATTGGTAACCGTCCGGATCAGCGTGGTGCTGATGATCTGATGCCAGGATTTTTGAGTGATCTTCATGACCTGTATATAGTACCAGCAAACAGGTCTTTGCGAGGGGGGCAAAGGCCGACCCTTCGTTTCACTCTGGGCAGGCGCGGCAATCCCCTGTTAATTCCAGCACTGGTGTTCCGATCCACTGTCTTTGCGAGGAGGCCAAAGGCCGACAAAGCAATCTCCTGTTCTTACCAATCCCGCTCCTCCAATCCACTGTCTTTGCGAGGAGGCCAAAGGCCGACGCGGCAATCTCCTGTTCTTGCCAACCCCGATTATCCGACCCTCAACCTTTCAGGAGATTGCTTCCCCGTCGCTATCGCTTTGGGTCGCAAAGACAGAAAATGGCAAGGTATTCAGATGGAAGAGGAGCTGCCCTCCCACTGTCTTTGCGAGGAGGCCAAAGGCCGACGCGGCAATCTCCTCTTCTTGCCAACCCCGATTATCCGACCCTCAACCTTTCAGGAGATTGCTTCCCCGTCGCTATCGCTTTGGGTCGCAAAGACAGAAAATGGCAAGGTGTTCCTGAGGGAAGAGGGGCTCCCTCCCACAGTCTTTGCGAGGAGGCCAAAGGCCGACGAAGCAATCTCCTGTTATTTCAATATCTTATAAATCATCCAGGAGGTCCTTCCACTCAGGATTGATTGATTCAATCAATTCCACCTTGGATTTTCGCGATCCCCCTTTAATCTGTTTTTCACGGGTTATTGCTGACCGGGGATCTTCGAAAAGTTCACAATAGACAAGTTTTGTCAAATTATAGCGTTTAACAAAGCTGGACCCCACGCCAGATATATGTTCGTCCAGACGTCGGTACAGGTTGTTTGTAACACCGGTGTAGAGCGTGGTATGGTATTGATTGGTTAATATGTAAACTTGATAGATCCTTTCTTCCACAGATTTCCCCCATCTTTGTGGTCAAGCCGCTATCTCCCCATGGTCTTTGCGAGGAGGCCAAGGTCGACGAAGCAATCTCCTGTTCTTTCCAGCCCCACTGTTCCGACCCTCAACTTATCAGGAGATTGCTTCAGGCAAATACAGCCTTCGCAAAGACAGATGATGACGAGGATCCCTGACGGAATGAGGGGCTGCCCCTCCCCCACAGTCTTTGCGAGGAGGCTTCAAACCGACAAAGCAATCTCCTGTTGTTACCAGCCCCAGTTATCCGATACACGGTCATTGCGAGGAGGCCAAAGGCCGACGAAGCAATCTCATGTTATTTCCAACTCCGGTCTTCCGACCCTCAACTTTTCAGGAGATTGCTTTCCTCCGCATTCGCTCTGGACAGGCGGGCAAATTCAGCCTCGCAAAGACAGATGATAGCGAGGTATCCTGATGGAAGAGGGGCTGGTCCCGACCCCATTACGGCAGATCAGTGCCGAGCTTTTCAGAATGTACTGTCCAGGCTTTGTTATACATGAACTGGCCAGATAGGTCCGGGTCGACTGCCTCGGTAGCAGTGGCACCTCCCATCTGGATCTGGAACTCACGGGTTGTTCTGGAAAAAGGATAGAACGGGAAGTAGGGTTGAGATCTGTTTGGACAGTTCATGGCCCCCGATCCGGAGTCCGGATCCAGGCTCTCTTCAATGGTCATCGTGATCACCCCATCCAGGCAGGCAGCATCATCAATCATAACCAGAGCTGTTCCACTGGCAGTGATATCGCAGGGACCATCATCGGTTTGGATAAACCCTGTATTGGTGATTGAAACCCGGCATTCCTCCATGATCACAGTGCTGCCAGCGACCGAAAACGGGCAGGGGGAAGAAGGCTGGGTTTGCCCACTCACTTTCATCTTGTCCAGTTCCCGATTGGGACTGAAATCCCAGCTGTGGGTTAAGAACAAAACGAACTCGGTCAGTTCGGCCGGGCAGTGGGTCTGGACTACCGGCATATCATCTGGAGAGGGACTATCCTCGCCATCGTCAGGATATCCGGCAACATCTCCTTCCCCGGACAGGTCGATCTCTTCAAAGGCATCGTCCCCCAGGGATCCACCCGGTTGGCCTGCAGTTTGAAGCCCCGCACAGCCAGTTATGGCCAGGGTGGTAATGATCAGGATCGCTATTAGCTGGGTGGGTTTGGATCTCGGCGTAATGGCTGGCATGGTTTTCTCCTTTTCCATTCTGGTTCGGAATTGAAGGATTCCTTATGACCACACCTTTAAAAACAACCTTTCAACTTGCCCCCCAAGGTTATTCTACATTAAAAATCAGACCTAAAACTCTTCAGGTACAAATCTTAGCTCTTTGCAGATCATCAGATCTGCAGCTCAACCACATCTTCGTCCTCAAGCACATGTTCCCGGCTGACCATCTGGCCCGGAAAATCTGCGCTGCTGCCCCAGATCTTGGCTGTTTTCAGTTTTTCCTGAAAATCCTTATGGACCTTGCCGGCAAACTCACCCAGCTGGATGCCCTCCTCAACCACGAAGGGTGAGGTTTTATCGACCTCTTTTCCAGGCGCTTTAGAGTAGACCCGGATCACTCCCAGCAGGTCAAATACCTTCTTCTTAAACTCATCCAGATTATGACCGGTTTTAGCAGATATCGGGACTAAAGGGTAATCCCCTCCCAGCAGCTCCTGGAAGATATGATAATGCTCCCCAAATTCCTCACTGTCGTACTTGTTGACCAGGATCAAGGTCGGCACAAATAACAAGAAGCCCTCAGATTCGATCTGGCCTTCCAGGTGCTGGGGGGCGATGCGGTTCTCTTGAAGCTTCTGGTAGACAAATTCCAGCTGCTGGACCGGGTCGGCATGCAAATCAATCATCACCAATACCAGGTCTACCCGGCGGATCAAGTTCAGGAATTCAGGGTCAATGTAATCCTCGCTGAAAGGGGGAGTGTCGATCAGCTGGACCTGAATATTTTCGATCGCCATCATGCCGGGCATGGGCGTCCAGGTTGTGAACGGCACTTCCGAGACCTCCGGGGCAGCGTTGGTCTGATTGGCAACCAGGGTTGATTTTCCTGCGTTGGTAGCGCCAATAAGAATACATTGACCGGCTCCTTCCTTGTTAATGTGAAAGGGAGAAACCTGTTTTTTGGATGTTTTTTTTGAGGTGGAGGCAGTTTTTAACTTGGAGAGTTTTTTTCGCAGATCTGCCCGGAGATGGTCGGTTCCCTTGTGTTTGGGAATCGTGCCCATCATCTCTTCCAGGTATTTGATCTTATCTTCCGGCGTGGTGGCAGAGCGGAAACGTTCCTCGGCATTAAAATAATCGGCAGGTAAATTGGTCGGCATAGTTTAGGCTGTCAACTGGATACTTCAATTTTACCAAATGCTCGACCTTACTGCTCTGCAAACCTTACTGTTTTCTTAAGCAGAAATACATCAAATAATCTAAAATCAAGGTAGCAAGGACAAAAAACATACTCATGATCAATCTATTACTGGCGACCAACAATCAAGGGAAGCTGGTTGAGCTGCGGTCGCTCTTGGGCGGGCTCGACCTGAACCTGCTATCACCGGCTGACCTGGACTTGAATGTCCAGGTTCAGGAACGCGGAACCAACTACCTGGAAAACGCCGTCCTCAAGGCAGCGATCTTTGCCCAGGCCAGCAAAACCTGGACCCTGGCGGATGATAGTGGTTTGGAGGTTGAAATTCTGGGCGGGGCTCCAGGGCTGTATTCTGCCCGGTATGCTCCCCAAACAGGGGCTACAGATCTGGATCGACGCAGATTGCTGGTCCAGAATTTGATGGAATTCCCCCGGCCCTGGAAGGCAGCTTTCCACTCCGTGGTTGCCTTGGTAGGACCGGAAGGTTCTCCGATCGTCACCCGGGGCATCTGCCGGGGAGAGATCATCCCGGAAGGCAGGGGCCAGGGCGGATTTGGATATGACCGGATCTTTTTGTTGGAAAGCTCTGACCAAACCATGGCCGAGCTGGAACCTGAGGTCAAGAATACACTCAGCCATCGAGCTCTGGCGGTTGGTAAAATGGTCCGGGTCTTGCAAGGATTATTGGAACAAGAAATGATCAGCAGCCCTTAATTCCGGCTCGGTCACCGGACTTTTGTCAGGATGATAAGTTGGTTTATCTGGGTTATGATATAAATTATTAATCAGGAAAAATAGGAAAAAATGGTGTCACCGCAAGAGTTCTGGATCATCTTAGGATTAGCTGTAGTGATCTCCTTGCTCCTGGGAGCCGGGGGAGCCTATTTCCTGTTGCCCATGCTGGAAAAGAAAGAGGATGACGCCCCCCCAAAACCAACCAAAAAAGAATCCACCAAAACGACTGACCGCATCCGCAAGATGTTCCAGCTGATCACTGATCTAACCGTGACCCTGAATTATTCCCGTGTCCTGGAAAAAAGCCTGGATGCGGCTGTGCTTGCCTTGCGTTTATCGGATCTGGCCACTGAACGTTTGATCAGCGCAGTCCTGCTCTTTTCTGAAGAGGGTATGGCTGTTCCGGATCTGGTTGTGGCCTATGGACGGGGACTGCCCCGCCCTGATCTGGGGACCAGGGTGCCGGGTGTGTCCGGCCTGTTGGAACAAGTGATCGAATCCGGCAACCCCCATATGACCAACGAAATGGGAGCAGATCCGGAGCTAAAACAGTTTATATCCTTCCGGGCCTGCGCCTCTGGCTACTGCATTCCTCTCCGGGCTGGCCTGGACACCTTTGGTGTGCTGCTATTTGGGCACCCCGACCGGAATTATTTTACGGAAGACGCCAAAGAATTGATCGGCACAGTAGCCCACCAGGCGCAGATGGCGATGGCCAATGCCCACCTGTTCTCTGAACTGAAAACCGAAAGAGATCAGATCATCAAGGCCCAATCTGAAGCCCAACGCCGTTTAGCCCGGGCCTTGCATGATGGACCCACTCAGACAATAGCCGCCATCCCGATGCAGATCAGCCGGGCCCGGCATTTGCTGAACCGGGATGTCAACGCCGCCGCCGAAGCTCTCTACCAAACCGAAGAGTTGGCCCGGCAAACTTCCAAACAGATCCGCCATATGCTGTTTACATTGCGGCCCCTGGTGCTGGAATCCGAAGGTTTAATATCGGCATTAAATTCAATGGCTGAACGGACCCGGGAGACATTTAACACCAATGTGATCATTGAGACCGATGCCTCTCTGGTGGAACAGATGGATATGAACAGCCAGACAGTGATCTTCACCATCGCCGAGGAAGCGGTCAACAATGCCCGCAAACACGCCCAGGCCGAACACATCTGGGTCAAGGTGCAAAGATTGCAGGATGACCTGGCTTTCCTGGAGATTGAGGATGACGGCAAAGGTTTCCTGGTTGAAGATGTCATGGACGGCTACGATGACCGAGGCAGCCTGGGCATGTTGAATATGCGCGAACGGGCTGAACTGGTGCAGGGTGTCTTCCACGTCAAATCCAGACCCGGCGAAGGCACCCAGATCCAGGTTGTGCTGCCGCTCACGCCAGATGCCGCGGACCGTCTGCGGTTGATCTGATCCAAACTACCAGGTTTTAGGTTGTAGTTTTTGGGCGGCCTAAGGGTCGCCCTTTTTGATAGACCAAACATAATGCCCTACTTAAAAGATCTCTATTATCAAGCCTATCAGGCAGAAGACCCCCAGCGCAAACCGGTGGTCTTGATCCATGGGGCCGGGGGTGAGGGTCTTTCCTGGCCCAGCCAGCTGCGCCGTCTGGCTGGATATCGGGTTTTTGCCCCCGACCTGCCCGGCCATGGGAAGAGCCGGGGTTCCGGGCTGCAGCGGGTGCCGGCTTACGGGCAAGCCCTCGAAAATTGGATATCCGCCCTGGAGCTGCCCAGATTCTTCCTGGTAGGCCATTCCCTGGGGGGTGCTATTGCCCTCTGGTTTGCCCTCCAACACCCTGAGCTGCTGAGCGGCCTGGTCCTGATCAGCACTGGAGCCCAACTGCCAGTCAACCTGAGCCTGATAGAGAACCTGGCCTCGCCAGACAGTTATCCCGCGGCGGTGGATGACATCTGCCGCTGGTCATTCAGCCCTGGAACTCCCTCCCGGATCGTCGATGGCGTCAGGAAACAAATCTTATCAATCCGGTCTTCAGTCCTCGAGGCTGATTTTCGAGCCTGTGATGCCTATGACCTCAGCTCTCGGCTGGGGGAGGTTTCCGTGCCTAGCCTGGTGCTGGTGGGGGAAGAGGATAAAATGACCCCGGTGCGGTTTGCAGAGGAGCTGAGCGAAGGCATCCCCGGAGCAGAGCTGCAGGTGGTAAAAGGTGCCGGCCATATGCTGCCGCTGGAGAGATCGGACGAAGTGGCCGAGATCCTGCGCAGCTACTTTGAGAGGGTCCTGGGGGGATAAAATGGATTGCCTAATCCGGGCAGTAGTTGTATAATGTTTTTTCGATGGGCGGTTAGCTCAGCTGGTTAGAGCGTTGCGTTGACATCGCAAAGGTCGTTGGTTCGAGTCCAATACCGCCCACTGTCATGGACCCATCTCGAACCTCATAGTTAGGAAGAAATTCCTCAAATGAGATTGGGATGGGTTCTTCATTTAAATGGTTAGATCCTGATGTAACAGAAGACTACATAACTGTAAAAACTGCATCCAAATTTAGTGGTTACAACGAACAATACCTTCGAAGGTTATTAAGAGAGGGAATTTTCAAGACCAGAAAGATTGGACAACTCTGGTTGATCGAACAATCTGATTTTGGTGACTATCTCAAGGAAGCCAGGAAAACAACAGATAAACGATTTGGACCACAGTGCGGTTGAAATCAGTCCATAATGATTGTTGAACAAGAGCAATTGACTCTTAATCAACGATGCACCTTATCCTTCCATAATGTTCTTGACACAACCAAAGAATGTTTTAATGGCTCGCGAGCCGTAACAATAAATCAAGTTGATTTCCTCCGACGTTATCATTTACTCCCCACACGCCGAGCAAGGTGCTATTAGTCAGACCGGTTGTACCCCCCGAGGACCATTTCCAATCCAAGCCGTCGCCAGAATTGAGTTTTTTCTTTAACTCAAACCAATAATAGTTGTCATCTTGATAAGCGGCTCCTGATACATCATTTTTTCCACCGCCATCCGTATCGTCATACCAGTTCACTTCATCCCAACCATACATATCAGAAGATTCTCCTGTCACAGATACCCCTCCTCCATCGCTGTAATAATGGTTTAACCACCAGTGATCAAAAAACATCCCTCCAACTTCGCCATATGTTCTTTTTACCCTGAGCAGCAAATAGATCCAAGTATCATCATTCTTAACCCACCAGCGGGCTCTGATACTATTTTTCCATGACAAAGAATTTGGTCCATATACTGGCTCGGACAGAGATATATTAGTGCAGGTGGCGTCTGCCCATTCAAGTTCTGAGGAGGGTTTCCCGTCTATCCTGACAGCATTTTCTGACCAGGAACTACTAATTTCAGCATATGTCTCATAATTGGATTGGCAGGACGAACTAGTGAGGACAGATATAGCATTTGGACTTGGCAAGTACAACTTTAATCCGTTTTGCAGCCCGGCCATTGGAATAATGCCCAAATATACCAAGATCAAAAACAAAACCAATAACACCCCGGCAGCGCTTGGGCCAACCCATTTCCAGGGGATATTTATCTCAGGTCGCTGCTTAATCGGTTTTGGTATTGCAGGTTTTGGTTTTGCAGCCTTCGGTGTCTTGACGACTGGTTTCTTTTCTTTCTTTTTCTCAGCCGGGATTTCCTCAACTGCTTTCTTGACAGGCTCAGGGATTCGGGTCTGGTAAACCGCACCTTCAGCTTTTGAATCGATTACCTTTTCTTGACCAACTTCGGATCCAACTATTTTCGCTGGATGCTGAGCCGCAGGCAGATCTACTTTGGTTTGATAGGCCGGCTCGTGCGAATGGGCGGATTCTGTTTCCAGTTCTTGACTTTCCTTAATTTCTTCAATCTCAAATGAACCCTCTGCAGCCATTGAGATCGCTTCAGCCAATGCCGCACAGCTTGCATACCGGTCAGCCGGCTCTTTTGCCATGGCTTTTTCGATAACATTCTGTATCCTCATATTCAAATCCGGCCTGTTGTCAATCAGCTGGGGGATGGGTTCATTAACATGCAAATACGCCAGAGCCAGAGGGTCATCTGCCTGAAAGGGAACATGACCAGTTAAAAGTTCAAACAGCATCGCCCCTAAGGCATAAATATCCGTAGTAGAGCTGGGTTTTCCTCCCCGAACTTGTTCCGGGGCCATATAACTTGGAGTTCCTACCCACAAGGTACCGCTAAATGTCATTGATGCCTCAATCACCTTGGCAATGCCAAAGTCGGCCAAATAGGTGTTTCCATCCTCGTCCAGAAGCACATTATCAGGTTTGAGATCTCGGTGGATAACCATTCTTTTGTGGGCAAAATCTAATGCTTCACCAACTTGTTGGAAAACCTTGATAACATCAGAAAGTGGCATGCCATGGCCGGATAATGAATCCAATATGTCACGCAAATTGCCTTGTGCCATATAACGCATAACGATAAATGGGGTCCCATCCACTTCTCCAAAATCATAAACCGGAAGGATTCGCTGATGTTCCAGGCTGGCAATTGTGCGGGCTTCCAATGAGAAACGTTTAAAGAAAGTGGGATCATGCAAAAATTCCTTTGGGAGTACTTTAATCGCTACCTGCCGATCAAAATGGGGATCATAGGCTAGGTACACCGTCCCCATCCCCCCCCGGCGTAGTTCTGATTTGATCTCGTATCGCCCTACTTGACTAATATTACTCATCCCCGTTCTCCTATGTCATCTAGATTCCTCGTATAGGAATGTCAATCGAATTCCGTTCTGACCGCCAATACGAAGTTGATCTCCTTTATTTAATATTTGATATTCCCCGGGAGGGATCAAGTTTCCATTTAATACTATCCCATTCCGGCTGTTATCATCTTTGATTGAATATTGATTGGAATGATGTTTGATCGTTCCCTGGCGGCGGGAAATTAACATTGGTGTATCTAAAACTGTTAAATCAATATCGACCTTCCGCTCAGGCGAGGAGCGGCCAAGTGTTGTTTGCTCACTTCCAAGCTGGAATTTTATTCCATCCTCAGATAGCAGGTAGGCTTTATTCCTGATAAATAATTCCAGACAATCACCAAATAAGATATTCGCATCAGCCAGTGATTCGCTCTCAAGCAAATGGCGGTACTTTCCATCTTTTTGCCTTGCCAGGATCAGCTCGTGATTGGGGATTCGGACTAATTTTAACGCTTTAAGGATTCCATCATGCAGGATCCCTGAGGGTACTTCCCAGGGCAAGGAGAGATCTATCGGTTCCTTTCCGGAATAAGTCACTGTTACTACAACCTCTTTCATATAATCCCTTTTAGTTTATTTATGGTACTGATCCATAAATAAGGTCTGCACAATGATTGGCTTGCCTCGATTGATGAAGTATCCCCTTCCAGGCGGTAAGCGCATTTTCTGATAAGGACGAACATCATCAAAGCTAACGCCCAACCAGGACCAGTTCTCCATTTCCTGGGAAAAACAAATGCCTGTTTTGGCTTGATTGATCGCCTTGATCACCGAATTCATGGATACCTTCGATCGAATATCCATTAAATCTGCTGCCAGGACGATCAAGGAGTGTTTTTCCGGACTAGTTAATCTTCGTTTGCCAATCGAATCCAAAATCCTCTCAAGTTCCTCGTTTCCCGGATCAAATAAACTGCCCGCATTATCAATCCCAATAAATTGTTTCGTTGGGAGAATCGGTGACTCGTCCATAAGCTGGTCGATGCTGCTTAAGGCCTGTATAGCATCTGCCAGGCTGGTATGGACTGCAACCTGTGGATTGCTGGATAGATTTCTGACCGGACTGGGCCGCAGGGCTACCAGGTTAATTTCCCAGTTTTCCAGGCCGGAAAGAAATTCAGCCAAACAGATCAAATAATTACTTCTACCGCTCTTTGTATCTCCCAGGATAACCCATTCTCCAGCATCTTTTTCGATGTCAGCCTGGACAAGTTCCTGACTCTGGTATGAAAATCCTACGGGAACCATTTTGGTATCAAGTTCTTGGGAATGATCATCAAGAACCAGCTCAGCAAAGGGAATGATCTCAGGCAGGATCTCAACTGGCGGTGGTTGGGGTCCGGTCCAGGAATTCTTCATTTCCTCTGCGATCTCCTGCCAGGAACGTGTTTCAGCTTGATGGCTTGTAAACACTGGTTGAGCCAGCTGGCATTCCAAAGTTTCGTCATCCATCCAGTAACCGCGCCCGGGAGAAGCAGCGCTGAGGGGAGGAACCTTCCTGCCAACAACAACCTCCATCTCGTCCTGGTTGACCAGCTGCAGGATGATCCTGCGGGAAATGTTATTGGATATCTGGGAAGATAATTCTCGCATCAAATTGGATACCAGGATCAAATGGATGCCTACTTTGCTTCCCTGGATGTATCCGGCGATCCGATCAATTTCATCATAATTGTCTGAGCGCAATTCTCCGAAGTTATTGACTATCAAGAATATTGACGGCAGGTCGCTGGATGCGGACGGGTCAAGGTTGGCTACTTGTCTTCGATCCATTTCTCGGTCCAGGAAATCTAATAAGCGCTCAAAACGTTCTTTTTCAGAAAGGCGGATAACGGCGCCGGTATGGGGTAGATTTTCCAAACTCATCAATAAACCAGATCCGCATTCCAGAATATAAAAGTGGATTTCCTCCGGTGTATGGGCAGCTGCCAGAGACATCAAGATGCTGATCAGGGATTGTTCTTTTCCGCTGCCTGGCGCACCAAACATCCATAAATGTCCATCTTTTTCCCGGAAATTTACCTTTAATGGTATTTGGATACCTTCACTGCTGTAATCTACCATCCCTACAGCTGGAGTTAGATGGGATCCCTGGTCAATGATCTCCGTCCAGATTTTATCCTGGAATTTTCTGAATACCTTTGTGTTTTCAAGCGTGTTGAAGAGAGGGATTGACTCGGGAAGTGGATCCAAATAAATGGGAGAAGCCGATTCCAGGCCAAGGCTGCTGGTTGCCTGTTTAATCAATGAAATCAATGTGTCCTGTTCTGAGGCAGCCGGTTCCGGTTGATTTGATTGTTGATCTTTTAGGGGTTGATAAGAAAATACGGGGTCATCTCCGGGTTTTCCATCCGGACCAATCAGGTTGATCTCAAATCCTGCTGCTTGTCGATCATCAGGACTGGATATCGGTGAGCCGGCATACCCGGATTGGAATTCAAGTATCTCGCCGCTGGTGGTGCGCAGGTAGCCATGGCCGGGATTGACAGTAGGTTTTCTTGGTTCCTCAAGCAGTTTTTTTAATTCGTCTTTCAGGGCTACTTTCAGGGCAATTCTCCAACCAACATTGCTTAATAAATTGTCCACTGCGGAATTTACATCCTGGTTGGCCAATAGTAAATACATACCCAGGGACCGCCCCTGCCGCACCAACAAATCAAGCATCTTCCTTAACTCCGGAAAATCGCTCAAGCCTTTTGCGAACTCATCCAGCATCAGCCATAAATGGGGTAGTTTTTTCTCTTTGCAGTTCTGGTTAAAAGCCCAGATATCCCTTACTCCCTCCCGGGCAAATAATTCCTGCCTTCTATCAATCTCGCTTTGCACTGCCATCAAACCTCGATCCACCAATTGCGGCTGAAGATTGGTCACCACCCCGGAAACATGGGGAAGGGCCTTAAAGGGATCAAAGGCTGCCCCACCTTTAAAATCCAGGAAGAAGAAATTCAATTCCTCTGGGGAGTACTGGTATGCCGCTCCAAGCACCAGGGATTTCATGAACTCACTTTTGCCGCTCCCAGTTGTCCCGATCAGGATGGCATGGTAGGAATCGTACCCCCCTCTCTCCGCTGGAAGCAGATTGATCATCAATGTGGCTAAACCATCAGGTGTAACATTCACGCCGATGGGAAATAATAAACGCTGCTCATCGACAAGATCTGCGGACCAGTTTTCTTCGATGGCTCCCAGCCTAAAGCTCAAATTGTCGATTGAATCAGAGAGGGCCAGGGATTTTGGCAGCGGAATCTCAACTTTGCCTCCCAATGTTTCCAGGCAGGCTATCGAACGCGAGGTTTCCAGGGCTGAATCCAGGTCAACCGTCTCACAATCCCCTTCGAATTTATCTCCTCCTTCCCAGGTCTCTGCATAACGAAATTGATTTTCAGCACCTAAATCTAACCGGGCTCGAATTTGGGGTAGATTTTCCTCTCCCAGGAACAAGGTACAAATACCTGTCTCATGACCAGATCTGATAATGTCTGACAGATCGGGCATTTGACGGATCTGTCCTCGATCATCAATAATTATCATGAATTTTGGATATATACTCTGTTGATTTAGAGCGGATGGATCTTCAGCTTTCCTGACCTTTTGTTCCTCAGCCAACCATCGGCTTAAGGAGATGACATCCGCTTTCTGGAAAGCCAGCTGATTGATCGGATTATCAGGAAGAAGGGCGCCAGTATGGGGAGGCCATTTTAACCAATCCCAGTGCTGAGCGGAGGATGTTTGGTCCGTGAGTAAAAACACCTTTAAATCTGTCGGGGAATGATGCACGATGGCATCACTCACCAGCCTTCTGGTAAATCCATAGAGGAGGTCCTCATCTCTGCTTACAACACCAAGACTGCCGACCTTGCTTAATGGGATTAAAAAAGGCAGGTTGGTGATCGACGTGAATGATTCCATAAGATCAGCAGCTTGGGGTGCCAGCGGATCTTTATCAAAGCTCGTGCTGGGCCATTCGATAAAAAATGAGGCTGGTCCCGGATACGTTCCTGCCCGGAGCGATAAAAAATCGCTGTCCACTCCCAGGCGACGGTACCACAACCGGGATTCCCTTCCTCTGGCCCCGGCAATCCGGAGTAGATCTGCTTGATCCGGATAGGCATCGTGAAGGATCTGACGTTGTTCTGCTGCGGTCCTTTCGAGATTCTCGCGAATCACACCAAGTTTATCCCCATAATCTGCCTGTCTGTTCTTGATCGCCTTCAGGTATTTTTTTTTCTTCACCAGAAAATTAATGAGGTTGGTAACAGGATGGATCACTGCTGCAGAAATCATCAAAATCAGGATTAAATCTGAATCCTCCCCACCACTCATCACTGTGTAACGCAGTGCCAGGGAAACGCCTGCTGTTAGAAAAGGAGTGAGTAAAGTTAAGAAATTAAATGGTGCCGGCTCCAGAGGAGCTGCCTTCGGTTCCGGAATTTGAAACACATCATCCGGCAGGTGATAGGGTTCCCTGACCCCTGGAACATAGGGTTGTCGGGGATTCTGGTAAATCAAGGAAGTATGTTTGGACCGGGTATTTAAATAAGGTATGATCATATTAATACCAAATACAAGGTTGACATTCTCTCCAGGAGATGGAGATTTATTTGGATGATGTAATACTATTAATCCGAATTACTGCCCGTTAAAGTCTTTAAAGCGAACTATCCGTAACCACCCACTGTTCAATTTCATCTTTAAGAGTTTTACAGTGATCATTCAATTGGTTTAATACGGTCAACATGTTTTTTGACCAGCCGCTATAAAGATCTTCGAATATTTGGGATGCGCTCCCTTTCCAATATGTGGATGTTAAACTATTAGCTTGTTTATTCAATTCATTTAATTCCCTAAACATCTCATCATACGTTTTTTGCATTTCTGCCTGAATTCGTCTTGCATCCTCGGTTTCCATATGTAAAGTCTTTGCCATTTGTAGCGCTCCTTTTATGCTGTGAACTGATTAATTTTTGTCAAACCCTTTGATGAGTGAAAAATTCTATTCACCCTTCTCCCTTCTGGTAAAGTTATTAATCATCCCGGTTTAAAATGTCATCCCGGTTCAAAATATCATCCCGGTTCAAAATATCATCCCGACCCATTATCGGGTTTTTTTTACCAGTTATTAAATCCATGGGAGTATTTATTGGAGCCAGGCGATCTGTTTCTTTGCCCAGAGCTACAGTGCCATCGGAAACCTTGATTTTGATGGGTTTCTTCGTCACCTTAACCTTGGGTTTATATTCGTTCCGGGAGGTTCCATGAATTTTGCCTGCCCAGGGAGGTTTTTTGGGTGCCCGAATATTTATCTTTAATGGTCCCGAATATGGTTTTTTTACCGACCCGGAGATAGAACCTGATCCTTCAAGGATCATCGGTTTTTTTGTGGATCCACTAAGCTGACCCGAGCCGGTTATAAAAGGTGGCTTCTGCTTCTTGGGTTTGTAAGGCTTCAGCATCCCCAGAAAGCTGGATGCCCCGCCTGCGTAGAAAACCGTCTTGACCGTTGACCAATTCCTGGATTCAAAATACTTTCTATTATCCATGTTCTCCCACTGGATTAACTCCGATTGGAGTTTCAGGATAATAGATTCCAGCTCCAACAGCTGCTTTCCTGCCGATTTCTGCCACCTATACAATCTATCAAGAGTTTCCTGTTTCTTTTCCTCAGTTCCTCGCCAGGCATCAGGCAATTTTTTATATTGGGTATTGACCCTCTTTAGCTGTCCTTCCAGGTTTCTATACAAGGATGAAAGTGAGCTCAGTGTAGAATTTGCATTATCAAGCTGGAGGTAGATTTTATAGGATGCCATCATATTCCCTCAGTTTAAACCAGTACACTACCAATTTGGTTGTGAAGTATCTTTTGGGTTGCCAGCTGGACGCTCTCAACAACCTTATCAGGATTATCCCGGTAGGAAATCAACCAAAGCCGGTTTGGTCCCCTAACATAGATGATCATCTCATCAGGCAATTGTCCAGATTTTTCCAGATATGTTTTATAATCAGTTTCCTTTTTAGCGATCAATCCCCAATCTTGTTGCGAGACAACATCCTCCAGGAACTGAGGGGCGAATTCCTCCGGCCATCCAGCCGCAATCAGCAGATCGAGGCCCAGACCTTCTGCCCCATCAAAGGTATCCAAAATTAACTTCACTGGTGTTTTATCCCCGATTTCTATAGTCTGATTATTACCTGATGGACTGTTATCCAACTCGAAAAAAGCCGCAACCATCTCTGGAAGCTCAGCCAATGAACCATGAAGGATTTGGTGAACTGCGGTCGATGGGGTCGTATGGAATGTAAAGTCCCGGTCGTGATTAATGAATACAGTCCAATAGGTGGGTTCATTTTCGACCACTCGATAGAGATTGAGGATCTTACTGAAATTTACGAGCGGGAAGACAGCTTGCTCAAGCTCTTCTGGTAGAGCAATGATGCCGTCTTCTGTGATGGCGCACAAATCCTTTGATAACAGAGAGTTGCGGGCAGCGGTACCAAATATCGCCTGCTCCTTCTCAGTAAGATCAGTATAAGCAGCCTTTAACAGGTCCCAACCTTGATCAGGGTAATTGATCGAAAAATAGATCAATGCCAGTTCTTCTGTGCTCAGAGAGAAAAAAGTTGTTGAACCTTCATCATCTACCATGTTCACCTCCAAAGAATTGAACTGGCCCAATTGCCTTCGTAGGCGCGATTCAGCAAATGACCCGCCAAAACCTTTTTATTCAATTGCATCAATAGGTTATGAGATTCCTGAATGGATTCTGTATTTATGATTGATCAATGAGGTTGGAAATTAGTATACTATTAAGCGAAAGTCCATTCAATAAGAATATTGAATTACTTCCTGATAGAATTGTTAGGGATCTAAACCAGCCAAAAGTGATGAACTCAATTAGATTGCTTCCATGATCGATTTGATCATTTAATTGAATTTTCACAAAAAGTTAGGGGGATTGACATCAAAATGGAGATCTGAGATCACCTCCTCCAATCCACTCTGGGGAACGTGTCCATCAGGTTCACAGCAGCAAATCAGAGTTGGCGAAAACAGATACTGGCCTACAAAAACCTCCCGCCAGAACAGGCAGAGCCGAGGGTGAATAAGGTGTATTTGATAATAATTTCCCGGACAATAAACCGGCAGCCCGCGCCGTTATGGAAAGGCAATCCGAATCTTGCTCCTAGGGATTCGTTGGTTCGAGTCCAATACCGCCCACAGTCATGGACCCATCTCGAACCTCATAGTTAGGAAGAAATTCCTCAAATGAGATTGGGATGGGTTCTTCATTTAAATGGTAAGATCCTGATGTAACAGAAGACTACATAACTGTAAAAACTGCATCCAAATTTAGTGGTTACAACGAACAATACCTTCGAAGGTTATTAAGAGAGGGAATTTTCAAGACCAGAAAGATTGGACAACTCTGGTTGATCGAACAATCTGATTTTGGTGACTATCTCAAGGAAGCCAGGAAAACAACAGATAAACGATTTGGACCACAAGTATTAGCAACTGACTCTTAATCAGAAGGAAATTTCTCTATTGCTTTCAGGGGGTATCACAGGGCCCATCCTGTCCTCTCTACCCAGGGGAAAATGTCCGCCGATTCCACAGATTCTATACGTTCCACACAACTGCACTAGATAACAATCTAATTGCTGTATTGGCGGCTTGATATATTTCAGAAGCTAAGCAAATTCTGGAATCTTAGTATTTTTTATGCTACTATCCATTTAATAAGATTCCTGGACACAATTCTTCACGCCCATCAATCTTCTTTCGCTGAGCACTGCTGTATCCAATGGCAGTGTTTTTTTGTTTGGGAAATTATGATTTGAACTTCATTAACTCAAAAATGTTTTCATTCATATTCACAGAATAAGCCTGGATAAATTGTTAATCTAAAGGAGGTCAATGTGTTTAAAAACAGATTCTGGTTTGCAGCTGGTTTCATTTTTATGGGGTTGCTGGCTATCCTGGTATTGGCTGGGTGTGGACCCACAGAGGAAGAAATCCCAACCTTGGACCAGCCAAGCTGCGAGGATATCGTCTTCTACAGCGATGATGAGCCCGTTGACGCAGTGTTGTGTCTTCCAGCTGGACCGCAAGTGGATCTTCCTGCGGTTGTTTACCTGCATGGGGCAAGCGCCTTTGAACATTTTCCGGAATTAATACCTGACATAGAAGACGCGATGGGATACACCATCCATAGAGAGCTTGCAGAGCATGGATTCGTCACCCTGAGCATTCTCTATTACTCCAGGACCCCCCCTCCACCAGGTCCGTATCCAAATACCTGGATAGATGTGGATGACATGGAACGTGCGAGGGCGATACCAATTTGGTTTTCAACCATTGAGGACGGCTTGAGCTACTTGCAGACCAGGCCTGAAGTCGATCCGGATCGGATTGGCCTGGTTGGTTACTCATTGGGGGGTTCGTTGGCACTAGCCCTTGATCAGGACAGCAACAACTATGCAGCTCTCGTCCTGATCTCCGGTTATTATCAGACGCGCTGGGAAAACTTCACTGCCGGTGATACACCAACCTTTATCCTTCAAGCTGAAACAGATGAGTGGGTTTCAATGAGTGATGCCCTAATGATCAAGGACAGTCTTGAAGAGCGTGGCATCGAAAATGAATTGGTTGTGATCGAAGGGTCTGATCACAGATGGATTGGCCAAGCAGGCGAAGAGGGATTCGATGCAATCGTAGAGTTTCTTGAGTCGTATCTACGCCCTTCTACTCAATAAGCTTGTGCCATCGGCCAAACTTATCGCTGGGGCAGTCCAGGGATGCGAGGCGAATAAACAAGCCAGATCCCAACCCTGGCTGCTCAGCTCTAGGCTGTTAGGTCTGCTTTACTTCGAGCCATCTGATCTTTTGTCAGTTAAAGAATAATCACAAATTTGTTATTATTTCACGACAAGTAAATAGAATTAACTTCTGAGGCCCATCATAGACCTCACCGACAAACATACTCAGAATCAGGGATGTTTTTTGGCGACACTTACTGGAAATTTACAATCAATCTGCAAATTATTGGTTTCCTCATCAGTGGAAGTTCAAGGTAAATTTTCAACTGATTATTGAAATAGGAGGAAAACCATGAAGAAAGTCTTAATTCTTATTCTCGTTTCCCTATTGGTTGGATGTGGTACTCCCCAAACTTCATACACTCCAGTATCGCCAACAGCTGAACCTACCCCAATACCAAGTGAGCCGGAGTACTGGCCAACCACAGGTTGGCGTACCTCAACTCCTGAGGAACAGGGGATGGACTCGGTAAAATTGACGAAAATGGTTGAGTTTATTCTGAAACAGAATTATGACATTCACAGCGTGACAGTGATCCGCAATGGATACCTGGTGGCAGATGTGACCATACATCCTTTCGAGTCCAACTCCAAGCATAATCTCGCCTCTGCCACCAAGAGCATTACATCTGCTTTGATTGGCATCGCAATTCAACAAGGTCACATCAATAATGTTGACCAAACGGTTTTAAGTTTCTTTCCAGAGCGGTCTGCAGCCAACTTAGATGCAAACAAAAAGAAGATCACACTTGAGCATCTATTGACAATGTCATCTGGTTTGGATTGTAGGGATAATATTGATGATTGGAGTCGTCTTATTCAAATGATGGATACCGATGACTGGATGCAATATATGCTTGATCTTCCAATGGCAAAACCTCCTGGGACTCGGTTCGAATACTGCAATGGCGCTTCTTTTATGCTTTCTGCCATCATTCAGGAAACTACAGGGATGAACACATTAGACTTTGCTAAAGATCATCTCTTTAGTCCACTTGGTATCGATGATGTGGTCTGGCTGTCCAACCTCCAAGGAATCACCTTAGGACATACCCGTCTGATTATGAAGCCCCATGACATGGCAAAAATCGGCTTTCTCTTCTTAAATGAAGGACGTTGGGATAATGAGCAAATTTTATCAGCAGACTGGGTCGCAGATTCGAGCCACGAACACATCACGGATAATTATGGTTACGGATATGGTTACCAATGGTGGGTTGCTGACAGTTTTTATTATGCCGCGGGCCACGGAGGACAATTTATAGTTGTACTACCAGAACATGATATGGTCATCGTCTTTACTGGAAATAACTATATGAATCGTTTTCCAACTGACTTATTTGCCTACACAATCTCAGCAGTTCAATCATCCACGCCCTTGCCCCCCAATCCTGATGGTGTTGAAATGCTCGAATCCAAGATAAAACAAGCAGCGCAGGATCAAACCGAACCTGAACCAGTTCCTCCTTTGCCAGAGATCGCACAGATTGTATCGGGACAAACCTATATATTGGATCCCAACCCACTTGCCTTACAGTCTGTGTCTGTGACTTTTCCAGGTGAAGCTGAGGCATTGCTTGATATAACATTAAACTCAGACCCATTACATGTATATAATGTACGCATAGATAATCCACAGATTGATATGGAAATACCAGTGGGTTTGGATAATATCTACCGTTATTCCCCAGATCTATTTGGGATAACCAGCGGAAGTAAGGGTGTATGGGTGTCAGACGAAACTTTTGTTATCTATGTTGATAACATTGGCTCCACGGGGAATGATCGTTGCCAAATCACATTTAAAGGTGAAAAAATAACATTCGAATATAAAAATGAAATCGGGACAACAAGCATCAATGGTCGGTTGGAGGAATAACAAAATATCTGACAAATTATAATCAATTGAAAGTAATCAATTCATCTGATCTTTAGTCGGTTGCTAATATATTTCCGGCTCGATTCGAGTTCAATACCGCCCACTGTCTTGGACCCATCTCGAACCTCATACAGAGGAAGTAGAGCAGTTCCTGGCCATGCTCAGATTTGAGCAGAAACACCAGGTAAAAAAGCTCTCAGAAATCCTCAAGTGAGGTTGGGATGGGTTTTTCATTTAATGAGTTTTATGCAGATTACTCAAATGACTATATTACAGTCAGAACAGCAGCAGAGATCAGTGGTTATAACCAACAATATTTGCGGCGGCTACTTAGGGAAAATACTTTTCGATCTAAAAGATTAGGACAGATGTGGTTAATTGAGCGAGCGCAATTTATTGACTACCTTCTTGCGGCCAAGAGAGCAAAGGATAAACGATTTGGTCCACAGATAATAGCAACTGACTCTTAATCAGGCCGGGAGATTATCATTGTGTCCACGGAAGGGCCATAGCGTCCATTATTTCCAAAGTTTCCAGTGAAAATCAACGTTTTTGTCTATTCTGTCCATTGTTTCCACCGAATTTGCACCCGAATTGCCCCCCAATATTGATCTTGTCAACCCCTGAAAGGCGACATGATTCCGAATATTACCTAATAAGCCCTGCTAATTACACACATCGAAAAGGACAATATCCTAAATCTGTCGTCTGACTTCGAATCCGATGGGGCGCCTGAACACAGCGTTTATGGGGGTAATTTCTGTCTTTTCTCTCGATGGGGTCAACTCAGGAATGTCCACTGAGTCCATAAAATCCATCCTTTCCACACTGATTGCACCGAAATTGCACCGAGAAATATCAGCTAAATCAACTGGTTTGGCGGCTCAATTTTACAATAAATTAGAGATATCCCTCTATCTATTTAATCTGAATATTTACAAACTTCATGAAATAGAAAACAATCATCTGACTCTCAATCAGACCTGATGATTTTCATCCTGTCCACAGGAGTAGATTGTGTTCATTGGGTCCACAGAATTAGACAAAAAACGTCATTTTTCTCAACAGCTACCATTGTTTCCACCGTAATTTGACCCAGATCATACATGAAAAATAATTTGCGCACCCGGATCTGTCATTAGATTATTGAATTCTTTCCAGATTAGATACTAGCATCTGCCCTTAGAAACAGATCTATGGGGATATAAGTCCATCCAGGTGCGCTAAATATTAACCGGGTGTCTCTTGTACAAGACACGCATACGATTTGTAGGTAGTCTTCATCAATTATCGATGGAAGATCGGTTTCAACGCGGGATAAAGATCCTGATAGGTGGGATAGATTTCTTGATATATATCTTGTTCCAGACCAGGAGTTGTGTTTCCTGTGATTTTGATCACTGCCCCGCAAGCTTCCTCCACGCTGGTAAAAGAACCCGCACCGGTAGCAGCCAACAGACCAGCGCCATAAGCGGCACCCTCGGTTGAATTGACCGTCACCAGTTCCACACCCAGTACATCGGCTATGATCTGCCGCCACACCGGGCTTTTAGTACCTCCCCCTGATATCCGAACCTGGTCAATAGAAGCTAAACCCGTTTGCTTCATCAACTCAAAACTGTCGCGTAACCCGAAGGATACTCCTTCCAATAATGCACGCGTTAAATGATCCCGGGTATGACGCACGGTTAACCCAACAAAGGCACCTTTAGCAAGTGGATCGGGATACGGAGTGCGTTCTCCGGTTAGATAAGGCAAGAAGTATAAACCCTCTGCACCAGGACCGATCTTGCCGGCCTTATCAGCCAACACGCCGAAATCTTCTCCCGGCGCCAGTGTATCTCTATACCAGCGGTAGCTGCCTGCAGCCGAGAGCATCACACCCATGAAATGCCACTTACCTGGCACCGCATGGCAGAAAGCATGCAAGCGCCCGTCAGGTTCGATCAGTGGAGCCTCAGTGGTTGCAAATACCACCCCAGATGTTCCCAGGGTTAGCGAGACGATACCGGGTGAAATTGCCCCCATCCCGACAGCGCCAGCTGCCTGGTCACCGCCGCCGCCGAAGACAGGCGTACCGACTTTCAGGCCAGTGGCAGAGGCAGCAGCACCGGTAATCTGGCCGGTCTCCTCTGTCCCCTCATAGCTCTCCGGCAGCCAGGCGGGGTTAATCCCCAACGCCTCAACCACCTCAGCAGACCAACTACGGCTCTTAAGGTCAAACAGCACCGTACCCGCTCCACCCGCCTTGTCGGTGGCATAAACGCCTGTCAGCTTAAAGCGTACAAAATCCTTTGGCAGTAATATTTGGTCCACCTGGGCGTATAGCTCAGGTTCGTTGTTCTTCATCCACAATATCTTGGGTGCAGTGAACCCGGTCAGGGCATCATTCCCGGTAATCGAGATAAACTTCTTTTTCCCGATCATA
>CAVQTT010000020.1:0-54312 GCA_963716695.1 uncultured Chloroflexia bacterium
CACCTTTAGGAAAGTTTTCCAATCCAGTGATCACTGTTTTGGACAGGATCGGGAATAATCCTCTGACCACAAAACGGAATAAACTGCGTACCACTACTCTGCGGGGATATTTAATAGCAAAAGGCATAACAGCCATTGTACTTCGAGGTTCGATTTTGGAAAGCCGCAATTTCGCTTACCTGTTTAGCAAGCAGGCTATCAGATGGGGGTCTCCCGGGGTTGTGTAGGCTCCTGATGACAACCGGTTACTTCCTCAGACATACAAAGTTAAACTCGATTTTGTTGATTAGTTTCCCGTGGATAATCCATTGTAATATTCATGGTTGAAGGGGCAATTTTTCTCAATTCAGCAGCAGAAAGTGACCCTCTGAATTTACTGGCTTCCGGGCCTGACACGCTGATCCTTACGATCGAATCCTTGGCAAGCTGAGTTATTCGCTGAAGTACATTCGCTGCGAAATCCTCCACATTCAGGTCGAGTGTGGAAATTTCCAACACCGCCATCGGCCTGGCAGGAATCTGGTGATATTCAGATTCCACACTGACTTCCTGGGCTGAATTGTGAACCCTGATCATGACAAAATATTTATCCTCAAAACGTTCGGCAAACGAGGTCCTTTCTACTGATCCTGAATAAATTATGGGGACTGCCATACTTTCCCCGTTCAGGGTCCGCGTCAAACGCTGACCGCGATGAATATGACCGGAAAGTACTGCAATAAAATCTCCCGGTGTAAGGTAGCCGGGGATATTGTCCGGTCCAGCTCTAAAGGTGTAATTCTTGGGTCCCACCCTGGCTCCCTCAAATGTTTGATGCAGACATAATAAACGTAGATTTGCCTCGTTTTGTAAATAGCCGGTTTGGTTTATTAATGACCGGTATCTGCCGGCGGGATTTCGGGTATATGGAAATCCGGAAAGGGATATCACTGTATCCCGGACTGTTTGGAGAAAGGTCCTGGGCTGGTCAAAGACCCTGATATTTTTATGGGCTAGCCAGAGATGTTTGGGAAGTTTAGATCTCTCGTGGTTTCCCGGGACCAGGTAAACAGGGATCCCGGCATTGGCAACCTTTAAAAGTGGTTCATAGGCCTGATCTAATACTGCAGGCGGCACACGGCTTCTGAAAAATACATCACCCCCGTGAACGATCAAATCTGTTTTTTCAGTCAGTCCAAAATTCAGGATACGCAGGTAATTATCAAAAAAATCAGGACCTCTCCGTCTGCGATTAACGCGAGGATTGAGGGCATGATCGAAGCCCAGATGAGTATCAGAGAAAAAGAGGATTTTAATGGCGTTTTTCATGGGCAAACTGGAAATAGAAATGAGTTGAGATTCTACAAACATCAATCACTAATAATAGCACATTTGTTCTATTCTTCTCATATTTGTTTAGCTTGATTTTTCCTAAATGAATTTCTGAAATGATTTACTCACAATACAGGTTTGGATTATTTCACTTGAAGATCGATAAAATTTTGATATCTTCTCCTTCTGGAAAAGGGAATAAAAAGTCCAGCACCTTATAGAAGCTGCCCAGCTGTCACACTATTTTTAACGAAGTGGATTATATATCTGGCGGAGGCTAATCCTTTGTGACCCCCGGAGTGACCCCTCTAAAGCCTATCCCTCAGGCAAACCAAACTACACCAGTTTTTTTCCCCCAATCACCTGTATTCAGCAGTATCACAAAAAGAACTGCCCAACTGAATAAGCCTGGGCAGTTAATTATCAATAATTCCCGTGTCGTCTTTAAGCCGGCTCTTCCGCCGTTCTGGGCCTGAATACCAGCGGCAGGAGCGGCAGGGCTGCCAGATTGAACATAGTCAGGATCACAAAGGCCCAGCGGAAGCCCACCACAGGCATATTCGCTAAACCGCCGGCAATCGCAAAACCCACCCCCTGTCCGATATTGGTCAGCGCCATAAAGATCGAGAACATCGAAGCGGCGATGCGCTGATCGGTGTAGTTCATAGCCAGGGCAAAGTAGACCGTCTGGTAGGTGCCGTAGGAAAGCCCAAATACCGCCACGATCGGCCAGGCAAATCCTGGGCCGGGGATAATCGCCAGGGCCAGGATAGAGAAGAAACTGAAGAACAGGGCCATCCGGGTCGAGGATTCCTGTCCCAGACGGGCGATCAATCTGCCGCCTAGCAATCCGCCCAGGACCACTCCCAGGCCCCAGAGGGTGGTGTATAAGCCTGCCCGCTGTAAACTGATCCCAAATTCGCTTTCCAGGAAGGGATTCACATTCTGGTTCGCGCCAGCGATCACCAGGAAAAACAGCAGGCCGGCAATACCCAGGATGATGACCGGTTTTTGATTGAAGGCAGCAAAGGCTCCCCAATCAAATTTCTGATCCCGGGGTCGATCCTGCTCTTTCAGGGATAATACCAGGGGAACCGGGATCAAGGTCAGGGCTGCCAGCAGCCAGAAAACCGCGTTCCAGGAAACCTGCTGGGCCAGCCAACCCAGCACCGAAGCAGTCAATACCACACCTGCAGCCCGGCCTCCCACCATAAATCCCTGGATCGTGCCCTGTTCTTCTTCGGGTGTGGTATCCAGGGCCAGGCCGTCCGTGCAAGTATCGTACAAGGCCATGCCCAACTGCAGAATGAAGGCATTGGCCACAAAAACCCAATAACTCTCGGCCAAGTCGATGAATGGCGCCAGCACCAGGCACAGAGCCTGGATGACCAGGCCGATCAGGATATAGGGCTTGCGGTGTCCCAGGCCAAACAAGTTGACCCGGTCGCTTAACATGCCCAGGAAGATCTTGATCACAAAGGGGATCAAAGCAATGGCGCCAAAGATGCCCACGTCCGCCATGCTCAATCCTTTGGAGAGGAAATAAAGGGCGTTGAGGGAAGTAAAATAGGCAAAGACCGTGCCCTGCGAAAAATACAGCGAGCTGAACATGGTATAGCGGGCGGTTTTGTTTGAGAGCATGCCGAACTCCTGTTCTTCTTTATAATCTACTTAAGTTTACCTTAGAAATATCGTCCTGATATACGACACTTCTCCCAGTGCGTTATCCGATCAACTTACCAAGCTAAGAGGTTATTTGATCAAAAAATATTCTGGGTATGGTATAAGGTCAGCAACGGATTAACCTCGCAAGTTATACCAGGAGAAATAAGCAATGGAAAACCAGAACCGACCCAATACACCACTTCCCATCCTGCAAAATGGCGTGGCCCAGATCGCCCTGGTTGTGAAAGACCTGGACCAGACTGTCGAAAACTACTGGCAAACCTTTGGAATCGGTCCCTGGCATTTTTATACCTATCAACGGCCGCTTTTATCTCTGATCCGCTATCACGGCGAAGATGTTGACCAATCCTTCAGGATCGCCCTGTCATATTTCGGCCCCACCCGGATCGAATTGATCGAGATCCAGGAGGGTGATTCCATCCAGGCCGATTTTATCCAGGCCCACGGATACGGCGTGCAGCACCTCGGTATCCTGGTGGATAATATGCAAACTGCTTTACAGGAAGCCCGGGCAAAGGGATTTAAAGTCATCCAGGAAGGATCCGGATTTGGACTGGATGGGGACGGTCATTACGCCTATCTCGACACTGAAGACCAATTTGGAGTCACCTACGAGCTGATCGAACGACCCAAACGTAGGCATCAACCTGAAAAGATCTTCCCCGAAACCCCTTGATTCCGGATCATTCTTGCTATACGCAATTATCACCAATCCCCCCTTCCGCTTCCTCCCAGCACGGATTGCTATTGGCGGTTGAGATCTGCAGAGGTCTCGCTCCTGCTGTTAACAGGAATGTAAGTCCCAAGAGCTGATTTTTGATTATGATTAGTTTTGAAGGAATTGCCCCCTTGGGCTTATTTCCTCAAGTATTGATATGACTGTTAAAGAAACCGCTGATATCTCTCAGGAAATGTTCCAGGTACTGAAGCAGTTTTCCCGGGTCAAGTGGGAAAACCGCTCTATCCGGGAGCTTAAACCCAGTGAGTGTGAATTGCTGGGCACGCTTTATTTAACACTGGAAAATGGCCATCAGGCTATTGCGGCGTCGGCCCTCAGCAACCAGTTGAATATCACACCCGCAGCGGTCACTCATTTGTTAAATCCACTGGAAAGCGGCGGATTCCTTAAGCGACTGAAAAATCCAGATGATAAAAGATTTGTGCTCATCAGCCTGACTGGCAAGGGCAAAAAAATCGCTGAGACCCTGCTAGAGGACGAATCCGAGAACCTTTCCCGGCTGGTTTCACATCTGGGGAATGACGAAAGCCAAACCCTGATCCGGTTGATGAACTCCACGATCGATTTTTTCGGCAAGGGACCACCTCCGGGACCTGATCGGTAAGACCCAAGGTAGCGATTTGTTTAATTATTAAAGACTGAGGCGAACCTCAGTCTTTTTTTATTTTCAGTGAGATAATCAGTTTATGATCTGAAATAGATGGGTCCGGGATGAAAGTCAAAAGCTGTTCCTGGGAATCATATTCATATTCCCCAGCGCTGATCTCGACCTGCATTCGATCGTTATAATGGAAGCCAGGTACATAGACCAGCGTGGGTTCCTGAATTTTTGGGTCATACCTGAATTCAAGTTCAAATCTGACTTTTCTAATATCAAAAGCTACCCGAATAATTTCACCTGCGACAGCCAGGGGATACGGCCTGATCACTGCTTCGAGGGCCCTGCCTCCTGAGTTCAAATCAGCCTGATCCTTCTGCTGATCCCTGCTGAAGATCGAAAGGTCCTCATCGTTCCAGAGATCACCGCGCTGGTTGGTATTATCAGCGGTGTAATTCCACAGTGTGAAATGATGCAGATTCTCTTCCAGAGCGACCATGATCCTGTCGTAAGCTTTGATCTGGGAGCTGAAATTATGATCCTGATAGGCTTTTTTACGATCCAGATCGAATGCGATCCCCACTTCTCCTATCAAAACCGGTGGGTTCCCCATTTTTTGTTTGGCATGCTGGAGAGGGCGAGCCAGCTGTTCTCTGAACGACCTCTGGATATTCCGGCTGCCCAGGACCAGCTTGTTCAGGACCTGGTCGTAGTTCAACCAGCTTAGATATCGTTTCATTACCAAAACTACCGGGTCGTACCAATGGGGAGCATAGACAATATCCTTAGCATCCTCCGGACCCCAACTGGGCCCTTCAGGGTCGAAGCTCTTCTCCACAAAAATCATTGATTTTGGCTGCACTTTTCGGATCGCATCCGCAAACCGATTATTAAAAGGCACGTAATAGTGGCGGTTGAAATTGATGGGGTTTCCCTGCAAAGTTGAGAAATGGTCCGGCCTCAAAAGCACAGATTTGCCATTTTCAGTCCGCCAGACACCATTTACTTGCCAAACAGGATCGAAACCGTCTCTCCAGGCTCTTATTCCAGCAGGGTTAATGATCTCATTTCCGATCACCCGCGGCCCCAAAATACCCCGCTCCCATTTGTCCAATTTGAGGCTCAGGCCTGCTCCCAACTGCATGGCTTGAAAAGGGGTGGGAATAAATCCCTTCTCGATCGTTGTGTGCCTTTTATTGAGGTCCTTGATCCCGATCCAGCCTTCCAGAGGTTCATTCATCGAATCGTATCCAACCACATTCGGAAGGTCGATCAACACCTTGGCTAATTGAACAATCAGACTGGATATAATGCCTTTGCAAAAATTCCTGGGCAGACTCCCCTTCGATCTTAGTCCTGGGAGCAAAATCTGTTCCGCCAAAAAAAAGGCTGAACATGGTCGCTGCGGCCAGCTTGGTGGCATTGGTTGACCAGATCATTTTTGGTAGAGGATCACCCAGAGCCTGGTGGGTGAACGCAGCTCCAGTCTCCTGGAAGTTTGAGATCTCAAAACCAACAGCTTCCAGGGTCCAGCCCGGAGCGCCGTCCCCGCCCGTGAATCTGCTCCACACATCCTGGTGAGGATCAATAAACATTTGAATACCAAACTCGGCAGCTTTTTCCACCACGGCCCGAATATATTCCAGGTATTCCTGATCATACTCGCCCGGACCGCTGTGTTCGATCGCTTCCCAGGTGACCAGGAACCTCAGAAAATTGAATCCCCAGCTCTTCAGCCTGGAGAAATGCTCTTCCGCCTCCTGGAGAGGAAAGGGGCGGCCAACAAACGAGACCTCCCTGTGCTGATAAAAGCCCTCAGACAGGTACGTGGCTCCATCTGGACGCACTGGAACCTTGCTGCTTCCTCCCAAATTTACACCCCGCAGCATCAAAGTCCTGCCAAAGGCATCTTTGAATTGATTCCCATCTATTATCATTGGACCATCCTGCCTGATCGCCATCAGAGCGATCGGCTCAATTCAATAATTTTTTCGGCGGCTTTCATGCCATCGATCGCCGAGGACATAATGCCTCCCGCGTATCCCGAACCCTCACCGACCGGATATAGGCCCTTAACAGATATACTTTGAAAATCCGGTTCTCTGAGAATCCTCACCGGAGCCGATGTCCGGGTCTCCAGGCCGGTAAGAACAGCTTCGTATCCCGCAAAACCGGCTATCCGACGATCAAATTCTGGAAGAGCTTCCCTGATCGCACTGGATATATAATCCGGCAGTAATTGCCCCAGGTCCGCAAATTTAACGCCAGGCTGATAAGATGGGATCACTGATCCAATTTCCTGGCTCATCCTGCCCGCCAGGAAGTCTCCCAGCAGCTGGACCGGGGCTTTGAAATTTGCTCCGCCAGCCCGATAGGCTTTCTGTTCCAGGGTCCGCTGGAATTCTATGCCTGCCAGGGGCAGATCCTCAAAATCAGTTGGATATACCTCGGCCACGATGGCACTGTTAGCGTTAGGCTTGTTCCGGGCGTATTGGCTCATCCCATTGGTCACTACTCCACCTGGCTCGGAGGCGGCCGCAATCACAGTTCCGCCAGGGCACATGCAAAAACTATAAATCGTCCTGCCTGAGGAGCTCCGGTGAGCCAGCTGGTAATCAGCTGCCCCCAGAGCGGGGTGGCCGGCGTATTTTCCGTATTGGTTTTGATCGATCAACACCTGGGGATGTTCGATCCGGACTCCCACAGAAAATGGTTTTAGAGCCAGGGAGATCCCTCTTTCAGAAAGCATCTGGTAGGTATCCCGGGCACTGTGCCCCACTGCCAGTACCACAATATCAGCCAATATCTCTTCCCCAGAACGCAGCCGCACTCCAGCCATTTTTTGGTCCTGGAAGATCAAATCGACCATATGGGCATTAAACCGGTATTCGCCGCCCAGCCCTTCGATCTTCTCCCTGAGCTGCGTGACCACTTTGATCAAATTAGCAGTGCCAATATGGGGTTTATTTTCAACCAAAATCTCTTCTGGCGCTCCACAATCAGCCAGCGTGTGGAGGATTTTTTCGGCCCGGTTGAACTTGTCCTTAATCCGGGTCTGCAGCTTGCCATCCGAGAATGTGCCAGCTCCTCCTTCTCCAAACTGAGCATTGGAATCTGGGTCCAGGAGCCCGGTCTGCCAGAAATTATAAGTATCCAGAGTTCTCTCTGCGACAGCTTTTCCGCGCTCAAGAAGGATCGGCCGCATTCCTGCTTCTGCGAGGATCAGCCCGGCAAAGATCCCGGCAGGACCGGTTCCCACGATCAGCGGGCGCTGGCGGGGAGGTTTAGGCAGAGCGATGAGAGGTTGGTAACTAAGATCAGGAGCTGCGCTCACACGGGGATTATCCCTGCTTTTCTTGAGAATTGTCTTTGGGTCAGCGACAGCCACGCAGAGGGTATAAACCCGCTGGAGGGGTTTTCCTTTCCGGGCATCCAGGCTTCGTTTTAGAATTTTGAGATCCTGGATCAACTCGGGAGATATGGAAAGGATCCCGGCAGCTTTTAATGCCAGATCCTGTTCGGAATGGTCAAATGGTAATTGCAAATTGGTTATTCTTATCATTCTTGATTTACTCAATCCCATTGAAATTGCAAAGCGTCTGTAAAGCTGGCATTAATTCTACCCTCTTTATAATATGATCAGACAATACTGCCTGATCGAGTCATTTCTGGGTCAGGGTTTCATGATATGATTGATTTTGTTCTAGTCCTGCAAACCTGGCATTAATTTGTCGCTTCGGATGCTAATATATGAAAGAATCTGAAAGTCAGCGCTTAAGAGATGCGATCAACGCCCTCCAAAATGATGATCGGGGACTGGCCAGGAGATTGATCCTCGAGGAAGTCAAGGAGGACCCCTCTCACCTCAAGGCCTGGTTGTGGGCCCTGGAAGTTGCTGCCAACGATAGGGAAAAACGATCGATATTAAACAGGATCCTGCAGCTTGACCCTAACCATCAAGGCGCTCTCAGGTACTTGAAGAATTCTCGATCAATCAGCCAGCCTTGAGATCGAAAATCAGCCAGAACCTGACCCAGCAGATCCATCCAAAAAAGCGGCCCCTGGCAAAGAAAACTCCCGGACCGGCGGAATTCTCAAATTCTTCCTGGGCTGGACCACATTCTCTTCCCCCCTCATGTGGTTTTATCATCCTTTTTGCAGTCATTGTCGCTGCGGCTTTTATTTATTTCAGGGTGAACACCAGCTTATTCGGGCTGACAGGGACAGATTTTGACAGCCTGGTGATCTCCAATGCCTACGAAAAGATCGCAGCAGAGGATCTCTATTGGGAAGTCCAATTTGAGGGGATCGGGGAATCTAAATATATCGGGATAAAACAGGAAAGCAAAGGAACGAAATAAATTCGAAAGAGTGATGCACGAAAAATGAGTAATTGCCCCAGGTCCGCAAATTTAACACCAGGCTGATAAGATGGGATCACTGAGCCTATTACTGGCTCAGCTTGCCCGCCAGGAAGTCTCCCAACAGCTGGACCGGGGCTTTGAAATTTCCTCCACCAGCCCGATAGGCTTTCTGCTCCAGGGCCCGCTGGAATTCCATGCCTGCCAGGGGCAGATCCTCAAAATCAGCCGGATATACCTCGGCCACGATGGCACTGTTAGCGTTAGGCTTGTTCCGGGTGTATTGGCTCATCCCATTGGTCACTACTCCACCTGGCTCGGAGGCGGCCGCAATCACAGTTCCGCCAGGGCACATGCAAAAACTATAAATCGTCCTGCCTGAGGAGCTCCGGTGAGCCAGCTGGTAATCAGCTGCCCCCAGAGCGGGGTGGCCGGCGTAATTGCCGTATTGGTTTTGATCGATCAGCGCCTGGGGATGTTCGATCCGGACTCCCACAGAAAATGGTTTTAGAGCCAGGGAGATCCCTCTTTCAGAAAGCATCTGGTAGGTATCCCGGGCGCTGTGCCCCACTGCCAGTACCACAATATCAGCCAATATCTCTTCCCCAGAACGCAGCCGCACTCCAGCCATTTTTTGGTCCTGGAAGATCAAATCGACCATATGGGCATTAAACCGGTATTCGCCGCCCAGCCCTTCGATCTTCTCCCTGAGCTGCGTGACCACTTTGATCAAATTAGCAGTGCCAATATGGGGTTTATTTTCAACCAAAATCTCTTCTGGCGCTCCACAATCAGCCAGCGTGTGGAGGATCTTTTCGGCTCGGTTGAACTTGTCCTTAATCCGGGTCTGCAGCTTGCCATCCGAGAATGTGCCAGCTCCTCCTTCTCCAAACTGAGCATTGGAATCTGGGTCCAGGAGCCCGGTCTGCCAGAAATTATAAGTATCCAGAGTTCTCTCTGCGACAGCTTTTCCGCGCTCAAGAAGGATCGGCCGCATTCCTGCTTCTGCGAGGATCAGCCCGGCAAAGATCCCGGCAGGACCGGTTCCAACGATCAGCGGGCGCTGGCGGGGAGGTTTAGGCAGAGCGATGAGAGGTTGGTAACTGAGATCAGGAGCTGCGCTCACCCGGGGATTATCCCTGCTTTTCTTGAGAATTGTCTTTGGGTCAGCGACTAGCCACGCAGAGGGTATAAACCCGCTGGAGGGGTTTTCCTTTCCGGGCATCCAGGCTTCGTTTTAGGATTTTGAGATCCTGGATCAACCCGGGAGGTATGGAAAGGATCCCGGCAGCTTTTAATGCCAGATCCTGTTCGGAATGGTCAAATGGTAATTGCAAATTGGTTATTCTTATCATTCTTGATTTACTCAATCCCATTGAAATTGCAAAGCGTCTGTAAAGCTGGCATTAATTCTACCCTCTTTATAATATGATCAGACAATACTGCCTGATCGAGTCATTTCTGGGTCAGGGTTTCATGATATGATTGATTTTGTTCTGGCTCTGCAAATTTGGCATTATTTTGTCGCTTCGGATGCTAATATATGAAAGAATCTGAAAGTCAGCGCTTAAGAGATGCGATCAACGCCCTCCAAAACGATGATCGGGGATTGGCCAGGAGATTGATCCTCGAGGAGGTCAAGGAGGACCCATCTCATCTGCAAGGCCTGGTTGTGGGCCCTGGAAGTTGCTGCCAACGATCGGGAAAAACGATCGATATTAAACAGGATCCTGCAGCTAGACCCTAACCATCAAGGCGCTCTCAGGTACTTGAAGAATCTCGATCAATCAGCCAGCCTTGAGCTCGAAAATCAGCCAGAACCTGACCCAGCAGATCCATGCCAAAAAAGGGGCCCCTGGCAAAGAAACCTCCCGGACCGGCGGAATTCTCAAATTCTTCCTGGGCTGGACCACATCTCTTCCCCCTTCATGTGGTTTTATCATCCTTTTTGCAGTCATTGTCGCTGCGGCTTTTATTTATTTCAGGGTGAACACCAGCTTATTCGGGCTGACAGGGACAGATTTTGACAGCCTGGTGATCTCCAATGCCTACGAAAAGATCGCAGCAGAGGATCTCTATTGGGAAGTCCAATTTGAGGGGATCGGGGAATCTAAATATATCGGGATAGTCCGGCACGCAGCCCCCATCCGGGTCCCAGAGTTCCGGATCCTGACCCACAATATCCTGGTCACGACAGCTGATTTTTCCAATCCTGAACTGGTTGAAACCAACGTGATCGATAATAAGTTCTTCTGGAGTTCCCCCACACTCAACTCGCCGACAGGTTCGATCAACTTGATCCATGCCATTCCTGCCAACAAAACCATCTACCAGGAAATGCTGAAGATCCAAAAATGGGATACCGTTAAGATCACAGGGCGGGAGATTTACACAGTCAAGGCCTATGGAATAGATAGCACATTTTTAGGAACCTGGCAGGATGCAGGCTGCAATACCCTGCTGGTCGAATCCGTATCCATTCTCAAGCCTTCCTCGGGAGAGTAAATCCATTTCTACAACTATGCGCAAAGGATTGGCAAGGGCGATTTGGCTGCTTTGGGTGACTGTCTTCCTGGGCGTTATTGGCGTTAGCACCTTGTTAGTCCAAAATTCGAGACTGCTTTCTCCGGAGGTTATTCCTGCTGCCAGTGCCACGTTCACACCTTCGCCAACCCAGACTCTGTCCCCCAGCCCGATCCCTGCCTCACCAACGGCTATCCCGCCCACACCTACCCAGCCGTCACCCACTCCCCTAACTCCCCAGCCCCAGATCATTGGCTACCTCGATCGGGGGCCGCTCCCTGGAGGTCTTTCAATTCGGCCAGGGACCAATAGAGAAGATGATCATTGCCGGTATTCACGGCGGGTATGAATGGAATACCGTGGCCCTGGCGGACGAATTACTGGTCTACCTAGAGACCCACCCTGAGATCATTCCCGAAAACCAGACTCTTTATTTTTTGCGGGTATTTAACCCAGACGGTTTGGCACGCTCGCGTGGTTTCGGAGGACGGGCTAATGATAATAACGTGGATTTAAACAGAAATTTTCCTTTTCTCTGGCAATCAGAATGGGCGAGACCAGGCTGTTGGGATTACATTCCCATTACTGGCGGGTCGGGACCTGCTTCAGAACCGGAAACTCTGGCCCTGATGGCTTTTGTGCAAAGCCACGATATCAGCGCATTTATCAGCTATCACAGCGCTGCCCTGGGAATCTTTCCCGGCGGACAGCCGCCTGATCCCGGATCCCTCTCCCTGGCAGAAGCCCTGGCGGCTGTTAGCGACTATCCTTACCCTCCGATAGAAGCAGGCTGTGAATACACCGGACAGCTGGTGGATTGGATCTCTGACCAAGGAATAGCAGGCGTAGACGTCGAGCTGACCAATCATCAGGACACGGATTTTGAGCTTAATCTCGCTATTCTGAGTGTTTTTCTGGATTGGTCTTTCGAGCAATAAGAACTGTCTGGAATAAACTGATCCCCAGATAATCAGGGTTTCAGGGGATCGATCACCAAACCAGGTTCCAGGCTTACTTTTCCCGCACTGGCAGCACAGAGATGAGCGCCAAAAAAAAGGATCAGGCTGCTGATATAGATCCATAATAACAAGACTACAATCGCGCTTAATGATCCAAAAATGATCTCATATCTCGCCAAACCGCTGCTCAAATAGAGTTGGAATATATTCGAAGCTGTCCGCCAGGCAATTGTGATCACCAGAGCGCTGATGCCGGCAGACTTGATTGGCACTCTCCCCATGGGGATGATCCTGTACAGACTGTAAAAGAAGATAAATGGCACAGCCCAGTACAGGATTTTAGAACCCACTTTCCAAAATTCAGAGTTGTACAACAGGTCCAGTCCTGGAACAGATCCACTGTATCTGACCAGGGCGTGTAATACTGTTGAGGAGATCATCAGGCTGAACAGCACCAATATTAGAATGATCACCATCGCCAACCCAAAAAGGCGTTTCTGAAAAAAACTTCTCTGTTCGGTTTTTGGCCAGGCGCAGGTTAGATGATGGACCATCATCGAAAAGGCATTGGAACCTGACCAGAGCAGAACACCCAGACTTAATACTCCAATTGAACTGCGCACCACCAGGATCCGGGCTAGATTTCTCTCGATCAAATCCTGGGATACCGGGATCAGGCCAGCCATCAGCTGGGAGATCTTCGTGGCAGCTTCGTTCCCATCCACAAAATAAGTACCGATGGAAACCAGCACGATCAGCAGCGGAAAAAATGAGAACAGGGTGTAATACGCCATACCAGCAGCACCTCTGGTCCCACCCTGCTGCTGAAAACTTGCCAGGGCGGTCCGGAATGTTGAGTATCCGGATATAAATGCCTTTTTTATTCGGTGCAAAATATGATCCAAGGCCATATAGCTATCCGGGGAATATAATTTTTTCAACACGGTGAGAGCGTTTCCTGTCCAGGCCATAAGTCTCAACACGCCTGGATCCTGTTCCATTAGGTTATACCCGGCGTAAAGAGAGCCTGCGCTTGGAATCAGCCGCAGGCTCCAGGACCAGACACTTGGATAAGATCAATTCCAGAATTCTTCAACATGAAGGGAACCCGGTTCCTTTCTAGTGTGTTTGGTATAGCCTTTCTTCGCAAGCCACCCGGATACATTTTCAACCATCTTGGGATTACCGCACAAAAAGAAATGAGTTTTGGTTGGGTCGATTTTAATACCAGCCTGATCTTCAAGGATATCGTTCTCGAGCATTTTTTCGATCCAGAGCTGATAACCGCTCCAGGTTTGGTCCGCTTCGGTCAATGTTGGCAGATATGTGAAGTTTGGAAAGGAATTTTCCAGGAAAGTGAGCTCGCTGTAATATCCCAGGTCCCATTGTTTGGCAGCACCCTGGATGATCGCCATCTTCGATTCTGGCCGGTCAGTAAGGTAGGAGCGGAGAAAGCTCAAATAGGGAGCCATGCCGGTCCCTGTGGCAATCATCACGATATCCTGATTTTTGGGAGTATCAGCTAATTTAAATACCCCCACAATCCTGTTGCTGATAAACAGCCTGTCTCCAGGATTGAGGTTAAACAATCTTGGTGTCAATTGCCCCGATTTTACCTGCGAGATATAAAATTCAAACTGCTGCAGTTTGCCTGTTGCTGAGGCGATCGAATAAGGCCGCTGGACCAATTTATCAGGCTCAACCGGATCGGTTTCCGGGGTGGAATTGGGGGATCGCTCTTCGCTGCCGTATAAACCCAGCAGCGTATACTGCCCGGCGCTAAATTGATCCCGCGGCTCATCCGTATCGATCCTTAGAGTCATAATATCTGGAGTTAGCAGTATCTTTCCAACAACCGTGGCATTATATTTTGAATCTTCCATCCTCTCTCCTGTTCAAATCTGAATCTACCTCTAAATCACGCCCCATATTATAGTGCAATCAAGCTGGTAAGAATAGACCTTCTCCTTAGTATTTAGAGAAGGTCTTGTTCATTTCTTCGATCTAACTCCTGGCTACGGCCGGGTTGTGAATGCTACCCCAACCAGCCCCGCTCCAGTATGAACTGAAAGACCTGGGGTCAATTCAGTTAGCCTCATATCAGCAGGACATTGCACCCGCTCCCGGAGCAGCTTCTCAAACTCACGGGCTTCCTCACCGGCTGCTACATGCAAGATAAAGATGGATTCGATCTCACTATCTCCAAGACTTGTTTCGGTTAATTCCAAGACTCGCGCCCAGGCTTTTTTCCTGGTGCGAACTTTTTCTAATAGGTCCAATTTGCCGTCCTTGATAGTCAGGATCGGTTTTATGTTGAGCACATTGGCCATCTCTGCTGTCAGGTGGCCAACCCTGCCGCTCATTGCCATGAACTTCAGCGTATCCAGGGCAGCAAATAAATGGGTTCTGGATCGGACATTCTCCACTTCACGAAGGATCTCGGCCCGGGATTTTCCCGCCTTAGCTAACTCTGCAGCTTTGAGAACCATAAACCCCTGTCCCATGCTGATGCTTTTAGTATCAACGATGGTTATTTCTTTGCCGGGGTGCAGTTCTGCGGCGGAAACAGCCGCCTGGTAGGTGGCACTTACGTCTCCACTCACGGTCAAGCAGATGATCTCATCGGCCCCGTTCTCAAAAGCTTCCTGATAGGCGAGGGAGAAATCACCCGGCGAGGGTGCAGCTGTGGTCGGCAGAATCCCATCCCGTTTTACGCGATCGACAAGTTCCTGGTCGGTGATCTCAGAACAAGCTTTCAAGATCTCCTCTCCAAAATGGATGGTGATCGAAACCTGCCGGATGTCGTAATCCTTCAGGCTGGAGGCCGGCAGGCTGGTATCTGTATCGGATATAATGGCAATTTTCATCAAATTTCTCCTTCTCAATAATTATGATAATAACCGGATAGATCTACAGATGATCTGGATAGCTATTGATTACAGATTTTGGCTATCAGGTGGGTTTCATATTACCATAATTAATTTTGGTCATGGTGTGATTTGGAGCTTCTGGTATGATTGGCTCATCACAGGATTGAGGAGGATTCCATGCCGCTGCAGATCGGCATCGTCGGACTGCCCAACGTAGGCAAAAGCACCCTATTTAATGTCCTGACCCAAACCCAGCAGGCTGAAGTTGCCAATTATCCTTTTTGTACGATCGAACCCAACCTGGCAGTTGTCCCCGTACCTGACCCGCGGCTTGTGCAACTTGCCAACCTGGTTCGGGTTGAGAAAGTCATTCAAACCACGATCGAATTCCTGGATATTGCGGGCCTGGTAAAAGGAGCCAGCCAGGGCGAAGGCCTGGGTAACAAGTTTCTTGGGAATATCCGGGGCACCGATGCTCTGCTGCACGTAGTGCGCTGTTTTGATGACCCGAATGTAATTCATGTTTCCGAAAAACCCCAGCCCAGAGAGGATATCGAGATCATCCAGCTGGAATTGATCCTGTCCGATCTGGAACAGATCGATAACAAGATCGAGAAGCTATCCAGCCAGTTCAAAGGCGACAAATCGCTCGAATCTCACCTCACTACAGCCATAAATATAAAAACACATCTTGAGAGCGGGAGACCTTTGTCCATTTTTAGCTCTGGGGACAATTCCGTTTTCGAAGCTCTCAATCAGGAACTGAGGTTCCTGTCAGCCAAACCGGTCATTTACGCCGCAAATATTGGCGAGCAGTACCTGGCTCAGGAACATCCAGATCTCAAAGTTATCAAGGAGATTGCCAGCTCCGAGAATGCCGCCTGGGTTCAAATCAGCGCCCAAATAGAATCCGAGTTAAATGAGCTGGACAACTCTGAGCGTTTGGAATACCAACACGCGGCCGGAATCAAAACCAGGGGCCTGGACCAAGTGATCAGGAGCAGCTATCAATCCCTGGACCTGATCAGTTTTTTCACCTATAACAAACAGGAGGCCCGTGCCTGGACTGTACAACGAGGTGCAACAGCGCCTCAGGCCGCTGGCAAGATCCACACTGATTTCGCAAAGGGTTTCATCAAAGCCGAAGTGATCCCATATAAAGTTTTCGAAGAATTTGGCAGCACCAGCGCCGCCAGGGAGGCTGGTAAACTAAGAATAGAAGGTAAAGACTATATAGTTCAGGACGGCGATGTGATCTATTTCAGGTTCAACGTTTGACTCATTTCATCTACAGGAGAAATTAGAATCATGATCCAAAATGAGAAATTCAGTCTTGGAATACATAATGCAGTTCAGGTATGTATGAACGTTGCCCCAGTTGATCGGGTGATGATCATCTCAGACCGGGAATTCGGCAACTATCGGCCAGGCACTTGAGGAGGAAGTCAGATCCGTTGGAGCAACTGGCCTGCTGGTCACGCTGGAAGACTATGGACCCAGGCCCATGACCAGCACCCCACCGAAGTTGATCGAAGATCTGGCTCTGTTTAGACCAACTGTGACCTTTTACACAGCAGAAAGCCAGACCGGTGAGATCAAAATGCGAATGGGCCTGACAAGAGAGATCCATCGGGTCCTGGGTGAATTAGAATCTGCCGATGCCCCGCCATGGCCATATGGTCAGCATCACGCCCCAGCTGATCGAAGAAGGCATGACCGCAGATTATGTTGATATTAACCGGATCACCTTGGAAATCCTGGAATTAGTTAAGGACGCCAGGGAGATCCGGGTAAGTTCGGCCAAAGGCACGGACATCATTGCCCAATTTGACCCTGAATTAAAATGGGTGCCCTGCCATGGTCTGTACCATCAAGAGGGGGATTGGGGCAACCTGCCGGAAGGCGAAGTCTTTACTTGTCCCAAAACACTCACCGGAAAAATGGTTGTGGATGTCCTGGGGGATTATTTTTCGCCCAAATATGGCGTGCTTGATTCTCCGTTGACCATTGACATTGAGGATGGCTGGGTGACAAAAGTCAGCGGTGAGGATCAGGTTATCGCAGCTGAGTTTTGGGGTTACCTGAATTCTGCAGAAAATGGACGCCGGGCTGGAGAATTTGCGATCGGTACCAATACCTCCGTCACCAGGCTTACAGGAAACCTGCTCCAGGATGAAAAGATCCCCGGGATCCACGTCGCCTTTGGGAACCCTTATCCCACTCAAACCGGCGCAGATTGGTCCTCCGAGGTCCACGTGGATGTCATTCCCACCGACTGCACCATAATCGTCGATGGGGAGACGATCATGAAGGATGGAAAATTCCTGGTATAGGAAAATACACTGTTACAGATGGATAACATGACATTATACGATTGCATCTTCCTTCCCGGGGGAGGTTTGAATCCTGACGGATCCCTGCCTCCCTGGACGAAGGCCCGCATCCAGCGGGCTCTGGACCTGGAGGACCAAACCGCGACAAATCGTCTGCCTATCTGGTGGAACCGTACATAAACCACCCCCTCTGGAAAGAGGTGGCTATCCGGTTTTCGAATCCCGGATGGCTGCTGACGAATTAATCCGCAGCGGAGTAAATCGCCGGAAAGTCAGCAGCGAGATATGTTCCTATGACACAATAGGCAACGCCTATTTTTCCCGGTTGCTATTCGCCCAACCTCTGGGTTTAAAAAGATTTCTGGTCATCACCTCCAAATTCCACATGCCCCGCGTTCAGACAGTATTCAATTGGATTTATCACTTGACTCCTTATCCTGACCGACTGGGTGCTGTCCTATGAAAGCACGCCGGATCTTGGCCTCTCTACCACAAGCTCTGAAGGCCCGGATGGCCCGGGAATCAAACAGCTTGAAATCATTCAACTTGATCAAAGACCGAATCATCAACCCTTGAGGAATGTACAACCTGGCTGTATTCCGAACATGCCGCTTACGCCCCGGGCGGCAGAAAAGAACAGCTTTCTGATGATGAATTGAACTCCTATTAGGCAGGTCTATTCATCAGGCTTAGTGGGAGGATCCCTTTTCAAGAACAGATCCACCCGGTAAGCAAGTTTTGCCTGATCTCCATCCCGGATGATGATCTCCGCTGGGTTTGGTCGATATCCCAAAAAGACTACTACTTTATAGCTTGGTTCTGCGATTCCTGAAGTGAGCCTGTAGTAATATTCAGATCCCTGCTGGCAGCTTCCTGCTACGTAATAACCATTATTTCCCATACCCACTCCCGTTGATAAACCAGAACGTTTGTTCTTGCCAGTATATCAAAACCCCAATTCTGGGAAAGGTGGATATTCAAGATTAGTTATTCATCGGCCATCGGCTTAGTTGATGATCACAGACCGGGAATTCTATTCTCCCAGCAGTTATCATGGAGAAAATAATTAATTGGTCTCACGAAGGGATAAAAATATATTGCTTGAGGGGCAAATTTAGCAATATTTCCGTCTATAATGGAGATGCATCATATATCCTGCTGGCCAGGCTGTAAAATCCAAATGAAAGCGTCAATCACGAGAACTAAAATCCTCAGCCCCAGCCAGCGGGCGGAAATAGTCAGCAGGCCGCGTGTTCTGGCTTTGCTGGACGACATCCTTGATTATCCATTTACGCTGATTTCCGCACCGGCTGGATATGGCAAGACATCCCTGCTGATCGATTTCGTCAGGCAGGCAGATTTCCCTGTTTGCTGGCTGCGCCTGGATTCCCTGGATCAGGATCCGAGCAGGTTCCTGGACCACCTGATAGCCTGCATTCAAATCCAATTTCCAGATTTTGGAATTTCAATAGCCGCCTCGGTTGACAGCCAAAGGAACCCGCTGTCTGACCTGGAAGATATCACTGGGAGATTGATCAATGAATTATTCGAATCCATTGATCAGCACACCATTATCATCCTGGAAGATTTTCATTTCATCGAAGAAAATACCCAGATCGGTAAGTTTTTAAGTTTGCTCGGCCGGGGGCAGGACGAAAACATCCATCTGGTAATCACGTCCCGGAATATGATTACACTCCCGGAAGTATCCTTATTGATCGGACGCAGAATGGTAAAAGCAATCGGCTTCCAAGAACTGGCCTTCACGCCGCCTGAAATCCAGCAATTCTATTTAGAAATTCTTGATCAGCCCTTATCTGATGAAAAAGCCGGTCGCCTAGCAGATGAAACCGAAGGTTGGATCACTGGCCTGTTGCTTTCAGGGAAGTACCTTCAAGATGATTTTCCTGAACAGGCCAAAGCCGCCCAGGTGAGCGGCAGAAGCATATTTAATTATCTGGCAGAACAGGTCTTTCGAGACCAAACAATCGAGATCCAAAAATTCCTGCTGTATAGTTCGATATTCAGTGAATTCGACCGCCATCTTTATCAAGAAGTATATGACTGGCCTGGAGACCAGGAATGGAATCTGCTTATTGATTATCTGCTCCAGCAAAACTTGTTCATCCATTTGCTCGGCGACGACAAGGTCTGGATCCGATACCACAATCTATTCCTGGAATTCCTGCGGATTACATTCTGGGACGCTGAACCGGAGCTGGTGGAAAAATCTCTCCGGAAAGCGGTCAAGGTATATGCTGAAAATGCTCAATGGGAAAATGCTTACGAAACCTGTCTTATGCTGGATGACCCCCGGCTTACCGGCCAGATCATCGAACAGGCCAGTCCCAGCCTGTTCCACAGCGGCCGGATCACCTTGCTCGCCGGCTGGTTGGCTCAATTACCAGAAAATATATTTTCTGATAACCCAAGGCTTATATGCTCTTGCGGGATTTATTGAAACTGAACAAGGGTCAGTCCAGTAGAAGGATTGATGTTACTAAATAAAGCAATTTCATTCCAGGAAAATATTGGCCAACCGTTAGATATTTCTCAATCATTTACATGGAGGGCATGCGCCAATAGAATCATCGGGAATTACGATGAAGCATTAATTGACGCGAACACAGCTAGAGAGATTTCAATAAAAAGTAAAGAAACAATACAATATTCTGAATTTAATCGCGAAATAGGATTAGCCTATTACAGATTAGGAAATCTCGATAATTCGATTATTTATTTGAAAGAGTCTCTAAAAGCATACAAGAGATTATTAACGGATACAAATGTTGCATTGGTGTTTATGGATCTAGGATCAGTATTTGTTCAATGCGGAGAATACCAGAAAGCTAAAAATCATTATGAAGAAGCATTAAAAATTTGGGAAATATCCCAGAATTCCAGACAGATTGCATTGCTTTCAAACAATTTAGCATATTTATCAATTCTTCTTGGAAATTATATTGAGGCGAAAAATTATCTCGATAAAGCAACAAGTATCAGCAAAAACTATTCTAACAATAGATTGAAAGGCTTAATCTCTGCAACTTTTGGCGATCTTGCCAAATCACTATTTCTTTATTCAAATGCTCTCAATAAATATAACGAGTCGTTAATATTTGCTAAAGAGGCAAACGATGAACATTTAATTACATATGTGCTTTTGAGTTTGGCCTCAATACATCGAATTTTGGGCAATTTCGAATTAGCTACATCTTTTTTGATGAATGCTCTCAATTATATAAAGAAAAATAAAACTCAAGGAGAGCTTGGCGTTTGGCAAATTGAGAAAGCTTTATTGAAAATAAAACAAGAGGAATTAATAAAAGCGCAGGTCTCAATACTAAAAGCCCAAGATATTTTTCAAAAATCCAATAAGCCGGTCGAACTTGCCCAATCTTATTTAACCAAAGGTTTAATTGAGTTGGAAAAAGGCAATTTATCTGATGCAACATTAGATTTTTCGTTATCCACAGATGCTCTAAGGCCTGCGAAAGAATTATTACCCAATTATCCCCACGTTGGCAAGATTTTACACTGCTTTTAGCATTATTCTTAATAATTCAGAGAATCCAGATCTAATAAAATTAAAATCAATAACAAACTCATTTCTCGATGAATTGCCCGGATTGCAAAACAAGACATTTCCAGATTCCCAATCTGTAGTATCTAATGATAGCAAGATACATATTCAGGCATTTGGCACAACAGGTGCTTGGTTTGGTAACAGCAAAATTACAGCCTCTGAATGGATCCATCAAAAAACAGTCCGCGAGCTCTTCTTTTACCTGCTTGCCCATCCAGACGGAGTCCACAAAGATCAGATCGGGCTGGATTTTTGGCCAGAAAGCTCTCCCAGGCAGCTTACCTGCCAATTCAAAAACGCCATCTACCGCTTACGTCGAGCAATCGGGAAGGATATTAGTTATATATAATTCAGAAACACGAATCTATAACGTAAATCAAGAAATCGATATCAGCTATGATGTTTCAGATTTTCAGGCATTTGATCCAACTCGCAAAACAACAAGACCATATCGAATCAAAAACTACATTCTTCTGAGAGAGCAGTTAACTTATACCAACACCCTTATGCAGAAGATTTAGACGGAATATGGGTTGAACCAGTCCGTCAAAATTTATACTTACAATTTGAAAATGCAGCTATTTTTACTATAGAAAATATGATCAGCTTAGGTAATATATTCAGCTGCTTAGTTTTATGCAACAAACTAATAGATATTGAACCAAGTCTGGAGAAATCCTATCAACTCATATTTCGTATATATTATTCTTTAAATGATGCAACTGAATTAACAAGAGCCTACGAGATATGTCAAAAAAATCTAGTTCAGAGCGTAGGATTAAAACCTTCATCAAAAACCAAAAATCTTTATGACAATTTAATACATCGTCTCATTTCTTAAGAGTCCGTTTAAGAGCCTTCGTTATTTTATAAAGCCAACGACGAGCCATATAATCAAGGGGATAAACATGAAGAATCTAATTCTATTTATCAATAATATCAATTTAGGCAAATTGCACTTATGTGATGGAAAAGATTTCGGATTTATCTTTAATACTTCAAAGAATCCTCCCTGGTGCTCAGGGTGGTACGGGAGGGTGGTAGACACTACATAGATCGAAAAGAAAACTAAATTAGCAATTTTCTGAGTTCATATCCTACTACCATGTTAGAATTTGGTTATTGATCTGGTGATATCAAACCACCTGGATGATAACCATGTTAAGCTATTTAAAACTATTTCCCAGCAGCGGTCCGAAGATGCTGCCCTTCCGGGCCTTTGTTGGACTCCTTCTCATTAGTGGACTTGTCGCACTCTCCGGCTGCAACTATCCCGGATATGCCCAGCCCCAATCCCCACAGATCTTGCCCCCAACAGGCACCCAGGTGAGGCTTCCGGACACCTGGACGATCGAACCATTTACAGACACGCCCACCAGCACTGCCACTCCCCGGGCTACAACCACTCCGACCACTACAAATACTCTTCCGGCTCTTTCCACTGAGACTCCGGGTACTGCTGCCCCTCCAGGACCAACCCCTACGATCGATTACATGGCCAAACCTTACCCGGATTGCAGATATATTGCTACCAAAGCCGGTCTCCGGCTCCAGCAAGCGCCTTTTGTAGACCCATACCGGGTTCTACCTACCATGGAACCAGGTAAAACTTATCAATCAGTAGTGGATAAACCAACCTACACCCTGCTATTGGATGGCGATAAACCCGCCGGCTGGGTGGATTACCGCTCGATCGGTCTGCAGCGAGAAGGATCCGAATGCCTCATCCGGCGGACCGACCAGGACATCATTGAATTTCCATCGTTATGTTTATTCTCTCCTAAGTCAGAGATCAATGGCTACAGGGACCGAGATCTATCCCAGGTCAGCCAGGCACTCAACCCCGCAAGGGAATACATCTTGCTGCTCAAATATCTTGATGTCTTTTTCTCAGCTTTTGGGCATGCCGGACCCAGTTTTTATGTAGCCAATGCTGAGGTATCCATATCAGGAGACTGCCAAACTATTCCGTCGGCGGGTGTGACCAATCGGAAAACCGGGCTTTACGCCCAGCCAGATATCAACAGCCCTGTTCTCACCTCGCTTCCCGTTGGCCATTCAATTTATGTTCAGCCTAACCGCAGCTCAGGCAGTCCCCCTCCCGAGGGAACCAGTTCTGGTGAATGGGTCCAGGTCCGGGTTTCCGGCAGCACAGGCGGCTGGGATGGGTGGTGCTGGTCAGAATTCTTCGATCTCCAATGACATCAAAACCTTCCGCCAGACCCAGGGAGAACAGGCAGGATTCTCATCCTGCTCATCTTGCTGAAATTTCCGTGCCAGGGATCCTGGTCAATATCCCGCCAAACCTGCAATTCTGGAACAAATACTCGCTGACATCATAGAATGGGAGGCTTATGACTGATTTGGATACCAAAATGATCCAACACATCATCTGGGATTGGAATGGCACCTTGCTGGATGACCTGGCATTATGTGTATCGATCATCAATCCCATGCTGCGTAAAAGAGGCCTGAACCCAATCTCCAAAGACCAATATCTGGAGGTTTTTGATTTTCCGGTCAAGGATTATTACCAATTCTTGGGTTTTGATTTTCTCAAAGAGCCATTTGAGGAGGTCAGCACAGAATTTATCACTGCTTACGAATCCGGCCGGCCAGGATGCAAACTTATGGAAGACGCCGCCGAAACGCTGGACACTTTCCAAAAATGGGGGTTCAGCCAATCGATTATTTCAGCCAGCAAGATTGATTACTTGAAAAAAGCTGTCGGCGAGTACGGGATCAAGGATTATTTTGAATATATCCTTGGTCTTGATAACCACCACGCAGCCGGAAAATTGGCCCTTGGCAGGACCTATCTATCCAGCAGCGGAGTTGATCCCAAAACGGTCGCTTTGATCGGTGACACAATCCATGATGCAGAGCTAGCTGAGGTGTTGGGTTTTCAATGTGTATTAATACCATCTGGTCATCAAAGCCGGGCCCGCCTGGAGACAACCCAGGCGACTATCAAGGCATCCCTGGCTGATTTGAAAAATATTTTCACCAGGCCCACTTTCTAATGAAGGAAACTCCCCGCATCAGCTATCTTGATAATATTCGGATCCTGCTGACAGCGATTGTCATATTCCATCATTTGGTGATCACCTATGGCGCTCCAGGAGGATGGTATTACAAAGAGTTCACTTTTGCCCAGCTCGACATTGTGACTTTAATTCTCCTGGTCTTGTTCACAGCTGCCAATCAAGCCTTTTTTATGGGCTTTTTCTTTTTTCTAAGCGGCTATTTTTCAGCCAGATCGATCCAAAACAAGACCTCAATGCAATTTTTGGCCCAGCGCTTCATCAGGCTTGGATTGCCCATTCTAATTTTTGTTTATCTGCTTTCACCCCTATTAAGGGTCAGTCTCAGCACCATTCTTTACCGACAGGCCCTAACATGGGATTCTTCCAATCGGTCTACCAAAATCTGAGGTTTGGCTACGAGCTGGGTCCAATGTGGTTCATTTTACTGCTCCTGCTGCTTTCACTGCTTTGCCTACACGCAATCAAGAGAGATCTCTTCAGGGATAGATTAAATGACCTTCCTAATGCCGCCCAGATTGTCTTTTTTGCTCTGCTGCTTGGCGGATTGACTTTTGTGGTCAGGATCTTCAGCCGGTTGGATCAGTTTTCCAACCCTTAAATTTACAGCTCCCCCACACCCTGCAATATATTTTCTTATTCCTGATCGGGACAATAGCATATCATAACAACTGGCTGGAACAGATGGGCGAAATATCTACCCCATCCTGGCTTTTTTTTATCCTGGGTTTAGTTTTGGTCATGCCCCTTTTGTTCGTACTCAGCGGTGGATTGGAAGGAAACCTTGATCCTGCGCTGGGCGGCTTGCACTGGCAGTCCTTAGCCTATTCTCTCTGGGAGCAGCTTTTTTGCGTCAGTCTGATTGTCACTCTCCTGTCAGTATTTAAAAAATACCTTTCCTCTTCAAACCGATTCTGGAAGGAACTGGCAGCTTCCTCCTATGCTGCTTATTTTATCCATCCTCTCGTCCTGGTTATATTCGCCGCTTTGATCCAGCCAATTACCGTACATCCGCTTTTGAAAATATTCCTTTCCCTGGGGCCTGTATTGTTGTTCTGCTTTTTGGCGGCTGCCAACTTACGCCGTTTGCCGGGATTAAATAAACTATTCTAATTTGAGGTCTTTGATGGAAGATAATCCGATCCTGATCACCGAAAAAATCAGATCCTGGCTGCTTGATGAGCGGACCCCGATGCCAGGTACCTGGCTATTCGCAATCTTTCTCTTTCAAGTCGGAGAGATCTGGAAGCTGCGGCAGACAGAGCACATCAAAATGGTTTTATCCATCTCATTCTGGACCATATGGATCCATTGGGATTCTGGGAGAAGGACGGTCCTGGTTATCTGCCCAAGTACAGGAGCACAGTCTGGTCTCTGATCCTGTTGGCACAATTAGGCGCCTCTTGTGAATATGATCCGCGAATCCAACTGGCCTGCCAGCGTTACCTGGAGAACTCCCTGACTGAAAATGGTCAGTTTTCAACCACTGGCACTGCTTCAGGAACAGCGGACTGCCTCCAGGGAAATATCCTGACAGCCCTGTTGGACCTGGGATTTCAAGACGAGCGTCTTGACCAGGCATTTGAATGGATGGCCAGGTCCCTGACCGGTGAAGGTGTCTCTCCGATGAGTTCGGCCAAAGCTCCCCTGCGGTATTATTCGGGAAAAATTGGCCCCGATTTCCAATGCGGGGCCAATAACAAATTTTCCTGCGCCTGGGGTGGCGCAAAAGTCATGTTGGCCTTTTCCAAATTGCCCCCAGAAAAATATACGCCATTGATCGAACGCGCGATCAATAGAGGTTGCGATTTTTTCCTGGCATCGAACCTGGCCAAAGCAGACTACCCTAACGGGTGGAACACCAAGCCCAGCCGGAATTGGTGGAAATTCGGCTTCCCGGTATTCTATGTCACTGATCTACTCCAGGTATGCGAAGCCCTTGTTAACCTGGGCCGTGGAGCAACCCCCCAATTGGAGAGTGCAATTCAATTAGTATCGGAAAAGCGAGACCAGGAAGGCCGCTGGCTGCTGGAATATGATTATGCCGGAAAAACATGGCTGGATTTTGGAAGCAAGAATACCCCCAACAAGTGGGTTACTATTCAGGGCTCTCCAGGTATTAAGGGCAAGAGATAAACAACCGGATAGGCTATAATTCTGACAAATTTACTTACAAAGACCCTGTAGTCTATTTTTTTTACCAATGATCTGAACCTGGCAGCCGAACCTATGTCTAACGAAATAATCCTTGTCCTGATTATCCTTTTTATTGCTGTGATCCTGTTTATCAGCAATCGGGTCCGCATGGACCTGGTTGGCCTGATGGTTCTGGCCAGTCTTGCGATCAGCGGTTTACTTACCCCTGCTCAAGCGCTCTCTGGTTTTAGCAGTCCAGCTGTCATCACGGTATGGGCTGTGTTGATCCTTAGCGGATCCCTGGCCAGGACTGGAATTGCGAGTAAATTGGGAAGGTTTGTCCTCCGTATGTCTGGGGACAGCGAGATCAAACTTCTGGCGATCATCATGCTCACAAGTGGAGTTCTTTCTGGTTTTATGAACAGCATTGGGGTCGCGTCCCTTTTCCTTCCGGTTGTGATAGATATCGCCCGTCGAACAAAACGTCCCCCATCCAGGTTTTTAATGCCCCTCGCTACAGCTTGTTTGCTGGGTGGTTTAAACACCATGATCGGCACACCGCCCAATATTTTAATCAGTGAAGCCCTCAAGGATGCCGGATTGAGATCGTTTCAAATGTTCGATTTTACCCCGATCGGAATAGCCTTATTGGCCTCGGGCACCCTGTATATGATCCTGCTTGGCCGTCATTTACTTCCCGAGCGGGACCTTTCCCAGGAATTGGGCCGTTCCCCTGACGTTACAGAAATCTACGATTTCCAAGAAAGGATGGCTTTTATCCGCTTGCCAGATAACTCGAGCCTGGCTGGTAAAACCTTGCGAGAAAGCAGATTTGGTTCCGCGCTTGAACTCAATGTTGTAACAGTCTTTCGCGATAAAACATCGATCATGGCACCTCCGCCCAATTTTGAGTTGAATCCTGGTGACCGGCTGCTGGTTGAAGGTCAGTTGGACAGATTGTTCGAGATCCATGGAAAAGAACACTTGATCCTGGATCAGGATAATTTGGACCTGGACAAGGTCGTTACCGGAGAAATAAAATTAGCAGAGATTACCATACCTTCAGGATCATCACTCGCCGGGTTAACCTTAGCCCAATCTGCATTCCGCCATACCTACAATTTGATTGTCCTCGCTATCCAGCGCAAAACAAATACATATTACGATGAACTTGAATCCATCCCCCTTCAGATTGGAGATACCCTGCATGTTAAAGGGTTCCAAAAGAATCTTGATGCGCTGGATGACGATCCGGCTCTTTTGCTTTCGAACGTGGGTTTATCGAAGGATTTTACCTTTGAGGATCGTTTTATCCTGGTCAAAGTCCCCCAAGGCTCCAATCTGGTTGGAAAATCTTTAATCACCAGCCGCCTGGGTGACGCTTATGGCCTAAGCGTACAAGGCATTGTCCGGGATAATCATGCTGAGCTGATGCCGCCAGCCGAAGAAATTCTCCAGGCCGATGATACTTTGATCATAAAAGGCGATCTCAAAGATCTTAATACTATCGAGGGTCTGCAAAATCTAACCATTGAAACAGACACCCACCCGAATCTGGCAGAGTTAGAAACTGATGAAACAGGATTGATCGAAGCAATTTTGTCTCCCCACTCCTCGCTGGCTGGCAAGGCAGTCCGCGAATTGAATTTTCGGTCCAAATTTGGGCTGACAATTCTGGCTATCTGGCGGGGAGGCCGGGCTTACCGGTCTCATCTCAGGGATTTTAAACTCCAATTTGGGGACGCTTTATTGCTGTTTGGCCCTCGCAGCAAGTTGAGTTTATTTGGAGAAGAAACTGAATTCCTGGTCGTCAGTGGAGCTCCCCAACCAACACCCAGAGTAAAAAAAGCGCCGCTTGCCCTGTTGATCATGGCTTTGGTCCTGATCCCGGTGATATTCAATTGGCTGCCCATTGCAATCGCGGCTGTCGCCGGGGTGGTCCTGATGATTTTGACCAATTGCCTCTCGATGGACGAAGCCTACCGTTTGATCGAGTGGAGAGCTGTGTTCCTGATCGCCGGCATGCTGCCTCTGGGTATCGCGCTGGAACAAACAGGTGCGGCAGAAATGATCGGCACAGCCATGATCGACCTGGTAGGCAGCGCCGGGCCGTTAGCGCTGACTGCAGCCCTTTTTTTCCTGGCAATCCTGGGATCGCAATTCATGCCTAATCCTGCCGTGGCAGTCCTGCTGGCACCGATTGCCCTCTCAACAGCCGTGGATCTTTCGATTTCGCCCTATCCTTTGATGATGACCATCGCCATCGCATCTTCCTCGGCTTTTCTCAGCCCGGTGGGACATCCAGCAAACCTGCTTGTTATGGGGCCAGGTGGTTATAAGTTCTCTGATTTTTTCAAAGTTGGCCTTCCACTTACACTGGTCGTATTTCTGGTCACTATGGTGTTGATGCCTTTATTCTGGTCTTATTGATCAATTATTCAACTAGCTTTTCAGGAGCAGGATTATGGAAGAATTATTAGGTATCTTTGTCGGAATTGGACTCAGCGCAACCTGTGGATTCCGGATCTTTGTCCCCTTGCTGGGAATGGGCCTTGCCCACCAAGCAGGAGCACTGTCATTCTCGCCGGGTTTTGAGTGGATCGGATCCTGGCCGGCCTTGATCGCTTTTGGGATAGCCATGGTCATCGAAATTGCAGCCTACTATATACCCTGGCTTGATAATCTGCTGGATACGATCGCAACTCCAGCCGCTATTGTAGCTGGCACGATCGCAACTGCTTCCATGGTCGGTGATGTATCTCCTTTCTTGCGGTGGTCCTTAGCGATCATCGCCGGCGGAGGTGTCGCAGGCATCATCCAGGCTTCCAGTGTCCTCGTGCGGGGAATATCTACCGCTAAGACCGCTGGACTCGCCAATCCTGTTGTATCGACCAGCGAGCTGATCGCATCCATAACAGGCACTGTAATATCGATCGCTGTGCCAACCCTGGCGATTATCCTGGTAGCGATCCTGTTGGCCTTGATCATTGCCAGACTCTCCAGAAAAAAACCCGCTGCAAGCTGATAAGGTTGCTTGATCAATATGGGCAAAAAGACCAGCAAATCACAGAACGCGAATTGCAGGACGGGGTCATCAAGCAGGCTGCCTACTGCCATCTTTCCTGCTCCCGGGATGGCCAGCCATACACGGTGCCAATCGCATTTGGGTATGATGGCGAATTCGATTTATTTCCACTCCTCAAAGGCTGGAAAAAAACTTGATATCCTGAAGGTAAACCCCCGGGTCTGCCTGTCCTTCGAAACTGGTGTCGAGATATTTGAAGACGCCAATCAAGCCTGCAAGTGGAGCTTCAAGTTCAAAAGTGTGATTGCAGATGGCATAGCAGAAGAAATAAAACAGCCGGCAAAAAAGGCTGAGGCACTAAACTCTATTATGAACCACTATTCTGACCGCAGCTGGACCTTCCCTGAACAGGAGCTCTCCAGACTCAGAGTCTGGAAAGTTTCCCTTGTTTCGATCAGCGGAAAGAGATCCCTCTAGAGATCGGGAACTATTTATCCATATCTCTAACAGTTTGGCACAACCCGGACCAGGTATTTGACAGGAGAGGTTTTTTACCCACCAAGAAAATTTTTTCAGGATGTTTTTTCCCCTAACTAACCAGTTCAATTCAAGGTGTTGCTGGAAATCATCTATAATATAACTTGGACATTATAGATAATGGAGAGGCTTCCCGTGGCAAAGACCAAACACCAATTTCTAATCTGGGGAGCAGCTGTGCTCCTGATAGTCTCCGCCCTCACTGCCGCTGTCATCTGGGGGAAATCAAAAGTCCCAAAACTTGCTGATCAAGTGCCGCCAAATCAAATTCCTCTGGCTGTACAGATCATCTCCCCTGAGAGTAAGTCCAGTTGGCCTGCAGATGCTTTCATTCCGATTCTGGTATCTACCCGCAGCGGGGAAGACCTTCAATCCCTTGAATTATGGGTGGATGGATCTCTCCGAGAATCAGCCCCAACGGAGCAATTAAGCCAATCCGCCACTGCTCACATTTTCCGCTGGCTGCCGTTAATAACCGGCAGTCATCGCCTTTACGTCCGGGCTCTGGATCAAAACAGCAGGGTCGTTGTATCCAATATCCTGGATATCACGGCGGTAGAACCAGCAGGTTTTGGGATTGTTCCCCAAGGATCCAGCCCCAGCGAAGGTATGGAGCCAGTTGGTATCTTCCCATCAGGTTTGACAGAACCGCTTCGTCCTGGCCAGACTTCGGAAGCCCCGGATTCAGGTGACTTGCCATCAGCAAACCGGGCCCCGAGTGATCTTTCAATCTGGCTTGGAAAGACCTTATCACCCGGGGGTGCCCTGCCTGCCTCGCCGGAATTAAGCCTTGCAATCGAAGGGTGTTCGGTGAATTTGCTGATCAAGGATCTGGCTGAAAACGAGTTAGGCTATTTTATTTATCGGTCTGAGCCAGGCAGCTCAGCTTTTCATAGAACTGCAACTCTGGGAGCGATGAACCAGGGATCTACTTTTATTTATTCTGAACCCAATCAAAAGGGTCCTTTAGACTATTATGTGGCTTCCTTCAATTTGACCGGGGAATCTCCCAGCAACCCCGTTCAGGCTAATTTTTCGGCACCTGAATGCCAGGCTAATTATCAAGCATCAGATGAGGTCGGCCTGCCAGAGCAGGTTGTACCCAATGGTGTGAACCTGGCCTATTATTATTACGCCTTTAATGGCAGCGGCTATCAGCGTTATCCTGCTGACCCCCAGGAGTTCCTGTCCCCAACTCCGGATCCGGTCCCTTTTGACTTGTTTGTCGATAACATCGTCAAATACACTCCTTATCCGATCTCAACTCTAGATTTGGTCCTGTGGGGTTGGGAAGGCGGCTCCCCGGTCAATCTGGGCTCTTGGCACATATGGGTTGACCGTTCAGATCTGACTGTCTGCAACCTGGGAACGAATTGCACCGGAGATATGGGAAAAAACAATCTATCAACCTATGGCGAGATTGCTTCCAATGTGGAGGATCAATTGCGAGAGTTCTACTGGGTCTCAACTGCCCCAGGTACTACCTCTGTTCTCTGGCAGATCACAACCCAACCCTTCCTGGATAACTTTCAACCCAATCCACCAGGCTTGCTGGCCAGCGGCTGTGTGGCTGGCTCCAGCGGCGGCTCATTCCTGGTTGATTTTGCAGATCTGAAATCCTACCAGCCCGGTCCGGCAGGATGCGGAGGATCCCAACCCGTATTTGAGATCACACCTCGTAATTTGATTGAAAATTATCTTCCCAAACAAATCGGTATGATTTACTATGCCCGCTTTACACCCATGGCAGGAAATCAGCCCAGCGGAGATCCCTCCAATACTGTGAGAATTTCTTATAAACCTGGATTTGATACCATAGAACCAGTGATCGAAGAACACCTGCCCTTGATCTACGAAGTAGAGATCATTGACTTCAAACCCATAAAATATATGGATTTCAATTATTGGGGATGTATCTCTATTGAAAGCCTTGATAAAGAACGAATTTGGAACTCATTCCGAAAAAATCTCCCCCTTCCTGGCTATCCTAATGAAGCCATAGATTCACTCACTAACACCCTTTATGAAAAACTTCAATCTGTGATCGCAAATAATCAGATCGTTTGCCCCACTGCATATCAGAAAGAGGACGATTCTTCTTTTTTAAGTGAGTGGGGCTCGAGCCTCATGGAAGGACTTAATGAATTTTTAAATTCTGTCAGGAGCCTGATAGACGACATCAAAAACACTGCTGTGGATATTGCCGCGGGAGTGATCAATACCCTTGGGATCCCCTGTGACGATACCTGCAAGGCGGGTTTGCGGGTAGGTCTGGAAATCGGATTCACATACTTTACTGGGATTCCTCCCTCTCTGCCTAACTTTGAGGAGCTTGCTGATGAGGGAATCAATTACGCTATTCAACTGGCTGCAGCTGAGGCCGGGATTCCCTGCCCGGAGATCTGCCAGGATACCCTGCGGTCTGGCTTAAAGGACATCGTGGACCAACTGATCCAGACTGAGAGCCAGCTACTCCTTTAAGAGTTCACCATAGAATCTTGGCCGCGATGATCTACCTCCTGCCTTAGTCAAAATTCTCCAGAATTCAGAGCAATAGATAATCAATTGTCTCTCAACCGGATCTTCCGATCTTTTCAGAGATCATCTTTCAAGCCTGGAAATCATCATTCTCACTGGAACCTAAAAAAAAGCATCGTTCAAAGTTGAAATACCCGGGGCTGTTAGACACTCCTCCTTTGGGTCAGATTTTGGGAAACTCGTCCCCCATACTGTACAATATTAACCAACTGCCAATTCGGAGATGAAATGCCATGAGAATTGCCATCACCGCGGACCTGCATCTTAACTACCGCGCAGAAAAATCCCGAGAGGTACCAGGCACTCCGGGACATATTCCGGCAATGCCAAGAGAAGAATATTCAGCTTCTGGTCATCGCGGGTGATCTCTTTGACTCGTCAATGGCAAATTACACCGATTTTCACGATCTGTACCAGGACAGCAAACCCTCCGGATTAAAAACTGTCATCATACCCGGGAACCACGATCAAACCCTCAGGCCAGAGCAATTCGATAATGAGGGCTTGGCATTATATTCGGAACCCATCCTGCAACCGCTGAACGATACCCGAAAAATCCTTTTTGTTCCTTATCAACCCAGACTGACGATGGGAGAAGCGATTGCACCCTTCGGTAAACAGCTCAAAGGTCAACGCTGGATCCTGGTCGGGCATGGAGATTCCTCGGGCAGTTTGAACACACCTGATCCTTACGAGCCGGGTACCTACATGCCCCTGACCCGATATGATATTGACCTTTATCGTCCTGAGCTGGTGTTTTTAGGACATATCCACCTTCCCCAATCGAGCGAAATCACCTATTATCCGGGCTCCCCCTGCCCCCTGAATATCACGGAAACCGGAAAACGATCCTTTCTGATCCTTGATACTGAGCTGGGGCAGATCTCCAGGCAAATAGTCCATTCCCAGCTCGAGTATTATCAGGAACGTTTTGTAATGGTTCCTGGAAAAGACGATTTAAAGATCCTGGTCGAGGATATCAAACAGCGGATATATAGCTGGGATCTCACTCCTGGAACCCAGGAGAACGTCCAGGTCAGGGTAGAGATCATTGGGACATCTTTCAGTGGGAGAAATGCGATTCTCAAGGAAGTAAACAATGCTTTCTCGCCGATCCGCTTCTATCAGGATCCAATATTGAACAATCTCACTACCGACCCGGATCCAGATCGGGCATTGATCGCCCGACAGTTTAATGCTTGGCTCGATAGCTTAGATTGGGGGAATCCTCCCTCGCTACCAACCAAAAATGACATACTTGAAAAGGCTCTCAAGATCATTTACAAAGTGGAATGATGAGTATATTTATTAAAGATATCCAGGTTAAAAAATCAGGCCCGATAGGATCCAGGACATTTGAGCTTGGAAAATTAAACCTGTTTTTCGGCAGGAATGAAACCGGGAAAACCTATTTGGTCGAGTTCATCCTGAAGTCCCTGTTCAGGAAAAACTCTCCCTGGAACTTACGACAGGATGCCTTCGAAGGCAAGCTCAGAATTGTCGGATTGGCTGAAGATCCAATTGATTTCACTCCTGGCAGTGCCAAGAAGATCGAAGATTATTGGGATGAGATCGACCTGGGTTTACCGCGAAATATGTCCCGCTTATTGGTTGTCAGGGGCGGTGATCTCAATCTCGCAGAAAATATCCCTGGAGGAGTAAATCGCCAGATCCTTAAAGCAGCCCTGACCAATCAGGTTGTATTTGACAGGATCTGGGATGAGATCCCTGCCAGTGTTCGAAAATCCTCTTTGGTGGACTGGCAAATCATAGGGCCAAACCAGGGATTGATCAATACTAACAATTCACTGAGGGCTGATTTAGCCCAGACAGATCAACTAGTGGCTTTGATCGAATCCCGGTATTCCCGCGGTCCAGCAAAAGAACTGGAAATCCAGATCGATAATATTTCAGTCCTTCCTCGAGAAACAGCAAGCTGCCAAACAACATCTCGCACACCAATTATTCCAGCAGCAGGCCCAACTCCAACTTGAAATGGATCAGATGAACGAGGGAGCTCTAACTGATCTCAGAGATCGGATCAGGGATTTTCGCCGGGCTCAAGAAGAAATCAAGCATTTATCCGATGTGCTCAAAGGATCTGAAAAAGACCTGCAGGATTACCTGTGGATCGAATCGGCCGAGGAAATTTGGCAAAACTACCAGCTGGACCGCATCACATCACCGGTTCCCCTGCTTGGCTACCTTGGGATTGCCTTGATCGCTGCTGGTACAGCAGCCTTGATATTCAATAAGTTTTATCTCCCCCTCGATGCGTTTTGGGTAGGGATCGGCGCCTTGCTCCTGGGTGTGATCGGGATTGGAATTTATTTATTTATGCACCTCAAAACCAATGCCGCACCTGAGCTTAATGCTGAACGGATCCTGATCCAGCAAGGTTTTCTTGAAAGATTTGGTTTTCAACTCGCCAGCCAGGTCGAGATCAGAAATCAGAAGAAAAATCTAACTGAGAAATATTTGCAAGCAAAAAACAATCAGAAGCTCCTGGAACAAAAATTGAGCAGGCAAGAATCCGAAAAACAAATAATTGAATCCTCATTCAGCAGGCAAAATATGGATCCTCCCATTGAGGCTTCCTGGGAGAAGTCCTCTGCTCAGCTTGCAGCTCACTTCAAAGACCTTCGATCTCAACTGCACGCGGTTGAGATCAAGATCAGCAAATTGAATATCCTCCAGGACGATGCCAAGGAACAAGCCGCTGAAGTCGATTATGACCCACGGGCTGTTGAAGAAAATCAGACAACTATCTCCCATTTGAAAGCCAGCCTGAAATCTGATTATCAGGAACTTGAAACATTAAAAGCCAGGGCTTGTGAAAGGATTGCGGCTGAAATAACATCACCCTGGCCGGAAGTATTCCATGAACTGTTGATTTTCCGGTCAGATTTAAACCAAAAGTTGCTGGAAAGCGAAGCAGACTTGATCGCCAAAATCGGATTAACAACAATTTTGACTCAAATTCAGGCGGCTGAGGAAGAAAAAATTATTGAGGACATCAACACCAGCCTGGTTTCGGATTTGGTCACCAGGATCACTGGCAAGGATCGCACCTTAGGATTCTCCGAACAAGGCCTGTTCGTAGATGACCCCTTCCAGCGTTTCGCCCTGGAAGATATCAGCACCGGTGCCCGGGAACAGATCCTGCTGGCTCTCCGCCTGGGTATAGCAGCCAAGATCGCGGGAGATATCCCACTTTTTCTGATCCTGGATGATGCCTTTCAGCATTCAGATTGGGCCCGGAGGGAAGTACTGGTTTCCAGTATGGTCAAACTTGCCCAAGGGGGCTGGCAAGTTTCTTACTTAACAATGGATGATCATATTCGGGATCTCTTTCTTGAAGCCGGGAAATCGGTGATGAAGAAGGATTTTGCCTATTTTGAACTTTAACTGGTATCGGCCAGCCAACCCAGGCGGACCGCTCAGGGCCAGAGATCTGTCTCAAGATGGACCGCCCCATCATAATTCAAATAACACAAAACAGGCACAGGGCGAACTCCCAGGATCCGCTCCATGGATTCTAAATAATTTCCGACTTGAACCCGGTAGAGTTCCAATTTAGATTCGAAATCACGCCGATAACGAGAATCTATCCGATCCGTTTTGAACTCTACCAACACCCAGGAATCACCTTCCCTGAACAGAGCATCAATCACCCCCATTTGAAGCTCATCTGATTTTCCCAGGCTGCTGATAGGTATCTCATGTTTCAAATCGAACGATGCTTCCATTCGTTGGTACAATTCGCTGACCTGGAACTTCTCCAGGATCTTTCTGGTCTTCCTGTACCCATCTCTAAGATCATCGGCATCCATCAATCCCAATTTTCTGAATTCAGCATCCGACCAGGCGATAAACCGATTTTGATCCCGATCAGGAAATTTCCACATTTCCAGGGAGCGGTGAACAACCTGACCGACCATCCAGGCTGGCGCATAAGCCTTCTGATCTTGATAAACTATTTTATGCAGCCGATCGATCTCTATTTTAATATCAGGGATCGATTCTTCCGCCTGATAGTCTTCCCAGGGTGGGATTTCTTCTGTCTCATTATAGGGAAGCGTGTCAGGTTGGCTGGGTTCAAAATCCACTCCTGGTTCATAGATGGTCAGGGCTGCACTGAGGGCAGGCTGTACGATATCAAATTGGTGCACATCCTCGCCATCGACCTCAAACGAAACCGGAAGATCCTCCAATCCCAATGAAGCTCCAAGCTTTCCCAGCCAACCATTTAATTTCTTGATCTTCCCATCTTTAGTTGGTTTACCAATCGCCGCATTGATGATTAATAGATCTTGTGCCCTGGTAGCAGCCACATATAATAAACGATCTGATTCTGCTTCCTCACGGAGCTGTTCTTGTTTTGCAGCCAGGTAATAGGCAAAGGATTTTGAGGTCAGGATCTGATAGGTTCCTTCCGGGGATTTTTCGATCCTATCGCCAGTAAAAGGCATGACCAGCCTGAATTGCTGATCCATTAATAGATCTCTACCAGATCTTCCCTGTTTGGTTGCATCACCCAGGATAACCACTGGAAACTCCAATCCTTTTGCCTGATGAACAGTCATGATCTGGACTGCTCCTTCGGAGATTACCTGGGCTTCACTTTCACGGACAGCATTGCTGCGAAGCTCTTCAACCTGGACCAGGAAATCAGCCACACTAACCAATCCGGATTGTTGAGCGTCTTGGATCAGTTTCTTGATATTCTGGAGACTGCGCTCCAATCCCAGGTATGCATAGGCTGCCAAATATGCTGTTTGCCCGATATATTTACTGAGAATCTCAGCTACTGAAAGCCTGCCAATTAGATTCGAGAATTGATCCACCAGCCCCAAGGTCTTGATCAGTTTTTGATGGTCCCCAACAGAGGAACTGGAAATATAATTCCGAACCGCGGTGATCAAACTCGGCGTTCTATTTTCCAACTGATAATCCCTCAAAATTAGCAGGTCTTCATCAGATAAACCACCTATCGGCGACCGCAAAAATCCTGTGAAGGCTAGGTCATCATGAAGGTCAGAAAAAGATCTCAGCGTATTGATGAGATCCCTGATCTCTGGCCGGTCATAAAATCCCTGCCCTGCGATGGTTAAATAGGGAATTCCGACCTTTTCGAAAGCTGTCTCGTAGGCAGAAAAAGAGCTTGCTGCTCGACAAAGGACCGCGATATCTCCATAATTGATGACCTCACGAGATTCACCCTCCAATCCGGGATTGTCCCCGACCAGATCTTTCAGCCTCAAAGCCAAAGCTTCAGCAGCTTGGTCCAGAGCTCCTTCTGATTTTGATCCCGCTGCCAGGTGCAGTTCAACATATGGCTCTTTGATTCCAGCAGGCAGAGATGCCCGACCGGGATCCAGCGGAGCAAATGGTTCGATATATGTAACTGTTTGATCATCCCCGAGGATGGGCGCCAGCAAGGCATTCAGGTTTTCCAGCAATCCAGGATGTGCCCGATAGGACTTGGATAATTGATACTGTTCTCCGGTTTGCTGGATATTGGTTTGCTCCTGACGAAAAACTTCGACATCCGCTCCCCTGAACCGATAGATGGACTGTTTACCATCTCCAACCAAAAACAGCCGACCCCCATCGCCATTCAGCAGGTTTATCAGGGTGCGCTGGCGGTCATTTGTATCTTGATACTCGTCCACCAGCAAGCCCTGGACCTGAGACTGCCAGTAGGAAGCAGCTGAGGGATTATTCTCTAACAGAGCTAAGGATTTTTGTTCCAGATCGTCGTAATCCAATCCGGAGAGCTCAGATTTCAACTTCCGATATTCAGCCGATGCATAGCCAAACACCTTCAGCAATGGTGATAAAATTTCCTCCGCAAGCTTCTGGTCCAGGGAGAGATCGAGATCCGTAAATCCAATCAGGTCGTCATACAGATTCTGAATTTCCTTGATGATCTCTCGTGGACGAGCTGGTTCCCAGTTTGCCCCCCGACCCTTTTGTTTCAAATGGGACCGCAGCAGACCCAAATGCCTGGAAATACCGATCCAATCCCCGGATTCTCGGTCTTTTTTGATCGTTTGCCAGGTATTAATCACTATGCGCAAATCATCAACGAGCAGGTCTCCTGCCGCCTCTGCCCGATCCAGCGCGCCATTTTGCTGGAGAGATACCAATCCATCCAGTCCCGAATCTACTACCGGATGTTCTACAAATTTTCGCAGAGCCTGGATAAGTTCAATCTCCCAGGTACTCCAGAGGTTAACCCCGGATTCGTTCAGAAATTTTTCTAGGTCCAGCCGCTTGCTGAACATTTCAGTCAGCAGGCGTTTTAGCTTCCAATCTCCAAGATCGATAAAAAGCTGGGCCGTGGTCTTGGTTTTGAGAAGCCTCAGACAAAGCCGTTTCAACAGCCCTGGCCCTCAATCTGGCAGCTTGAGATTCTTCCAGTAAAACGAATACAGGGTCAATACCTAATTCTGCTGGATGCTGCCGGACGATATCTGCTGCCAGGCTGTGAATTGTGCTGATCCTGGCCGCGTCTAGATTTTCGTAGACATTCGACCAATGTTCATGATCTGGCGCTTCGGGATCAATTACTTCAAGATAGGACCTGATTACCTCCCTCACCCGGTTGCGCATTTCCCTGGCGGCTTTTTTTGTAAACGTGATCGCAATCAGGGATCTTAGTGGAATTCCTTCTGCGAGCAGAGCCAAATAACGGCCTACCAGTATCCGCGTTTTTCCCGTGCCAGCCCCCGCAACAACAACCAGGTCAGATCCCCGGGAGACTATAGCCGGAATCTGTTCTGGGCTGGGAGTGATCCCCTGCACTATGCCTGGAACATCAGAGAATTGTTTCATTGGCATTACCATGATCCCGGACGATAGGACCAACAATACTCGGCCGCAGCACAATAATCTGGGCATCCTCCATCAGGAGTTCGAGGTTGAAAATGCCCTTTCTGGATTGATTGCACCGCCTGCCAGCCTTTCTCAACCGCTGTCTCAATCGCAGCTGAAGGTCCAGTCCGGTCACCTTTCCGGAACCCAGAGAGTTTTAAATAGCTCGGTTCACCAGCCTGGACATGGAAATAGAAACCTTCCTTTACCCTGCCTAGTCCGAGGGTTTTTTCGGCAGCCAGGGCGTAAAAAGGAAGCTGCAGTTTTTTACCTTCTATCAGGGCCTGATTTGTAAATCCGGATAGGCCCGCTGGTCTTGTAATCCACTATCCTGAGATCACCCAGTGGATTCCGATCAACTCTGTCTATAAATCCCCGCAGTCTGTAACTGCCGAGTTCCTTCACCTGGATTCTAAGCTCCGGTTCAATTTGTCCCTGTATTCCAAAGGCTTGTTCTGCCCGATAAAAAACAAATGCAGGATCCAGATTTTCTAGCACGATAATTGTTTTTTGGAGATTGGACAAAATATTCGCCTGGGTATACTGCCACCATCCCTTGACCCGGAAACCCTCAGATTCCGGGGCGGCTGCAAAAACCGCTTCAGCACTTCGAGGGAGCTGGGATAATAGATCATCCAGTGAATAAACATCACCAATGTCCCGGTAAAGCTTCTCCAGAATATGATGATAGATATTGCCCAATTGTCGAGAATTGAGGCCTTCGCCAGGAGGTTCAGGTTTTTCCAAACGTAAAACCGTACTGGAATAGAATTGATAGGGACAGGAAAGATAGGATTCTAATCTGCTGGAACTCCAAACGTGGTCTTCTGGAAATCTGGATTGGAAATCATGCTCGAGCTCTTCCAGGTTTCCGTTAAACCGGTCACCCGGCTGATCTGCTCCCCCGACCCTGATCTGGATGATGTTTGCTGCAGTCTGTATGGTTTCTGCCTGAGACAAATATCTATCAGCGATCTTTATCCAATCTCTGAGAGGGTACCGATTAGACCCAGCCAGGATCTCGAAATACTCCGCCAGGGATCCCGCGCTGCTTAGGTGAGGTCTGGTGCTGGTTGTTTCCAGTCTTGGAATGGTTATCAGGCACCTTAAAATCTCCTCCCAGTAAGGAGATGCCTGCCAGGGCGCGCCAGTATCTGTTATTCTGGGACGGGTGATCAATAAACAATCAGTTGCGCGATTAATTGCTTCAATAAAATAATCCCCTTCAGCGCTATCAGTTGAAAATTGCAGGTCCAAACCCGGGTGTTCCGACAGATCCGCCCGGTCCTGATCCCTTAAGAAGGGATCTTCCTGGATCGTTCCCGGGAGTTCGCCCTCGGCTAAACCCAGAAGCGCCACAGCCTGGTAAGATATTCCTCGGACTTCCCTGATATCAGCGCTGGTTATCAATCCCTGATCCAGATCCCAAGGCTGATAAACCGCATTTCCGATAGCCCTCGTCAGATCGATCCAGAAATGCGAGAAGGTAATCTCTCCTCCTTCAAAGAGCCTGTCTGATCGGATCATCTCTCGAAGGATATGAATAAATTTTTGAAGGGCTTTCAGGTCGCGCCGGGCCAGTTCATGTCCCCCGGCCAAAATTTGACCAACCAAATCCAATCCCTCCTGGATTTGCTCTCCTTCATCCATACCTAAGATATCTTCTATCCAGGAGACAAATATCGATACCTGGTTTACTCCTCCAGGAGGAGTTATCGAATCTAAAAACCCCCGGAAAAGCTGCTTGAGTTCCTGGACAGACACACTATCCATTCCCAAAAGCTGGGGTATGCCTTTTTGCTCCCGGTCATTGATCTCTTCCACCAGCCTGTCAAAAGCATCATTCCATTGGTCCTGTCCCTCTGACAATAGCCCCCCAATGGACTATTTCCTTAAATTTCAAGGCCGTAAAAGTTGTGTTTTTGATCGTTGTATTCGATGCCCAGATTAGCATAAAGAGTTTCCCATTTCAAATAGGGAGACAGCCACAGGGTTAGAAATTCTCTCCAACCGGGGCCTTGTTCCCCAGAATTCGCCTCTTTCAACAAATGCTTGTATAGCTGCAATCAAAGGGTTTTCTGCCAGGGGTACCCCTCCCTGAATTCTCAGATCCAGATCATATTCCCGGCTAACCCTGCTGAGGATCGATCGATAGGATTCCGGATTACGCATTAGAATAGCGGTTTTGCCTGGCGGGATTCCCTGCTTAACTAGGAGCTGTTTTATCCATCGAAGGGCAGCCCGAACCTCGGCTTCCCGATCCGGCACTGCAGCCAGCGAGATGGTCCCTTCTGCGTCGATGCCAGGCCCACTTTCCTGGGAAAATATCCGGTTTCTAAAAGAACTGATCACTCCTACTTCAGGGCGCAAATCAGTGATCTCAGCAAGAGGCCGGATCACGACTCCATCCAGGGTAGATAATCCATCTAAAAGCCTGTGAAACCTCTTATGGATCAATTTGGAACGCCGGGTTTTTTCACTCCCGGTCAGGGTAAAAAACACCTCAGCTTTGCTCCCTGATAGTTCAGCTACCAGGCGTAGCTGAACTGGCGACAAATCATCAAATCCATCAAAGATCAACAAACCTCCCTCTGAAAATATATGCGGGGTGGTTAATATCAGGGAAACAGCCTGTCTTGAGTACTCCCGCAGAATCGACCAGGTCCATCGCCATCAGGCATTTCTCATACTGGTAATAGATCAAACCCAGCTCAGAGAGTCTCGGTCCCAAGTGGTTTTTTTCAACAGCCTCTGTGAAAATTTCCGGTGTTATTCCCCCAGCTTTCAGCTCCTGGATCACGTCCAGGCAACGTCTCACAAAACCAGGTGTACCTTTGATCTTGCTGTAGTAATTGAGATCGAGGTCCTTGATCAGCTTTTTGAGCAGGTCAATTTGAAGGTTTTTTGTGATAAAACTCAGGTAGACATCCCCTTCTTCGAGGATTTTCCAGGCCAATTCATCCAGCGTAATGATCTCAACACCCAGGGCCCCGCCATTTTGCGCCAGACGTTTTTTACAATCAAAAACCTGGACATGAGATGGAACGATCAATTGAGGCATCTTTCCCAGGGCGGCTGCAGCATCTCTCATCTGGGAGACTGCCCAATCCGTTTTTCCTGCACCAGCGGGTGCGACCAATATCGTCAGGGACATCTTAGTGACTTCGCCTCGGGAAATTTTTATTCAATCGGTCTAGATCCCCCCGGCGGAAATGACTATGATCAGGGTGGCAATAAACCAATGGATCAGGAAAGAATAAAAAAATGATCCAGTTCGCCAGGCAACCCAACCAAAAGCAAATCCACCGAAAATTGTTGACAAGGTTTCGACATCAGGTTTGCCCAGATGGGCGATCGCAAAAGGCACAGCCTGGATCCAGAGTGCGTCCGAACCGTACTTCCGGGCGTAACCAAACAGGATCCAACCCCTGAAAAGATACTCCCACCCAAAGATCTCCAGGGCCTTTTTCCAGACCAGCCCATTGAGGGTGAAATTATAGTAGTTTTGCATGCCAGCTTGCTTTGTGCCCAGATACCAGATAATCGGCGCCATAAACAGTATACCCAGCAGGGTCAGGATCAGGCCGGTCTTCCAATCTCCCAAACTGAATCCAAAATCTTTCGGTTTCTCCCGGAAGACCAGCAGGATCACTGCAAATGGGATCAGGATATAGAACAAAATGCTGTCATAGTGATTTTGCGACGTTGGCGTATAATAATAATCAGCGGTTATTAACAGGGTGCTGATTATGGTGATCACCGCGATCTTCCAATCAATATTTAACTTCTCACCCAATATTCTTTTGATCATATCGATCTCTACATTCAATCCTGATCCAATTTTTATTGCTTGAAATTAGAACTTGCATTACCTGGTTTACATTCTGATTGATTTTTTCAGAGATACTAAGTTTTTACTATAGATAAGTTTAATACAACACGGGGTTATTGCGTATCACGAAAAAATTATCCGAAATCTAAAGGCGGAAAGCAATGTTAAAAAAATTGCACGATCAAATAACAACCGAACTGGGACAGAGCAGCCGGACTGATACGATTTTTGTGGTCACCGCGATCGTCTTTAACCTGGTCGTCCTGGGTATTAACAGCGCTCTGTCGAACACCGCCGCAGACGAAAACACCCTGCAGAGCAATCTGATCTTTTTTGTATTTGTCCTGGTAACCTTATTGATAAACAGCGCCTCCCTGATCGCTCTTTTGATCGGACGCAGGACCAGGAACAAACTGCTTTCCGGGATCATCAAGATGTACCAGGATAGCCAGGTTGATCAATACTATCCTGAGGAACTGCTCCAGGCATACGGAACCCGCTACCTGCTTTTTGCTGCCGTGATCGTACTGCTGGGCTTAACCGCTATCGTAGTACCGCTGATCATCAGGTACATTTAGATCCAGGATCGGGGACCCTCAGACCTTAAACTGGGTTTCGTAAAGATCACTATACAAACCCCCATCCTTCAACAAAGCGCTGTGAGACCCCTGCTGGACCAATCTGCCCTGGTCAAATACCAGGATCTTGTCTGCCGCCAGAATAGTTGAAAGGCGGTGGGCAATAACCAGACTGGTTCGATCCTGCATAACCTGCTTCATGGCCTGCTGGATCAAATCCTCAGACAGTGAATCCAGGCTAGAGGTCGCTTCATCGAGGACCAGGATCCGGGGATCGCGCAGCACAACTCTGGCAATAGCGATCCGCTGACGCTCGCCCCCGCTCAACCGGTAACCCCGCTCCCCCACTACTGTGTCATACCGATCCGGCAGCCCCTCAATAAATTCATCAATATTTGCGACCCTGGCAGCAGCAGTCAGTTCCTCCTCCGTGGCATCCGGATTGGCATAGAGCAAATTAGACCGGATCGTATCATAAAACAGGAAGGTTTCCTGGGTCACCATGCCTATATTGCCTGCCAGGGTTTTCAGGCTCATCTCTTTGATATCGATCCCATCGATCAGGATCCTGCCAGCTGTAGGGTCATAGAGCCTCGGCAGCAAATATGAGGCAGTGGTCTTTCCGGCTCCGCTCGGTCCAACCAGGGCAACCAGCTCACCGGGCTGAATAGTGAAATTAAGACCCTTCAAGGCCCAGCTCTGTTCAGTTTGTTCTGGCTCCTGGGCCTTGGATTCGTCCCGGGGCAGGCCCCGTTTTAGATGGGCCATACCGTCCGACCGCCAGGATATCCTGGCTACGTCCTCCAGGCCGACCCTGTCTCCTCCGAAGTTGTGGTATGAGAAATCCACATTCTCATATTGGATCAAACCTGATAACTTTCCCGCAGCAAGGCTATTTTGGATTTCCTTAATTTCGAGAGGGATTTCGAGAACCTCAAAAACCCGTTCAAAACTGACCATACTTTCCACAAACTGGACCTGAGCGTTTGTGAGAGCCATCAGGGGGCCGTACATACCTGCCAGATAAGTTCCAAAGGCAACAATGGTGCCGATCGTAAACTCGCCTCGCAGAACCAGATGGCCTCCCACCCAAAAGACAATAGCCGAACCTACCGCGCTGACCACACTCAACAGCATAAAAAACCAGTGGCCGACCACTGCTGATTGAACGCCGATGTCCCTGACCTCGCTGGCATGAGCCCGGAATCGGCCTGCTTCGTCGTCTTCCCTGCCAAATAATTTGACCAGCAAGGCTCCACTGACATTCAGGGTTTCGTTCATGGTGGAGTTCATTTCAGCGTTATTTTCGAGGGATCGTCTCCGGAGATCTCTCAGGATCTTGCCAACCCGCCGGGCCGGGAAGAAAAATAACGGCAAGATCGCCAATCCCAGCAGTGTCAACCGCCATTCCAGAACAATCATAATACTCAAGGTTGCCAGCAAAGTGACGATATTGGAGATAATAGTCACCAGCGTATTACTGATCGCCCGCTGGGCCCCGATCACATCATTATTGAGACGGGACATTAACTCACCCGTCCTGGTTTCTGTGAAGAAGCGCAGCGACATTCGCTGGAGGTGGGTATATAAAGCCACGCGAAGGTCGAAGATCACTCCCTCCCCAACAGCAGCATTTAATCGCCTCTGCCAAACGCCGATCAATCCGTTCAGAAGCGGGATGCCGATCATACCCAGGGCCAGCCAGTTGATCCGGGTCAGATCCTTCTCCGGTATTGCAACATCGATCAAATCCCGGTACAACAGAGGAGAAATTAAACTGATACCTGAAATCACCAGGATGGTACCGAGCAGCCCCACAACTTGAATGGTATAAGGTTTTGAATATTCCCAAACCCTGGTTAGCAGATCCCGGGTAATTTCCGGTTGTTCTTTTTGATCATCATGGGTGATAAACGAAAACCAGCCACCCTGGTGGAATCCCATATTATTCTCCTGTTCGGCGAAGATCGATTTTAACCTGTTTGCCTTTTTGATTATTATTCAATGCTATACTACCTCATAATCCTGTCTGGTTACCTGATTTCCGGGCAAATTTAGGAATATTTTATGATGAATTTAAGGATCCTTAAGGATTTCTTGCCGGTCATAGCCAGCCAATACCGCCTCGATCCTACCCATGCCCACGGCCTCAGTCATTGGGGCAGGGTGCTGGAGAATGGCTTAAAGCTGGCAGAACATGAAGGCGGCGATCCTGCTGTCATCAGCCTGTTTGCGATATTCCATGATGCCTGCCGGCGCAATCAATCCTGGGATCCTGGTCATGGAAATCGCGGGGCTAATCTGGCCCTCTCTTTGTTATCCAACCATCCCCTTGTCGACGCCCATCAGCTTCAGCTCTTGGTCAGTGCCTGCCGCGGCCACACCGACGGAAAAACCCAGGCTGACACCACCATCCAAGTCTGCTGGGACGCAGACCGCCTCGACCTGGCCCGGGTAGGCATCATGCCCCAACCCAACAAACTCTGCACCCCAACAGCCATGGAATCCAGTACACTTGAATGGGCCAACCGCCGAGCGCTCTCGGATTTTTCTCCCGAATTTGTGCAACAAGAATGGCTGCCTATTTTTGTCACCTGACCTTCATCCTCAAACACTTTACAGATCTATTATCGCTCAATGAACCAAACAGGCAATCTCTAACAAAACAGTATAGGGTTTTTTACTCCTCATTTTTCCGTTCATGCTATACTCAGGATGTTATTCATTCTATATTTTTTATTCGCAGGCTGAATTAATCTATGAACATGATGAAGTATTGTCCGGAGTGTTACAAGGAGCTCCCTCCTAACTCTCCCACCTGTCCCTTTTGCGACTATAAAACGGGAAACGGAGATCCCCTGGAGCAGCCGGCTCCCGGCTTTTTGAAGACCCCCAAAACAGATTCATTTATTCCGCCTGAACAAACCATGCTGAGTTTGCTTTTGCTGGTGATCTTTTTTTGGGGAATAAATATCACTGCAACCATCTTGCCAATCTTCCTCGATATTGGGACATTGAGGAATATCCTCATCGCCGGTATATCCTCTCAGGTACTGACCAGGATCATGATCGGAGTTTGGGCAACCCAGGAGCAGTCACTCAAAAAAGGGATCACGACCACTCAAAAAGTCGGCAGTTTTGCCCTGGCTTTGATCCCGGTCGCAGCAATCATATCTTTTTTACAGGCCGCGAGGACGATGGTTCGCAAAGATAAAATTGCCCATCTATCGATTGGCAGCATCGCAGCAGCCATCCTCATGTCTATCCTCCTGTTCGGAACCCGGGAGGGCGTCGCCGCTTTCACCCGGGGCGAGAGGATCAATTCCTCAGCCCAATCCACCCAGAACCCTTCAGTTGCCGCGCTGTATGTTGATTCCACCGCCTTGCCCCCGACAGCAACAACCAGGACATATGTAAGCGGGTGCCGAAATCCAAGTTCAGTGGTCGCTGAAGAAGAAGGCGAGATCATCGAGATCTGTGGAGAAGTGACCAATTACGGCCAAATCGATTGCAAAACATGCCCGCTGGGATTTTATTCATTCATCAAGATCGATCATTCTTTCCAAATCGTATCCTACGATTGGAAGTTTTCGTTTGCCTGGAAGGGAAGATGCCTGCGAGTTTCTGACGCTGTAGAACTGCTTGGTGAGAGGCCGGTCTTTGTCTTTGGAAAAGGTGATGGTTATGCTGGCACGGAATGCATAACTGATAAACGGGGAGAGTTGATTTGTGAAGGTGGAAAGTATTTTCAGGATTATTATAGCTGCGGGCCCCGCTGAAAACATCTGATGTCCTAACCAGCAATCAAATCCAGACCGACCGGCTTTCGTCATTCAGGGAGCCGGTTTTTCGTTAAATAATATTTGAAATAGGATCAGTCCATATGAAGGAGTATGATGTGTTTGTCGCAGGTGGCGCAATAGCCGGGCCGGTTGCTGCCAAGTATTGCGCCAAGCTGGGATTAAAAACTCTCCTGGTGGAGAAGTATCAGGTACCCAGGGAAAAACCCTGCCTGTAGGGGTAAAACTTTATCTGACGTACATATCCAGGGGTATGCTGGAGGAGTCTAGAGCCTCTCTACGGGGTGAAACCTCGAATTTTTACCTCTGGTCGATGCCCAGGAATTACCCTTCCCTGATGAGTTTTTTGAGCTTGTGATTGCCAATCATATGCTGTACCATGTCCGAGATCTCCAGGGAACTCTTCTCGGTATCAGGAGAGTCTTGCGCCCTGGGGGATATTTGTACGCGGCAACTAATGGCCGGGACCACCTGAGCGAACTCCGGGGGCTGGAAGGGAAACTACCGGGAGAGGTTAAGATCGAGGGAGGCTTTTGGGGGGAAAGTTTTAACCTAGGGAACGGCCAAAAACTACTAACCCCCTATTTTGAGGAAGTTGACTGCCAGCGCTACCCAAACACCCTGCAGGTAACAGACCCTACGGCTATCCTGGAATATTTGAGGTTCAAAATCATCTGAGGAAATAGCACCCCAAGCGCTGTCTGGAATCAAAGCGTTTCTGGAGGGAGAGATCGCTCGAAAAGGCGCGTTCACCATCACAACAGATGCAGGATTATTTATTTGCAGATCCAGGTGAGGATTATTTCCTGTAAGCTACAAAAATATCTGCTTCCAGCATCTGGTTGTCCTTAAAATAATGATGGGTGAAATAGACATTTCCATGATTGTCCAAGGAGGCTTCTCCTGAAAAGGCCGAGAACATTTTAACCGGCTCGGTCCACTCGCCCTCAACTCTTAAAGATCTCCACAATTCCGGGGCTCCGATCGATCTTGTGATCCACATTTCAGTGCCGTCCTGGGATATATATGGCCAACCGTCCGGGTAGGCTGAATTTACCGCTGAGACATTTGCCGGCTCCCCCCAGCCCCCGTCAACCAGTTTTGAGACCCAGATATCATATTCGCCTTTTCCCCCGGAACGGGAGGAATGGAAATACAGCTCTTGCCCGTCGGCGGTGATGTGCAGTTCACCGACCTCATAGGCCGGATCGAAATCAGCCAACTGCCAATCGGTCCAGAGCCCCTCCACCTGCCTGGCAGTAAACCAGTGCAGCCCGGTGTAACCTTCCCTGGCTGTACAGAACCACATCCATTCCCCGAGTACAAATTCACAGCCATCCAGCGTGGCCAGATCCGGTTCGCTCAGAAAGACCCGTTCCGCTGGACTCCAGGACCCTTCCTCAAGATGGAAGACATAGATACCGGTAACCCGATCCAGGGCTTGGTTTTCAACTGGATTATTGACATCCGGCGTGAACCAAACGTAGAGCGTCTTGCCGTCCGGCATCATAAAAGCCGAATCCTCCGCTCCAGCCGTATTGACCGGATACGGGAGTGGTACGGGATCCTGATATTCAGTAGAAAGTGACACTACCGGGTAGACATCTATTTCAGGATTAATCTTTAGCTGGCCGCCAGGTATTAGGCTTTCTCGATCGGGAGAGGGAATAAGTTGAGCTGCTTCAGTGCTGCAGCTGACAAGAAATAGAACCATTACAAATAGTACAGGAAGCGTTCTTACCATGGCAATATCCTTTTAAAGGCAGGATGGATGTTAATAATAGTACAGCAAAATCGGCCAGAAAGTATGCAGTCCTGCCCTAGTCTGATCCAAACTCCAGCGTGAATAAGATCAAGTATTTTATAAGAACCCCCTCGCATGAGATGTCAGGTCACCCGAGAGATTATATATAAGGGCCAAGTCATGAAAATGATCAAAATACTCCACCCAACCGTTTTGTCTCTTACCAGGCTCATCATTGTGGCAGCGATTGTTCCCATAATTTCTCCCTTCCCACCATATGCATTTATGGAAGGTTTGGTATCATAGCAATGCTGCATAATCAGTATAAATCCTTGAGTGGCGCTGGCAGGGGAAATGTTTTTTCCTGCAGGCTTCTTCCAGGGATAACTTGCGAATAAAATATCATGACAGAGAATATCAAAACCGAAAAGATCAGCCATCAAGCGGCTGCTAAGCCCAAACCATCGCTGCTGCAAACCTGGCTGATAGGCAGGCCCTTGCCCTCCGCCGATGCATCTCATCAAGCTATCGGCAAGGCTATCGGCTTGGCGATCTTTGCCTCCGATGCGCTTTCTTCCACAGCGTATGCAACCCAGGAAATCCTGTTGATCCTGATCGCTGCAGGAACGGTCGCCTTAGGCTATGCCTTTCCTATCTCCCTGGCGATCGTCTCATTGCTCGCCGTTGTTACCATCTCCTACCAGCAAACCATTCATGCTTATCCTGGCGGTGGTGGAGCATACATTGTCTCCCGGGATAATCTCGGTGAATTAGCCTCTCAGGTCGCTGGGGCTTCCTTGCTGACCGATTATATCTTGACTGTTTCGGTCTCTGTATCAGCTGGCATTGCCCAAATAGTCTCAGCCTACCCTAATTTGGATCCTTATCGCACCCTGCTGGCAGTGAGCATGGTACTGCTGATCATGCTGATCAATCTACGGGGAGTTAAAGATTCCGGCTTTATATTCGCCATCCCCACTTATTTCTTTTTGGCTATTCTTTTCTTCACGATTGGGAAGGGATTGCTGCAGTATTTCAATGGCGCTCTTGGGACTGTTATCGGACCCCCAACACTTGAGATCAGCCACGTCACCACCATTTCCCTTTTCCTGATACTGCATGCCTTTTCCTCGGGTACAACAGCTCTGACAGGCGTAGAAGCTATTTCCAATGGTATAACAGCCTTCAAGGAACCCCGCAGTAAAAATGCCGCCCAAACCTTGATCTGGATGTCCTTTATCCTGGCATCATTATTCTTGAGTATCACCTTTTTAAGCGGTAAGGTAGGAGCCTTGCCATCTCACGCTGAAACAGTCATCTCCCAGCTGGCCCGGACCATCCACGATGGCCGTGGTATTTTCTACTTCGCAGTGATCGGAGCAACCACTTTGATCCTGACTATGGCCGCCAACACTGCATTTGCAGATTTTCCGCGGTTAAGCGCCCTGCTGGCTACGGATAAATTCCTTCCTCGTCAGCTGACCCACAGAGGCAGTCGCCTGGTCTACTCCTGGGGCATAATCAGCCTGGCGTTGATCTCTTCATTGATCATCATTCTTTTCCAGGCCCGGGTCAGCTCTTTAATCCCCCTTTATGCCATTGGCGTGTTCATGTCATTCACACTCTCCCAAAGTGGGATGGCTGTTCGTTGGTGGAAAATCGGCCACCTGAAGGAAAATGAGCAGGTCAAGGAAAAGGGCTCCACCATAAGCTATGAAAAAGGTTGGCAGTGGAAACTAATTGTCAATTTCTTCGGGGCGGTCTGCACCGGCATTGTGATGATTGTCTTCGCCCTGACAAAGTTCCACGACGGCGCCTGGATAGTCCTGATCCTGATCCCAATATTGATCATGATCTTTTACGCCATTAACCGCCACTACCGCGATCTGGCGGATTCCCTTTCACTTCAGGGATATATCCCCGCCTCTTCGCCGGAAGTGCAGACTGTGATCGTTCCCATCTCAGGAGTACATAAAGGATCTTTGGCTGCCCTGCGCTACGCCCAATCCATCAGCAAGAATATCACAGCGATCTACGTGGAGGAATCCGAGGAACAGACGGACAAGATCAACCAGCGCTGGTCGGATCTGGCCCTCGATATCCCCCTGGTGATCATCGATTCACCCTACCGTGAGCTGATGCACCCGCTGGTAGACTACATCGAATGCCTGGCGGATCGGAAAGATCCTTCTGAGATCATCACCGTGGTGGTCCCGGAATTTGTCCCGGAGCGCTGGTGGCACAATTTTCTTCACACTCAATCAGCCCCACTTTTACGCTGGGCTTTGCGTTATCTACCAGGAGTTGTGGTGATTGATGTTCCTTACCAGGTGGAAAAAGAGCCCTAGCAAAGCCGCATAACATCTGGGCTTGCTGCCTGGGGAAACACCTGGTCTGCTGTGCCCCACCGTCCAGTTCCCGAATAACCTATATGGCCACCCGGTGTCAATTGCCCTTATTTTTCAAAACCAGGACACTTAGACATTAAAACGTATGTTAAGGATATCCCCGTCTTTCACCAGGTAGTTACGGCCTTCCAGGCGCACCGTACCCTTCTTTCGGGCCTCAGCCATAGAACCAGCTTCGATCAGGTCCTGGTAGTTGATAACTTCAGCCCGGATAAAACCCCGGGCCAGATCGCTGTGGATGACGCCGGCAGCCTCAACAGCAGGTGAGCCCTGGCGCAGCGTCCAGGCTTTGACTTCATCTTCGCCAACCGTAAAAAAGGAATGCAGCCCCAATAATTCATAACTCAGACGGATCATTTTATTCAAGCCTGGTTCGCTGATTCCGTACTCCATTAAAAAAAGCTCGGCATCTTCCCGGGAAAGTTGGGCAATCTCCATTTCCAGAGCGCCGTGCAGGCATACCATATCAGTTCGATCCTGCTGGTAATCCAGGTAATCGGCCGGATCCTCACTTCCAGAATCTCCAATGCTCAAGGCCACCAGGCAGGGTTTGGCAGTCAGCAGTTGGTATCCCCGGATGATTTTCTCTTCCCCCGCAGAGAGTGCCTGGCTTCTGACAGGTATTTCCTGTTCCAGGGCATTTTTGATCCTTGTTAATACATCAAACTCAGTTTGGTCGGTCGGCCGCTCGGGATAAATCCCTTTCCGGGAGAGATCGTGTGCTACTCTTTCCAGCCGGCGTTCGATAATCTGCAGATCAGAGAAAAGGAATTCAAATTCCAGGGCTTTCAGATCTCGAAGAGGATTTACGGAACCTTCCGGATGAGGGATCTTATCATCCTCAAAAGCCCTTACAACATGCAGCAAGGCATCATTTTGCGATATCGCCTGCAGCAGAGGGCCGCTTAAACCTCCCTCGCTGCCGATGCCTACGCGCAAGCCGGCAATATCGTTGTACTGAACCCGGGCAAAGGTTGTTTTTTCTGGGCTGTACATCTCGGCCAGCACCTCTACCCTGGGATCAGGGACGGAGACCATCGCTGTATGGACCTCGATCTTTCCAGAGCTGGTATTATCCGTCTGCTCCTGCCGATGGGTAAGGGCGTTAAAAAGGGTCGTTTTGGTGCTGTTGGGTAATCCCACTATACCGATCTGCATCGTCTCACTTCTGATATCTCGCTGATTTGAAAAGGCTCTGAAGCCATTGGATAGTTTTATTTTCAACTGGCATTGCTGTAATGCCGGACGGCATTGTAGCACACCTAAGGGGATTTGCAAATGGAAGGGTCGGTTGTGTAGGGCTGGCTACTCAGGCCTGACCCGGAGAGATCCAGGCCAATAATTTGCCATGGGAATCAGATAGTATGGGCGGAGTAGTTCATCTCGCCGGCTTCAATTGGCACCAATAGTCGGTTCTCATCCGGAGGAAGTGGGCAGCTGTAATCGGGAGAGTAAGCGCACCAGGGATTATAAGCCAGGTTAAAATCAACCCGATACCGATTATCTCCCAGGTCATCGAGCTCCAGGTAGCGGCCGGCGCCGTAGGTATATTCGGGGTTGGTTTGGTCCACAAATGGCAAAAAAGTATCTCCATTCTCATGGGTAAAAACTGTTAGTTCAACCTGGATCCCAGCAACTTCAAAGCTGAATTTTCCATACCTCAAATAAATATTCAGGTCGCCAGTGCTGGTCTGCAGCTTAGCATGGTCTCTGCTCTGAAAAAGGCTGGATCTCGACCTCAAATGCTAATCCGGGGTTTTCTGGAAAATAATTCAATCCAGGAAAATCTTTCCGTCTGTTCAACTGAGAGCGGCGAATGAGGATCCAGTTCAAAAAATCGGTCTTTTTCACTCCTAAAAGCTTTGATATCTGGCATCTACCCACCTGTTATAAAGGACTGTCTTTCCTTGGACTGGTTTTATTCTGGATATCTTACGCCGTAATGTTTTTCTGTCAGGCATCCCAGGCAGTATTGAATAGTAAACAAAGCCATCCCGCCAGGTCAGTTAAACCCATGCTATATTTATATGTACAATCAATTCCATTTGATCTGGAGGCAGTTCGTGTCCCCGAAAAATATCTGGCCAGTTTCCAAATATCCTCCCAGGAGAGCCCCAGGATCAACTCGGCTTCAAACCAATCTCGGACTGGCATTTTTGCAGTACCTGGATGAAAAATTCTTCTTCCCCCAGCGCTATCAGCATTTGAGTGATTTGCTCAGCCCTCACCTCAAAGAAGGACTTACCGTGTTGGATGTCGGTTGTTCATCCGGCCGGCTGGCGCATAAACTAGCAGCCAATGCTGGATGTGAGATCATGGGTGTGGATGTCTGCCTCCCATCCAAGACCTGGATACCCATCTGCTGTTATGACGGACTGAGCCTTCCATTTGATGACAACAGCTTTGAATGTGTGATGATGATCGATATGCTTCATCACGTTGAAGATATCGATTGTGTGATCTCCGAGGCCCAGCGGGTCGCCAGCCGCTATCTGCTGATCAAGGATCATTACTGGACCAACCGTTCCAATTATTTCGCCCTCTGTGTATCGGATTATATTGGAAATGCCCCTTACGGAGTGCCCCTGCCCTATAACTACCAGCGGCTAGAATCCTGGGGATCCATCTTCAAGAGCCAGGATCTGGAAGTGCTCACCTGCCAGACCTGGAAATATCATCGTTTTGATCTCAGTTCCCATGTCGTTTATAAGCTTCAAGTTCCAGGAGCGTCCTGAGTGGATTCTCTTTGTTAGTTCTGCTCCCAGAACCTTAAACAAATCTGCAGGATGGGAGGTTCAATAATTAACCGGATAATGATCATGGAT
>CAVQTT010000021.1:0-18469 GCA_963716695.1 uncultured Chloroflexia bacterium
ATCATGTTATTTTCTCCCGGTTGTTCCCGGACGGACAACCCTGAAATCGCCCCCGGAAAAGCGGGCGAGGAACCATCTGGATTGAAATAATTCAAGGAGAAATACCAATAATAAATCCAGTATAACCCTGCCGGCAGAGCCCGTCCAGATAAATAGTGACTGGAGTCATATGGGGTAATCTTCTTATTTTTAGGGCAGTTGGGATCTGCTGATTGTTAGGGTAAAAAGCTCCCGAAATCGCTGTGTAAATATCCCAGGACTGCTATAATACTCCCTTCTGAAAGGAGAGGATTGATATGCAGTACCGGAAAATGGGTTCCCTGGATTGGCAAGTATCAGCTCTGGGTTTTGGATGTATGCGTCTGCCATCCCGGCGTTTCAGCCTGATGGGTGCTGATCTGGAAGAATCCAAGCGCATCATCCGCTACGGGATTGACAGAGGTATCAATTATATCGATACAGCCTGGTTCTACCACCTGGGTGAAAGCGAGAAGGTCCTGGGTGAGATCCTCAAGGATGGCTATCGAGAGAAGGTCAAGCTGGTGAGCAAACTCCCCCTGCCGCTGGTTAGGAATAGGGCTGATTTTGATCGTTATCTGTCAGCCCAACTGGAACGGCTGCAGACCGAGTATCTGGATATCTACCTTTTCCACTCCATGAACGCGGGTCAGTTCGAGAAAATGAAGAGGTTAGGTTTAATAACAGAGATGGAAAAAGCCCGACACCAGGCAAGGATCCGCCATATTGGATTTTCCTTCCATGATACCTACCCGGTTTTTAAGGAAATAGTCGATCATTATGACTGGGATATGGTCCAGATCCAATACAACTACATGGATACCTGCCTGCAAGCCACCACAGAGGGGCTGGAGTACGCCCATGCTAAAGGCATGGCAGTGGTGATCATGGAGCCCATCAAAGGCGGCGCACTTGCCAATCCTCCCGCTGAGGCCCTGTCGGTGATGGCTGGGGCTCCAGTGAAGCGCACGCCGGTTGACTGGGCCCTGCAGTTTCTCTGGAACCGGCCGGAGGTTGCCACTGTGCTGAGCGGCATGAGCAATCTGCAGATGGTTGTGGAAAATTGCGACAGCGCGGATCGGTCTGGGATCAACTCGCTCAGCGAAGGTGAAGATCACATTATCACCAGGCTGGCGGAGATCTACCAGGAAAAGATCCTGGTTCCCTGCACCGGTTGTGAGTACTGCCTGCCCTGTCCAACCGGGGTGAATATCCCCCAGAATTTTGCGATCCTTAACAACCTGTCCCTGGAACAGGGCCGCTTCAGATACGGTCAGGCCCGCCGGAAATACCGGAGACTGGTGGGGGACCCTTCAGACTTGGACACGGCCAATCCCAATGGAAATGCCCTGTTATGCGTGAACTGCGGAGAGTGCCTGGAAAAATGCCCCCAGGAGATCCAAATCCCTGACGAGCTTGAGAAGGTACACGCCATTCTGGGAAGAAGGGAGAGGATCGAGAACTACTTTTAATTGGTGACCTGCTCCTTCTCCCACTGGGTGATCCGGATCAGCCCTTCCAATCCGGATGATAAAGAACATCCCTTGACAATGCGTAAGTATTTTATATAATTAAGCCCGCTTATTAATTAAGCGAGGTGAATTATGGTGGACAATGACCAGTTTTTGGGGACCTTTCAGGAGTGGATCGATATTTTTATGCATCGGTCTATGAGGCGGTTTATTCAGTATGCCCGGAAGAACAATCTTTCCCTGTCCATGATGGGCGCTCTCTTTCATCTGCACAAAAAGGAAATAGCCGGAGTGGGGGACCTGGGAGAACATCTGGGCGTGACCAGCGCGGCTGCCAGCCAGATGCTGGATCGTTTGGTCCAGCAGGAATTGATCCAGCGGACGGAGAACCCTGACGACCGCAGGCTCAAACATCTGGTAATAACCCCCAAAGGCTGCCAGGTGCTGGAAGAAAGCATGCAGCTCCGTCAGAGCTGGTTGGCAGAACTGGCTGAATCCCTCACCATCGAAGAAAGACAGCTGGTCAAATCAGCTTTCAACCTGCTGATCACCAAGGCCCAGCTGAGCGAATAACCAAGAGGAGCATCAAATCTATGCGGCGATTAATTAAATACCTGAAACCCTATACCTGGCTGATCCTGCTTTCAGTCACCCTGTTATTTATCCAGGCCAATGCCGATCTGGCCCTGCCGGATTATTTATCCCGGATCGTTAATAACGGTATTCAGCAGAACGGGGTTGAAAATGCTCTGGCATCTGCAATCCGCCAGAGCGAATACGATAAACTGCTGCTTTTTGTGAATCCAGATGATCATGAATTGGTCCAGGATTCTTATCGTTTGATCCAGCCTGATGATCCTGACGCGGAGGATTACCTGATAGATTATCCAGTCCTGGAGACGGAAGCCATTTATGTGCTTCAGGACTTGGACCAAGATGCTGAAGAGCGCTTGAATATCATTCTGGGCCGCTCCTTTGTGGCAGTTTCAGGCATCCAGGGGGCAGTTGCTGATCCTTCAGCTGTGACCATATTTGGAGAGAGACTGGGTTTCGACCCTTCCCGGATCCCTGAAGGCCTGGATATATTCCAGGCCCTGGATCTAATGCCCACGGAGCAGCGGACTGCGATGATTGCCGGGATGGAAGATATGTTCTCTTCCCTGGGCGATAGCCTGGTGAACCAGATGGCAGTTGGGGCCGTCAAGGCAGAGTATGTGGCCCTGGGCCTGGACCCAGCTCAGGTCCAGCGGGACTATATCCTGCGTACCGGGGGCACAATGCTGTTGATCTCCCTTCTGGGAGGTGCAGCCACTGTCGCGGTGGGCTACCTGGCCTCGGTCACAGCAGCCGGCGCGGCCCGGGATATTCGCAAGGCAGTGTTCGAGAAGGTAGAAAGTTTTACCAGCACAGAATTCAACCGCTTCTCCACTGCATCGCTGATCACCCGGTCCACAAACGATGTTACCCAGGTCCAGACCGTGATATTCATGTTCATGCGCATGATGCTTTTTGCGCCGATCATTGGAGTGGGGGGTATCATCCGGGCCATCGATAAAAGCGCCAATATGTGGTGGCTGATCGCCCTGGCTGTTTTGCTGCTGCTGGGATTGATCCTGATCGTCTTCCTGGTTGCAGTCCCGAAATTTAAGTTGATGCAGAAGCTGATCGACCGGCTTAACCTGGTTACCAGGGAAAATCTCTCCGGGATGATGGTCATCCGGGCATTTAATAAACAGGATGCTGAGCTGGATCGGTTTGATCATGCCAACCGGGATCTGACGGATACCGGCCTCTTTGTTGCCCGGGTGATGGTGACCATGATGCCCCTGATGATGCTGATCATGAACGGCCTGTCCCTGGCGATCATTTGGGTGGGGGCCCATCAGATCGCTGAATCCAGCATGCAGGTAGGCGATATGATGGCTTTTATGCAGTATGCCATGCAGATCGTTTTTGCTTTCCTGATGATGTCGATGATGTTCATTTTCCTTCCCCGGGCAGCTGTTTCCGGAGAACGGATCGCCGAAGTTCTGGAGACCGAGATCGAGATCAAAGATCCTGAACAGCCCCGGAATTTCCCCCAGCCCTTTAAGGGAGAGATCGAATTCCGGGATGTGTCCTTCAGGTACCCAGACGCAGAAGGTGATGTTGTCCGGGATGTCAGCTTTACCGCCCGGCCGGGAGAGACCACAGCTTTTATTGGATCGACAGGCTGCGGGAAATCCACGGTCATAAACCTTATCCCCCGTTTTTATGATGTCAGCCGGGGCAGTATTCTGCTGGATGGCGTGGATATTCGTGAAGTTAAGCAGAGTGATCTGCGGGACCAGATCGGATTTGTGCCCCAGCAGGGTAACTTGTTCTCAGGAACGATCGAGAGCAATCTGCTCTATGCTGACAAAAACGCATCCCGGGAAGTCCTCCAGGAGGCCGTTGAGATTGCCCAGGCGGATGAATTCATCACCGACAAAGAGAATGGATTCCAGTCTGAGGTTTCCCAGGGAGGAACCAATCTATCCGGAGGTCAGAGGCAGCGCCTGGCGATCGCCCGGGCGATGGTGAAAAAACCACCCATCTATATTTTTGATGATAGTTTTTCAGCCCTGGATTTTAAAACCGATTCTGCATTACGCCGGGAACTAAAACAGAAAACAGGAGCCAGCACAGTATTGATCGTCACCCAGCGGGTGGCCACGGTCAAGAACGCTGACCAGATCATTGTGCTTGACGAAGGAAGAGTAGTCGGGAAGGGCACTCATCGGGACTTGATGAAAACCTGCCAGACCTATCAAGAAATCGCTTCCTCGCAGCTGAGCAAGGAGGAATTAGCATGAGTGAAAATAACCGAACGGCAGCTGAGACCCGCCAGCCCACTCCCCCCATGCGGCGAGGTCCCGCAGGGGGTCATGGCCCGATGGCGATGATGAAGGGAGAAAAGGCCCGCGATTTCCGGGGCACCATGGCTAAACTGCTGGATTATCTTGGTTCCTACCAGAAGGGCATTGTATTGGTGATGCTTTTTGCGATCGCTTCGACAGTGTTTACGATCATTGGCCCCAAAACCCTGGGTAAGGCTACCACCAGACTCTTTGAAGGGGTATTGGAAATCATCGCCGGCACTGGGGGCGGGATAGACTTCGAGTTTATTGGAAGGATCATCCTGATAACGATTGGTTTGTACCTGGGTTCAGCAGTGTTCGGCTATATCCAGGGCTGGATCATGTCCGGGATCTCGATGGATATCACTTACCGCTTCCGGAAAGATATCTCGGAAAAGATCAACCGTATGCCATTTAAGTATTTTGACAATACCAGCCAGGGCGAGGTGCTTTCCAGGATCACAAACGATGTCGATACAGTCAGCCAGACCCTCAACCAGAGCCTGTCACAGATCATCACTTCAGTGGTCAGTGTTGTGGGTGTCTTGATCATGATGATCACCATCAGCTGGCAGATGACCCTGGTTGCCCTGACGATCATCCCTATCTCGATGGTTGTGGTGATTTTGATCGTCCGTCAGTCTCAAAAATATTTTACCCAGCAGCAGGAATACCTGGGTCACGTAAATGGGCACGTGGAAGAAATGTTTGGAGGCCACCAGGTGATGAAAGCCTTCAACGGAGAGAAGGAAAGTGTTGAAAAATTCTCGGGATTTAACAATACCCTCTACACCTCGGCCTGGAAATCCCAATTCCTTTCTGGCCTGATGATGCCGGTGATGCGTTTTGTTGGCAACCTGGGTTATGTTGGTATTTCGATCCTGGGGGGCTACCTGGCCATCCAGAATGCCATCACGGTGGGCGATATCCAGGCTTTCATCCAGTACGTCAATAACTTTACCCAGCCCATCACCCAGATCGCCAATATCTCCAATGTGCTTCAGCAAACTGCCGCGGCAGCCGAAAGGGTTTTTGAATTCCTGGAAGAAGCAGAAGAGATCCCCGAAGCGATTGATCCTTATCTTCCGGACGAAGTCAAGGGCCGGGTGGAATTCAAAAATGTCCAGTTTGGCTACTCGCCGGACCAGATAGTGATCAAGGATTTTTCCGTGGATGTTAAACCCGGACAAAAGATCGCCCTGGTGGGACCAACGGGTGCAGGAAAAACCACCATGGTCAAGCTGCTGATGCGTTTCTATGACGTCAACAGCGGGGCGATCCTGGTCGATGGGGTGGATATCAAGGACTATAAACGAGAGGACCTCCGCTGCCTGTTTGGCATGGTCCTGCAGGATACCTGGTTATATAACGACAGTATTCTGGAAAATATCCGCTATGGGCGCCCGGGAGCGACAGATGCCGAGGTTTTCCAGGCAGCCAAAGCAGCCCATGTGGACCATTTTGTCCGCACCCTGTCCGATGGTTATGGGATGGTGCTGAACGAGGAAGGGACCAATATCTCCCAGGGTCAAAAACAGCTTTTGACCATTGCGCGGGCAATCGTGACCGACCCCAGTATGTTGATCCTGGATGAAGCCACCAGTTCTGTGGATACCCGGACCGAAGTTTTGATCCAGAAGGCCATGGATAATCTGATGAAAAACCGCACCAGTTTTATCATCGCCCACCGGCTCTCGACCATCCGCAACGCGGACTGGATCCTGGTTATGAATGAGGGGGATATTGTGGAGCAGGGCAAACACGAGGATTTGCTGAAGCAAGAGGGCTTTTATGCTGAGCTGTACAACAGTCAATTTGATGTTGTTGGGGCAGTCTAGCTAAAGTCTTTAATAAGAAGCCGCTCAAGTTTTCCTTGAGCGGCTTCTTATTATTTTGGGAATGTCAATCAAAAATTATCCTGGCTCTATTTGGTATTGAATTTATCGAGCTCGTTTATGTTTTTTATCTTCCTTATTCTTGTACATGGCTTTATCAGCTGTCTTGTAAGCTTCATCCAGGGAGCCGTTCTCGTGAACTACTGCATGTCCGAAAGACAACGAGATCGGGCGGTACATTCCATCATCGATCTGGCTGTTATTAAACTGTTCCACCCCCCCCATGATCCTGTTCATGATCGTTGGAGTTTGGTTCAGATCAACTGCTGGCAGAATGATGATAAATTCATCACCGCCGATCCGGGCCACCATATCCTCCTTGCGGAAGGTATGAAATCCCAGCACTTTGGCAGCTGATTGGATGGCCCGATCTCCGGCATCATGGCCCTGCTGATCATTGATCTGTTTGAGTCCATCCAGGTCGCAGGCGATGATGCTGATCGGATATTTTCGACTACCGCTCAACCGTTCCATTTCCTCTTCAAAATAAGCCCGGTTATAGAGCCCGGTTAATGCGTCGTGGAAGCTGATAAAACGCAATTTTTCCTCGGCTTCTTTGCGTTCTGTGATATCTACGATCGAGATCTGAACTCGTTCCCAGGTGTCCTCATATCCGGCCGGGACTGATAAGCGCATCCAGCCGAAGATCAGTTCACCGGTAAGTTTTTTCTGATAGATCTCACACTCATAGTTGGTCGCGCCGTTGACCAGGGCGATCAGCTCCTGGCGGAATTCCTCCAGGGATTCGATCACCAGCACCTGGGATAAGCCCTGGATCAAATCAGCTTTGGATTTGGCATTATAGAGTTCAACCGTGGCCTGATTGATATCCAGAACCTGGACGGCTTGTAAACATTCATTCACGAGCTCGTAATCTTGGTTCAGCCTGGCGATGATTTCTTCTTGACTACCGTAGGTATCAAGTATTTTCTTCGCCGCGGAAAAGTCCTCTTCCCAGAGGGATATGGGAGATTCATCAAATAAGCTCCGGAAGCGGGACTCGCTTTCCTGGAGCGATTTTTCAGCCAATACCCGCTGGCTGATGTCGTGATAGAGCCCCATGATCCCTATTTTTTTCCCGCCCACGGTGACTGGCACCCCAACGATTTCAACATCAACCAGGCTGCCGTCCTTGCGTTTGCGCTGGCTGATCTTCCTCACCAGGTTGCCGTCTGACACCGAATCCGAGATGGAGGACGCTTCGGAATACAGCTCATCTGTTGCGATCATATCATCCAGGTGTTCACCGATGATCTCATCGCAGGAATATCCAAAGAGATCTTCAAAGGCTTGGTTGCAGTTAATGATGTGGTGGCGGGTGTCCAGCCGGACGATGGCAAAAGAGGTGGATGCCATCAGGGCTTCCAGGAAGTACTGCTCATTCTGGGCCTGTTTATGCTGCTCCTGGATCTGGGTGTTCAAACGCAGGGAGGTTTCATGGAAGCGGGCAGCCTGGATCCCGATCAAAGCAAAGGAAGCGGAGAGAATGATTGGGGAGACATCGATGATCAGCATCAGGGGCTGGCCCAGGTGTAAACCCTGGATGGTTGCCCAGGAAAAATCCGCTCCAAATTGGATGATTTCCCCGATTGTAGCCACTACGGGGAAAAACAAACCCAGAATGAAACCGTAAACTGCGTAGGAAAGGATCCTTTTGCCCTTGGATTGCATCGCGATTTCCCTCTATCTGAGCCTGATTAATGAAGAATGCGGGTAGAAACACAAGTTGAAAGGTTTTGATTGATCAGTCTGCAGAAATTATAAATGGATACTACTCAGTATAGTATAGAGTGTAAAATTGTCCACACACGATTTAGAAAGGTGTTTTAGCTGCTATAGTATCGGAACAAGGAAGAAAAGGTCTCCAAAAAACTTAACACACCGTTTTTGTGAGATTTATTGAGCAATCTCAGGATCGATCTTGAAAAGGGCTGTGTCCGACACCGGGCCAGATCCGCAGCAGCCCAAAAAAGCCTCTCAGGACAATCCAGATCCCGATCATGATCCAGACCCAGAACAACTGGCTTTGATCCCGTTCAAGGATCCAGGCGCCCAGGATCCCAACCGCAGAGGAGATAAACATGGCATTCCGCAAATAGCGGTAATCACCTGTGCCCCAATGCACTCCATCGGTTAAGAAAGCCAGCGAATTGAAGGGCTGGCTGAGCGCGGAAACACCCCAGCTGGGAATAAAAAGCGCGGCTGAGGCTGCCGGTACCAGCCATTCCACTACCAATCCCCTACCAAACCACATCAATATACCCAGCAGAATCCCTGTCCCCGTGCTCCAGGCCAGTGCTATCCAGACAACCTTTTTGACCTGGCTGATGGCATCCTGTCCAATAAAAAACCCCACCAGGGATTGTACGGTAGCGGCAAAGGCATCCAGCGCCAGGGCGGTAAATACCCACATCTGGCGGATGACCTGGTGGGCTGCCCCGGAATCGGGGCCCAGGCCGTTGGCAACCCGGGTAGTGTAGGCCAGGAACAGGTTCAGCATCCCGGTCCGAATGAACAGGTCTCCACCCACCCGGAGAAGTCTGGCGGCGTCCTTGAACTGAATTGACTTTGAAAAACCGACCTTCCGGGATATGAGGTAGATACCGGTCAGGGCACCCAGCCATTGACTGATGGTGCTGGCCAGGGCAGATCCCCCAACACCCAGAACTGGAAATGGACCCCTGCCAAAAATCAGCAGCCAATCCAGGAGGATATTCAGAGCATTTACACCCAGGGCGATCCAGAGTGGTGTCCTCATATCCTGCAGACCTCGCAAAGCTCCAAATACTACCAGGGTCAGCAGTACTGCCGGCGCTCCGAATAATCTGATCTGCATATAAATGACAGCATTTGCCTGAACCTCCCCTGACGCACCAAGCAATCCTGCCAGCCAATTTGCTCCCGGATAAATAACCAGCATCAGCAAAATCCCAAACCCGGCAGCCAGCCAGAGGGCCAGGTTGAGGGTTTTGGCGGCCTGAGTGGTTTTGGCTTTGCCCAGGGCCTGGGCAACTTCGGTTTGGGTGCTCACCCCTAAAAAGTTGAACATCCAGAACATGCTGGACAGGGCCGTAGCGCCAACTCCCAGGGCTGCCAAAGGCACCACTCCCAGGGAAGAGATGAAGGCTGTATCGATCAGGGCGGTGATCGGTTCCGCGGTCAGGGAGATCAGCACAGGAATGGATAAACCGATCAATGTCCGATGAGGACGGGCGATAAATGGATGGGTTGGGGAGTTCATAAATCAGCCAATTACAGATGACGAAGGTTGATAAGCTGGACCGGCAGTCGGCGATGCTTATTATAAAGTTTTTCTTTCCAGATCTCACTCATTGTAATCGATTTGTCAGACCTGTTATCTGGTCGGTTTTTCCCGCTTTAATTCCAGCAGGCATACTTCCAGAACAGACCTGAAAAACTTACCTGTCCTTGAAGCCTTGGCTGGATTCTGATGGGTCGGAAGAATTTGTAGTATGATTCAAAGTTAATTCCCTCTGATGCAGATCAGCAAGATAATATGAAAAGAATCGTTGTTAAAATCGGATCCTCGACATTAACTGCAGGCACAGCAAAACTGTCCCTCCCCCAGATCAATAATTTGGTGGGTCAGGTCGTGAAACTCAATCGTGAGGGCTACCAAATGGTAGTTGTCTCATCGGGCGCGATGGCAGCTGGGCTGGAAAGATTGGATTATCCTGAGCTGCCAAAATTCATTCCGGCAAAACAAATGCTGGCTGCTGTTGGGCAGCCCCGGATCATGAACATATATACCGATCTGTTCGGAAATTATGATATCCCGGTAGCCCAGGTGCTGCTGACCCGCCAGGATTTGTCTGATCGTAAAAGATATTTAAATGCCCGGAACACTCTAGAAGCCTTGCTCTCCAGGGATATCATTCCCATTATCAATGAGAATGATACTGTCGCGACGGAGGAGATCAGGGTTGGTGATAATGATAACCTTTCTGCCCTGGTAAGCAACCTGGTTGAAGCCGATCTGTTGATCATGTTAACAGACAAACAAGGTATGTATTCCGCCGATCCTGATCTTGATCAGGAAGCTGTTCTGATCCAGGAAGTTGAAGGTGATCAGATCCCGGACTCAATCTGGGATGCGGCAGGGAAAGCTGGTCATGCGCTGGGGACCGGGGGTATGTATACTAAAGTCCAGGCCGCCAATCTTGCCTGCCGGTCTGGAACGAGTGTGGTGATTGCCAGAGGATCTGATAAGGACATCCTGCTGCGAATCGTTGGTGGAGAGCTTCTGGGCACCCGATTTAAAGCCCTGGTCAGTAATTTGGAAAGCCGGAAACGTTTTATCCTGGCCGGTCCTAAATCCCAGGGATTGATCACTGTTGACGCTGGAGCGGAATCGATCCTGCGAGAAGGTAAAAGCAGCTTGCTGCCGATTGGCGTTTTGGCAGTTGAGGGCGAATTCGAACGGGGAGAGACAGTGACAATACAGAATCGCCAGGGCCAGGAAATTGCCTATGGCCTGGCTAATTATGATTTGGAGAGCATCAAGATCATTCAAGGACATCACTCGGTAGAGATCGAGGAACTGCTCGGATATACATTCGGGAATGAACTTGTTCATCATGATAACTTGATCCTGGTCTAGGGTTCAAGTTTGAGGAGGATTAGTGTTAGTTTCCATGGCAAAAAATGCCAGGGCAGCTGCCAGACAGTTGGCCCTGCTTTCAGAACACGACAAGAATTCCCTATTAACTGCAATTGCTGAGCAGCTTGAGAGCCAGACACAGGCCATATTAGAGGCTAATCAAAAGGACGTAGCCGAGGCCCAATTTGCAGGCATGGAAAATCATCTGATCGATCGTTTGCTATTGGATGAAAATCGCCTGGCCGGAATCATCGCTGACCTTCTCCAGGTGGTCAGACTGCCAGACCCGGTCGGTGAGACGTTTGATGAACACAATCCGCCGAATGGCCTATTGATCAAGAAAGTCCGTGTGCCTCTGGGAGTGATAGCAGTAATCTATGAATCCAGGCCTAATGTTACTCTGGATGTTGCCGGTCTGGCCTTAAAATCAGGCAACGCGGTGATCCTCAGGGGAGGAAGTGAAACCATCCGGACCAATCGGGTCTTAGTCGCGATTATCCAGGGAGTCCTCAAGGCTGAAGGCCATTCAGATGGCGCGGTTCAATTGATTGATTCCCCCGATCGAAAATATGTATCAGAGCTGTTGAAAATGCACCAATGGATCGATATGTTAATTCCCCGCGGCGGAGCTGCTCTTCATCAGTACTGCCGGGAGAACAGCACGATACCTGTGATCACGGGTGGAATAGGAATCTGCCATTTATATGTAGACCATTCTGCAGATCTTCACAGAGGAACCGAGGTGATATTTAATGCCAAGGTTCAGCGCCCCTCGGTGTGCAATGCCCTGGATACGATCCTGGTCCATCACTCGATTGCGGATCAGTTTTTGCCGCTGGTAGTGGATAGACTTTCCCCTGCGGGTGTTAGTTTCCGGGTTGATGAAGACTCAAGGAAGATCCTCTTTGCCTATTCTGACCCCATTATAAGCCTGGCTGGCCCGGATGATTTTGACAAAGAATGGCTTTCCCTGGTTCTGGGAGTCAAGATTGTCACCAGCCTGGAGCAAGCGGTTGAGCATATTTCAACCCATGGAACCGGTCACTCCGATGGTATTCTTACTGGCGATGATACCCAGGGATTGCAATTTGTCTCTCTGGTGGATTCGGCTGCAGTTTACGTGAATGCCAGCACAAGATTTACCGATGGATCCCAATTGGGTTTGGGTGCTGAGGTGGCTATTTCGACTCAGCGTTTGCATGCCAGGGGGCCGATGGCCCTGCGGGAACTCACCACCTATAAATGGGTCATCTGGGGTGATAATCACATCAGGGAATAAGGGGATGGATTGGGCTGGATGATCAGATGGCTTTTCAGGTCCTGGGGCAGTCCTGATCAGAAGAAAAATTGTTAAATTTAATTCCAGTGGGTAGAACTCATGAAAACCAGCACCCTATTAACTCAGATACTGAGAATTTTTATCAGGATCAATTTGACAGTCCTGGTGACCGTCGGGATTGTGGCTCTGATAGGTTGGCTGGCAGGCTGGCAGACTCAGGATGCATTCCAATCAGCCATCCAGGTAGCGGGTTTACTGGCAATTGGAATCGGCTTAATGGGCATTAAGGGTGCCAGGGATAAAATCCGTAATATTGAGGTTCAGGACAGCATGTCCCCGACCTCCCAGGGCAGCTGGAGAAGGACGCAGCAAAACCTGGCCGATTTTGCCCACGGTTATTCGTTTATGATGGTGATGTTTTTCTCAGGAGGAATTTGCCTGCTGATAGGATGGTTGATGTAGCAGGAATTGACTGAACCCTCCCGGGGATGACCGGTGATGGCCCATCCCGAAAATCTAATTATCAAAACACCTCCTGGAGGTGTTTTTGTTTTCCTGCCGGATCGATAAGGTTTTGTGATCAAAGTAACAGCTTTCTGATTGAAAACTCTTATGAGAAGTTTAATATTGGGGTATTGACAATACTGTGTGATACATTGTATAATGCGAAACATGATGATAAACAACACGCAATCCGAACAGTATCAGAAGCTAACCCAGGAACTTCGCCGGGGTATTCTGGTCCTGGCCGCGCTCAGCCAGCTGAAGGAGGAAAAGTACGGATATTCTTTGATCAGCAGCCTGGCAGAAAAAGGCCTGGACATCGATCAGGGTACTCTGTATCCCCTGCTCAGGCGATTGGAGGATCAGGGTTTGCTTCAAAGCGAGTGGAATGTTGATGGCTCGCGCCCCCGCCGTTACTACCAGATCAACCCGGAAGGATCCAGGGTTCTGGATGACCTGGCAGCAGAGTGGCGGGATCTAACCAAAGTAATGGAAAAATTATTGGCTGCTTAGAGCCAGTGAAGGAGAACAAAATGAGTTTGTTGGATCGTTATATCCATGAAGTAGGACGGTTTTTACCCCGCAAAGAACGGGCTGATATCCTGACTGAATTAAAAATCCTCTGTTGTGGACACCCTTGAGGATCGCTATGGGAATGAACCCGATCAAGCCCAAACCGCAGAATTTTTAGCGGAACTTGGAAACCCCCGCGATGTAGCTGCCTCGTATCATCCCCAGGGACAATACCTGGTGGGGCCGACCCTCTATCCCCTGTTCCGCATGGTGGCCGGGATCGTTATCGCCGCTGTGTTGGGCGCTCAGCTGCTGGCCTGGGGGATCGGGATTTTTGTGGCCGGAGATCCATTTTCCCCTCTGGAGATGCTGGCTTCCCTGGTGAACAGTGTTCCGGCATCCCTGGGCTGGGTCTTGATCACCTTTTTGATCCTGCAGTATTTTGATGCCAAACCGGCTCTTGGTGAAGAACCTTGGGACCCGAACTCCCTGCCAGAGATCAATCCCGAGCAGGATCTGAAACGAGGTGAACTGATCGCTGGCCTGGTATTTGGCACTCTATTCCTGGTGCTGGTAACCCTCTTCCCGCAGTGGATTGGATTTATCACCACACCGGGAGGGAAGTTCTACCCCAACCCGGTCATCCTCGATTACCTGGTATTGATCCAGGTCTCGCTCCTGGCCAACATCCTGATGCAGATCTACCTGCTTTGGAGAGGACGCTGGGATACCCTGACCCGCTTCGTTAAACTTGGCCTGGAGGGATTCAGTATTGTCATACTGGCGCTTTTGGTCGAGGGCCACTCAACCTGGCTGGCTGCCCGATCCAGTAGCGGATTTTTTGAGGCCCTGGAAGCGATCTCCGCCATCACTGATGGCAGCTGGGAGCTGGTCGGTATGCATGCTTTCAGGCTGGCTTTTGCAATCGCTTTGATCGTTACGGTCATCGAACTGATAGTATCGATCTACCGCCTGCTAAAATCCAAACTCTCACCAGATGAGATGCCTGTGGTGGTGATCAGAAAAAACGATTGATCCTCGGATCATATGGTCAGGAATAGCCGGGAATTGGAACCCCGGCTATTTTTTTATACAGGATCCTTAGCTGCCTCGAGGTGGATCTTGATCCCGGCGGGATCGTAGGTGAATACTCCTTCAGCATCCTGTTCGATTGGAGATCCATTTTCCTGCACCCTGGCCAGCACTTCTTGATAACTGGTGAGATCCGGCAGGATAATTGAAAAATAGCGCAGGCCCAGCGAATCTTCCGGTGGGGGGTGGGCAGCTTCACCCTGCCAGGTATTGAAGGCGATCACGTGGGGACGGTCCAGGGCAACTTCGGCCATGCCAATCCTTTCGCCCATACCTCCCTCTTTGAAACCCAGCACATCCCGATAGAAAACCATTTGTTTCTTGAGGTCATTTCCAAACAGGTGCACATGGCCCAGGTTGGTGGTTTCCGGCAGAGGATCTGTAATATCATCCCCCGCTGATAATTCTTCGAAAAGGGTTTTCAGGTCCAGGGGTTCTCTGCCGCTGCTGGGGCGCCCATCAGCCCACTGGGCTGAAAAAGTACCCTCCTGGTATGAGAAACTGCCATCTTCCAGGGAATAGCTATAGAGTTCGATCGTATTACCTTCGGGATCATCGACATAAGTTGTTTTTGAGATCACATGGTCTGTGGGGTAGTTCTGAATTTGCCGTTGATATAACCGGGCGATCACCCGGGCCAGTTCTTTCCGGCTGGGCAGTAACAGGGCAAAATGGTACATCCCGGTGGTTCGGAGAGTCCGTTTTGCTGATGGCACCTCGGTTAAAATCAGCAGATCTTCCTGCCCGGCTCCCAAACCTGCTCCCTGCTCAGTTTTCCAATGGAGCCGCAGCCCCAGGCTGTGGGTGTAAAAATCCAGCTGCTTATCAAGATCAGCCGTGATGTAGTGTACCGGTCCCAACCGGGTCCCGGGATCGATCAAATAGCTTGGTTTCATGGCAATTTATCTCCTTGCCATTAGATAGCATATCCTGGCTGGCTATTACCTTCCCAGTTATTATTTATGGCCGGAAGCGGACAAGTTTTTACTCCCTGACTCCCTTGACGGTATAATCAAGGCAGGAGGAGATCATGTGTGATACCTTATACGCTGCTGGAGCAGCTGCCCGGGATAAACTGCCCCTGTTCGCCAAGAACTCGGACCGGCCCCCAAACGAAGCTCAATATTTGGACTGGATCCCGGCCCGGGAATATCGACCGGGAGAACCATTAAAATGCACTTATCTGGAAATTCCCCAGGTAGAACGTACTGCGGCAGTTTTATTGTCCAGGCCTTTTTGGATGTGGGGCGCTGAAATGGGGCTCAACGAACACGGGGTCGTGATCGGCAATGAAGCGGTCTTCTCCAAAATTCCCGCTAACAAAGAACCAGCCCTGCTGGGGATGGATTTACTTAGACTGGGATTGGAGCGGGGGCGAACCGCCCTGGACGCCCTGGAAGTCATCACCGACCTGCTGGAAGAATTTGGGCAGGGAGGGAACTGCATCCAGGATGGACACTTGTATTATCAGAATAGTTTTTTGATCGCGGATCCAAATCAGGCCTGGGTTTTAGAGACAGTCGACCGGCATTGGGCAGCCAAGCAGGTCGACCCTATTTACAGCATCTCCAATCTGCTTTCCCTGGGCGAGAGCTGGGATAGATCCTCCCCTGGATTGAGGGAGTTTATGCTGGCAAAAGGCCTTTCAAATTCCGAAACTGCCATCAACCTCGCCGAAGATTTTTCAGATCTGATCTACACAACCTTCAGTGATGGCGGCAGGCGCTGCAAACGATCCAGGGGGCTGTTGGAAAACCAGCAGGGAGAGCTCCGGATCCAGAACATGGCTGCCATTCTGCGCGACCACACCACTCATCCGGATCCCAGATCGGGAATTGCTGGGGCAGATATCTGCATGCACGCCAGCCTGGGGCCGATCCGGGTCAGCCAGACAACCGCCTCCCTGATCGCTTCCCTGGACGAGGACCAGCCACTGGTATTTGCGACCGGGACCTCTGCTCCCTGTACCGGGATCTTTAAGCCAGTCTGGGTAGACGCTCCTCTCTCCCTTCCTGGTCCGATTCCCACCAATACTTCTGATCGGGAGACCTTATTCTGGTCCCATGAACGCCTTCACCGGGAGGTGATGGGGAATTACCCGGCGAAACTGGCCTCCTTTCGAGCCGAGCGGGATGCCCTGGAAGAGGAATTTATCTCTGGAGCAATAAAATTGCGGAAAGCCTCCCGGGAAGAGCGCCAGGCCTACTCCGAAAATTGTTTTCAGCGGGCTGCCGAGGCAACCGGGAGCTGGCTGAAAAAAGCCCAGCAGATTCCAGACCGGCCTGCACTTATACATTCGGCTGCCTGGAAAGGATTTAACAAACAAGCGGGAATGATCTAAGATCCAGGCCAGGAAAAAAGGGATCCCTGAAGACAGGTTGAGATCATACTTTTTCCTGGCCACAATATACCAGGGTCATTCCTCAAGATCAGTGAGTCACTCAAAAAAGAGGGGTAATGGTTTTACCGAATTTCATTCAACAGCTGCGATCCGCCATTGACCATGAATTTAAACGGGGCCTGTACAGAAACCTGGTTTTTTCAGGTGGTGGTGTGCGAGGGATCGTTTACCTGGGGGCCCTGGAGCTGCTGGACCAATTCCGGATCGTAGATAATATCGAGCGGGTTGCAGGGACTTCAGCAGGAGCGATCACTGCTGCCATGCTCAGCTTCCGATTAAGCATCCCGGAAACGAAGGAAAAATTCCTGAGCCTTGATTTTACAAAAATTCCCCAGATAGAGACCAAAAAAGGCAGACGCAGGTTATTAAGGATCCCGGAAGAAGAAAGTTCGCGCAGGTTCCTCAAGCAGTACGGATGGTATTCCAGCGAATATTTTTATCACTGGATCCAGGGCATGATCGCTGAACAGTGCGGCGGAAATCCCCGGGCCACTTTTGCGGATTTTCGCAAGCGGGAGTTCCGGGACCTTTATATTGTAGCGACCAATGTCTCCCGCCAGAGGGCGGAAATATTTTCCCTTGACCATACCCCGGATGTAGCTGTTGCTGACGCTGTGAGAATGTCAATGTCCATACCGGTATTTTTTGAATCACTGCGTTTTGATGGAAAAAAATTAGGCTCCGGTGATTATTACGTAGATGGTGGTTTATACGATAATTTCCCTGTCCACCTATTTGATAAACCCGAATATGCTGGAAAACCCTGGGCATTCCGGGATGGTGTCAATTGGGAAACTTTGGGTTTATTAATATACCCGGATAGAGTAACCCAACCTGAAGAAGCTGAGATACCGGAAAACGTCTGGGAGTTCATTAACCTGATGTTCCGCAATTTGTACCACTCCCATGAGATCTCGAATTATCAAACCAGCACGGTGGACCGGGAACGCACGATCGAGATCAGCGACTGCGGCATTCCCTCCACGGATTTTGATATCAAGCCGGGAGATGAAAGATACCAGCTGTTGTATGAATCTGGCAAAGGAGCTGTCCGGAATTTCTTTTCCCTGACTGATTGAAATTCACCCAAGCTGGATGATATGAAGTGAACGCTGCCTGCTCTATAGGCCGGGGGTGAATTTTACCTGCCTTGGCTAATTCCTGATGAAATACAATCTTAGGAGATCCATGAAACCTGCCGATCTTTTGACAACCATTTTTCACCACAATCTCTGGGCGAATATCCGTCTTCTGGAGAGATGTTCCGAATTAAGCGATGCAGAGCTGGATGCCACCCTGGTGGGCACATATGGTTCCATACGGGATACGTTGCAGCACATTATTTGGTCTGAGTTATCTTTATACACCCGGATCAAGACTGGCCAACCCTACCGCCGGCCGGAGGACTCACCCAAACCAACCCTGCCGGAACTGCTGGAATCCGCCTGGACTACCGGCGCGGGATTAATCGAGGAAGCGGGATTGGCACAAGTGGGGGATACGGTCCAGGTCGATCGGGACGGCGTTCCCCGGGATATGCCCAAGTGTATCATCCTCACCCAGGCGATCAATCACGCTACCGAACACCGGGCTCAGATCCGGGTTACTTTAACCCAATCAGGGATCGAGCCTCCCGATTTGGACAGCTGGACTTTTTTCAGGGAAGGGGCTTTAGAGAGCAGGTCCTGATTAGGTCCTATCCAGGATCACTACCCGGAAGAAATAGCTGCCTGGTTTTTAGGATCTCATAACAGGGCCTCTCCTTAATCAGGTGATCGATCTCAATCAGCGATCT
>CAVQTT010000022.1:0-12409 GCA_963716695.1 uncultured Chloroflexia bacterium
GATTTGTCACCCTGACCCAATCACACTTGTGATTGGGTCAGGGCTCATGAAATACCTGTTTGCCGAAGTGCCCTGAATAGCTACTGTCTTTGCCGCCACAAGGAGTATCCAGACAGCCTGCTTTGCCGGATTTTTTGATAGGGTCTAATAACTCCGCTACGGCATCACCCTCAAATAAAGAGATTTATTGGAGGGACAGTAAAATAATAACCCCACCCTTCTTTTGCCTTGATGTCAGCAAATTACTAAACATTTTGGATTTTGGTGTCCAGGGTGATAACCGAAAATAAAATAGATACCTTTGGCATAATTGCCCCGAACATCTTTGGGCGGAATATGCCTGTCAACTCCCATGATAGCAAAACGATTAGGAAATATATTTTTTTCTCCAACATTAAGAATTTGGCCAATTCTTTCCTTTCCTCCCGAACAATCAATTTGATTAACCTGCAATCCACCGGATAGTTTTTCGGCCGTTCATGGCGACATAAAGAAATATTATTGGCTGGATTTGGAGTAATAACCTGTTGGCAGAATCAGTGGAACCTAATCGATAGGGAAGTCTGCCAAAACCCAGTAGCAAGACGAGAAGAATATATCCTGCAATACCATATTTGTACAAGTTATTTTCGGGTTCTTCTGTGTTGCGAGAGAATAAAAGGGGCAGGAAGGCGCCAACAACGATCCAGGATATACCCCAGGCATTTTGATCCACCAGGTTCTGGAAGACATTAGCTGTTGAGGTAAACATATGTTCTGGCTTTAAAAAAAAAGTCACTCCCAAACCCGCGGTCAGGGTGAGGATCGTCAGAATCGGGGAGCAAAGAAATAACCTTGGGGATCCAGCGGCTGACGAGGGCCAGGGCAGAAAATAGAACCAAGGAGATCAGGACGATCATGATGCTGGATTTGTTGAGAAGCCCGGGTTGGTTTGCTGAAAAAAACAAAAACCCATACCAGAAAACAAAGGCCCCTGAACTGGGGAGAACCACCCGGAGAGTATTCTTATAGCTAATTTCTTTCACACTTATGACAAGTGCCTGAAATATAATTACGAATAATGCCCCCTCGATCCGGGAAAACCCATAGCCAGCCACTGCAATACTTGCCAAAGCCAGCCATTCTGGTGTTTCCTCAGGTAGGAATTTCCAATAAGCATAGAGTGCCAAAAAGAGGAAAACCCCGGCGGTCAAGTTTGAATGAAGATAGAAGGCGTGCTCGATAATAATGATTGAACCCAAGATGTAAAAAAGTACTGGGCTCAACAGCGAGGCTGCCAGAGTGGAGATTTGATCCTTAATAAGAAGAAATATATTGATACAAAAAAAAGCAGCCAGAGATCCAGCCAGCAATGTTTGATAGCCGGTTAGATAATCACCTGGTAGCAGAAAAGAAGTCATTTGAATTACAGGTGAGATTAAACCCCACTCAGTGAATTGGTTGACTGCCCAGGGTGCCAGGCCTGACTTTGCTAAGACATGACCGTGATAAATGATGCTGAAACTGTCTGCTGTAACATAAGAATAACTTTTCTGGGTCAGGAAGAAAACCACCAGGGAAAAAATGCTCAAACCCAGAACCAAGGTCAAGATCTGGATGCTCTTGAGCGATAGGTTTTTCTCTTGTAGTTCATCCAGCCGGCAGCGACGAGGAAATCACCGGTTAGCAGGACCATTATTTCCCGGCTGTACGTGAGACCGAAGAACAAAACCAGGACTGAACAGAGGCTCCAAATTAACAGGCCCCATATAAATCCGGTACATATCAATACCCAAATAGGGACTTTCTTTGAAAGTGGGAGGACACAGAAAAATCCCAGGCAATACAACCCCAAATAGAAAACAGCCAGGATGGGATTATTCATCAAAATATTCCAGCGGGATAAATATAATTTTGTTGTTATAGGCTGTTGCCCAAATAACCCCTCCTATCTCATTGGCTCGATATAAGCGGCACTCAAGTCCTCCAAATAAAAAAGTGTCAAATTTCAGTTCGGGGTTATTTTCAAGGTGGCTATTTGAGAATTATTAAGCTGGGGTTGAACTTCCTTGGAAATAATTAGACCTAATCCAAATCGATCTAATTTTTTCAGGTTAGCTAAATTTCTGAGATTTGGATTTGCTATTATAGTCCTTAAATAGTACTTTTCGCCTAGACTATAGAAAAAATCAAAGGGAATTGGTCTTTTCCAACGTTTCTGGGCTAGATAGGCGAGGTTGCTTGAGTTTGATTCAATATAGGGAGGATATCGTATCAACACATTATACAGTCTGTTATAACGATTGATGTACATTGCCCCTGCCAGAATAACGAGGATCATCAAGACGCTTACAATCCGACCAGCTTTTTTTACTGTGAAAATAAGTATAGTAATAAGAGATAGTCCCGCAAAATATCCACCGATCAAAACTGTATTGCCCGGTATGTCGGGAAGTATGTCCCGAAATCGGGCGCTTTGTTTTAGGACTGGGAGCAGCAAGGTTACTACCAGGTAAAAAAAGGAAAACAAATATAGCAGGTATAAAACTAGGAGGATCTTTTGGCGGTTCCTGGAGATGGTGTCTGACATCGCATTTATTGAGGAGATCTCAGGTTTTTGCATAAGAATAAATAAAGTTACAGGCTAGCTAGAAATTATCCCAGGAATAATAATTGGATCCTCATTAGATTGTATATATTCTACTACAGGACCTTTTCCTTCTTGTGAGGGAGTTGAAAATGGATTTATAATCGATATCAATCTAAAGCGAAAAGCGTCAGGATAAATACCAAGGAGTTTTGGATGACCAAGATCGATTTTAAAAAAGAATGGAAATATCTATATCAACCCCATCAAAGGGATTTTCAAATTGTTGAGGTCCCTGACCTCCAGTTTTTGATGCTGGATGGAAAGGGGGATCCAAACACAACCCCCGAATATACTGCTGCCATTGAGGCCCTGTATGCAGTAGCATACAAGCTCAAGTTTTACAGCAAAAAGCAAGCCCGTGATTATGTTGTGCCGCCCCTGGAAGGACTCTGGTGGGCGGTAGACATGGAGGCATTCACCTCCAGCAGGGATAAAAGCCTGTGGGATTGGACCATGATGATCATGGTTCCAGAGTGGATCAGCCTGGATCTTTACCAGCAGGCTCGCGAGGAGGTGGCTGAGAAAAAACATCTCCCAGCACTCCCTAAACTGCGCCTGGAACCCTACCTGGAGGGATCGTCGGTCCAGATCCTTCACCAGGGTTCGTATGATGCGGAAGGTCCTGTCCTTCATAAACTTCACAAACAATGGATGCCGGAAAATGGTTATGACTTCAACGGCAAACACCATGAGATCTACCTCAGCGATCCCCGCAAGGTGGAGCCTGAAAAGTTAAAAACCATCCTGCGCCAACCAATCCAAAAGATCCCAGGATCCTGACCTGGTATGACAGAACCATTTTTTATCCCCACAATCCGGACGGATCGCTTAACCCTGAGACCTTTCTTCAGCCGGGACCTAGATCCATTTGTTGAGATCGTTGCAGATCCAGCAGTCATTCAATATGCCACTTATAATGGCGACCCTGTATCCCGTGCCCAGGCCTGGAATTGGCTCTGCCTGATGTTAGGGCATTGGCATTTGAGAGAATTTGGGATCTGGGCTGTTGAAGAAAACCAGACTGGTGAATTAATTGGCCGGATTGGTTTGCAATACCTGGATTGGTTCGATGATGTTGAGCTGGTCTGGATGTTAAAAAAATCTGCCTGGCGAAAAGGATATGGTTCTGAAGGAGCCCGGGCAGCTATTCAGTACGGGTTTGAAACACTTGGGATCCCCCGCTTATCAGCAGTGATCCATACCGAAAATTTGCCATCCATAAAACTCGCGGAAGCTATAGGTATGCATTTTGAGAGGAAAATCGAGCGCCAGGACATCCAATTCCTGGAATATGTCCTGGAAAAACCTTCCCGATCGGAAGGTATTAGTACCAAAAACTTTAGCACCCCAAAGGATGAAAAAGATTTCTGGTCTTAGTGTACAATAAAATAAATACTATCACCCTTGTCTTGAAACCAGGAGGAAATCCAAAACAACCGATCAGGAGGTTTTTCTATGAATGACTTGCTGATGTTGGAAAGGTATTTTCCTAAAGGAAATCTTGAGGGCGGCATCGATTTGGCAAACCGGCTGGACTGGGGCATCACTGTGAGCCAGGCAGGAGATTCTTTTGTGGTGGTCAGCGGGGATGAACCGATATTAAGGACCGATAGCAAGGATGCCCTGCAGAGCTTTATTTATGGACTGGGATTGGCTTATGCGATCCTGCCCGAGAAGTTATTTGACCAGATAGAGGCTGCTCTGGGTGACCTCTAGATTTGATTACCCTTTTATTGGATTAGTGACCTAGGAGTAAACATGCGCATTGACACCCCAAAAACCCCGAGGTGGAAAAACCCTGCCCGGATCGCAGGAATTGTTGCCCTTCTTCTGTTTGCGGGTTTGGCCTGCAACGTTCCCAGCCTGGTTTCGAAAAATAGCCAGGTGCAGGATCCCGGTTTTGTGGAAACCAGCGTGGTTGAAACCATGCTGGCACTGGACGGGGGTCAGGTTCAAAATGGCAGCGACCCAACTGATCAGGAAGCTGATCCTCCGGTCACCGACACGCCAGGTATTACTGATACACCCACCCTCACTCCTACGGTGACAAATACCCCAACACCCCAGGTGGCCATGATCTATTCCTCAGCCAATACCAACTGCCGGGAAGGTCAGGGAACTGAATTCGCATGGTTGACATCTTTATCAACCGGTGATGAAGCGGAAGCAGTGGGAGTAGATACTTCAGGGGAATATTGGTATATCAGGCGTCCAGATCAACCCAGTTCCTACTGCTGGTTGTGGGGAAAGTATGCTACCCCGTCAGGCCCTTATCAATCCCTGCCAGTTTACACTCAGGTGCCTACACCAACTCCGGGATTTGATTATAAGGCAACCTTTATATCCTTGATCGGTCCCTGTGGCGGGAATTGGGCGACGATGTACAGGATTGATAATATTGGAGCATTTACTTTGGAATCCTGGAAAACCACGGCAACTGACCATACCGGAGGATCTAATCCGCTTAGTACCGAGCAAGATCAGTTCTATGAATACTCTGGCTGCGCCCAGGTAAATCAACAGGTAGACCTGACCCCAGGGGAGAGCTACTATCTACTTCAAATTTTTGATAACAATCCTTCCGGGCACGATATCACCACAAATATCAAGATCTGCACCAAAAATGGTTTGGCTGGAGATTGCCTTTCAAAGAAGGTGCGGCACACACCCTGATTTCCCTACCACCTAGGGGTACGGTTCTGAAAGTAAAGCCTGGATGGCTGCCTCGGTTTCCTGGTAGGCACCCTCTCCGATATGTGAGTAGCGGATAATCCCCTGTTTATCGATCAGGAACAGGGTCGGCCAATAGCGGGTATGATAGGCTCGCCAGGTGATTCCCTGATTGTCCTGAACGACAGGGTATTCGATTAGCAGGTCATCAACAGCTGCTTTGAGGTTGTCTAGATCTTTTTCGTGAGAAAATTCGGGATAATGATTTCCAATCACGACCAACCCCTGGTCCTGGTAGGTGCTGTGCCATTCCCTCAACGAGGGAACCACGTTCCTGCAGTTAATTCAACCGTAGGTCCACATATCGATTAACACAACTTTGCCCTTCAATTCCGCCAACCTGAGGGGTTGATCGGCATTGATCCAGACCTCGTTTTTCAGCTCAGGAGCAGTTCCTTTATCGGGCAGAGCCGGTGGGTTAGCCAGAATGCCGGAACCGGGCCGGGAACTGCAAGCTGTTAGAAATATACTGAGAGCGAGTAGAAATACCAGGCGTTTCATAAAATCTCTCCTGAAATAGCAGATTCTGATTAATCAAGCCGCAAGGGTACAATTCTGTTAAACCAATCTCCTGAGGATATGTAGATGACGATAGACGTGGTAAATCTTACTGAGAAATTCAAAAGGATCAAAGACCACTGGGACCCAAAGATCATTGCCCAGTTGAATGACTATCACCTGAAAATAGCTAAGATCCAGGGTGAATTTGTCTGGCACAGCCACCCCGAGACAGATGAGGTTTTCCTGGTTGTGGATGGTGTGTTGACCATCCATTTGCGGGATAAAAACCTTCATCTGGAAAGCGGAGAATTATGTGTCATCCCCCGCGGAGTGGATCATAAACCCGCAGCAGATCAGGAATGCCTGATCTTAATGGTCGAGCCGGCAGGCACTCTGAACACAGGTGATGCCGGAGGCGCAAGGACAATAGCAGATACAGATTGGATCTGAGATCCCGGACCAAAAGGTGGAGAAGGTGTGATGATCGAGAAAACACATAACTGGACCACTCATCTCCCTGACGCTTTTGTGGGGGTCCTGGCTGTAACAAATGTGACCAATCTGCCCTCCCATCCCGCGCTGGAATCTGCACGATCTGAGCTTGAAAACCACCTAAGAACAAAATATTCCTCTGAGACCAGAACTTCCCTCCGAGAAGACCCAACCTGGGCGGCCTATGATGCTTTTTACCGACCATTTAAGAAGACCTATCATGTCCAGCTTCAGCTGGAATCGGTCATATTTAAGAATAAGCCCATCAATTCGCCATCGGCTCTGGTAGCCTGCATGTTTATGGCAGAACTGAAAACCGGCTTACTCACTGCAGCTCATGATCTCAGCAGTATCAAGCCCCCCCTCAGCGCGGAGATCGCATCTGGAGTGGAAATCTACCAGCGCCTGGATGGCTCCCGTCAGCAGCTCAAAGCGGGGGATCTTTTCATCAGCGATCAGGAAGGGATTTTATCATCGGTGATCTATGGTCCTGATCAGCGCACCCAGGTGGGAATCGATACCGATCAGGTTCTGTTTACCACCTATGGGCCCCCTGGTATCCACCCTGATCAGATCCAGAGCGAATTGGAACTGCTTGAATCTTATATAAGGTTATTTACTCCCGGAGCTGAGAGATCATTATTGATCGTGTTATAGCTATCCTCGAGTTGAGCCACATGGACCTCCAGAACCAGGATCTTGATTTTCGGATATCATTGGGGTATGAATATGATCGCTGAAAGATTTGGGCAGGATTGTCAAGTATGAGAACTTCCAGGCGGTTGTTGGTCTATTTATCCGCAGTGGTTTGGTATATCGGCGGCCTGGTCTTGTTCAAGAGCGGGGTTGAGCTCTTCAGCGAGGCCTCCCGGCTCCGGCCGGGTTTGAGTTGGCCCTGGATTTTCATCCCCCTGGGCCTTGGCCTGGGGATCCTCCAGGCTGCGACGATCTTCCGCCGCAGCTGTCAAAAAAATATTCTCCGGATCGGTCTTCTGACTGACCCGCGTCTCTGGCAGTTCTTCAGACCGGGTTTTTTCCTGGCCCTGGCAGCGATGATCAGCACCGGAGTTTTGCTGGACCATTTTTCTGAGGGACGGTACTTTTTTATGCTGACAGTCGCGGCGCTGGATATTGCCCTGACTATTTCCCTGCTTGGTTCCAGTTATGTGTTCTGGACCGAGGACCTGCCGTCCTGAAAACATATGGATCTTCAAATTCGATCTGCAATTACTGCTGATGTGCCTGAGTTGACCAGGCTTTCTGCTCAGCTGGGATATATAGCCCCAGAAAAGCTGATCCTCTCCAACCTGGAAGATTTACAGGCTGCTCCTGACCATGAGATTTTTGTCGCAGAACTGGGTTCGGCTGGCCTGATTGGATTTATCCACGTCTTTCTCACCCAGAGATTATTCATCAATCTTTTTGCCGAGCTGGGTGGATTTATTGTGGATGATTCAGCCAGAAATATCGGTATTGGCCGCCGTCTGCTGGAAGAAGCTGAAAATTGGAGTTTGAAAGAAGGAGCTCCGGAAATGCGGGTCAGGAGCAATGCTCTCAGGGAGAGCGCCCGGGATTTTTACCTGGGACAGGGATATCAGGAAATAAAAAAACAATTTGTTTACTTAAAGAAATTTGAGCCAGAATAGAGAGCAGAAATTGAGCAAAACAACCAAGTCTACCAATTGGCTTAACCAAAGACTCAGGGTGGCAGATCGGATTAAGGCGTACCCTGCTAATTCCGGCCGAGATCTTGTGGGAATTTTTGCTTTCCCCTGCAGAAATAGAAACCTGGTTAGGCCATGGAGATCCATTTGAGTTTGAGGTTGGAGCAAAATACCAGCTGTATGATGGCACTTCTAGGGAAGGTTAAGGTGTTGGTCCAGGGTCCTCATTGGCGCATAACTCGAAAATCCCCTCTCAGATAAGACGGGGAGCAGGCCTCAACCATCCAAGTGAGGATCACATCCAAAGGCGACCGAAGTGTGCTTGCTTTTCACGAGGAACTTTTACCAAATGAAAAGGCAAGATAGACTAGAAAATTCTTTTATCTGGGGGTAATTGAGTCAATCCAGATGAAAACAGGATCGAACTGAGCCATCCTGAGCCATCCTGCCCCAGACTTTTACCCATTTTCTGAACTAGAAATCCAGCAGCGGATATCTGGTCAGCCAGCTGATGATGAGGGTGTTTCCGCTGAACAGCACCTGACCGATATTATCAATGGAATATCTAAAAACGCGATCCGATAAAAGAATTTTATCCAATATAGAAAAACCTCCAGGAACCGTCCATTGACAATAAATCTTTGGTGAAGTATAAAATCAACACCTGAGAAAGCGTAACAAGTCTCGGATGCTCATGTTACACCCATGCGGAGCTGGCAGGGTCAACCCGGGAGAAAGCATCTTTAGATAATATTCCATTCCGATAAGCATCAATCAAATAGTCTTCATTTCAATGCATCAGTGTGCGATCTCAGTCAGCACAGCAACTGGTGCTTTATGTATATCAGGGACTTAATCAAAATTGAAAAATCGGGAGGGCCGAGCATGATCAATCAATGGATTCTTACTTCCCCGGGAAAACGCCATTCGAAAAGGCTGGTCTTAGCCTATTTCTTTCTTGTTTCACTATTATTCGCAGCCTGCAGTCCGGACGGCTCTGCTCAAAATCAAAGTGAATTACCTGTAAAAGCGGCGGATGGACCAGTACAAATTGGCGCTGAACTGACCGAAGATCAGCATACGCCTGAGGATCCAAGCTCATCAGGTGGGATAACAACCTCAATTTCTGGGGTGGATCCCTGTGAACTGCTGACAGCGGCTGAGGTTGAGGCAGTCGTTGGTGAACCCTTTTCAAGTGCAGAAGAACCCGATATTGGCAATTACCTCGGATGTCAATATCAGAGCCTAAGCCCAGGAAAATTCATTATCTTGCAGGTTACTCAGCAGAGTGCGGAGCGATTCAGAAAAGATAACGAAGAGACCGCGGCGTTTTTTGAGACAGAACTTCTGCCCGTTGAGAATCTGGGTGATGAAGCTGCTTTTTACAGTGGATTACTCCGGGTGCGGGTTGGTGAACTTGTGTTCCAGATTGCCTCCTGGCATACCGAGGCAGAGCTGGACCAGGCTTTCGAAATCACCCAGGAGCTGGCACGATTCGCAGTAATGCGTTTGCCATAAACAGGAAATTCGCGAGCAAATAGATTTTGAAATAGAGGTTGTTGTTGGCGAAAACTGAAATTTGCGAGATGTTGGAGGTTTCAATGACCATGATCAACGGAGCAGCAAATTTTATCAGGAAATCATCCCAGCAGGTATTAATCTCACCCAGCGGGTTGTTCAAGATCTTTATATTCTTGATCACCTTGTTTGCTCTGTTCCAGATCCCAGTGACCGAAGTCTCTGCCCAGGCCACAACCCTGGTACTCAGTCCCTCTACGGGACCACCGCCGATATTTGAGGGAAATATCGAGGGGAGCGGCTGGTGTTATCCGGCTTCGAGTGTGACCGTCTCCGGCCCGGGAGTAACTGGAGCAGGGTCGATCAGTCCGGCGGGCTCCTTGAGTGGTTATTTTTCTGTGCCAGGCAGTGCGGGTGAGCGAGTGAATATCACCGTTTCAGCCACCTGCCGTTCTGGGGGGAGTTCTGCCAGCGCGACATTCAAATTCACAGGTGGTGCTACCAAAACCCCCGTTCCGCCTCCAGTTGTGAACACACCTACCCCAACATTCACGCTGACGCCAACAGCCACCGCGTCATCTAGCCCAACCTATACGCCGACTTTTACTTTTACTCCCACAGAAGATGAGCTTCCCGGTCAGGATTCGATCTTGCCCTACAGCGGAGCAAACACGATCTCCATTTTGGGATGTGACCCGAAGCCGGATGATGTGCAGTTAACCTTTAAGAGATTTTTGGACAGCACACCCTACGGGCTGCAGTTTATTGTGCAGCAAATTCCTGTAGAAGTACAACCCGGAAGTCAACCGGGACTGTTTGTTTTTGAACCACCCCCAGCACATCCAGGCGATTTTTTTGCCCTTGCTCTGCGGCTTAACTCTCCCGATTGTCCAGATAGTGAGGAAAGCACGATTGATTTTTGGACCCCCGGAAGCTCAGTTAAGGCAGTATTCCCGGCTGTTCCGGGGAGCACTCTCCTGGGCTCATCGCTGGGAAATTTCTATCCCGGAGAGACCGCTGTCGAGATCACCATGGCCGGGGTTTGGTCGAACAATTTGAAGTTCACCTCAACACCCAAAGCTCATTTCCAGTATTTTCAATGGTCTCCTGACCTATTTAATTATCAGGGCGGAGTGCTCCAGGCCAGCATAATGCCGTTCCCAAACGATACCGATGGTGACCTGCTCTCGCCGCCCGGTTTGGTGGCGGAATGGGATGTGACCTGTGGGAATTGTAAATTTAGTGTCGATCTTTCCAGCCTGGCATATGATCAGTAGGAAGTTCAGCAACCTCAGAGTGGGAAGCCTAACTTCTTGCAGCAGATCTGGCAGTTTTTCAGCCAACTCTTCTCACAGGTATTTGATTGGGTGAATGTGGAAAAACCCCCCCTTGATCCGCCAGAGGCACCAGCCAACTTAAGGGTTTTCCCGGGGGAAGACAGCCTGGTTGGTCTGGTCAGCACGGGAAAGTTCATTCCTCCCCTGATCACTACGTACTACTTCCGGGTTGTTCCTCTGACCAACAACACGGTGGCTGGTCCGGCCAGCAGCCAGGTGCGGATCGAATTTTATGGGATCAACGAGGATTTTGAGTCCTTCAAACAGGGTTTTGAATGCCAGCAGAACCCCAACGCAGCCGGCTGCCCGACCCCGGTACCCCCTCCCCTGAAACCCTACCAGGTAGAAATTGTTGGCTACCACGGCATTATCCCCCCCAAAAATGGGCATGAAGGGTGTTATATAGTCACAAAGGGAACCACAGTGATGTTCGGCCCAATCCAGATGACCTTTAAGGAGGGAGATACCCTCTGCCCGCCGAAACCCAAGGAAAAATCCTGGTATGAGGCGGTCATCGATTTTGCCCTGGATGGATTGAACTGGGTCAGTACAGCTTACAGCGACCTCAAGAATGCAGTGGTAAGTATTGTCGCCAAGTTTGTCCCTGATGCCCTGTGTGGCAAGAAATGTCTCGGCACAATACTCGATGCCGGACTGATGGCTCTTGGAATACCGCCAAGTATTCCAAACTTCGATCAATTGATGACCGAAGGCCTGGATTACCTGGCAGCCCAGGCTGCTGGCCAGCTTGGCATCCCCCAGGAAGTTTATGACAGCATCGATCCCAGCCTGACTGGCATAGCAGCCCAGGTCGCGCTCAGTGCGGCGGAAGAGGCCTGGAAAGAGGAAGCTGAGAAGCAGATCAAGGCTGGATTAAAAGCTGGCCTGGAAGCCGCTCAGTATTCCCTCTCAGAATCGATCAGCTGGATTCCCAATGGCGTTCCGATCAAAGCGGATCCATTGGGTGATTACCAGCCCTCCACGCTGCTGCTGAAAGTTACCCGAAACCCCAAGGTCCCGCTTGAAGCGGATGCCTGCTCTGGAAAATCAGGCTCGGCCGGCAGTCTCTGGGTCTTGAGCGATGTCAGTGTTGCGGCGGATCATGCCAACAAATTCAACGCTGAGATCTCTACCAAGACCAAGAACCAGAAAATGCAAGCCGGTTTCCCCTATTATTTGTACGACTCAATGTATGTGCCGCTGCCAAATCTGGCGCTCGGGGAATCCCAGGTAGTTCCGGTTGTATTAAAACCGAGCATGTACAGCTATTGGGGATCCCCCTGGACATCTCTAAGCGACGCCCAGGATGCCTGGTATACCTGGTATTGGAACGGTCAGTTTAATCTCTCGGTATTGAATCCCTGTACCCAGGGAGATGCTATCCAGGGCAGTCCGAATCAATCATTTGGCCAATAACTGTGCTGGTAGGTAATGGCAGCTGAAACCTAAAATAATCAGGGAGGTGTGCTGCAGGATAGCCCACGGAGGGGTTCTGATCAACGGCCGCTAGCGATTACTCCAGTGTCAACAGGGCTTGT
>CAVQTT010000023.1:0-17779 GCA_963716695.1 uncultured Chloroflexia bacterium
TAGGCATGGTCCGGGTTTCAGGATGAGGGATATAACAGACTTCCTGAACCCCGATCTCTCCCCTATAATCCACCTTTTTTAATCCCTCAAAGGGACCGACTTTTTGCTTCTCTCCGTTTTTTACATAGAATCTGGTATCAGTTTTGGGATTGAATTCCCACAGAAAGGTCACCAGCAAGCCAGGAGCCGGGGCAGGGCAGCGAAAAGCGGCGAAATTGATCTGGATCTCATCAATTTCATCCATCTGGTTTACAGCATGTTTGGCCAAAGCATTGGTGATACCGGGGGTTGCACCCACGCCAGGGATGTAAACCAGATCTTTTTCTTTGGCGACGGCATCATAACTCCATTGGTCTTCTTCTGTGGCCACATCCAGTCCATTCACACCTGTCTCGGCGCAAGCCCTGGTGACTGCCAGGTCATATTCACATGGCAAACCACTGATCACTACATCATGACCCGGGAATAAGTCCACCATTGAGCTATAGTTATTGGCATCGAACTTGACAGCTTTTAATCTGGGATCGCCAATTTCCTTGATAAGTTCATTGGCAGCATCCAGATCATAATCAGCTACCACTATTTCATCAAATTTGCTGTACAGTGCCAGGTCCCGGGTGGTCTCACTGCAGACAGCTCCCGCGCCTCCTAAAACCAATACTTTCATGCCAGCCTCCTTCAGATCTTGTTTGGACCAGGTTCATCTCCGAAATGATCCATATGCCTGATTATTCAGAAGTTATCAATGTTGTCTTTTTACTTCCCTCCTGAAACTGCGGTCATTAGATTGAGGACATCACCATCTTTCAGTTCTTGATCGATGGTTGAGGTCCTCCCGTTTAGCACAAATAACAGATGCGCCGGTTCGATATCGATCTTAAGTTGGTCCAGAATATGGCTGATCGAACTGCCTGGTGGGAGATCAACTGTAATTTTCTGTCCTCCCGGCTTCTGAGTCGCCAACCGTAATGTGGCATGCAGATGAACTTCTACTTTCATTCTTCATCCTCATCCACCCAGTCAAACACTTTGTCGAGGTCTTCGTCTGATACATCAAAGACAACTTGATGAGGAGGCAGCTTTTCCGTGGTCATCCATTCCGGCAGGCGGTCATCCCGGGTTTCAAAACCTGCTGCCAGGTTGAATTTCCTTTCAAGGCTTAATGTTTCCCTGCCCAGCCGATGGAGAATATCATCCTGAACCTGCCAGCCATAACGAGCGTTCAGGAGCGCAGGGATGGTTTCCGGCGCTGACCCGAAGCCAAATCCAGCAAAAGTGCAAACTCCCAAGGTGTCATACCCGGCAGCATTGATCTGGGCCTTGCGGGAAACATCGATCTGGATCCTGGGATCCAAATGATCGATCTTGGCCCTGATGGTCAAGCCACTGGTATGGTCAGCGCCCTGAGGGGAGGTGGCATAAGTGACCCCGGTCCCTTTGATAGCCCTGGGGTCATAGGCCGACATCGCCTGTCCTTTTACAGCAGGCACTCGTTCGATATTTAAGGCTTTCCCGGTCGAAGATGCGCCGTTCCCCAGGATACGTCCCAGTTCCGTTCCAGCCCTGATCTCGCTGATCAGGTCCAGGGCTTGCTGGCCATTGCCAAACTCCATTTTCCCGGCCTGCGCCGCCACAGCCAGGGCCGCTCCGAGCTCGATCGAGTCCAATCCCAGGTCGTTGGCCTGCCAGTTCAATTGGGCGATCAAGTCCAGATCGGCAAGACCCAGATTGGAACCCATCAGGCCGATCGTTTCATATTCCAGGGGTGATACCAGGTTCTTTCCATTCTCATCAGGGTAAATATTTGAACAGCGGATAGCACAGCCAGCCATACAGCCGTGAGTTGGATTGCCATCCCCAGCTCTTTCAATAATTTGATCCCGTAGGGTTTCCGCGCTGATCTCCTCAATGCCTTCAAATTGTCCCTCACTAAAACCCCGGGTGGGCAGCGCGCCAAAACTGTGGCTCATCCTGGCCATGGCCGCTGTGCCATAATCTGCATAAACCTGGGTTTGAGGATGACCAAGCAGGGCTTTATTATAGATTTTTTGAGCCTTCCGGAATCCTTCAAGGTCCTGGATTTTCGGCCCCTCTCCATCCCGGGAATCGATCACAATAGCTTTGATCCCCTTGGATCCCAGCACGGCTCCCAGTCCACCCCTGGCAGCGATCCGGGAAGGCACCCGATCCTTGTCAAGATTCTGGATCCCGGCTCCTTTAAGCTGCCGTTCTCCCGCGGGTCCGATCAATGCGATCGCAATATCTGGTCCATACTCATCTATAAGAGAGGCAGCAGATTCGTAAACTCCCTTTCCTGCCAAATGAGACCCATCCTCAAATCGGCATTCCGAGGGAGAAAGATAGATCACGCTTAACCCGGGATCTTGGGGTTGATCCTCAAGAATCAGAACAGAACAACCAAGATGGGTGATCTTTAACCCGGTACTGCCTCCAGCGTTGGCTTCCTTCACGCCGCCAGTTAATGGGCTTTTTCCACCGATCGAGATCCGGTCGCAGCTCGATAGCCGGTGACCGACCATCAAGCCCGGAGCAAAGATCAACTTGTTTTCAGCTCCCAGGGGATCACATTTTGGATTGACTTCGTCCACCAGGATCCTGGCTATCAAACCTCTTCCACCCAATGTTTCCCAGCTGGTTGGCCCCTGATCTATTCGAAACTCCCGGGTCCTGGTATTTATCCGCCAGACATTCATCTTGATTTCCTTTGAGCCATCACTAATTTACGACTTCAGCCAGCGCATCTTCGAAAATGGACAGGGCTTCTTCGATCTGTCCTGGAGAGACAATTAGGGGAGGAATCCAGCGGATAACATTTTCAAAGGTTCCACAGCTTAACAACAATAGCTTTCGATCAAGGCAGGCTTTTTGTACGGATTTTGCGGTCTCCTGGTCAGGTTTGCCATCTTCGGTGAACTCGGTAGCAACCATCAATCCCAGACCGCGAACATCCCCCACTACAGGATACCGGGCCTGGAGTTTACCCAGCAGCCCGATCAATTGGCTGCCCCTCTCGGCTGCATTTTCAACAAGCCCTTCTTCGGTCAGCACCTCGATCGTGGCCAGGGCTGCCGCTGAGGCAATCGCGCTGCCGCCACCGTAGGTTCCTCCATGTGAACCGGGTTTCCATTTTTCCATCAGCTCCCGGCTGGCGCCGATCCCTGAAATGGGCAAACCGCTGCCAAGGCCTTTGGCCATGATGATGATATCCGGTTCGATGCCCGCATGCTCAAAGGCGAATAATTTTCCGGTGCGCCCGAATCCCGATTGAACTTCATCAGCGATGAGCAGGATCCCTTCCCTGGTGCAGATCTTGCGCAATTCCTGCAAAAACTCAGGTGGCGCCGGGACGTATCCACCTTCACCCAACACAGGCTCAATAACTATTGCAGCTGCTTCAGCCGGGTTGAGCTGTCCCTGGAAGAGGGTTTCCAGCTGGCGGAGGCAGAACCTGGTCGTTTCCTCTTCGGTCCAGCCGTAGGAATAGCTGTAGGGGAAGGGCGCAACATAAATACCGGCTGGCAGGGGTTGGTAATCATGGCGGTAGATATATTTTGATGTGGTCATGGCCATGGTCTGGGCTGTCCGGCCGTGAAAACTTCCCTGAAAGACAATCAGGCCCCGTTTACCAGTGGCATGTCTCGCCAGCTTGATACTGGCTTCAACCGCTTCTGCTCCGCTGTTGGATAAAAAGAACCTGTCTATCCCGTCGGGAGTGATCGCAGCCAGTTTTGTGGTCAAGGCTGCTGACACGGGAGGAATGACAATATTCATCTGACCAAAGATCAGTTTTTCTGATTGGGCCTGCACTGCCTGGACAACACGGGGATGGCAGTGCCCGGTATTGGCAACTCCAATACCACTGGTGAAATCGGTGTAGCGCTGGCCCTCAGCATCATACAAATAGATGCCTTCTGCGCGTTCGGGCTGGATCTCGGTCAGATGGGTCCAGACCGGGGAGAGGTGTTTTGTGGATTCGGTCATTTTATTTTTCATTTAGCCTATTGGATCGATCACTCAGTTTGCTCCTGGGCCTTCTTGTAGATCTTATCCAGTTCGTTCTGAATATCATTTTCAAGCGCTAATGGTTTATGGGTTTTTAATATCTGATCAACCTTCTCCCTGGCTTCATCCAGGACATCTTTGCTCCCTGAACTCTCCCAGGACTTTTGGGCGTCATGTACACCTAATCGGGGTATAAGCCATTCCCCGGCTCGCATGTTTTTGATCGTGGATCTCTCTCCCAGGAAATTCCCGCCTGGTCCCACTTTCTGGATGACCTCATCCAGCCAGGCTTCTTGATGAGTTAAAACTCCCCGGTGGGCTTGTTTGCTCATTCGGAACATTTCAGCGTCGATCACCAGCTGTTCCAGGCTCATAACCATCGACCCGCCCAGTAAACCGCATCCAACCATCAGATCGGGCCAGGACAACATCGCCATCAGAAAATTCAGGGCCCGTTCGTAGCTGGCCTGGATCCCTGGAATAAAGGTATCCGTGCCTCCTCCGCTTCCTTCAACAGGCAGGTTGTAATACTTGCCCATTTCAATTGCCGCACAGCTGAGCAGACCGTTCTCTATAGCACCCGCACTGTACAATCCGCTCCTGGGATTCATCACAGCCAGAGCAGGGGCATAGATGATTGGGGTTCCAGGTTCGGCAGCCTGGGCCAGGCATAACATAGCCAATACCTCACAGTTCCCCTGGATCGTCATCGAGATCATATTCCCCGGACCAGTACCTCCCATCAGCGGCATCGGCATAATAGCCAGTGGAATATTCCAGCCCTGTAATGCCAGGTAGGCGTCAGTATGCTGTCCATCTATCGTGAGGGGTGATTGGGGACAGACCAGAAAAGAAAATGGGTGGGTTTTCCTGACAGTTTCTTTGTCGCCAAATACGGCCTGGAGAATTTCGAGCAGCCAGGAGCTGCACCTGGCATCTGGCGATGAATCCTGAATATGTTTGGAGAAGTTCTTAATAATGTTGATCCAATAATGGACCGAATCAACCAGGGTTCCTCTTTTATCCCCTTGTTCAACCATAGCCCAATAAACACTAACTTCATCAAGGGCGTCGATTATGCGGGTGGAATCCAGCCAATCTGCTTCCGTTGCCGGTCGCTGGATCCTGGTCTTATGATCGATGATAGAGATACCCTCGCCATCCGGGACCAGGTAACATTCTCCCTCATTCAGGCCCAGATCCCAATCCGGCCGCCTGGCACCCAGGGAAAATTTCTTGGGCGCTGCCTGAAGGGATTCTTCCAGCAACTTTCTGGGGATGCGGACGATTTTGGAGTTATCACTGACATCGGCGCCAGCTTTCTTCAGATAATCTCGCCCAAGATCCGTTTCTACTTTTATTCCAGTTTCGGCCAGGATCTTTACCGTTTTTTCATGAACCTGGTCTCGGTCCGCATCTGAAAGCACCCTTAGATATGTTTCCACGAATTACCCCTCCTCACTTAGTTCATTTTCTGCTGCCTGGACGATCCTGGTCAGCTCTTTTTGCTGTGAATCACTGAGTGGTTCAGGATGGTGATTCTCAAGGATCCAGTCCGTCTTTTCCCGGGCTACCTCATGGACATCACGATACGCTCCATCCTTGGTTGGTATATACTGAACCTCAGAAAAACCAAGTTTCCGGAAATATTCCCTGGTATGCCGCTCCCTGAGGAAGTGTCCCCGGGGTCCGACTGCATCGATCACATCCAGGGCCATATAGTCTGCTGAAGTATTTAACTCAGCCAGGTCAGCCTGGACAGCATGATAAAGTTCTGCATCAAGCACCAGGGCTTCAGGTACCAGCAGGGTGCTGCCCTGCAGCAAACCCATGCCGCTGCCGGTTTCCGCTCCACACAAGGCACATAACATGGAAGGCTTTCCCCCACCGCTGGCAAACTCCCAGCCCAGATCCGAGGCTCCTGAGCCGTATGTTCCCGCCAGGGTTGGAACTCCCCACATATGGGCCAGCTCGACTCCAATCGCATAGACATAACTATCGTGGCCATAATAGGCTCCCGTGCGGGGATGGGTCATGCCGGGCATGAAGGAGTGGTAGACTGGCGCCCCGGGATAAGCCATTTGAATTAACACAATTGCGGACAGGATCTCGGCATCTCCCAAAACAATGGTTCCTGCGATGGTAGCTGGCGCGGTAGACCCGGTGTTAGGCATGGACATGAACCCAACCGGGATCCCTGCTTCAGCAGCTACCAGCGCTGCATCCATGCTTTCTCCATCCATCGCCAGGGGGGCAATGGTGCAGATCAACAAAGACAGCGGGGGGCTGTTCTTTAATCTTTCCGAAGTTCCAGCCACAACCCGGGCCATCTCGACCGCGTATTTCGTGGTGACTACTTCTACAATTGTGGGGGTTTGCACATGTTTTAAAGTGTTGTTAAAGGAAGCTTCCAGCTCATGAAGAGAGGGAGTGACGGGATGATCCTGAGCGCTGACCATCGGCCAGTAAAAGCTGACATTGGACAGATAATCAGCTATCCGGGCTGATTTGGCAACATCATCCTTGATGGAAGACCGGAGCTCCCGGGTTTTATAATCAACGGTTTTTGTGCCTGTTCCATCCGTGGCTTCGTAGGTCACAGGTTTTGATAGGTCGAGGTCAAATTCTTGTATCCTGCCGCCCATGGTGTAATATCTCGGAACGGTAGAAAGAGCTTTCAGGACCAGCTCGGGAGGCAATTTGACGATCTGGGTCTCAAAATCAACCTGGGCGCCATTTTCTGCATAGATCTTTAACGCCCGCTGCGAAGGGCATTTAAATCCGGTTTTTTCCAGGAGGTGGAGGGAACCTGATCTGAACTGATCCTTCTTTTCATCACTCAAAATGCGAATATTGTAGGAAGGAACCAGGGGTTCAATTGGGGGTGTGGCGGTTGACATATAAGTATCCCTCGTTATTTAATCAATCATTTCTGAATCTAGATACAACTTTAATAAATCCTGGTAACTATCAACTCTCCGGTCTCGATAGGGGAAGGAGGAAGGTTTTTTCGTGACTTCAACCTGTTCCAGGTCTACCGGACAAATCAGGATCTCCTCCTGCTCCTCAGACGCTACTTTGAGGATTACTCCATTGGGATCGGCGACGAAGCTCTGACCCCAGAACTTGATGCCCTGCTCTCCATGAGGGCCGACTCCAACGGGTTGGCCTGGATAAATCGAATTGGATGGATCCGGTTCAAATCCAACCCGATTGACCGCAGCCAAAAAACAGGCATTGGCAACGGAATGTCCCTGCTGAACGGTTTTCCAAGCACTGTCATAAGTATTCCCTGCTTCGGTACTTAAGAATCCAATCGCCGTGGGAATGAAGATGATCTCAACTCCCTGGAGTCCCAGCAACCTGGCAGCTTCAGGGAACCATTGGTCCCAGCAGATCAAGATCCCGATTTTTGCGAATTTTGTATCGTATACCTTGTAACCCAGATCGCCCGGGGTAAAGTAATACTTTTCAAAATAGCGGGGGTCATCAGGAATATGCATTTTGCGGTATTTACCCAGATAACTTCCATCCGCGTCAAAAACTACCGCAGTATTATGGTATAGCCCTGCGGCTCGCTTTTCAAATAAACTGGCAATCAGAACAATATTCAAATCCGCTGCAAGCTGACTCAGGTGCTGAATGGTTGAATTGTTGTTATTGATCTCTTCCGCCAATTCAAAATTGACCAGAATCTTCTGTTTGACAAAAATAAGGTGATTTAAACAGTTCCTGGGTGCAGATGATCTGAGCTCCTTGTTTGGCAGCTTCTTTTATTTTCAGGACCGTCTTATCAAAATTTGCCTTGAGATCCCCCTGACAGGATTCCTGGATCAATCCCAGATTAACATTTCTTTTCATAAAAAAAGCTCCTTCAGGATTTCAATTTCGCCTGAGGCTGCTGCTGGGTAACACAATGCATCATGCCGCCGCGCTCAGATGTTGCCCAGGCGGGGATGCCAACTATTTCCCGTTTGGGGAAATGTTCCCCGATGATGCTCTTGGCATCTGCATCCAAAATGTCACCATAAACCGGCACCAGGACCACACCGTTGGCTATATAAAAGTTGGTATAGATCGCCAGGGAGGGGATGGTATCGAAGGGTTCCCGGGTTGATTTCACCAGTGTGGAATACATTTCATTGACAGGTACAGGCAGGGGGATCAAATCCAGCGGCTGGCCTGCTGCTGTCCGGGCCTTTTTGAGTTCGTCGCGGTGTTTTTTGAGATAAGGATAGGCATGGTTGGATCTATCATCGATCCAGGTATATAAGACGGTGTTTTCGTCTGTAAATCGGGCCGCTCCATCGATGTGGTAATCGGTATCATCACCGATAGCATCGCAATATTCCTGGGGTGCGCCGGATAACCAGATTATCTGGTCAAGGCCCAGATAATCCTTGATGGCCAATTCGATCGCAGCCTGATCCATATTTGGGTTGCGATTGCCATTGATGATCGAACTCCTGGTAGCGATCAAAGTCCCTTTGCCGTTCACCTCGATCCCGCCGCCTTCCAGGGTTATAGGAGCGGTGAACAATGGCACCCCCAGGCGGCTGGCTGACCTTTTCCGGCACCAACCGATCCTTCTCGAAAGGATATCTTTCGCCCCAGCCATTGAAATTCCAGGCCGTGACCGCGAGTTCCTCCTGGTCATTGACCAGGAAGATCGGGCCGCAATCCCTGACCCAGACGTCGTCATTGGGGATTACCAGGAGGTCGATATTTTTCTTTTCTATGCCATAAAAACTTAATTGATCTTCAAGGTGTTCCTGGCGAAGTTCATCGGGCACGATAATATGCACCACTTCGGATCTTTGAAGCACCCTGGTCATTTCCAGCCAGATGTGCTCCAGGTGCAGCTGGGAATCCTGATGGGTGTCGTTGTGAGGCCAGATCAGCCAGGTTCCCTCATGGGTTTCCCATTCCGCTGGCATGCGATATCCAAGCTCTCTCGGGGTCTGTCCAGTCATCATAAGATCCTTTTTTTGATAACGCTTGGGAAACCCTGTTTTGGATACAGGGATACTCCCTAGCTGAAAAGCTCTTGGTCCGCCTCGGCCAGGATGGTTTGGATCCTTTCTTCTGCACCCGGGGGCAGGGGAAGGGGTTTGTGGGATTCCAGCAAGGCTCTGGTTTCAGCATGGATCAGCTCCAATAGATCCCGATCGTGCGGCGGCCAGAGCGGCACATACTCGGAGCGGGTGTACAACAAAGTTTCCCGCCGGGTCAGGAACTCACCTCCAATACCTACTTTCTTGATCAGCTCTGTCTGAAGATGTTCTTCATCGATCTTGATTCCCTGGAGCATTAGCTTCAATCTGCTGGATCAGGTGATTATCAAAAACCATCTTGTCCAGAGAAAGGATCTGGGCCGCGCCCAATAACCCCACGCTGTAGATCTCATCGGCCCCGGCCAGGCAGGACAGCATTGTCCCGGCCAGAGCTTCGTAGCCGTACTGGGCATCAAGCTGCCGGGATTTGGTCGAAGTACCTCTTAAATTGGCTGGGACTCCATAGCGGCGGGCCATCTGGAGCAGGGCTGAGCCCAGCCCATATCCATCTGCGCTGCCGCCGTATCTCCCGGACTGCATATCCAGCTGCGAGGCTTCAGATCCGTAAATGATCGGGGTTCCAGGGTTGGTGCATTGGAACAGCACCAGGCCGCTCAGAAACTCGATATTGTGCATTAACATCGTCCCTGCCAGAGAGACCGGAGAGGTTCCCCCCGCCAGCGGCATCGGAAAAACCATGATCGGCACAGATAGCTTGGCAAGCTCGAGACAGGCTTCGGTCATCTGGCCGTCATGCATCAGGGGAGAGATCGTACAATCCACAGCCGAGAAGATGGGTCGGAACTTATCCTCCCCGGTAACAGCCTGGACCAATTCGACAATAAACGGCACCTGACGGGCGTTTAACACGCCGGTGCGGACATGTTTCCCGGTCAAAGAAAATGCCTGCGCAAAGTGATAGATCGTCCGGGTGTGGGCGGGGATATCACTGGCCGAAACAGACACGTTCACAATATCAACTTTATCCAGGGAATCAGCCAGGAGGAGCATTTTTTTGAGATCATCCGCACTGGAATCATGCAGGTCCCCGGTTTCAAAATCAATGGCCCGGGTTCCCTGGCTGTCAGTTGTATGGAAAGACCGGGTGCCATCGAGATGCAGGTTATGATCTGGATCCCGGGCCTGGAGCACTATTTCTCGAGGAGCGTTTTGAATAGCCCACTCAACCAGATCAGGATGGATCAGAGCCCGGTTCTCCTGGTAGTTGACCTGGCAGCCATGCTCTTCCAGTATTTCCAGGGCCCGAGGCGTTTTAAAGTCGATGCCCACATTCTCCAGAACATCCAGGCTGTTTTCATGGATGAGCTGGACTTCCTTTTCTGAAATGGCAGGCTGGAGGGATAACATCGTCAAACCGATCCCTTTAGCTCTTGGTCTGCTGCAGCCAGGATCCTGTTCAATTCTTTTTGAACATCTCTGCCGGAGGTGGTTCCGGATGGTGGTTGTCGAGGATCCATTTGACCTTTTCGCGGGCATACTCGACTGGGTTCCGATACTTTCCCTGCTCATCCAGTTGATGGATAACACCTCTGACCATGGCTGTGCGCATATGGTTCCGGGTATGTTTTTGACTCAAGAAATGGCCGCCAGGCTGAACGGCATGGATCACATCAACAGCCAACGTCTCGGGATTGACCTCAATATCGAGCAAAGAATATCTTGCCTGGTGGTACAGGTCATCATCCAGAATGATGGCCTCCGGATATAACAAGGTGTAGGTATCCCTCAGGCCAATTCCGGTGACGATCTCAGCTCCTGCCAATGCTACCAGGAGGGGATCAGTAGCCACTTCGGCAGCAGATTGCCAGCTGTCCAGCTCGGCAGATTCCGTTCCAAAAGCACCTCCCAGGGCTGGCATTCCCCAGTGGTGGGCCATTTCTACCGGAGCATAACGGGCCCTGGAGTCCAACGGATATCCCACATAGGCTGCCGTCCGGGGATCCGCCCAGGCGTGCAGCAAGGAATGAAAAACAGGTGTTCCAGGATTGGCAAGTTGGGTTAACACGGCAACACTGATCACTTCAGCATCCCCAACAGCCAGGGCTCCGGCGAAGGTAGCTGGAGCAGTTGTTCCCAACGTGGGCATGGACATGACCACGATCGGGATCCCGGCTTCACCCAGGACCAGAGCGCCTTCTATGGCTTCTTTATCCTGCACCAGGGGGGCTATGGTGCAAACAATTAACGAGATTGGTGGGCGGAGCCGGACTTCCTGGCTGCTGCCCCGCAGCACAGTTGCCATCTCAACTCCATATCGGCAGAGCTCCTCACCCATCATTGTGACACTCTGGTAGTGTTTGGTGTTGTTTTTCCAGGTGATATCCATCTCGTGGAGTGGTGAGGTCACCCCACAATCCTGGGCGCTCACCATGGTCCAGCAAAACGACATGGAAGACAGGTAATCATTGATCCGGGCCATCATGCCGACGTCAGATTTTCTGGAGGCCCGCATTTCTCCGGTCAATGAGTCAATCACATTATGGCCGCAGCCATCATTTGTAAAATAGGAAACCCCTTCCTGCAGATCCAGGTCAAATTCGGGATTCCTTGCGCCCAGCTTAAAATACCTGGGTAAAGTAGCCATGGCTTTAAATACCAGCTCACGAGGTATTTTAACGATCTGGGATTTTTGATCCACAATCGCACCGTGTTCGGCAAAGATCTTCAGCGCTTTCTCAGATGGAAATTGGATCCCTGTATTCTCAAGGATTTGCAGGGTTGCTTCTTGCAGATCGTCAAGTTGGCGATCATCCAAAAAGCTTAACTTCCGAGAAGTCCTAAGCGGTTCGATCGGGGGGCGGTCCATGAGATCTCCTTCTAGACTGGGGCATCCATTAATCGGTAAGCGATATCTACTGCGGAGATTGCATCCTCTGCATATCCATCCGCGCCGATCTCTTTGGCATAACGATCAGTAACCGGTGCGCCTCCGATCATAACCTTGACCTGGTCACGTATACCAGCGCTCTCGAGGGCTTCAATCAGCTTCTTCTGCTGGAGCATGGTGGTTGTCAGCAAAGCCGATGCGCCAACAATATCAGCTCTGTGTTCCTGGATCGCTTTCACAAAAGCTTCCGGGGACTGGTCAACTCCAATATCAGTAACTTTAAATCCATTGGCGGTCAGCATGGTTCCCACCAGGGTTTTTCCAATCTCATGCAAATCCCCTTCCACTGTGCCGAGCACCACCCGGCCAACGACCTCACGCTCCTGGCCGCCTACCAGGGCGGGTTCAAGAACATCCAGGGCAGCTTTCATGGCATCAGCGCCAATGATCAATTCTGGCAGGAAATATTCTCCACTTGAGAACAGCTCGCCAACTTTTTGAATACCGGGCATTAATCCCTTGTTAATACATGTGAGAGGATCGAGCTTTGCTTCCAGGGCGTCTTTGGCATATTGCACGGCATCTTCTGGCTCACCATCTATAACTGCACCCATCAATTTTGAATAAAGTTCTTCTGACATTTCTCTCTCCTTGTCTTGATCTAGTTCTGAGTGTCAAATGATTGGTTTTAGTCTTGGTATGAAAAATCAGGGACATACCTCCGCACAATACCTTCTAGCTCTAGCGCAACTTTTGCAGGAAGCTGGGAGGGTTGATGTGTATCCAGGATTTCCCGAGCTTTCCGATTGCAGATCGTTTTCAGGTTATCCCCTTTTTCATGCCAGGTCTCATAAGTATCCCGGCTGATGATCTCCGGATACCAATGCTGACGGTAATTCTTCCGGGTATGGGCGGTTGACATAAAATTCCCCCGGGGAGTTAATGACTTGATCAGATCGATTTCCTCCCGGGGATCATGGATAGATATTCCACTCCACATCCGGCGGATCCCAGCGATGATCTCATTATCAAAAATCAACTGTTGGTAGGAAATGGTATTGCCGGCATCTGTGGCGCCCACCCCATAAATGATCGAGGCCTGTTTTTGCAGGAGCGGGATCGCGGTAATGACTTTCTCAAAACCAGCCTGGGCGTCCAATTCCTTGGCGTCTGATGAAAGCCCGCCGCACATCGATCGCAAGCCGTAATAATTTGCCATCACCGCAGCTCCGCTGTTGATCAGGCCTCTTTCGGGCGCACCCAGCGGCAGCAATCCGGTTTTCATGTCCAGCACAGCAGAGACACTGCCATAAATGAGCGGTGTTCCTGGATATAGCGTTTGCAGAACAACAATCCAGGCCAGGATATCGGTATTAATAACGATCAACTCCCCCAGCAGGGTCGCAGGCGCAGATGCTCCTCCCATCGCCATGCTTAACAAGGTGATCGGAACCCCGAATTCGGCCCACTTGAGCATACAGTGGATATTTTCAGGGGTGAAATAGCCAGGGCTGATCGGACAGTAGAGGGTGGCAAAGTTAGGTTTGGCCCGGAATTCAGCCTCCCCACCTGCTACCGCATACAGCATTTCCACAGCTGCTTCCACCCGATCAGGTGAGAGAGTGCGATGAACAACAGGTTTTGATGTCCACCTTAATAATTCTGCGATTTCCACCAGATCTGAGAATTCCCCCTGATCGGTCGCCGTCACTGTGGGTCGCACAATATCAACCTGGGAGAGAGCGTCCTGGATAGTGATGATCTGACGGACGTCCTGCCTGGTTGAGGAGCGGTGTTCCCCGGAATCCAGGTCGAACACGTTCACAGGAGTGCCAGCCCCCATAAAACAGGATTCGACTCCAAATTTTTCGAGAGGTTGTCCATCCCTGGAGAATAACCGCAAATCCCGGGGAAGACTTTGCAGAGCTGCTTCCAACAAATCCTCTGAAATCAGCACCATTTCGGATTCCAGATCGATCTGGAATCCGGCTTTTTCTAGCCGGGCCAGCAATTTTTGATCTGGCACACAAAACCCAACATCCGTCAGGATCTCAACTGATCCTAGATGCACAATCTGAGCGATCTCTTCAGTTTGGTTTGCCATGGTTGGATTTACTCCAGGAATTCAGATCAGGGATTCTCCTGGTTTGCCGCTCCAGGTTTTGTTATCTGCTGAGCATATTCCGGTGGACCTGCCTCACCCCAACGATAGGATAGTTTATGCATTTTGAGGATCATAAAGGATTGGGTCCGATCAATGCCGGCAATTTGCTGCAATTTATCATTGAGGAAGGACACAAAATGATCCCGATCCCTGCAAAACACCTCCGCGATCAGATCATAATCACCAGCAGCTTGAAATAAGTAGGCCACTTCGGGCAGCTTGGCTATCTCATCGGCAATGGTGGAAATCAGGTTGGTTTTGACGGTGATGCCAATCATGGCAGCCTCTTCCCAACCCATATTCTGGGGTTCTACGATGGCAACTATTTGCATGGTCCCATCGTCAGAGAGCTGCTTCACCCGCCGCCGGACCGTTCCCTCTGTGGTGCCTAATTCTGCCGCAATGGTTGTGAACGGCATCCGGCCATCATATTGGAGCAAAGATATAATTTGGCGATCCAGATCATCTAACATAATTTCATTCTACCGAATTTCGTAATATTGTCAAGAATTTTTTCGAATTTCGGTGCAATATGGGTAGAATATTTCGTTATTTTTGATTTCTTGCGGTATACTTCCTAGCTGGGATCCCCCCCGGGGGGGCAAAACCCCGCGAGGCAGCCGGGATCCAAAACAGGAAGTCCCACATTCAGGATAGAATTAGGTCTGATGAGGATAAAAATTGACCAATCACATTAAAGGCCTGCTCCTGGTGATCCTGGCAGCCTTTTTCTGGGCCACATCGAGCACCCTGATCAATTTGATCGTCCGGGGAAGCGGGATTTCCGCGGTCAGCCTGGCGTTCTGGCGCGACCTGGCCATGTCCGTGGTGCTGATCATCGGTGTGCTGATCCTGCGGCCGGGATTATTCAAGATCAGCCGTGAAAACCTGCCCTGGTTGATTGCCATGGGGGTGATCAGCATTGGCTTGTTCCATGTGCTCTGGAATACCTCAGTGGTGATGTTTGGCGCTTCCGTGGCCACCGTGATCCAGAGCAACGCTCCCATTTTTGTAACCGTGATTGCCCGGTTCGTGTTTTCCGAGCCGATCACCCCCTAGAAAATCGCTGCGGTCGGATTATCTGTGATTGGAACGGTGCTGGCCTCCGGGATCAGTACGATCGGGTTCGGGCAGGTATCCACCCTGGGTCTGTTAGCTGCCCTGCGTTCAGCAATCGCTTACGGGGCTTTTCCGCTGTTCGGAAGGAAGATCGCCGGCAATACACCTTCCTGGACGATCATGCTGTATGCTTTTCTGTTTGGCACCCTGACCTTGCTGCCCTTCCAGTTTACACAGCCCTCCCTCCCCTTACCAATAGCCCCCCAGATCTGGACCTATTTTATTATCTTCGTACTGATTTCAACCATCGGGGGTTTCGGGATCTTTTCGATGTCCCTGAAATACCTGCCCGCCAGCATTGCCTCGATAACAGCCACAGCTGAAATCGTGTTTGCCTCGATCCTGGCATTTTTTATCCTGGGTGAACGGCTGGATCCCTGGCAGTGGGCCGGTCCCGCCCTGGTCATCAGCGGCGTCATTCTGATCTCGCTGCCAGGTCCAAGAATCCAGCCTGACAAGGTCAGACCCTGTCAGCGATGGGTCCGATATCCTCGGACTTAAACAACAGGGATTGAGATCTAAAAGATGACAAAATATCCAGGTTATTTTGACTTAATTCCATTTCTTCATAATTATCTGCTCTTGAATTAATACGAAGAACCAAAAAAAGGCAATAAATAACATGTATTGCCGGGAGAGATTTATATCTTAAAAAAAAACGCGAAGTGCTACACTGGATATTCGGTGAATATCAAGCCATGACCACAAATCCCGCTTGGAGTTCCAGCCTGACCAATACCATAAACTGATCCCTTATCGTGATCCCAGCCAGATTGCCAGCAGATCCTCGGCAGGTTTATTTAATGGGCTCATGGTCTGGCGCTCAGGCGGGGTGGATATTTCCCAATCATAAGCCCAGATGATCACTCCTTTGATATAAGGCCGGGAAGCAAACACACGCAGCCCGGCTTCATAAAAGGATGCCTGTTCTCCATTGTCGGTGGGGCCAGAGTATTCCCAGAAACCGAGGTTGGATCCGTCATAATTGGAAGTGCCAAATTCAGTAACGACAACTGGTTTAGCATACTTTTCCGCCACCGGATCCAGGGTCCTAGCCAACTGGGAGTCCAGAGCCCGGGTCATGGTGTCCACATCAGCATAGGTGTTATCTGGAATATCAAAAGCGCCGGAGCCCGGAGCCCAGAGGTTGACCCCGATATAATCCAGCTCATCCCAGAACTCGGCAGCAGATCCATCATAAGAAAAGGTATTATCGTGGTAGCTGAGCTGCCCGGAATAAACCTCTCGGACGTCCTGGATCAGGGTCCGCCAGTGAGCGGTTTGAGCTGTGCAGTTATTGCCCAGCTCATTGCCCAGGGAGAAGTGCTCCACTCCCTCCACCTCGGCTAGCACGGCATAATGCAGGACAAAAGCCCCATAGCTCTTGAACCAGGCACCCCAGTCGGCAATCTCCATATATCCCGGCCATTCTGGAGAATCCCCGCTGATAATCTTAAGATGGGGCTTGACCAGCACCTCCAGTCCGCTGTCGCGAGCTTCCCGGATCATGTCTACCAGAGTCTCATCAGAGATCACTCCCCGGCAAATGTTCGCGTTAAATTCCGGCAGAGGACAGGGGGCGATCTCGGTTGAATTCCGGCTAGGCATGTACCAGCTGGGTGAAAACATCACCAGCTGGACTCCCTGGTCTTTCAGGTGATTAAAGATCGCCGGAGCTGCATCGGTGGCTTTTTCCTCGGAATAGTTCCAGTAATCCAGGGCGGCCCCAGCCAGCTCAAAGAGAGCCTGGTCCGACACTACCATCACTTCTACGACTGTCTGCTGGGAGCCGTTGGCATCAGTCAGGTCGATTTGGATGAGATAGGCGCCCGGCCATTCAGCTGTAAAGCCAATGCTGGTGGGGCTTTGAGGTTCCCAGGTCAATTTTGTTCCCGAAACAACTTCCTGGCCGATATAGAGATCCGGGTAGACCAGCTGGGTCCAGCTGATCTGCGGGTTGGAACCCTCAAAATCGAGGTACTCCTCTGCATCCAGGATGATCAGCTGGCCGGTACGGTAGACCTGGAGCGCTTCTTCTGGAGCTGTCTCAACCCCTGGTTCCGCCGCTAAAGGGGAAGAAGTTGAAACCGGCTGTAACAAAGTGATATCCCCGACGGAACACCAGGGCGGCATGGGCCAGGGACCCTGGGGTGGACAAAGATTGAGAAGGGCCATAATGGCTACGGAAAACAAAAAAATAGCAAACAGTACAGCAAGAATTTTGAGGAGGTTTTTCATAGCATCTCCCAGTAAGAATTGGATTAATCACGTACTATAACAGGATTTATTTTTGGGGATCCCGGGAGGGGTTTTCAGTTTTGAAAACTGCCTGGAATCCGAGTCTGGAGAACCGAGGAAATCTGCTTGGAGGGGGTGATAAGCAGGAATATAGATAACTGGTAGCGCTGCGCTTGTGGCCCTGATAGTTTAGCGGTAAGTGATATTTAGCAATTGACTCATGGTTAATCTAAGGTTTTTATCCCAACGCCATTGAATTATTCAGCTCTGTTCAGTTTGGATTCCTTCCGGGCTTTGAAATATTCCAGGACAGGAGGGATGAAGGAAATGAAA
>CAVQTT010000024.1:0-606432 GCA_963716695.1 uncultured Chloroflexia bacterium
AGCTCGCTCGACCAGGTCTTCCCACCGCAGTTGGCTTGTTGACTCTCTCAAGGCCCTGGCCCGAGCCAATCGAGCACTATTTCACATCGCTGTCCGCCGCAGAATCCAGTCCGGCCAACGCGGTCTGGAGCCCTTCCGGTGGGATCAGCGGCCTCACGGTGATCGAGGCCTGCAGCCCCGACGAACATGAAGGTCGCGGAATGACACCTTCAACAGCGAGGAGCGGCCCGGGATTCTTATGATCCTCAGCAGCAGCTTCGTGGTGGCAACGCTGAGCTTCTACGGCGTCATGTACTCGGAGGGCCCCATGAGCACCTCCCACGGGACAGCCTTGACATTCCACGGGATCGTCATCACCGACGACGATGAAGAGATGAAGGGCACGCCGTGGATCCTCTACAACGACAACTGCATCGCGAATCTCAGCCAGCGCTTCCCTTCGCTCGTGCGTCGCGTGCAGAACACATGGCGCGAGGTGCAGCCCACACCGCTGCCATGATCACCTGACGTGCTCTTGAGGTATCTCTCGTGGGCGGGGGGCCGCAGGGCCCCCCGCCCCAGGCGCGGTGACCCAGGCCGAGCGGCCTGCGGCACCGCAAGTCTCGATGCGGCCGGATCGGCCACCCGCCCCCTTTGCGTGCTGCGCGGCTCGCACCCGTCGGCCGTCGTACTTGCCCTTCGTGGGCGATTAGCTCAGGAAAGAGCGCCTGCCTTACAAGCAGGATGTCGCTCGTTCAAATCCAGCATCGCCCACCGCAGCAGTTTCCAAAGCGTGATGGCCAGGGTGTGCGATGCTCAGCCGGACGCGATAGGCTTTCAGGACTTGGCCGACGTCGATTTGACCTTGTCACGTGACGCAGTACGCTGAGCTTGTGATCAAGACGTTCGCGGACAAACAGACCGAGCAGTTCTACGTGACCGGCAAGTAGCGATAAGAGTCCCCAGATGTCGCGCGGCGAGTGTTGCGCAAACTGACTGCGATCGACGCGGCCGAGCAGGTCGAACTCCCTCCGAGTGCCGCCCGGGAACAGGCTGCATGCGCTCGGGGGAGTCGAGCCGGCCAGTTCTCGGTCTCTGTCAGCGACCAGTGGCGTATCTGCTTTCGGTTCGAGGACGGCGATGCCTACGACGTCGAGATCTGCGACTACCGCTCGAGATGAGGTGATCACACGTGAGCATTCCAAACGACGGCGACCGCAGCGTCGCCCCATGCACCCGGCGAGATCCTGCGCGAGGACTTCATGCCCGACTACGACCTGAGCATGAGCGGGCTTGCCTCCGCGCTGGGCGTGTCGCGTCAGTCCGTGAACGAGCTTGTTCGCGAGCGTCGCGCGGTGAGTTCCGAGATGGCGCTCCGTCTCTCCCAGCTGTTTGGCGACTCGGCGGAGTTCTGGCTGAACCTGCAGCGCTCGGTCGACCTGTGGGATGCGAGAGAGTCGCGCTCGAGGATGACATGCGGCGTATCACGCCGCTCCGGGTTCACCTGACCGACAAGCGGAGAAGTGCGTTGCAGCTTCTTGCTCCGCGTTCACATTCGGAGCACCTCCGTCCCGAGAAGCACTACGATCGACGGCATGAGCGTCCCACGACTCAGCAGACCCCGCATCAGGTGAGGGTCAGGTTGCCCCGCCGAGCCCGACGGCTCGCGGCGGATCCATCCACGAAGACCGTCCACGGTACGGAGACTGAGGCCGAGCGCGTCGAGCACGACTTCTCCAGCCAGCGCGAAAACCCGCAGCTCGTCTAGCCCCGGGCAAAGAGCAGGTTCGCCGCCTACTGCGAGGAGTGGTACGAGGCCGCTCTCCGCGACGTGAAGCCAGAGCCAGGACGGCCGACCACTGGGCCTATCTCATCGACACCCACATCGTGCCGCGCCTCGGCACGATGCGGCTCACCGACATCTCGCCGGCGGCGGTGCGCCGCTTCTACGGCGAGATCCGGGCAGAACAGGAGCTGGCCGACGGCCGCGTTCGCAAGGGGCTGTGCCGCGCGAGCGCGCCGAGGGTCCACCATCCGCCTCTCCGCGATCCTCTCTCAGGCGGCGGTCGGCGGAAGAAGGACTCATCACGAAGGCCAAGTGAGGGATTCGAGCCGGGCGAGAGCGACTTCTGATACCGTCCGGCGGGTTTCGACTGTCACGCCGACCGCGTCGCCGGACGAGCTGGCACTTCAGGAAGCACCCACAAGCGCGAAGGGGGATCATCATGAGGTCTGACCGCCATGCCGGCGATGCCGGCGGCCCTGTCGGTCACGCTGCTCGCCGTCGCGGGGCGTGGATGCTCGAGCGAGTCGGTCACCCTGGATGGAACCTCATGGCGACTTCGTCGGCTGGTCGCTGAGCTCGATGAGCCCGGAAGGTCCGCCGTCGCGGCGCAGTTTGCGGACGGCAAGATCTCGGGCAAGTCCGCGGTCGACGACTGCATGGGCCCGTACACGCAGGGTCCGGGTGACGCGTTCTCGGTCGGCGACCTCGCCGGCACCATGATGGCCGCCGACCGAGTCGCTGCAAGGAGAGCGCCTACCTCAAGCTGCTCGCCGAGGCAAAGTCGTATGAGCTGAAGAGCGGCGGGCTCACACTGTTCGACGAAGGCGGCAACGATCGCTGATCTTCGAGTCCGTGGCTCACGCCCGCCTGCGGTAAGGTACCCGCGTGGCCAAGTCGGACTCCGTCGAACGCAAGGCGGCTGGCGGACGGCAGTCGCACGTGAGGCACGAGTCGCGCGCCGCTCGCCGTCATGTACCCGCTGCTGTCGCTTCTGCTCGACGGCGGAGCCGGCGAGTTCAGCGCCGGAGGCGGCGAACTCTTCCTCGAGGTCCTCGAGCGCAACGTCGTCCGGCTCGAGGGCCTGCTCGGGAGCGTCGCCGACAGCGGCTCGGCCGACTGCTTCGGCGGCTCCGGCGGCGCCGGCGGAGGATCTCGCTCGGCGACGTCGTCGACGAGGTGCTCAGCGCGCGGCACGCCGGTCGCGAGGGCGGCGCGCGCGTCGAGGTGCCGCTCCGCTCCCGGGCCGATCCGGCGCGTCTGGGCCGACCGCGACGACGCGCGTCAGATCGTCGCGGACCTCGTCGCCAACGCCGTCGCGTACACTCCGCCGGCCGGTGCCGTCACAGTCGGCATCGGCGTCGGCCGCGAAGCGGCTTCGTCGAGGTGGCCGGAGTCTTGGACGCGACCGGCATCCCTGCTGACGAACTGCACCGCGCCTTCGACTTCGGCTGCCGCCAGCGGCTCGCCCAGCGGCTTCCCGTGCCGGGGCTCGGCGCCGGCCTCTGGATCTGCCGCGAGTTCGCTCAGCGCAACGGCGGCAATAGCTCACTCGTGAGCGCGCCCGGAGCCGGCACGACTGCGACCGTCGCCTTGCCGACCGCGCGCCGCTGATCGGCCCGGCTGCGTTCTCACGACGCAGTAGCGGTCCGGGCAGCTACGAGCCTGCGCGGGTCCCCCCGACGAGCATGGTAAAGTTCGCCCGCACTCGTCCACGGTGGTGCTCGATGCCGACGACTGCGGGAGGTACTTGGCGGCCGAGCATGTCAGCCGAGCTAGCGCCACGCACGCTCTTCGTGACCAACGACTTCCCACCTCGCATCGGTGGCGCCCAGTCGTACTACTGGGGCGCAATCCGTGCACTTGAGCCCATCCCGAGGTCACGATTCTTGCGCCAGGCGCACGTCGACGCGGCGGCGTTCGACGCCACGCATCCCTACACGGTCGTGCGTGCGTCCACATCCGTGCTCTGGCCGACGGCGGCCGTGCTCCGCTCGGTCGCCGCTCGCGGAGAAGGTCGGCGCGGAGCGTGCGACTTCGGCCACCCCCTGCCGGCCGGCCTTATGGGCCCGCAACTCAAGAAGCGCTGCGGAATCCGTACATCGTCTTTCTCGGTGGCGCGGAGGTCACGCTGCCCGGCGCCATCCCCGGAGTGAACAGCGTCTGGGCGCGTCCTCGGCGATGCCTCCATGCTCCTCACCGTCAGCGAGTACACCGCCCGTGCCGCGTCTCAGCAGGTGCGGGGCGCCGTGCCGGCCGAAGTGCTGCGGCCGCCGCTCGACGTGGCCGGATTCACTCCTGCCGGCGCCGGCGAGGCCGAGCAGCTGCGCCGGTCTCTCGGCATCGACGGCGAGCTCGTCGTCTGCCTCGGTCGCCTGGTGCCGCGAAAGGGCCAGGACAGCTTCATCGACGCTCTGGCGTTGCTGAGCCAGGAGTTCCCGCGCCTGCATCTTGCCCTCATCGGCGAGGGGCGCCTGGCGACGCGCGCCTCTATGACCGCGCTCAGCGGCGTGGGGTCGCCGGGCGCGTGCATCTCACGGGCGCTCTCGTCGATGTTGCCGTGACCGACTGGCTGCGCGCCGCCGATCTCTTCGCCTCGCCGTGCCGCACGCGCTGGGGCGGCTTTGAAGTGGAGGGCTTCGGCATCGTCTTCGCGGAGGCCGCGCTCACGGGTCTGCCGGTGATCGCCGGCCGATCGAGCAGGGCTCCCGAGGCCGTGAAGGGGGCGAGACGGGCATGGTCGTCGACGGCGACTCCCGCCGGCGGGTGGCCGCCGCTCGCGCGCCTGCTGCGGCTGTCGCCCGAGAGTCGCCGTGAGATCGGCGCTCGCGGCCGCGCTCGGGCGCTCGCCATGCACGCGCCCGAGGTGGATGGGCGGGCGGTACCACGCGCTCCTGCAGCGAGCGGTCGGCCGATGAACGAGGGCCCCACGGCGGCTTCGGAGCAGCCGCCGGAGCAGCCGCCACGCGAAATGGACGCGATCGAAGTGGCGGAGACGTGCCCCGTCGACACCATCCCGCCGATTACCGGGGGTCGCACCGGAAGACGCCAGCGCCGCGGTCGCCTCCTCGTGCCGAGCTTGTGGCGGATGCTGCTCGGCATGAGCTGCCGGACTCGGCATCGGTGTCGCCGTCATCCTCATCTTCACCCCGCACATCGCCAGCGAAGTGCACGATGCGCAGCGCGCCTCCACGCAGCCCTCCTATCTGCTGTTGGCCCTGCTCTGCGTTGCGATCATCATCATCACCGACGCCTGGTCGCTGCTCATCCTGGCGCGGGTGTTCGAGCCGGAGATCGAGCGGCGCCCCGTGCTCTGCACGGCGCTCGAATCGCACCTCATCGGCGGCGCCACGTCCTTCGGTGGCTTCGAGATCCCGTACCAGATAGTCATGCTTCGCCCGGGCGCCTGAGTGGCTCCCAGGCCATCTCGGTCGTCGTGTTCAAGGGTCTCGTGCACACGCTTCTTCCTGGCCGTCGTCGCGCTCGTCTCGCTGCTGCCCTGGACGGACTCGGCCATCACCCCGCTGCAGCGCTGGTTGCTGCTCGGCGTCACGGCAGCGCTGGTCCTCGTGTGGGTCGCCGTCTGGCTCTGGGTGCAGCGCCCGATGGGGCGCGCCTTCGTGCCGAAGCGGCTGCACGGCAAGCTGGATGAGCTCGTGGAGGCGGCGCGGGCGTTCGGCGGCGCGAGCCGCCGCACCATCGCGGAGCTGGTCGCCCTGCAGCTGGCCTACTGGCTGGCGATGTTCGCGATCCTCATCTTCGTGCTGTACGCGCTCGGCTGGCGCGGCCCGATCGTCCCGATCATCACGGGTCAGGCGGTGATGCAGGTGCTCATGCCGCTCTCGCCGCTTCCCGGCGGGGCCGGCGTGGCCGAGCTCAGCTACCTGGCGCTCATCGGGCCTTCCACGCCCGAGAGCATACCACGTCTCGAGCCTCGTGCTCTGGCGCTTCTTCACGTGGGTGCTGCCGGTCGCGGCCGGGGCGGTCTCGCTCAGTACCAGGGGGTTGTGGCGTGCGGCGTGAGCGACGGCCCTGGGGCGCCCCCCGCACGCTGCTCTGGGCGAGCGGCGCCTTCGCCGCCGGCTGCATCCCCAGCGGGCGGCTGGTCACGCGGGCGCTCACCGGCCGGTCTCTGGAGGAGATCGGCGACGGCAAGCCCGGCTCTTCCAACGTCGCCCGCAGCGTGGGCTGGAAGCCCGGCGCCGCCGTTCTCGCCCTTGATGCGGGCAAGGCGTACGCGCCGGCCACCGCGGCGCGGCTGGCCGGCGCCGGCGACGGCGCCGTGGCGGCTGTCGGCATCAGCGCCATGCTCGGCCACATCGCCGTGGTCAAGGGGAGGGGCGCCGGTTCCGCCCTGGGCGCCATGATCGCCATGGACCCGGGGACCATGGCGATAGGTGGCGCCGAGCTGGTCGCCGGCGCCAAGCTTCACCGCAACCCCCAGGCGGTCGCCGTCACGGCGCTCTCGCTGCCGCTCATCAGCCTGCTGCTACACCGAAGGCGACCGCGGCGGGCGCTCGGCCCCCTGGTGCTCATCGCCATTCTGCTGGCGGCGCGCGTCAAGGGTTCGCCCGGCACCGGGCTGCCGGCGTCGCGAGCGATGCTGTGGCGGCGCTTCTGGCTGGACAGGGACGACTGAAGGGCGGCTCCATGCGCGTCGGGCTCGTGACGCCGTACTCCTGGACCGTGCCGGGCGGCGTCAACCACCACATAGAGGACCTTGCCGCCGAACTGCAGGCTCGCGGCCACGAACCGTGGATCATCGGCCCTGTGGGGGTCCTCTCGACCACGCGCCGCGCCGTCGACAGCAGACGGCAACAGGCCGCCGAGCGGTTCATCCCGATGGGCACCGCCGTCCCCGTGCCGTCCAACGGCTCGCGTTCGTACATCAGTGTCAACCCCCGCGTCGTGCTCCGCATGGACCGCGCGCTCCGCTACGGGCGCTTCGACGTGTTGCACGTCCACGAACCCGGCACGCCGTGGGTGGGTCTGGCGGCCGTGTTCCTTGCCACGTCTCCGGTGGTGGCGACGTTCCACGCCGCGCTCGAGTCCTCGCTCGGCTACGACCATGCCCCGCGACTCGGTCGCGCGGGTATGAAGCGCATCGACGTGCGCATCGCCGTCTCGGAGGCGGCACGCGAGTACCCGGCGCGGCTGTTCCCCGGCGACTACCGCATCATCCCCAACGGCGTCGCGGTGGAGAAGTACGCGCCTGCGGTGGGGGCGCCCAAGGTCGGGAACCGCGTGCTCTTCATCGGCCGCGCCGAGAAGCGCAAGGGGCTCGGCGCGCTCCTGCACGCGTTCTCCGAGCTGCGGCGGCGGTTGCCCGACGCGACGCTGGTGATCGCCGGGGCCACCCGTGGACAGGCGCTCGAGGCCTCTCGTGTCGGCCTCGGGCCTCCGCTCGACCTCGACGGCGTCGAGGCGCTGGGCTGGGTGGCCGACGACGAGAAGGTCGACCTGTTGGGGAAGGCCGAGGTGGTGTGCGCGCCGTCGCTGGCCGCGGAGAGTTTCGGCATAGTGCTGGCGGAGGCCATGGCCGCCGGCGTCCCGGTCGTCGCGTCGGATCTGCCCGGCTATCGATCCGTGCTCCGGGGCGGCGAGGCCGGCCGGCTCGTGGCTGCCGGTGAGCCGGGCCTTCTCGCCGACGCGTTGTACGACCTTCTGCAGGATCCGGAGGAGCGGCGGCGGCTTGCGGCGGCGGGCCTGGTCGCGGCGCAACGGCTCTCATGGAGTCGCGTGACCGACGAGATCATCGCCGCCTACGACGACGCCGTCGCGGTGGGCGACCGGCCCGGCGTGCATGGCCTGCCCGGCAGGCCCTGGTTCGGCCGGGCCTTGCTCGAGTACAGGCTCAGCGGGGGCCGTGCCGGGCGCGGGTAGCCGTTTTGCTGCGCCTATTCGCGTGTGTTAGACTCCCGCTTCGCTGCATCGCGGCCGGCCGCTCTCGCCAGCGACCATCCGTGGCAGCTCTCGGGGGCGTAGCTCAGCTGGTTAGAGCGCCGGCCTGTCACGCCGGAGGCCGCGGGTTCGAGTCCCGTCGCTCCCGCCACTCCTCTCCCTGCGCTCAGCTCGCCCGCAACTCGGGATCGCGCAGCTCTTCCTCGCCGAGCGGCGTCGCCAGCCAGGGTCCCTCCGGAAGGATCGCCGGGTCGCTGATGAGCGTCGTCGAGCTGGTGCGCGTATCGACCCGCAGGCCGCAGTCTCCGTGCCAGAGGTAGCGTGCGCCGTCGTTGCCGACACACAGAGCTTCGAAGCCGCGTGCAGTGACCTCCGTGCGCGTGAACGTGGCGGTGGCGTCGAGCATGGCATCTTCTCCCGCGTAGAGTCGTGGGTCACCGCTGCGCGCGGCGCCGGGGGCGTCTCTCCCTGTCATCGGCGCGGCCGAGCCGCGGCTTGAGGAAGGACCCCGGACGCGGCGTTGCCGGGGTGAGCAACGCCCGCGGGAAACGAGGCGGGGGTCGGGTCGTGCTGCCCCGCCCCGCGTCAGACGCGGCGGCGTGGGCCGGATGCGGCGACCTCCGCCGGCACGCGGCCGGCGTAGCGCTCGAAGTCGGCGGCGAAGAGCCGCGTCAGCGCCGCCGCCTGCGCATCGTACGCTCTGCGGTCGGCCCAAGTCGATCGCGGGTCCAGCAGACCGTCGCGCACGCCGGGGCAACGGGACGGCACGAGGACGCCGAAGACGGGGTGAGGCGAGGCCGGCAAGTTGTGCGGAGCGCCCTCGAGCACCGCCTTGAGCAGACTCCGCGTGACGTCGATGGGCATGAGCTTGCCGACGCCCCAGGGCCCGCCCACCAATGCGGTGAAGCCTGAGAGGAAGTGGTCGGCTTGCCATCTCGGGCGTCAGGTGGGAGATCGGCGGCAGCACGCCGTAGGCGTCGCAGGCGAGGAAGAAGACGCTGCGCGGTGTGCCGCCCAGGCCGGTCTCCACGGCTCCAGGGATGTAGTCGACGGGGGTAGGTGGCGCGGGTCACGGGGTCGATGATCACGTTCTCGAGGGTCGACGCGAAGCGGATCGCTTTGAAGATCTGCGGCTCGTGGACCGGCGACAGCCGGATCACCTTCGGCGCCGACGGGTTCCTGTGGACCTGGCCGACGGTGATGTCGGCCTCGGCGAGTCATGCCCGCACCGCGGGTTCGTTCACTGGCCATCCGTTGTCCGGCGGCCGGGAGGGCGCGCAGGCCTGCGCGGCTACCCCAGCGAACCGACGGCGGTCTCGACTGCCTCGAGGATCTCGCCGGAGGCCACCAGGGCGGCCATGGCGTTGTGGTCGGGGTAGAGCGGCCGGTCGACGTCCAAGTGGTCGACGTGGCGGCGGATGACGTCCTTCGCGGCGCGCACGCCCGTGCCGGGCTTGAACTCGCGGAAGTCGAGCGCCTGAGCGGCGCCCATGAACTCGATCCCCAGCACGCCGTAGGCGTTCTCGAGGATCTGGCGGTTCTTGAGCGCGGTGTTCATGCCCATGGAGACGAAATCTTCCTGATCGGCTGCGGCCGGGATGCTCATCGTGCTCGCGGGCGCCGCCAGGATGCGCTGCTCCGTGATGAGCATGTCGGCGGTGTACTGGCTGAGCATCATACCGCTGTAGAAACCTGGGTTCGGCGTGAGGAAGTCGGGCAGGCCCTGGCTCGTCGCGGGATTCTCGAGACGGTTGAGCCGGCGTTCGCTCAGCACGCTGACCATGGTGATCGCCTGGCCGACGATCTCCATAGGCAGGCTGACCGGCGTGCCCTGGAAGTTGGCGCCCGTAAGCGTGAGCTTGTCCTCGGGTACGAAGATGGGGTTGTCGCCGACGCCGTTGAGCTCGATCTCCACCTGGCTCTTCGCCCAGGCGAGCGCGTCGTGAGCGGCGCCGATGACCTGCGGCGACGACCGCATCGAGTAGGCGTCCTGCACCTTGGTCTTGATCTTGCCGGTGGCGAGGTCGCTGTCGTCGATGCACTTCTTGATCGCCGCGGCGCTGCGGATCGCGCCGGAGAAGCCGCGCAGCTCGTGCAGTCTGGCGTTGTACGGCTTGAGATTGGCGAGCAGCGCCTCGAGGCTCATGGCACAGGCGATCTCGGCCTGGCGGAGCCAGCGGTCGGCGTCCCAGCAGAGCAACGCGCTCATCGCGGTGAGGACGTTGGAGCCGTTGATGGTGGCGAGGCCGTCGCGCGCCTCCAGCCCCGGGACGGGGATGCCGGCGCGCTCCATGGCCTCGCGGCCGGGCAGGCGCTCACCCTTGAAGAAGGCCTCGCCCTCGCCCATCATGAGGAGGGCGAGCTGGGCCATCGGGGCGAGGTCGCCGGAGGCGCCCACCGAGCCCTTCTCGCAGATCACGGGCGTGACACCCTTGTTCAGCATCTCGATGAGCGTCATCGTAATCTCGGGGCGGTTGCCGGAGTTGCCGTGCGCGTGCACGTTGATGCGCCCCGCCATGGCGGCGCGCACGACCTCGAGCGGCGCCGGCTCGCCGATGCCGGCGGCGTGGTTGTAGACGAGAAAGCGCTGGAACTGCTGGACCTGCTCGTCGTCGAGCACGATCTCGCTGAACTCGCCGATGCCCGTGTTGGTGCCGTACATGCTCTCGCGGGCCTTGATCTTGTCTTCGATCATGGCGCGGCACGTCTTGATGCGCTCGAGCGACGCCGGATCGAGCCCGACCTTCTCGCCGTCGCGGGCGATGCGGACGACCTTCTCGACGGTGAGCGACGCGCCGTCCAGGATGATGGTCACCGTGACTCCCTTCCCCACGCGTGTGGCGCCGCAAGGTCGGTCCCGATGGGACAGCGTGCGGCGCCAGCGTATTCCCTGTTGGCAGAGTAGGCCAGGGGTGGGAGGATGCCCAGTCCCGGAATGGAGAGTCTCGCATTACGGACGCAAAAGCGGAGTCTTGCGCGAAGCAGGACGCGCCGGGCGCGGGAGGCGAAGCGCCGCCTGTGGGAAGAAGACGACCACTACGATCGCAGACGAAGGGCGACCTCGTGGCTCACTGCTTCGACCATGCCCTGGGCTCGTCGGACGCCGAACTCCTCGATGCGCCAGTTCGGCGCAGTGATGCCGAGGGCGGCGTCGTCCGAGGGCAGGTCGATGGCGCAGGCGATAGAGGTCACGCCCATCTCGACGGCATCCTTGGCCACGTGCGCTGCACGACGATCCTCGAATGCCGCGCCGGTCGCAGTGCCCGCCAATGGTATGCGGCGACCTACCCATCCGCTATGACGCAGTGCGTGTGGGCTTTCCACCTGGTCGACGTAGATGGCATGGTCGCCGTCGAGAACGATGAGGTTGGCTGTTTCCCGGGTCGCGTCGCGCAGGCGCACAAGGTGCGGGCGTGCGGCGAGACGAAGCCGATCGACCCAGCCTACTCTCGAGGCGAGGCTTACCAGCTCAAGCCCTAGGGAGTAGGTGCCGTCGGGGTCCGCGTGCAGAAGGTCGCTCTCGACGAGCGCGGGGAGGATGCGGGAAACGGTGACCCGTGACACGCCGGCACCGGTCGCGATCTGTTGGACGGTCAGCCGGCGCGACGCGGTGGCGAATGCTCGAAGTACGGCCAAGCCATGGGCGAAGAGTGGCGCCTCCGCGCTGAGCTCGTACGCGGCCGATCCCAAGGTCCAGGCTTTCTCGTCCGAGCGGTATGCGACGAAGCGTCGTGACTTGAGCAGGTTGAGTAAGCCATAGGTGCTCGAGCGGGGGATGCTGCACGACGTGGCGACGATGCTTGCCGGCGCGGGCGTCGTCCGGCGCCCCAGGAACTCGAGCACGTCCAGGACGCGGGCTGCCCCCCAGGTCGTACCCTCTTCATGAGCACCGTGGTCGTGCGCCATCATCTCCGCCTCCGTGAGAATCCAGCATAGCGGGCACCATGGGTCACGACAACGAAAACCAGTTCAGTCATCTGGACAGCACGCACTGGGGCTTGCAGTGCTTGAGATTGCGCGAGAAAGTTGACGTTCTACGCCTCCTACCACCGCCCGAAAGGATGCACCGGTGTTCACCCCCGACTCCTACGAGCGGCTGCGCGCGGGCCGCCTCACATATCTGAGCGAAGCCGACAAACAGGCGATCTACGACGCGGCTGTGGAGATCATTTCCAGCGTCGGCATGCGTGTGCACCATCCCGAGGCTCTGGAGATACTGCGCGACGCCGGCTGCGCCGTCGTGGAGCCCGACCTCGTGTATATCCCGCGCGAGTTCGTGGAGAAGGCCCGAACCACCGTGCCGGCGGTGATCGAGGTCTACGACCGAGCCGGCGAGCCGGCGATGTCCCTGGGCCGCCACAACAGCTACTTCGGGACCGGCTCGGACCTCATGAGCACCTACGACATCGAGACTGGGGAGCACCGCCCGAGCGTCTTGGCCGACGTCGCCCGTGCCGCGCGGCTCTGCGACGCGCTGCCCAATATCGACTTCGTCATGTCGTGCGCGCATCCCAACGACATCGAGCCCCAGCGCTCGTACCTGGAGAGCTTCAAGGTGATGGTCACCAACACGACCAAGCCGATAGTGATGACGTCCGAGCACGCCGGCGACCTGGCCGTGATGTGCGCCATCGCCGAGGCGCTCCGCGGCGGGCCGGAAGATCTGGCCGCCAAGCCGTACTTCACCATGTACCTCGAGCCGGTGAGCCCGCTGAGCCACCCGGTCGAGAGCATCGACAAGCTGCTCTTCTGCGCCGACCACGGCATCCCGGCGATCTACTCGCCGGCGCCGCTGGCGGGCGGCACGGCGCCGATCACCGTTGCCGGCCACACCTGCCAGGGGGTGGCCGAGTCGCTCTTCGGTCTGGTCATCCACCAGTTGCGCAAGCCGGGGGCGCCGTTTATCTTCGGCATTGGCCCTGCCGTGCTCGACATGGCGACATCCCAGAGCTCGTACAACGCGCCAGAGTACCTCATGACTTTCCTGTGCCAGATCGAGATGGCGCGCTGGCTCGACCTCCCCAATTGGGGCTACGGCGGCACGTCGGACTCGCAGGTCGTGGACGCCCAGGCGGGCATGGAGATCGCCGAACTGGCGCTGCTGTGCATGGCCGCCGGCTCCAATCTCAACCACGACGTCGGGTATCTCGACTTCGGCCTTACTGCATCACTCGAGCTCATCGTCATCAGCGACGAGTATGTGTCCCTCAACCGCAAGATCTTCGCAGGCGTCGAGGTGACGCCCGAGACGCTGGCCGTCGACGTCGTGCGCGACGTCGGCCCCGGCGGCGACTTCCTCGCCCACCGCCACACCGCCAAGAACGTGCGCAAAGCGCAGTGGCGCCCGACGATCCTCAACCGCCAGGGCCGCGTCCGCTGGGTCGAAGACGGCGGGCTCGACCTCGCCGAGAAAGCCCGCCGCAAGGCCCTCAGGCTGCTCGAGACGCACACGCCCGCGCCCCTGCCGGCAGAGCTGGCGGCGCGCATCGACGCGCTGGTCGCCGGGTTCACGCCGGGCTCCGCGGCGGAGGGCTGAGGAGTGGGTGCCCGCCTCTCGTATCTCACCGACGACGACAAGGCCGCCATCTACGAGGCCGCACTCGACATAATGGCCACGATCGGGCAGCGCGTGCATCATCCCGTCGCGTTGGAGCTGCTCCGAGCCGCCGGCGCCGAGGTGGTCGAGCCGGACCTCGTCAAGATCCCGCGCGAGCTCGTTGAGAAGGCTCGCGCGTCCGCTCCGCCCGTGATCGAGGTCTACGACCGAGCCGGCGAGCCCGCCATGAGCCTGGGCGGCTACAACTCGTACTTCGGCAACGGTTCGGCGGTCACCAGCGTCTACGACGTGGAGACGGGCGACCATCGGCCGACCGTCCTCGCCGACGGCGAGATGGCGGCGCGCCTCTGCGACGTGCTGCCCAACATCGACTTCGTCATGGCCTACGCGCACCCCCGCGGAGGCGATCCGCACCGCGCCCTGCTCGAGAGCTTTCGCGCCATGGTGACGAACACCACCAAGCCGCTGGTCGTCGTCGCCGAAAACGCCGGCGACCTCGCCGTCATGGCGGACGTCGCCGCGGTGCTGCGCGGCGGCGCCGAGGAGCTGCGCGCCAGGCCCTACTTCACGATGTACCTCGAGCCGGTGAGCCCCTTGGGCCATCCGGTGGAGAGCATCGACAAGCTGCTCTTCTGCGCCGACCACGGCATCCCGGCGATCTACTCGCCGGCGCCGCTCGCCGGCGGCACGGCGCCGATCACCGTCGCCGGTCTCGTGGCCCAGGGCGAGGCGGAGTCGCTGCTCGGGCTCGTCGTCCACCAGTTGCGCAAGCCGCGCGCGCCCTTCGTGTTCGGCATCGGGCCTGGGGTGCTCGACATGGGCACCATGCAGTCCGCCTACAATGCCCCCGAATACCTCATGGGCTACATCTGCGCGGTCGAGATGGCCCGCTGGCTCGACCTGCCGAACTGGGGGTACGCGGGCACCACCGACGCACAGGTGATCGACGCCCAGGCGGGCATGGAGGCGGCCGAGCTCACGTTCTTCAGCCTCGCCATTGGCAGCAACCTGAATCACGACATCGGGTACTTGGACTATGGGATGACCGGCTCCCTGGAACTCATGGTGCTGACGGATGAGTACCTCTCCCTCAACCGCAAGATCTTCGCAGGCGTCGAGGTGACGCCCGAGACGCTGGCCGTCGACGTCGTGCGCGACGTCGGCCCCGGCGGCGACTTCCTCGCCCACCGCCACACCGCCAAGAACGTGCGCAAGGCGCAGTGGCGCCCGACGATCATCAACCGCCAGGGCTACGTACGCTGGCAGGAAGAGGGCGGGCTCGACCTCGCCGAGAAAGCCCGCCGCAAGGCCCTCAGGCTGCTCGAGACGCACACGCCCGCGCCCCTGCCGGCAGAGCTGGCGGCGCGCATCGACGCGCTGGTCGCCGGGTTCACGCCGGGCGGCTGACGATGAGCATGGGCTTCAGGGCGTTTCTCCCGGCAGCCTCGATTGCCGCCGTTCACGAGAGCGCGCTGCGCGTGCTCGAGAAGACCGGCGTCCTCGTCCAGGATGACGACGCCGTCGGCCTGCTCCGCTCCCGCGGAGCCCGTTGCGACGGCCGCCGGGTCTGCTTGGACGAAGGCGTGGTGCAGGCGGCGCTGGCCGTCGCGCCCTCCTCGTTCGTGCTTGCCGGCCGCCGTCCGGAACTCGGCCTGCCGCTGGGTGGCGCCGACGGCCGCGTCGTTGCGTCGGGCTCCGGCGCCGCCTACGTGGTCGAGGGTCGCACGATGCGTCGGGGGACCCTTGCCGACCTGGAGGCGACGGCCAGGCTCGGCCACCAACTGCCGGCGATCGACTTCAACAGCGACTGCATGGAGCCGCTCGACCTTCCCGAAGCAGTCCGGACGCGGCGCGGCACCCACGCCCGCCTCGTCGCGAGCGACAAGGCGATCGAGTGGGTGGCGAGCGTCGACGAGGACATCGACGATGCCGAGCGCATCAACGAGATCCTGTTCGGCGCGTCTTGGTGCAGGAGGCCGCGCGCCCTGATCGTCCTCAATACGAGCTCGCCTCTGCAGCTCTCCGCGGAGACCGCGCGGATCCTGACGCGGTGGGCGCGGCTCGGCCAGCCAAGCTGCGTCACCGCGTGTGTCATGGGAGGCACGACGGGTCCGGCGACGCTCGCCGGCGTGCTCTCGGTGCAACACGCGGAGGTTCTTGCCGCGCTCGTGCTGGCACAGGCCGCACGGGAGGGATCACCGTTCGTTTACGGCGGAGTCTCCGCAATGGCCTCGCTTCGCACCGGCGCGCCGCTGTTTGGCACGCCGGAGTTCGCTCGTCTGGCGCGAGCCACCGCCGGACTCGCTCATCATTGCGGCCTGCCCGCGCGCGCGGGCGCGGCCGTCACGGACGCGCATGCGGTCGACGCCCGGGCGATGGCGGAGTCGGCGGCAGGCCTCTCGGCGGCCGCATTCTCCGGCGGCCACTTCCTCTTCCAGGCCGCCGGCATGCTCAGCTCGCTCAACGCTCTCTCGTACGAGAAGTACGTCCTCGACGCGGAGCTGGCGACGGCGCTGCTCGCTGCCCTCCAGGACATACCGGCCGGCGACGAGGAGCTTGCCGAGGATGTGATCGCCGCCGTGGGTCCGGGCAGCGGATTCCTTGGCCAAGCGCACACGCGGCGGCACGCGCGCGACTTCGAGCGTCCGGCGCCCGAGACCTTCGTGCGCCGGACGGCCGCGCGCGACGAGGACGCGGTCGCCGCCGCCGCCCGCCGTGTCCAGGACCTCCTTGCCGCCCACCGCCCGGCGGACGACCTCGATGAGGTCACCCGCCGGCAACTCGACGCCTACTGCCTCGGCTGAGGCGTCAGGCACGCACGCGGCACGCCGGCGCTCAGGCGACGCCCTCGCGGGCGCGCTCGACGAGCGCATCGAGTTCGCGCAACGCTTCGGTCGCCGGCGCGTAGGCGCGCTCGCTGTCGCGCAACGCTCGCGAGCGGTCGGTGGCGCGGTCGAGCAGCGATGTGCTCCCGGCCACCGCCCAAGCGTCGTACTGGTCCTGGGAGACCAGGTCCGGCTGCAGGTAGTCGCGCACGTGTCGGCGCGTGTACTTGCGTGCCAAATGCGTGCCGCCGGGTCCGACCTCGGCGATCTCGGCTGCGGCGAGAGTCGTCTCGTCGACAGTCACGCCCTCGAGGTAGGCCTTCACCCAGCGGACGAGCTCGTCCATGATCACGACCGACTCGTAGGACGAGGCGGTCCCGGAAGCGACGTAGCCGAGGTCGTGGAGCAACGTGACGCCGGAGAGCGCGGCCGCGAGCAGCGTCATGCCGGCCTCGAAGGCCCATTGCTCGTCCAGCATGAGTGAGTCGGAGCAACCGCCGTACCCAAAGGTCGGAAGGCCGTACCAGGCGGCGAGGTCGGCGGAGGCCTGCTGCGCAGCCATCGACTCCGGTGCGCAGTAGAGGATGTGGGCGGTACGCGCGTTCATGGCGCCCTGCGTGACGCCGTAGACGAAGGGCGCGCCCGGCTTGGCCAGCTCGCTGATGACCAGGCCGCTCAGCATTTCCGCGTTGGTCAGGAGCAAGCAGCCGGCGCGAGACGCAGGCGCGGTAGCGCCCTGAAGGTAGGCCGATGCGTAGACCATGGGTACGTCCTGCTCGGCGCAGCGGACCAGGCGCTCGGCGGAGTGGAGACCGTGTACGAGCGGCGGCGTGGGCATGGCGTACACGGCCCAGCTGTCGGCCGCGCCGCAGACGGCGGCCATCTCCTTGAACAGGGCGATGTCGGTGCCCGCCTCCGGCACCATGATCAGCGGCTTGGAGGTGCCGCGAAGCATAGCCGCGAATTGGGCCACCGGCGCGAACGCGGCGTCCAGCTCGTGTGGGTGAGCCATGGACATCACGAAGTCGATGGACGGCAGCTTCTCCTGGAGGGCCGCCATCTCCTCGACGTCGGCGAGCAAGACCGGACGGCGATCCCGGGGTTCCGGCCCCAATGAGTACAGGCAGTCGGAGCCGGTGCCGTAGTAGACCCGGCCCGCTTCGAGAGTGATCCCGTCTGCATCTACGCGCGACGCGAGCGGGATGCTCCGCGGCGCTGAGAACAGCGCGTCGTCGACCAGCTGGCGCGGCATCCTCACGCGGGTGCCCTCGAGGCGAGCGCCCGCCTTCTGCAGCAGCGCGAGCGCCTCATCGTGCTGGACCTCGACGCCGGTCTGCTCGAGGAGGGTGATGGTGGCGTCGTGCACGGCAGCGCACCCTTCTTCGTCGAGAGCGGAGGCGCGCAGGCGGTAGTCGGTCATGGGGGTTCCTCCGAGGCGTGGACTGTGACGCGCACAGTCTACTGGACCGCAAGAGCTCGCAGGCGCTCGGGCCGTGCTGTCCATCTCCCGGGACTCGACGCCCCGCCGCTTGCGCGGCCGCACACAGCCTGCGTATCGTGGACCGCCACTCCACATCGGCGGAGGAACCGCATGGAAACGCACTTGATGCTCGGCAACGAAGCGGTCGCCAGGGGGGCCTGGGAGGCGGGCGTGCACGTCGCCGCCGCGTACCCCGGCACGCCCAGCACGGAGATCGTCACCAGTCTTGCCCGCTACGACGGCGTCTACGCCGAGTGGTCGACGAATGAGAAGGTCGCCTATGAGGTCGCCTTCGGCGCCGCCATGGGAGGCGTCCGAGCGCTCACCGCGATGAAGAGCGCCGGCGCCAGCGTGGCCGCCGACCCGCTCATCAGCTCCGTGTATACGGGCATCAACGGCGGCCTCGTCGTCTGCGTCGCCGGCGACCCCGGCATGAGCAGCGGCATGACCGAGCAGGACGACCGCTACTTCGGCCGCATGAGCAGCATGCCGATGCTCGAACCCGCCGACAGCCAGGAGTGCTACGAGTTCACGAAACTGGCGCTCGAGCTGAGCGAGGAGTTCGACGTGCCGGTGATGGTGCGCCTCAGCATCCAGACGGCGCACCAGAAGTCCATCGTGCGGACGGGCGCGGCGGGCGACGGGAATCCGGCGGGGACGCAGCGTCCGTCGCCGGAGCGCAAGCCGCCGCACCGCATCACCGAGAAGTACTGCCTCCTGCCGCGCTTCTCCAGGCCCCTGCACCGTAGTCTGCTCGAGCGTTCAGAGCGTCTGCGCGCGTATGCGGAGGCGAGTGCGGCGGCGGGTGAGCTGGCGCGCGCGGAGCCCGGCACGGGTGCCTTCGTTCGCGTCGGCGTCGTCAGCGCCGGCGCCGCGTACATCAGCGCCAAGGAGGCGCTGCCCGAGGCGACCTTCCTCAAGCTCGGCATGATCCACCCGCTGCCGATCGAGGCGATCCGGGCCTTCGCCGCCACCGTCGACCGCCTCTTCGTGGTCGAGGAGCTCGAACCGTACCTGGAGGAACAGATCCTCGCCGCCGGCATCGTCTGCGAGGGCAAGCAATGGTTCCCGCAGTGGGGCGAGCTCACTCCGGTGCGTGTCGGCCGGGGTTTCTTCGCCGCCGGCCTCGACCTGCCGCGGTGGGGCGACGAGAAGGCCGCAGAGGATGACTCCGTCATTCCGCGGCCCCCCGTCCTTTGCACCGGCTGCCCACACCGCGGCATGGCGACGGCGATGAAGAAGCTCGACCTCGACGTGCACGGCGACATCGGCTGCCACGACCTCACGACGCTGCCACCGGTCAGCCACATGCACTCCGCCGTCGAGATGGGTGGCAGCATCACGATGGAGCAGGGCTTCACCCGCGCCGGCGGCAGCGAGAAGGGGTCGATCGCCGTGATCGGCGACTCGACCTTCCTGCACTCTGGCCTCACCGGTCTCCTCAACGCCGTGCATCAGCGGACCAACGTCACCGTCCTGATCCAGGACAACAGCATCACGGCGATGACCGGCGGGCAGACCAACCCCGGCAACGTCAAGACGCTGGCCGGCGTCGAGACGAAGCCGGTCGACCTGGCGTCGATCTGCCGCGCGCTGGGGGTCGAGCACATCGAGGCCGTCGACCCCTACGACTACGAGGCGTGTCTTGCGGCGCTCGGGGCCGGGCTGGCCTTCGAGGGCCCGGCCGTCATCATCACCAACCGCCCCTGCATGCTCTTCCCGCGCAAGGTCGCGGGCGACTCCCACTACGTCGTCGACGAGGAGCTCTGCAACGCCTGCCAGCAGTGCATGAGGCTCGGCTGCCCGTCGTTGCACCACGTGGAGGCGATGCACAAGAACCGGCACAAGGTGGAGATCGACATCGAGACGTGTACCGGCTGCTCCCTGTGCGCGCAGCTCTGCAAGCCGGGCGCGATCACGAGGGCGGGTGAAGCGTGAGCTCATCGCACCACGCGGGCGGCGTCGTCGACGACATCATGGTCGTCGGGGTCGGTGGCCAGGGCGTGATCATGGCGGCCGCGATCATCGCTGACACGGCGATGCTCGGCGGCCTCGAGGTGAAGCTCAGCGAGACGCGCGGTATGAGCCAGCGCGGTGGCAGCGTCAGTTCGCACATCCGCATCGGCGAGACCGTCGTTGCGCCGAGCATCAGCCCGGGCGAAGTCGACTATCTGCTGGCCTTCGAGGCCGCAGAGGGCCTGCGTCTCGCGCCCTCCGTCGTCGACGGTGGCGTTGCGATCGTCAATCTGCAGCAGATCGTGCCGCCCCTCGCGTCGCAGGGCGAGTTCGCCTACCCGTTCGACGCGGTCGAGCGCATGAGGGACGGTCGCCGCCGCGTCATCGCCGTCGACGGCAACGCCGTCGCCGAGGAAGCCGGCAGCATCAAGGTGGCCGGCGTGGTGCTCGTCGGCGCGCTCTCCACGCACCTGCCGTTCGAGACGGCGACCTGGGAGAAGGCGATCGCCGCCCATGTGCCGGCGAGCTTCCTGGAGATGAACCTCGCCGCCTTCGCGGCGGGCCGGGAGGTGGGGGCGCTATGAGCGCGGCCGCCGGCGCCTCGAGCGGCGCCGCCGGGGATCGCGCCTTCTTCGACCCGGAGAACGAGACGCTCGAGCCCGGCGCCCTGCGGGCGCTCCAACTCGAGCGTTTCCAGAAGGTCGTCGCCCACTCGTACGCCAACAGCGCCGCCTACCGCGGGCTCTGCGCCGAGGCCGGCGTGGAGCCGGCGGATATCCAGTCTCTGGATGACGTTCGTCGCCTTCCCTTCATCGACAAGTCGACTCTGCGCGACCACTATCCGGACGGCCTTCGCACCTGCGGGCTCGAGAACATCCTCGAGGTGCACAGCACCTCCGGTACCACCGGCAAGCCCACGCCCATCTGGGCCTCTCGCCAGGACATGGACCGCTGGTTCGAGCGCAACGCGCGCACCATGTGGATGATCGGCCTGCGCCCCGGCGACCTGCTGCAGAACTGCTTCGGCTACGGCCTGCCGACCAGCGTCGGCCTGCAATACGGCGCCCAGCATGCCGGCATCGGCGTCGTGCCCGCCGGCATCGGCCGCCAGGAACTGCTCATCGACCTGATCGTCGACCTCGGCGTCACTGCGCTCTGCACGACGCCGTCCTACGGTCTGTACCTCGCCGAGAAGGCGTTGGAGCGCGGCATCGACCTGGCCAAGGACTCGAAGCTCCGCATCGGCCTCTTCGGCGCCGAGCCGTGGCCGGAGTCCGGGCGAGAGCGGCTGGCCGCGGCGATGGGTGTCGACGTGTTCAACGAGTACGGCATGGGCGAGTTCCTCGGCCCGGGCATGGCCGCGGAGTGCCCTGTCAAGCAGGGCATGCACGTCTGGTCGGACCACCTGCTCGTGGAGTGCATCGACCCGGAGACGCTCGAGCCGGTCGCCGACGGCGCCCCCGGCGAGCTCGTCTGGACCTCGCTCACCAGCGACTCCACGGCGATGATCCGCTACCGCAGCCACGACATCAGCTCGCTCACGTGGGAGCCGTGCCCGTGCGGTCGCTCGCACGCCCGCATCGGCCGTATCACCGGCCGCAGCGACGACGCCATCTCCGTCGGCGGTCTCGTCGTCTTCCCGAGCCAGATCGAAGAGGTGCTGGTGCGCCACGACGAGTTCGGCAGCAACTTCTGCATGGTCGTCGAGAACGTGAACAACCTCGACCGGCTGAAGCTGCAGCTCGAGATCTGCGGGCTGGACGAGATGAGCGCGGAGAAGCAGGCCGGGCTGGCCAAGGCGTTCGTGAGCGGCATCAAGACGATCGTCGGCGTCTCGCCCAGGATCGAGCTGCACGCGCCCTACGCGCTGCCGCGCGACACGGCCGGCCAGGGCAAGACGGCCTGCCACCGGGTGGACGACCGGCGGAGATGCTGAGAGGGCGCTCTGGCCGGCTGTTGCTTTGCCGCGAGGATTCGTCTCCTGTTGGTGAACCGCGAAAGATACCCCACGACAAACGGCTCGGACTTCGCGGGCGCTCGGCGCGGTTCCGGCGTTGCGGTGCCGGGGATGCGCACCAGAGGGATCGCAGATCGACCACGCGATCTGGGACTTGCGCGTCCGGACCCTACGACGCCCTCAACAGGTGGTCGGGGTGAATCCAGGTACACAGCCTCGCCATGCGGGTGGCGGGAAGGACGAAGGAGCAGGAATGGGAAAGCTGGTCGAGCTCACCGTCAGCGCGTTCGCCGCGGAAGTTGCCGCCACCTCGCCGGCGCCCGGCGGCGGCAGCGCCGCAGCCCTCGCCGGCAGCGTCGCGGCGGGGCTCGTGGCAATGGTCTGCCGCTTGAGTCTCGGGAGGAGCGACATCGCCGCGACCGACGAGGAGCTGTCGGAGGCGCTCGAGCGGAGCAAGTGGTTGTGCGCCCGTCTTCTGGAGCTGGTGGACGAGGACACAGCCGCTTTCGATGCCGTCATGGCTGCTGTGCGCATGCCAAAAGCGGACGAGACGGAGCGCACGGCACGCGGCGCGGCGTTGGTTGAGGCTACGCTTGGGGCAGCGACCGTGCCGCTGGAGACATTGGTGATGGCACGGCAAACGCTGCAGCTTGCAGCCTCCCTTGCCGGCCGCGCCAACCCATCTGCCGCCAGCGACCTCGGCGTGGCGATCCAGCTTGCCCGGGCGGGAGCCGAAGGGGGTCTGCTGAACGTGGCGATCAATCTGGCGGCGCTGCCGGATGGGGACGACGTCGACGAGTATCGACGGGAGAGCCGGGCCGAGAGCACGGCCGCTCGGGCGGCCGCCGTCGAGGCGGAGGCGGTAATCGCCGCCGCTCTCGGCGTCGCGTGACGGGAGGTGGTCCTTCGCCGGACCGGTGTGGGAAGGCTCGCTCCCTCGCTGCCGCCCGCGCGCCTCGGGCCGACTCGGTCCACGCTTGTCCCCGTCCAGTATGCGAGACCCGGTGGCGAGCGCCTTGACCGGACCGACCGTCCGTGACCGAACTCTGGGTCTTCCCGAAATCCCGAGGCGGAGTCTCCTCGGCTCCGGGTGCGGGGTCTGCGGGCAACACGACTGTCCCGAATGCAAGACGAGCGACGCGCTGCCTTGAATACCGGAATGGCTGCAGGTTAGGTTTGGCTGACCCCATCGTAGTGGGCAGGGGCGTCGGCATCGCGGTCGAGAACGGAGCTGGAGGAGGGAGCCGCAGCGACACGCAGAGACTCCAGGAGTCCTGAGTCCCGGCCGGCAGGCGCGTGTTCCTCAGAAGTCGATCGGGACTTCTGTGACCAGGGCGGCACAGGCACCTCCGACGGCGTACTGCCGCCCGGTCCACCAGAAGAACTCAGCGAAGGAGAAGAGCGATGGCCAAGACCCTTCGGGTACAGATACTTGAGAACGAAGATGTCGCCTCCATCTACGAGAAGTCGGTCCATATCCTCACGACCCATGGTGTGAGGGTCGACCATGAGGAGGCCTTGGACCGCCTCGGTGCGGCCGGTGCCCAAGTGGACCGGGAGACACGGATGGTCCGTTTCTCCGAGGAGGGCATCGAAGCCGCTCTCAAGATCGTGCCCAGCTCGGTGACCGTCAAGGGCGCCGACGAAAAGCACGATTTCACCGTTCCGGACCCAGCGGGCAAGTTCTACTCCACCACGTGCGTGCAGACGATGCGCTACCTCGACCCCGACGTGGGCGACTACGTCGAGAACACTCACGAACGCTTCGCGGAGTGGTGTCGACTCGTCGAGGCGCTGCCCAACATCCACGTCTGCGCCATTCAGACGCCGATGGACGCACCTCCCGAGACGGCGGACGTGCACGGTCTCAACGTGCAGTTGCAGAACACCTCGAAGCCGCTCATGCTCCTCGCCTACTGTCACGAGAGCGTGCCGTATCTCTTCGAGCTCATGCTGGCCCGCGCCGGCAGCGCGGAGGCACTGCGCCGCCGGCCCCTCCTGCTCATCAATCCCACCTCGCTGAGCCCACTGGTGTTCAAAGACATGGACATGGCGCAGCTCCTCGGCGCTGCCGAGTACGACGTCCCGGTGGCCGCCAACTCGCTTCCCGTCCTCGGGGCCACCGCTCCCGGCACGATCGCAGGCACCGTCCTGCTTCAGGCCGTCGAGCTCCTCGCCTTCCTGGTCATGTCGCAGATGATCAAGCCCGGCCTGCCGTTCATCGCCACCGTCTTCAACACGACGATGGACCTGGGCACAGGCAACGCGCTGCTCGCCAGCAGCGAGACCATCCTCACCCGCGCGGCGACGGCTCAGTTCTGCAAGGCGGCCCTCAATGTCCCCGTCGAGACGTTCTCGTTGATGTCCGACTCGTACCTCCCCGATGGTCAGACGGCGGCCGAGAAGACCCTGCAGCCGACGATCCTCTCGATGGCCGGCGCCGACATCCTCTACGGCGCCGGGCGTCTGGGTGGCTCGACCTTGGCGAGCCCGGTCGAGCTCGTGATCGACGATCGCCTCTTCGGCGTGATCCAGCGCACGGTCTCCGGCGTGCAGGTCGACGAGGAGACGCTGGCCCTCGACGACATCATCGACGCCGGCGCCGGCGGGCACTACCTGCGCCGCAGGCACACGCTGCGTCACTGCCGCGAGATGATTCGCCCCGACCTCTTCGTCCCCGACGTTCTCGACAACTGGATCGCCGGCGGCCGCAAGGATCTGCAGACCCGTGCCACCGAGCTCTACAGAGAGCTGAAGAAGGGACTCGAGCCGCCGGCGCTCCCCGACGACGTCAAGCGCGACATGGACAACGTCGTGAAGGCGGCCGACAAGGCGCTCGCCGGCTGAGCCCGACGTCGCCTCGACCGGCGCGGCGCCCGGCCGCACTCTCGCGGCGCCCGGCCCGTACCCGTGACACTCTGGAGGAACCATGGCGATCGAGAGCTTGCAGAAGGCAGTCATCGAGGGCGACGCCGAGGCGGTGGCCGGTCTCGTCCAGACTCTGCTCGACGAAGGCGGGGACGCAGCGGCGATCCTCGACGACGGACTCATCCCCGCGATGGACGAGGTCGGCGCCATGTTCAGCGCCGGCGATCTGTTCATCCCCGAGATGCTGTTCTCGGCGGAGGCGATGCAGGCGGGGCTGGCGCTGCTCAAGCCGCTGCTCGTCGAAGGCGCCTCGGGCGGCAAGGGCACGGTCGTCGTCGGCGCCGTCAAGGGCGACCTGCACGACATCGGCAAGAACCTCGTCGTCCTGATGCTCGAGGGCTCCGGGTTCACGCTCGTCGATCTCGGCACCGACGTCGCCCCCGAGGAGTTCGTCGAAGCGGCGCGCGCCAACCGTGCCGCCATCGTCGCGATGTCCGCCCTGCTGGTCACGACGATGCCGCACATGAAGATCACGGTCGAGCAGCTGCACGCCGCCGGCCTCGAGGCCAAGGCGATCGTCGGCGGCGCGCCGTTGACCCAGGCCTACGCCGACGAGATCGGCGCCGACGGCTACGCCTCCGACGCCCCGGGGGCCGTGGTGCTCTGCAAGGGCATGGTCGGCTGAACGCCGCGAGTCCGGGGCCGGGGGGCCGCGCGGGAGTGGGGGCCGGGGGCTGCAGGTGTCCAACTGACCGGTTCCGAGGCGTCTGACGAGAGGGCTCGTCGCTGCCAAGGCTGCGAGGAGCCGAGCACGTGATCTCCGGCTCCGCCGTGAGATGAAGCGAAGGAGAGGCAGAGACCATGGTGACACCTACGCAAGCACAGGGAGGCGGAGGGCTGGCTGGCGCAAGGGCCGTCCGTGCCCCCCGCGGCACCGAGATCAGCTGCAGGGGCTGGCAGCAGGAAGCCGCCCTGCGCATGCTCATGAACAACCTCGACCCGGATGTCGCCGAGGCGCCGGACGAGCTCATCGTCTACGGCGGCGTCGGCAAGGCGGCGCGTGACTGGGACGAGCTTCGACGCCATCGTCGCGACTCTGCGCCGGCTCAAGGACGACGAGACCCTGCTCGTGCAGAGCGGCAAGCCGGTCGGGGTCTTCGAGACACACGAGATGGCGCCGCGGGTGCTGATCGCCAACGCCAACCTGGTGCCGGCATTGGGCCAACTGGGACGAGTTCCGCCGTCTGGACGCTCTCGGCCTCACCATGTACGGGCAGATGACCGCCGGAAGCTGGATCTACATCGGCACCCAGGGCATCCTGCAGGGCACCTACCAGACCTTCGCCGCCGCCGGCCAGAAGCACTACGGCGCCGACCTCGCCGGCCGGCTCGTGCTGACGGCCGGCCTCGGCGGCATGGGCGGCGCGCAGCCGCTGGCCGTCACCATGGCCGGCGGAGTCGCGCTCTGCGTCGAGGTCGACCCGCGCCGCATCGCAGCGGCGCCTCGAGACCGGATACGTCGACGTGTCGGCGGACTCGCTGGACGAGGCGCTCAAGCTGGCGGATGAGGCGACGGCGGCGCGGAAGCCGCTCTCCATCGGCCTCCTCGGCAACGCCGCGGACGTGTTCCCGGAGCTCGTGCGCCGCGGCGTGACTCCCGACCTCGTCACCGACCAGACATCGGCGCACGACGTGCTCAACGGCTACGTGCCCAACGGCATGACGCTCGATGAGGCGCTCGCCCTGCGGCGCGAGGACCCGGACGAGTACGTGCGCCGCGCCGTCGCCAGTATCGTCGTCCACGTCGAAGCGATGCTCGCCCTGCAGAAGGCCGGCGCCCACACGTTCGACTACGGCAACAACATCCGCGGTGAGGCGAAGGCGGCCGGCTACGCCGACGCCTTCGCCTTCCCCGGCTTCGTGCCGGCGTACATCCGGCCGCTCTTCGCCCGCGGCAACGGCCCGTTCCGCTGGGCGGCGCTCAGCGGCGACCCGCAGGACATCGCCGTCACCGACGCCGCCCTCCTCGAGGCTTTCCCGGACAACGAGATGGTCACGCGCTGGATCAAGATGGCCGGCGAGAGGGTCCACTTCCAGGGTCTGCCCTGCCGCATCTGCTGGCTCGAGTACGGGGAGCGCGCGAAGGCCGGCGAGATCTTCAACGACCTCGTGCGCAGCGGCAAGGTCAAGGCGCCCATCGTCATCGGCCGCGATCACCTCGACTCCGGCTCGGTCGCGAGCCCGTATCGCGAGACCGAGAGCATGATGGACGGCAGCGACGCCATCGCCGACTGGCCCATCCTGAACGCGCTCGTCAACACGGCCGCCGGGGCCAGCTGGGTGAGCTTCCACCACGGCGGCGGGGTGGGCATCGGCAAGAGCCTGCACGCCGGCATGGTCGTCGTCGCCGACGGCACCGACATGATGGCCGAGCGTCTGCGCCGCGTCCTCACCAGCGATCCGGGCACCGGCGTCATGCGCCACGCCGACGCGGGTTACCCAGAGGCGATCGAGAAGGCGAGTGAGGCGGGCATCGACCTGCCGATGATCACCGAGTAACGTCGTCCGCGGTGCTGCCGGGAGGGGGCGCCCGGCCTACGCTGTCACGGGCAGGCAGTCGCCACCGTAGGGGAGAAGCCCGATAGTACCGCCCGGTATCAGCTCGAGGGCCGTGTCGACGGCCGTCTGCAGATCCGGCATGCGCCGGTAACCGAGCAGTTCGATGTCGTCGTCCGCAAGTCCATCCGTGACTACGAGGATCGCTGCCTTCTCGCGGATCTTGGCGTTGTCGACCCCGAGGTCGGAGGCGATGAGGTCCGCCGAGACGTCGGCCGGGTCGGTGGCGGCCACCTTGGCGCAGCCCTCGGCGAACGAGAGCCGCAGCCAGTCGCGCAGCAGCGGGTGATTGTGTTCGAGTCCTTCCGGACACGGGGCCGCGAACACGATGACGCCGCCCTTCTTCACCGCGAAGTAGGCTGCAATGAGGCCCTTCTCGGCCTGCCACCAGTCGATGTCGGCCGGGAAGGAGCTCACAATCACGATGTCGGCGAGCTCCGGCACGGGCACTGCGTATGCTCGCCGGGACACCTCGACGCCCAGCCTGTGGGCGGCCACGAAGTCCCCGGTCACGACGGTGAGGACGCGGCCCTTGGGATCGCGCACGACGTTGACGATGAAGCTCAGCCCGGCCCTGCGAGCGACCTCCTCTATGCCGACGCGCACCGGGCTGTCGATGTCGCCCAAGGGGATCTCGGGAAGCAGGGTCGCCGCGATATGCGTCGCCGATGTCGTCGCCACGCCGCACACCCCCGGCTGGAGGATCTTGGCGCCGCCCGAGAAGCCCGCGCCGCAGTGGGGCAGGATGTTCCCCAGTCCGATCAGCAGGTCGGCCTCGAGGATCGTCTTGTTGACCTGCACCGGGATCTCGATGTCCCCGACGTGCACGGGCTCCAGTTCGACCATCGATTCGGGGATCGCGCAGTCGTGCTGCGTGAGCCTCACTCGCCGGTAGGCTTCGTCGCCGACCTTCGCGCGGACTTCCGCGTCGCTCATGACCCGATGCGTGCCGGGCGCTCCGAGGATCTCGATATGGTCATCGTCGACGCCGGCCGCGTTGAGGTAATCGAACAGGACGGGCAGGATGCGGTCGACGGGTGTGTGACGGGTGTTGTCCTCGACGAGGACGACTACCCTGCTGCTGCCTTGGGCCAGCTCGCGCAGGGGCGGCGTGCCGGTCGGGGCGTCCAAGCCGGCGAGTACGGCTGCCTCGAGATCCTCGACCTCGGGTAGCTCCTCGAGCTCCCCGGCGAAGATGATCTGGTCCCTAGGGACCTGCGCGCTGAGAGATGCAGAGCCGTAGGGGATCTCTATGGGTGCTCGCGTTCCCATAGGATCAGGCTTCCCCGGCCGCGCTCTTCTTGCGCAGCACGATCTTGCCGGCGACGGCGTCCACCGCGATCTGGTCGCCGTCTTCGACGGCCTCGTAGAAGCCGGGGTCGACCATGTCGACGAGCGGCACCTCCATGGCGATGATCGTCGAGACGAGCACCGGCTCCGGCGTCTCGATCACGACGGCGACGGGCGCCGTGTTCTTCATGAGCAGCCGGTAGAGACCATCGGCCTGCACGACGGAACTGCCCTTGCCGGTGGGCATGATGAGGACCTTGCCGGCGACGCTGCGGCCGTCGAGGCAGTGGCCCTGCTCCAGTACGCAGCCGCTGTCCGGGTCGCAGAGGGCGAAGCAGAGGCCATCCGTGGAAACGAGCGCCTCGCCCTCTCCGCTGCCTTCGGAGATCGGGCGGCAGGTGTACTGGAAGACGCTCATGCGACCACCTCTCCAGTGAGGGCTGCTTGGACGGCCTGCGCCAGGGGCCGCACGGCGTAGCGCTGTCCGTAAACCTGGCAGTAGAAGGCACACTTCTGCGACTCGGTCACGCCCGGGCCGACCGTAGTAGACGTCCCAACATCCGGGCACGTCCATGCAGGTGTCGGCGATGACGTGCCCGCCGGCGCGGTGGATGGCGCCGAGATGGCCCATACGCTCGGCCAACTCGAGGGTGAGAGAACTGACAAGGATCCACGTGTCGACGGCGAAGCGCTTGCCCTCGACGAGGGCGGCGATCTCGCCGACCTGTCGGATCGTGAGGTGGGGGCAGCCGAGCATCGCGTACTCGATCGGGCCGGGTTCGCCGCTGAACTGCTCGCGCACGCGCTCGAGGTCGGCATCGGTGATCGTCAGGCGTTCCTTGACGGCATTGCCTCCGAGGGCCGCCTCGACGGTCGGCGCCTCAGGGGTGATCCCGACGACGTGGTACATGGCGACGGCGCCGGAGGTCGCGAGCTCGGCGCCGAACTGGACGAAGCCCTCGGGCGTCGGGCGTCCCTCGATGCCGGTGAACACCGGCACCTCGGGACCTTTGTACTGCTGCGGGTAGGCGTAGCCGAGCAGGCTCCAGTCGAAGTCGTCCTCGACCTTGGCCTCAACCTCGACGAGGATCTCGCCGCGGCGGTTCTCGTCGAGCAGGTAGCCGTACTCGGGGACCCGGCCGGTGACCGCGGCGCAGAGGGCGCTGATCGAGGACTCGCGGTTGGTGCGCGCCCCGAGCACCGAGTTGACGTAGGGCGAGGCGGAGGACTCAGAGAAGGCCACGATCTCGCCGAAGGCGGGCACGTTCTTCTCGATCTCGGGGGTGCAGCTGAGGGTCATCGTGGCGCCGATCCGGCGGTAGGCGTCGTCACTGGCGTTCACCCTCGCGACTGACGTCCTCGGGAAACGGGCCGAGGTGCCCCTCGACGTACCGGAGGTCCATGCTCGGGTTGGTGGTCGGCGAGACGAGGCAGTGTGCGCCCAGGTCGACCAGCTTCGTCACGAAGTAGAGGTCGCCCTCCTGGGCGCTCGATGCCACGTGGGCCCGGGTGATCGGCACCATGCGCTCGGCGTAGAACGCCTTGCCGGTGCCGACCTGGACCTTCATCGCCAAGGCGACACCGGGGCCGTGCTTGCCCTCCAGCATGTCGCGCTCGAGGCTGGTCAGCTGCATCTGGGTTCCCTTCTCGTTCGCATTGCTCAACCGGTGCGGCCGGAGGAGCCCGGCAGCACTTCGGGGTTCACGACGTTCTCTGGCGCGCCGTCCAGGAAGCGCACCACGTTCTCGGTGGCGATGGCGGTCAGCATGCCGGCTGCCTCCGGGGTGTTGAACCCGATGTGGGGCGTGAAGACGACGTTGTCCAGCGTCAGCAGCATCCGCCCACTCTCGCACTCCAGATCCACCACGTCGAGTCCGGCGCCTGCGAGGAGCCCTGCGCGAAGCGCTTCGCACAAGTCGTCCTGCCGGATCGAGCTGCGCGCGCGCGGTGTTGATGATGACCGTCTGCGGCCGCATGACGCGCAGCAGGTCGCCGTCGACCAGAGGTCTCGCGTCGGCAGCAGACGGGACGTGTAGCGTGACCACGTCGCTCTCGGCGAACACCTCGGGCAGTGCCGCGTATCTCATTCCCAGCTCGCGGACCATCGCCTCTGACGGCGCGAGGTCGCAGCCCAGCAGGCCTCATGCCGAGACAGTGACCGAGTTGAGCCACGCGCCGGCCGATCACGCCGGTGCCGACGACGCCGAGCGTCTTGCCGCGCAGCTCGTCGTCCGCCGAAGGCCTGCCAGTCCAGGCGACCCGTCGCCCGCACGCGCGGTCTGCCGCCGGGAATCTTGCGGAACACGGCAAGCATCAGGCCCAGGGTGAGTTCGGCGACGGCGTTCGTCGCGTAGGAGGGCACGTGGCAGATCGCCACGCTTCGCGCCGTCGCCGCGGGCACGTCGATCATGTCGACGCCGGTGGAGCCGATGGAGAGGAGTCGCAGATCCGGCAGGCGCGACAGGACCTTCTCGTCGAAGCGTGCCCAGCCGGTCACGACGACCTCGGCACCGCCGGCGCGCCGGACGATCTCGTCGGCCTCGGCCGGCACGCCGGAGAACACGCGGACCTCGCCGCGCTGCTTCGAGGCGACCGAGGTTCTCGGCACTCATGCCGAACTCGTCCAGGACGACGATTCGCATCTTGTCGCTCCGTTCCCCGTCGTCGCTGCAGAGACGCAGCGACGATCCGCACCTGGGCTCTCGACGGCGAGCGACGCCAGTCTGTGAGGCGTCGCCGGCCAAAGAAGCCATCCCATGATGACCACGCCAACGCCCGGGTCAAGGAGTGCCAGCCGGCAGTCCTGCATGCTGGACCACATTGTGGCGAGCCGGCACCGAGATTACGGCCGCCTGCGACCGGACCAGCTCGGCCAGTGCTGGTCGACAAAAGACTCGTTCCGACGTGTCGGACAGGCGAGGGCGCGCCCTTGACCCGCGTCGGGAGCCGACATCATCATGCGGGTGGCGACGAAAGGATCCGGAGCAGTCATGGAGACACCTGACATCACCCACTCGTTTCGGTCTGCGACCCAGGGACTCGACTACTACTGGCCCGGGACGAGCATCCGGGAGGCGTGCGACCGGTATGGCCTGACACCTGATCAGGTCGTGAAGATGGCCTCGAACGAGAACCCGTACGGCCCCTCGCCCGCGGCGGTGGCGGCTGCCGGCGAGGCACTGCGGCAGTCGGCGATCTACCCCTCCTCCCAATACGATTACGCGGAGCTCACGGCTGCCCTGGCGGACTACGCGGGCGTCAGTCCCGACCTCGTCGCGCCGGGACCCGGCTCGGAGACGGTCGCTCGCTACATCACCCACCTTCTGCTCGACTCCGGGACGGAGGTCATCGCCTCTCCACAGAGCTACGACGGTCACGTCATCGCGTCGCGCATCATGGGCGCCACGGTGCGGCTCGTCCCGCCCGTCGACTACCGCTACGACGTCGAAGCGATCATTTCGCCGCGGTGACCGAGCGGACGCGGATCGTCTGGATCTGCAACCCCGACAACCCGAGCGGGACCATGCTCACCGCCGAGGAGACCGAGCGTCTGGTGCGGTCGGTCCCGACCAACGACGGCGGTGATCTTCGACGAGGCGTACAAGGAGTTCGTCGACGACCCGGACTACGGCGACGGCTTGCCTCTGCTCCTTGCCGGGCATCGCAATGTGATCGTGCTGCGCACGCTGTCCAAAGCGTTCGGCCTGGCCGCGCTTCGCATCGGCTACGCGATCGCCGACCCGGCGATCTGCAAGAGCATCGACAACATCCGGGAGCCTTTCAACATCGCCGGGCCGTCGTGCGCCGCCGGCATCGTCGCGGTGAAGGACGACCTTGCCTGGTCGAAGGAGGTGTGCACGACCCTCAAGGTCGAGCGTGGGCCGTCTCGAGGAGCGTCTCGCCGCGCTGGGCCTGGGCGTCGTGCGCAGCCAGGCCAACTTCGTGCTCGTCGACACGGGCACAGAAGCCGTCGGCCTGTACGAGCGCCTCATGCGCCACGGCATCATCGTCAGGTTGGGAAGCATCTGGGGCTACGACACCCACGTCCGCATCACCGTGGGGACGCCGGAGCAGAACGACCGCTTGCTGGAGGCCATGGCCCACGAGTTGTCGGCGTAGCACGCACCGCTGGCGCAGGGTAGCCTGCCGCAGCTCGTCTGCGACTCGCGAGATGACGAAGCGGAGCCGGGTTTTCGCCGCAGCCGCTATGTGGTTCGGACGGGCGGGTCACCGCCCGCAGGACTGAGGAGCAGGTGTTCCGAAAGGCATCGGCTGATCGAGTCTCCGGTCGACGTCACCGCGCCGATGAGCAACGTCAGCACATCGTCGGCAACGCGTTCACTCGGGGCGGCCACACTCATGGCCGCGACACACCGGCCGGGGCCGTCGAAGAGGGGCACGCCCACGCTGGTGGCGCGGGAGTCGACTTCGCCCTGGCTGACCACGTAGCCACGCTCGCGGACGATGGCGATCTGTCGGCGCAGATGGTCTTCGGTCACCGAGCGCCGATCAGCGTAGCGCTGGCCCTTCGCCAAGGCGAAGGCCAAGCGGACCAGCCGGGGGTCGACGTAGGCCAGGGCGGCGATGGCAGAGCCGGCGTAGATCGGGGTGACTGAATGTCTCGGGAACGACACATGCAGCGGCTGCGGACCCTCGATGCACTCCATGCAGACGACATCCAGGCCATGCAGTGCGGTGAGAATGGCCGTCTCGCCGGTGGATGCGACCAACTCCTTCATGAAGGGCAGCGCGACCATGGGGATGTCGTCCGCAACCTGGCGTCGCGCCGCGCGGGCAAGTGAGAACACGGCGGGGCCCAACCTGACGCCACCGCGCTCGACGCGGCTGACAAGACCGCTGCGCTTGAGCGCCTGCACCACTCTGTAGGCGCTGCTCTCCGGCATCTCGAGGGCAGCCGCTATCTCCGGGATGGAGGCCGACGAGGACGCCGCTGCGACGGCGCCGAGCACGGCAAGCCCTCGCTCAAGTGCCTGAGTGCCTGCCACAGGCAACTCCCCTCTCTTCGCACAGACCGCTCACACGGATGACAGGAACGCCTTCTATCATCATGTGATAGACGTGTCAAAGCGCGGAGACGCTCGGTCGTCGGGCATAGAGCGGGTGGGGGGGATGTGGAGAGCCGCATGGCGTCATGCTGGAGCAGCCGCGCGTGCGGCCAATGGCGCCGCACTTGACACCATTTTCATTCTGCGATAACTCTTATCGTCTACAGCTATCCTGGAATGCGGGTGTGACGGTGGGGACGCGGTGTCAGCGGGGCTGGTGCCCTGCGAGCCGGTCGTGCGGAAGAGCCGCGGACCACGAAGGGAGACGGTCGGACATGGGCAAACGCATTCTCGTCGATCCTGATCTGTGCACAGGCTGCATGATCTGTACTCAGGTCTGCTCGCTGACCAAGAACCGAACCTGCAATCCCGCCCGAGCCCGTCTGCGGATCATCGACTGGGAACGCAGCGGACTCACTGTGCCCGTAGTGTGCCAGGACTGCGTGGAGCCGGTCTGCGTCGCCTGTTGTCCGGAAGCCGCGATCACGCAGGAACCCGAGAGCGGCATCGTCCTCCTGGATGCGGAACGCTGCACCAACTGCCGGATCTGCATGAGTGTCTGTCCCTACGGAGCGACCCATTCTGGATCCCGTCGAGCGGCAGGTCTATCTGTGTGATCACTGCGACGGAAGCCCAGCCTGCGTCTCCAGCTGCCCTACGGGCGCGCTTGCCTACTGTGAACTGGGCGCCGAGGAACGCGACCTGCGGATGCACTACCTGGCGCAGGTGCGCGGGTCGCTGGTCAGGCTGACCAGGCGGGCCGGCGGCGGCGCTGGGTCCTTGGAGAGGAGCGAGCCATGAGTGCGAGCCAAGGCTGGAGCGGAAGGCTGTTGTGGGTCGACCTGACCACCGGGCATCACGAAGTGCAGGCCCTGTCCGAGGACTGGGCGCGGACCTACGTCGGCGCCCGGGGCTTCGGTATCCGCCTGCTGTACGACCTGACGGGACCGGAGACCGAGCCTCTCGGGGCCGACAACGTGATCATCATCGCGGCGGGTCCCCTGACCGGCACCTTGGCTCCGTCGGCGTCTCGCTGTGAAGTGATCAGCAAGTCGCCGCTCACCGGCATCTACGGCCGCGCGGACGTCGGCGGCGCCTTCGGAGCCAAGATGAAGTACGCAGGCTACGACGCCATCATCGTGCGTGGGCAAGCCGAGCATCCGACCTATCTCTGGATCGAGGACGAGAAGGTCACTCTCGTCGACGCGCGGCATCTGTGGGGCAAGGACGTGTGGCAATCGCGGCAGGCGATCTGCGATGAGCATCGCGCCGGCTCGAGCAGCGCCGCCTTTCTGAACAGCATCGGTACGCTGGGCATCGGCCCGGCCGGCGAGCATCTGAGCCTGGCCGCCTGCGTCATGGACGGAGTGGCCCACGCCGCCGGCCTGGGAGGGCTGGGCGCGGTCTGGGGATCGAAGGGACTCAAGGCCGTGGCCGTTCGCGGCAGCCGCGGCATCGACCTCGCCCGACCCGAGGAGTTCACGCGGCTGTGTCAGGCCCAGTGGACGCGGTATCAGGGCGACCCCATGTACGAGAGCACGCGCAAGTGGGGCACGCTTGGATGGGTCGGTGGCTCCGACAGTCGATCGGCGATCTCGGACATGATGCTGGGTGGTCGCTATCGAGGAGATCGAGGAGGAGGCCTTCGTACCCCTCATCGAGAAGAGTCGTGCCTGCCACGGCTGCCCGATCCACTGCGACCACTTCCTCCACGTCAAGGAGGGCAAGTACAAAGGTACCAAGGGAGAGGGCATCGAGGGCAACGTCCAGATCCTCGGCATGTCGTTCAAGACGCCGAGCGCACCGCTTCCTGACCGGAGTACAACAACCTGTGCAACCAGCTCGGCCTGAACATCGGCTCGGCCGGCTACGCGATCATCTGGGCCATCGAACTGTGGAAGCAGGGCATCATCGACGCCTCCGATACCGGCGGCATCGAGATCACGGAAGGCAATGAGGAGGCGATTCTTGAGCTGACTCGCAGGATCGCCTACCGCGAGGGTTTCGGCGACATCCTCGCCGACCATCCGGTGAAAGGCGCCCGCAAGCTGGGCAAGGGCTCCGATCGCTACGCCGCCCACACCAAAGGACAGGCCGCCTGGGTGCCGGGTCACGGCATCGGCATCACGCTCATCTACACGCTCTCCCTCAACGTCAACACGCGCGGCTACGACCATCTGATGGGCGGCATGAGCATCCTCACGCCGGACCTGCGGGCCGAGTGGGGGATCACGCAGGAGCTGCTGGCACGCGCTCGGCGAGGAGCGCTACGGCGATCCGGCGATCTTCCGCGACAACAAGTGGGACTACCATCCGCGGATCGTCGAGGCGGAGTGCGACTTCGAGCACATGATGGTCATGGCCGACATGGTGGGCACCTGCAAGTTCGCAACGCAGTACAACCAGCCGGTGGAGGGGATCCGATCTTCCGGAATGGGCCGACTTCCTCTCGGCCGCCACCGGAGAGGATTTCACCACAGCGGACCTGCGAGTCCGCGGCACAGCGGACGATCGCCCTTGAGCGCTCGTACAACGCCCGTGAGGGCATGAGACGCAGTCGACGACTACCCGTTCTTCCTCTGGTGGGAGAAGAAGCTCGGGGAACCACATCCGCTCTACACGACGTCCGAGGCGCCGTTCACGCTGGAGGAGTACGATCGCATCCTCGACGAGTGGTACGAGATGCGAGGGTACGATCTGGCGCACGGGGATCGCGACCCGGGACGAGCTCACCCGCTGTGGACTCGAGGACGTCGCCGACGATCTGGCCACCAGGGGGATCGTGCCCGGGTGACAGAGCCGCAGGGGTAGGACCGCCGGTCGTCTGGAGGGGCAGCCTCCCGGCCGTCCGTCCGGCCGGCGCGGAAGAGAGCATGGAGTGACCCAGTCGGGGAGGCGCGATCCATGAAGGCGGAGCAGCTTCAGCGGCTCCACGAGGCAGGCATGCAGGTCCTGCAACGCACGGGCGTCGTCTTTCGCGACGTCGAGACCGTGCAGCTGCTCGCCTCACATGGCCTGACTGTGGACGGGTGTCGCGTGTTCATCCCGCCCGAGACGATCGCAGATGCCCTCTCGACCGTACCCGGCTCCTTCGTCGTCGAGGCGCGTCAGCCCGAGCCGCGACCTGGTGATCGGCACCGGCGCACTGGTGTCCTCGAGCGCCGCCGGCGCGGTTCGCATCGCCGAGGAGGGCCTGACGCGGCCGCTCACGGGAGCGGACCTGACGAGGTGGATCCGTCTGTGCCACATGGCGCCGAACCTGGATTTGCTCGGCAGCCTGCTCGTGTTGTCCGGATCAACGATGTACGAGGGGCTGCTTCGCTCTGTGTACGACTCGGTCACGCTGACCGACAAGGTGTACCAGTTCCCGCTGTTCGAGCCCGAGCATGTGCGCGTCTCCCTCGACGTCCTGGAGATCCTCTACGGCGAGGACTGGGCCTCACGTCCCCGCATCCTCGCCATCGTGAACAGCGTCTCACCCCTGCTGTTCACTTCTCACGCATGCGCGACGATCCGCCTCATGGCCTCACTGAACCAACCGCTGGGCGTCACGCCGGCTGCCCTGGGAGGCATGACGGGGCCGGTGACCGTCGCCGGCCTGGTCGTGCAGCAACACGCCGAGGTGCTGGCAGGTCTGGTGCTCGCCCAGCTCATCCGACCCGGATGCCCATATCTCTACGGCGGGTTCTCGTCATCGATCTCGATGAGCACCGGCGGCTTCGCTCTGGGCAGCCCGGAGTTCTGGGGAGTCGCCGCAGCCACCGTTGAGCTTGCAGGCTATCTCGGCGTCCCCGTCCGCGCCGGCGCTGGAGGGACCGACTCGCATCTGCTCGACATGCAGGCCGGGATCGAGACGGCGATGGGGCTGTCACTCGTGATCGCCCGCGGAGTCGATCTGGTCCTGCACGGGAGCGGCGCGCTCAGCGCCCTCAACGCCGTCAGCCTGGAGAAGCTCCTCATCGACGACCAGTTGCTGGGCATGCTGCGCCGGCGCCCGTGGGATCCCACCGTCGACGAGGAGTGCATGGCCGTCACAGTGATCGACGGGGTCGGCCCCGGAGGCTCCTTCCTGGCGCAGAAGCACACTCGCGCCCACTACCGCGAGACCGATTCCCCCTCGCTGTTCAACAGGCGGTCCCACGCCGCGTGGCACGCGGCTGGGGCCAGGAGCTCGACCGAGGTCGCCGCGGCGGAAGTCGACGCGATGCTCGAGGCGTATTCACCGCCAGACATCGATACGGTCATCGATCGTCAGCTCAAGCGATATTGCCTGGGCGGGACAGGTCTTTTTCCGAATGAGGTATTTTTCGATCCGGTCCAGGCTGGGTGTCACACCCAGGCCCAATCTGTCTGGCACAGTTATAGTGCTGTCTTCCCGGTTCAGGAAAAACTCCTCCTCGACGATGTCCTCCTCCCAATACCGGGCAGTCGGCCCATTATCTGTGGGGAGTATAAAATTCGGCAGACTGGCGACCGCCAGATTGGCAGCCCGGCCGACACCGGTTTCCAGCATACCGCCGCACCAGACCGGAATTCCTTGCTCACGGCAGAGGTCATGGATCTGGCGGCTCTCCCATAATCCTCCAACCCGTCCGGGTTTGATGTTGATCATCCGGCAGGCCTCGATCTCCAGAGCCCAGGCAGCCAGGTCAGCCGTATGAATGCTCTCGTCCAGGCAGATCGGGGTTGAAAGCAGCGCTTGAAGCTGGCTGTGCTGGTAAATGTCATCATGGGCCAGGGGCTGTTCCAGCATGATCAGACCAAACTGATCCATGGCCTTGAGAATTTCCAGGTCTTCCCAGCGATAGGCTGAGTTGGCATCCACCATCAGGTCGATTGCCCCGAACTCGGCCCGGGTCGCTGATAATAACTCCAGGTCCCAGCCCGGTTTGATCTTGAGCTTGATCCTCGAAAAACCCTGCTCCAGGAAAAAAATGATCCGCTCCAGGGTCTGGTCGATACCAGGCTGGATACCGATACTGACTCCCACCGGGACTCGTGTTTTGGGTCCCTCCGGATAGGGTTGAGCCAGGAGGGCTGCCAAACTCAAGCCCCGGGATTGGGCCAACAGGTCCCAGGCAGCACACTGCAGGCCGGCCCTGGCCATGGGGTTGCCGCGCACCCAGGCCAATGGCTGAAGGAATTCATCCAGATCCTTCCAGTTGGTCTCCAGAGCCTGCGGGATGAGAAAATCCGCCAGGATATGCCAGGCTGTTCCGGTTGTTTCAGATGAATATGAGGGCCGATCCATGGCAACACACTCACCCCAACCCATCAAACCATCAGCTGAGGCGGCCACCAGAATACACTCCCGGCTATTTTCAACCCCAAAGCTGGTCTCAAAGGGATGGGGCAAGGGCATATCTAGCAGATAAAGAGTGATCTGATTAATTTTCATGGGTTTTTTCCAGGAGGTAAAAACTGCGCGGCTCAGGGGAACGCTGATAGAGATAATCCCTGATCTGGTAATCAAGATCAAAACATTGTTCAAAAATATTCCGGATGGAAATCCGCCAGGAAAGGGCCAGGTCGAGATCAGTTTGGCGGATCTGCTGATAGTCGGCCGGGATCTCTACCAGGAGCTTTGGGGCAGTTATTTGGGAAGGTGAGGTGGCAGGAGCATAAAATCCGCTTGAGTTCCTTCCAGCGGGATTGACCAGCTGGGCACCGTCATCCAGCAGTGAACCAAGATCGATCGATCTGGGACTTCCCCCTTCCAGGCGTTCCTTAACCTCCAGGCTGGTTATCCACCAATCTGCCCGGAAACGGTCGGAAGGAAGGCCCCGGCTCAGTGAGTCGCTCATCTCCCCGTAATAATTCCTCAGATAGGTCTGGCAAGTGCAGCCCAGCAGGCCGATATTAAAGTTTCCATTCCGGCTTTCGAGAGGATCATAGGTCCAGGTGATGAGGTCCAATCCTTGTTCCAGGGCCCACTCCCTCTGGGCCAGCTTTAATTGGTATCCGATCCGCTGATCCCGATACTCACTGAGGACCGCTGTCATGTGGGAAACCAGCTTTAGCCTGTGCGAGGCTGGAGAGGGAGATTCGGAGTCATAAGTGCCCAACCACCCCAGTGTAAAACCGATCAGCAGATCCTCCTGGTAAGCGCCTAACAAGACACCTCCTTCCCGGGAAATTGCAGTCAGCACGTGGTCCGGAACGGTATCTTCTGGTTTTTCACCCCAGGTAGCCATTTCAACCCCGGCTACCTGTTTGATATCCTCAGTGGATTGAATAGTTCTGATGATCAAGTTTTGCTCCCTTGAATATCATCATTATATATTTTTCCAATCGAATTGGGTTTTGAATCCATCTTGAAATTACCTGGTTTGGGTTGGCCGGATTTGGATTGTATTCCTGGCTGATAACTCTAGGAAAGGGTATTTAGAAAATCGAGCACCAGCTGGTTATACAGGGCTGGTTTTTCTGCCGGCAGGGCATGCCGGGAATTCTCGACTATCACCAGGCGGGCACCCGGGATCAACCCAGTATAGATCTCTTTCTCGGCAGTTGGAAAATAATCTCCGTCAGCTCCGATCACCAGGGTTGGGCAATCGATCTGACCCAGCCGGTTTCTGACACTCCAACCAACAACAGCCTTCATGGCTTCCAGGTAGGCGGGTTTATGGTTTTCTGCCCAGCGCTCTACAAAGATCTTCCTCAACTCAGCCTGCTCGGGATCGGGCAGGAACCTGTCACCCAGGACCTGGCCCATTTTTTTCATTCCCAGCAGCCTGACGATCAAGAATCGCTGCCCGATTGCCAGCCGCTCCCGCCATCCGCGAGGTACCAGGTCCGGGGTGCTGTTGGTGATCACCAGGCTCCGGACAACTTCTGGATGATCCAGGGCCAACTGAAATGCAACCATGCCGCCCAGGGATATACCCAGGATATGGGCGGGTGCAGCCCCCAGATTCCTGATCACCCGGGCAGTATCCTCGGCAAATAACGCCATGCTGTAGGGTCCCGGGGGCTTGCCAGACCGGCCATGACCCCGCAGATCGAGGGCAATAACCCGGAAATGTTGGGAAAGATCAGCCATCTGCAGTTCCCAATCCCGGCTGCTGGATCCTAAACCGTGCAGCAATACCAACGGCTCTCCTGCACCCTGGATCTGATAAAAAAATTTCACGTCACCGATCTCAACCTGGGTCATAGAAATATCTCCCATTCAAGTATATCTTTAAGTTTCCTGGGTGCCGGATCGATTCTGCTGGCCCTTGTTGGAAATATGCAAACCGTTTTTTCTATCCCGGTAATCACTGGAAATCTACCTTCTGAAATTTCATTTTCATTGACACATTTCTGACACATTTCTATGTTATGCTGAAATCATGGACACCTGCATCCTGATCGTTGATGACGAGAAAGCGGTAACGGATCTGATCGGTTATAACCTAAAAAAGGCCCATTATCAGGTTTTCACTGCGCATGATGGTGAAACCGCCTTGAGAATGGCCCGGGAAATGGATCCCGACCTGATCCTGCTGGACCTGATGCTTCCCCGGGTGGACGGCCTTGATGTCTGCCGGGAGCTCCGAAAAACCAGCCAGGTTCCGATCATTATGGTGACTGCCCGGGGTGAAGAAACTGATCGGGTGATCGGCTTGGAACTGGGGGCAGATGACTATCTGACCAAACCTTTTAGCATGCGGGAACTCCTGGCCCGCATCAAGGCCGTGCTGCGAAGAAATCAGTCCGGGGGAAAGGACCCGGAAGATGCCGGGGTTCTTTCCGGCCCTTTGGGCCTGAAGCTACATGAGGAATCGCGCCTGGCGGCCATTAATGGGCAGGATCTCCCCCTGACACGGCTCGAATTTGATCTGATACAGCATTTATTGCTGAATGCTGGCAGAGTGCTTTCCCGGGAACAGCTTCTCAGCCAAGCCTGGGGCTACGATTTTGTAGGGGGAACCCGGTCTGTGGACAGTGCAGTTAAACGGATCCGTCAAAAAATCCATCACATCCTGCCAGATGCAAACCTGATTGAAAGTGTGCGCGGGATTGGCTACCGGCTGATCAAAACCCCATGAAAACATCCATTCGCACACGTTTATCCATCAGCCATTTGGGGGTTCTCCTGGTGGGTATTGTCCTGGCGGGGTTCCTGGTCTGGATGGCTGTCGAGCAAGTCTACCTGGCTACCCAGAGAGATAATCTTTTGGCCCAGGCCCGATTAACCGCTGCCGCCCTGCAGGGAAGCCCTTTGATCATTCCCGAATCTGAATCCTATTCACAAACTACCAATTTAGCGCCGGGAATCCACACCAGATTGCTGGATGAAAGCGGGGCGGTCATTATCGGTGTGCCATTTCCGGATGGTGAGGACCCGGTCCAGGTTCCCAGCTGGGAAGACCCGGGTTTTGTGGCATCGGAAGACCTGCTGAAGAGATCTGAGATCCAGGCTGCCCTGGCCGGACTGGCTGAGACTGCCATTCGCCAGCCGGTTTCCGGCAGCGACCGGCGGGTGCTGTATGCTGCGGCCCCGGTGCTGGATGAACTGGGCAATGTAACATCCCTGGTCTATCTGGCCACCCCTCTGCCCAGGAATGGCCTTCCAGATGACCTTGCCAGGCAGCTGGCGGCAGGAGTTGTCGGGGGTGTAGTGCTGGCAGGGATCATCGGCCTGCTCCTGGCCCGGAGGATCTCCCAACCCCTGGAAGAGCTGGACCAGGCTGCAGTCCGCAATCTCTCGGGGAGACCTCTCCCAAAGGATCTTCCGGGAGGTTGGAATCAAAGAGCTTGATAATCTCAGCAGTTCATTTAATGCTATGCGGTCCAATCTGAAAAATTCAATTCAGGCCAAAAACAGCTTCATCGCCGACGTCACCCATGAACTCCGAACTCCCCTGACCGTGATCAAGGGTTCGGTTGATACCCTGGAAGACGGCGCCCTGGATGATCTGGATGGCAGGGACCAGCTCCTGAGTTCACTGGGTAATGAGACCAATCGCCTGATCCGCCTGGTCAACAACCTGCTGACCTTAACCAGGGCCGATGCCGATGCCCTGCAGTTAAAACCCCATACATTTGACCTCCGGGATCTGGTGAACGAACGCTGCCAGGGGCTGATCCCAATCGCGGCCCCGAAGCAGGTCACACTGGTGCCAATTCCGCCTGGATCAGACCAGGAGTTGCCCCCCCTGGTTTTTGCTGACCGGGACCGCATCTCACAGGTGATCGACAATATCCTCGACAACGCAATCCGCTACGCTCCGGCCGGAACAGAAATCAAAACAGCTCTCCAATTCTTTCCTGGAGCGGTCCAATGCACCATCACTGATCAGGGTCCGGGAATAGCAGCTGAGCATTTGCCTTTTATTTTCGAACGGTTTTATCGGGTCGATCCCGCCCGGGACCGGGAAACCGGAGGTGCCGGACTTGGCCTGGCAATTGCCCGCTCCCTGATTGAGATTCAGGGAGGCAAGATCGAGGCTGTCTGCCCCAGCAGCGGCGGGACTGCGATCAGCTTCCTGCTGCCCGCTGGACCCCCAGGCCCCAAAACTGGCTAGAAACTGACACAAATCTGACATCCTTCTGCCCTGAAAAATAATTATGATGGGGGAATTCAACCATCCACAGGTAGGAGGAAAAATGAAAACCATCTCCACGATCATCAATACCATTCTGGCCGGCAGCCTGGTATTCATCCTGATCAGCACAGGCCTGCCGCATCAAGCAGCCCGGGCATCATCGGGCAGCCCGGCTGCGGATCTAACTGAAACCTGCAGCACCGGCAGGACAGTTAGTGTCAGCGGCACCGCTGTAGTGAATGTGACACCTGATCGAGCCCTGATCCAGCTGGGGGTGCAATCCAACGGCAGCACACCCCAGCTCACAGAAGCGGTCAACAGCGCCACGATTTTCAGGGTCATCCAGGCTATTAAAAAAGTCGGCGTAGCCGAGAAGGACCTGGTCACTGATCGCTATGTGATCGATCCCATTTACGAAGATTATGATTCCTTAAGCATTAAGGGCTACCGGATCTACAACATGGTTGCCATCACGCTGCGGGATTTGGACAAAGTCAATGAAGTTATCATTGCAGCCCTGGGTGCCGGCGCCAACCAGGTAGTCAATGTCGAATTCTATTTAAGCGACCTCCGAAAATATCGCGACCAGGCCCGGGAGCTGGCCATGATTGCAGCCAGCGAGAAAGCCCAGGACCTGGCAGAAGCCGCTGGAGCAAAAGCAGATTGTGTCTTAAATATCAGCGAGAACACCTGGTCCTATTTCAGCGGGGGTTGGTGGGGGCGAAACAACAATCTCTGGACCCAGAATACTGTCCAGAACATCCCCAGCTCTGAGGGACTGGGAGATTCCTCAGAATTTGGGCCGGTCAACCTGGGCCAGATCTCGGTCAGGGCAGAAGTCAGTGCCAGTTATGCCTTAAAATGACCGGGGAGAGGGAAAGGGATGACCTGTCCTAATCCCACGCCAACATCAATACAGAAATCAAATCCGATTCCCGGGAGGGCTTGCGCTCTCCCGGTTTGCTTGACAGCAGCCTTCCCATCAGGTACTATCAGTCCCGATTGGTGATTTACTGAGCAGTCTGCGCCGCTTCCCTTACACAGCGTCCCGATTTCCCTGGTAAGTTCCTCAAATTGATAATAAAGAATAAGGAAAACACTCCATGAGCTTCAATCAGTTCAAGTTTGATTCACGGATCAATACAGCCATCCAGCGGGCGGGGTTCACAGAACCCACTCCCGTTCAACTGTCTGCGATCCCGATTGCCCTGGCCGGGAACGACCTGATCGGCACTGCCCAGACAGGCACTGGCAAAACAGCTGCTTTTGTGCTGCCTATCCTGCAGAGATTACTCACTCACCCCGGAAAACATACCCGGACCTTGATCATCACCCCAACCCGGGAGCTGGCCGAACAGATCCACCAGACGATTGATCAGCTCAGCTACGGTACTAAAATTCGCAGTGCGGCTGTTTATGGAGGTGTTGGAGCTGCCCCCCAGATCGCTGCCCTGAAACAAGGGGTTGAGATCATAGTCGCCTGCCCGGGCCGCCTCCTGGACCATCTCCAAAACCAGGATGTAAACCTGGGCAAGGTTGAGATCCTGGTGCTTGATGAAGCTGACCGGATGCTCGACATGGGTTTTTTGCCAGATATCAAAAAAATCCTGCGCCAGATTCCAAAACAGCGCCAAACTATGTTCTTTTCGGCGACTTTTCCGGCTGAGATCGAGCGGCTGGCCACCCAGACCCTTAAAAACCCCAAGCGGGTAGCCATTGGTCTTGTGCAGCCTGCTCACACAGTCGACCACACCCTATATCCTGTTCCCCACCATCTTAAGAACCAGCTCTTGATCAAATTACTGGATCAAACGGACACAAAATCGATCTTGATCTTTACCCGCACAAAACATCGGGCCCAGAACCTGCTCAAGAAGATCAAACGCACAAAATATAAAGCGACCAGCCTGCACGGGGACCGAACCCAGGGCCAGCGCCGGGCAGCCCTGGATGGTTTTATGGGCGGGAAATACCAGATCATGGTAGCAACAGATCTTGCTGCCAGGGGTTTGGATATCGACGGGATCTCCCATGTGATCAATTTTGATATGCCAGGAACGGCTGATGACTATATTCACCGGATCGGACGTACCGGTAGAGCTCATAGGACGGGGGATGCTTTTACATTTATGACCCCGGACGATCAGGACCTGGTGACCAAGATAGAAAAGATCATGAAGCAGGAATTGCCCCGCAAAACCCTGCCTGATTTTGATTATTCCCCTCCTAAACCAGAACAACACCCGAATTCCCGCAAACCTCGGGTCCGTTATGGCAGATCTCGGTAATTAATAGAGGGGATTAAAAAAGAAGCAGTGTCACTCGGGTTGGTTCTTCAGTGCCAGGCTGTTCAGAACAAATCGAGTTGAGAATAACTCAATTTATATCCCTCACCCCCTCCTTCGTTGATCCAATCCAGGATGTCCTGACAGGTACTTTTGGGGGACCTTCCCTCCGTATAAATGATCTTTTTGGCCAGGGCCTGGTTGGCAGGGTGGCGGACAAAATATTCATTCAATTCCAGCAGCTCAGGATCGACTTTGCCTACCTCGCGAATGAGCAGCTCCGAGAATCTCTGATTGACTATCTCAACCGATCTGTCCGGGTCCGGGGAGGGCAAGATCAAGATGACATGTTTATAAGGCTGGAGGACTTTTTCGACACGCTTGAATAACTCCGGGTCCTCGTACACCGAGTGTCCCGCCCCAAAATCCAGCACGCAATTATCGTATTCCTGCATGGCTCGTTCCACAGCATGGGCCTCAAAGGGCTTCCAGTATTTGATCAATCCCTGCATGCCCTCTTCGCCAATAATTCGGGAAGCATAACCCTCGTCATAACCAATTTCATCGTAAAACTTCTGGCGGACATCATCCAGCTCGATCCGTTTTACCTTCAAACGCCTGGCGAGTAATTTTGCCAGGGTGCTTTTCCCGGCACTCATTGGTCCGATCAAAATCACAATTGACTTCATTTATCTCTCAGTCCCACTCAAATCTCCTGATACGGATCCGATTCAATTTACAGATCCATTCCATCAGCCTAAAAACCTGTTCTCAGGTTGACCCTTTATTTCAGCGGGCAGGAAAAACATGTCTCCAGCCAGGGGCTGTTCCCGGCGTTCATTTTTGCTCAGTCCGGTCCAGGCCGAAGTAATGAAAAGCTGGTCCAGTTCCGGTCCGCCAAATGCGCAGCTGGTGGGCCGCTGAACGGGAAGCGGGATCTCCCTTTCCACCCTGCCATCTGGATCGTAGCGGGTCAGACACCAGCCGTCCCAATGAGCGCTCCACACAAAACCCTGCTGATCCACTGCCAGGCCGTCCGGAAATCCTCCCGAAAGGGGTACCCGGACAAAATCTCTCCTGTTCTCAATGGATCCACTATCTGGATCAAAATCATAGGCATAGATCACCCGCCGAGGCGAATCAGTATAGTACATGGTCCTGACGTCAGGACTCCAGCCAATGCCGTTGGAAATGGTAATGCCTGTTTCCATTATATGCAGGGAATGATCTAGATCCAGACGGTAGAGATTATTCTGGTCATCTTCTCCGAGGGTGCCAGCCCAAAACCGTCCCCGGCTGTCGACTCGGCCGTCATTGAAACGCAACCCGGGGCGGTTGCCTGCCGGGTTGGCAAGGATCTGAACTTGCCGGGTGCTCCAATTCCAAGTGCCGATCCCGTCCCGCAGCGCCATGATCAAGCCCTGATCAGAACGGAAGGCCAGGCAGCCGATCGGTTGGCCAACAGGAAATGTTTCCAGGATATCATCTTCGAGAAAATATCTGGAAAATGATTCCCCCTCGATATCAACCCAATATAAAGCTTGCTCTTGTTCCTGCCAGAGAGGCCCTTCGCCCAGTTGATTCCCAACTGACAAGAGATGTTCCACTTTGGTCATAAACTCTCCCTTCAAACTGAATAGTAACATAATTCAGTCCTGGAGAGATACTCCCGGAAGAACGGATTGTGAACAGAATATGTCCCTTAATCGGCTTGCAGGGTTGGGTCTTCTGGCGGGTTTTCCACTCTCAAGATCTGGATCTCGGAGCTGATCTCCCGGCTTAAGGTATAAACATGGTCAAAGTGGGCTTCGGTCCACTCGCCTGCGTCCATTAATTCCCAGCCGCGCTGAAAACAGGCCTCGATCTCTCCCAGGAGAGTGCTTAAATTCCTGCTTTTGACAGGCAGGGAAAGGGCCTGGATCCGCTGGCCCTCAAATCTTCGAAAATAATCGCTTCGGGTATCCAGATCAACCAGGAAATCGGACCGGCTCACAGTCCCTACAAAATCTCCCAGGATCAGCACCCTGGTCAAAATGTAGCCTTCGATCCAATCCAGAACTTTCTTGTTTAACATAACCATCCTATTGTAGCAATATCTATGCCATCCAGGGAGGTGAAAAACAACCTGTTGGGTTGGATGTTAGTCTGGAACCGGATCGCTCGCGGGTTTCTTAGACCGTTTTGAGGTATTCCCGTATCAGCAAGGCGGCTGTTGCCCCTTCTCCAGCCGCTGAGGCTACTTGTTTTGTGCTGGCTGCCCGGACATCACCGGCAGAGAAAATGCCCGGGATGCTGGTCTCCAGGGCTGCAGGATCCCGTTCCTGATAACCCTGCCTGTCTTCCTGCTGATGGACCAGGTCATGTCCGGTAACAATATATTTCCAGCTGTCAAGCTCAACACCCGATCCCTCGAGGAAATGGGTGTTAGGGATCTGGCCAATAAAGATAAATACCCCGGCTGGATGGATCTGCTTCTCGATCCCGGTCTTGTTATCCTTGATCACTACCGATTCCAGTTTTCCGCCGGACCCCTTAAATTCCTGGACTTCTGTATTAAAGAGGATCTTGATCTTGGGATGGGAGAGCACCTTGTCCTGCAGGATCTGGCTGGCCGTCAATTCAGGCTCCCTGACAAGCAGGCTGACCTCATTAGAAAATCTGGTCAGAAACAGACCCTCTTCGGTTGCACTGTTACCCCCGCCAACAATTGCTACGGATTGACCCTTATAAAATGGTCCATCACAGGTGGCGCAAAAATGGATCCCAGCCCCGATATAGTCCATTTCGCCCGGCACATTTAATAACTGGTACCGGCTTCCAGTCGTGATCAAAACCGCCCTGGCGCTATACTCGCTGCCGTCTTTGGTTTTCAAGCAATGGTAATTGTCCCGGCCGAAGATGCTCACCACATCCTGGGCCTGGAGCAGCTCCACTCCGAAACGCTCAGCCTGGCCCCGCAGCTGATTGGAGAAATCCGCTCCAGAGATGCCATCTCCAAAGCCGGGCACATTATCAAGCCATTGGGTCGTCGCTGCCTGCCCGCCCGGAGCAGCCCGTTCAATGACCAGGGTGTCAATGCCTTCCCTGGCAGTGTACAAGGCCGCGGTTAAACCAGCTGGTCCCCCTCCCAGTATGATCAAGTCATAGTGGCTTCGCTCCGCTTTGGTTATCAAGCCCAGTTTTTCCGCCAGTTCCGCGTTTGAGGGTTCTGCAAGAATGGACCCATCTGGAAATTCGATCGTGGGGATGATCCGTTTGCCGTGATTTTTTTGAATAACGTAAGCTTCACCTTCTTCATCATCCTCGATATTCACCCAGGAATAAGGGATTTGATGTTCACCAAGGAATTGTTTGCTGCGGGTGCAGTCTGGACACCAATAAGCGCCGTAGACAGTGATGCTGGGTTCTGCGTTCATAAAACCTCCTCAAAAATATGCCATCCTATGGATGATATCTATCCGATCGGGCTTACCTGAATCCCCCAGATCTTGTTTGCTATCAGAAATCGAGTTCAAGTAAGCTTGCCATGGCTGACTGCGTCCATTGATAACCCGGCCAGTATTTTCCGGGTTGGTCAACAACCCCAAAGTGAAAAGGAACCCATCATGAAAATCAAATCCCATTATTGGAGTTTATTTCCCTTGATCGTCCTTCTGATAACCGCTTGCAGCTCTCAAGACCCGTCGGGAGGGCCAGTCAATCCACAAGAGAACCCATCCATTACCACTTCTAGTGATTTGGATCTGCTCGAAAGCGACCCGACAGAAGAACCAAACCACCAGGTTGAATTATGTGAGGATCCCTTTGCCGGTACAACGCCAGCCTTCAGAACCGCTGGTTGGAAAACCAACTTTTGTGAACACAGCGTGGATTTCGAAGAGATCTTCTCCGGAGGCCCGCCCCGGGATGGAATTCCCCCACTGGATTCACCCCGTTTTGAAAGCGTGAGTTCGGCCGAGGGGTGGATCGAAGATCAGGAACCAGTTATTTTGTTCGATTTTGAGGGTGTGGCCCGGGCTTATCCCCTGCAAATTCTGACCTGGCACGAAATTGTCAATGACGAAGTAAACGGCACACCAGTAGCTGTGACCTTCTGTCCTCTGTGCAACACAGCCCTGGTGTTTCGGCGCCCTGTGGTGAACGGCGAAATATTAAGTTTCGGCACCAGCGGAAATTTGCGGTTCAGCGACCTGGTGATGTGGGACAGGCAAACTGAATCCTGGTGGCAGCAGTTCAATGGCGAAGCCATCGTGGGTGATCTTACTGGAACCAGGCTGGAATTGCTTCCGTCCTCTATCATCTCCTGGGCAGATTTTAAGACCAATCACCCGGATGGTGAGGTGTTATCCATAGATACCGGCCATATCCGCAGTTATGGAAGGAATCCCTACAGCGGATATGACAATATCAATTCCTATCCTTTTGCTTTTACCGGGGATCTTGACAGCCAGCTTCCGCCCATGGCCCGAGTGCTGGGGATCCAATTGACAGATGGGGATGGCGGAGCCTTTTCCCTTGAGCTGCTGATGGCTGAAATGGTCCTGAATGAGACCATCGGGGGTACCTCTCTGGCTATTTTCTGGAAACCAGGAACTGCCAGCGCCCTTGACAGCAGCTCGATCGCTGACGGCAGGGATGTTGGTTCTACCGGAGTATTTTTGAATGCTGTGGGCGACCAGGCATTGACCTTCCTGCCAGCTGAGGCTGGGGTATTTACGGATCAGGAAACTGGCTCAAGCTGGAATATCCTGGGCGAGGCTATCGATGGTCCTCTGGCAGGTACCCAGCTGGTAGCCCTCCCCCATCATGACACCTTCTGGTTCGCGTGGGCAGCTTTTGTGCCCGACCTGGGATTTATCAGAGTAGAAAAAAATGAAATTTCAAGATCTATTGATCGGCGGCCGGGAACGGCTGCTCAACCGGATACTCGGCAGCGACCCGGGCCAGGCCCATAATTCTGAAGTCGACCCTGCTAAGGGACCCGGAAGGGATCTCTCACTGGCCGAGGAGATCTATCAAACCCTGGTCCAGATCAAGAACCTTGCTATATCCCCTGACGGGGGCCAGGTAAATTATCAGGGATTGGTCGACAGCCCGCTGTACCAATCCTACCGGGGATTGGTGAGCAGCCTGAGAGGGTTTGATTATCATCAGCTCGGCAGCAGGCCAGACAAACTGGCTTTCTGGATCAATATCTACAATGCCCTGGTGATCGATGCAGTCATTCAAAGCCAGGTTCAGGCAGAGCGTGACAGAATCCTGGCTGGGGATTCTGGGTTTCTTTCAGAAGGCAGCCTATCTCATCCATCAATCAGCGCTTTAGCTTAACAGATATTGAACAGGGAATCTTAAGAGCCAATCGTGGATTCCCCTATTTTCCAGGAAGTCATTTTTCCAGCGCTGATCCCAGGATTTCTGCTGTTCTGCCTGAGCTGGATCTCCGGATCCATTTTGCGCTCAATTGCGCCAGTCGATCCTGCCCCCCGATCAGGTTTCTATACGCCAGACAGGATCGATCAACAACTGGACCTGGCCACCCGAAACTTTGTCAATAATGATCTGCTGGTTTTTCCAAGCCAGTTGAAGGTCTCATTATCTAAAATCTTCCATTGGTATCAAGCGGACTTTGGGAGCAAGAAGGATCTGCTGCTGTTCCTGGCCGGCAATCTGGCGAACCAGGATCTGGGAAATTGGATCCGTGAGAATCAGGACCGAATCCAGATTCAATACCAGCCCTATAACTGGGATTTGAACGTCCAATCTGACATCTGAACCATTAGAATGAAACCCGCCCCGGCTGGGGTCTGCATGCTATAATTTGGTCACCTCCCAAGGAGAAGCGGCATGCAGAACCGGACAAATGAAGAATGGCTCAGTGATCTTCGAGGTCAGAACAAGAATGAAGCAATTGAAGATCTGCGGCGTGTGATCAAGAAGGGATTGATCTACTCGTTATCCAGCCGAATCAAAACTGACCTGGAAGCTCAGGTCGAGGATTTCACGCAGGATTCTATCCTGAGGATCCTGGACAAAATGGATACCTTCCGGGGAGAGAGCCGTTTTACCACCTGGGCCCAGAAGGTAGCTGTCCGGGTCGCCTTCACAGAAATGCGGCGCCAGCGCTGGAAAGATATATCCCTGGAAGACCTGATGCCAGAAGACAGCGGGGATTTTACCCCCCTGGTACTTTCTGATCCCAGCCCGGACCCAGAAATAAGAGCCTCTCAAACCCAGCTTCTGGAAATGATCGAGGGGATGATGGCGGATTTGACTGAACGCCAGCGCACAGCGCTGCTGGCTGTGATGCACGGAGGCATGCCCCTGGAAGAGGTCGCTCACAGGATGGACACGAACCGAAATGCACTTTATAAGCTGCTGCACGATGCCCGCAAACAAATGCGGAACAGTTTGCAGGAAAAAGGGATGACTCCCCAGGATGTCCTGGATGTCTTTGAAAACCAGTAAGACATATCCAGCAGAAAGCATCCGTACCTCAGGAGAGAACAAATGAAATTATCCTCTGAAATAATCCGAAAAATGATGAGCTCCGTGAAATCGACCCGGGATCAGGAACTGACCTGCGGGCATTGTTACGATGAACTCGACCATTTTATTGAAATGAATTTACACGGCAAAAACGCCGCAGAAGCGATGCCCCTGGTTAAAGAACATCTCGACCGCTGTGAGGCCTGTCGGGAAGAGTATGAAGTACTGCTAGAAGCTATCCAAGCCATGTTAAGTTAGGAGACCTTACCGGTATAACCACCATGACAGAGATTATCAAAGATACCTGCATCCACTGCTCCAGAACTGACAGCGAAGTGCCGTTGGTGACTCTCAGATTCCAGGGAGGTGAATTCCAGATCTGCACTGAGCATTTCCCGATCTTGATCCACCGTCCCCAGGAGCTGACGGGGAAACTTCCCGGGGCTGACCGGCTCACAGCAGCTGATCACGATTAAGCTCGGTTTTTCCCTGTTACATCCAATTCTGATTTCCATTTAGCACTGAGCCAGGAGCTGATCCTATGCGCTTGTTGATTATCGTATCCGGAGATTTCGGATTGAGGAATCTGCACAATATCCAGGCCCATGCCCCCGCTGACTGGGTGATCAACACCTGGCAGGCGCCCAGCATTCTTCCCCGCATGATCGATGACCCGGATGACCATCTCCCGGATTCGTTTCCTGATACTGATCTGATCCTCTCGTTTGCCGAACTTCCAGGTGTCGCAGAACTGCTGCCAGAAATCGCCAAGTCAAGCGGTGCAAAAGCCGTTGTTGTCGCTGTGAATAACGAAACCTGGCTGCCCCTGGGATTGGCCCGCCAGCTGCGCGGCTGGCTGGAATCCATTAATGTGGCCGCCGCCATGCCAAGACCTCTCTGTTCCCTGACAGAAAATGATTACGGGGTTACCCGTTATGAGAGGATCGCATTTGACAGCCCGGAAATTGCAGCCTTTGCCCGTTTATTTGGGAAACCGGACCTTAAGATCGAGGTTGATGAAAATACTCAAACCATCCGATCCGCTGTTGTGGTGAGGGATGCTGTCTGCGGCAATACCCGCCATGTTGCCGAAAAGATCGTTGGCCTGCCCACCAGCCAGGTGCTTGATAAGGCTGGTTTACTCCACAAACATTTCCCCTGCCTGACCACCATGACCAAACTGGACGACTTCGATCATGAAACCCTGATGCACGAATCCGGAAACCAGCTGACTTCCAATTTGGCCGCCCAGCTGAACCTGGATTAGGGAACCTGATCCCTTTTTTTTATCTAACAATACCCCAAGACATCCTTTTCGTATGACAGCTGGTCCTAAAAAGATGCCCCCAGTGTGTTGTATAATGCACACAGAAAGTCAACTTGAAGGATTGGCATGCGATCCCTCCCCCGTTTGCTGTTGATAATTTTTGGGCTGATTTTAGCTGGCGGCATCTGGTTAACCGCCGGCCCGGTCAGCGCCCACCCCCTATCAGATCTCAGCCAAACTCCCTCCAGCGAGAGACCCCCACCGCTGCCAACGATCTACCCTCCCTCACAGGCGGGTAACGGCGCCCAGGTCTACTGGGGCATGTGCCAGGACTGCCACGGGGACCAGGGGCAGGGCCTGACCGCCGAGTGGCGGGCAGGGTTCGCGCCGGATTACCAGGACTGCTGGGCCTCCGGCTGCCACGGGGAATCGCGGCCGGACAACAGCTTCCTGATCCCCGCATCCGGCGCGCCCGGCCTGGCAGGGCCAGGCGCCCTGCCTCGTTTCAGAACAGCATTTGAATTGGGCTCCTATATCCAGGATGCCATGCCGCTCTCCCCTTCCGGGTCAATCACCCCCGATCAGGCCTGGGAATTGACCGCTTACCTGCTCTCGCTCAACAACGCGGATCCACCTCAAATCCAACTCTCTGGAAAAACCGGGGCTGCGATTCCAATCCATGGAGAAGTCACCCTTCCAGAAAGTGAGCTGCCCGGGGGCCTGCTTTTGGCCCTGGTATTATTTCTGGCGGCAGTTGGGGTCGGGAGAGGCCTAACCCAAAAATACCCCTCAAAAACCAAATCCGGGCGGGAAAACTTTTATCATCATTTGCATTCCCCCAGGATCCCTGTCAAACAGGCTTCTTTCAAATTTACTCTGGGAGCAGGGGGGTTGGCGGTATTCTTCTGCCTGGTGTTATTGATCACCGGCGCCCTGGAAATGTACTATTATATTCCGACGCCCGAAAAAGCGGCTGAATCTATTCAGGTCATCACCAGCCTGGTTCCATATGGCAATCTGGTCCGCAATCTGCATTACTGGTCAGCCCAACTTTTAGTCATCACACTGATGGTGCACCTGCTGAGGGTCATCCTGACCGGTTCCTACGCCCCTCCCCGGAGTTTCAACTACCTGCTGGGTTTGATCCTGTTGGTAGTGGTTTTGCTGCTCGATTTTACTGGTTATGTGCTACGCTGGGATGAAGGCATCCGTTGGGCCCTGGTAGTCGGCACCAACCTGTTAAAGACCATCCCGGGAGTAGGAGAAGGCTTGTACAGCTTTCTGATCGGAGGATCAGAACCCGGCCTGGCAGCCTTGACCCGTTTTTACAGCTGGCATATCTATGGTTTAACCCTGGGCGCAGCAGGCGTGGGAGCCTGGCATATATTTAAAGTCCGTCGGGACGGAGGTATCAGCAGCCCGCCACCACCCCGGGGCGAGATCCTGGAAAAAGTTCCCCGGGCTGCCCTGGTCAAAAAAGAAGTATTGGCCATGTTGATCACTGGAGGTATTCTGCTGCTGCTATCCATGATCATTCCCGCACCGATCGCAGGGCCGATCACAGATGGTAGGGGAATGATCGGGGATTCGCAGGCTCCCTGGTTTTTCATCTGGATCCAACAAACATTAAAATGGGGTGATCCATTCTGGTGGGGAATTGGCCTGCCCTTGTTCTTGGTGCTGATCCTGGGTCTGCTCCCCTATATTCTGCCCAATGCCAGACCTGAAGAGCTGGGAAGCTGGTTTCCATCCGGTAATCGGGCCGGCCAGATCCTGGGAAGCCTGATCATCGGGTTGATTTTTTTTCTGACCATTCTGGGTTGGGTCCGGTAGGTATTTGACTATGGCTCAAGATAATAATTTGTCGCGAAGGGGTTTTATCCAGGGGGGGGGTCGGATGCTGTTCTGGCTGGCGGGCGTCCTGGGTTTGGGGGGTTTGATCCGATATTTCAGCCATCAACCTGAAGCTGGACATCCCAGCAGATTCGATCTCGGACCTCTGGATGAGCTGCCAGGTGAGGGACCGATCCTCTATCCAAATATCCCCGCTGCTGTTTTCCGGGCAGGGAATGATTTCAGAGCCTTGAGCCTGGTGTGTTCCCATTTAGGCTGCACCCTGGAAGCTGCTGAAAGCGGGTTCAGCTGTCCCTGCCATGGGTCAAAATTCTCGACTGAGGGCAGGGTGATCAGCGGCCCGGCCCTGGCGGACCTTCCTGATCTGGACCTGGAAATCACTACGGATGGCCACTTGATCCTCACCCGGAGAGATAACTAACCATGAAACAGCCCTGGAAATCGATCCTGGGAATTCTGGGAGGGATTTTCATCCTGGCCCTTCTGGCCGGATTGGCCCTTTACGGCCTGGGAGAATACCGCCTGGAAAAGAAGTATTCCTCCGCACCTGTCCTGATATCGATTCCGGCTGACCAGCCAGATCTCCTGGAAGGGCAGCGGATCTTTCGCTACCGGGGATGTGAGGCCTGCCACGGCGAAGAGCTCCAGGGATTGGTTTACCTCGCTAACCCGGCTGTGGGGCAGGTGATCACACCCAATCTCACGACCGGCAGGGGAGGGATCGGGGGGGAGCGCACCGATCTCGATCTGGTCCGGGCCGTCAAATACGGACTAAAACCTGATGGAACTCCGCTGTTATTTATGCCCTCAACTGAGTTCTATTATCTCTCTGATCCGGATCTGGGCCTGGTTCTGGCTTATATCCGCAGCCTGCCCCCGGTTGATAACCAGCCGGCTCCCAGCCAGCTCTCACCGACCGGATTTATCGTCATGAACCTGACCAGGGCGATCACTTTTCTGCCGGCAGAATTGATCCCTATGGATCAAGATCCTCCTCAAGCGCCGGATCCGGGATTGACAGTTGAATATGGAGCCTACCTGGCTTTATCCTGTCCGGTTTGTCATGGCCTGGGTTTATCTGGGGGTGAGATTCCCGGGTTTCCCCTTGAATGGCCGGCAGCCGGCAACCTGACTTCCGGGCCAGGGGGCCGTCTCCCAACCTGGGGAGAAACTGGATTTATTGAGATCATGCGCCAGGGCGAAAAACACGGCCGGGCCCTGCATCCGGATTATATGCCCTGGACTTCCTACCGGCACATGACCGACCTCGAGCTGGAGAGCAGTATACCTGTATCTGGTATCGCTCCCCCCCAGTGTTTTTGGGTCCCACTAAATTCAACTATGCTCTCCTTAAACAAAAAAGGGACACCGTGTTTGGTGTCCCTGGTGGTTATGTGGGGAATTCGTTAGGCTTCCCCCACGACACAGGTCTCGCTCGGATTTCAATGAAGTGCCGGATCACTGGTTACAGCATTACGAAATCAGATTGAGAGAAGCGCTTAAAGGCAACGGCCTCTCTCGATCATGGGGAATTATTCTAAACCGCTGCCAATCAGTCAGGGTGACCGAAACCCGAAATTATCGAAGCGGACATCGGTTATCTCTGAGCCCGAACCACCTGCGCCAAAACCTACATCTCCCTCGAGGATCTTGAGCGGAGCAGCGGAAAGGATTTGAGTTCCATCAACATAAACAGTCAGCTCGGATCCGATGCAATCCAATTGGTAGTGATTCTGACCGGGGATCAGACCTGTTGGGAAGTCCTCGATCAGAATAACCTGTTCACCTTCAAAGAACGCAGCCACCACCAGCGAGCCATCGCCTTCGATTTCTGCATAGTAGAAGTTGTCGTTATCTTGGTAGCGGCAGATCAGATAGATCCCTGCGCTTGTCGACCCGGAAACCCGGTCAACATCAACCTCAACCTGCACATCACCGATGATTTGGCCAGACACTGCGGTGAGATGGAGATGCCCAATGCCGTCCGTGGTGTAAATTGAAGATATATCACCTTCGATATCCAGCTGGACATAGGTCAAAATATTATTGCCCAGAGGCTCGTTGACCTGGAAAATACTGTAGAGCGTGGTGAAATTGTATCTGCCTGTGAACAAAGATTGTTTGGTAAACTCCAACTGCCACAGACCTCCGGCAATATCGACATTGAACTTGTCCGATTCGGTACTGGGAAGCAGATTTTCTATAGTCTCGACGAAGGCTGGCACATCCAGATCCCAGGTCCCGATCAGGCACTCGTCACAGGCGAGTTCCTCATCCGGGATCATCGATAATTCGATCGCAAAGTTCCCCCCGCTGGCAGGAGCGCTGGTGAGGAGAACGTAATAGGTCACCGGACCACATCCAGCGATGACTTTTTCGGGCAGATCGGTCCAGACTGGCAAACCGACATCGAGACGGGCAGCGTCATATCCCTCTGCCGAACCGGTGATAACTCGAGAATTATTATAGGAATGACCCTCTGCAAATGTTATTTCGTAGCGGGATAAAACAAACGGTTTGGCATCGAGAGTACGGATATTGGCTTCTTTGACAACTATCTTGTGGTCAGCCTGGATATAGGCTGGCAGGGTCGGGATGGTTTGTTTGGATGTGTCGATAATCGTTTCATCCATCACTGCCCGGCCAAAATCATGAAAGATGGCCTGGATATTGGGATAACTACCCAGGGCGGCTGCCTGGGCGGCCACATTCCCCTGGACAGGCATCGCTTTGATAATGTTGAGCACTCCAGCGTCTCCTTGCTGGTTGGCTATGTACTGGAAGAAGAGGAAGTTATCGTATGCCATTTCGGTCAGCGGCGTATCCGCCGAACGATAAACGAAGCTGGGTGTCCAGTCCCACTCGATATTGATACCTGGGTAGACTACATTGCTGAAATAGGTCGCGGTGCCCTCGCCCCACCAATCCTGTACTCCCCAATCTGCGTCAGCTTGGGCAGGGAAGTTCCAGACCTGGTAGCAGTGGAACATTTCATGGGCGATGGTCTGGAGAAAACGCCCGAATGCCGCGCCGCTGGCTGCAGTTCGGCTGCCCTCGATCGACTGCAATGCCAGGTAGCTTTCCCCAAATTTTTCGATTTTCACTGCTTCATCATCATACTGGGAGAAATGCCTTTCCTCGTCAGCTACCAGGCCTTCAAAGACCTGTCGAGATCCCGCATCGTTGTTTGAGGAGCATTCGTTGGCCCAGATATTATAGTCCCTGGCGCTGTCCTCTTCCATCTTCCGGCTCTGCTCGAGCATTATTTTGACATCCTGGACTTTCTTGACCTCTGCTGCGGCTACCATCTCAACATCACCATTCAAGAAAATGATCCGCTCTGCACAGCGTTCGATATGTGTCATTTCCTCGATCGCGGTTCTGATGAACAGGGCTGCCAAGAGATCAAATCCCTGATCCTCACAATGGAAGTGAAAATACATGTACTGGTGCACGGCATATAATTCATCCGCGACTGCTTTGTTCAGCAGTTCAATGCTTTTTTCATACATAGTTTCTCCTTATTTTATCTATAACCTGATTATAACAAATTTTGAGCACTGGTATTTATTGGAGCAGTTGCTCCCGACCAAAGGCATCCGGAATTCTTATCCTGCTAACAAGATCTCCGGTTGGTCCGCGGTTCGCTGGAATTTTTCATAGAATTTTCCGGCGTGTAATCCGTCCATCACGGCGTGATGGCCCTGGACAGAGAGCGGCATAACGGTCCTCGAACCCACCTGGCGGTACTTCCCCCAGGCAAACCGGGGCACGGAATCAGCCGGGTTCAACTTCAGGGGATGTGTAAAATCCGTAAAGGACACCCAGGGAATTGAGGTCATAAAAAGCATCCGGTCATCTGGGTATTTTTCCTCGATGGTTGGCTGGTCCTTCACCCGGGTTATTTCAGCAGCCGCATCTCGGGTGAACGCTCTAAAATCGGGCTGGTAATCGACTGTACAAAAGGTGAACAGCTCATCCCGACTCAGGATCGTCGCCGAGGGATGCACGATCTCATGTTCAATGGGGTCTCCCTCCCGAACCCTCTGCCGGAATTCCGGGATTTCATTGGCGGATCGGGCGACGAGATACATGATCGCCGCTGTAAAAGATATCCCCTGGGCTTTTACTTGGGGCAGCAGAGCTGTAAGATCAACCTCGGCTGTGAGGCTGAAATAAGGATATTCAAAGTCCTTAAAATACAGGTAGTGTTCCCTGCGGGACCAATTCTCCAGTTGGATCGTTTTCATAACATATCGCCTCCCTGGCCTAACACAATCATATCCTTTTTTCTGCCGGAATTGAAACACCAAACCAAAAACCCGCCGGGGTAGGAGGCGGGTTTGAGATCGGAAACTTGGATATGTTTATTTTTGAGCCTCAATCGTTGCCGAAAGCACATAATCCTCGATCGGCACTCCGGGGGTCCATTTATTGATGAACTCCCTGCTCTCGTCTTTGGGGTTGATCCGAATTGCTTTAAAACCAGCCTGTTCCAGGATCCCCCGCAGCTCATCCACCTGGAGTGCGCCAGCTACGCAGGAAGAATACAGGGCGAGATCGGCCTTCATTTCCGGCGGAAGTTCGACCGAGGCTACCATATCAGAGATTGCCAGACGCCCTCCGGTTTTCAGCACCCGATAGGCCTCATTAAATACTGCCTGTTTGTCCGGGGAAAGGTTGATCACGCAGTTGGAGAGGATCACATCGATTGTATGATCATCAACAGGAAGTTCTTCAATCTGTCCTAAACGAAATTCAACATTTTCAAAAGAACCCTTGGCTGCATTTTCCTCCGCCCGGTGGATCATGTCCGGAGTCATATCCACGCCAATCACCTTTCCGGAGGGGCCGATCTGCCTGGCTGCCAGGAAGCTATCAAACCCCGCTCCACTGCCCAGGTCAAGCACAACCTCTCCCTCTTTTAGATCTGCAATGGCCTGGGGATTGCCGCAGCCCAGGCCCATATTTGCTCCAACAGGCACACTGGCCAATTCCTGGTCTGAATAGCCCATCAGGGAAGATTGTTTTTCCGGTTGGATCAATTCAAAGGGGTCGATCAGATCGCCCCCGCAGCAGGATGTTCCCTCCCGGGCAATATCTCCATATCTGGTCTTGACTGCTTCGCGAATTTCGTCCTCTCGGGGACTGCTCATAATTGTGCTCCCTAAATTTCCTGCATTATATCAGGGATGGAAGGATCCACCCTCAGAATTTTTTCTGATAGACATGGCAGTAAGGCTGTTGATTCTTCTTGACGTAATAATCCTGGTGATAATCCTCCGCCACCCAGAATTTTTCAGCCTGGATGAGCTTGGTTACCACGTCATAACCTTTCTCCTTCAGTAAATCGATCAGGTTTTGGGCCGTTGCCATCTCAGAATCACTGGAGTAAAAAACAGCCGAAAGATACTGGGGGCCGAGATCCGGTCCCTGCCCGTTAGCCTGGGTGGGGTCATGGATCTCAAAAAAGAACCGGGTGAGCTCTTCATAACTTACCCGATCCGGATCATAGCTGATCTCAACAGCTTCCAAATGTCCGCTGGTTTTAGTCAACACATCCTGGTAGGTAGGGGACTCCAGCGTGCCGCCCATATACCCGGAAACAGCATTAATTACTCCTGGTTTGCTTTGGAAGAGGTGTTCAACGCCCCAGAAACAACCTCCTGCGTAATATGCTTTGGCCTGGTTCATATCAATTCTCCGCTTTAAACACTAATGAAATTGAGTTTACACAGTGACGGGTATTTTTTGGAGTCAGCTGTTCACCCAGGAATACATGGCCCAGGTGCCCGCCGCAGTTGGTGCAGGTAATTTCGGTTCTCCGCCCATCGGGATCTTTCTTCCGCGTAACTGCGCCTGTAACCTCGTCATCAAAGCTGGGCCAGCCGCAGCCGGATTTGAATTTATCAACCCCCTGGTACAGAAGGGCATCACATTGGCGGCAGTGATATGCTCCCTGTTCATAAAAATTATCAAATTCTCCGCTGAAGGCCCGCTCGGTTCCTTTGTGCAGGATCACCCGCTGCTCTTCAGGAGTTAAACTGCGATAGTCTTTAGTCATATCCACCTCTCCGATTTTGACGCAGATCAATCACCAAAAATCCATTATACATGTGGATCTCTAACCTGATTGTTAATCCTGTATTTATTATTTGGGATCTGTACCTTAGTTTAAGATTAGCCATAGTCCTAATCTCTTACCAATCGGGGAAGCAATTTCCCTGCTCGATTCCGAACCGCCGGGCTGCCAGTTTCTGCCAGTCTTTCCACTGCGATCCTGACATCATCAAAAAGCTGGTCGTCTTTCCAGCTCAGATCGACCAGCGCTTGTAAGGCGTTGGTTTGGACGATTTTACTGGCATCTTCCAGGTATTCGAACAGCCATTTTGCTGCTCGGCCTCTTTCCCTCTTTGATAAATCAAGCCTGGGTAAAATCTGCGCCGTATGCCAGCGAACCTCCTGCTGGGTATTTTGCAGGACTCTTTTGAGTATGAAAGTTTTATAAGGTTTCAGGTGTTCAGGATGGGTTCGGGAAATCTTTTCGAGGGCATCGGAAGCTCGCATCCTGACACCGGGGAGAGGATGGATCAGACCCTGAACCAATATCTTTATCAGTTCTGGATTCTTGAGGACTTTCTTAACTACTTCGGGAACCCTGCCGATTGTCCTCAAGTCACCTTCCTCAAGCAGGCTGATGATCTCATCCATATCGTTCTCCTGGTTTGCCGTCGGGGAGTTTTAGGCATTGATTAAATGCCAACTGTTGCACTGCGCCTCTCCAGCAGCAGGGTATCGCGCCACTCTCCTGCCCGGGGTCCATAACCCATTTTACCGATCTTTTGCCGTTCCCCAACCAGGCGGAAGCCAAATTTCCTGTGCAGCTCCAGGCTGGGCTGGTTCTCCGGGAATATACTGGCCTGCAGGGTCCAGAAACCGGCCCCTTCAGATTCCAGGATGACCCCCTCCATCAATAATTTGCCAGCCCCACGCCCCTGCTGTTCTGGATCGACATAAAGCGACAACTCTCCCAGCCCCCGGTAGACAGCCCTTTCAGATACCCGGGAGATAGCGGCCCAGCCTATCAGCTGGCCATCATCCAGGCATACCATCGACAGGGCGGGTAGGAATTTTTTGTTCCATTCTTTCCAGCTTGGGGGCGGAGAGTGTTCAAAAGTGGCCTGCCCGGTATCAATGCCCTTTTGATAGATTTGATTAACTTCCGGCCAATGCCGAGACTCCATTTTTTGAAGGCGCATCCCGGGTATCATCTGAATAGAACCCAGCTGAGAAGATAGGACAACAAGCCATTGCATCAGGACCATCAGGTAATAATAACCCCCGATCCGGGTGGGCTTCTGCTTGCCATCCTGCTCTTCAACGATAAAATCCAGCCAGCTTTCAGAAAACTGTTTGGTTTTGGCCCGGTAGATCAGATGTACTCCCAGGCTTAATAAGAAAAAACTACCAAAGAACACCAGGGTCTTCTAGCCCGCCAAACGCAAAGTAGACAACTCCGATACTGCCCAGCAGCAGCACCACCTTTAAGATCTTGTACCAGCCGGGCTGCAGTTCGTGGTCCCGGATGAACCTGGCGTCTGCCATGATGCCTTCAAAGATTTTTGGCATGCTGATTCCTTGACATGTTGATCTGGATCAGATAAAGGGATTGAAATCTTGACCGAAGGATCACGAATCGGTCATCCGCGCTCAGGCCGGGATGAATTGAGGCCGGCTCGACTCACTGTTCAGCGAAACCAGGGGAATATAGCCCCGGTTCTGGCCTGGTAGCATTCATATTCCTCTCCGAAGGCGTCCAGGAGCTGCTGTTCCTCCGCCGGGATCACCAATAGTCTGAATGCCAGCAGCCCAGCCAGGCAGTAGCCCAGCACGATCCAATCTCCAAACACAAAACCCAGCGCCAGAAGCAGTACCAGGGCTGTTCCGTAAAGCGGATGACGAACCCTGGCATAGGGGCCCCTGGTTACCAGTTCGTGGGAATCTTTGGTCAGCACAGTCTCCGAGATATTTTTTCCGATGCTGCTGAACACCCACCACAACAGGGGCAGACAGCTTCCCGCCAGGACCAGGCCCAGGATCTGCAGAAACAGCGGGGGATTAAAGTGGGCCCAGGCCAGGGCTGATGGATAAAAAATATTGAGAAGCAGCACCAGCAGCAGGGGGAAAGCCAGGCCCATCCGCAGGGATAAAGCCAACCAGCCCTCCTGTTTGCGTTCGATGGTTCCCCCTTCTTCCCGGGCTCGCTTCCGGAACGCTCCCGAGATCAAAAACGCCCCCAGCAAGATGATTCCACTCAGCGCTCTAAACAAGATCTCTGTCTTCATGCTTTCTCCCGGGGACAAATTGCCTGTAATCAACCCTCATTCATCATTATCCAATAATTTACTATATTTGCCAAACTGGATCTTACTCATTTAATAACTCTTGGCCGCTCTGAAGAATAAAACCAACTCGGTCCAGAAACCTGCTAAGTGCTGCGACCCTTGGAACAGGGGAGCTTAACGGCCAAGTTTCAATCGTTTTTCAGGGTGAAACTGGAATGTCTGATCCGGCACGATCAAACATATCTCTTGGCACAAAAACGAACCAGCGCTGCTTTGGTTCTGTAATTTTTCCAACAAGGCCTGGTTGACCTCTGGTCCTGATAATCCTTCCGTGATGGTCAGGTGGGGAGTAAAACCCTCAGTGTGAGGCCGTGACAGGTCGAAGAACCCAGTCTGATGTAAGGCTTCTCGAAGATCCAGGATCCGGGCTGTGGGCTGGACCTCGTACCAAATACAGGGGTAGGGTAAAAAGGATTTCAGGGGGCCGTATTGAATTTCAAATGGATCCCTATCCCCGGTGATAGCCTGGAGCTTTGCCCACTCCTTTTCATTGAGGGGACGGGTCAAAGGCTGGGTCAAGGTGATGTGGGCTTCACAGGTAGCCGCAGAGGCGGGATCATAGATCTCGCGCTGGCTGTTCACTATCCTGCGAACAGCTTCGGGAGGCCAGATCACCAGGACTCCGTGCTGATAGCCTTTCTGCCAATCCTCCCAGTGTTCCATATCTGCACCATTTATCAGGTCATTGGTCTGAAAAGAAGGCCTCGAGCAAGTCAGATAATGCCCCCTGGAGGGGGGATTGTTTTTTATCCCGCTTTGATTTCTTCTGCTCGTCCGATGCTTCCTTTTCGGGTTTTCTGCGGGGAACACCCCTGTCCCTTCCCGGGGCCTCAACCACTTTGGTTAGTTCTCCGTAATCCAGCCAAATCAGGTCATCCTGGTGGCAGGTATCGATCACAATATTCCCCGGTCCGTTATATTGGAAGGTTTCCATCTTTTGCAGGCAGATCGGACACTCAGATTGCCTCTCCAGTTCGGTAGGATTAAATAAACTCACCGGCGCTGGCGGGGTTTTATCCCTGGACCGGCGGCTGTCAACCACCTCTCTGAACCTGGTTCGATTAAACATCAATCCCCGGCAGTTTCGGCAATGAAAACCCCGGTAATAATCATCCACCGTAACCAAATTGAGGGAGATATTACACTGGGGGCAGTGGATCCCGTCTGTATTCTCACCCAGGATTCTTAATCCCTCCAGGGTCGCATTCGGAAAATGATAGCTTCCGCAGTGTTCACAATGATAATAATCCCGTTCCCGAAAAAGTGTCGTCGGAGCGCCGCATTGTTTACAGTTCATAAGAGAATTATCCGTTGATTACTGACTGATGAAAGAAGTATACCTGACAACTTCCAATTTGCTGACTGGTCGATAAAGGGGGGAAATCCAGGATCATGAAAGACTGGCGATCAGCAGATTCCCGAGCCAGATTGCCCAGGTCGGATAGAGGATCCCCAGCAGAATGGATCCAGAAATAAAGATCGGGTCAGATTGACCTCCTTTCAAAAACCCCCCCGCGACCAGGAGATAACCCAGGCCAGCTCCCAGGCCGGTCCAGATCAAACCCCCTGGCAGTTCCGGGGACCCAGCAGCGCTGAGATTTGCCATCATTAACCAGAATCCAATCGCTCCGCCCGCAGGAAAGTACTTCTGAGATCCTTCGAGGTCAATCTGGCCGACCAGCAAACGAATCTGCCCCGCAGCGCTGAAAATAGATGCCGCCCAGCCCCATCGCGCTGGACAGAATGATGGTGATCACCCTGGGTGGAGTCATTAACTGGTTGAAAAGAAAAATCAGCGGTATGGTCAGGATAACCTGAAATATACTGAACAGATCGTTCAGTTTTCCAAACCCTTTCCCAGTCCAGAAAAAAAGCCGGCCGGTGAAAAAGGTCAGAATTGCTGCCGCTGCGCTCAGATATGCAGCCCAGCCATAGAACAGGATTCCTGTTTCCTGGATCAAGACTGACCTCCCAAATCAGCGAGATTTTCAATATTTATGGATATATAGTTGATCCTATACGATCAGGATGGATTGTAAGATCCCGGGCAGTCACCTATTGCCCGTCGCCCTTTTTAGCTATTGAATCTGGAAGACGTAGGTGCTGTAGGGCGGCAATTCACCCACTGGCTGAAAATCGCTCATTATCCCGGCAGTCAGATCCAGGTCCTCCACTCGGATGTCACTGAGAAGCGGTTTTAATGGATAGGATCCGTCATTCAGCGGTATTTCAGCTCCCGAAAGGGCAAAATTCCTCACGGGCTCATCAGTAAGATTGATCAGTGTTAATATGATTTCAGTTTTCTGAATTCGCAGGGCTGCAAACACAGCCGGCGTTCCTGTATCAAGAATGATGGTGCCGCCGGTTTGCAAAGCGGGATGGCCTTTTCGAACCGCAATCAGGGACTGGTAATGGGAGAGCAGCCCGTCTTGATCATACATCTGGGCAGCCACATTGGTATGGAGATAATCATCATTTACGCTGCGCCAGGCATCTGTTGTACTGAATCCAGCTCCAGGATCTGCTGACCACTGCATTGGCAGCCGGAGGTCCTCATCAGGTTTTTTTCCCAGCAGTCCGATTTCTTCACCATAATAGATAAAGGGAGTACCTGGCGCAGTTAATAGCAGCGAGGCCGCCACTTTGGCCTTGCCAACGTTTCCATTGAGCACACTCAGCACTCGGTTCTGGTCATGATTAGCTAGGAAAGTTGCATAGTTCCCGGCAGGCATATCTTTGAGTGTCAATTGGTAAGCACTTTTTATGCCAGTATTTGAGCCCCCGTTGGCAGAGTTGACAAAACCAGCGGCCAGCTCAAAATTGAACACCTGGTCCAACTCATCATCCGAATAGATGCTGGCCAGATATCCCCCAGCGCCAAACACTTCCCCCACGATATAGATGCCAGGAAACTCTTCTTTGTAGAATTGATTGAATTCCCGCAGCCATTCATGGGTGGAGGGGACATTCTCCGTGAGCTTATCTTCCTCAATAAGGTGTTTAATGGCGTCCAGGCGGAAACCATCCACTCCGACATCTTCAACCCAATAACGGATCACCTGTTCCATTTGGGCGGTCACATCCGGATTGTTGTAGTTCAGATCGGGCATGCCTGCCCAGAATAATCCATAATAGTAACCCTGAGCGCCTTCATGCCAGGCATTTCCCCCCCAGCCAGGATGGTTTTCCTCCCAGATGTACCACTCACGGTAATCTGATTCCGGGCTGCTGTTGGCGTCCTTGAAAAAAGGGTGTTGGTCGGAGGTATGGTTCAGAACCAGGTCGATAATCAGATGCATATCCCGCCTATGGACCTCCTCCAGCAGTTTCTTAAAATCAGCCATTGTGCCGTAATCAGGGTTAACCGCATAATAGTTGATCACATCGTAGCCATGATAGGAGGGTGAGGGATGGATAGGCATCAACCAGATCGCGTTCACTCCCAGGTTTTCCAGGTAATCCAATTTTTGGGTTATGCCGTTAAAATCACCGATCCCATCCGCGTCACTGTCGAAAAAGCTGCGCACAAAGATCTCGTAAAAGACCGCCTCTTCCCACCAGGGGTGTGTTTCTGAACCTGCCTGATCAACCGGAAGGTTGAATAGCTCAGTGAGAGGATAATTCCCCGCTGGATTGAAACTGCAGCCGGCAGTCAAAATGGTCAACAAGAAGGTGATCAAGATGGTCTTATTAATCTTCATACATACGCTTGGGCTCCCTGGGAAAATGAATAACGTCAGACAACCAGGCAGGAGCTGTCCGGTTCTAAAGGACATTCTATAAAGGGGGTTGGCGGGGGGATATTATCCTTTAACGCCGCCAATTAGCAGGCCGCCCACAATTTGTTTTTGCAGGGCAATATATATTATTGCCACCGGCAGAGCAACGATCACCGCCATGGCCGCAAATCGATTCCAGGGGATGCTGCTGGCATATTGTCCGGTCATATTGTAGAGTGTCATCGCCAGGGTATAGCTCTGGGGTTTGGTGAGGAAAAGCCAGGGCATGGCAAATTCCTGCCAGTGGCCGATAAATCCCAGGAAAAATGTCACCGCCAATTGAGGGGTTGCCAGGGGCAAAACTATCTTAAAAAAGATCTGGTTGGATCCAGCGCCGTCGATTTTGGCGGCTTCTTCCAGCTCAACTGGAATGGTATCCAGGTAGCCTTTCAAATTCCAGACCGCAAAAGGCAGCGCCGTGGCGATCATGGCGATGCCGACGCCATAAAGCGAATCCCGAAGGTTAAATAGCAATTTCCCGGTCCCTTCCAGGCAGGTGGCCAGGGGCGCCAGCGCCAGCACTCCTTGACCGCAATCAGCCAGGCGGACGCTGTTCATTAGCAGGTAGAGCGGAGTCGCCAGACCAATTCCAGGCATCAGCAGCGGGATAAAAACCATCACCATCAGGACCTGGCGAAACGAGAAGTTGAATCTGGAAAAAGCATAGGCTGCCGAGACAGAAATCAGGACAGCCAGTAAACCCACGCTGAAAGATAACAAGAAACTGTTGCGTAAAAGCTCAACAAAGCTGACTGGGTTGGCTGTCGGGTGGTCAAGCACCTGCCGGTAGGCTACCAGGGAGATCTCTTTCGGGATCAACTGCAGGGTGGATGGTCGCCTGGTTTCTGTGCTGAATGACATGGTGATGATGTACATGATCGGGAACATCACTTCAATGGCAATGATTACCGTCAATACTTGCAGAAGCAGCTGACGCCAGAGGGGTAAACCGCGGCCGCCTTCCTTTTTGGAGGTGTTGAAATTCAGGATACGGGCAAGGATATTCTTCTGGGGGGTTTCGGCTTGGGCTGTCATATTAAACCTCCGCATAGGATTTGGTTGCCCGGGTGATCCGGTTGGTTATCAAAAAGACGGTCAAAGCCACAAAAAATATGATCATCGCAAAAGCGGCCGCCACTCCAAATAAACGCAAATTCCTAACCAGGTCGTAGGCAAAAGTGACCAGGATCTCCGTGGAGCGAGCCGGCCCACCCCCGGTCATAAAATACACAAAGTTGAAGAGATTGAATGAGAGCGTGAAGCCGTAGATCGCGGCGGGCACCATGGCCGGGCGCAGGAGGGGTACGGTGATCTTAAAGAATTGTTTGGTGTGGGATGCCCCATCGATCGAGGCGGCTTCATATAGTTCAGTCGAGATGCTCTGCAGCGCGCCGGTTGCTACCAGGGTCATAAAGGGCCAGCCCAGCCAGAAATTGGCGATCATCATTGCATAATAAGCCAAAGGCAGGGGAGAATTGGGCAGCAGCCAGGGGATGGGCGGGGCGTATTCGGTCAACCAGCGAATCCGCACAGGGTCTGCTGTCCCTATAAAATTCAGAAAGGTGGTCAAAAATTGGTTCATGGCCCCGTAGCGCTCGTCAAAGATATTGCGCCAGACTGTTGCCACGACCAGGGGAGGTACCACGATCGGCATAATATAAATAGCCCGGTAGATCTTCTTGAACCATAATCCTTTGGTATTCAACAGGGTGGCGATCAGCACTCCTGCCGGAACATGGACCGCCACGTTGGACAGGGCCCACCAGAAGTTATAGGTCAGGATCCGGAAAAATTCGAAGTTTTGGACAGGCAGGGCATTGGTGAAGATATCAATATAGTTCTGGAAGCCAATATTTTCCAAATCGGGTGATGAGAGTCCCTGCATCAGGTGCCGGGTTTCAAAATTAGTAAAGGATACGATCACCTGGTAGACGAGGGGATAAAAAGTAATAAAGGCCATGACAATAAATGCTGGCAGCAGGTACATATAAGGCAGAGCGAATTTACCAATTTGCAGCTTCCGGCCGCCAATTTTGTTTGCACTCTTCATGGGGACTCCTTCAGGTTAAGGGATATTCTCCTTGGGGTGCAGGTATGCGTGGATGGCAAGCCATCCACGCATACCGCGAACTTCTATTACAGTTTGAGATCTATTTATTCGCGTTTTCGGTCGCGGTGGTTACCCAATCCGCTGCTGCAGTGCCGACTTCAAATACCTCGTCGGTGCCGCAGAAGTTGGACCAGTACAAACCAAGTTCGGGAACCTGGGGGCGAACATAAGCGGTGGAGAAAGCCTCCAGAAGACCCAGCATCAGGGGATCGGTAACTTCCACATCGGTGCGGGCCGGAACATGGCCAGCATCATCCATCATCAGTTTCTGAGCGGCAGCGTTGGTCAGGTAAAGAGCTACTTCGAAGGCTGCTTCCAGATTCTGGCTGTTGGGGTTGAAGTAGTAGCCATCAACGCCAAGCAGCGGATTGGATGGGCCACCCGGGCCTGCCGGTAGTGGGGCAACTGCCAGGCTGTCGCCCAGAGCTGCAGAGTAATCACCCATAGCCCAGTTGCCGTTGGTGATAGCAACAACAGTGCCTTCGGTGAAGGGAGCCAGGCCATCACTGTCATTCTTCGGCCAGCTGTTTTCCTTCGCGATCTGGTACAGATCATTCAGGTAGCTAACTGCATCAGCAATACCTTCGCCAGCCACAACTTTCCAATTTTCGTCAAAGATCTCGCCGCCAAAGGATCCGTAGAAACCCCAGTGGTGGTAGCAGCCAAAGCTGAGGGAAACGGGGGTGCCGCCTTCCATCAGGGCCAGAAGTTCATCTGTGGTTGCAGGAGCTTCGGGCAGAAGATCGGTGTTATACCAGAAAGCGACAGCTTTCAAGGATTCGGGAACCCCATAAATAACACCTTCCACGCTCATGCCGTCAACGGCCAAAGGAGCATAGTCACCGAATTTGCCTTCCGCCAACGCGGTCACATCAGCGATCAATCCAGCGCGGGCATCATCACCCAGGGAGTCGTTGGGGGCGATGAACATGTCGGGTCCACCACCGGCAGCAACATCGGTGCGGTATTTATTGTAGATGTCATTAAAAGGGATCTGCAGGACGTTGATCTTGTACTGGGGCATATCTGCCGCAGCCTGTTCGATCAAAGTAGCCATGGCGATTTCTTCAGCAGAGCCGGTTCCATAGGCATGCCAGAAAGTTACTTCAACTTGCTCGGCATCCTTCGCAGGGGCAGCGCCGCCGCAAGCAGCCAGGACAAGCGAAACAACGATCATCAGGCTGAACAGCAAAAATAGAGATTTCTTCATTCTTTTTCTCCTTAACGTTATTTATAAAGGGATAAAACTTGGGTTGGGTATGACTTTATCGCTGAGGAGTATCACCTCCTTGTATCGGGGATGGATTGTATTAGTGGATCTAGCCAGGCTAGATTTTTTGGCGTTGAAGGCAAACCAAACCCATTCCATGATCAAACTTTCTGGTCCTGACAGTCAAGAATCACCCCATTTCTGCGGCCAGATGATCGGCAAAATTGCCCTAGTTGATTTGTATTAGATTGTACATCAAATTTGAAAAGCGGCTGGATATCCTGCCCGCTAGATGGATAACCTGGAGAATAAGTACTATGAGGAGCGATGTTCAATGAGGATCACCAAAAAATCAATGTTTGGTCGGGAAATCTCCCATATCCTGCAAAATTCGTTCTAACTGCGGCATCATTCCGGTTCTAGAGATGCAGGCGATGACCGCTCAAACTGGTCGCACAGCTACTTTCCAGTGTTTTGGCATTAAATCATAAAAACTGTCCCTGTCAAGAAATCTGGGGCCAGATTATGGACCTCAGTGACTTCCCCGGTCAGTGACAAATCCATCCTTATCCCGAAACCGCTTGGCCTGGACACCCCTTTGGAAAGTATCTTGGACCCAGATCCGCTCTATGATGTACAGGGCAGGGATTTCACTTTCGCACCATCTCTAGGATATTTACAATGAGTTTTTCGTGGTCTGTCAGAATTTCTTGAAACGGGCCTGCTGATCTTTACCTCCAGTTGTCGGGTTAAATATAAAACCGCCGGATGGGGACCGGAATCATAAATTGTTTCTTTATGATCCAGGGATCCGGCGGTATATTCCTCCCGGTTTGATCTAGACAGGTGCCAGCGTTCCCGCAAATATGATCCAGGCCAGGATTGATTTGGAAACCAGGCTGAGCACGATATAAGCCCTTTCTCCAAAAAGATAATCTTTCCAGGGTCCAATTTTTTTGTACTGCAGGACCATGTTGATAGCAAAAATATTGAAGAACACAAATAAGGTAGGATTGATCACATAAACAAAATCAGGCGGTTTGGCGTCACCAGAATTGATCGAACCAATAAAATAAACAAAGACCACGATCCATGGGAATATCCCGGCAATGCTGCCGTAAATAAAAGCTGTCCAATTGGTCCTGTCTGTGTTCTGATTGTGGTACTCCATCATAATGCCAAACAGATTCATCATGGCATTAATTCCAAAGATCAAGATGATCGCTCCCAGATCCCACACCCCGGAAAGCATTCCGATCAGGACGATCATCAGGGAGGAGCTCAAGGCGTACTCATAAAATCGGGTGGGGTTCATGCCTTTTAGCAGGTTCTGTTTATATTTTTTATTTCCCACAGTAGCCAGATAAAAGTGCGCCGCTGCCGAGATCAATAAAAAGGCAGCTATCGCCGGTCCAAATCGCAGCTCATAAAGTAGTTTTGTCACTGGCTGCAGCGATAAGGTTTCTGGATTAAATCCAAGAAAATTAGTAAATATGGGATAAGTAGTATCGTTGCTCAGAACGATCATTAAGATGCCCTGAATAAGATGAAGGAAACCCATAATCAGGTTGAACCTCGTCAAGCGGGAAAATTTCCCCTCCGTCAGATCTTGAACTGCTTCAGTTGGTTTTGTCATAATTCTCTCCTAATAATTTAGTGGTTGCACATATGATGTCGTGTTTTTATAGACAAAACATGTACAAACAATCATACCGTAGGGGTTAGTGGTTTGTCAAGGCCTTATTTGAGTTGATTATTGGAGATCGAGTAGGCTGGAAATAAAACTAAATTCTCGTTCGATACGCTTCTTGTTTAATCCCATTTTTCTGAGCGAGTATTTGTGTTTGGATTTGAATTTTTGGGCTTTTTGGGATTCATTTTCCAGGATCTGGATAAAATCCGGGCTGAGTTTAAATCCAAACTGCTGGTAGATCTGTTCCACAGTACCCTGGGGGTCAGCTACCAGGTCCTGGTACCGGATCCGGATATATTGGTCCGGGGGCAGGGTCTTCAGATATTGATGGGGGTAGAGATACCAGTGTTTGCTGGATTCGATAATCGTTTCCTGGAGGGAATAATCGGTCCCTGGGTCTCCATAGGTATGGGTGTGTTTCGAATACAGGCTGATGGTGGAGGGTATCACCTGGAGGGGATTGCGAACCAGGTTGATGAATTTGGCGTCGGGAAACTGCTGGTGGAGTGTTTTGACCTTCGGGGAATGACTGGGGTTTTTTGAGATATAGCGCCTGCCCCCATGAGCATAGATGTGTTTCTTGACAATCTCGGAATAGTACTCCATATCTCGCTGTTTTTCTTCCGGAGGGATTTGATCATCATAATAGATATATTTCTTGATCAATATCGGGAATGGGAAAAATGCCAGCAGATCAAAAGCTGACCAGATGTGAAACAGAACCTGCCCGTCCTCTTCAGCTTCATTTAAGCCGATCTTGTGGATATGGGCTTCTTTGGCGACGATCCGGTCAAATATCCCCACGATCCAGCGGGCAGGATTGCCAATCGCATAATTGATCCTCATTAACCCGCGGTAAAAGGCTCTGCCAACCACCGACGGAGCCAGGTAGAGCTCCCAGCTAGAGAAGCTGGTGGATTGATCATCTTTTACCATCAGGCGGTGCAGCAGGGTTGTCCCGGATCGGAAATTTCCAACAATAAAGACCGGTTCCCGAACCTCTGTGTCCTGGTGATCGGGATAGATCAGGTTGTCAAGCAGATAGGCAGCCCGGATGCTCAGCTGCCAGAAGGGATAAAAGAGGAAGATAAATCCTACGATCAGGAGTCGTTTAAGGGAAAGTCTGCCCGGAGTGCCTTCAGACTTGAAGAAAGTGTAATAAAAGGTCTTTAGAAAAAGCTTGCTATTGAATCTCATGATTTTTGTTCACTGCCTGCCAAAAACCCACTATTTCTGGATCAGCCCCAAATCACCGTCCGTGCCTAAAGCAAACCATAGTATAGCATAACAATTCCTGGCTCTGGTTGGTTCGATGATACGCGCATCCAGCCAGGCAGGGAGGCTTGTCAATCCAAATCCTTCTTGTATAATGGGAGCTAAAGACATCAACCTTAAAGATGGCCGCGGAGATCAGTATCCGGACTGATTACCCAGAGAGTTCCCGACTGGTGCAAGGGAATTAATCTGTTCCGGTGAAATCCTCTCCGCATCCTGGAGCCAGATCTCCAGGACATCTCTCCCGGAGGGGCAGCTTTTTGCCGTAAGGGAGCCGGACCGTCCGTTATCGCGGATCAATGAGACCGCAATTCTGCGGTGAAAGCAGGTGGCACCACGAAAGCCCCCTCGTCCTGCTGGAGAGGGGAGTTTTTAATTAACCAGCATGAGGAGTAAGGCATGTTAGATATTCAACTATTCCGGGACAATCCCACCCTGGTTCAGGGAGGGATTAAAAAAACGCCAGGAAGATCTTTCTGTAGTGGAACGGGTGATCGAACTCGACACCAATCGCCGGGATCTGCTGCAAGATGTGGAACGCTTACGGGCGGAGCGCAATCAGGAATCCAAAGCCATAGGCAGGATCAAGGATTCCGCCGAACGCGAGGCCCGGATCTCTGCCATGGGAAAATTGGGTGAGCAGCTCGCCGGCCTGGAAGAAGAACTAAAGAGTATTGAACCGGCTTTGATGGCTCTGCTGGGAAGCCTTCCCAATCTTCCTGATGATCGAGTACCCCTCGGAAAGGATGATACTGAAAATCAGCGGGTCAAAACCGTGGGAGAAAAACCGGTTTTTGATTTTGCCCCCCGGGCGCATTGGGATTTGGGGCCCGAGCTGGGTATCATCGACTTTGAACGCGGCACAAAACTTTCCGGCACTCGATTCTATGTGCTGAACGGGGCTGGCGCAAGACTCCAGCGGGCATTGATCAGTTTTATGCTCGACACCCATATCAACCATGGATACGAGGAACGCTATACACCCTTTATGGTCAAGGAGGAGGTCGTCTACGCATCCGGTCAGCTTCCGAAATTTGAGGGAAACCTCTACCATGATCACGAAGAGGATTTTTGGTGGGTGCCAACCGCGGAAGTCTCACTCACCAGCCTGCACAAGGACGAGATCCTGGAAGAAAAGGATCTGCCAGTGAAATACACTGCTTATACGCCCTGCTTCCGGCGCGAGAAGATCAGCGCCGGCCGGGAAGTCAGGGGCATCAAAAGAGGCCACCAATTTGACAAGGTGGAAATGTATATCTACTGCAGGCCAGAAGATTCCGAAGCTCAGTTTCTGCGAATGCTCGATGACGCTGAACGTATCTGCCGCCTATTGGACCTGCCTTACCGGGTGAATAATCTCTGTACAGGCGATCTGGGTTTTGCCGCTGCTTATACTTACGATATTGAGGTTTGGGCAGCTGGCTGCGCGGAATGGCTGGAGGTATCATCGATCTCCAATACCCGCGATTTTCAAGCTCGCCGGGCAGCCATCCGCTACCGCCCGGAAGATGGCAAGAACACCCGCTTTGTCCACACCCTGAATGGTTCCGGCCTGGGTTTGCCCCGGGTTTTGATCGCTGTGCTGGAAAACTATCAACAGGCCGATGGCTCGGTTTTGATCCCGGAAGTACTGAAACCCTGGATGGGTGGGGTCGAGATCCTAGAACCCAGATGATTTGGAGACCACTGAGAACTTAAAATCTTGGAAGTTAATAATTATGCCAAACTGGTTAAATCTTTCTCTGAATATTTTCACCTATTTGATCATGGCCGTAGGATTGTTCGGCATGATCCTCCCCATCTATCCCGGAGTGGTGATCATCTGGGCTGCAGCCCTGCTCCATGGCCTGCTGACCGGTTTTGTAACCCTCGAGATCTGGGTGCTGGTGATCATCACACTCTTGATGATTGCCGGAACCCTGGTAGATAATTTCCTAATGGGCGGCAAAGCCCGCCAGGCCGGAGCCAGCTGGATCTCTATCGCCGGAGCGCTTCTGGGAGCCGTGATCGGAACCTTTGCTCTCCCACCTCTGGGCGGGATTATTGCCGCGCCGGTATTACTCTTCGTTCTGGAATATGCCCGCATCCGGGACAGCGAAAAGGCCTGGCAAATAACCAAAGGTCTGCTCACAGGATGGGGAATGTCATTTGTGGCCCGCTTTTTGATCGGCCTGGCCATGGTGGCCGTCTGGGCCATCTGGGGCGTGCGATAATCGCTGGAAACCCCCTGTGTTCGGGATATTTCAACCAGGTCCAGTTCCCAATCTTTACCCCGGAGATTATTTATGAAACCCGCCTTATTGGTAATCGACATGCAGCAAGTATTCTTTGATGAGAATCCTGCCGCGTCCAGCTCAATGACTTCCGCGGTTGAATATATCAACGCCGCGATTGAGCTCTTCCGTAAAAAAGATCTGCCAATTTTTGTGATTGAGGACCTGGATGAGCAGGACGGCCGTGTGCCCGGCTCCCCAGGTTTTGATACAACTGCCCTTATTAAATTGGACCCCGCTGATCCCCGGATCCACAAAACTTACGGCAATGCCTTTAACAAGACCAGCTTGCACCAGCAGCTTCAAAAGCTGGGCGTGGACACACTCTTCCTGACCGGTTTTGCTGCCTCCCAGTGTGTGCTCTCCACCTACCGGGGCGCCCTGGACCTGGACTATGATCCCCTGATCTTCAGGGGTTCCCTTGCTGATGCCAACCCAGAGAGGATCCCCTTTGTGGAAGAGATTCACAACCTGCTCTCCTACGGAGCCCTGGTGAAATTGATCGAGCTGGCCTGATCTTGGGGACCTTATGGATCTGATCAAACCTCACAGCGTGATCCTGTTCCAGGGCGATTCCATCACCGATGCCGGGCGAAACCGGGCCGGTTTTGGAGCCAACGCTGGAAATATTTTGGGGTATGGCTATGCCCGTCTGATCGCAGATCAACTTCTGGAAACATACCCAGCCTCTGGTATGCAGATCTACAACCGGGGCATTAGTGGAGACCGGATCCGCGACCTGGAAGATCGCTGGGAAAGGGACAGCCTGCGCCTCCTGCCCGAGCTGATCAGCATCCTGATCGGCGTCAATGATACCTGGAACTACCTCTATTCTGGGGCTGGAACCAGCCCAGAAGAATTCCGCCAGGTTTATCTCCGGATCCTCCAGCTAACCCGCCGCCAGCTCCCCTCTGTTCACCTGGTCTTATGTGAGCCCTTTTTGCTGGTCACTGCTCAGGTAGACGAAATTTGGGTCGAAGATCTTGATCAGCGCCGGGCCATCGTCAGAGAGCTTGCTGGAGAATTTGGGGCGAGCTACGTTCCATTCCAAACAGCCCTTGATGAAGCAGCCCAGAAGCATCCCCCTTCCAGAGCTTTTGGACGATGGTGTACATCCCACCGACCAGGGACACCGGGTCCTGGCAGATTGCTGGCTGAACGCTGTCCAGGCGAGTTAACAAAAGAACACGGTTTCCTTGTGGAAAACCGTGTTCTGAGCTTGCCGGTCCTGGTAATTCTTATTTGTCTGGCGGGGGAACTGGCAGGTCAGCTACAGCTGTATCTACCCATTTGTCACCCTCATCGATCAGCATCACCGGGATATCCTGCCGGATGGGATATTTTCTTCCGCATTCCTTGCATACCAGCCAGGATTCCTGGTAATAATCCAGCGTGCCTTCCCGGGTTTGTACACAGGCAGGACATCGTAAAATCTCTAGAAGTTCTTTACTGACCATTCATTCCTCCTTAACTGGAGCTGATTGCCTTTAGATTATAACTTACTTCTTTTTACAGGGATTGTCCGGGTCCGGGTTTTCTGGAGGAAAATTCTTGGTCCCTTCGCCATACTGACAAACAGCAGCCCAGGGTTGATATTTGGTCGTAAAGATATCCTGCCAGAGTTTTTCACCATTCCTGGAGACATCCCGCGTGACCGTGACAGTCGCTCCTTCAACAGCCCAATCGACCTGCCGTATCTCACCCTTGCTCAGCTCTGGATTCATCTCGTATACCGGGTCTGGGGCATCTTTTTTACTCTTTAATCCAGTAGTGGTCCAATTTACGGTGCGTCCATCCGCTGTGCTGTAAAATTTCCAAACCAGCTGGCGGTATCCTTCGTAGACATAGGTCTCCATTAATATCCAGTTTTTACTGTCATTCTTAAATTTAAAATCCACAACAGGTACAAAGACCGTAGCGTCCAAACCGGCCAGCTTGGAATTATTGCTCCCGTTGGGATTCTGTTCATAATACAGCACCCGGTAGGCATGGGGGTAGCGCTCTACTACCTGAAAGCCGCCGAAGAACACTGTCCGGAACAGGGTTGTGCTCACCTGGCAAACTCCCCCTCCTACACCTTTGATCGTGCGATCCCCAAAAATGATCCAGGCTTCTGAATAGCCTTCGTCCAGGCTGACGTCTCCGAGTTGTTCCGCCATGGAAAAGGTTTCCCCCGGAGCGATAAAAACTCCGTGGAATTTGGCCGCTGCGGTGGCAATATTATTGATCCTTGAACTATCCGATCCATAATAATAGCTGGTCTGGGAGCTTACCAGTTCAGTAATCCCCAATTCCGCGGCCGTGGTTTCCGAGGTGATTGCCGGAAGGTTTTTTTCAACCACCAGTCCAATATCGTGGGCTCCCGCCAGGAGCTCTTCCTGGATCTTGATTATGGATTGGTTGATATCCAGGGTCAGGCCGGTCTTTTCACCTTCAATCAAAACCAGCTCCCGGGTCTCGTCATCGAAATACATCTGGGCATTCTGGGGTTTTCGATCTATATTGACAGCCCGGTTTTCCAAATATTCACGCAGCTGCTCTGAGTCCAGGGCAATCCGGAAATCCTGGCCCTCGGGGGTTGTGATCCGCTCGATCACCATCATTTCCACCAATCGCTCGGGGCTCAAGGACCAGGGACCGGGATCATTCTCCCTTCCTTCTGGAATTCTCAAGATCAGCGGTTGAGAGAGGATCAGGCGGGCAAATTCAGCCTGAGCCGTGACGTCCAGGATCTCTGGATAGGTTTCGGTCACTATTAATGGCAGGCTGCCGTTCTGCAGCGTTTGCAGCTGCATCCTGATCACTTCCAGGGAACCTGGAATATCAAGCTCCCTGCCGATCTGGCCGGGTTGAACCAGCACATCCAATCCTTCCAGGCGGATAGAAGCCTCAACAGCAGGTTGATTGAGTTCAGCCGCGATCTCAGTTAGGATCTCCGTACTGGTTTTTTCATCCAAAACAAATTGGGGAGCCAGGATCACACCCCGGCGCAGGATCTGGATCTGGGCAGCTATGCGCTGGGCTATGCCTCCAGTTCTCCCGGTATTAAACGCCACTTCAGCATTAAAGTTTGGACTGAAGAACATGCCCAGCTCTGCGGGACTGACATCCCAGTTGAGATCATCATATTGCAGGCTGATCCGTCCCTGTTTAGGAAAGCTAGAAAGCATCTTCGATCAGGCTGGCAGCTTGCTCCGGTGGTTGACCGCTGAGGTTGACTTGTCCCAGGTAGATCCCGGGGAATATCCTGCCACCGTAAATTGTTCGGAATCCCAGGGTTCCCAGGCCTATCACCAGGGCAAAAATCAGGATCCCTCCAGCCAGGGCGGCTGAGATCCGGAGCAATAATTTCGAAGCTTGAGGGTTCTTTTTCATGGTTATATTCTATCCAGTTGAAACCGATCAAAAGTTTAAGGATATCCTGCAGGGCTATGATGATATCCTGGTGATGGGTAGCGGTGCAATAGTCTTGCCAATTCTTCCCTTAATTTTACTCCGCTGAACCTGAATGAGGGATCGAGATCCGGGAAATTGCTTCCTGAAACCAATCCCGCTTCTGGTGGGGAACTGGACTGGAAATTTCAGCAAGGGCCTCCAGGGGGCGGATCATCTCTGGCAGGGTCACGGGTCTGCCGGCCCGGGACGAGCCGTTTCGGATGAAAAGGTCATGCTGGGAACGATGGCAGCTGGCCGCCAAGATCTTGCAATCCAGCCAGGGGGATATATCCAGCAAGAAGTCTGGAACGGGTGTAAACAACCCGGTTTCTCTAGACGGGTATCCCGGTGAATATAAAGCGGGAGAGATCTCGGGAATCATTGACAGTGCCAGCTTGACCGCCTGGTGGACCTGGATATGTGACGGATGGCCGTATTCACCGGCAGCCCCGTGGGTCAGGATCACCTCAGGTTTTAGGTTCCGAATGATCCCTTCCAGGTCCCTGGCTGCAAGGTCAATATCATCCGTAAAGGGATACAGTTCTCCTTCCGGGCCGACAACCCGATCCTTGTAATCCAAGAATTGCAGGCTGGCGCCGCCCAGGGTTCCAACCGCGCAGCGGAGCTCCTCCTCCCGGACCTGGCCCAGATCATCCCGGTCACAGATCGGCGGATCCCCCATTTCCCCTCCTTCCCCCCGCGTGGCACAGACAAAATGGACTTTCAGGTCCAGGGTGGCCAGGAACGCCAAAGTACCACCCAGGAACATGGTTTCATCATCCGGGTGGGCAAAAATGGCCAGGATTCTGCTTGGATTATTGTTGGGGCCCATAAATTCCTAATGTACCACAAGCTCTATTAATAAGGTATAAGAACCCTCCTCAGAAACAAAACGCCCTATTCCTCCGTATATAATTAATGTGAAAAATATTTGATTTAGAAAATGGAAAATCTTAGACGGAGGAGAAAATGCAAATCACAATTTTGGTCTCAGCCCTAGCTGCTTTTTCCTGGCTGGTGGTGATCGGATTCCTGGCATTGATAGTGATCCGGGCTCGCCAGGGAAGAAAGACTCGCGGCGTCCTGACCGGGATCATTGTTGCTGTGGTAGCTGCAATCTTGTTAAATACCATTAGTGCCGGGCTGGTTTTTATTCAACCCCAGGAACGTGGTGTGGTCATCAGCGCGGTTGAACCTACTGGATACAGACCGGAACTCCTCCAACCCGGATTGCGCTGGGTGATCCCCTACGCAGAAAACGTCAAAATCTATTCGATCTCCAAGAGCACTTACACCATGTCCATCGCCTTTCAGGAAGGGGAGATCCAGGGAGACGATTCGATCGCTGCCCGCACCGCGGATGGACAGGAAGTCTATATTGACGCCTCGATCATTTTTTCCCTGAACCCGGCTGATATCCTGGATGTGCATATCACCTGGCAAGACCGCTACGTGGATGGTTTGGTCCGGCCGACTGTGCGGGGTGTGATCCGGGATGCCGTATCCCAGTTCCGGGTGGGCGAAGTATACAGCACCGAGCGAGATCAGCTGAAACTCATGATCGAAGAAGCCTTAACTGTCAGCATGGATGATAATGGATTGATCCTGTCAGACTTTGTTTTACGCAACATCACCTTCACCCCTGAATATGCTGCCTCCATCGAACAGAAACAGATTGCTGAACAGCTGGCCCAGCAGGCAGAATATATTGTTGAACAACGTCGGCAGGAAGCCGAGCAGGCCCGCCAGGTTGCTGCAGGCACCAGGGACGCGGCCATCATCGATGCGGAAGGTCGGGCCCAATCCGTAGTGATTGAAGCCAAGGCTGAGGCCGAGGCCTTGCAGCTGATCGCTGAAGTCCTGGCAGCTAATCCAGCGCTGCTGAACTACCGGTACATCGAAAAATTGGCACCCGGGATCCAGGTTATGCTGGTTCCGAATGACAATCCCTATCTGCTTCCTCTGCCGGAGTTAGCTCCCTGATAAATCCTGCTTCACAAAATCTGAAATAACTCACACCGGGCAGCTAAAGCTGCCCGGTTGATATTTAAATAGATCCTCTCCTGATCCACCTGCCTGGCTGTTCTGGTCAAAAAAATACCCTTGCCATGCTCCCTGAATCATTTGGCAGATATACGATTGGTCAGCTTGTGATAAAATTTTTTTGACCCCCAAAATATATAGTGGTTCCAAAAGTGTTGTGATTATGGACCAAGAGAAGAAACCCTCCGGTCGTCAGATCCGCCTCACCTCATTGTCCAAATGCGCCGGGTGAGCATCCAAGCTAAGCGCGGAAGCGCTGGCGCAGGTTCTGCGCCCCCTGAATGGCATGTTTCCCGCCCCGGATTATCCTGATCTGCTGGTGGGGTTAGGACAGCCTGATGACGCAGCTGTTTGGAAGCTGGATGACGACCGGGTTTTGATCGTCACCACGGATTTCTTCACTCCGGTGGTGGATGATCCCTATGATTATGGCGCAATCTCCGCAGCCAACAGCCTTTCAGATATCTATGCCATGGGAGGAACTCCCTTCCTGGCTTTGAATATTGCCGCTCTTCCTCCCGGATTGCCCCCCGAGATCTCAGGAGAGATCCTCAGGGGAGGAGCCGAAAAAGCCCGGGAAGCCGGCGTGGTGATCGCCGGAGGACATACTGTCCAGGACGAGGAACCCAAATTTGGTATGGTATGCCTGGGATTTGCCCATCCGGACCTGCTGATGACCAAATCTGCAGCCCATCCCGGCGATGCCCTGGTCATCACCAAGCCCTTGGGATTCGGGGTCACAACCACCGCAATCAAGGATCAAAAAGCCCGGCCTGAACACATCGAGGAAGTTGTGATCTGGATGAAAAGGCTGAATCGGAAAGCCAGTGATCTAGCCCAGTCATTTGGAGTGAAGGCTGCCACAGATATCTCGGGGTTCAGTCTTTTAGGCCATGCCTGGGAAATGGCCCATTCATCGAGAGTAGGGTTTAACATCCATTGGGATATGATCCCCTTTATCAGTTCTGCCAAAGAATATGCCCGGGATTTCAGTTTTCCTGGCGGCGCGTACGATAATAGAAATTATTTCAGCCACCACATCAAGGCGCCCAAATCCCTTTCTGAGGAGGATTTGATGCTGCTCTTTGACCCCCAAACCAGCGGAGGTTTATTGTTCTCGATCAGCTGCAATCACCTGGATGAGCTGCGTCAGCAAGCGGAAGCGATCGATCAGCCGATCTGGGTGATCGGGGACGTAGTGGAAGGAAATCAACTGATCATTAAATAGGTTGAAACAAGAATATAGCTTCCCAACAGCCCCATATTTAAACAAAAAAGACTGTCATCCAGACAGTCTTTTTTAGATCTCCTTGAGAATCTACCAATCACCAGCATAGTCTACCCGGTAAGGTTGGGCTTGTTTCACCAAGAAAAACCGCTGTAATTCCACCAGCTGTCGGAGATGAAGCAGGTCATGGGTTACCCAGGAGACGAACATATCCCCGGCTTTTATCTCTCCAAAGGGTGCTTCATACAACATCTCCCAATCCACCAGGTCGAAATTATCCAGCCAGGCCAGGGCTTCATTCCGTAATCTCATGTACCGGTTAAGGGTTTCAAACAGATCCCCCTGGTTATATTCCCTTTCAGATACCCAGCCCTGGGGATCGATCTCTGGCCAGGGTTTGTCAGATTTTTCCAGGATCATTTTCAGCCGAACTGGAAAATCAAATTCCTCTTCATCTGCCAAATGACTGACAACTTCCAGGATTGACCAGGTCTCTGGATCCGGTTTCCAGCGAGCTTGATCTTCAGGCACTCCCTGGGCCAGTGAGGCTACCCGATCCCTGTTGAGCGCCAGCTGCCGTTTTAAATAATCAATATCCATGCCGCCTGCCCTCCTGATAACTGAATGACCGCTCTAATTTTACCTGGTCCCCGGGACCCAACAATTCCCATTATACAGGAAAGACTTTCAACTCCACCTGAATCTGCCCAGGGCTGCCTCTACCCCAGCTCTGGCGTGAATTTCCATAGTATCAAAAACCGGCACCCTGACATCTCCTGTTTTCACCAACAGGCCGATTTCGGTACAGCCCAGGATGATGCCCTCGGCCCCCTTTGTGATCAGGGATTGAATCACTGACAGATACTTCTCTCTGGACTTTGCCAGAACTTTACCCTGAACCAATTCATCATAGATCACCCGGTGTACCAGCTCCCGCTCGTCCTGGTCAGGGACCAGAATTTGGAGTTGATGCCTGGTCTCCAGTCTGCCGCGGTAAAATTCCTCCTCCATAGTGAACCTGGTGCCTAATAATCCTACCGATTGAATACCTTTCTGCTGGACAGCCTGGGCTGTTGCATCGGCGATATGCAGCAGCGGGATTGAAAGTGATCTGGCCACCTCGTCCGCCATCAGATGCATGGTGTTGGTGCAGATCAGAACAAAATCCGCCCCAGCACCTTCCAGTTTCTGAGCGCTGCTGACCAGGATCCGGGTCGCATCCGCCCAGTTTTCCTCCATTTGAAGTGCTTCGATCTCCGCAAAATCCAGGGAGACCATTACGATCCGGGCGGAGTGGACCCCGCCAAGTTCTCTCCTGACTTCCTGGTTGATGATCCGGTAATACTCAATGGAGGATTCCCAGCTCATTCCCCCCAGCAGGCCGATGGTTTTCATGATCAGCTCCCCTTTAAACGCTTTCTTATGAATTGATATTGATCGACATCACAAACAGGCTTATAGCCGATCTGTTGGTAAATATGATTCGAAATTGGATTAAGTAGATCAGTAAACAAAAAACAATGCTTGAATCCCCTGTTAAGCAATGCCTGACTCAATCCAGCGGTACAGGCGCTGGCAAATCCTTTCTTCCGCAGCTCTCTGGGAGTGAAAACCGCCCCGATCCTGATCCCGTTGGGCGTGGGTCCGCTGTAACCAGCCATCGAAACCGGCTGACCTTGCACTTCCCACAACATCAGCCCCCGCTGTCCTGGTGAAGCGTTTAAGAATCTGTCCACCTGTTTTTCCACCCGGTCCAGGATCGGGTTCTCCACCCAAGCCATCTCGATGAAAATTCGTGAACCATTCCAATAATAATGCCTTGTCGCGATATTCCACGGACCGCAATCGTCCAGGCACCCCTGAGACAGGATCGACTTGATCCAGCCGGTAGATCCTCATCGCCATTTTTAACTCTGCTTCACCCGGGGAAATATCCTGCCAGATCCTCGCTAATTTCGCTGTCAGGGTCTTATTTCCGGTTATCCCGGTAAAATTCTCGCCCAGTTTTTCGGCCAGGTCGGCCAGAACGGCTTCCAGTATTTTTGTGGGGATAGGAGAGGCATGATAAGTGAACAGGACCGGATAGGGTGGAGTACAGATCATCGCCAACCTGAGTTCTCCTTCCTCAACCAGGCTCAGATAAGGTGGTTTTTCGAGGAATTCTCCAGCTAAAATGCTGGCCAAAATACCCAGGGGAAGATTATTTTCGGTTTCGTTTTCCAACAACAATTCCCTGGTGCGATTCAGAAATTCAATCGGGTCAGTAAAATGCAGGATCTTCACATCTGGCCTCCCTCACCCGGTGAACTCGAGCGGGAATTTGCTGATTTAATCATAACATTTTCCAGGAAGTCAATTCGGGGGGGCCCCAAATATCTCTCTAGCCTGGATCAGGAACATTAATCCCGATGTTTAATTATCCACCCTTAGCTAATCAGGGCGGCCCCCTGTCGCATAAAATTCCGGCCAGAATGACTCTTGAGAAGGATATTTGCCCTTCTGAGCGCTAGACCAAGACGGTTTGCTATTATGCTATAATCCTCTTTCTGGAAAAAAGGCCAAGGTTATGTTTAAGCGATTACGTGACATATATTATGACTTTCCCAACAAATTCTGGATTGTGGTTGGCGCAGCCTTTATCGATCGCATCGGTGGAACGCTGCTATTTCCCTTCTTTTCTCTCTACATAACGCAGAAATTTAACGTTGGGATGACCCAGGCGGGCCTGGTTCTGGGTGCATTTTCGGCTTTTGGCCTGATCGGATCCATGATCGGCGGTGCCCTGACAGACAAATTCGGCCGCAAGGTCCTGATCATATTTGGAATGGTCGTCAGCGCTGTCAGCACTCTGTCGCTAGGTCTGGTGAATGAATTTGCAGTCTTGCTTCCCCTGGCGGTTGTGATTGGCCTGCTGACAGATATCGCCGGTCCTGCCCGCCAGGCGATGGTGGCTGATCTGCTTCCAGAAGATAAAAGACAGGAAGGATTTGGCATCCTGCGGGTGGTCGCCAATATGTCCTGGATCATCGGTCCGACCATCGGCGGCTTTATCGCCAACCGGAGTTATTTTGCCCTTTTTGTGCTGGATGCGATCATCAGCATCATTGTGGCGGTGATTTTCTATATCTATGTCTCGGAAACCAAACCGGAAAGTTCAGAAGAGCCCAAGAGCATCCTGGGTACCTTCGCTGGCTACCGTGTTGTGCTCCGGGATTACGCCTATCTGGCCTTCCTGGTTGTGTCCATGCTGATGGGTATCGTTTACCAGCAGATGTACAATACCCTTTCCGTTTATCTGCGAGATAATCATGGGATTGAACCCCAGGGCTATGGTTTCCTATTAACAGCCAGCGCTGTTATCGTGATCCTGTTCCAATTTTCAACCACGCGGGTGATCAAAAAGTATCCCGCCTTTATCATGATGGGCCTGGGGGTGTTCTTCTATATGATCGGGTTTGGTATGTTTGGATTTGTAACTGTTTATTGGCTGTTCACTGCTGCGATCGTGATCATCACCATAGGTGAGATGGTTATCATGCCAACTGCTTCAGCCCTGGCGACAAAATTCGCTCCAGATGATATGCGGGGTCGTTACATGGCTGTATTTGGATTTTCATGGGCTATACCTGCCACAGTGGGGCCCAGCCTGGCGGGGTTGATCCTTGATAATTACGATCCCAACCTGCTCTGGTATATTGGCGCCGGGATTTGCGCTGTTGCGATTGTCGGTTTCTACGGGCTGCATCTCTGGCTGGGTAAATGTGACCGGTTCAAATCGATAGTAACGGAAGAAGATGCCCTGACTGTTTGAGCAGAAATCAAAAGCGCCTCCAATGCAAGAAGCGCTTTTTTGTAACCCCTCGCTTCTCCCGGTATCAGGTGGTTTTTTTTCTCCTGTACAAAATCAAACCAGCTCCACCCAGAGGCAGTGCCCCCAGGGGAAAACACGGCCCCCTCCCTCCGTTCTGGTCTGGCTCCTGGATATTCTCGCTTTCTCCCTGGGTCCGCTCGGATTCATTTTCCGCTGGAAAACCTGGACCGCCGATCCATCCCAGATCATCGATCCAGACCGTACCTTCCAGCTGAACATCTTCAGTGCTAAAACCAAATGCCAGGCCGGATATCTGGTCTGGTTTTGTGAACTCTGATCCCGCGTCTGCCTCCCATTCCACGCGCCGGAACCTCTCCCAGGGAATATCGATCTGCATCCAATCCTGGGCAATTTCCTGGGTCAGCTCCAGTTCATAAAGGTAGGATTCCTTTCCTTCTGGTCCATCGACATATAGGTCCACGTTTAAGGTCTGGTCGGTCTGCCCGCTGTGAATATAAAAAACCATTCCCCGCCTATCATGCCAGTCTTGTGCTTGGTCATAAGACAGGCCGCATGTTCCCCAGCCGTAAGGAGAAATTTGATAATCCAGGCGCAAACTGTTTCCGCTGAAACCCTGCCCGGTGTCATTTACACAGCTCAAGGAGGATGATGTCCCCTCATCCCAATAAGCTTCCCAGCCGCTGGTTCCCTGCGGCCCTTCACCTTCAAACTGATCGATCCATCCTGATAGATCCGCTGAGAGAGCAGTCGATTGATCTGAAGCGGTTTCCCCTCCGATCTCATCGTTCCCTTGGGCAGCCGGGGGGAAAGGCGCGTCACTCTGCCAGCGGTTGTAAAAATAGTTCAACAAGGGGATAAATTCAACAGTTGCTTTTTGGCTCCCCTTCCGGGAGGGATGGTCATCCCCGGAGGGATAATGCAGTGTGTTTTGAGAGGCAACTTGATGGATCTCCTGCCCATTTTCGTAGCTGTGATGCCCATCGCTGCCTGTCAGCAGATTATAAAAATCAAAGACGGCCACATTCTGGTAGGGATAATCATTTTCCAGCAGCCAGTCCTGGACCAACCATTGATTAAAAGCCCGGGCATTGGCAGCGTTGCCGCTGTGGCTCAGGGGAGGGGCAGTGATAACAACAAATAACTTCTCTGGATGGTTCTGGAAATACTTCAAGATCTCGTTGTAGACATATTTGGCATGACCCACTGACAGCCAACCCTCCTCGTTGGGCAGGTCCCCGGGTTTCCCTTCCAGATCAGAATTGGGAAAACAAGACTTAAATAGGATGATCTGGTTTTCTCCTCCGGGATCTGGCTGGCTTCGGGTGTAGCTGGAGTGCTGTCCGTTCTCATGATAAAGCGCTTCCATGGTTTCGGCTGTCGATCCACTGCTGAACCACTCCAGCCAATCCGGAATATCCGTTCGATCTCCGATGCTATTTGGTCCCCAGCCATAATTGGTATCACTGACAAAATAATTATTTTCCCCCAGGGCTTTTCCAAGATCACCATAACCATCATTTAACCAGTTCTCTCCGGTTGAATGATGAACGAAGATCAGCTTCACTACCTGGGCGGGGGGATCAGAACCATCATCTTGTTGAAGACTGATCTCGAGGTGGTCTCCCACCGGAGAGAATGCTGCCAAACAGATGAATGTGCTGATAATAATGAGCAAGCTGGTCATTTTTGTTTTTCTATTCATGGGAACTCCATCGGGATAGATAGGTATGATTAAAGAAATTCCCCAATTCCTGAGCTGTCTGCCCTGCCTGGTAAATACCCCAGTATTCCCCCTCGATTGGATGGGGGAGGATATTTCAGAACACCCCACTATTAACAAGAAGATCAGGCTCAGGATTATCCGGGTGCAAACGTTCGGAACAAACAGGTGATTCTCTCCCTTCATCAGGTTTGCTTTCTAAGGGCCCCTCGCCCTGAGATCGTCAGCCAGATACCAGACAGGATCATTCCATAAATCAATCCCTCTGAAAACCATCCGCTCCAGTATGGTCCTGGTTTGATAATTAAAGGGATGTGCTTCAAGATTCCAGCCAACGCCAGAAAGGTCCCCATGAACATGGCTCCATAAATTCCGCGCCGTTTTCCCTGCACCATTTCCATGAAGACAAGCAGAAAGATCAGGATAAATACCCCTGCCAGGATCTGGGCCGTCATGTTGCTGATCCTGAATTGCTCCGGAATATCGAATAGAAAATCATCGATCAGATGGGGAATTGAAAAAACTGCCAGCAGCAGATAAGCCAGGACAGAGTTGGGATAGTTCCGGGATTCAGGCATAAATCCTCTCCATTATTTACGGATGAACCTCAGCGGGCTCATCGCCTTAGAGCAGAGGAAGGATAGCGGACTTTCCTCTGCAACCTCATCTGGTGTTTTTCGTATATTAAATCGAAACCAAACAAGGAGAGTCTAGTGGATAGGCAGCAGGGTTGTCTTACCGGTTTGTTTAAACTATTAATGCTTGATGTGCTGTTCGACTGGCTCCAGAAAACCTTTGGGTTTGGTCGAGGAGCATCCTGCACGGGCTGCGGGTGTGGATTTATTCTGCTGATCATCTTTGTTGCCCTGACCTGCCAGGTGTTTTTTAACACCAACTGGCTGCAGTTTGGTTTTTAGGCTCACAGGAGCCGGCTTATCTCCAGAACGTTCTCCGCCCCGGAAATGTTACACCTCCTAGTTTCCAGAGTCGACTGTAAACATATCTCCGGCGCTGACTGCCTGAACTTCTGGGAAATACTGCTGCCAGGCTCTGGCGGGCAGGATCTGGTATTCTCCCGGGTGGGTGAGTGAGATTGTATAGACCAATTGATAGGTCCCTGCCGGAACGAAATCAGCAGCCCAGACAACACGGTGGTCGTAAGCTGCCGGCTTGTTGAAATACCACCAACCCCAACCATCTTTGAGCGGCGCTCCTGCTTGATATTCAACCTGATCCTGTCGGCTGGTGTTCAGCCTGGTATCGAGAACCTCTGCCCCGGCCGGGATCCGATCTTCGACAACCAGATATCTAAGGTCATTTTCGACCACCAGGGTTAATTGAACCTGGATCAGATCCCCAACATTGGCTGATTGTGTAAAGACGACCGGGTCTTCAAGATCGATATCAGCATAAACCCGGGAAATACTCAGCCCTTTTCCAAAGGGTTGAACATCTGCAGCTGGCCTGTAAACCTGCAAATGTGTCTTGTAATATAAATTCCCCTCACCTTCTCCATGGGTTATTGTCAATGCATTGGGATGATCTGGATAAAGCTGTTCGATAGGCAAGCTGGCTGTGGCAGCTTCCAACCCTCCAGGTCCTTCCGCCAGGCCTGTGATCAAATCGGATCCATTTACACCTGCTGAGAACTCATAACTGTTCCTCAGTTCACCACTCTGCAGGAGAACTTCATTTAATGCCAGGATAGACCAGGCTGAAGCATATGCAGAACCCCAGTCGCCTCCGGCCGAGCGGCCAGCTACCAGGTAGCGGGTTGATTGGGAGATCAGATCGCTGAAGCCCCCCGTTCTAGCCAGGGCATAATTGATCATTGCCGTTGTTGAGACTGTATTATTCTAACCAGCAGCGGCAGGTTTCTGGGCTCTCCCAATGAGTGCCGGTTGCGGTGTGAATAGCACTTGAAGCGAGGTTGGAATACAAGCTCCGGGAATGTTCATTGCCTGGCAGCTGGGATTCCAGGGCCAGGGCCAATAAAGCCTGATTGGCAGGGCTGATCTGACTGCTGAAAGGGATCAGACTCAACATGCCGGAGCTGACTTCGATCCCGGATTCAGCTAGAGCAAAATACTTGAAAGCCAGCAAATTATACTGCCAGTCCTGGGTCAGCATCTCAACTGCTGGCAGGGTTGCCAGTAGATACCCCCGGGCATTCTGGATGAGGGTATCATCGACAAACACACCTGATTGCTGGGCTTTTACCAGGCCAAACAGGATATAGGAACTGATCTCTTCATCACTGGTCCCACCCTGCCACCAACCCCAACCCCCATCTTCGTTCTGGCTGGCAGCCAGGACTTCCAGGGTTTCGGGAATCAACTTTCCAAGTCTATTTTCAAGGAGCGGATAAGCTTGCTCAAGCTCCTGAATGCTGGCATAGGTGATGACGTTGGGCAAAAAATGGGATATCAGGGAATCACTGCTAAGCTTCTCCTGGCTTTCGAGGGCGTCCAAAGCTTTTAACAGCACAGCCGCCAGCGAGGGGGAAATCTCAATATCCAGGGATCCTGTGCTCGGGTCAAAACTCCGGGGGAGAGTAACCACTTCCAGCAGATTACCTTGCTCGGAGAGCACTCCGGCAGTTCCATAGGTAGTGGGTGCAGTGTAACGATACACCGGCAAAGGTCCTAAATAGGGACGAACCGCATCCTGCAGATCACCCGCCCTGGCGCTGAACAGCAGTTCTGCCTGTTCAACATCCTCCACACTTCCCCACCACTCAACCCGGGTTCTCGATCCAGCCTTGATTTCAACTTCCTGGATGGCAAATTCCGGATGATCGAGGGATATTCCTCCACTCTGGAGACTGACCTCGGCCGTCAGGTCGCTGTCAGTATTATTATGAACGACTGCTGCCAAAGCCAGATGATCACCTGCGACCAGGAATCGTGGTGTTACAGGTCGGATCAGCAGATCTTTGCTGGTAATGATCTGGGCAGTCCCCTGGCCTACATCTGTCTCAACAGTCACTCCCCGGGCATCCACCTGCCAGGTAGTTAAGTTATCCGGGAGCAGGAATTTAACCTGGGCTTCGCCGTTAATATTGGTTACCAGATCTGCCTGCCAATAACTGGTATCGTCAAAATCGTCTCTGGTGGTGAACTCTGCGTCGCCGCCTCCTCCCCCCAATCCTCCCGGCACAAATACATTCCTTCCGGCGTGTACGCCAAGGGGAAAACCGAGCCGTACAGCCAGGGGCTGAATGCCATAGAAGGCCTCTCCGATCTCAGGAGAATTAGGATCTGCCAGGGCCAGAACCGCCAGGTCGACCACTGCCAAAGAGAACTCTCCGACCAGGGGTTTTCCATTCTGGTCGGAGACCCTGATCTTAACCGCAACTTCCTCACCAGGGCCCAGCCTCTCCGGTTTGCCGATCACTTCCACGTTTAAGATCCGGTCGGAAGGCTCAACAAGCAAATTAAGATATCCCTGACGGAAATCCTTGATTCCTCCCGGCCCATCGCCGATCAGGATCACTGAAACATATACATTGGGGGCATCCTCGGAATCCAGGGGCAGGGTGATCATTTCACCAGATGAAGTTATATGCAGTGTTTGGTAATCAATCACTTTATGGCGCTCAATGGTCACCAGAACCTCGGCTCCGGTCGGGAAGGGATTGGGAATAAAGATCCGGGCTTCATCACCTGGCAGATAGGTCTTCTGGTCTGCAACCAAATTGATCTTTTGATTGCTTTGGGTAGGCCAATTTACCGTTCCGGTTCCTCCAACCCAAAGAGTAACCTCTGTCCTGGCTCCTCCGCCATACACATCCAGCTGGTAGGTTCCAGGTGCTGGGGGCGTAAAATCCACCACCGCCTCGCCACTCCGGTTGGTGCTGAGCTTCTTTTTGGAGATCAGTTCCAGCTCCCGAGTGTAGTCTACCTGCCCGATCTCACCGATCTCATAATTCCAGGAAACCTTGTTGAACTCTGCCGTTAAACTATGAACGCCGGCAGGTTGTTTTTCCCAATCCACGGTCAGGATCTCAAAATCAACTTGCTGATCAGCCTCAACGATCCAGGCTGAAGGATCTACTCCGATATAAAAATCACTGGGGTGGACTAGCATCTCGGCCTGGCTGGAAACCTGAAACCCGCTTTCATCCTGGGCGGTCACGCTCAGGAAATAAACTGCCGGCAGGATGATCTCGTTTTCATATTGATCGATTTTCGAGACCTGGTCCTGGATTGTCCAGCTTCCATGAATGTCTGTTATTCCCTCTCCTGACGCCACCAAGCTCCCCCAGGAAGGTGGAAAATGATAGCCCGGGTAAACAAACCAATCACTGTCCAAAACTCCCACCTGATATCCTGGTAAATAAAAATCCGTACCCTGGGCCCTCAAGCTCCAGCTCAGATCGATCTCGCTTGCCGGAGCATCAAAATAATATCGGGCGGAAAGATCGCCCTGCCATTCCTCGCCGGGCAAAATTTCGGCTTGATTGAGAGTCAGCCCCAGATTGATCTCAGGCTTGCGATATTCAGCGACCTGGAATAAAACCATGCCGTATTCAGTTTCCAGACGGTAATAACCTGGCCTGGCATGGCTGGACAGCTGGAACTGACCGTGGGCAGTCCCGTACTTCGAAAGGGGCAGGGTTACTTCCTGGCCGATCCCTTCATTTTGATACAGGGTGACCTGGATCGTTTTATCGGCCGGGATGGCATAACGTCCGTCTTCCCGGTCCCTGTGAACCAGGCGGTAGTAGATAGTTTGGCCGGGCCGGTAGATCGGCCTGTCAGTATAGATATAGGTTTGAGGTTGGGGAACACCGTAGTTTGAATCAAGTCCAAAATGATAGGGTTCAATTCCAAACGCCCAATCACTGGAAGTAATTCCAAAATTTTCCTCTCCCGGTGTTCCACTCACGGCGTAAAAAACACGATCATAAAGGTCAAGTGGCTGGGGAAAATCCTCCTGGTAGATGCCTTCAGAATCGGTTTTACCCTCTCTAAACAGTTCACCTGTATCCTCGAAGATCTTGATATCCGTATTGGCAAGGGGTTCTCCGGTCTCCAGGTCAATCGCCCAGATCAATACATTCTCTGGACTGGTTTTCATCATCAAGTGATTGTTGCTGACCGCCAAAAGATAGGGAGAAGGATTGTAGGGAAGCTCGGAAGAGTAGATTTGATATCTGTACAACCCTGGATCCATTTCTGTTCCTGCCTGATTGAGAGGCAGGTTTATTGAATAGCTGTCATCCCCCTTGACATTAAATATCTGATCCCAATACTTTAACATCGGGCGGATAATAATCATCCAGGGACTCATATCTGCCTGGACCAAAAAACAAACCAAAGGCTTGTTCAGGTATGGTGCCAATATTGATCGAGATCTGGTATAGATTGCTGGCCCAGGCTGGGATGGCGTTCTCAGTGCCGGTTAGATATAACACACTCGAACCCTGGGAAACTGTCAGGTTGGGAGGAAGCGGTTGTGTTGTAAAATTCAACGTTTGAATTATGCCCAGGGTATCCCCCCACTCATCGGCCAGGCCCTCCTTAATCCTCAGGCTGTAGCTGGTGAGGGGTTCAAAATCGCCGTAGAGATTCAAGACATTCCCGTAACTTCCAGATGTGGGACAAAGATCACCTACTTCAGGAAAGATCGTGACATTGTCCAGAACACTGTCTCTGTCAACCGGGTTATTAAAATACAGGGTCACTCCCTCATAAATAGACGGGGTATAGGTCTGACCGGCTGGTGTTCCCAGGAAGGCAAAATCACCCGTTGTCGAAAATCCCCAGCTGGTGTCCAGCCCAAGAGCAGTACCAGCAGCAGAGGTCACTTCTCCGGGCAAAATCGCCGTGTAGGGGGTAGTCCGATCAAGCAGCTGATCTGGATTAAAGGTCGCCTCCCTGTGATCATCCGACCACAACAGCGTTCCCTCCACCTGATCTCCCTGGCCATTTACCACTTGGAAATGGTCAGCAACGCTGCTCCCGTCCATGGCCTGGTTAAAAATCAGCTGAATATCCTTATCCAATTCGAACGCCGTTTCACCATCAAAGGGTTCGAAGGACAGCAATCGGGGATAGCTGGTGGAAAATGACCAGAAGCTGGTATCAGCAGGGTTTAATTGGGTTCCCAGAATGCTTGTCAGCTCTTCAGGGATATTAACCTGGTAGGTCACCCCTCCGGCCAAGCCAGTCGTGGGTTTGAATTGATAGGTGCTGGTGTTAAGCCACTCTCCTTCACCGGAGACCCCTGGAGTCAGGATCAATCCAGGAGGAAAATCCCGGCTGTTGTTTCCCAGGGGGACGATCGGTTGATTAAACACGACCATAATTACCGAGGCCGGGTCTACTTCATTGCTGCCTGGCAGGGGTAACATCGTGGTTGCCGAAATCCAGTCCGGGGTGAAGAAAAAACCCCTGAACGGATCCGTCAGGGAAAGTCCGTTTTCAGCGGCAGCGGTGGTATCCAGGTAGAATTCCACTTTCTCTCCCTGGGGAAAGGGGCTGTCTGGAATAAAGACCAGGGTTGCTGGATCAGTCCAGTGAAAAGATCCTGCCAGAGCAGGGCTGACTTCCAGGGACGCTTCAACACTGCCTTGATCCATGGGCTGATTAAAAAACAGGCTGATCGGACCGCTTAATGGAATTGTGCTCCCCAGGGGTGGGTCAGCCTCAACAATTGTGGGCGGAAGGGGTTGGGGAGTATTGGTTGGCGCAGGTGTTGGGGTATTTATCAGCCCGGTATCTAGAAATCTTTCCTGGATCATGGCGGGCACATTACAGGAGAGTGAGATCAGGGCAAAGACAATCACACTGGCCGTTAGGATGGATTTGATCCCGGGGCGATTAAAAGATTTCATCGGCTGAATTCCTTTTCAAATATCAGGTTTCTGCGCCTGATTCATTGTGAGATTGATTATACTCCCTTCCCATGGACGGCAATCCAACACCAAAAAATGCTGTCGGACTTCGACAGCATTTTTTGGTGAGTCAGTCTGGTTGGTGAGGAATCAATCTGTATCGGGCATTTTACGATCCAGCATTTGCATATTGGATGATATTACCTTCGTAAAATAACGGGTAGTGCCATTTTCCTCATAAGAATCGGTTTGCAGCCTGCCTTCCAGGAAAACCAGGCTGCCCTTTTTCAAATATTCACTGCAAATTTCTGCCAACCTTTCCCAGGCTTCAATATTGAACCAATCGGTAACTTCCTGGGATTCTCCTTCCTTGTCTTTCCAGCGGCGGTTCACAGCCATACTGAAAACACAAACTTTTTTTCCGCTGGGGATGTTTTTGATCTCGGGGTCTCGCCCCAATCTGCCAATTAATTGAACCCGGTTCAGGCCCACCATATTTCCCTCCTTATACGATATAATTGATAGGTCTTAGTTTGCAGTGTAGCGTTAAGGAAATGGGTTTGTCAACCATAGCTCTCTTTGAGATTTGCGCTGATTTTCAGGATGTCATTTTGCTTTCCACTCTACAGTTTTCTTATCAAAACAGGACCATTAAGATCATATGTATATAGCGATTGAAGGCGCAATAGGTGTCGGGAAAACCACCTTATCCCGCTTATTATCGTCGCGCTTCCAGGCCAATCTGATGCTGGAAGTATTTGAAGAAAACCCCTTCCTGGCTGATTTTTATGCCGATCGCGATGCATTTGCTTTTCAAACCCAGATTTTTTTCCTCTTGAGCAGATACCACCAGCAGCAGGATGTTCCCGAAGAGCTGAAATCCGGCAAAAAACTGATTGCGGATTACACTTTTGAAAAGGATGCCTTGTTTGCCAAACTAAATCTGGATGGTGATGAACTGGATACCTATTTCAGCGTGCATAACGCCCTGGCAGAAAAACTTCCTTTGCCGGATTTGATCGTCTATCTCCAGGCTGAAACCAGCGTCTTGATGCAGCGCATCGCGCATCGCGATCGACCATATGAACGGAATATGGACCAGAACTATATTCGTAATTTGAATCAAGCCTATGAAGTTTTTTACGGCGACCAGCACACTGGTGCTCCGGTGCTCAAGATCAATACCAACCAGCTGAATTATGTAGCCAAAGAAGAGGATCTTGATTGGGTCGAAAACCGGATCCGCCAGACCCTCATGATCGGGCCCTACCAAACTCAATTCTTCAACAAAGCCTGAATTGGGGAAGGAATAGCCTTAATGCGTTTTACACCTGAAATACTCCGCCGCCACGCCCAGGTCCTGGTTGACAAGGAGACCAAAAAAAACCGGAGCATAATCGGAGCCTATCTTCAAGGTTCACTATTATATGGATCTCCTCTCCTGGGTGGTGCGGGGGATATCGATCTGGTATTCATTCATAACTCTCCCCCCGTGACGAGATAGACAGATCCTGAAGCTCACCCCTGAGATCCAGTTTGATATTGAACATCACGACCAGGTCCTGTATCAAAAACCGCGGGAAGTTCGCTTGAACCCCTGGCTGGGGTCTGCCATTCGAGACGCCAAACCCCTCTATGATCCCCGCCACTTTATAGACTATACGCAAGCCGGGGCAAGAAGTAATTTTGACTTCCCTGAGAACATCCAGGCCCGGTCCAAGCCCCTGATCGATAAAAGTCGCCAATTCTGGATGGATCACCAGATCACTGGGTCGAGAGAGCTCCTGGTCGAATTCCCCGCTTTCCTGGACGCTCTTCACAATGCTGTGACCGCTGTAAGCCTGCTTTCCGGTCCGCCATTATCCCCCCGCCGGGTGGGTTTGGATTTTCCAGCTCGGGCAGCTGCTGTCGGCGCGCCAGGTCTATCCCTGGCCTTCAATCACCTGCTGGGAAGCGTCGCCCTGGACCCGGATCAACTAAAAACCTGGCTGAAAGATTGGGAAATAAGCCTGCAGGAATTGAACACCAAAGTCTCTCCCGCCCCCTTGCTGACAGAAAGAAAAACTTATTTTCTCGCTGCCATGGAATACTTCCTGAAAAGCAGTCGACCCCAGGATATGCTCTGGCCGCTGATCACAACCTGGACCGAAGCCATCACCCTCCTGCCAGAAGACACGCCAAGCCAGCTGGCCTGGATCAAAGCCCTGACCTCGCTGGGATTTGCCGGCAAGGATTACCAAACCCGGCTGGCCGCCCTGGATGGATTTTTAGAAATATGTGAGTCTTTGATATTGGGAGAATCTCCCTGAAGCTGATAACGGAACTAGGGGGTCTTCTTTTCCGGCTTCGGCAGCACAACCCTGAGGGTTGCTCCTTTACTCAATCCCTGGCTTTCAGCCCAGATCCTACCCCCATGAAGATTGACCAGTTCCCGGGCAATTGACAGCCCCAGTCCCAATCCGCCATAGCGCCTGGTCATGTGATCGTCTTCCTGGTAAAAGACCTCAAAGATCTTCTCCAGGCTCTCAGGATTAATCCCCCGCCCAGTATCAGCAATGGATACCATCACTTCATCTTTTTTATCTTCGACGCTGAGAATTATTTCACCGTCCACCGGCGTAAAGCGGATCGCATTTAATATCAAGTTGATAAACACCACGCTCATTTTTGGCAGATCGATATACAGCGGGATCGGGTCCTCCGGCAGCTGGTATATCACGGTATGATCTTCCTTGTTAACTGTGACCCGGACTTCTTCCTGGGCAAAATCGATCACCTGCTGCAGGGTTGTGTCCTGGTAATCAAGATCAGCCTCTCCAGTGTAGAGCAGATTCATATTGGCGATATCGTCCAGCACGGCCCGCAATTTGGATGAGGCTTTAATGATCGAAGCTGCCAGGGGTTTGTTCTCTTCGATTGCATCCTCATACAGCAAGGTCGCATATCCCAGGATATTACCCAGCGGTGTACGCAGCTCATGCGAGGCAACTGCCATCAGATCCCGCTTTAACTTGTCTGCCTGACTCAATTCGATATTGGCTTTTTGCAGAGCCTGGATCAGCTGGGAATTATGGATCGAAATTGCGGCCTGAGACGCAACCACCAACAGCAAGGATACGTCAAAATCTGTGAATTCGCCCTCCTTTTTATTGAGGGCTTCGATCACTCCGGTAACCCGGTCCTTGATGCGCATCGGAACACCCAGCAGGGAATCGACCTGCAATCCAACTTCATCGGCAACTTCGTCATAATGACGGGGGTCGTCCTTGGTGCTGTTGATGACCAGGTGGCGGTTTTCTGTATAGATGGTGCCCGCCAGGCTGTTCTCCAGCGGGACGGGGATCTGTTCCAGCTGATCTATGTTGACACTGGTGGTTGCTGCAAAGCGGAGTTCTTTTTCCCGCTCATCATAGAGCAGGATCGAAATCACACAACATTCTAAGAGGTCGGCTGCGGACTCGAGGATGTTCTGAAGAAGCAGTTCTGGCTTTAAGGTTGAGTTCAGGATCGCACTGATCTCTACCAGTTGGGCAATCTTGCGGGTCTTTTTTCGGATCTCTGGTTCAGCGATCGAAGAGGTCAGGTTGTTGAACATATCGGACTTGCCCAATGATAATTATTGATCAGCTGGTTAATTATAGTCCAACTACCCCAAGGAACACCTTTTATTTTCGAAAGTCCTGACCTATTCTTCGAACCTGGAATCCTCGATTTGTTTTTTTAGATCTCCCTCTCCAGTCGAAATAGCGGAAGGTTGATCTTTGTTGCTAAATCTAGCTTCAGCTGCCATAAGTTTATCCTGAGACGCCCGGGCCAGGACACTCATTTTTCCGCAGTGGGGACAGCGGACCAATTTTCCCGTCACCATATTAGGAGACATCATCGATCGCGAAAAAGGCAGCTGGCACCTCGGACATACCACACCTCCTGCCGGCCCATATTTTCCCAGCACAAAGTTCTTCTCCCGATTAAATAGAAGAGGAAGACCAATCCCCAGAAGAGTCAGGACTGCAACCCCGATCAAGAGCGGCCCAATCAATTGCTGGGTTTCTCCCCAGGCTTGATCCGAAGACAGGAAATCCTTGCTGATCCGATTGGATTCCAGAGACTGGCCATCAGCCAGGTATCCCACGGCAGACATGCGGTGTTCGCCTTCAGAAAAATCACTGGTGTGGAATTTATAATGAAATGGTTCTTCTTCGATCACAGCGATCAAATCCCCATCAAAATAGAATTCCACCCGGTCTAAATCCTCCGGAGGGCTGCTGATCTTTAGTGTAAAATTTCCCTGGATTTTGTTAAGTCCCCCATAGCCAAAATTCCTGGTTAATCCCAACACCAGACTCCTCACTCCCGCTCTGAGCTGAAACCGTCAGCGGGAACATGAGGGCTAGAATTATCGCTCCTAGATATAGTGTCCGTCTATTTATTTTCATGGATTTATTTCCATCTCGAGAGGATCGTTTCCCGCTGAAATACTTGCACAGCGAAGTAGAACAGGATGGTGTCCAGGATCACCAGGGCCAAGGCCAACCAAAGAATAAATTGTTCGTTGATCAGGATCAGCCCGGTAGTCTGACTGACGAAAAGAAAAACCACCGGGAGGACAAAGATCCCCGAGATCTGCTCCGCAACCCGGGGGTCGCTCACCCGCGATGATATCATCACTGCAATGCTGACACCCATCAGGGAGAGCAGCGGACCCACCAAAAAGATTGCCAGCATCCAAAGCGGGTCGAATAACTTTCCGACCACCAGCGGATTAGAAACCATCAGGTAAGCCCCTCCTGCATAGATCAAATACCCAACCCAGGTGGAGAGGACAGCTGGCAGGACTCCAGCCAACCCTTTGCCGATCAGGATCTCGATCGTTGATACCGGGGTCGCCAGAAGCGGCTCCAGGGTTCGGGTGGTCTTTTCACCCACGATGCTGTAAGAAGCTACCGTCATCGGCACAATCACCGGAACCATCATAAATAGCAGGATGAATTGGGTGACAATATAATACAGCATACAGTCGCCGCCGGATAGCTCCCCGCAGAGGGGGACAAATTGAGGAGGAAGATCTGCGGAGGAGATCCCCCCAAAATCCTCGGACCTTCCCGTAAAATAGAGGATGACCAGCGGCAGGGCAGTCATCATCAGCGGCAGGAACGCCACCGTAAACAGGACAAACCTGTTCCTAAAGACTTCTCTCCATTCCTTGATGACAATTGCTTTAATTCTATTCATGCTTTTTTTCCTCGGCTGCATCGATCAGCTCCAGGTAGACATCTTCTAGTCTGCGGCGTAGCTCACCCACAAATTGGATCTCCGCGCCATTCTCAACCAGCATCTGGATCAAACGCGGATTATCTCGTTCTGGGTCCTCAACGGTAGCCACCAGTTTGCTTTCCACGATCTCCACTCCGCTAACGAACTGGGCTCCTTTTAACAGGTCTGCATAGGCCTGTTTCATTTCTGCTAAATGAAAGACCACTTTTCTCCCAAAAAGCTTCCGCCTCAAAACTCCTGGGGCGTCTAAGGCCAGCAAATGACCGCTCACCACGGCAACCCGGTCGCACAATCGGTCAGCTTCCTCCAAATTGTGGGTGCAGAGGATTATTGTCCGGCCTTCAGCTTTTAAGTCGGCGATAAAATCTCTCACCAAGCGGGAAGCCTGGGGGTCCAGGCCGCTGGTCGGCTCATCCAGAAATAGAACTTCCGGCTCATGCAATAACGCCCGGGCAATGGCAAGCTTCTGGCGCATGCCTTTTGAAAATGTCCCCACCGGTTCAAACCGTCGATTCCAAAGTCCCAGCAATTCCAGATAGCGTTGAATTTGGGTTTCGATCTTTTCGACTCCGTACATGGCTCCAAAAAAAGCCAGGTTCTGCTCGGCTGTCAAACCATCATAGAGACCGGGAGCTTCGGGAAGCAGCCCGATCCTGCGGCGAATCTCCTGCCCCTCTACGCCAACTTTAAATCCCGCCACGGAAGCCTCTCCTCCCGTGGGCTCCAGCAGGGCCGCAAGCATCCTCACCGTGGTGGTCTTTCCTGCCCCATTGGGGCCCAGCAGGCCAAACACTTCTCCCCGATCCACCGAGAAGCTCAATTGGTTTACTGCCAAAATATCGCCAAAACTCTTGGTGAGCTCTTTGGCGGTAATCACAGGTTGATTATTCATCATATCGACTCTCTTCAACTTGCTTGCTGGTAATTTGAGGGGTTCGCAAACCCGGTTCAGGAGGAGGTGGACTGGAAGGCTCATCCATTTCTGGATCCCGGTAGCGGATCTGCCAGGCCCAGAACAGCCAGGACCCTGCAAACACAAAAATCAACCCCTCCAACAGGACCAGATCCATCCTGGTCACAAAAATAACAGCGATTGCGTTCAACGCCGTATGCCCCAGAACAGCAACAGCCACCCAGGAGAGCCTTTTTTCCTTGATTCCCTTGTAGACCAGGATCGAAGCCCCGACATGGAAGGCCAGGGCGGATATTCGCTCCCAAGCTCCCAGCAGGGTGTGCTGCCAGGGCACAGCCCAATAAGCCTCAAGCTGGGATTGGATCTGCGTAACCTGCTCGGGGTCAAAACCCGCCAGGGACCCCTCGCCCCCCAGGGTCAGAACCTGGACCAAAGCCACCAGCGCCAGCCCACCGGTCAATACTGCCTCGATCCCTCCGTGGCCGATACCATATTTTACAGGCAGCAGCTCCTGAGCATCTCCCCTTAACCAGAAGCGGAGGACCAGGTAGCGGGTTATTTCCTCGAATATTCCTGCCGATAAACCGACCGCGACCCCGAAGACCAGGATCTGAATTCCACTCTCCGAGAGGATGGAAATATTCCTGCCCTCCAGGAAAGGCAGCAGCAGGAATTGATTAAATGGTATGTGGCCCACCTGAGAGAGAATAAAGGCCGCGAGACCAATCCAGATCGGGCGGAATCCTGATTTTCCCCGTTGATAGAACTTAATAGCCAGCCAAACCGGAAATCCCACCATTAGAATAATATTGAGTCCCCGCAAAATAACGCCAAAAGTTGTCATAGTTTTCAGTGTTTCACGTGAAACATCTCCCTGTAAGGTCTGTTTTTTGCTCCACCCTGAGGGCAGAGTTTATCTGTGCCGGCGCAAATCCCCTCGGTTTCCCCCCTAATCTTGTTTGCTCTCCTCGGAAATCCTTTCGAAATAGCCCTTGATCTCGTCCGCTTCATAACCCAGGTAGGCTGCTTTGCGAATATAAAACCGGGTCAATTCCACAATTTTATCCTCTCCTGCTCTTGTCCTCGGTTTTTGTTCTTCAGGGTCCAGAATAAACGTTCCTCTGCCTGGTTGAGTTGAGATCACAGCTCCTCGGTCCAGCATTCGATATGCCCTGGCGATGGTATTAAAATTCACTCCCAGCTGTACTGCCAGCTGCCTGGTGGTGGGAAGCTGGTCTCCTGGCAATAATTCCTTTTTTTCAATTAACTCCAGGATCTGGTGAGCGATCTGCTCATAGAGCGGAATTCCGCTTTGAAACTCGATCTGAATATCCATATCCCTATGCCTCTGATCCTGGATTGTATCATTGTATCAAATAAAATTCTAGCTGATAATCCTGGATTGGCAAGGGTCTCTGAGGAATGAATGCCCTGCGTTTTTGGGAATAGTCCTGGGTTTTAGTCCTGGATTAGTTCAGGGCTGGCTTGACCGTGTTCGGCCTTTTAGGTATACTAGAATTTCATTTGCCGGAGTGGCGGAACAGGCAGACGCGCGCGACTCAAACTCGCGTTCCTTCGGGATTGTGGGTTCGACTCCCACCTTCGGCACCAAGAATAATTCAACCGACCCTCAAGAGGGGGTCGGTTTTCTTTTATTCAAACCAGGCAGGTCAGATAAAACAGGAAATCTATTTCCATGCCTGTCTATTTATTAAGTCAATGGGGGAAATTTAGCACTTCTTCTACTCCTGGAATCCTGCCGACCTCCAGAATAATTTACCCTCACCTGGTGGGAGAGGTTATAATTTTTAGTACCATTCTTCAAGAAGGAGCCCAGCATGCCCTCAACAAAAGATATCCTGGCTGTGATCATGGGAGGGGGTCAAGGTACCCGGCTCTACCCGCTTACCAAGGTAAGGGCAAAACCTGCTGTCCCGATTGGCGGGAAGTACCGGCTGATCGATATCCCGATCAGCAACTGCATCAACTCCAATGTCGATCGCATTGCTTTGCTGACCCAGTTCAATTCAGTCTCCCTTCACCGCCATATCACCGGGACCTTTAATTTCGATCCGTTTCACCGGGGCTGGGTTCAGATCTGGGCCGCCGAACAAACCATTCTCAATGATACCTGGTACCAGGGCACCGCCGACGCGGTCCGCCAGCAGATATTTGAAATTCACAGCACAGGTTTGGAATATACTTTGATCCTGGCAGGAGACCACCTCTACAGGATGGATTATGAATTAATGGCAGAACATATGTGGGAGCACGGCGGGGATATCTCCATCGCCCTTCAGCCTGTATCCCTGGAGGCTGCTCCCCGCCTGGGCATCCTGAAACGAGGTAAAGATCACCGGATCACCGATTTTGTGGAAAAACCCAAAGACTTAAGTGTTCAAAAAAGCTTCATCAGCAGGGATGATCCCGAGAAGCCATTGCTGGGATCTATGGGGATCTACCTTTTTAAGACATCCGTGCTCGATGATCTGCTAAACAAGCTTGATGTGGACGATTTTGGCAAGGAAGTCATCCCCCAAGCTATTCGCTCCCACAAAGTGGTTGGCTATGATTTTAATGGGTACTGGGAAGATATTGGTACCATGCGCTCTTTTTATGAAGCCAATTTGGCTTTGACACAACCTTCCCCTCCTTTCAATTTTTATGATGTCAATCAACCCATCTATACCCATGCCCGGTTCTTGCCAGGATCGATCATCGCGGGCGCCAACCTGAAAGACGTCTCACTCTCCGATGGTTGTTTTATTGGACAGGCTGACATTGAATGCAGCGTGATCGGACTTCGCAGTCAAATTCAGGCTGGCTCGGTCATCCGTAATACAGTGATTATGGGAGCTGATTATTACGAAGGGGACAAAACTGCTCCAGGCCCGGTTCCTATCGGTGTCGGAGAAAATTCTTATATTGATGGGGCCATCATCGATAAAAATGCCCGGATCGGGAAGAATGTTGTGGTCAAACCCTTCCCTCCAGGAACGGAACTGGATACCACAAATTGGTCAATAAGGGATGGAATCGTGGTCATTCCCAAGAGCGTGATTATCCCTGATGGCACCCAGATCGTCCCAGAATAATCCCCCCTGGGGAAATATATTAACAAAAAAAACCCTCAAATGAGGATATTTTAAGTTAATAAGGGATTAATAATATAGCCAATAACTGTGGATAAATAGGGTTATTGTGTGGATAACCTACGCTAAATGGGGATAACCTCCCGTTTTATTGGGGTTTTTCCGGTGTAAAAGTTGAGAGTTTTGGGCTATCTATCCACAGAAAATGACCCCTCTTTCTATCATTTACCGTTTTTTAGGGATAATCCTCCCTCTTATCCTTCTACAATCCCCAGGGGCTTGTGGAAGGATAGTGGGTCTGTGATTCAAAACTTGCCCCATCAAGGATGGGTGACCGGATGCTGTCCCCCATATAGAGGGGTTATTATGCTAAATAGCAGAGAGAGCACTACAATCTCCACATATCCCCAACCCCTACTAAGACTACTATTTATAAATACTTAATTATCAAGGGGATAATGTATACCCTCCAACAGCGCAGATCGAGTTCAATTACCTTTCCAGACAGGAGGTCTTTTTTTCAGGAAGGCTTGCATACCCTCCTTTTGATCCTGGCTGGAGAACAGGGCATAGAAAATTTCCTGTTCTTGAGATAATCCCTCTTTAAGATTATTTTCAAAGGATAAATTGACGGCTTTTTTAGCTGCTTGAATTGCCAGGGGAGCACGTTCTGCGATCTGTTGGGCGAGATTGAGAGCCTGGTCCAGGTATTCTTCCAGGGAAAAAACCTGGTTGATCAGTCCATAATGCAGGGCTTCAGCTGCCGTCAGGGTTCGATTATTGAGGATCATCTCCATGGCAAGGACTTTGCCAACTGCTCTCGTCAGGCGCTGAGTACCACCTGCTCCTGGAATCACACCCAGGTTGATCTCGGGTTGACCGAATTTAGAATTCTCGGCAGCAATGATCATGTCACAGGACATAGCCAATTCGATCCCTCCTCCCAGGCAGAAACCTGCAACCGCGGCAATGACAGGTTTGTGGATTTTCTGGATTTCAGAAAATAGCGGGATAAAGGGACTTTCCCTGATCTGTTCCTCGCTGGCTTCAGCCATATGAACGATATCTGCGCCAGCAGCGAAAGCTTTTTGACTGCCGGTCACAACGATCGAACCCACCGTTGAATCGCTGTCGAATAGATGCAGCGCATCAGCTAGTTCTGTCAGCAGATCCAGGTTTAACGCGTTATAGGCTTCAGGTCGATTTAGGGTAATTAGTCCAACGCGGCCTTGAAGGGAGGTGAGGATATTTTTGTATGATTTCATGATTGATAAGCTCCTCTTTAAAATTTAGGGGTATTAATTGGAGGAAAAACTGGAGCAGAGTGGAATTTGATCTGGATTGTCGATCCCGTTTAGTGGGAGATCAAAATAGGAGGATGGATCCAGAGTGTTTTTAATATTTAGCTCATTCAGGAATGTTCCCCTGCCATCATCTTTGACGATTGAAAAATGGAGGTGGACTCCAACAGGATTTCCTGGAGTGCCGGAATAATTACCCTGGTATCCCAGCAGGGTTCCTTCAGAGATGAACAGGTCTGTTGTTCCTGGAGGAAAATCATCCACAATGTAGGAATTACCATCCTTGTTTGCCAGGTGAGTGTAATAGGTCCAGATTTGTCGATCAGGATGGAGAGGATCGCTGGGAATGCGGATGATCAGGGAGGATTTCCAATCAGTCATCCTGGTCAGGTAGCCATCATAAGCTGCAAAAACAGGGGATTCTCCGCTTCCCTGGCTGGTAAAAATATCAATTCCTTGATGTCTGTGTCCGGGTCGAAAGGAATCGTCCCACAAGAAACCAATATACCCAGAAGTAGGAAAAAGAAAGGGGGAGGTTGATTTGCAGCGGGTTAATTCTTCGACCGACCAATCAGGATAAGCGAGTGGATTGCGGATCCAGGTAACTACTCGCCGGGATCGGTCCGAAGGGCTGAAATAATTTCTCGACAGGAAGTATCCAACCAAGGTCAGCAAGATAATGAGCAGGGGGATAAACAACCATTTCAGCAAGTTGGGGTTTCGCCTGGGATTCATAGTTCATCCGGCGGAGATGGAAAGGATTGGATCCGATCCAGGCTGTCTTCCAGCCGGGATCCAGTCAGGATGATGCTATTTCCTCCGGTTAATTTTTGGAGTATATCTCCAGCGATTTCACCCGGTTCGGAAATCAGGGCCTCTTCCAGGGATGGTCGATCCTGAAAGCTAAAAGTGTAGATCCGTTGGATCTGGGGGGACCCCTGGATGATCCTGTCGATCCTGGTTACGGATTCCTGGAGCAATCCGGGCATTTTTTCGGCTGCCGCCAGGAACGCTGGCCAACCGGTATCAAAGGTTTGAATATCGAGGGCTGCGGGAAGCAAGATGATCAGTTGATACATAGAAGGGAGGAGAGGTTCAATGAGGGATATTTTAGGGAGCAAATACGTGATAGACGTTCCCGCCTTTTTCCTTGGCCTTGTACATGGCGATGTCAGCCTTCTTGATCAGGGCTTCCGGGGTATCCCCATCGTCCGGGAAAAAAACGATCCCAATGCTGGTTGTGATATTTACTTCATAACCTTCCAGGCTAAAAGTTGTACTCAGGGCAGATAATATACGCTCAGCAGTTGGGATTGCGTCCTGCTGCAACTGCATTTCAGGAAGAATCAACAAAAACTCATCACCGCCCATGCGGGCTACAGTATCGCTCTTCCGGAGCAAACCTAACAGCCTCTGGGCTACGGCTTGGAGAAGAGTATCACCGACATTATGCCCGTAGGAATCATTCACAGCCTTGAGATGATCGAGATCAAATAACATCACACAGATCTTCTGGTCGTTGCGCTGGGCCCGGGCAATTTCCAGCAGGATGCGCTCATTAAAAAGCCTGCGGTTTGGCAGCCCGGTCAAGGCGTCATGATTGGCCAGATGTTTGATAGCTTTTTCGGCTTTTTTCCGGTCAGCGATCTCCTGCTGGGCCTGTTCATATAACTTGGCGTTCTGGATTGCGATCGCAGCCTGGTCACCGAGGAATTCCAGGGCCCGAATCTCGTTCTCAGAAAAAACATGAGCCCTTTTAAGAGCGACGTTCATCACCCCCAGCACTTTGCTGCCGATTTTCAGCGGCAGGCTGATGATCGATCCCTCCCAGACCCTGTCCTCAAATAGCGGGTCGGACAGAGTATCATCTACAACGATCAGCTTGCCCTCCCGGGCAACTTGATAGGTAATGCCTTGCGGACGGGGATGCATAAAGGGTTCTTTTTGTTGGTGCCCGTCAAATAAGGCGGCGGCGAATGACAAAGACCCATGTTCGTATAGAAATACGTGGGTATCATCTGCAGAGACCAGTTCCAGGGCGCTCTCTAAAATAGCTTCCAGCACAGCATCCAGGGATAAATTCATGGTCAAATGCAAGCTGGCTTTCCTGATCGAGAGCAGCTCGTTCAGCCGGTTGTTCAAATCTTCCTGAACCAGGAGATTCGACCTGAGGTATTCTGATTGGGAAACCAGTGAATAAATGAAGTTGAGAAAAAGGGGAGTTTCCAGATCTTTCCGATTCACGCGGAATATATCCCTCTTTTCCTGGTAGGGTATCAGGGAAGTCCTGTCAGCGACCAGTACCAAGGATATACCCTTGAACGAACCGGCGATCTCGGGTAACAGGACCTCCAATGGAGTATCCAGAGATTGAATGTCTACCAGCATAACATGGCAGGATTCTCTGACCTCGGCTGGAATGACCTCTTTGAGATCCGAAAGGTGTTGAATCTTAAGGGCGGGACCAGGAAGCCCAGAGTTCTGGGAGGATACCAGCCAACCCTTGAGACTTTTTGTGAAAGAGGGGTTGGCAGAATGGCTGAGGATGTAAATGGATTCCATAACTTAAATGTGCCAAATGTCTGAGGAATGTTTTCCCATTATACAACAGGTTGGTGGTGCCGCAGCTTGGGAATAAGGACAGCTCCCTATCCCGGGCATTTCGCATAGGTATCAACCTGGATAATATAATCAGTTCCTGATTTTGGATAGGAAATACTGGAAAAACCCTAATCTATCCCTCTCCAAAAAATATGGTAAGATAGGCCTAAGTGGAGGTGATGGATCGAATAGATCCACAAAACCCATGACAGAAAAAATAACTATCATCGAAGGACCAACTCCGGAGTTTCGTGAAGTGAACGGCCTGTGGATCCAGGGAGTGACTGATAGCCCGGGCCAGTTCGATACCTTTTTTACTGAACTGCGAACATTTGACGGCCCTGCCCTGCTAGAGCGCTGCAGCACTGCCTGGGACAATAACGAGCTGATCGTGCTGGAGTATCGGACTGAAGTTGGCCTGGTGGAAGAGATCACCATCATAGCGGCGCATTTTGAAGAAACTGACGAAGGGGATACGATCCAGCTCTGGGTTCGCCAGCCCCGGGAAGATGTCGAATTCGAGTTAAAATTTGATGACAGTGATGACGAGGAAGATTATTTTTAACAGGTCGATTCCAGGAACAAAAAACTCCCCGTCAGGGGAGTTCCTTATTTAAGAGGTTGATCTAGTCTTCCCAGAATTCTCCCTCAATAATCGTATCTTCAGCAGGCACTTGTTGATCCTGGGGAGCCTGCGTGATCCGGAGTTCGTCAACCAGATCGTCTGGAACCAATGACAGGAAAAATTGCAGGAAAAGAGTGATCACAACGGCATCATCGAAAGGGCCTGGTACCAGGTCAGGGTAAAGCAGATAGAGCAGGGACAAAAAAGGAAGCAATTTTATCAGGGGATGAACCCGCTTATCCTTCATCAAACGCATAATTAATTGAAGCTGTTTTACCATGAGCGTCATCCTGGACCAGAATTCCAGCGGAACTTAATTATACTACTGTAAGGTTAGAGAGCTCAGGTTATCTTGTATAATTCGGCATATGATATTATTACCACCCTTGGAAGGTCTCTTATTTGATTTCGACGGCTTGATCCTGGATACAGAAACTCCGATCTTTAAAGCCTGGAATGATAAATTCAATGAATATGGCCAGCAGCTATTGCTGGAGGATTGGGCAGAAATCCTCGGAAAATCAACGGACGACCTCGGGCCGATCGAAGATTTCTTGGATTCCATCGCCAGCGAAGAGGAAAGTCAAAGGATCATCCAGCAGGTTTCGGAGACAGAAAGAGGCCTGATAGAAAAACAGAGTCCTTTACCGGGAGCAGTTGAGCTGATTAAACGAGCCAAATACTCAGGGAAGAAATTGGGAATCGTATCCAGCTCGGACCGGAAATGGGTCCACGGGCATCTGGGCCGCCTGGGACTATTGGATTATTTTGATCATACATCCTGCTCCGATGATGTCGCTGACGCCAAACCTGATCCTGCTTTATATCACCTGGGGCTGGGAAAGATGGGCTGTTCTCCTGATAAGGTGGTGGTTCTTGAAGATTCTCCCAATGGAGTTTTGGCAGCCAAAACGAGCAGGCTTATACTGCATTGCTGTGCCCAATTCGATCACCTGCCAGCTGCCATTTTTTGAAAATGGGGGAACTCCAGACCGGGTGCTGAACTCCTTGATAGATTTTCCCTGGGATGAGATGATGAAGGAAAATCAATGAAAACTATCCTCAACGCGATCATGAAATTTGGGGCCTTTCTCATGGCAGGAGCCTTGGTTTTTGTGCTTCCGCTTGCGCTGGTGGCCAATAATTTTGGAGAGGTGCTTTTTAATGGGGAAGAGATCAATAATATTGCCAACTCAGTGATCTTGGATTCAGAGATCATTCCGGCTGGGTTGGAAATCATCACCAATCGCCAGGCAGAAGATATATCCAATAAAATCGAGAATACCGGTCAGCCAGAAGGTCAGGAGTTGAATCTATTTAATTTGATCTACTCCATGGAAGAAGAGAACTGGATAAATTTCCGGGAAGCTCTGCTTGATGACCAGGTGGTCGGGGATTGGATCACGGGTACAATAGCAGCCTTGTTCCAGTGGCTGGATTCTGAGGACCCCCTGCCATATGTCTCCTGGGACTTAAATCCCCTGATCGATCGTATGGTCGGTTCAGCCGGGGAACAAGCGGTCGTGGCCTTTTATGAATCCCTGCCTGATTGTACAGACCTGCAGATGGAGGATATGCAAACTCCCCCGGGAACGCCTCTGCCCCGGGCAAAAATGGTCAAGGAATTATGCAAACTCTCCACATATCCACATTCTGAACAGATCCAGGTCTATAACGATGTCATGAAAATGGTAGTTGAGGCAACTCCATCTGAGTATAACGCGACCAAGGTGATCCTCAACCAGGATGAGGTCGGGAGTGCGTTTACTGCCAAGTGGAACTTAAGGACTCTGCGCTGGAATCTTGACACAGCTCTCCTGCTGCCTATCGGCCTCCTGTTTTTGATCTTGGTGCTGGGTGTACGATCACTGGAAGGTTTAGGTCAGTGGTGGGGAATACCCCTGGCAGGGGGCAGTTTGATCACCCTGATCACCTCCCTCCTGTACCGGCCGCTCTGGACCGGACTGCTTACCGAAAGGATGCCAGAATCGATCCCACCCACCTCGCTTTTTTACCACGAGCTGATTGAAGCCAGCACCAGGCTGATCTCACCGGTTTTCAACCCCCTGCGCTGGCAGTCATTTATCATCCTTTTGATTGGTTCTGGCCTGATGGCCATGGGTTTTGTCCTCCGCATGCGGGGACCAGATAAAAACAACGATCCAGACTGAATGACATCATGTAAATATAAAAATCCCTGCCGCATGACATGGCAGGGATTTTTTGTTTGTTGAGATCGTCAGCGGAGGGGGTGGGATTCGAACCCACGGTGACCCTTATAGGCCACAACGGTTTTCGAGACCGCCCCATTCGGCCACTCTGGCACCCCTCCCTGATCACAAAACATTATACCAAGCGGGCAAACAAGAGTAAACTCAACCCGAACCGGTGCTAATTGAGCCTGCCGGCGTGAGCCAGGTGAGTTTTTTATTAAACTTTCCTTAACAATTTTGTTGATTACCCCCTGCTGGCCGAGAACTTCCTCTTTACAACCAGATGCCCTCCAGAATATCTCCAGATTAATACGCTACAATGAGGCAGATTTGAGGGATTTTGTTGCTCAATTACCTGGAGGGATTTCCCTCCAGATCATGGATAGACCAGGTCACGAGGAAAAATTATGAAAACAAGAACCATTATTATCATTGTTGTGATCGCTTTGGTTTTAGCAGGCGGTACATTTGGCATTGTCAGTGCCCGCCGTCAAGCCCAGGCCAGCTCCAGCGATCTGCAAACTTACCAGCTTGGCATGGGGGACCTGAATGCGGTTGTGGACGAGACAGGTGAAGTCCATGCCGATCAGAGCGCCAACCTTCTGTGGGAGAGCGCAGGAGTGGTCGACCAGATCACTGTTGGACTGGGCGATCGCGTCAAAGCTGATCAGGTCCTGGCAACCTTAAGGGAAGACTCCCTTTCCCAAAACTATTTTATGTCCCAGCAGGAACTGATCAATGCCACTAGAGCTCTGGAAGACCTTTATGAGAATGCCGCTCAGGTTGCAGCCAATGCCCAGTCTGCGGTCGCGGTAGCCAGGGACAAACTCGATGATGCCGAATACCGCTGGCTTCTGAACCAGCCCGGAAATCGCTACTCACCTGAAGAACTAAAAGCAGCCAAAGCCAGATTGGTTCTGGCAGAGAAACAATTGGAGAACAAGCAAAAACGCTATGACAATGCCAGGGGATCGATTAATAAAGCCCAGGCCCAGCTGCTTCTAACGGATGCGATCAACCAATGGCAGCAGGCGGTCTGGTATGTCAATTGGCTCCAGGTAGGCGCCGATGAGATTGAGATGGCAATCTTGGATGCCAACGTCGCTGTGGCTCTGGCAAACCTTGATTCCGCTGAAAGGCAGTATGAAAAAGTAAAAGATGGTCCGGATCCAGATGATATCAGGATGGCTGAAGCCCGGATCGCAGGTGCCCAGGCCACCGTTGATGCGGCCTCAATAACGGCCCCATTTGATGGTGTGATCACGGCAGTTGAAGTTCTGGCGGGAGACCTGGTAACTCCCAACAGCCTGGCTTTCAGGATCGATAATCTGGATAACTTGCTGGTGGATGTGAATATTTCTGAAGTGGATATCAATCAGATCCAGGTTGGACAGCCTGCCACGCTGAACTTTGATGCCATACTGGGCCAGGAATACCAGGGAGAAGTTGTCAAAGTATCTCCCGTGGGAGTACAGCAGCAAGGCCTGGTTTCCTTTGAAGTAACCATCAAGGTCCTGGACGCAGACCCAGAAGTTCGACCCGGATTAACCACGGCTGTTCAGATTGTTGTCCGCCAGGTGAGAGATGCTCTTTTGATTCCCAATCGGGCAGTACGCTGGGTCAACGGTGAACAGGTTGTATATTTGTCCCCATCTGGCAAGGCGGCAGATTTGGTGAGCCTGGTTAAAGTTCCGGTATCGCTGGGGGCCTCGTCTGATGAATATACCGAGCTGTTGTCTGGAGATCTGGCAGAAGGAGATTTTCTGGTCCTGAATCCACCCAGTGTCAGCATTTTTGATGAAATGCAACCCGGCCAGGGTCCCCCCGATGGATTCCGTTAGATAGCGGTTGAGCAGGAGTTTAATATGAGTGAGTGGGTAGTTGAAGCCAAAGATATTACCAAGGTTTATCAGATGGGCGAAGTGCAGGTCCATGCCTTGAGGGGACTTTCGATCAATATAGCCCCGGGGGAGATCCTGTCGATTATGGGCCCTTCCGGTTCTGGAAAATCAACCTTAATGAATATCCTGGGCTGCCTGGATCGTCCAACTTCCGGGGAATACAGCCTGAACGGTGAGAGCGTGGCCGCCTTAAATGATGATCAGCTGGCAGAGATCCGCAACCGGGGGGTAGGTTTTGTCTTCCAAAGCTTTAACCTATTGCCCAGGGCAACAGCTCTCGCAAATGTTGAACTTCCCATGCGCTATGCAGTATTAAATGGGCGCAACCGCAAGGATGTGGCCAGACAAGCCCTGGAGGCAGTCGGGCTGGGGGATCGCATTCACCACCGCCCCAACGAATTATCCGGCGGCCAGATGCAGAGAGTTGCCATCGCCCGGGCCCTGGTTAATGACCCGGCCATTATTATGGCTGATGAGCCGACCGGCAATCTCGATACCAAATCTGGCGACGAGATCATGGGACTATTAAAGAACCTAAACAAGGACAGGGGCACAACCCTGATCATAGTCACCCATGACCCGGAAGTAGCCGAACTGACAAACCGGGTGGTATCCATCCGGGATGGATTGATCGCGGAGAATTGATATGAATTTTGCATCCTCATTATGGGAGGCTTTAGAAAGCCTTTCTTCAAATAAAGTCCGGACTGCCTTGACCATGCTGGGGATTGTGATCGGCGTGGGAGCAGTGATCGCCATGCTGGCCATTGGGACCGGCACAGAACAGGCAATTGTGGGTGAAATCGAAGGCATCGGAACCAACCTGCTTTTTGTAGCCACCAATTATGAGGATGTAAAAAACCCTGAACCGTTAACCATCCAGGATGCTGAAGCGCTCAGTGATCCCCTCTTTGCGCCCTCGATCGCAGCCGCGTCCCCGGTTGTTCAGGGTCAGGCTGAACTGACCTACGCTGGCCAGGTAAAAATTGCCTCCCTGGTGGGGGTAACAGAAGATTATTATCTTGTGCAGACAGTCGAGTTATCGGAGGGCGAGTTCTTTTCTTCCACCCAGATCAATGGGGTTGCCTCGGCAGCCATCCTGGGAACCAATTTGGCAGAAGACCTCTTCGGCCGCAGCGATGGCCTGGTGGGTGAAACGGTCAGAGTAAATGGCCAGCCCTTCAGGATCGTGGGCATCCTGAAGAAGGAAGGAGGCTCAGAATTCGGCTCCAGCGCTGATGATCAGGTCCTGGTTCCCTTAACAACCGCCCAGATTCGGCTGCTGCCCCGCAAAGCAGCCAACCAGGTGGACCTGATCTATGTTTCAGCGATTGATTCTGATTCTGTCAAAGCGGCCGAGGATGAGATTTCCATCATTCTGCGCGACAGGCATAAAATCAAGCTGGCAGAGGATGATTTTAGAATCCTCACCCAGGAACTATTCCTCGATTTTGCTTCCACTGTGACGGGAGTGTTTACGATCTTTTTAGGTGGAGTAGCCGGCATCAGCCTCCTGGTGGGCGGAATAGGGATTATGAATATCATGCTGGTATCAGTCACCGAAAGGACCAAGGAGATCGGCCTCCGGAAAGCTGTTGGAGCAAAAAAGAATGATATATTGACCCAATTCCTGATCGAATCTTCGTTGCTGAGTGCCCTGGGTGGCATAATTGGCATTGTTTTGGGCTGGTTATTAGCCCTGGGAGTTGGCAAGATCGCAGCTGCCAATGATTTTTTGTTGAACCCGGCAATTACAGTCAACTCCGTTCTTTTGGCAACCCTATTCTCTGCCGCGGTGGGATTATTCTTCGGTATTTATCCCGCCAGCAGAGCCGCTCAACTGGAACCTATAGAAGCCCTGCGCAGCGAATAAACCCCACCTGAAAGGAAGAATTGCAGATTAGCGATATGGACAGGATACTTGTAGTTGATGATGACAGGGATATAGTCAGGCTGGTGCGCTCCTACCTGGAAAAAGCTGGCTTTCAGATCCTGACCGCTTATGATGGTGAAACAGCCCTGCGGGTCCTGAAAGCTGAAAAACCCCAGCTGGTGATCCTGGATTTAATGCTGCCCGATCGGGATGGGTGGGATGTGGCGCGCCTGGTTCGCTCAGATCCCCAATTAGCCGCGACCCCGATCATTATGTTGACGGCCCGGATTGAGGATAATGACAAGATCGTCGGCCTGGAGATCGGAGCTGATGACTATATCACCAAACCATTTAATCCCCGCGAGGTTGTCGCCCGGGTCCGGGCCCTGCTGCGAAGATCCCGGCAACAACTTCACCTGCAAACTCCGATTCGGCTCCAGGTAGGGGAATTTGTGCTCGATCTGGGTAAACGGGAATTAACCAGGGACGGCAGCGAAATAGAGCTGACTCCCTCTGAATTTGAATTGATCAAAGTATTGATGCACAATCCTGGTTTTGTGATCACCAGAACGGAACTGGCAGAAAAGGCTCTCGGGTATGGATCAGAAACTATTGGGCGAACCCTGGATTCCCATATTAAAAATCTGCGCCGGAAAGTCGATCCCCCTGATGATGACCAATCCTTTATCCAAACAGTTCACGGTATTGGCTATCGATTGAGAGAACATTCCTGATGAACCAGCTCTGGGTGAGAATCAGCCTGACATACGTGGCAATCGTGATCTTTCTGATCGTTGTGCCAGCTGTGGTCTATTTAACGATCCAGGCTGACGACATCAACCTGGGATACCCGGACGTGGTCATCAGTGACCAGATTCCGGAAGATTTTAGACCCAACCTGCTCTCCAGAATGATCGGTTTCCGGGACAGCCAAATGGTGATCCATCTGGTGCGGATCCTGTTTTCGATCTCAATCATAGGTATGCTTGTGGGAGTGATCAGCAGCCGGGGATTGGCCGCTCCGCTGAATAACCTGGCTAAAGCTGCCCGGGCAGTTGGGTCCCAGGACCTTTCGCAGCGCATTGATGTCAAAGGCAGCAGCGAGGTCAGGGAGGTAGTAGTTGCATTTAATGCCATGGCCGAAGCCCTGGAACAAGCTGATACCTTGCGCAAGAATATGCTGGCCGATATTGCTCATGAGTTAAGGACACCCCTGACAGTGATCCAGGGAAACCTGCGAGCAATCCTTGATGATGTTTATGAACTCGACAAGGTAGAAGTTGCCCGGCTATATGATCAAACCCGCCAGCTTTCACGCCTGGTTGACGATCTGCATGATCTGAGCTTATTGGAAGCCAAGGAATTCTCACTGAATATCTGCAGCTTGAACCTGATCGATTTGGTCGAGGATGTGGCTGCCATTTACCAACCCATAGTGGATGACCTGGGTTTGAATCTGGAACTTGAGGTTCCCGACCAATTGCCCCCGGTGGAGGGGGATGCCGCCCGGATCACCCAATGCCTCAACAACCTTGTGATTAACGCGCTCAGGCACACCAATCCTTCTGGAAAGATCACGATCAGTCTTTCCACAGGGGAAAACCAGGTGCTGGTCAAAGTCAAGGATGATGGCGCAGGAATTGACAGGGAGCACCTGCCCTTTATATTTGACCGCTTCTACCGGGCTGACCTTGATAGAAACCGGCGGACGGGTGGATCCGGTCTGGGATTGACGATCACGCAGGCCCTGGTGGTGGCCCATGGAGGGAGCATCACAGCCTCAAGTTTGGGCCGGACCCAGGGCAGTGAGTTTATTATCAGTCTTCCAGCAGCACCTTGAAATTTTTTTCTCAACCCAACACATAAATAGTATATTCCGGGAATTATTCCAGGTCCAATCCCCCTCCAAACTTGGCAGAGGGGATGGATTTGGTTATAATGGACTTTCCTGAGGGGAAAAAACACATATTTAAAGAAGGCCAATGACTTTCTCTTCTTCGTGGAAATGTACGATTACCGGGGTTGTTGATTTATGGATCATATATTAATTATTATCCTGGTTGCTCTGGCGCTGATCTTTGATTTCCTCAATGGATTTCATGACAGTGCCAATGTTGTTGCAACCATGATCTCATCCAGGGCGATGACTCCTACAGCAGCGCTGGTGATCGCCAGTGTGGCTAATTTTATCGGTCCTTTTGTGTTTGGTGTCGCTGTCGCTAAAACCATTGGACAGGATGTTGCTTCGCCAAACTCCATCACAATCTCTGTAGTCCTGGCAGCTCTTCTCAGCGCCAGCATCTGGAATCTACTAACCTGGTATTTTGGTATACCATCAAGCTCTTCCCATGCCCTGATCGGCGGGATTGTCGGCGCGGTGCTGATCGGTTCCGGTTGGGAGGCGTTGAAGATTGAAGGGTTGACACTGGTGGGGGTTGCCTTATTCCTGTCACCTGTGCTGGGATATATCCTGGGGCAAATAGCGATGCGGGTTAGCTTGTGGGCGGTTCGCAACGCATCACCCAGGGCCAATATGTTTTTTAAGTACGGACAAATCCCGACCGCATTTACTTTGGCTTTAAGTCACGGGACCAACGATGCCCAGAAGACCATGGGTATTATCACGATGGGATTGGTGGTACTGGGTTATCAAAGTTCATTTATCGTGCCCTGGTGGGTGATCCTGACCAGCGCAACAGCGATCGGAATTGGAACTGCGGCAGGAGGTTGGAGGATTATCCGGACCCTGGGAGGTAAATTCTACAAGATCAGGCCCATTCACAGCTTCACATCCCAGCTTTCATCCATGCTGGTGATCCTGGCAGCCTCCCTGGTTGGCGGGCCTGTCAGCACGACCCACGTAGTTAGTTCCTCGATCATTGGGGTGGGAGCTGCCCAACGCAGGTCACAGGTGCGCTGGGGAGTGCTGGGCGATATCCTGATTGCCTGGTTTTTGACTGTTCCTGCTGCGGCTGGCATAGCGGCCGGGCTGTATTTATTAATCGATTTGATCATCAGCTGACGGGAGGGGGTTGGAGTAATTCCACCATGGGAGGATATTTATGGGCGTAGCCGGAGTTTTTAAACGCGGAAAGAAAGAAGATAAATTTGTCGGGATGCTGACTGAACAGACCCAGATCACGGTGGAAGGTTTAAAGCTGCTCGAAAAATGGATGGGGAAAACAGAACTGAAGGAAAAAGCAATCGACCAGATGCGGGCCAAGGAGGTCGAGGCCGATGAAGTCCGCCGGATCCTGATCGATGAATTGCATAATACCTTCATCACTCCCCTGGATCGGGAGGATATCTTCATGATCTCTCTCTATATAGATGACATTCTCGATTATTGCTATACTACGGTAGAGGAAATGCAGCTGTTGGGTATTGATGCCGATGAATACCTGATCAATATGGTCCGGCTTACCCGGGAAGCAACCGAAGAATTGGAAATGGCTTTTCATACTATCTTCACCAATCCGCGGGTTGCTGGAGAACATGCCAGAAGAGCAAAAAAGATCGAAAATGAAGTTGAGCACCTCTACCGGGTCGCGATTAGTGATCTATTTACCAAGGCCAAGGATTTCAGCCCCCTGATGGTTATGCTGCGGCGCCGGGAGGTTTACCGGCATGTCTCCAATATGGCCGACCAGGCTGATAAGGCTGCTGATATCCTGGGCATGGTGGTCATGAAGCTGACCTAAAAAAGCGCAAATTTTTTACTCTCATCCGCGCGCTGTAGATAGCTATCCAGCGCGCGATCCATTTAATAGGAACTCGACTCCCAGCCTGGTAGAAAGGATCTGGTCCGGATCTAGTCGGCCAGGTTTTGCCGGGATTGGTTGCCGTAATTCTGTACCACAGATAAAATTATCCCTAGGAAAAGGAGCGGTCATGACCCAAATATCGCTTTGATCACAGACAGCACTTGCGACATCCCCAGAAACCTGATCGACCAATACGGGATCTATGTCGTGCCCCTCACCATTGTCTGGGGAGGAGAACAGTTCCGGGATGGCCTGGACCTGGAGGCGGATGAGTTTTATCAACGCCTGGATAGGGATCCTGTTCTTCCGACCACATCCCAGCCTACACCCCAGGAAATGCTCCAGGCTTACCAGCAGGCTCAATCCAATGGCGCGGAGCAGATCCTGATCATCACTATCAGCAGTGCCATGAGCGGCACCCATACTTCAGCCCTCAAAGCCGCTGAATTGATCGATATTCCAGTACAGGTTCTGGATTCCAAGGCCAACTCCATGAGTTTGGGATGGCAGGTCCTGGCAGCTGCCCGCGCCAGGGAGGAGGGCGGAGACCTGGAGGCGATGATCCTGGCCGCCGATACAGCCCGGGAAAAGATGGTCTATTTGATCAGTCTTGATACGCTGGAATACCTGCACAAAGGGGGACGAATCGGAGGAGCGAGTCATTTTATCGGCAACCTGCTGAATCTCAAACCCCAGATCACTGTCAATCACCAGAGTGGGGAAGTGGAGGGAGGCCGCCGGTCCCGGACCAGAAAAAAAGCCCTGGCTGATCTGTATGAGGATTTCTTTTCCCAGGTCGATCTGGGAGCGAACCTGAGGATTGCAGTCCTTCATAACGCAGCTCCCGAGGAAGCCCAGGAAATTGCTGAAAGGATCCAAAATCAATATCAGCCAGCAGAATTGCTGCTCAGCATTGTTTCCCCGATCCTGGGTGTGCATACCGGACCGAGAGCTGTGGCTATTTGTGGGTACACTTTCTGAGCTAAATTCTCTAGACACCGGTGTACTTAATACCAGATAGGGCATTCTCTCAACACCTAGGTCTTCATAACGATTCCCCTGGTTCTTGCCCTGAGACTTACTTAGGAGCAAGCCTGAGAACCACACCGTCGAGATCTACCAGATATATTTCCCCGGCTTCATCCTGGTCAATGGCAGCTATTTTGCGGCCAGTCTGAAAGAGCAGCTGATTCTGCCACTGCCCGGATTGGTTTTGCAGCAGCCCCCAGACCAGCCCGGTGCAGAAGTCCCCGTAAAGATAGATTCCCTGCCATTCTGGGAGTGGACCCCTGTAAACTGCTCCGCCGGAAATCGAACAACCCTGGGAATGATCATATTCAAATACCGGGTCGATCAACGACAGGTTTTCCGGAGGGGATCCTTCAAAGGCATGGCTGCCCTCCCGGTAATTCCAGCCAAAATTTGCGCCCGGAGCTGACCCGGCGGGGAGGTAGTGGATCTCCTCCCATTGATTTTGCCCCACATCGGCTATGTACAGGTCGCCGTTCGAGGCATCGAAAGTGAAGCACCAGGGGTTGCGCAGGCCGTAAGCCCAAATTTCAGTGCCAAAGGGATTATCCTCGGGCAGGGAATAGGGCAGCTGGCTGACATCGATCCGGAGCAGTTTGCCAAGCAGGCTTTCCAGATTCTGGGCATTTCCCTGGGGGTCCCCCCCGCTGCCGCCATCCCCCGAAGCGATCCATAAGTATCCCTCGGGGCCGAAGCTGATCTGTCCGCCGTTGTGGTTCGGGTAGGGCTGGGCAAACGAGAGCACCATCGCCTCAGAACTTCCGTCGGCCTGGTTTGGATTAGACGAAGTTTGAAAGCGGGAGACAACGGTATTCCCGTCAAGATCGGTATAGTTGATGAAGAATGTACCATTGTCTATGAATTCAGGATGGAATGCCAGCCCAAGTAATCCCTGCTCTGAACCCTGGCATCCCACCCGCCCCCGAATGTCGAGGAAGGGGGATTCCAACAGCTGCCCCCCAGCCAAGATCAGGACCCGGCCATTTTGTTCGAGAATAAAACTGCGTCCGGACCCGTCTCCCGCAGATATCAGGCCGACAGGTTGCCTGAGGCCGGAAACCACCTCTGACCAGGTGTAGTTGCTCGGGTCGGGGAAGATGCTAACATCTGGATAGCCGGGGGTCTGCGCCGGCAGATCGGTTGGCGGCGGAGCTGTCAGTGATGCTGTGGGCATGATTAGAGTCTGGGAGTCGGCAGGAAACGGGGTCTGGGTATCTGCAGGGGACACAGGACTGATATTAGAACATGCCCCTGAAAACAAGACCACTAATGCCAGGAAACAACCAAATAAGTATTTTAAATCCTTGGGTCCAGACATGGGAAACCTCCAGAAGAAACTGCTAAAAGAAGTATTTATGTATCAATTATATGCAAGCAAGATAAGAACTGGATAAGAAGTAAACCCCGAGCGCCTCAAGGGGTTGTCAGGAATTGGAGCAGTGCAGGGCGATATAGCCCTGGTGTATTATCCTTGGGTGTAAGACCCAGTGATTTTAACAAACCAAACGTAGATATTTCAGCACTTTCAGCGTACCAGAATGGCGGTCTCAGGTCAGTAATAACCGAATCATATCGATCTTGATTTTCTGCTCCCCTAGGCCCGATTCATGGCTAGATTAATTCCTTCGATTTGCCTATCCGGCATACATTAGAATAAATATTGTCTGATTGGTTTCTGTAACATTTCCCATCCTTGATCCGTTTCCTTTTTAAATAATGATATTTAAGACCTAATCTCTCCCTTTGAGGGCTAAAAGTCTGTACCCAGAGTCTTATTCGACCGGTCATTGTCTGGAAGTTGATCCAGGAGGAAAATATGAGCCACCAATCGGGTAACAAAAAACACCTAGTTATTTTCTTTATCTTAGTGACAGCTTTGGGTTTGATAGCCTGTTCCAGGGAAGCAGACCCTCTGCCCCGGGCCTGGATTGATTCTCCCAGACCGGACCAAATTCACCCTCCAGGAGAAGAGGTGATCGTTCTACTCCCATGCGTTTGCCAGCAAGGGCTTGGCTGAGGTTGTCTTATCGATCGACGGAGAAGCCTACTCGCGCTCCAGCCCGGCCGAGGATGGACAGATATTCAGCGATTTTGAGCTGGAATGGCTTCCTCCGGGAGAAGGTTCGTACATCCTCCAGCTGGTAGCCTACGATACAGAAGGCGAACGATCCTCGCCAGTAACTTTAGCTATTACAGTTGGGATCGAGGAGCCCCGGGTTGTTGAGGTCCAGGAATCCTCGGAAGAGGAAGAGGGACAGGAAGAAGCAATAACTTGTCCTCCCCTGGTGACTGCCAATACAAATGCCAACTGCCGCTCTGGGCCGGGTGAGGTCTATCCTTTGGTAAGCAGCCTGCCGTCTGGAGGTAATGCACCGGCTGTAGGTCAATCTGAGGACGGGGGCTATTGGATCATTGATAGCCCGGGTGGAGGTGGCTCCTGCTGGATCTGGGATCAATTAGTAACTGTTTCGGACGAGACCTGTTCATTGCCAGTAGTTCAAGCGCCTCCCCCTCCAGTTGTTGAGGACCTGATCCCTCCACCTGCACCCCAACCTGCCGTCCCTGCTGACGGGCTTGCTCTGGGATGCCGCTCCATCCAAAATCTGGCTTGGCAGCCCGTTGATGACCCCAGCGGCATTGCAGGATATTACCTGCTGCTGAAACAAGAAGTCACTCCCGGCACCTGGAAAAATGTAAACCAGTGGGGTCCGATCAATGGAAAACAACAGGAAGTCCCGGTGGATTGTGGTTATACCTATAATTGGTCCGTTCGGGCAGAAGACGGGGTCGGCAACTTTGGGTCTTGGTCCAGCCCGTCAGCATTTACAGTAAATCTTGAATGATGGATCGGAGATGATGACATGAATAACTCGCAAAATACTTCCCCCGTTGATCCAACTTCCCGCCGCCGGATAAGCTCCAGAAATATGGCTATCCTGATTTTTAGCGCGGTATTATTAATAATTTCCATTTCGGCCCTGGTTGGATATTTCTTCTTCCGGTCCGAAGAATTGCCTGAGAGGCCCCTGGTATTGATCCATTCCCCTGAGAATGACCAGGAACTGCCAATTGGATCCAGAGTTCAGATCCACGCCACAGCCCGGGACAATAGTGGGATCAAACGGATGGAATTTTGGGTGGATGGAACGCTTGAGGAAGTGCAGACGACCAACCTTGAAGGCGGCATTTCGCCTTTCCCGATGGTAGTTAGCTGGGAAACCCAGGAGATCCGGGAATATACGATCACCTTCCGGGCTTTTAATAGTCTTGGCGTCCGGGCCCATTCCTCCATTATTTTGGAGGGCATCCTGGGCGAAGACCGGGATGGTGATGGTATGAATGATGATCTGGATGCTTGTCCAGACCAGCCCGGGGGAGGGGAGGATGGCTGTCCAATTTTGGGAGATGCCGATGGTGACGGTGTACTGGACCCAGATGACATCTGCCCTGATCTGCCTGGCGATGAGGATGACCTGGGCTGTCCAGATCGAGATGGAGATGGTGTGCCTGATCACCTGGATTTGGATCCCGATGAACCTGGACCTGCGTCCCTGGACGGCGCGCCAGACAGCGATGGTGATGGGGTCCCTGATGAAGAAGATCTCAGTCCGGAAGAGCCTGGATCTGCGGATTCGGGCGGTGCTCCCGATTCAGGAGCAGGAGATCGCGACGGGGATGGCGCCCCGGACGATGTTGACCCCTGCCCTGGTGAGCCGGGCTTACCCGAACATGGTTACTGCCCTACACCTGAGGACGACCCGGCTCCAGAGAATGACAGCCCCGAACCGGGAGGTGTGCCGGGAGCCGAACTGCTGTTGCATCTTGAGGTGGAAGGCTATTATTTCAGAGTTGACCGCGAGTATGACCATGCCTGGTGTTATCTTCAATTGGAGGATCTACCAGTAGAAAGATATGAATTTGAACCCCAGGGAGAGCGGGAGTGGAATATCCGGCAGGTCTTGGGTGACGTCAACAGCATCAATCTTGTCATGGCGGCTTCCCAGGACCTCACGATCTTCCTGAACTGCCAGGGCATTGACCTGGCAGGTGAGATTCATGATCTGGGGGTTTTTAGAGCAGAACATGCCTCTACGGAATGGGACGGCCGAGAATTGATCGGAACAGGTTTTGGACCAGAGGACGAATCCTACCTGGTAAATTACAGGATCTGTTCGCCCTCCTGTGATGAAACTGCAATCCAGGCCCCGATCCTGGATCCAATCACCCTGGGTCCTACAGGCAATGGGCCGTACCGTGTAAGGTGGCGCTGGGAAGGTGAGCAAGAGAATTTGAGGGGATTCCGACTGACAATCAACGGCAACCTGATTGATTCTGTGGCTGAGGTATCCCGCGATCTAAGGCGGATGGACATCGGAGAATTCCGGCCGGAGTGCGGAGAAATCTTGGAATTTCAAATAGCAGCAGTGGTAGTCAATCCTGATACGATGGAGATATCCCATTCCCCCCGCAGTAATATCCAGGTCTGGGACGGACGGGCCTGTCCCCGCACTGTTCTGGTCAGTTTTATTGACCTAAACCCCTCCGGAAGATCAGGCAGTGCCGGACCAATCTATGGTTCGTTTTATGCCAATGACCAGAAACTGGAAGCCGCCTTCCGGGAAGGCCAGTCAAGTTTTGATGCCACAGATGACCCGGAATGGTACCTGGACAGGATCCTGAATATCCCCTACATGTTTGCGGAGATTGAGCGGGTGGCCTGGTCCTGCATCGGGAATGGCTGCACCAGCAACTATGCTCCCGAGAGCAGCTCTATAGAGGTCCAGCTTGGACCCCGGGAGACGCTGACCTTTGGGGCGAGCATCTGGACAGAACGTGATGGACGCTTGTTTGAAGGCTTTGAAAGCATTCCTGCGGGAGAGATTATCCCCGGGGAATACACCATCAACAATAATGGGATCGAGATGACTGTGCTGATCGATGTCTTGGTGGGTCCTGAGGCGGGAGGGGTGGACAATTTGCCCGACCTGATAGTCACCGGTGCCAGCCAGGATGAGGAATCCGGCCAACTGCGCATCCATGTCTTCAATAATGCTGCCGACTTGATCGACGAGGATATCACCATTTCAGTGGTGCGCCTCAGCACCGGGGAAGAACTTTACCTAAACACCTGGACAAGGATCACCATCCCAGCAGGAGGAGAGCGGATTCTGGGCACTTTCGATTTCCATACCGAGCCTTATGACCTGCGGATCCTGATCGATCCAGTGGATCCAATGGGGGACGGAGGCATCGCGGAAACCAATGAGTTGAATAATGTCTATGAAACCCCGGTGCGGATGCGGGTGCACATTAATGGTTTCCGGGTAGCCCAGCCCTGTGAATCTTTCCTGGATCTCACCCAGACAGCCGAGTTTTATTTCAGGGCCTGGGTATCGCACCGCTCACCGGATGGGGTGACGACCCCGGTCGGGACGCGGAACCATCCCTGGGCCGGCAACCTGGAATATTATTGGGGGGAATCCCCTTCCATCCATATCGGGGAATGGGATCTGCATGAAAACCCGTCCTTTACATTCGAGTTTGATATGCCGGCGGATCATACCCTTCAAGTCCAGGCTGATGGCTCTGAGGATGATACCGGGGTTAGTTCCGATGATTATGCAGGACGGATACTCGAATCCTATGGGCCGGACCAGAACTACGGCCACCAGGATGCGGAATACGCCCAATCGTCTCAAGATTGGCATGAGTGCCATGATGGCACACCCCTGGGGTGGGATACGAACAACTTCCGGATGTGGTGGACCATCACCCGGGTCCATTAACGGGAACGGCCTATTCGAATAAAATAACCGCCTGCTGAACTCAACTCAGCAGGCGGCGAGTATTTAATACAGGATATTCAATTACTTTGCGATAACATCTAGGTAAGATGTCCATCCAGCCATAATATTTATCCCCTTGGGGACAGATTGTTATTCCAGATTAATTCCCTATATGTGGTGTAACTCGAAACGAAAATTGGTGTTTAAGTAAATAGACTCTCTGCACATTTGTGAAATCCTCGCAAATAATTTCACAAAGGGTTATACTTTAATAAATCCATTAAATTATGAAGCATTTCGAAATTATTCATGATAGATGATGAACGCATGGAGCTTCTAGCTCAGGTGGCTGAAATGTATTATTTGCAGGACATGAACCAGGCCTCCATAGCAAAACAGCTGTATTTCTCAAGATCAAAAGTTTCTCGATTATTGACAGAAGCTAGAGATAGCGGCTTGGTGGAAATCAACATCCAACATCCACTTCAGCGGGCAGTCGATCTAGAGCATCAATTCACTAAAAAATACCAGCTCAGTCAAACCTTGATCCTAAAATCAGGAAATTCATCACTCAGGCAGATGCTCACAAATTTGGGGAAACTTACCTCAAGATATATCGACGAGCAATTGCAGGAAGGGGATACTTTAGGTATATCGTGGGGCACTGCAGTATATGAAGTTGCCCACGGATTTCGTCCCCGGAACATCCGAGATTTTAAAGTAGTCCAGGTGATTGGTTCAATTGGATATGGAAATCCAGCAATTGATGGGCCGGAGGTTGCCAGGCATATAGCTCTTAATTTCTCTGGAAAATATTATACATTAAACGCCCCGGTAATTGTGAAAGACAAGAGCACCCGGGATGGATTATTAAAAGAGCGTAATATCCAGGAAGTTATCATAAAGGCAAATCAGGCCGACTATGTCGTGGCCGGGATAGGTAGTACAGACCCTAGTCGATCAGGACTGGTTAGGGCGGGATATGTTCTGAATAAAGAGATGACTAGAATTAACCAACAAACTGGAGCAGTAGGAGATATCTGCTGCTGTTTATTCACCCAAGATGGCGAATACCAGAACATCCGGTTTAATGATCGAGTGGTTGGGATTTCTCTGGATCAGATCAAATCAAGTCCAGCGGAGATTATCGGAATAGCCGGTGGCGAAGAAAAAGCTGAAGCGATCCTGGGTGCGTTGCGAGGAAAAATTATTGATACATTGATAACTGATGATAAAGCTGCAGAAAAGATCCTCAAGATCGATTAGAACTGGGTGATAGACAGATGACAAAAAAGATATTTACCATTCAGCACGAATCAGGACTTCATGCCAGGCCGCTGGCGCAATTTGTGAAAACCGTCAATCAATACGACGCCGATGTTCAGATTAAGAATCTGACCGGCGGCAAAGGACCGGTCAACGGAGCCAGCCCGCTGCAACTGCTGCTTTTGGCGGTTCTGAATGGCCACCAGATTGAGGTTGAAACCTCGGGGAACCAGGCAGACGAATTGTTGACAGCCCTGGAAAACTTGATCGAAGGCAATTTTGGAGAAGCGTGATGTTTGATGTTATCACAGATAATATCGCTGTAATTTTTGTCCTCCTGGGAATAATGTGGGCCCTGCAATTTGGGCTCACTTATGTCCAGATGCGAAAATACACTGCGCGCCTCAAGATCATCCGACAAGCTGGATTAACTGCCGTAGGCATGGCTGGCACCAAATATAAAGGACGAGCCTATGGTGTATTAACAGTTGATAAAGAAAACCAGGTGATTTATGCCGAAAAAATGTCTGGCTGGACCACTTTCTCTAACCTTCGCCCCGTGCCCCAATTAGTGGGCTTAAGCATTGATGAGATCCTTGCTGAAGAATCAGACCTTCAATTATCCAAGAAACTAAAAGAAGCCTTTCAAAATGCGGCAAAAGATTTACTGAAAGCCCGTACGGCAGGTATTACTGACGAAAAGAGTATCCCCTTGGTGAAATAGACACTACTCCTGGGCCAGTAAATCAATAGACAAATAGGAGGTGATAACAGGAAAGATAAGCTGAACAGAGAACTAACTCAAGTATCAATAACTGGATTTTTAACTAAGTAAGGAGAAAGAAATGGATGCTTTAGTTGTTGCAGCTGAATGGTTCATAGGGCTGTTCCAACAGGGTGGCGCGGTATTCCTCTCCCTCGTGGGGGGGATTGTGCCATTGTTGATCGTCCTATTAACTGGTGTAAACGCCCTTGTGGCCTTGATCGGTCCGGAAAAAATAGACAAAGTTGGAGAATGGGCAGCGCGTGATGGAATAATCTATTACCCTGTTCGGTATATTCTGCTTCCCTTCCTCGCCGTATTTTTCTTGACCAATCCCATGGCCTACACAATGGGTCGTTTCCTGCCTGAAAAATACAAACCAGCTTTTTATGATGCTGCCGTTTCCTATGTGCACCCGCCCCTGGGCATTTTCCCACATATTAACCCGGGAGAATTGTTCGTCTGGTTGGGAATCGCTGCAGGGATCGAAGCCCTTGGATTATCAGTTGTACCTCTTGCTGTTTGGTACCTGGTAGTTGGTTTGATTGTTATTTTCATCCGTGGCATTGTCACTGAGCGCATAACTGCGATCATGTGGGCCCGCCGAGAAGCTTAATTAAGAGGAGAGATCAAAAAAATGAACGCTTTTCTAGTTAAAATCGGTCGAGGCGTAGGTGGTGTGGTTGGTGCGTTATATCAAGCAGGCCGCGAAGCCATTGACCAGGTTATCGTCAACATCTTGCCATTTATGGCATTTATCGCCTTAGTAATAGGCATAATCCTGAAAACAGGCGTTGGAGACTGGATTGCCAACTTGTTGGCTCCCCTTGCCGGCAGCCTGATTGGATTGTTAATCCTTTCAGTGATCATTGCCTTGCCAGTGCTTTCCCCGCTTCTGGGACCTGGGGCAGTGATTGCCCAGATCATCGGGACTCTGTTGGGAAGCACCCTGATCGCCAATGGTGATATTCCCGCCAGATATGCTTTGCCCGCCCTTTTTGCCATTAACCCCCAGGTGGGATGCGATTTCATCCCCGTCGGTCTGGCACTTGGTGAAGCAGAACCAGAAACTGTTGAAGTTGGTGTTCCGGCTGTTTTGTTCTCCCGCCTGATCACCGGCCCCATCGCAGTATTAATCGCATTCTTGTTTATGCCTTTGCTGCCCTATGATTAAGCATTAAGAATGAAATCTGCGGGGACAGGGATAAATCTGACCCTGTCCCCGCAGATGTTAATTCCAACCAGACAGGAGATAGGAAAATGACCGAAAAAAAGTATAAACGAGTTAAGGTTTCGGCCGGTGCGAGAGGCTGGGGTGGACCCTTGGTAATTGCCCCTGAACCCGGCAAAGATTTAATATACAGCGTCACTGGTGGTGGAATTCACCCCTTGGCGCAGCATATTGCAGACTTGACTGGCGGAACAGCTTTTGATGGGTTTTCCTCGAAAGCAGGTTTTGACGAAATTGCGGCGGCCGTGATTGATTGTGGTGGTACGGCTCGGGTGGGTGTCTATCCCATGAAGGGTGTGTTGACCATTGAAATTCATGCCATAAAACCTTCTGGCCCCTTATTCCGTTTTATTAAGGAAGACAATTTTGTCTCTGGTGTTGGTATTGAACAAGTAGAATTACTCGAAGATTAATTCAGGATTGTCCAATGATCAAATATCAAGCTACTGTAACGGCAATAGGTCCCTTAGTTGCGGAGTTCATTGATCACAACATCCTGGTTCTTTTTGGTGATCAAGCGCCTGAAGAGCTGGCTGAATTTTCCATCGTTCATGATGGAAAAGATTTGCAGGGATCCTTGATGGTTGGTGACAAAGTTTTTTTTGGTGATGATGGATTCACCATTATGGCTGTTGGTGAAGTTGCAAGTAATAATCTGAAAAGCCTGGGACATGTGATTCTGAAGTTTAACGGTGAGACTGTATCCGAAATGCCCGGAGATGTCTGTGTCGAAGCCAAAGAACTGCCGGAGATCGGACTGGGATTAGAAATAAGAATTGAAGCAGGAATATTAGGTGATTGATTAATGAAAACTTTACGGGAACGTTTGCAGGAATTTGAAAGAATCAAGGGCCATCCTATTCGGGTGGGATTGGTTGGAGCAGGACAGATGGGCACAGGTTTGATCAGCCAGATGGAGTTGATGGATGGCATGAAAGCTCTCGCTGTGACCGATGTTCTCCCCGGAAGGGCCTTTGATGCCTATCTTGAAGCGGATGTAAACTCTGATCTGGTCCGGAAAGCTGTCAGCTCATCCCAAGCCGAAGAGATCATCTCTTCTGGGAAGAGAGCAGCTCTCGAGTCAACTGAGGAAATGTTAAAGATCTCAACGCTGGATATTATTGTTGAATCGACTGGCATACCCGAAGTTGGCGCCCAGGTTTGTTCTCAAGCGATTGAGGCCGGGAAACACGTCGTAAACATGAATGTAGAAGCAGACGCGACGATTGGATATTATCTCGGCCAAAAAGCTAAGGAAGCTGGAGTTATCTATACTCTGGCGGCTGGTGATGAGCCAGGTTCGATCAAGGAACTTTATGATTTTGCTGATGCCCTGGGTTTTGAGATCCTGGCAGTAGGCAAAGGAAAAAACAATCCCCTGAACCGGGCCTCAAATCCAGATAGTGTTGCTGAGAAAGCCAAGCAGAAACAAATGAGCCCCAAGATGCTGGCATCCTTTGAAGATGGCACCAAGACCATGGTTGAAATGACCGCAATTGCCAATGCGATTGGGTTTGAGCCAGAAATCCGGGGTGCTTACGGGCCAAATGTCACAGTCCAGGATTTGCCCAAGGTGTTTTCAATGATTGAAAAGGGCGGCATATTACACGGGAAGAAAGTTGTTGACTATGCTGTGGGACCCGCTCCGGGAGTGTTTGTAATAATCACCACTGATCGGGAAAAGATCATCCGCGACCTGAATTACCTTGGCCTTAGCGGTCATAATGGAACCTGGTGCCTTTACCGCCCGTATCATCTGGCAAATTTAGAGACCCCGATCTCTATTGCCAACGCGGTATTAAGTGGTCTCTCTACGCTAGTATGCCTTCAACCGCCAACGGCTGAAACGATTACCATAGCAAAGAAAGATCTTGCCAAAGGCGATAGGGTTGATGCCCTGGGCGGATTTACAGTTTATGGGATGATAGAAAAATCCTCCGTCGCCAGAAAAGAAAATTTACTGCCTCTAGGGTTGGCAGTTGGCGCAACCCTGAAAATTGATGTTCCTCTAGGAGCAGCCCTGAAGTATGAGGATGTTGACTTGGACGATTCGCAGCTGATCTGCGAACTACGCCGCAAACAGGACCATCTTCTTTACTCCTAGTTGAAGGCTGGATAAGAGATGTCTCCCAAACCAACCAAGCTTCCCGGAAATGCAGTCGACCGACTTGGCGCGACTTACCGATATCTGCTTGGCAATAGAAGTACACCCGCTCAACAAGGAGTCGATTCAGCTCTAAACCGAGAGGTCCGGGATGCCCTGATCTCTACCGAAGTGCGTCAGGGAATGGCAGGGATTTTACACCATGTCTCACAACAAGGTCTGTGTTCCGGGGGAATCAGCGAAGCCAGCCTTCGAATTCAGGAGAATCAATTTCTGGCAACTCGAAAGAACTGCTGGTTCCAGGATCTGGTGGATGAAGATTTGATTTTGATATTATCCAATGCCGAAAACAGCTTGGACCCCAAACATTTCCCTGCATTACTGGCAGTGGCAGGCAGAAATATATCGGAAGAATCCCGAGGCGAAAGCGATAATTCTAGGCCAGCCTTCAGCCGTGATGGCCCTGGCGGCCAGCGCTCGCCTTCCCTCCAGGGATGTGCTGCCTGCTGCTGCAGATATCCTCGGCAAGTTCAGTTTATGCCAACCGGTTTTATCCGAAATTGCCTATCTGGCTGAACATAACAATACATTAATCTTTCCTGGAATTGGCGTGATGACCACGGGAGGAACACTTTCAGAAGCAGCAGTGAATTTGGAGCTGATTAATAAGCTGGGTGAAATCACCCAATTTGTTAGGGAATCAGAAATCAAGCAGATCAAATAAACGTTTATTCCCTAAGATCAATTTTCTCTGAGTTAATTGAGTAAAACAGGATTGATTTCTGCCTTCCTGGAGGAACGCGGAGCAATTGTTATTGTTAAGGAAATTGACCTTGTTTTATCTTTACGTTGAGCAATTGAATATTGGAGCGAATAATTTATGAGTTATCTGAACGTAAAATTTGCAGACACCCTGGATTTGGCGGTTGAAGCAGCCCAGGCAGCCGGGCTCCTTTTAGTGGAAGGTTTTGAAAAGGATAAAACTATCCAGCAAAAAAGTTCTGAGGTAGACTGGGTAACAGAGTATGACCGGGCAGCGGAGGATCTGATTGTCGGCCGGCTTATTGCTGCCTATCCGGACCATGGGATTTATGGCGAAGAAGGCACCAGAAAAGATAGCCCCAGTGGTTATATGTGGTATATAGATCCACTTGACGCTACCAATAACTATGCCCATCGATTTCCGATTTTTGCGGTATCAATAGGCTTATATCTTAATGATGAACCCCTGGTTGGGGTTGTGTTTGACCCCCTTCGGAAAGAAACTTTTTCTGCCATCAAGGGAGAAGGAGCGTTTTTAACCTCTCCTAATGGGTCTGCACAGCTCAGGGTCAGCAATGCAGAGAGTCTTAACCAATGTCTGCTGGCAACCGGTTTCCCCTATGATAGACAAACCAGCAGCCACAATAACATCCTAGAAGTTAATGCCTTTCTAAAAGCTGCCCAGGGTGTTCGCAGACCGGGATGTGCTGCCCTTGATATGGCCTATGTAGCGGCCGGCCGGCTTGATGGTTATTGGGAATACAAACTGTTCGTCTGGGATATGGCTGCGGCCCGGTTGATCGTTGAGGAATCCGGTGGGAGATTTTCTCAGCCCGATGGCAGCCGGATCAGAATGACTGAAAAATTGTCAGTCCTGGCAAGCAATGGCCATATTCATGATCAAATGCTGGCGATCCTGGATAAATCCAGGGCAGAAAGGGATAGATCTTGATCTCATTTAGTGCATGTTAGATGACTATGGCTGAAAATATTCCTCTTTCGATACCTGAAACGCATCTTTCCTGGAATCTTTATGGCGCAGGTTATGAGATGCTTGGACGAGAGGGAGCTCCAGAGGAGATCAAAACACTCCCACCTGCTCCAGACCAAATTCTGGCGAGAATTGATAGTGTTGGCATTTGTTATTCGGATGTAAAACTAATTCAGCAGGGGAACACTCACGCCAAGATCGCAGGCAGGGATTTATTCTATCAGCCTACCCGGCCGGGACATGAGGTGTGTTTTACGGTAGTTTCTGTAGGGGAAAATCTAAAAGATCAATTCAGCATCGCCGAACGATATTCGATCCTCCCGGAAATTATTCTTAACCAAAACAGACAGACTTACGGGTTCTCTATACCTGGAGGATTAACCCAATACCAACTGATCGGACCAGAGCTGCTAAATACGGATCAGGGGATGAGCATCCTCAAGCTGGATCCTGCTATTGGATATTCAGAGGCAAGCTTACTGGAACCCTGGGGGAGCGTTCTGGCATCCTATACACCCGCTAGGCGATTGATCCCGAAGAAAAAGGGAAAAATGTGGATTATCGGCAACCCCTCTCCCATTATTCCATTCACATTTTCACAACATTTGAACTTGCCTGATTTCATCCTTGTAACTGATATTCCGCATTTGCTTGAAAGCCGCACTAGAGAAATTGCCAAAGAAGTAAAGATTGCGAACGGAGTAGATCTGGATAATTACGCCGAGCTTTCCCGGAAAATTACTGGAGGCCTGGGCTTTGATGATATCGTTGTCCTGGACCCTTCTTCAGCCAGGCAGATAGAAGAGCTGATCTCTCTGCTCAGCCCCGGTGGATTGATGAACTTGGTCGGAACCCGACCATTAGATGCGGGAGTTATGATTGATCCCCGGCGGATCCATTATGATTATGTAGCTGTTGTAGGAAATTCCACCCAAGATATCTCGGCATCTTATGGAGCCGTCCGCAACCGCTCTGAGATACTCCAGAATGGAATGATCGTTCTGTTTGGGGGAGGTGGACCAATGGGTCAAATGCATCTTCTGCGCGCTCTGGGAATGGAAAACGGCCCCCGGACTATTCTTGTCTGTGAAATTAATCAAAAGAGAATAGAACACTTAAAATTAAAATTCGGAGAATTGGCCAAGAAGTGTGGGAAAGATCTGATCATTTTGAATATGAATAGTGACCTTGCTTCAGAATTTCCGGAAATATTCAAGCAGATCACAGCAGGCCAGAAACCTGATGACCTGATCGTCCTGGTTCCAAAATCCGATGTTTTTGAACAAGCGTCTGGATTGATACAAGATGACAGCCTGCTAAATTTATTTGCAGGAACCCCAGAAGGCCAAAACTTCACTCTGGATCTATCCAAAGTTTATCTGGGAAACCTTCAACTCACTGGGGCGTCAGGATTGGGAAATGCACATTATTTATCCGCCTATGAGCAAGCAAGGTCGGGTTTGGTTGACCTCAACACAGCAGTAGCAGCTGTGGGCGGAATGAGAGCTGCGCTGAACGCGATCCGGGCATCAGAAGAAGCCCGCTACCCTGGAAAAATTGTCATTTACCCCCAGCTGGAGCATTTGCCCCTGCTGGATATCCGCGGTTTGGCAGAGAAATATCCTGATATTAAATCCAGCTTGGGTTCAAAAAACCTTTGGACTCAGCAAGCTGAAGCGAAGTTATTTGAGCTGGCAGGAAAATGAGATTTCTCAGATAAGATAAAACCCGCCAGGGAATTAATCCCTGGCGGGTTTTGCTTTTGTTTAAGCGTGAATGGCTTCCCCGCTGATAGCCTTGGCAGCCTCGTGCAGCACCTCACTCAATGTGGGGTGGGCGTGGATGTTATGCCCGATCTCTGCGGAAGTGAGCTCGTTCTGCTGGGCCAGGGTAAGCTCGGGGAGCAGCTCGGTGACTTCTGGCCCGATCATGTGGGCGCCCAGGATCTCACCGTATTTTTTGTCAGCGATGATTTTTACCCAGCCGGCATAATCACCCAGTCCCAGGGCTTTGCCGTTGGCCTGGAAGTTGAATTTTCCGACAGCAATTTCATAACCGGCCTGCCTGGCACCCTCTTCGGTCAGTCCAAAGGAGGCAACCTGGGGGTGGCAGTAGGTCGCCCGGGGCATATTGTGATAATTAAAAGCCGGGGATGGATGACCGGCTATGGCTTCAGCGCAAGCCATGCCCATGGCCATGCCCACATGGGCCAGCATCAATTTACCAGTGACATCTCCGATGGCCCAGATCCCGGGGATGTTGGTTTCCATCGCATCCGAGATTTTCACAAATCCTTTCTGATCCAGCTCTACTCCAGCTTTCTCGAGTCCGAGATTATTTGTATTGGGCACGAAGCTGGCCGCCAGCAGCACCTGGTCAGCGGAGAGTTTTTCTTCCCCTGCAGGTGTATCGACTATGACGTTGAGTTTGGTCTTGAGAAGCTCGACCTTTTTTACCCGGCTGCTGACGAGGGTTTTGATACCCTGTTTGTTGATCTCTTTTTGCAGGGCAGCACTGATCTCAGGGTCTTCGTTAGGCATGATGCGGTCCAGCATTTCAACCACGGTAACGGGCACCCCATAACTGTTCCAGATCGTGGCAAACTCCATCCCGATCGCGCCGGCGCCCACGATCAGGGCGGATTTTGGCAGGGTCTCCTGGAGAATGGCTTCTTTGTAGGTCAGCACTTGTTTGCCGTCTACTTCGATCCCGGGGATGATCAAGGGCCTGGCGCCGGTGGCGATGATGATGTTTTCACCTTCCACCACACGGGTGTCGGTTCCGTTTTTTACTAATAGCCTGTTCCCGGAAATGAATTCAGCGGTTCCTATGATCAGGTCGATCTTATTCTTCTTGAGCAGAAACTCCACACCCTTGGTCAGGCGATTGGAAACCTGGCGGCTGCGCTTTACGGCAGCGCTGTAATCCAGTTTAAAGTTATCAAATGAGATCCCGAAATCCCGGGCTTTGTTATTCAGTGTGTAGGCCAACTCAGCGTTCTTTAAGAGGCTTTTTGAGGGAACACAGCCGACATTGAGGCAGACACCTCCGAGGTATTCCTTTTCGATCACGGCAGCTCGTAATCCCAACTGGGCTGCCCGGATAGCAGCCACGTACCCGGCTGGACCTGCTCCAATGACAATCACATTATAAGTATTCACAGACACCTCACATAATATATTAGGAAATATTACCTGATTTCCTGGCAAGCATGCTTAAAATTCCTGCGACCATTGATTCATGGGACCCAATAATCAATTACCTAATCGGAAAAATCGATACCTTCTTCAGCCCAAACGATCTTGCCTTCTTTTTTTCTCCTGGCTGGAATGACACACAGGAAGCCGAGCACCTCTTCACCGGTATTGCGAAGCTGGTGGATGGTGTCTGGGGGAATATAGATGATATCACCCTGGGATATCTCTTGAGATTTTGCACCTATTTGGGCCTCACCAGTTCCGCGTAAGACAAAAACTCCGTGATCATAACCGTGCTGTTCCAGGTTGGAATTTCCCCCTGGCTTGATCTGGTAGTAGCGAAAGGCGAAGTTCTCTGCCCCTTCGGCTTTGCCAATCAACCAGGTTTCTGATACCTGATCGTTGTATTGGCGGGTCCGGCCTCCCTCCCAGGCAAGATTATTATTCCATTTACCGATAAACTTATGGACTGTCATGAGCTTGTCCTTTGATTGCCTATGATAGAAAAGTTTGCTTGAGTTCCTGATGCAGGTGGATGAGATCATCAAAGATAAAATCCGGCTTAATAGTACTCTGGGAAATTTCTTCCTTTGATGCGATGCCAGTAAGGACAGCAGCAGTATCGATTCCCAGCTCGGCTGCGCCCTTGATGTCGGTCTCCAGCCGATCGCCGACCATCAAGGCGTTTTGGGCATCAATTTCCAACTTTTCCAGGGCTGCTTGAAATATGGCTGGATGAGGCTTGCCTGCAACAAACGGCTGGACCCCGGAGGAAAATTGGAGGGCGCCGATTATCATACCGGTTCCAGGATATAGACCCTCGGGGGCGGGAAAGGTTCCATCTGTATTTGTAGCAATAAACGCTGCCCCATTTTGGATCAAACGCATGGCAATGGTTATCTTCTGAAAATTTATGAATGGATCCATTCCGGCCACAACAGCAACTACTTTTCCTTGAGGAATTTCCTCGCCTGTGCTGACGATAAAACCAGAATCCTCTAAGGTTTTTTGAAGCCCGGGCATGCCTATAAGATGGATCCTGGCGGCTTTTCCAAAACACGACAATAAATATGCGGCTGCAGCAGTTGAGCTGGAGTAGACATTGAATGAATTTGCAGGAATGTTAAATTCCCCCAATTTGTTGATATATTCTTCAACGGTTTGGGTATTGTTATTAGTTAACAAGGCCCATTTCAGGTCCTGAGAGTTGATTAAATGAAAAATCTCTTGAATTCCAGGGAGAGGTTGGTTTAATTTCCACAGAACACCATCCCCATCAAAGAACAAGGCCCGATATTTTTTCAACTTTTTCATTCTTTCCTTATGATTGGCTATTGATAGGAGCGCTGGTTGAGTTCCAGGACGCGTAAAGCTGTCAATTTATCAGTCACCAATGAATTCACGTATCCACCTCTAATTGCGCCGAGAATGGCCTCTGCCTTTTCAATCCATCCTGCTACTGCCAGGCGGGTTGGGATGTTTCGGAGATCCTGTTGGGAAATCCCGATCCTGCGGTCATGAAAATCTACCGGAGAGAGCTGTCCATTCTGATCAAAATATAAGGCGCACACATCACCAACAGCTCCTGCAGTTCGAATTAAGTCGAGGTCAGAGAGCGAAAGGTGGTTGCCTTTATATAAACTACAATAATCGGGCCTGGTGGTTCCAATTCCCATCAACGCAATATCACATTCTCTACCTTTGGCGATAGCTCTATCAACCGAAGGATCCTCGAGCAGCGAAGCAGCTGTCTGGCGATTTTCAACTATGAACGGCGCGTAAAGATATATTCCTTCACCGCCTAATTTTTGAGCCATTTGATCAACTAGCGTTTGGGCGCTGTAGGAATGCCTGGATGACCCCAGGACTCCAACCAGCTGAATGACCTGGGGATCCCGTACCGGGGATTTATCCAGGGCTTCGATCGCTGCCTGAACTGAGGTGCCCCAGCCGATTCCGACCCTGTGCTCGGGTTCGATTAGCTTAATCAATAATCTCGAAGCAGCTTTTCCCAACTTCTTCCTCTGGTCTTCATACTCAGCCCCTTCCTGAAAGATAACCACAGAGGTAAATTGGAGATTTAATTCCCGCTGTAATTTGCCCTCCAGCTCGTGATCAAATTGCAGGGGATGGTGGATCAGGATTTCTACTAATCCCTTCTCGCGGGCTTCGGTTAACATCCTAGATACTGCTGACCGTGTCACACCAACCAGTTCCGCAATATCAGTTTGTCTCAGGTCCTCACGAAAATATTTTTCAGCCACAAAGGCCAAGAGCTCATCCCGAGAAGGGCGTTCATTCATTGATATCAACCTTGCCAGACAGCAATTATGGTGGGGAGTTTATACTCCGCATTGACAAATGACTTATCTGGGCTTATTATATCACATATGTGATGGTTATTTCACATATGTGAACATTTCCCGTTGGAAAGGGCGATTTACCCACTGTGATCGGAACAATATGCTCAGCTCCAGAATCCTTGACGGCGGCTTTGGGAAATAAACAATATCCGTTGTGACCCTGCGGAAATCAACAAGGCATAAGCTGGATATTATTTCGGGAGGTAAAAAAGCATGAAATTATCGAAGGCAAAGGCAGAGAATTATCTGCTGCAAATGTACCAGATCCGGGCCTTTGAAGAACAGGCTGAAAAAAGCTATATGGCCGGGAAGATCCACGGGACGATGCACCTCTCTATCGGGCAGGAAGCCTCGGCCGTTGGTTCCATCAGCACCCTGGAGCCAACCGACTACATTATTGGCCACCACCGGGGTCACGGCCTGTGTATCGCCAAAGGCGCTGATCTTAACCTGATGATGGCCGAGTTTTATGGGAAGGAAAATGGCTATTGCCGGGGCCGGGGAGGCTCCATGCACATCGCTGATGTTGCGGGAGGAAACCTGGGCGCAAATGGAGTTGTCGGGGGGGGTATTCCCCTGGCGGTTGGCGTGGGAATCGGTTTAAAGATGAAGGCTAAAAATCAGGTCCTGCTGGCATTTTTTGGTGACGGAGCCGCTTCGACCGGCGCATTCCACGAATCTATGATCCTGGCGGTACTTTTCCAGGTGCCGGTAGTCTTTATTTGTGAGAATAATCAATACGCCATGTCCTTTGCGGCCAATGATTGGACAACCAGCAAAAAGATCGCTGCCCACGGCGAGATCTACGGCATGGCGGAAAGCTGCTCCACCGATGGCAACGACCTGTTAGAGGTCCAGTCAGCGGTTGCCTCTGCAGTTAAAGCGGGCCCGGGAAGGCGGCGGACCAACCCTGATTGTTAACGATACCTACCGCTGGAGAGGGCATTCCAAAAGCGACCGCAACCGCTACCGGACCAAAGAAGAGATCGAGGAATGGAAAGAAAAGGACCCGATCATTAAATTCGAAAATTACTGCCTTGCCGAAAAGATCCTCACTGTCAAGGAAACTGAAAAGATCAAAGAGCAGGGTTACGCAGATATTGAATCTGCCCGGGTGTTTGCCGAAGCCAGCCCGGAACCAACCTTGGAATCTTTGGAAGAAGGGGTATACGCGCCATGAGAGAGATCACTTATTTAGAAGCAATCCGGGAGGCGATGACCCAGGAAATGGAACGGGATTCCAGGGTTTTCCTGATCGGTGAAGATATCGGTGAATATGGGGGCGCATTCCAGGTTACTTATGGCATGCTGGAACAATTTGGACCAGAGCGCATCCTGGATACTCCGATCACCGAGCTGGCATTAACAGGCGCTGCCACCGGCGCGGCTCTGATCGGCATGCGGCCCATTGCTGAGATCATGTTTATGGATTTCACTACCCTGGCGTCAGAACAACTTGTCAACCAGGCTGCCAAACTGCGATTTATGTTTGGAGGGCAGTCCACAGTGCCGATGGTGCTTCGAACACCAGCAGGATCTGGAACAGGAGCTGCCGAACACCACTCCCAGAGTTTCGAGAACTGGTTTGTGCATGTTCCGGGGTTGAAGGTTGTTATGCCGACCACGCCCTATGATGTAAAAGGTTTGTTGATCTCATCCATCCGGGATAACAACCCGGTGGTTTTTATTGAGCATAAACTGCTCTACAAAACCAAAGGGGATGTCCCCGAGGAGCTCTATGAAATTCCTCTGGGCAAGGCGGATATCAAAAGGTCGGGCAAGGACCTGACCATCGTGGCCACTTCTATTATGGTCCAGCGCTCATTGGAAGCTGCAGAAGTACTGGCCCAGGAAGGCATTGATATCGAAGTTGTTGATCCCCGGACCTTAAGACCTTTAGACACGGAGACAATTATCAACTCGGTCAAAAAGACCGGCAAGGTCTTGATCGTTCATGAAGCGGTAAAAACCGGCGGCTTTGGCGGCGAATTGGCAGGGGTGATCGCGGAAAGTGAAGCTTTTGGATATCTGGAAGCTCCCATCATCCGCTTGGGCGGCCGGGAAGTTCCTATACCTTATAATCGGGGTCTGGAACAGATTTCAGTACCCCAGGTTGAGAATATCATAGAAAAGGCCCGGGAACTGGCCAAACTAGAGGTCTGATATGGCCATTGAAATGATCATGCCCAAGGTGGACATGGACCAGGAGACGGGAACGGTTGTTGAATGGTTAAAAACCGACGGCCAGCAAGTTGAGGAAGGCGAAACCATCCTGGTGATCGAGACCGACAAGATCGCGATTGACGTTGAAGCGCCGGGTACCGGGATATTAAATGGCATCTCAGCCCAACCAGGGGAGACCATACCTATCGGAACTGTGATAGCTTATATCCTGGAAGAAGGAGAAGTGCTGCCGGAATCCAGCGGCCGTCCCGCAGCGCCAGCAAGTCCGGACCCTGAACCAGCCCTTCCAACACCGGAAAAAGGGGATGTGGCTGCTACGCCCGTGGCCCGCAAGATGGCGGAAGCCCATGGAGTGGACCTCGGTGCCCTCTCACCCAGTGAGGTAGGCGGAAAACTCACCAAAGAAGATATTGAAGCGGCGCTGAAGCCGTCAATCTCTCCAGTCCGGAAGGGTGATTTGATAGCCACCCCGGCTGCCAGGCGGACTGCCAGGATCAAAGGTGTTGATCTATCCCAAATTCCTGGGTCAGGCCCAGGGGGACGGATCCAGGGGTTTGATGTTGAAAACTATCAACCCCGGGCAGGTGCTCCACTCAGGAAGACATCCCTGGAAGGGGCAACCATACCCCTGATCGGCATGCGCAAAACCATAGCCGAACGCTTGACAACCAGCTACCAATCCATACCTCATATCCAGTTCACCTCCCGGGTGGAGATGAGCAACTTTCTCACAGCCCGGGAAGACTATAATCAGCTGGCCCTCGAAAAGGGAGATCAAAAGGTATCCGTTACAGCCTTGCTGGTAAAATTAGTGGCGATGACCCTGGCTGAACATCCTCTGCTGAACAGTTCACTCCTGGAGGGTGAGATCCAGGTCCATCAGGACATCAATATCGGGATCGCGGTGGCTCTGGATGAAGGTCTGATAGTTCCGGTTGTCAAAAATGCCAACTTGAAAGGGATCAGCGAGATCGCTGCCGAAAGCAATGATCTGGTAGAGCGGGCCAGGAATTCATCCCTGACCAGTGCGGATGTTAAAGGTGGCACATTTACGATCACCAATTTGGGGCCGTTTGGCGTGGAGCAATTCAACGCGATCATCAATCCCCCCGAAGCAGGCATCCTGGCGATCGGCGCAACCACTCCTGAAGTGGTAGCACTCGAGAATGGAGCGATTGCGGTGCGGCCGATTATGAGATTCACTCTTATCAGCCGATCACCGGATTGTGGATGGTGCAGTTGCTGCCCGATTTATCGCTGATCTTAAGGCAACATTTGAAAATCCAATCTTGATGAATTATTAAGCAGGAGAGATTATGCCGGAAGTTTCCCTGACAATAACCCACGAAGTTGGTTTGCATGCCCGACCGGCCTCGATGTTTGTTCAGACCGCGGCCAAATTTTCAAGCGAGATCGAAATCTACACATGGTGAAACAACAGTAAATGCCAAAAGCATCCTGGCAGTACTCACCCTGGGTGCTCACAAAGGCGCCCAGATTGTCATCCGGGCTGAGGGTGATGATGCCCCTGAAGCATTGAGTGCCCTGGAAGAACTGGTAGTCAATAATTTTGGCGAGGAATGATGAACACACTTAAGGGGATACCTGCTTCCTACGGGATCGCGATCGGTCCGGCCTATGTTTTTACGCGGGTTGAAATTATTATCGAACCCTGCAAGATCGATGATCCCGGAAAGGAATGGCAGAGATTTCTGGATGCAAAAGCGGACACCGGCATATCCAACTGGACGAAGCCTATGCGAAAGCACTGCAAGAATTGGGGGAAGAAGCCGCCGAAATCTTTGGAGCCCAAAAATTAATGCTCGACGACCCGGAGCTGATCAGCACTGTAAAAGCCCGGGTGGAAAACGACCTGGATAATATCGAGTCTGCTCTTTTTGAAACCGCTGATGGATATGCCCGGCAGCTGGAAGCGATTGAGGATGAGTATCTCAGCGCCAGGGCCGCGGATATCCGTGACGTCACCTCCCGCTGTCTCAGGAACCTGTTGGGATTGCAGGATTCCCCGGCAAAAGGACTAAAAACCCCATCCATTATCACAGCCAAAGACCTTACTCCCTCGGATACTGTGCTGCTTAATAAAGACTTTGTATTGGGCTTCTGCACAGAAGAAGGCGGATCCACTTCCCATACGGCCATTCTAGCCCGGGGGCTGGGCATCCCGGCCGTTGTTGGCGCTGGCAGAGCTGTTCATGAGATCAAAACTGGCACCAAACTGGTAATTGATGGAGATGCCGGAGAGATCGTCATCGATCCAGATCAAGACGCCTTGGAACGGTTTCAGTACCCGCCAGGGAAAATTCCGCCAACTCAGGGCAGTAGCGGAAGCTGTCAGCCATCTGCCTGCAATCACGACCGACGGTCACCAGGTTGAGGTTGTAGCCAATATTGGCAGCGTGGATGACGTCCAACCGGCCCTGCTGGCCGGGGCCGAAGGGGTTGGATTGCTCCGGTCGGAGTTCCTTTACCTGGAACGTCCGAGTTTACCCACTGAAGAAGAACAGTATCAGAGTTATAAAACCATTGCAGATGCATTTGGTGACCGCCCTGTGATATTAAGGACCCTTGATGTGGGGGGAGATAAAGATATTCCCTATATTGATATGGCCCCAGAGTTTAACCCTTTCCTGGGAGTGCGGGCAATCAGACTTTGCCTGATGCGCCCGGATATTTTTAAGCCCCAGCTGCGAGCTGCACTGCGGGCAGGTTACGGCAATAACCTAAAATTGATGTTCCCTATGGTTGCCACGGTCGCCGATGTCTTAAAAACCCGCCGGATCCTGGATGAATGCCGGGATGAGCTTCGCGAGGAAGGAAAGCGGATTGCGGAGAAAATGGATATTGGCATCATGATCGAAATCCCGTCCGCCGCCATTCTGGCCGATCAATTGGCAGAGGAAGTGGATTTCTTCTCGATCGGGACCAATGATCTCAGCCAATATACCCTGGCTGCAGACCGCACCAATGCCCAGGTAGCACAGATCGCATCTGGTTTCCAGCCTGCAGTCTTCCGCCTGATCAAAGGGGTGATCGAGGCAGCCCATGCCAGAGGGAAGTGGGTCGGACTGTGTGGAGAAATGGCAGGCGAGCTGCTGGCAATACCCATCCTGCTGGGGCTTGGTTTGGATGAATTCAGCATGAATCCCCCGGCGATCCCCTTCGCAAAAAGATTGATCAGGTCCATCTCCCTGGAGCAGGCCCGCAAGGTGGCAGACGTGGCGCTCAATTTAAGGGAGGACGGGGAGATCAGGCAGTATATCAAGGAAGTCATCCCCGAAGTGAATATGGGATGATGCCAGCATGAAAACCTATCCAGAGTGTTATGAATGTATCATGCGCCAGTCGGTGAAGGCGCTAAAAACAACCGGGATTTCCCCGGATGTCCAGGCCCAGATACTCAGCGATGTTAAGGGGGTAATTGAAGGAGCTGATCCAGCTCTCAGCCCCTCAGCTATAGCTGGTGAAACTAATCGTTTGTTAAGAGGCCTGACCGGTGTGAGTGATTTTTACCGGGAGGAAAAGGCGGCCAATCATCAATTAGCGTTCAGCTATCTGGAAGACCTCAGAGCATTGCTGTTAAAGGGGGAAGATCTTCTGGAACAAGGACTTAAGATCAGCGCAGCGGGAAATGTGATCGACATTATCCACGGAGATGATTATGATCTCTGGCAGGAAGTTGAAAACACCCTGGCCGGGGACCTGGTCGGCGGGGGACTTGAACCATTCCGGGCTCGCCTGAATAGACGCGCCCTATTTGCTCTACCTGGCAGATAATGTGGGGGAAACAGTCTTCGACCGGGTTTTTATCGAAACCCTGGATATTCCAGTCATTTACGCAGTTAAAAGCAGGCCGATCCTGAATGATGCCACCAGGGAAGATGCCCGGGCAGCCGGAATTGACCAGCTGGCTGAAATCATTGAAAATGGATCTTATGCTCCCGGAACGGTCCTTGACCAATGTTCAGAGGAATTCCTGCAACTATTCCGGGAATCGGAACTGGTGATATCCAAAGGCCAGGCAAACTATGAAACCCTGGATGATGCAGGGGAGAAAGTGTTTTTCCTGCTCCGGGTAAAATGCCCGGTCTTGGGCCACCAGCTGGATGCACCGCTGGGAAGCCTGGTTTTTAAACAAGCCAACCCTTCATCTGAGAGATCAGGTAGTCCTTAAAGTTCATAGGATGCGCCCATTTCAGGATAATAGACATCCTGGATTCCTCTTTCCTTAAGTTTGGCCATCAGCGGTTCCGCTCCGCGGGGTTCGCCGTGGACCAGGAAGATTTTTTTGAGGGATTCCCGGGTGGATTCTGCATAAGCCAACAGGCCCTCCTGTCCAGCATGGGCTGAGAAACCATTGATGGTCACTACTTCGGCCCGGCGGTGGTAGGTTTCCCCGAAGATCTTAAGCTCTTTTTCCTGCTCGGCTAATCGCCTCCCCAGAGTGTGGGGTGCCTGCCAGGACACAATCAGGATAGTATTTCGAGAGTCCCCGATGTGGTTTTTGAGATGATGGAGGATGCGCCCGGTTTCCGCCATGCCCGAGGCGGAAATTACCACAAAGGGAGGCTCTGCAAAATTGATCGCTTTGGATTCTTCAACCGAGAGAGTATACTTCAGCCTGTCAAATCCCAGGGCGGCATGGTGTTTGTCCTGGGCTATGAACTCCCGGGTCTCTTCATCAAAACACTCCGGGAACATCCGGAAAACATTTGTCGCCCGGATTGCCAGCGGACTGTCCACAAATACAGGTATTTCCGGAATAAGTCCTTCCTCGATCATCTTATGCAGGCTGTAGACCAGTTCCTGGGTCCTGCCAACTGCAAAAGCAGGAATGATCACCCGTCCTTTTTTCTCCACTGCCCTGATAATCAGCTTCCTGAATTCGATCAAAGTCGACTCAACATCACGTTTTTTCGAGTCGCCATAAGTTGACTCCATGATCAAAAAATCTGTTTTTTCCGGCAGCTGGGGATCACGGATCAACTGCAGCCCAGGTCTCCCGATGTCTCCAGAGAACCACAGCCGGCGAGTTATTCCATTCTCTGTGATGTCAAGCACAACAGAGGCAGATCCCAGGATGTGGCCGGCATCGACCAGGTGGGCTTTTACACCAGGACCAGGTTCAAATACCTCGTTATACTTGACGCACTTAAACAGGGGATCCACCTGCAGAGCATCTTCTTTGGTGTAGAGGGGTTCAATTAAAGGTTTGCCCTGCCTGGCAAGTTTTTTATTGAGATACTCAGCGTCTTTTTCATGGATATATCCAGAATCCTGGAGCATGATATTGGCCAGGTGGGCAGTTGCCTGAGTAGTGTAGATCGGACCGCTAAAACCCTGTTTGACAAGGTTGGGAAGATTGCCGCTGTGATCGATATGAGCGTGGGAGAGGATCACAGCATCCAGGTCCTGGGGATTAAATGGAAAGCTGCGATTGCGCTTAAAACTCTCCTGCCGCCGGCCTTGATATAAACCACAATCCAGGAGGATTTTTTGCCCATTAGATTCCAAAAGATGCATGGAACCGGTGACTGTCCTGGCCGCCCCAAAAAAGGTGATTTTCAAGATCCGCTCCTGGCTAAGTGAGTCTTTTTATTGTAGACAGAATGTCAGCCCCAAATCTTTCCAGTCGCCAGGGAACATCTTCAAGCACAGCGGCAATTTCCCTCTCGGTTTGAGGGTTGGCAGCTACCAGGTTATAGAGCAGGTCCCTGGGGAGCACAACCGCTGAGTTTACACCCATTTTCCTGGCGGCCCTTTTCCTCCAATCGCGGAGGGCCTTGTCACGAGCAATGGTGGCATCGTCTACCCTCTCCAATTTGGGTGGATACTCTGGAGGCGCGCTCAATCCCCCTTGAATAGCATTTACAAGCCCCTCAGCATACCGCCGAAAGGCTTTGCTGCCTGGGATATCCATTTCTAAGAGCTGGGCAACTGTTGTAGGGCAGTGCTCTGCCAAATGAAGCAAATTCTGGGCGCTCATCACCTTAAAAACAGGTTGGTTGATTGACCTGGCTGTTTGGTCCCTGAATTTGCACAGCTTTAACAATACAGCAGCCTGCTGGGGAGAGAGATTCTTTGCGCCCTGGATCCGCCAACAGGGGTCTAGTTTATCCTCCCTGGTCTGACGGTGAACCAGGCAAGCACGAGAAAAATCTTCCTCTGCGATCCTGGAAAAATCTTTTGCCTCTAACTCTTTGCTTAATTTATCGCGGATCTGGAACAGGTAATGGGTATCCACCTGGGCATATTTCAGCATATCCCCAGACAGGGGGCGTTTACCCCAATTAGCCCGCTGATATTTCTTATTGACCTGAATTCCAACACATTCCTCCAACAAGGCATCCAGGCCTAATTTTTCCCTCCCCAGGATCTGGGCGGCAAGCATGGTATCAAAAAGATTCTGAAACTCAAATTTGAACTCTTCATGCATGATCAGAATATCGTATTCAGAGGCATGAAAGATCTTTTCAATATTTGGGTTCCGAAAGATCCCTCCCAGGGGCGAGATGTCATCCAGCGCCAGGGTGTCAATGATGTAATCTTGTGTGCGGGTCGAGATCTGGATCAGGCAGACCTGCTCCTGGTAGGCAAAAAGGCTGTTGGCCTCGGTGTCTACGGCCAAGCGTTTTTCTGTGCTAAGCTGACGGCAGACAGCGAGAAAATCAGACTGGCTGGTGACGAATCGCGGTGGATCGAGGTGAATGGTTTGGAATGTCATAGTGCTATATTATAGGACAAACCCTGGCAGTGGATAGGTTAACGTCAGCGGGAAAATTATTTTTCGTCCGCCAGTCAGAAAGGTCACGCACATTTCAGGAAGAATGGTGCTACGGTGCCGATGGCACAAGTTTTTCAAGGACCAAGGCGTTATCTCCGCCTCGATAATAGGATTCCCAAACATCCACCTGATGATATCCATGATTCTTGTAGAGTGAGATCGCAGCCTGGTTGGATTGGCGGACACTTAGTTTGAGTCTGGGTAAATTGACTTTGCTCTCACCTAGCTGCAGCAGGGCAGTTCCAATCCCTTGTCTCCGAAAGTCTGGCGCAACTGCCAGAGTAGCGATCCAGGCTGTTTTCTGGGTCTGGCGCAAGTCCAGGGCAATAAACCCCACCAGGGAGTTTTCTGCGCTGGCTTTCAGGCGGATGATCTGCGGGAAAGTGAGCACCCCCAGCACATCCAGAAGGGGCCAGGCATCACCCTGAAAACAGGTTTTTTCCAGAGCGTGGAGCTCGTTGATATCACGCCAGGAAGCAGAGCTGATCTTGATTTCGCTTCTCGCAAGGCTGATTATTTCATCCATACTCAATGCCGGACTGCAATCTTCTGGTAACTAGAGGGGTTTTTCGTAAAACCGGTAGGTTTTGTAAATCTCACCGCCCATGGCGATTATGGGCCGATTCATTTTGTCGTTATTGTCAAGGATCCAGCTCATTTCACCGGTTGACATACCTTTTTTAGCGGCAGCCTGGGCTGATTTATAGTACATTAAGGCGTCGATTCCCAGCTTCCGGTATTCCGGGATCACACCCAGGACCAGGACCCGCACCCAGGTGATTTTGCGGGCAACTTTCCAATGCCAGATCAATTTCAGCATGGTCCACCACTCCGGGGTAGATGGTTTGGGATAGGCGGCGTGAAGGGCCTGGTTGACATCCGGAAGGGTGATGCTGAACCCGACAGTTTTGCCATCTTTCTCAGCGATAAAAACCAGATCGGGATCGATGACACCTTTCAGTTCGTCTGCCAGCTGCCCAAATTCTGCATCTGTCATGGGTACAAAACCCCAGTTTTTGGCCCAGGCGCTGTTATACAGGAGCTTAACTTTGGCTACTTCTTGATCATAGATCTTCATATTGAGGTTACGGATAGTGATCTGCTTCCGGTCCAAAATCCGGGTTGTAAGATCATTCAACCTCTCACCAGTGAATTCCATAAAATCTTCCACGCCCAGTTGATAGGCCCAAAGATCCCTGGCATATTGGAAGCCAGCCCGCTCAACATAATCAACATAATAGGCTGGATTATAGGTCATGAGAATTCTGGGCAGATCATTAAATCCATCCACAAGCAATCCACATTCATCGTTGGTTGACCATTGGGCAGGCCCCCTCAGCGCGCTGTGCCCCCGTTCCCTGGTCCAATTCTCGGCTGTTTTCAGCAGGGCTTCAGCGGCTTCAAAATCTTCCAGCACTTCAAAAAAACCAAAAAAGCCGACGTTTTCGTTTTGGTATTCGTTGTGGCGGTGATTGGTAAAAGCAGCAATAGTGCCCACCAGTTCCTCTCCCCTGAAAGCAGTCCAGAGCTGGGCTTCGATGTGTTCAAAAGAAGCGTTTTTCTGGGGATCGGTGATATGGAGCCTTTCGGAGAAAAGGGGAGGCACCCAATAAGGATCATGCTGATAGACTTTCCAGGGAAACTTGAGGAAGGCTTTCCTTTCCTCGAGGGTTTTAACGGGTTTGATGATTATGGTGTTCATGGATTACCTTTGGGAATAAATGCAGATAATGGATCTTAGAAATCTCTCAACCGAACATCCTGATTATACTTGAAAGAATCCCTATGGTATGATTTTAGGGTGATAACGCAGACAATTTTAGGAGGGTTTCTAACTCCTTACGCGATCATTTTATCCCTGAGCGCCGCGGCTGGACTTGGCCTGTCAATCTGGCTTTATCAGGGGGAAAAGGTGTTTCTGCTCTCGGCCGGCCTGCTGGTTTTGGCATTCAGCCTGGCTGGAGGAAGGGTGGGTTTTGTCCTCAGGAATCTGGCCTACTTCAAGAATAATTTGGCGGATATCCCCCAGCTTTGGCTGGGGGGTTTAAGCTGGCCCGGAGCGCTTTTGGGTGCTGCGATTTCAGTGTTGTTTGTCCATTGGATATGGAAGGAATCCCCAGGTGAAGTTGCCGACAGCTTATTGCCGCTTTTCTGCCTGGTGCTTCTCACGATCTGGATGACAGGATGGGGTGGTGGGATCGGTTATGGGCCAGAGACTGAAGCCTGGTTTGGCATTCGGGTCCAGGATCAGTTCGGGTTAATCTCTCACCGCTGGCCGCTGCCGATATTGGGGGCTGTTTTCTCCACCCTCTGGATCCTGGGAGTATTCTTTTTCCCATTGAAACGAACCATTTGGGACGGTTTCCGAATGCTGGTCTCGATCGCAGGCGCGGCAGGAATCAACCTGGTGATCTCAGTATTCCGGGTAGATCCGGCCCCCCGTTGGATGGGATTAAGGTGGGAAAGCTGGTTTTCGGTCCTTTTTCTATTGATCGCCCTGGGAAGTGTGTTTTTCCTAAAGGATAATCAGACCCATGATTGATTTATTACTGGATGGATCCAAAGCTATCAGCTCATTGACGAAATTCATTCAAGACACAGTTTTTGGAGCTGGCTTTTCAAAGGTTGTGCTGGGTGTCTCGGGGGGGATCGATTCCTCTTTAAGCGCTTTTCTATCAACCAGGGCCCTGGGAGCCGAGAATGTCTTGGTCCTGCGGCTTCCTTACAAAACATCTTCCCCTGCATCTCTGGAGCATGCCCAACTGGTGATCGATCAGCTGGGGGTGGCCTCGAGGACGATTGATATCAGCCCTGCTGTTGACGCGGTTCTGGTAAATTTCCCGGGAGCAACACCTGTCCGCCGGGGAAATGTGATGGCAAGGATCCGGATGGCCAATATCTACGATCAATCAGCGGCCTTCCAGGGCCTGGTCGTTGGCACAGGGAACAAAACCGAGACGCTGCTGGGTTATTCCACTCTGCATGGGGATGGCGCTTTTGATTTTAATCCCCTGGCCGATCTGTACAAGATCCAGGTCAGACAGTTAGCCCGGGAATTGGGTGTTCCGGACGTGATTATCAGCAAAGCACCCTCAGCTGACCTCTGGATCGGTCAAACCGATGAAGAAGAATTGGGCTACAGTTATGACCAAATGGACAGCCTACTCTTCCTGCTTGTGGAGGAAAAGCTCACGCCGGCTGAATGTGTTGAGCGGGGTTATTCCAGTGATTTTGTGAGTGAGATCGTTGATAGAGTAAAACGCTACCGCTATAAGAGCATCCTTCCCAGGACTGGTTCTGTAGGTCAAGTCCCGCTCTCTGATATCGAAAAACTTCCTTTCTATTCAAATTGAGATTTGGGCAGCGGTATGAAAACAAACCGCCAATGACGGCCTGTTGATCCTGTTGGGGAAACCATTAAAGTTTAACGGCATGTCGGTTGACGAGGATCTCTCGACAGCGCTTGATCTCTTCCTGCTCTTGATCTGCCGTCCAGCCCAGAAGCTTTCCTAGGATTCCTGCTATTTCCTGTATATTTTGTTCGTTTACCATCCCAGTCCAGGCAAGTTTGCTGCGGCGGAGAAATATATCGTCTAAATGGGCTACCATTTCCTTCTCAACCAGGAATTTGATTTCACCTGTAGAATAGCCGCGTATTGATCTTATTGGAATATCATTATTCTCAGTGATGAACGCAGCGACCTCAGTTGCTCGGGTCCCGTAGCGCTGAAATAGATTTTGAGCCCGTTCCAGACTGATTGAGTGTTCTTCTGCCAGGGTTTGGATGTAGGTCTCTTTTTCTCCCTCGCTTGTGGGGTAGGCGGTTCCTCCGCCAATCTTCAAATGAGCTGTGCTGGCCTTTCGTTCCCTGCCCAGGCGAGCCAGGACCTGATCTGTTACCTGTTCAGAAAATGCTCTGTAGCTGGTCCATTTCCCACCCACTAGATTAAGGATCGGCCAGGGATTTTCTCCATCTCTCTCAAGGACTTCAATGGAATGATCTCGGCTGATCTGCCCGGTGCTGCCTTTGGCAATTGGTAGAGGGCGTACTCCTGAGAATTGAAATACAATTTGATCCCTGGTTACGCTCAATTTGGGGAAGATATGGGGTACCATGTCCAGGATATAGTCGATCTCATCATCAGTGCAAACAGCTTGGTCAGGATCGTCAATCCGCAGATCAGTGGATCCGATCATGACATGGTCTTCAAGATAGGGGAAGATCAACACGATCCTACCATCAAGGTATTCAAAAAAGATTTCGTGGGCGCCGATGGCTTTCCTGAGTTCTGGATGATCAACAACCAGGTGGGACCCCTTGGTTCCGCCAATGAAATTCGACTGGCTGGCGATATCCTGGTTGATGATGTCGATCCAGGGTCCGCCAGCATTGATCACCATCTGGGGCTGAATAGGGATGATCTCACCCGAGATCTGGTCTTTTAATAAGATCTGATCTCCCTCTGCGCCCACTGCGCCGAGATAATTCACTGCCCTGGCATGTTCTCCTTCATTTACACCGTCCATCAGAATTTCTAGAGATAGGCGTTCAGGTGATTTCATGCCGCCGTCATAGTAGGTTGCGGCAAAGCGCAAATTGGGATTGATAGCAGGCCATTTTATGAGGGCTCTGAGATCTGTTATCAAAGTGGTGCCCTGGCATAGGGCTGTCTCCCCGAACGTAGGCATCATACATGATTAAACCCAGCTTTATAATCACAGCTCCACGTTCTGCGGGTTTGGCCAATAACCCGATGAATTTCATGGGGGAATTCAGTAAACCGGAGAACCACTTGAATATAGGTATGGTTGTTGGCAATGGATGGGTGAGGTGAGGGGCATTACGAAGTAAATTATTGCGTTCCCGCAGGGCTTCCCTGACCAGGCGGAACTCGCCGTTTTCCAGATAGCGAATGCCGCCATGCAGCATATGGGAGGAAGCCATGCTGGCTCCGGAACAAAAATCCTCCCGGTCGATGATCAAACAATCAACTCCCTGGAGGGCTAGATCTCGAAAGCTACCAATCCCGTTGATGCCGGATCCAATGATCAGTACTTTCATTCTAGGACGTTCTTTGATGGATCGGATAATCTCAGAGCGCTTGTACATGGTAATAATCTCCCCTGGTTTGTTAACACCCCGGCTCCCAGCTGTCCCTGCAGGGCAATCCTGAAGGTTATAATAATATCTGGTCTATTTTATCATCCTGGGCCGGACCTGCCGGGAGCATCTCATCCTATGGCTGATTTTTATACTATCAAGTGGCTCGAATCAGGACTGGTCAGCATGCTTGACCAGCGAAAACTTCCCCATGAAGTCATCTATCATCACTATCAAACTCCCGAGGAAGTTGCGATAGCTATCAACGAAATGGTGATCCGGGGAGCGCCGGCGATTGGTGCTGCAGCAGCATTTGGCCTGGCATTGGCATCCCGACATTCGCAGGCAACCCAGTCTCGAGAGCTAATTAATGAACTGGAACAGGTTGGAGATTCTCTGAAGGCAGCCCGTCCCACGGCGGTCAACTTATTCTGGGCGGTCGAACGAATCCTGGACTTGGTGAGAACCAGGGCAGATGAGAAGGTAAATATATTAAAGGACCTGGTGGTTCGTGAAGCCATAAATATCTCAGAAGAAGATATCCAGATCAACAGATCCCTGGCCCGAAACGCCCAACCGCTGATCCCTGATCCAGCAGTGATCTTCCACCACTGCAATACCGGAAGTTTGGCTGCGGTTGATTATGGCACTGCCCTGGGAGTGATCCGGATCGCCCACGAAGAAGGGAAAGATATCTTTGTCTATGTGGACGAGACCCGACCCCGTCTGCAAGGAGCCCGGCTGACAGCCTGGGAGCTGCTCCAATACGGGGTGCCTTTTAAGGTTGTTGTGGATGGAAGCTCAGGACACTTTATGCAGCGAGAGCGGGTAGATCTTTGTATTGTTGGCGCTGACCGGGTGGCTGCCAATGGTGATGTTGCCAACAAGATCGGAACCTACAACCTGGCTGTGGTCGCCAAAGAAAATGGCGTGCCATTTTATGTAGCGGTACCCAAGTCGACGATAGATCTGGACACCCCCAGCGGGGACATGATTGAAATCGAGGAACGCCCAGCTGCTGAAGTCACTCAGATCGGAAATTGGTTGATCACACCCAAAAACACACCGGTAGCCAATCCCGCCTTTGACATCACGCCGGCAAAATTAATTACTGCCTTCATTACTGAAGCTGGGATCGTCTACCCACCCCATGGCGAAAATCTGGCAAAATTATTTAGATGATAGCCTAAACTGCGGGAGAGAGAGGGTTGCCTGATGAATGCGGAAGTATCTATCCAAAACACAGCTTGTTTTCTATTTGATCTGGATGGAACAGTTTATCTAGGTGACCAGCTCCTGCCCGGAGCGAAAGATCTGATTAATTACCTGGATAATGAATCCCGGGCCTATTATTTCCTGACCAATAACTCATCCCGGTCCCGGGAGGATTATGTAATCAAGCTTGCTGGATATGGGTTGGCAGTTCCTCAAGAAAAGATCATCTCTTCGGGGATGGCGACAGCAATTTATCTCAATCAAAAAAAACCCGGCGCCAGAGTATACCTGGTTGGCACACCATCCCTGGAGGAAGAATTCCAGAAATTTGGATTTATTCTGGATGAAATAGATCCGGACTACCTTGTCCTGGGATTCGATACCACCCTGACTTATCAAAAGATCAGGACCCTGGCAGATTTTGTGGTGGAAGGCAGACCCTATATCGCAACCCATCCGGATATCAACTGTCCAACCCCGGAGGGTTTTATGCCGGATATTGGGGCGATGATGGCGATGATCAAAACCTCCACAGGCAGGGACCCCGATCTGATCATTGGCAAACCCAATCAGCCCATGATAGCAGCAATCGTTGAGCTGACCGGCTTTGGGCCGGAAAACCTGACCATGGTTGGAGATCGGCTGTATACAGATATTGCCCTGGGTGCTGCCGGGGTCAAGACAGTCCTGGTCCTGAGCGGAGAAGCCAAACGTGATGACCTGGACACAGCCCCCCATCAACCTGACCTGATCTGTGAAAATCTGGGGGAGCTGTTGAGTATATTAAAAGCTTGATGGCTGTTAGCACAATCCGTTTCCCCGGGACCCCTCATTCCAGGGGTTCTCTCAATGACTCTAAGAGAAGATATTATTTTCTGACAGTGATGATGTTATAGTAGGACAGCAATCCCCAGCTGCGATGAAAATCTCTATCTGTCATCCAATAAATATTTTCAGTGCTGGCCCAGGAACTTAAAAAACCCCAGGGGGTTTTCCCTCCCGCCGCATTCAAATGAGCAGAGTCGTAAGCAGCCAGGATCATTATGTGTCCTCCGACCAAGGGCGATGACCCCAAGGAGGATCTGGTATTGGTGCCTCTGGCTATCACCGGTTCCTTCCCTTGAAAGTAGGTCACTGAGACCAGGGTGGCATGAATGCCATCAGATAACCCGGCCTGCAGATCGCTAAAAGTGCCAAACCCGCATCTCACGTGCGGCCTTTGTCCATTCAGGGCCGCCAATTTCCTGATCAGGTTAGCGGTTTGGAAGACCAGGCTGCCATTCTGATTCCCCCAAATTGTATACTGTCCGGTCCCCTTCAGCGGTCTGGATTCCAGCCACGTGACCAGTTCCTCGCCAGAGAGGGATGATCCATACAGCATATTCAACACACTGGCCGCAGCGAACTTGGCGCAGTGGTTGCTGCTGCCCTGGTCCTGCTGATAGCTGGCGAGCTGTATTTCGGACCAACCCCGCCAGTATGATGTCATCAGGGACATAGATTCCTCTCAGTTTTATGCTCTTTGAGTATACCCTGTCATCATCCAGTCATCAGATCAGCCTCCAGGACCGGGATTGGTTTGACTTCAAGGGTGACATTCCCTATAATCCTTATGATTGTGAACCCACAACCTTGTTCCGGGAGCCAGGAAAACCATGAAGAAGATATTCATCATTATAGGGGTTCTGCTGCTGACAGCCTGCAGTTCAAATGCCTCCGGCCCCGGTTCTGTTTGTTCAGAGAGGGACCTCCTTTTTTGTGAAGATTTTGAAAATTTGTCCGGGGACCTGGCAGGCAGTCAGGTCCTGAGGTCTTCCCTGTCCAGCCGCTGGTGGGTTACCAGTGATACCGATGAGAGATATTTATTCCCGGATTTTCCACTTGAGGGCAGGTCCCGGGGTCAAATGATCCTGCTGGGAGATGGTAAATATAACTCCCGATGACAATTCAATATTATATACGGCAGAGATCGATCTTGAGGAGGTAGAGACAGCCAGGTTATATTTCAATCTGATCTACCGGACGGAAGATCATTGGGACGGTCTGGTAGTTTTTGGAATTCGAGGTGGAAATCAGGGTATATCCGAGGGAAAGAACTGGGTAGTATTAAATCCTGATCGAGCATACCCGGACACAGTCCTGATCCAGGGAAAATTATTTCCAGGATATTCTGGTTTCTCAGCTGCCTGGTCTCAGGAGAAGATCGACCTCGAGCCCCTCTTGGGCGAAAAGACGATCCTGGTTTTTTATTTCTCTTCCGATGATCAGTTGGAAGGCTGGGGGGCGGCCCTGGATGATATTTATATCAACGCCGACCCGGAACTTCTGCTTTTGGATACCAGATCAACTATTATTGTGACCGAGTTGAATCTGGATCTTCCCGCAGCAAACCTGATCGCACCCGCCATCCCTCGGGCAAATGCAGCGGCTGATACGATATGCGATGGTTCACAGAACATGCTCCTCGCAGGCACGCAAGGCTATATTAAGGGGGTCAACGACAATAACACCCGGGTTTTAGTGCTTCACCCAGATGGAGGTGGGTTCTGTTGGGCCAGCCTGGAAAATATCTGGATCGAGGGAGAGTTAAGCGATCTGTCCCGAATCTCTGATCTACAACCGGAGGATTATTACCTGCCAGTTTGCCCAGCAAGTTATACTCCCAACCTGGACAAGGCAGGCTGTCCCCAAGCTATTGCGGGCCGGATTGACGGGGAGAGTATTCCCCCTTATCGGATCCAGTCAGCCCTGGTTGAAAACGGTCTTATCACTGATCTGCTCCTGGTGCCAAAATCACCCCAGGATTCTACCCGGGATCCTGTGAACCCGGACCTGAGGATCAGCCCCGGAGAAGTAAATATTGATTTCGAGGGAACCATACCCCCTGGAGGATCTATCTGGGTGGAGGATGGGGAGACCAAAAATTATTGTCTAATTATCCAGGATCAACCCGGAATGATCCACTGCCCTGGTTTATCCTTGAGTGCTGCCGGACCGATTAACCTTGATCTCTGCTGGTTGGGTCAGGGGCCTGGTCAGGCTTGCCCGCCTGGTGGTGGAAAACATCTGGAAAGCTGTCTATTAATTCCGGAAGGTACTTCCTGTACCCCTGGATGTCCCCCAGGATATCAATATACCCCTGGAACTGGTTTGTGCACATTAAACCGGAATCCGGATCAACAGGAGGACAACCCCACTTTCTGTCCTGGGGGCATGTCCGTTTTCAGGGAGGCCGGCTGCTGCGCTGAGCCCCAGCTGACCAATCAGCAAATATGCCCTCCAGGGTATTATTACGGGGCGCTCCAGGAATTCTGCCTGCCCCTGCTGGATCATGAGATCTGTCCTGAGGATTATGCGGTCGATTCTTTGACCGGTGGATGTGTTCTGGAAAACCCCCTCTCACCTCCTGGCTGCACATCCATTGCAGCTGAGTTTCCTGTTTATGAAGTTACCGTTAGAAAATCAACCCGCTGCATAAAATCCCCGCCCAAGCGAAGGTGAGATTGTCAGCTCCTTAAATCCATTTGCCGTTGTTGAAGTTCTGGGGTTGGGGGAGGACGGGGAGACCCTGGTGATCAGGAATCCAGATTACCAGGTGCCCTGCTGGGCATCCCTGGATGATTTTTACACTGACAAACTGGATCTGGATATACTTCCGGTCATCCGGTCCGGTCAGTAATCCAGAGAGGTTAGACTTGCTGAAGCTCTTCCCATTCCTCGAGCAGGGCTGTCAGTTCAGTCTCTCCGGCTTTATATTCCAGGCCCATAACTACAATCAGATCAGCATCAGGAGGGGGATTGGTTAGTTTGGCTGCCAGTTTACCGAGCAGAATTTCCAGTTCAGAAATGCGCTCCTCAACTTTCAGGAGACGAGCTGTGCGTTTCCTGTCAGCCGCCAGAGCCTGGTTTTTGGCTAATTTTTGATCCTTGTATCCACCAGGTGGTTCTTCAGCAAGAACTGGATTCTCATCGAACCCAGGATCATCCTTCATTTGGGCCTGGTAATCCTGGTAACCACCTTCAAAAACGATCAGGTTTTCCTCATCAACATCAATTTCCCAGATCTGGCTGGCAAGGGCACTGATCAAGTAGCGGTCATGGGATACCAGCAGGATGGTGCCGGGATAGGCCGACAAAACCGTCTGAAGGGTCTCCTGGGATGGGATATCCAGATGGTTGCTGGGCTCATCAAGCAGCAGCAGATTGGCGTCTGAGAGGGATAATTTAGCCAGAGCCAGGCGGCCGCGCTCACCCCCTGACAGGACACTGACCTTTTTATAGGCTTCCTCTCCTGAAAACAGGTAGGACCCTAAATATCTCCGGGCTGCCTGTTCAGATTGGAAGTTGCCTGCCTGCTCTATTTCCTCCAACACGGTAAGCTTTTCATTCAGATCCTGATGAGCCTGAGCGAAATAGCCGACGTCCAGATTAGCGCCCAGTTTGACTTCTCCAGCCAGGGGAGGCAGCTGGTCCAGGATCGTCTTTAAGAAGGTGGTCTTTCCCGCACCGTTGGGTCCGATCAGGGCAGCGCATTCTTCGCGCAGCAGGGTGATGTCTGGTACGCCGAAGAGAGCTTTCTCGCCGTCCTGGTATCCGATCTCAAGATCAACTGTCCTTAGAACCAGATCCCCTCCCCGTTTCCTGGTCTGGAATTTCATAGCTGTTACCTGGGGTTTACGGGTTGGATTCTTCAGAGCTGATAAACGCTGGTGAGCTTCCTGAATATTCATGGGGCTGGTGGTGGTATGCACATCCTGGCTTATTTGTGCCCAGGATTTTCCCTGGATGGCCTGGATTCCTAACTGCTCAATAGCCTGGATCTCCCGGCTTAATCTTCGTAATTTGCCTTTGGCCTGATTGGTTCGCTGCCCCGCAATATTCCTCTTCACATAATCCAGCTCGTTGGCGAGGCGGATTGTTTCAGCTTCAAATAATTCCTGCTGCCTTTCCCAGCGGGCCTGGCGCTGACCAAGGTAGGCGGTGTAATTGCCGCGGTAGGTTTCAAATCCCCCCCGACTCATTTCCCAGATCTGGCTGCTAACCTGGTCAATGAAATAACGATCATGGGATACCAGCAGCACTGCGCCGGGAAAATTTTTTAGATACCCTTCCAGCCACTGGATGGATTCAATATCCAGATGGTTGGTCGGCTCGTCAAAGATCAGCAGATCAGAAGGTGAAAGCAGCAGCTGGGCCAGCAATGCTCGGGTGCGTTGCCCTCCGGACAGGTGATCAACCGGCATCTCGAACTCGGAGGGTTTAAATCCCAATCCCGCCAGGACCTGCTTCACGCGGCTCTCGTGGGTATATCCACCCTGGTTTTCGAACTGGACCTGGAGGGAACCGTAGCGCTCTAATTGATCGTCTGTTACACCACCCGGTTGGCCCATCAGCTCTTCGATCTGCCTTAATTCCGCCTCCATTTTCTTTAATGTGGGCCAGGGATTTCAGGATCTCTTCCCATAAGCTGGATTTCGAGGAAAGGGTGCTCTTTTGAGGCAAATAACCGATTTTTAGCTGGTTAGCCCGGTTGATCCTGCCATCCGAGGGGGATTCAAGGTCTGCCAGCAGGTTTAAAAGGGTGGTTTTTCCAATCCCGTTCTCGCCGACCAGGGCAATTCTGGCATCTGGTGGGATGGTTAAGTTCAATCCGCTGAAGATATCAACGGATCCGAATGATTTGGATAAACCCAAGGTGGTGATAAGAGACATAAGCCAACTGGAAATGATAATGATCTGATTCTGGTTTGGGGCGGGGCAGAAATCAGCAAAATGACCTGACTGGAGCGTGATATAATCCCGACCAGACTTAAATCAAGTGAACGATGGCTATTATAGTCTGGTATATAAGAAAGTACAGGGATCTATTATTTCATTATGCGAGATTATACTAACAAACCCACCAGGTCTCCCGATTGGATCAAAAGGGGATTATGGACTGCGTTTCTGCTCTCAGCTGTAATTACCGCAGTCCTGGCCTTGAGGAAACCTGGTGATCCCCGGGACGGCATCGATCCTGCTCAACCTGATCAATACCTGCCAGAAAACACAACCCCAGGTGATCAGCCAGATATTAATGAAGGATCTCCCCTGCAAACAAATTCCAATCGACCGGAAAAGGTCGAGCTCGACCTGGATCAGACAGTCTATTTCCTGTTAACCGGATTGGATAAGAGGGAGTGGGAGGGAGATACCGGCCCGGGATTAACTGACACGATCATGGTGGCATATCTGAACGCCGAAACCCTGAATGCGGGGTTGATCTCAATCCCCCGTGATACCTGGGTAGAGGTGCCTGAATATGGTCCTTATAAAATCAACCAGGCTTACTCTCTGGGAGAAGCATATGGCTATACTGGGGGAGGCCCCGGGCTGTTAATGGATACCGCTGGCGATTTACTGGATATCGAAATTGATTATTATGTTCAGGTCGATTTTCAAGCTTTTGTGGTCCTGGTAGATTCAGTTAATGGCGTAATGGTTGATGTGCCGCAAACTATTCTGGTATGGCCCAACGCCGAAATGGAAGGAGACATGAAGCGCCTTCAACCTGGTGTTCAGGTCCTGCCGGGAAACCTGGCCCTGGGTTATGTTCGGACCCGTGATACCGAGGAAGGGGATTTTGGAAGGACCAAGCGCCAGCAGCAGGTCCTGGTCGGGTTGCAGAAAAAAGTCTTTTCTTATGAGATCCTGCCGGTATTGCTGCCTCGGCTGCCTGGCCTGTACCGGGACCTGGCAAAAAATGTAGAAACAAATCTGACCCTGAATCAATTGATATCCCTGGCCTGGACGGTACGGGATATCGACCCCCGCAGTATTTCCACCCGGGTGATCGATCAGCCATTGGTTGAGGCCGGGATAAATGACCGGGATCAGTATGTCTTATTCCCTAACCTGGAAAATATCAGAAAGATCTGGAATGATATGCAGAATCTGACGGCCACTCTTGTGCCGGAACCTACCCTGGAAATTAGTTTCGCTGAGCGGGTTGCCGCAGAGAATGCCACAGTAGCAGTATTTAACGGAACCGTTTCCCCAGGGCTCGCGACTGAGACTGCAGATTATCTGATTGCCAGCGGGGTAAATATTATTGAGGTCGGCAACTCGGGGAAATTTAAGGATCAAACCTACGTTTATGATTATTCCGGGAATCCTTACACGGTCCAGATGATCCTGGATTTGATGGGATTCTCCCAGAATCGCCTGTTTTACCGCTCTGATCCTTCCATCACGGCAGATGTTGTGATTGTGCTGGGAGCGGATTGGGTCCTGGAAAACACAATCCCGACCCCTGATTTTACTGATTGATGTTATTGGGCCCGGCCCTGCATCCCTGAATTGATTGACATTGTTCCAAAAAGCCGATAGACTTTAAGAGAGCTTCTTTTCCAAAAGCGGGAGGATAATTATGGGGTACAAGAACTATCGCCTGACGGTTATCAAAGGTTTTAATAAGGGAGAGGTGTTTTCTCTGGATGGTGATCAGATCACGATCGGTCGAGGAGAAGAAAATGGCGTTATCCTCAATATCGCTGAGGTATCAAGGGTACACGCAGAATTGACCAAGGCTGAAGAAGGTTATATGATCAAAGACCTGGGATCCACCAATGGAACCTTCGTTGACAAGAAAAAAGTAGGCAATAAATATCTTCTCAAACCCGGGGATACGATCATGCTCGGGGACGCCATTTATATGACTTATCAGGCAGATATTGATCCAGAAGAGACCCTGGTCGCTCCTCGGCCTGAGGAGTTCAAAGGGGGCGAAGTTACTGCGGTAACGCCTAAACCCGAGCCGCCAGTTGTGCCGCCGCCTCCCCCAAAGAAAAGATCCGCAGAAGAGATCTTAAGTCAAGATCAGGTAACTGAAGAGAAAAAAAGTCGGACCTGGCTGTGGGCAGGGATTGGCTGCATTGTGGTGATCTTCTTCCTGATCGTCGTTGGATTGATCGCCTTTGATTATTTGAATTTGTACTGCACACCGCCATTTGACACCTTATTCAGTTTCCTGTATGCCTGTCCCTGAAATCGATCCGCAGCTGATCAGGGAGTGAGAATGGATATGGTTATGGGGTTGCCAGATTAGCAGAAAAATGACCCAAAACAGCCTGGAAGTGACCCCAACCACCCTTGTGTATGGTGGAGATGCTCTTGCCCGACTGCCAGATGGTCGGGCAGTTTTTATTCCCTTCGCGCTTCCCGGAGAATTATGCAGGATCCGGGTAGTTGAGGAAAAGGCGCGATATGCCCGGGCTGAACTGCTGGAAGTGCTTTCCAGGTCACCGCACCGTATCAAACCCCGCTGCCCCCATTTCCAGGAATGTGGTGGATGCCATTACCAGCACATTAATTATCAGGAACAGTTGAGTATAAAATCGGCCATCCTGGCTGACCAATTGGAGCGAGTGGGGAAAATTACTGACCCTCCAGTCAAGGATATGGTGGCAGCGCCCCAAGAATGGAATTACCGGAACCATGTGCAGTTCCATATCGATAGGGGGGGGAATCCTGGATTCCACCAGCATCGATCGGATCATATTGTCGCAGTTCAGGAATGCCATTTGCCGGAGGAGTCTCTGAATCAGATCTGGCCGGCTCTGGACCTGGAATTTATTTCTGGGCTGGAGCGTGTCAGTCTCCGGGCTGGTGAGGATGGGGGGGATACGATCATCGTTTTCGAATGCAGCGATCCCCAACCCATGGAATTCGAAATAGACTTGCCGCTGTCGGTGGTTCTGCAAGGGCCGGGAGGTGAGATGATCCTCTCGGGAGACGATTTTACGGTTATTCCCGTTCATCAATTTCCGTTTGTGGTCTCAGCCTCCTCATTTTTCCAGGTAAACACCCGGATGGCAGAATTGCTGGTTGACCATCTCCTGGATGCCCTGCCATTGAACCCGGAGCAGCTGGTTCTGGATGTGTACAGCGGTGTGGGTTTGTTCAGTGTGTTCCTGGCCCCCTATGTCAAGGAAGTCATCGCGATCGAATCTCATCCCTCCGCAGGGGATGATTTTTTGTACAACCTTTCAGAATTTGAAAATGTAACCTTCTATGATAGCCCGGCAGAAGATGTGCTTGGGGAGCTTGATGTCAATCCAGATATCATTATTCTGGATCCTCCCCGTTCGGGATTATCCCGAACGGTCCTGGACCAGGTGACCAAACTGAAGCCATCCTGGGTCGCATATATATCCTGTGATCCAGCAACCCTGGCCCGGGATGCCGCGCGGTTGATCAAGCAGGGATATGCTCTCATTGAATCCACGCCTTTTGATATGTTTCCGCAGACCTATCATATTGAAAGTCTGAATATATTCCAAAGGGCATCCCGGAATGTATGATATATAGCACTAGGCCTGAAAAATAGTCTGGTGTAAAATGCTGGTACAGTGCAGAAACTTAATTACTGATATATTTGAGGGCAAACCAGTCCCCCGGGAACTGTTTCGCTCCGGGAAATAACAGATGATATTAAGTGATATGTCAGAAACACAACCAGCGCTGGAGATCGGCCTTTTTCTCATCTTTTTACTGGCTATTTTTGGATTGTTGTTATTCAGTACCACCTGAAGGCATCAGGCCTGTTTCGAGAACATCTAATCGGAACAGGCTTTTTTTATCCATAATTCACCCACATCTGATCCCTGATGTGGATTGCTGAAGGCAAAGTTGTCGCTTGGGAGGCATTTCATGAAAGTAAATAATGATCTAAATCGGGAGATTCCAGTCCTGAACTGGGATGCCCACCTGGCTGAGCGGACCAAGAGCATGCAGAGCTCTGCTATACGGGAATTATTAAAAGTCACCCAAAATCCGGAAGTCATTTCCTTCGCTGGAGGACTGCCTGCCCCGGAGTTATTTCCAATCCGGGAGATTGAGGAAGCCTGTGTTTATGTGACCAGGGAGATGGGCAAAGTTGCCCTGCAGTACAGCGCAACCGAGGGTGTATACCCGCTCAAAGAATTCCTGGCCGAGTCCATGCACAAGTATGGTGTTCCGGCCAAACCAGAAAACATTCTCCTCACCAACGGGTCTCAACAGGCCCTGGATCTGATCGGCAGGATATTCCTGGACCCTGGCAGGTATATCCTGACGGGCCGGCCGACCTACCTGGGAGCGATCCAGGCCTGGCAGGCATATCAGGCCAATTTCCATACCATGCGGGTTGATCAACACGGTATGGTAGTGGATGAAATTGAACATGCCTATGAAAAAACCCTTCAAGACAGCGGCAAAGCGCCGGCATTTATCTATGTGCTGCCAAACTTCCATAACCCCGCTGGTACCACCATGCCTCTTGAGAGGAGGATCAAACTGGCGGAGATAGCCACAAGGCTTGATCTGGCCGTGATCGAGGACGATCCCTATGGCCAGCTCAGATTTGAAGGGAAGGACATCACCCCGATCTGCAACCTGATTCCTGAAAGAACTATTTACCTGGGAACATTCTCCAAAACAATGGCACCGGGCCTAAGATTAGGCTGGATCGTTGCCTCGGATGCTCTGATGACCAAACTTATCCAGGCAAAACAAGGCTGTGATCTGCATACCGGCACATTTGTCCAGTATGTCGCCAACGACATTTGCCAGCGGGGAATCCTAAAACCCCATATCAAGAAAATTCGCAAATTCTATAAAGTTCGCCGGGATACCATGGTGGATGCCTTGACTGAATTCTGGCCGGAAGGGTGTAATTGGACTTATCCGGAGGGCGGGCTGTTCCTCTGGGCCCAGGTTCCAGAATCTATTGACACAGACCAGTTCCTGCGTGATAGGGCGCTGGCAGAAAAAGTCGCCTATGTACCAGGAATCCATTTTTATCCCAACGCAGATGGCGGGCACAATGCCATGCGGTTGAACTTCTCCTATGCATCTCCGGAAGTGATTGTTGAGGGCATCCGGAGATTGGGAACAGCGATCAAGAAGGAACTGTCAAAAAAATGAATTCGGATTTGGGATGGATCAGGCGAACGGGTTCCTATATCACTTAATCAGACTGACATTCGTCATATAAATCAATCTGACCGATACCGGATTGATGCCTTGCTTGTATGATATAAACGCTGGAATGAACAGCGGTACTCAACTTAGGGGTTAACCCAGTGAAATAAATGTATCAAGGAGGTATTTCGTGTCGCTTATACAAGAGGTCATAAATAAAACCAAGGAGAAGGATCCAGCCCAACCCGAGTTCCATCAGGCTGTCGAGGAAGTATTAAACACACTCCAGCCAACCGTAGCCCGCCACCCAGAATTGGTCCAGGCAAAAATATATGAACGGATCGTTGAGCCTGACCGGGTGATCATGTTCCGGGTGCCCTGGATGGATGATCAGGGTGAAGTCCATGTAAACCGGGGCTTCCGGGTGCAGTTCAATAATGCCATTGGTCCCTACAAAGGTGGATTGCGATTCCATCCCTCGGTCAACCTGGGCATAATTAAATTCCTCGGTTTTGAACAGATCTTTAAGAACTCCCTCACCACTCTGCCCATGGGCGGCGGAAAAGGCGGGTCAGATTTTGATCCCAAGGGAAAAACCGACAGCGAAGTCATGAGTTTCTGCTATGCCTTCATGCGTGAACTGTACCGCCACATCGGTCCTGATACTGATGTTCCAGCTGGTGATATCGGAGTCGGCGGCCGCGAAATAGGCTATATGTATGGATATTATAAAAAGATCCGCAATGACCACGCAGGTGTTTTGACCGGAAAAGGCCTTGAATATGGCGGATCCCTGATCAGGCCGGAAGCTACAGGATATGGTGCGGTTTATTTCGCAGGTGAGATGCTGGCAGCCCGGAATCAATCCCTGGAAAAGAAAACGGCGATTGTAAGCGGTTCAGGAAATGTGGCCCAATATACGATCGAAAAACTGCTCGATCTGGGTGCCAAGCCGATCTCTCTGTCCGATTCAAGCGGAACGGTGATCGATGAGGGCGGCATTGACCGTGATAAATTGTCCTATGCTATGGACCTCAAGAATGTCCAGCGGGGCCGCATCAAGGATTACGCAGATAAATATAATCTTCCCTACTTCCCCGACATGAGCGTCTGGGATGTGGTCAAAAAAGAAGGACTTAAAGCTGAGTTGGCTTTCCCATCTGCCACCCAGAATGAGATCAATGCCACCCAGGCCCAGGCCCTGGTAGATAATGGCTGTACCTGTATATCAGAAGGTGCCAATATGCCTTCTACCCAGGAAGCGGTCGATATCTTCCAGGCCAATAAATTAATGTATGGTCCTGGAAAAGCTGCCAATGCTGGTGGAGTTGCAACTTCAGGATTGGAAATGAGCCAGAACAGCGCCAGGCTGGCTTGGACCCGGGAAGAAGTCGACCAGAAACTCCACGGCATAATGAAAAGCATTCATAAAACAGCCCTGGATGCAGCTGAAACCTATGGCGAACCCGGAAACTATGTCATGGGCGCAAATATTGCTGGCTTCTTAAAAGTTGCCCGGGCAATGCTTGCCTATGGTGTAGTCTAAGAAATCTGCCTTAACAGAAAAAACCGCCAGTTTTTTCCCTGGCGGTTTTTTTTATTTCCCATTCATTCAATAGCCGTTCACTTCGCGCTCGGTAAAGACCACGATCTCTTTTCCGGTCAATTTTTCTGCGATCTTTCTGGTGATGAGATCAAAATGGCCGTTATTAGAAACAAAATCAAGGTCATCACCGGGTATTGTTAATACCGGGCATAAACTGAACTCTTCGATCCATTGGTTATAGAGCGCATTCAAGCCTTCCAGGTAGAGGGGGTCGATCTTTTCTTCATAATTCCTGCCCCTCTGCTTGATCCGGGATTGCAGGGTGGGAACTGACGCTTTGATGTAGAGCACCAGATCCGGGGGAGGCAAAAATTCCACCAGGGCTTGATATAGCTCCCGGTAGGTTTGATAGTCACGTTCGCCGATCTGTTTCTGCCGGTAGAGATTACGGGCGAAGATCTCTGCGTCTTCATAGACGCTCCGGTCCTGGATGACTGATCCTGGATGGGCGCAGAGGGTTTTGTGAGCCCGCAGGCGGCGGGTCAAGAAAAAGATCTGGCTGTGGAAAGCCCAGGTTTGCATGTCCTGATAAAAATCTGGCAGATAGGGGTTCTCGCTTTCAGGTTCAAAAAATGGGGTCCAGCTGAGTTTGCCGCAAAGTTTTTGGACTAAGGTTGTTTTCCCCACACCAATATTCCCAGCCACAGCGACAAATTTTTCCATAACTTCTCCTGATCACGATTAATTATTATCTGAATTTTACTATGTTATGCATGATGGAAAAACGCTGTTTGGTCTTGAACAATGGCAGCGCCGCGACTTAAATCAAAACCCCGGATTTTGTATTAAATCCGGGGCTCGAAATAAAATCCATTAGATCAGTTACCAAGGTGCATGGGCATGATCACGTGTAAAAAATCATCATCACCAACCGGTCTGATAACTCCCGGGCTGGTGGGTTTCGAAGTTTCCAGGGCGACAGTCGGGGTTTGGATCACATCCAGCACCTCCCGCAGGTAGCGTACGTTAAAGGCGATAATGATTTCACCTCCGTCGATTGTCGCGTCCATCACTGCCTGGCTGGATCCGGTCTCTTCTGATTGGCCTGAGATCTCAACTTCTCCAGGTGAGCTCTCATCAGCTCCAGGCCTAATACTTACCTGGGCGATCAATGATCCCTCCCGGGCAAAGATCTCAGCCTGTTTGCAGGATTTTAAGAACGAGGGCGTGGACAGGATGGTCCGGGATTGATACTCTTTGGGGATGATCTGCTGATAATCCGGGAATGTGCCTTCGATCAGCTGTGAGACCAGTTCAATATCCTTGGTCCGGAAGATCACCTGTCCCCGGTCTGGGGGCAGTGCCATGGTGATCACATCGCTGCCGTCATTGCTGATGCGAGCCAGTTCACTCAGTGCTCTGGCCGGGATCACTGCTTTGACCGGTTGGGCTGCCGTTGAGGAAAGTTTGGCCGTTCTGACCGAGAGTCGGAAACCATCGGCAGCTGCCAGTGTTATGGTATTTCCTTCCACGGTGAGCAGAACTCCTGTCAGAATGGGGCGGGCCTCATCGTGCGAGGCTGCAAAAACAACCTGCTTGATCATTTCCTTAAAATCAGTCACATTGATCTCAAGACCAGATTCAAGATCAAGGGATGGCATGGGCGGGAATTCCTGGGAATCAATACATTTAATATCGGTGTTTAGGGATCCGCTCTTGATATTCAGGGTTTGATTGGGCTCATGCAGGCTGATATGGGTTTTTGCGGGCGGGATGGTGCTGACCAGGTCTGTAAAAGTCCGGGCAGGAACAGTTGTTGAGCCTTCTTCTTCGATCTTGGCGCCAATCCAGCAGGTGATACCCAGCTCAAGATTGGTGGCCGAGAGGCGTAAACGACCATCATCAGTAGCCACCAGGATATTCGACAGCACTGGAAGGGTGCTGCGGGGTGATACGGCCCGAGACACAATGCTCAATCCGTGGGCAAGGTTTTCTTGCAGAACAGTGATCTTCATAAATAACTTCCTATTAGGACGATTTCAGGCTTTCAGGGTTGGTGTACAGTAAGTATACAATGAGACCATTAATTATGCTACCAGAAAAACCCTTCCGGGAAGGCAGTTAATTCAACTCAGGTTTAGCAGTTTTGGCTTCGTCCTGAGGCGTTTTTGGATTAATTGACAGAGCTGGAGGGGCGTGTTATCATCCCGGTACAATATCATATGCCTCTAAAGGCACTCTTATCCAGAGAGGTGGAGGGACCGGCCCTGTGAAACCTCGGCAACCGGGCAGCGCTTGCGCTGCAGATGGTGCCAACTCCGACAGTTGGGTTCTGGAAGATGAGAGGGCACGATTGATTTGTTGCCCTTTCCTGCAGGTCAGAAGGGGCACTTTTTGTTAAGGGATAAACCTTAACTCAGGAGGGTAGATGAGCAGTACATTTAACAGTCATCCCAGCATATTATTTACTTCTGAGTCAGTTACAGAAGGGCATCCGGATAAAATGTGCGACCAGATCAGCGATGCTGTTCTGGACGCCTGCCTTGAGCAAGATCCTCGCTCGCGAGTTGCCTGTGAAACTGCAACCAAAACCGGATACGTTATGCTGCTGGGAGAAATTACCACCTCAGCAGATATCAATTATGACGATCTGGCCCGCAACGTGGTGACAGGGATCGGTTATGACCGGGCTAAAAAAGGCTTTGATGGCGCTACTTGTGGAGTATTGGTTGCCATCTCGCAGCAATCCAGTGACATCGCCCTGGGCGTAGACCAGACCCAGAAATTAAAATCCGGAGATATCTCTGAGGAAGAAGTAGAGTCGATTGGTGCCGGGGACCAGGGCATGATGTTTGGTTATGCCTGTGATGAAACACCCACCCTGATGCCCACACCAATTTTTCTGGCCCATAAACTTTCCCGCCGGCTGGCGGAGGTCCGTAAAGCTGGTACCCTGGAGTGGGTCCGTCCGGATGGAAAAAGCCAGGTGACCATTGAATATCAATATGGGAAACCAGTTCGCGTGGACACTGCGTTGATCAGCACCCAGCACGCCCCGAAAATATCTCAGGCGGAAATCAGGGAGGCGATCATTGAACATGTCATCAATCCTGTTCTCCCCGAGGAGATGGTTGATGATCAATTGAAAATATTCGTGAACCCAACCGGTCGGTTTGTGACCGGAGGGCCAATGGGCGATGCCGGACTGACAGGAAGGAAGATCATTGTTGATACCTATGGCGGTATGGGCAGACACGGGGGAGGGGCATTCTCGGGCAAAGATCCCACCAAGGTTGACCGTTCTGGAGCCTATGCGGCCCGCTGGGTAGCGAAAAATGTCGTTGCTGCCGGATTGGCCAGCCGCTGCGAGATCCAGGTATCCTATGCGATAGGTGTTGCCCGGCCCCTGAGCATCAATGTAGAGACTTTTGGCACTGGCAATGTGCCTGATAAATTGATCGGTGAGCTGGTAAACGAATATTTTGATCTGCGTCCGGGTGCTATCATCCGCGACCTGAATTTATGGCAGCCGATTTACCAACAGCTGGCCGCCTATGGTCACTTTGGCAGGGATGATCTCGATCTGCCCTGGGAGAACACCGATCGGGCAGCGAAGATAAAAAAGGCTGCCGGGCTGTAGATGATCATTTGATAGGTTAAGAATAACAAAAGGGCGGCTCATCGAGCCGCCCTAAATATTTAATGAGAGTATAGACTGTTTGGCTTCTGGGCCTCAAATATGGGGTGAGAAAGTTGTGATCAACTGCTTCTTGGGTCGGAACCCGGTTATCCTGGCAGCGATCTCACCGCCCTTAAAAAGGATCAAACTGGGCACTCCCATGACATCGTATTTGAGCGGTGTGTTAGGGTTGGTGTCCACATCCATTTTATAGATATTCACTTTCCCATCCCATTCCTGGGCGAGTTCATCCACCAGGGGAGCCAGCATTTTACAGGGCCCGCACCAGACCGCGGTGAAATCAACCAGGGCTGGCAGATCGGAATTTAGCACTTCACTTTCAAAATCTTTTTCAGTTACATATTTTACATCACCCATCAATTTCTCCTAGCACTCATTGAAAATGATTATATCTCTTGGCCAGTTCGTCGGCCAATCCTTAAATAATCTCATCCATTCTATAGATAGGCTGACAGTCCAAAATTATACCAAACTCACCTGAGAGCCTCGCGGGGTCTTTTCAACCTGGATTTGGGTCGAAAATGTTTCCTTGATCTGCTCCACGTGTGTTATGACCAGGATCTTCTCAAAGTCATCCTGGACAAGATTGATGGCTTCGATCAAGCGCTGCCTGCCAATTGCATCCTGGCTTCCAAATCCTTCATCAATGACCAGGGTTTGCAGCCTGGCGCCTGCCCGCTGGGCTAATACATGGGATAAAGCCAGGCGGATTGCAAAATTGATCCGGAATGATTCTCCGCCGGAATAGAGCTCGTAGTCCCGGTATCCTGCCAGATCCCGGATCTGGATATCAAGGGTTTCTTTGAGGTCATCCCGACCGCTGTCCTTGTACTCGCGTTGGGTCAGAAAACGGATCGACATGGTGCCGCCGCTTAATTTATCGAGGATTTGATTGGCCTTGGCTTCAATATTCGGTAATGCCTGTTCGATCAAGAGCGCAGGAACTCCATCCTTTCCGAAGGCGCTTTCAAGCTGCTTGTACAATTTTACTGACTGGCTGACCTCTTCCCGGCGGGATTCGAGTTCGGATTTCCGGCTTTTTTGGGTCTCTAGAACGGCAACCTTCTGCTGGGCTGCTCCAACCTCACGTTCGAGAACTTTCTCCTGTTCAATAAAGTCCAGAAGCTGATTTTCAAGCTGGCTGGTATCTGGAGCGTTTTCTTTTCCAGTTTCCAGGGCCTGGCGGCCCCGCTCGAGTTCTGCAGCCAGGTCCACAAGGTCTTTTTGCTCAGAGGAGATCTGGTCCTGCAGCTCATTGATCTCCCTGGCCAGGGGTTTTAAGGTCGCCTCTGTTCTATCCAGAGCGGCTTTTTGATCCTGGATAAGACCTGCCCTGATTGGTCAGATCCCGGACCCGATCATGTTCGTCGGCATCATAGCCGATCTTTTTCAATTTAGCATTCAGGGTTTTAAGCTGTTGGCGGGCTTCTTTGGCAAAGGTTTCGCTGTTCAGGTCCCGCTGGATTTCAGCCAATTCCAATTGATGGGTTTTATCCCAGGCATTTTGCTGTTCATTCAGGCTGGTAATTGCATTATTAAGTTGATCTGCTTCTTTGCTTAACTCCCGCAGGCTGCTCTCAGTTAAGCTCAACTCGGTGATCTGAAGTTGGAGTTCTTTAACAACCCGGTCAGCTTGCTGAAGTGTGGCCTGGTTGGTCCGGTAGCGATCTCCCAGGTCCTTGCCATTATCTTTTAAGCTCTGGATCAGCTTGAGCCGATCAGCCTGGGATAATTCCTGCCCGCAGAGAGGGCAGAGAGCCCCGTCGGCCGCCTCCAGATCCGCGATCCTTTTTTCCAGGTCTTTCATTTCCTGGAACAGGAGGGGATTCTCTGCTTTGGCATCTGCTTGATCTTGGCGGGCCCCTTCCAGATCCTGGACCTTTGATTCCCTGGTTTCCAGACGGGTTTCTGCGTCCTGGATGGCAGTCTGGATTTCTGCCAACTGCTTCGATAAACCGGGCAAATCTTTTTGGGATGATGCCAATTCTGAATACCGGGATTCCAGGGAAGATTGGGCCTGCAGCAGGCGGGCTTTTTCAGCTGCGATCTGCAGCAGGGGCTCCTGCCTTTTGATCTCACTTTCGCGGAACTGTTCAGCTACGATCTCCCACTCAGCCAATGATCGCTGGGCGGCCTGCCAGTCCTGGTAAGCGAGGGTGATCCTTTCAGCGTCCTGGAGAACGGCTTCGAGTTCTTTCCTCTCACTCTCCCTGAGCTGAGCTTTTTTTTCCAGCTCGTTGATAGTGTGAGTTATTTTACCGACCTGGCTTTCCAAAGCCAGGATCAATTTTTTCTGCTCTTCGAGTGCACCTAAGGATGTTTGTAACTCGGCGAGGTGGTCTTCAGCCTCTTTGCGGGTCAGCCGAGCTTGGGACAGGTCCTTCTCCAGCTCAGAAAGTTGATTTTTTCGTTGATCTTCCTCTTCCAATTCAGTATTGATCTCTGCCAGACGTCCATCCAGGCGGTCTACATCTGACTCGGCGGCCTTCCTTTTCCCGGCTGTGCGTTTCCGGTATATCTCCCAGATCTCCAATCCCAGGATCTGTGACAGAATGCGTTTTCTGGTGGATGGGTTTTGCTGGGTGAAGAGATCCGCATCGCCTTGAAGTAAAAAGGAAGCATTGACGAAGGATTCATAATCGAGCCTGAGGATCTCGATGATTATTTGATCAGTTTCCCGCAGGGTCCGTTCGGTCAGCGGCTGCCAGCCAGCCTGGCTGGATTCCGATTGATCCTTCCGAATATATAATTCCAGCTGTTTGGTTTCTCCCCGGGGATTGGTTCTGACCACCCGGTATTGGTTTCCCTCGTAATCGAAGACCAGGGAAACGACCGCGGTTTTTGAATCCAAATTGATCAGGGATTCATCATTTCTTCGGGCTCTGCCAAACAGCACCCAGGTTATAGCGTCAAGAATGGAAGATTTTCCGGCCCCGTTTTCACCAGAAATGCAAGCCAGATCAAAACCCCTGAAATCAATTTCCATCGGGTCTCGATAAGATAAAAATCCTTCTATGGAGAGCAGGACGGGAATCATGCTACCTATGATAACAGATAGTTTTTTTACTGCCCCTAATCTGATCCCCTGGGGTTAATAACCCATCTCATCCTTCACAGTCTGGAGCAGTTTTTCTGCCTGAAGGTCGGAAAGGCAGTAATAAGAGGCGCCCATATGTTCAGCGACTTCGCTGGCCAGGCCTTTATCAAATTCTTTATGCTCCATGTTGATCACAACGCCGGGAATCTCATCCGCAGCGATCTTCCGGGCTATTTTGTAGGCTTCTTCCTGGGGCGGCATACGGGTGATTGAGACATTGCCCACTCCATCTGTGAGCAGGATCAGCATCGGCTGAATATCTGGATGAGCCAGCTCCTCCCTTTTGATGACCTCATAGGCCAGGTTCAGGCCGGCAGAGAGGGGCGTTTTACCGCCGATGGGAATGTCGGCCAGATAACGCCGGGCCAATTCAACTGAGTTGGTGGGCGGCAGGACAAGCTGGGCCCGGTCTTTCTGAAAAACGATCATGCCTACCTTGTCTCGGCGTTGGTAAGCGTCTGTCAATAATGAGAGTACGGCACCCTTGGCCGCGCTCATCCTTTCTGCCACAGCCATCGACCAGGAGGCATCAACCACAAAGAGGATCAGGTTAGCGGTTTGTTTGATCCGGACCTTGCGCTGCAGGTCGTGTTTCCGGATCGATAAGGCAAGTTTGTTTTCTGGGGATTGGCGTTCTTTTTGAAAGGGTGCTGCAGCCCGCAGGGTGGCATCAAAAGCGATATCAGTCAATTCGCCATTGGCCGGCCTGGATTGAATATACCTTCCGCGTTTGGTTTCTGTCCTGGTTTGGGATCTTCGTCCAGCTGTGCGGCGGTTTGTCCGGTCCAGCGGAGCCTCGATCAGATCTGGATCGATCGTATCACCGATCCTGACCGGGCTGCCCCCTTCCCACCAGGAGGCACTGCTGCTGTCAAACACATCCCCGGTGCCAGAATCGGCCGGGACCTCAACCTGGGGGGCGTCAGTCACGGAACTGACTAACGTTTTTTTTTATCCCCGTTATCACCCGCTTCAGAGTTGGATTCCTGCCCCTGGTCCCCTTCTTCTCCATCGCCATCCGGGGTTCCACCGGTGAGCTGCTCGATCTTCTCCGCCAGCTCCTCCGCGGATATCTCGGATTGCTGGAACGGTCCCCGCTTAATGCGGTGGGGGTAAGCAAGTTCGGCTGCCAGGGCAATATCCCTGCCGTTTATGGCCTTCCGGCCTTCAAAAGCGGCCTGGGCGCGGGCGGTTTTTAGTATCACCAGATCCGAGCGGTGGCCGTCAACCTGGAGAGAAGTACTCAGGTTGGCGATATCAACCAGGTTTTTGGAAGAGTACTCCACATCAGGGAGAAGTTTTCTGGCCTGGGTGATCTGCTGGGATAATTCCTGTTCTTTGGGAAGCCATTGTTTTCGGAATAGTTCCGGGTCTTCTTCATATGCCAAATGGCGCTCCATGATCAAAACTCGCTCCCGGGTTTCCCGGATGCCGCGAATATCCACGGAAAGCGCAAAGCGGTCCAAGAGTTGGGGGCGGAGGTCGCCTTCTTCCGGATTCATCGTGCCTACCAGGATGAATCGGGATGGATGGCTGAAGGATATGCCCTCCCGTTCGACGATATTCATACCCATGGCGGCAGAGTCTAATAGCAGGTCCACAACATGGTCGTCCAACAGGTTGACTTCATCGATATATAATAAACCCCGGTTGGCATCAGCCAGGACACCGGGTTCAAAGTGGCGTTCACCTTTTTGAATGGCTTTTTCAATATCCAGAGTGCCGACCACCCGGTCTTCAGTGGCTGAAACAGGTAAATTCACGAAGGGAGTCGGCAGCATGTCCACCTGGCGGGTATCACCGTTCTCGGACCTTTCCCGGCATTCTGTGCACCAGGTAGTCGATCGATTGGGATCACATCCAAAACGGCAGTCGGAAAAAGTCTCCACGGTTGGCAGCAAGGCCGCCAGAGCTCTGGCGGCAGTTGATTTTGCGGTGCCCCTTTCACCGCGGATCAGTACACCGCCGATGCGGGTATTTACCGCATTCATCACCAAGGCCCGCTTCATTCGTTCCTGGCCAACTACAGCTGTAAAAGGATAAATTGCCGTCATATTGTCCTTGTGGGCAGCACATTAATGACTAATCTGCTAATTTATGTTAATAACATCATAATTATTAGCTGTGTTTTTCCACAGGCATTATCTTACCACAAAGGTTGCCAAGTTGTTATTTGCACTGTATAATGATGCCATTCTAATAATGGAGCGTGCCATCAATATGGAAGAAATGAAGTCCCAACAAGGGGGAGAGGCATTGAACGTTAATCCACCTACCCCAGAAATCATGGATATGGAATCCCTCCTAGCCCAGGAAGGTTTGGGTCTGGGGAATATTCCCGAAAGGGGAGATATCCGCAAAGGTGTAATTACCGCTATTACCTCAAATGAGATCCTGATCGATGTTCAATCAAAAGCCGATGGACTGATCGCGGGTCGAGAATTAGAGGGGATCAATCCCCGAACCCTGGCGCAATTCCAGGTAGGTGAGGAGATCACCGTCTACGTCCTCGAACCGGAGGATATGAACGGCCATGTTGTTCTGTCCTATACCCGGGCCCAGGAAGAAAAGGACTGGGAAAAGGTTGAACAGAGCCTGGAATCTGGCGATACGATCACCACTTTTGTGGAAGGATATAACAAGGGTGGGCTGCTCGTGCCAGTAGGCCAACTGCGTGGTTTTGTCCCCGGATCCCTGGTGAGCGTCTTCCGAGAGGGAGAAGGCACCTCAGAGGATCGCTGGAGCGAAGCCATCGGCAAAGAGATCACCCTTAAGGTCATTGAAGTGGATCGATCACGTCAGAGATTAATCCTCTCTGAACGAGACGCTATAGGCGAAACCCGTGAAGCAATCAAAGACCAGCTGTTGGACAACCTGTCCGTCGGCGACAAAGTGACTGGTTATGTCAGCAGCCTGGCCGATTTTGGCGCTTTTGTCAATATCCAGGGCGTTGACGGCCTGGTTCACCTATCAGAACTTTCCTGGGACCATGTTGACCATCCCAGCGATCTGGTCAAAGTGGGTCAGGAATTAACCGTTGAGGTCATCAGCATAGACGAAGAGAAACGCCGCATCGGCCTTTCAATGCGCCGGCTGCAGAGCAATCCCTGGATCGAAAAAGCTGAAGAGATCCAGGAAGGTCAATTAATCCAGGGAACGATCACGAACCTGACAGATTTTGGCGCTTTTGCCAGGATCGAAAATACTGACCTGGAGGGTTTGATCCATATCTCTGAGCTGAGTGTTGAACGAGTTGGTCATCCCTCTGAAGTAGTCAGCGTGGGAGAAACCCTGACCCTGCGGGTCATCAGCCTTGATATGGAACGCCACAGGATCGGATTAAGCCTCGAAAAGGTGGATTCCGATGAATATGCTGCCCTTGACTTTGAACAAATCCAGGACGAATTGAGCGAAGAAGGCTCTCTGGAAGATCTCCTGGCCGGCGCTGATCAGGAACCGGAAGCGATTGTTGCGGAGGATAGCGAAGTGGAGGATGAATCTGACGCTGATCCTCAGGTGCCTGAAGCCGAAGAACCAGAGGCGGAAGAGGAACCAGAGGAAGAAGAGGAACCAGAGGTAGAAGAAGCTGAGGAGACCAGAGCTGAAGCAGAGGATCCCGATCCTGAAACAGAGGATCCTTCTCCAGATGAAGAAGCCTAATAAAATCAGAAGCGCATCTACCAGGATGCGCTTTCTTTTTAATTCCACCCCGATCTCCGTATATAATTTGTATAAATATAGGTCTTGAGGCTATTATTGTCGGAGGAATTTGGTAGAATGTCTCTATTAAAAGCGGGGAGAGCAACGACCATTAAACTACGGTAATATCCGGGATCTACTCTGGATGATTGCGGGAGGTTGTCCTTTGGCTAGCATGGAGAGGTTTACCCAACGGGCTCGGAGGGTATTGAGTTTAGCTCATAAAGAAGCTGAACGGATGAAACACACCCAGATAGGCACCGAACACCTGTTGTTGGGTCTTTTATTGGATCAGGGAGGAATAGCGGGGCGTGTCCTGCGCGAATTGGGCCTGGATATCGAAAGTGTTCTGACAATTACTGAAAGAATTACTGGTATTGGCGACTACAGCGGTGATGCCCTGGCTTTATCCCAGGGAACCCAGAGGGTTCTGGAGCTGGCAGTGGAAGAAGCCCGGAATCTGAGCCACCACTATATCGGGGTTGAACATATTTTATTGGGGTTGGTTTCCTACGAAAAAGGTGTGGCCAATGATGTCCTGATGCAGCTGGGCCTGACTTCCGAACAAATCAGGAGGCAGACCCTGCGCATGATGGAAGAAACCTCTGGAAAGAACAAATTAACTCAGGAGCGCCGGCAGACTGAAAAGTCCAAACGCAGCAAAACAAAGAGCTCTACGCCGATGGTCGATCAGCTGGCAGTCAACCTAACCGATCTGGCAGAAGATGGAAAATTAGATCCTGTCATCGGAAGGGAAACTGAAATTGAACGAGTGGTCCAGATCCTGGCCCGACGCACAAAGAACAACCCTGCCCTGATCGGAGAACCCGGAGTTGGAAAAACCGCCATAGTTGAAGGATTGACACAGCGCATAGCCGATGGAGAAGTCCCTGCGCCGCTGCTAGGCAAACGAGTGCTGCAGCTGGATTTGGGTTCTGTTGTAGCTGGAACAATGTACCGGGGCCAATTTGAAGAGCGTCTAAAACGGGTTATCTCAGAATTAAAACAATCCGATGCGATCCTGTTTATCGATGAAGTTCATATGCTGGTGGGTGCCGGATCGGCAGGCTCCGCAATGGACGCAGCCAACATCCTCAAACCAGCCCTCTCAAGGGGCGAACTGCAGGTAGTAGGTGCCACCACGCTGGATGAGTACCGCAAGCATATTGAAAGTGATGCAGCCCTGGAGCGCCGATTTCAGCCTATCACAGTGTCAGAGCCCTCCCAGGAAGAAACCATTGAAATTCTGCAGGGCATCCGTCCTGCTTATGAAGAACACCATCAGCTAAAGATATCCGATGAAGCCCTGGTAGCGGCAACGGATATGTCTGCCCGCTATGTGTCAGATCGTTTTCTGCCCGATAAAGCTATCGATCTGATAGATGAAGCATCTTCCCGGGTGCGGATGTATAAAAACCCGATCGGGAAGAATGCCAAGGATGTCATTCAGCAATTGCGGATTGTGCGAAAAGAACTCAAGGATGCTGACGAGGACCAAGGACAGTTCAGCGAGTTGGAGACCCGGGAAAAAAATCTTGAAGACCAATTGGATGCGTTTAAGGCAGCCTGGGATAGGGACAGCAGCCCAACAGTAACCATTGAAGATATAGCAGAAATAGTTTCCATGTGGACGGGTATTCCTGTGATGGAGCTTGCCGAAGAGGAATCCAACCGGCTGCTGAACATGGAAGAAGAACTTCATAAACATATCATCGGCCAGGATGAGGCCATTGACAAGATCGCCAAGGCTGTCCGCAGGTCGCGGGCTGGCCTGAAGGATCCCAAACGGCCGGTTGGGTCATTTATCTTCCTCGGTCCTACAGGTGTAGGAAAGACAGAATTAACAAAAGCGCTGGCTAAATTCATATTTGGCAGCGAGAAGGCTTTGATCCATCTGGATATGTCGGAGTTTATGGAACGCCACAGCGTCAGCCGCCTGGTGGGAGCCCCTCCAGGTTATATCGGTTATGATGATGCTGGCCAGTTGACTGAAGCAATCCGCAGGCGGCCTTATTCAATCGTGGTGTTTGACGAAATTGAAAAGGCTCACCCGGAAGCCCATAATATGCTGCTGCAGATTATGGAAGAAGGCCATATCACCGATTCCCGGGGCAGGACAGTTGATTTCCGGAACGCCATGGTGATCATGACTTCAAATATCGGCGCAGAACTGATCCAGAATAATGCCTCGATTGGTTTTGAACTGACCAAAAATGAAGAGTTGACCCGCAAACGTGATTATGATGATATGAGCAGGAAGCTCTTAAAATCCCTCAAATCAGCCTTCCGGCCTGAATTTATCAACCGGGTGGACTCAGTGGTGGTTTTCCACTCTTTGAGCAAGGAACACATCCGCGATATCGTTGATCTGGAACTCGATAAGGTCAGACAGAGATTGATTGAAAAGAACCTCAAACTCGAGATCACACCCGAGGGTGCTGATATGCTGGTCAAATTGGGCTACAACCCCGAGATGGGTGCGCGACCGCTTCGCAGAGTCATCCAGGAAAAGATTGAAAATCAACTTTCTGACGGGGTGTTATCCGGGTATTTCTCGGCCGGTGATGTGGTGCTGATCACCGCGGTGGAGACGGAAGATCAGGTGGGAGATATTAAGCTGGAGAAAGGTGATCCAGACCTTTATGGATCAGCTATGGAAACCGAAGAGACTGAGGAAGCTGTGGCTGTAGTGTAATCTCGAATCAGGTAAACAAAGAAGCCTCCGGATACCGCCTAACCAGGTGATCATCCGGAGGTTTTTTTATATTAAATCATCCATTCCCGGAAAGCGCCGATGACAATCTCTCGCGCTGTCCGTTATATTCCCAATAGCTGTAAATGTCATGCGAGCTCACAGCCGAGATCTCAGAACCATGTTCTGCCAGGAGCGCTCTTATCCGGGGGACATGCCCGCCCAGGATGCGATTGACCATGCCATCAGGGAACCAGCTTAACGTATAGGCAGAGGGTCCTCTTTGATGAATATCTCCCCCACCATGGTAGGCAGAGGCAGCGTCCCCGCAGTGCAGCAGCCATTTCCCGGGTTTGCCGATTGCAACACCACAGTGACCCCGGGTATGACCAGGCAAGGGCAGAAAATAAAAATCCGCTTCCGGTGTGTCCAGAATCCTGGACAGCCTCAAATCCGAACCATTCTTCTCCGCAGGATTCGTGGACTTTCCAGGCAGGATGGTGAGCCCAGTGCTGCTGGACATATGCAAATTCCATAACACCTTTAGGTTGTTGGATAGCTTGGTATTCAGCCTGAAAAACATGAACTTCAGCAGAGGGAAAATCAACCAGCCCCCCGGCATGGTCAATGTGAAGATGGGTTTGGATAATATGTTTGACATCAGCGGGATTAAAACCCAAAGATTGGACTTGTGAGATAGCAGTTTCTGCATCCAGCCGGGGAACTCCCATATAGTTGAGGAAAAAGCGCATTTTCCGATTGGGATGGAGATAGTCTTGAGTTCCAAATCCGGTGTCGATCAATACCAGCCCCTGGCTGGTTTCGACCAGCAGACAATAGACGATGGAGGCGATGTTCACCAGGGGAGCATTTAGAGTGCCGCAGTTCAGGTGATGGATCTTCATGCTGTTCCCTCCGATTGTTATTGGTTCTGATAAGCTGATAGTTCTGGTCAAATGCAGAGACTGCGCCATCCCCGGAGATCCGCAGGACCAACTGATAACCCTGGGATTGTTCTATCATAGTTCCGGATTTATGAGCGCCAAGGAATCTGATCCGCTGGCTCAGGTTATCGGACCAATCAGGTCAATAACCGCGCTGTTTATTCAGATTATATTTAGCTCATTCCAAGCGCAGGGGTCGATCCAGGGGAGTACCTGGAATTTTCTCCCAATTTCTCTAATATAAACATATCATGAAATAGATTTTGCTTGGGTTTAATATGCTCTGCCATCAGGGATACGAACTGCAGCACCTTACAATTTGGAGAGCAGGGGGGGAAATAGAGTTGATTTTAGGTTAGGATATTCTTTAATTACTAAAATATTATTTTTTAACTATGGCGCAGGATAAAAAGATCACCCTTTACGCTCTCGACTGTGGGACCGTAAACTGGCGGCTGTACCGCATGGAATACCATTATGATGGTGCCCGGGCGCAGCATGTCACCAGTCCGCTCTCATCTCCGCTGGCAAATTTTTCAGATCGGAAATTGCCGGCAGTTCTGACGTTAACAACTGATGGAACTAATATCGAAACTCTGGGAGAGACTGCCCTGGCAGTTTTAGAAGATACCCAGGCCCGCTACAGGGTGAGAGAATTCTTTAAACCTTCGATTGGATCACACTTGATCGAAAAACCTTCTCCCCACCAGCGCAGGTACACTCATTTTGAGGCTTTGCTTTTTACCCGACTGCTGCTTAAAACCCTCATCAACCAAATTCAGGAAGAAAAATACGGCTCAGAACCTTTTGATGAATGGATCCACTTTTCGATCGCTTATCCTGACCGCTGGAGAACTGAGCATGGCGGAAAGGTATTTGAGGATTTTTACCATGTGATCCTGGAATGTTTTCCTCCCGAAATATGTGAGCAGGTCCATTTTGTGCCCGAATCTGAAGGAGTCCTGTTGGGGCTGCGTGACCAGGGGTTGCTTGAAAAATTCCACTCAAATGATATTAATCTAATCCTCGATGTTGGAGGAAGCCATACCACTATCTATGCCCGGAAATATAACGCAGAAACTGGTGCTCTGACTGACATCAGCAGCTATGAGGAACCGTTTGGGGGCGGTTTGTATGACGCGTTGTTGGCAAAACACATCTCAGATGAACTTGAAATATCCGCGTCCGAACTGGCTGATGATTCGTCGGCATTTATGTCACTGCGAATTTGGGGACAGCTTCTAAAAGAATCTCTCAGCCGCCAGCTCATCAGCGGGGAGGAATCCTCAGAAAATCAGCAAGCCGTCACGCTGGTGATGCGGAACAACCAGGTCTACAGGAAGAACATCAGCCTCTCACCAGAAGAATTTTCCCGGATGATCAAACCCCTTGATGATGCGTTTCAGGACTTATTGACCCGCGCCCTGGAAGACATGGGAGTTCCAGAATCTGCAGTAGGCAGGGTGATCCTGCTGGGAGGAGGAGTGCTGCTGCCCGGCATATCCAATGGGATTAAAGATCGATTTGGATCAGAGAAGGTGGTTCTACCTAACACCCCGGAAGAGACCCTTGTCAGGGGCATCGGGTTGTCCTTTACATCCTCCCTGCCCGAGAGGGAAGCCCAGGAGAAGAAATTGATCCCTGAGAAGAAAGATGGTTGGCGGCTGGTTGCTGGGGATGGAAGTGTAATAGATCTCAGTAAAGAAATAACGATTGCAGGCAGGAGCGCTGAATCGGATATTGTGCTGGATAGTAAAAAATGTTCCCGGACCCATGCTTTGATCCGCCTGGAGGGAAATGTGCTTACCTTGATCGATCTTAGGAGCAAAAACGGCTCTTTTGTCAATAAAACCCAACTTGAGCCGCATTCTCCCCATTACTTGAGAGAAGGGGACCAAATCCGTTTTGGCGATCAAGTGTTCACATTGGAGTAAGGCCAGGGAGAAGATAAAAGAACCCGGAGAATTTTCTCCGGGTTCTTTTTTTTGTTAGGCGATCCAGCCCTGGTCTTTGCAGAATTTCGTCAACCAGGGTAACTCAAGCCATTCTCCCTGGTAAGCCTTTATAGCTGGGTAAATCGTCGCCAATCCCAAGAACGGAACCAGACAGGAAAGCAAGACAGTGATACCGAGCACCAGGCTAAGGATGCCGATAATAATATTTGCGCCAATCGCCTGGACGGCATGGAAACGAATGAAAGGCCGGGTTTTTTGCGGTTCGATCAGCAGGGATATGATCGCCAGGATCACACCGAACCAGGGGATCCAACCCAACAAGGCCCATAATTTATCATCGTCACTGACTTCCATCCCATCATAAGGGGTCTTGGTAATTTCTTCTGACATATTTCTCTCCTTGACTTTTCTGTTTTTTTAATCTGACGTGTTAATATATAACGTTTTTTCCCCTGTTAGGTTTCCCAGATTATTCCGGGGTTGTTGTCATCAGCCATTCTACCAGGGCAGAGATCTCCTCCTGGCTCATTTTCTCTCCAAAAATTGGCATCCGGCCCCGACCTTCGGTGATGGTCTTAATATAGATCGCGGCTTCTTTGGTGAGGGTGGTTGGTAACAATGGCGGCGCAGCCGAACCTTGTCGATTTTCTCCATGGCAGTTTGCGCAGCCATTTGCTGCCCAGAGGTCCTCGGGGTTGATGGGGGCAGGTTCGGGTGAAGTCTCAGTTGGATCGGTCTCAGCCTCAGCGGCCTCTTCGGTAGATTCCATTTCCTCTGCATCAGTATCATTATCCTGATGTTCCCCTTCATCGCTTTCCATTACTGGAATTTCTGTTGAGGCAGGCGTATTTTCGGGAGGGGCTGGAGTACTGCCAAAATTACATGCCGTTAGTGTTAAAGCAATAATCACAACCATTCCAAGGCCGAGATACTTCCTTTTCATACCAGTCTCCTTTGTTAAACCAATAAGATTACCTACTACTATACCCTAAAATAACTTCCTGAAAAAAATTCTTATCAAAACTTTATATCCGGGAATTCCCAGCAGGATCAGAGCTTTCATGTACAATTCTTTATACTTGTTCGAAAAACCCAGCCTCAGGATAAGATCATGCGGAGATTGCCTTCCACCCCAACCCAGAGAATAACTGCCCTTCAAGAGAATCGTTATCTCTCAGGTCTGGATGAGGCGATATTAACCTGCCTGGCCCAAAATACCAGATTGATCTCCTATGAAGATGATGAGATGATCGTCAGGGAAGGGGGGACCTGCCAGGGATTATATATTATTCAATCCGGCAGGGTAAAGATTTTTAGGAATTCTCCTGCCGGCAGGGAAATGATCATCAATGTCATTTCTGATGGCGAATTCGTTTAACGAGGTGCCTGTCTTCGACCAATTGGACAACCCTGTCAATGTGGGTGCTGCCACTGCTACAACGATTTGGCTGATTGACGCCGAGGCATTGCGAACTGTGATCGCAGATCACCCTGATGCCGCCCAGCAGATCATCATCAACCTTGCTCAAAACTTGCGCATGATGGTTGGCAAGGTCGCCGAACTGTCCTTCTATACGGTCACAGCCCGACTGGCCCGGATGCTCAGCCAGCTTTCGCATGAGCAGCTTTCGGGCAGTTCGGATCAACGCCTCACTCAGGATGATCTGGCTTCGCGGATCGGTTCTGTTCGCGAAGTGGTTGCCCGTTCATTAAAGGAGCTGGAATTGAATGGGGCGATCGATGTTCAAAGGGGAAAAATCGAGATCCTGAGCAGGGAAAAATTGATCAACTGGGATTAACTGTTTGATTAATATCTGAATAAACAGACCGCTGTCAAATTCACAGCGGTCTGTCTGAAAATCTGGCCTGATTGGGAATGAGCTTCAGGGAGTAATTTGAACTGGGCTGGCTTCGGGCTGGGTGAGCAACCCCTTGGTCAATAAGCTGATACCAACCACAAATAGTCCACTGCCAATCCAGAGCAGGGCATTATGGAAGGCATCCGCGTAGTTGATCCCATTCAATAGGTGGTCTGGGATGGCCCACATTTGAACGCTGAGCACCAGGGCTGCGGCAATAATCGAGGTCATGCCTCCCGAGACTGACCCATCCTCGCTGAGATCCTTCTGAAAGAGTGCCATTTCCCGGACCTTCGGCAGGCGGAAGAGCAGGAAGACCACCAGGGTGATGAGGGTGATGTATACTACGCCATCTACAGGCATGGATGATCCTCTCAGGGCTCTGGAGGTGATCATGTGGATCGCTCCCACAACAACACCCGCAACCAGGACGACCAGGGCACATTTCTCAGCCTTTTCTTTGCCCTTGATCAGGCGGATAGTGGCCCGGATTCCCATGATTCCAAGGCCAATTCCAACTACAACATAAAGAATGTAAAGCCATTGATAATTAGCGATTGGCGCAAATTTGGGCCCATATTTTACGGCGTCCAGGGCTACACAGGTTGTGCCTGCTCCCCCGATAATGGTAACCACCGAAGTGATGCCCATTAATAAGATGCCGATGAACCTTAGAAACTTCTTCATGGTTTATTCTCCTCTTTTGGATCCCGGACCGATCGTCCATCAGTTGTATCCGGGTTGATTAATGGAACGAGAATCCACCAATAAAAGCGGCTGTCATTAGAAATAACAAGGCCGGAAGCACGGATAAGATTTTCTCCTGGGGAATGAGCGGTTTTCCGGTTCGCTGGAATGCCAGCAAAATGCCAACCAGGCCGATCAGCCCCCCGCCCAGGCTAACCAATAAATACCCCGGGGAGGATCTGGCAGTCAAGATCCTGGCGATCGGCAGGAATGTGATCATCACGCCGGCCCCTCCATGAACGATGGCCAGGATGATGGTGGCGATTGTTCCGGAGGTCGTAAAACGTGTGATTGCGATTGCACTGAATCCGATCACGCAAAAGATCAGGTAGGGGATGATGAGATGTGGAATATGGGTGCTGATCAATCCAAAGGAGATTGCCAGGGGTATAAGGGTTGAAACGATCACGATCACCTGTCGTTCCAACCCCTCAAAACCGAGGATGATCAAAAGCAGACAGGCTACCAGTAAAGTGCCAAAGCCGATCGTGAATCCCCAGGTGGCCGGCAGATTGAGCCCCGCTATCCCTGTTGAGATCTGGTAGGCAGCCAGCAGGCAGGTTCCCAATAAAAGCATCCGGTCCAGGATAGAAAGTTTCTTCACCGGCTAGAATCCTGCAAAGAACATCAGCAACATGGCGCTTAACATATACAGGGAGGCGTATTTAAATAATCCAAAAGTCATCCGATCCGAGGGTGAGGTCAGGCTGGAAACTGCCAGAATGAACAGGCCAACAGAGAGCACTGCCAGGACCCGCAAGAAACCCCATGTCAAACCAACCCCATAGGCTGCTGAGCCGAGGGCAACTGCAGTCAAGACGCTTGAGATGGCAATGATCAGCCTGGTGGCTTGAAAACTATAGCTGCCTGGAAAAGTCGGCACTCTGGCAGCCTGATAATCTGCGTGATAGCGGATGCTGAAGGTGAGGATGTGGGTAGGTATCCAGAATAGAATCCCCACAGCGAGGGCGACACCGATCCAATCGACCCCGCCGATTCCCAGGGCACGGCCTGCCAGGATCGGCATGCCGCCGGAAATCCCTCCCCAAATTATTGACCAGGCAGTCTTGCGCTTCAACCAGATCGTGTAGATCACTACGTCGAAGAATAATCCTGCGAAGACGATCACGCCGTACAGCAGGTCGATTGCCAGGGCCCAGGAAATGCCGAGGACGGACAAGATCAATCCAAATATCAAGGCTTCGTTGGGTTGGGTCACTCCGGTGCTTAATGGCCGGTTGCAGGTCCGGGGCATGATGGCATCGATATCCCGGTCATGCCACATATTCAAAACAGTGCTGCCGCTGATAGCCAAGAATAAACTGCCGGTTAATCCAAGCAGGGTGCTGATATTCAGCACCGGGCAGCGAGCGCTCATATAACCTGCCAGGCCGGTGATTAACAACAATCCGGTCTGGAGAGATTTGATCAGGGGAAGATATTTAATCTTGATCGTTTGCTGAATTATTCTTAAACTATCCATTTCTTCCAGTCTTGGGATTGCTTCACTGTTTTGCAGTTCAATTGTACTCTTTTTTTCCGTTATTCTTTTTTGGCGAACCTTTTCCAAACTTATTAATCCTGGGCGCAGCGGAAACCAACATCAGGGGCCAGGTAGGTAGGACCGGCGCTGTTCCGCTTCCAGACCCGCAGATCAACCTCGTAGGAATAAAAACTGCCCCCCCTCAGGTACCGGTAGTGCTGTTTGGGATAATCGTCACCAGTCCACTGCCAGACGTTCCCAGCCATATCATACAACCCGTAGGGGCTGGCCTGATCAAGGGTCACGAACCCGTCATAGGATTTTCCATTGTACAAACCAACCGGAGTGGTTCCACCTAATTTCCCGGCCAATTTTTCAAATAGATCATGAGAAGAATAGAAATTGGCATGATTGGATTGGATCTGATTGCCCCAGGGGAAGGCCAGTCCCCGCCCGTCGATCAGCTCGGTTCCCCGGGCTGCTTTTTCCCACTCCAGCTCAGCAGGTAAGCGCCAGCCATAATAAGTACAATAGGCTTCTGCTCCAAACCAGCTGACCATGGTGACCGGGTGGTTTTGATAGACTTGGATCACGCTGAATTTACCATTTTCAAACTGGACACGTTCCCCGTTGCCCTCTAAAGGCAGGTGCAGTTTATCCCCGGGATCGATCCTGTCTTCATGTTCATACCCGTCGAAAGGGTCTCCGGGGTAGTATGCAACTACTCCGTACCTGCTGGTGATGTTTTCGTTCTCGATCACATCTACATCTGTGATTTGGATGCTGCCAGATTCAAGAGCCTTATTTAAATACTCTGCAAATTGCTGGTTGGTCACATTTGTCTGCATGATCTGGTAATCATAGTCGAGGTCGATCAAGTGATCTTCCTGACCGCTGGGAAACTCTCCTGCAGGAATTGAGACCCAGCTTTCGGGATCGATGCCAGGATCGACGAACTTTTCAGGAGTGAACTTGGCCAAATCAGGGGCTGGGCTGCAGGCCGCGAGCAAGATAATGAGTGCCAGGATGGATAATCGTTTCATTTTGACACCTCCTCAAGGGAAGAGGTCAGTTCTTTTAGTTTGCGTTTTTGTTCTTCAAGTTCCGCTTCGATACTGGCCTTTTGTTCAATTTTTAGCTCTTTAGACCAACGGCCGTCCTTTAAGAACAGGTCATACAAGCGCCAGAGCAGGAATAGTGCCAGGATAACCAGCACAGCGGCCAGGCCGACATCCGCCAGCAGCATAGTCCAGTTGACCAGAGATTGCTGGGCGGTTTGTTCCACCGCCAGGCGTTTCATTGAAAATACGGTAACGGATCCGAATGCCAGGTCGGATCCCAGGATCACCAGCCAGCCGAACCATTTCCTGGCTTTTCCCTTTAATCCAGACAGGTCTGCAAAATAGAACAGGATGATGGTGGCGATTAGCCCGGAAAGGATGTGCCAGTGTCCGGTCAGGATGATTCGCTCCTCCCGGTGGGGCCAAACCCGGAAGATTTCATCCAGTTTTACTGCCATGAAGATCCCGATAAAACTGACTGTAAAATTCATAAAGACCATCTGCCAGCCCGAGCCAAACTTCAACGGATCGTGGAGCAGGGCTTTGAATTTCTGCCAACCGGTTGGTTTTACCAAGCCCAGTTCAGCCACCCGGTCTTTGATCAGCTTGTCCCAGGAATAGATCACATACATCAAGGCTGACAGCAGGATAAAAGTGGATCCAAAATAAATAGTGGTATGAGCCCATTCCAGCCAGACTACAGATAGAGCGCCAGCTGTAGTGACGATTGTGCCGACAATCATCAGCGGCATAGCGATCTTCTGGAAAATGCCTTTAAATTCCATCCAGCGCCCAACGATCAGGGTGATGCCCAACCGCAACCAGGGTCAGCATAATGTGCAGGTGGCCAATGATGGCTTTCTGCAGCAAACTTTTTTCTGGAGTTCGGATCAAATCCTCAGCCAGGAAAGTCTCATGGCCGTTGCCCCAGTATGAACCGGTTACAGCCCCGAAGGTGGCTGAAACCAGGGTCGCCACCGCCATGACAAAAAATGCTGTCCTCTCCAGGTCGAGGCCTTTTTTGGTTTTAGCATGAGGAGAATCTTCAGGCAGGCGATATTCGTCTCTCCAGGGCCAGAGGGCAGCTGCCAATAATATTCCCGCAAAAAAGGAGAGGGATAGACCCAGGATGTAAAGGCCGTGATAGACAAAATTATGGCCAAAATAACCAAATACCATGCCAAAGATCAAAGTCAGCAGATAGCCAACGGTTACCGTGGCATTGATGGTGACTTGTTGATGCTTTTTCATGGGAATGATGCCGGTGATGAAATAGACTTCGATTGCAACTACTGTGACGGCAATCGTGTGGTAGAGCATGATGATCCGGCCCTCCCGTTCAGCCTGCACCAGATCCATGCCCAGTAATTTGACTGTGATGTCCCTAACTCCCCATTCAACCATCGGCCCGGAAAGAGTGCCCCAGATCGCAGTTACCAGGGCAACGGCGGCAATCCCCACCAGGGCCAGGCCGCGGGTTGAGGTGAACAGATAGGTTATTCTCTTAGATATTGCGGACATAAATAAATCTCCCAATAGTATTTACACCGGAGAGTTGAAAAACCAGCTCAACTCAGCCTTCGTTTTTTGTTCCCAGGATAAAGATAACATATTGCGAAGGCTGAGGCTTTATTAAAAGGCAAAAGCTCTAATTTTGGTCAGTCAGATCCGATATCCTTGCGGAATCCAAATGTGAAAGCCAGGGTCATCAGCAGCAGCAGCGGCGCCAAGGATCAGGAGCACAAAATCCTGGCTGAAGAACAGCAGCTGGCTGCCAGAAACCAGGAAGGCCAGGGCAATACCGCCCAGACCGATCAAAGCTCCACCAATACCGACCAGCCAAAAACCCGGCTTGGCATTTTTTACAAAGAAGGGCAGCAAGAAGATGATCAGGCCGGCCACGCCGTGGAATACCGGCACGGCGACTTTCTTCAAACCCATCCCGCCAATGCTGGTGACGGCAATCGCCAGTAACCCCAGCAGGGCGAACCAGGAGTAATATTTTTTATACTCTGGTTGGAATTGGTTCATCAGGCCCATCGAGATGCCCAGCGGAATCAGGGTGGCTACGGTCAGTACATAAGGGGAAGCCAGGATATCCCAGCCGAAAAAGATCAGCAGCAGGCCGGATACCAGCAGAACCGCAAACCCCAGCATGTAATAGACATCATAAAGTGCTTTTCCCTTCTGGTAGCGTTTAAAGAAATGGATCAGGGCATAAATGGCTGTCAAGCCGGTTAACAAGAGGATAATTCGATCAAACCAGGACATGGGGACACTCCTTATCAGATAAATAATACGATTGCGTAGCTGCTTCTCACCCGGGAATGAGGCTAATCCTATTATGCAATATAACACGCCATTTATCTGTGATAAAAGTCACAAAGTCAGATAACCAAAACTATCCCTGTGTACAGATCTTCCCTGCAGGTTGTCGGGGATATCTTAACAATATATTCATAATCTGCTCATAATTAATTAATCTGTTCCCGATATGATGCTGTTATTAACGGAATTAATTCAAAGGTATTAGCGGTTACGGGCGCGAAGGAGAATAAATGACAGATCAAAACAACTCGAGAGCTTTTTCGATCCAAACCCGCAATAATATCACCCTGGATATGTTGATGTTGATCTCCGGTTTGGTTTCAATTTTGTCAGGGATCTATTTTTTATTCCTGCCGGTAGGTGGTTTTCAGGGAGGCAGAAATCCGTTTTACGGGATGGTGATTTTCTTCGAACGCCATACCTGGACTGACATCCATATCTGGGCCAGTGTGATAATCATGGCTCTGGCAGCTTTGCATATCCCGCTGCATTGGGAATGGATAGTAAAGATGACCAAAATCGGCTTCAGGTCAGCCCTCGGAAAAAGCAGATTGAATTCCAGAAGCAGCTGGAATCTGGTTACCAATCTAGTGACCGGGATAAGCGGCTTAATTTGCGGATTGAGCGGGCTTTACTTCCTGCTGATTCCCGAGTTTTTTGGCCTGGCCGCCAGCGCTTCTGGCTGGATATTTGCTCCAGTTACCTGGGATTTGATCCATACCTGGAGCGGGGTAGTGATGACAGCAGCTGGGATCCTCCATTTTGTGATCCACTGGAACTGGGTGGTAAAGGTTTTGGGAAAGTACGGAAGAAGTATCGCAGCCCGGGTAGTAGGCCGAGGGCTGGAGCCTGCATTCCAGAAAGCTGCTGCATCCAGGGATGACAACAGCTAATAATCGAGAGAGATAAACTAATTCACGCGAGGTGGACTATGATTAAAAAAATATTCTTCTGGACCCTGTATGCCGCGATCGTGGGATTGTTGGTTCTGGGGGCAGTCAACCGCACAGCGGCAAAAACAGATCAAGGGGCTCTGTTAGGGAGATCGGATGATATCCTGGAAACCAGCCGGGGAAAATCCGGAAACGTCTATCCGGATCAGGATAATGTTGAGCCAGACAGCCACTCCGGGGAGGATTCTGAAGACCGCAATTGGGCTGATCGAACCGGAATTATCCTTGAATTCAATTCAAAAAACCTGATCATCATAACCGAAAATGATGGCGAACTGGAGCTAGCAGGACGAGCGTGGCGGTTTATTCTGGCATCGGGATATGAGCCTGAAGTTGGTCGTGAAGTCTTACTATCAGGCTTTGATGAGAATGGAGAATATAAAATAGCTAGTTTTCAGGACCAAATTTCAGGGGAAATCATCCTGGTCCGGGACAATTCTGGAAAGCCTTTGTGGTAATTGAACCACCTCAAAAATTAAGAAAAAACGGAGCCAATCAGGCTCCGTTTTATTTCAGAAATATGTTTATATATTACGAGCTGGTTGGTTCCAGGTAACGTTCGATCTTTCCCCAGACACTTGGGATTAAGAATAAAACTACCAGGATCAAGGAGCTGATTGGAGCCAGGGAGAATAAGGAAAACCTGCCCAGCTGCTGGGCAGTGATCACTGCCAGCGGAAAACCTACTACAATCTCCAACAGCCCCGCGCTAAGCCCCAAGACCCGCATCCATTCTTTGGGTTTCATCAACATACCAACCGTTGTTACTCCCCACCCCAGCATGGCAACCCAGTGCAGACGCTGGACAAAAGTGAAGAATGGAGTTCCGATAGTAATGATCCGGCTCAGGCTGGCAATGCCGTTCATCAGGCAGAAAACCCAGGCCATACCCAGCAGCAAACCGAGCAGCGTGTGGACCAGGGACCTTTTTCCGACTGCCATCATCAGCAGGAAATACAGGACCAGGTAAGGCCAGAATATGATGAAGTATACCGGGGGCAAACCGGCAGCCATAAAAGGCACATTGATGAACCAGGCTCCCTGCAGCGCCAGGACGATGCCGATCACTGACAGTAAAAACGCCCAATTCTTTTTGGTGAAAAAGCCATAGGCACTGATCAGGAAGATCACGCCTGCAAGCATGCCTAGATCTGACATTGCTGGATGAAGAAATTTCAGCAGGATCTCACAGCCCGGTTCAGCGGCCTCTGCCTTCATGCCGAGAACATACCACTTCAGGAATATCGTGGTATGGCCGATAATTCCCATCAACCCGCCAACAATCGCTAATATTCCGCCAAGCATTCGATTCTCTTTCATGGAAATATCCTCCAAATATGAATGATCTCTGTGATTGTGAAATATAATACATCTGCCGCAACTTGTCTTTGCTTTAAAGCAAATCCGCAGCTTGAATGAGAACCACCCTGCTGCTATTTCAATTGAGAGGTACTATCCAATGCTGAATAACCTGCTAAACCAGACTCCAGTTTTCTCCTGCCTTGATCAGGGAAGTCAAGCCCAGGTCATCCGATCGGCGATTTCCAAACGCTACTCCGGTGGGGATTGGATCACTCATCACGGGAACGTCTGGCCCTATTTATTTCTTGTTACTGAGGGAGTTGTCCAGGCGATCAAGGAGTCTCCGGAAGGCCGGAGTTTAATGGTGGCTGAAATCGGTTCAGGAGAGATCTTCTGGGGGATCAGTTTTTTCATCCCCGAGGCTCCGATGCCAGTTGCTCTGGTTGCCAAGGTCCAAACCGAACTCAATTTATGGTCCCTGGATGACCTGATGCCGATCATTCTTAAGAACGGCTGTATGTCCTGGGAGCTGACCAGGCTGCTGATCCAGAAAATGCAGTATGCCAGCGATATGCTAAACGAATTTGTGTTTCAACCCACAACCGGCCGCCTGGCACGGGTCCTGCTCGAGCACTACGGGGATACGGCTGACGATTTTGTGGCCCGGGATATGACCCTGGATGAGATGGCAGCCCGGATCGGTTCGACCAGGGAGATGGTCTGCCGCCATTTGTACCATTTTGCCGACCAGGGAGCGATCCACATTAACCGTACTGAATATAAGATCACCGATCCGATTCTGTTGAAACAGCTGGCTGGCAAGGGGAAATAAGGGCTCGCGTAGAATCAAAAAACCGCCTCCAGATGAAGGCGGTTTTTTGTTTCTAAACAGAGCAGATCTCCCCCGGCTACTTTTGACGCTGGGAACTGAAGAGGTTGATCAAGCCGATAGTTCCCATATTGGCAAAGAGCAGGGGAGCCAGGAAGGGGGCTCCGCGGATAAACCGTTCCGGGACAAATTGATTTTGAGCGGTGAGATTATCCAGGATATGCAGGCCAGCTCCGACCACACCAACCAGGATCAACAAACCCATCACCAAAAAATATACCAGCAGATCCCCTCTTTGAGGTTCTTCGATCAGAGCCATGATCAGGGGGGCGATCACACCGAGGATTCCAGCAGCAACTGGGACCCACAACCAGGGATTCTGGAAATTGGTTCGGGCGTGGTCTAAAACACTGCTGATCAACGTGGCCAATGTTCCCAGGCTGACCATAAAAAAGAAAGCTCGTGTCTTGCTGTAGGGAAATTGCACAGCTTTGCCGTTGAAGAGGATCAACCGGCCGCTGTCGGGCGGCTGTTCTTTCCAAATGGCTGTGATTCCCAACAAACCGACCAGGCTAAAAACCAGGGGTCCGATCACGGGTGGGGCCCAGATCAGCATCTGGAGGGTTAATCTTGATCCAACTGGACCTGTTGGCAGGATCGCCCGGATAAAATGGAAATATGTTCCCAGTAATCCAACCAGTATACTGAGGACAAATACCGGATTGGCTATCCAGGAAGCCGCCCGCTGGTTTTTCCCGGCCAGCCAGCCTGCCAGGATCAGCAGCACCCCGGCGGCAGGACCAAACAGGATCGGGATCCACTCCCGCGGTACGATAGTTCCGCTCAGCAGGTGGGCCAGATAGATGTCAACACCCAGGAAGATTTCATTAACCGCTGCCATCAGCAGCATCAGCTGATCCCGGGTAACGGAGATCTTGAATTTGGCCAGTCTGGGAAACAGGGCTTCATAATATAGACCCATATTTTTTATTCCCCCTCTCCGGCCAGGCGAAGTTTTTCATCCACCATTTCCTGAAGCTCGGCCAGGTCATGCAGCACTTCATAAGCGCCATGCCACTGAGCATAATCAGGACCCTGCATCCAGGTGCCGAATTTTGCAGTTCTCCCCCAGTGGTGCCAAAGGTTAAAGAATGTGTAGTCGATTGGTTCGTCGAAAGGAGCATCGGTCAGCAGTCCGGCTTCCTGGAGTGGTTTGATGATCTCCCGGCTTTCCAGAACCCATTCGTTTACTCTTTCGGTCGCTTTATCCGCATCGGTATAGAAGGTAGTGATGAAGTTTTCGTTATGGCATTCGAGACAGACTCCCTGCATGGCTGCCATATTTGTTTCCCAATTGGGCCGTTTGGTGCTGACCGGGGCAAAGAGGTACCAGGTCAGACGGTCGCCCACATCATGGGTGGTAGGCTGATCGCCAAATCCGCTCATATGGCAGATCGCGCAGGTCGCTGCAGGAAAATCCTCGGTCGTCAAGGTTCCTGCCTCAGCATCCCAATGCCAATCATCACCCATTGTGGCATAAGAGATCCCGTGGGGAGATTCCTGGTAGATCTCGAACTGGGGATGGTCGGGGCCGATATGGCAGTAGTTGCAGGTTTCTGGTTTCCGGGCCTGTTCCAGGCTGTATTGATGCCTGATATGACATTTCTGACATTGGCCTATCGATCCATCCGCGGCTGGCTTGCCGATATTATGACAGGCTTCACAGGTGAATTTTGTCATCTCGGGACCTTCCAGGGCTGCAATGGCGTTGCGGCTTTTATCCGGGGAAAAATCCCCTTCAGGAATCGCTTTATAAGCTGCCAGATGTTCCTCGGAAAGATCCTGGGATCCAAATACAGCTATATAAGCTGGTAAACTGTGCCGGCTGGCATTAAATTCAGCGACTTCCTGTTCGTGGCATTCCTGGCACATGGCTGCAGTGGGAGCTGCCAGCACATAACTGCCTTCATGTTCTACGGCTGCGGGGTAGTCTTGGGCAACCTCATGGCAGTCGCGGCAGGAAACTTCAGCCGCAGCCATCGTGCTGAATGAATACTGCTGCACGATACCGGGTGTTTCATCGCGGTGGCAGACCACACAATCATCCTGACTGGTGGCCAGGGCATCCAGGGGTTCATCAAGGGAGGATTGTCCGAGCAGGGATCGATTGATTGAGAATAAGACCAATCCTACCCCGATCAGGATCAGAATTGTAACCAGGCCGATGACCCATAACCTAGAGAAGCCGCCGGGGAATTTTTGAGATTTATCCATTACTTCCTCCCAATATTTCGGAACAGTGTGAGTGATTTATGATTGCGACACGAGTAAAGGATAGTTCTTATTCAATCCCTGGCTGCGGGATTTTTATCGTGGGCTTGGTTTATTCTGAATACTTGCCCGGTTTGAAGCTGCGAACGATCTTATAAGGTTTTACCTGGTCGCCGACATTATTCTTCAGCACATGGCCAGATACATGCATCAGGGTATCGTTGTTAAAATGGGGTAGTTTTTGCATGCTCGCCAGGCAGGGATAATGATGGTGAAGCAAGCCAGCTTTTTCTTCCGCCTCATCAACCGATAGGCCGATCAATCCAGCTGCTGCAAACTGGGCGCAGCCGCAGACTGCATCCCTGGTCACGCTGGCTGCGGTTATGGTCCTGGATACTTCATCAATTTCCAATTTGAGTTCAGGCTGGCCGAAATATTTGGCGAATTCTGCCACCAGTGGATCCTGATATTCCGCTGTCTCGTGGCGGGTCACTCCGTAGGTTGTTTCTGTCAGGGAACAGAGCGGCTTGGGTGTCACACAGCTCACTCCGGCCTTCTTGAGCCATTCATGAAGCTGGCGGTCCAGCCCCCGGGGAAGCCAGTTTTCATCATCAACTGCTACCAGGACTGCCCGGGCCCCTGTCCGGGTGGCGATTTCAGGAAGCAGTTCCGCGGCTCCCTTGTGTTCTGCAAAAGAAAGGATCAGATCCGCAGCTTCCATCTTGTCCGGCAAAAAATCATCGGGGTCATCAATAAAGGGTGGGAAAGCAGGTGGTGTCTGCCAGGTAGTGATATCCCAACTAGAGGGACCGTGTTCGGTGATGTTCCTGACGTGTCTGTTCCCGTATTCCCCTGAAACAATTGCCAGTATTTTCATCAAAATTCTCCTGATCCAACTATTAAAAAACCAGTGTCAAGAGCATCAATGTTTCTGTTTTGGCATGGATGCTGTGAGGCAGTTTGGCCGGAATCCGCACCCAGGTTCCCGCCTGGGCAGTCTGCTCCTCTTCTCCCAGGATAACCTGGGCCGTGCCCTTGACGAACTGCAGGAAGGCAGGGACAGATGCTGTATGTTCCGAGAGTTCCTGACCGGGTTGGAAACCGAACAGGATGGTTTTGATCGTATCATCCTGATAGATCGTCCGACTGAGAATGCTGTCAGGGGGAAAGGAATCTACCAAACTTTCCAGCTGACCAATAAAGACTGTTTCGTCTGCCATTTGCCACCTTCCGGGAGTTGTCTATAAACCTGAGATTTGTGAGAATTAGTTGAGTTTTGGTGTGATTATTGTACCCCAGACCCGTTATTGAGGATGTGACTGTTGTTACAACTCTGAAAAAACAGTCACCTGGTACAGGTTTGAACGGTTCTTGATTTATTAGTTAGCATTTTGTACAATGAAATATACTAATCATTTCTTCCTACCAAAGTCTGGCTAGCGTCATTCTCCAGGGAGCATGTCATGGATACCGACAATGTGGATATCATCAAGGTTTCAGCGACGTCCCGGACCTCAGCCGTAGCGGGAGCAATAGCAGGTGTATTTCGGGAGCGCCAATTTGTCAATGTCCAGGCAATTGGCGCCAGCGCGGTAAATCAGGCTGTCAAGGCTCTGGCCCTGGCCCGAAATTACCTGAGTGAGGATGGTTACGATATTGTCAGCATCCCCGAATTTGTGGATGTCGAAATTGATGGCAATGTTCGGACAGCAATCAGGTTGAATGTAGTACCCCGCTGAACAAGTCGCAGGATGGAACGGCAGAGAGCTTTCTGGTTGATCTTCAATCTCGGACAGCCAATTTTTAGATGCGAATCTGATTTAATTCGACTACAGTATCAGCATCAGCCGACCCGGCTGAATTTGCCTCTGGATTTTCCCCGTGGTAGAATCAATTTAGCGTTATTTGGCCAGGAACCACCTCTCACTGAATGCACCCGGGTGGGTCTTGGCAGGTTATTTTTGCTCCGGAGAACTCAATTCGAGTGGAGCGGATTAGAGGAGAGTGCGGATAATGGAATCCCAGGTTAGTACCTTCAATACTAAAAAAGGTTTAGCCCAGATGTTAAAGGGCGGAGTGATCATGGATGTAGTAACCGCCGAACATGCCAGGATCGCAGAAGATGCTGGTGCAGTTGCTGTTATGGCTCTGGAGAGGGTTCCAGCCGATATCAGGGCTGATGGTGGTGTGGCCCGCATGAGCGATCCAGAATTGATCATCCAGATCATGGAAAGTGTTTCCATCCCGGTGATGGCCAAAGCCCGGATCGGTCATTTTGTTGAAGCCCAGATCCTGGAGGCCCTGGAAGTGGACTATATAGATGAGTCCGAAGTTTTAACTCCAGCTGACGAAGCCCACCATATCAATAAACATGCTTTTAAAACGCCCTTTGTGTGTGGGTGCCGGAATCTAGGCGAAGCCTTGCGGAGAATAGGCGAGGGAGCTGCTATGATCCGGACCAAAGGGGAGGCGGGCACGGGCGATGTGGTTGAGGCAGTCCGCCATGCCAGGACCCTTTTTGGAGAGATCCGGCAGCTGTTGAATCTCCCTGAAGAAGAACTGATGACATTTGCCAAAAATATCGGTGCCCCATACGAGCTGGTTAAAGAGACCCGGGACCTTGGAAAGCTTCCTGTGGTGAACTTCGCAGCCGGCGGCATTGCCACCCCTGCTGATGCTGGCTTGATGATGCAGCTTGGGGTTGATGGTGTATTTGTTGGATCGGGCATATTTAAATCAGGGGATCCCGCAAAAAGGGCTGCTGCCATAGTCAAGGCCGTTACCCATTTCGAGAATCCAGGGATATTGGCCGAGGTTAGCCGCAATCTGGGCGATCCCATGGTCGGCCGAAACGTGGTTGACCTGGAAGACCATGAGCGTCTTGCAGATCGAGGATGGTAGTTCAGTTCAACTGACTCCATTATTGGGCAAATGAAAAAGTCATCCTCACCGGACCAGATGTTAGATCGGCTCAAAATTGGAGTCCTGGCTCTGCAAGGATCCTTTCATGAACATCTCACCATCCTGAGAAAAATTGGCGTAGATACAGCTGAGATCCGGCTCCCGGAACAACTCCAGGAGATTGACGGATTGATCATCCCGGGAGGAGAATCCACGACGATCGGCAAGCTGTTGGTGGATTATCTATTACTGGATCCAGTGAAGGAATTCGGGAAAGAAAAAGTCATCTGGGGAACCTGTGCCGGGGCGATCCTGCTTTCTCGGGACGCTCACAGGAACCAACCCTTGCTGGAATTAATGGATATTACAGTTGACCGAAATGCTTTTGGCAGGCAGATCGCCAGCTTCGAAACCAGCCTGGTTATTCCTGTTCTGGAACAGATCCCTCCCGGCTCAAAGGTTTTTCAAGGTGTTTTCATCCGGGCTCCCCTGATCACCTCGTTGGCCGGCTCGGCTGTTGCTCTCTCTAGCATTGGATGATGGCAGGATTGTTGCTGCCCAGCAAGGCCATTTATTGGCAACTGCCTTCCACCCCGAATTGACCGATGATGATCGTTTTCATCGCTACTATTTGCACCAGGTCCAAAATACAATCGCTGAATGAGGTTTGGCCTTTATGGCAAGAGCATTAGAATGGAAGGATCTAGCCGCCCTGCACCGCTTCCAAAACCAGCGGATGTTTCTGGATAATGTCCTGAGATTGACCTACAATCCCGGCTTATTCTCCAGTTCTTTACTATCTATCCTGACAGAAACCAGCGGGTTTTGCACTGCTGTTGAACCCCTGGATTCGGATCGATATCCCTATCTGGTTGGACAGCTTTTTCATATTAACCAGGACCAGTCTGCCCGGATCGCTCTTTTAGCTCCGGGAGATCTGGACCACCCGGGATATTCGGCCATCCTTGATCAGCTGGTCGCCCGAGCTGGAGAAGGGGGCGCTCTGCAGATCTTGGGAGAGGTTGATCAAAACTCCCTGGCAGATACGATCATCACCCGGGCTGGATTCCGGCCTTATGCAGAACAGCAGATTTGGAAAATGCCCCGCAAGCTGATTTCCCGGACAGGGAAAAAAACCTGGGCTCCACTCTCCAGGGCTGATACCAACCAGGTGGATTTGTTTTGCCAGCGATATGTGCCTCCCCCTGTTCAGCGCGTAGAAACTATGCCTGCGCTGGCCACCCCCCAGGGGTTGGTCTGCTGGAATGAAGGCAGTATTGTGGGAGTGGCCTTGACCAGCTTTGGTCCCAGGGGCGTGCTGATTGACCTGGTCCTGCATCCTGACCTGTCTGATTTGCATGATTATCTGAGCGCCTTATTCCTCCATCTGCCATACCGGACATCACTGGATATATATCTGCGGGTACGCTCCTATCAACAGAGGATCGCGTCTGCCCTTGAGTTAGCTGGAGCAAACCCTGGCCCAGAACAAAAAGCAGTGGTGAAAAGACTGGCTCTCCACTATAATGCCAAACAGACTTTCCGGGTTCAGGGGTTTGAGAATCAGCCAGATATCACAACTCCGATTTCCAATACCAAGGTTGAAATTTAAAGCTATGTCTAACCAAAGGATCACCGACAATCTGGATTCCCTGTTTGAGGTTCTTCCCCGGGATATAACCCATGCGATAACAGAAAAAATGAATAACGCAGACTTAATTGAGGTTATCCTCGACCTGGGTAGAATTCCGACTGCAAGGTTCACAACTGAGGAGATCGAATTAAGCAGCATCGATGTCACCCGGGAGGATCTGGATTATGTTGTTGGACGTATTGGCTTGTTTGATGGTGATAACCGGGCCGGCCTGGAACGCACGCTTCACCGGATTGCTGCCATTCGCAACAGGACGGGGGATATTGTGGGACTCACCTGTCGAGTCGGCAGGGCAGTTTACGGCACCACCGACATAGTAAATGATCTGATCGAAAGTGGGAAAAGCCTGCTGATCCTGGGGAGGCCCGGGGTGGGTAAGACCACCATGCTCCGGGAGGCTGCCAGGATCCTGGCGGATAATAAACGTGTGGTTATCGTGGATACCTCGAATGAAATTGCCGGGGATGGAGATGTGCCGCATCCTGCGATAGGCAAAGCCCGGCGCATGCAGGTGGCCAAACCTTCCCAGCAGCATGAAGTGATGATCGAGGCGGTCGAGAATCACAATCCAGAAGTGATCGTGATCGATGAGATTGGAAGAGAACTGGAGGCACAGGCAGCGCGGACGATTGCCGAGCGAGGTGTGCAGCTGATAGGAACTGCCCATGGAAACACCCTCGACAACCTGCTGATCAATCCTACCCTGGCAGACCTGGTGGGCGGCATCGAGTCGGTCACATTATCTGATGAGGAAGCCAAGCGTCGGGGAACCCAAAAGACTGTTCTGGAGAGGCGCTCCAATCCCACTTTCCATGTGCTGATCGAGATCCAAACCAGGGACAGCGTGGCCATTCATCAGGATGTGGCCACAGCAGTGGATGCATTGCTGCGAGGCCAGATCCTTGTGCCAGAAATCCGATCGCGGGACGCAAATGGAGCGATCAGCATTAAAAAAACACCCACCCGCCCGGTAATACAAAGCGTAGGCGCTGACCCCAAACCGGAGGTGGATCTTGAGTTTGATACACCAGAATGGCAGGTTGACAGGGAAAATCTGGATAACTTGCCGATCTTTACTTACGGGGTTGCCAGGGACCGGATGATCAAGGCAGCCAAGAATTTAAATGTTCCCATCAGTGTTGAAAAGAATATCAAGGATGCCCGGATCGCGGTAACCCTGAAACATCATTATCGAGATAATCCAAAATCGATTGCAGAAGCAGAGGAATTGGGTCTTCCTGTTTATGTTTTAAGGTCAAATACTGCCAAGAGAATGGAGCACCTTCTCAAGGATATCTTTAATCTCAAAAACGGACCGTTATCGATCACTGATGAACGAGCGTTACAACAAACCCAGGGGGCGATCCAGGCCGTGATCAATGGTGAACGCTGGGTGGAATTACCTCCAGCTTCCTCGTATATCCGCCGCCTGCAGCATGAGATGGTTACCCAGGCCAACCTGGTTTCCCATTCATTTGGCAAGGACCCCAATCGCAGAGTGAGGATCTTCCGAGAGGAAAACAAGTAAAGCTAATCGCTCCAGCAAACCAGTGACCTGATATGAATAATAAGATAGGTAAATTCGTAACTCTGGAGGGACCGGACGGCAGCGGGAAAACAGCCCAGCTGAATATCCTGGCGGATGAGTTCATCCAGCAGGGCTACCCCATCCTCAGAACCCGGGAGCCAGGAGGAACATTCATTGGGGATCAGATCAGGGCAACCTTGCTGGATTTGAAGAACACCTCCATGGTAGACCGGACTGAAGCGCTTTTATACCAGGCAGCCCGGGCCCAACTGGTCGATGAAATCATCAAACCCCATCTGGCCTCAGGCGGGATCGTGATCTGTGACCGGTATGCTGATTCCACTCTGGCCTATCAGGGCTACGGACATCAAAATACAGTTGAATCTTTACAGGAAATAATTGAATATGCCACCGGAGGATTGATCCCGGATCTTACCCTGCTGCTTGACCTGCCTCCGGAGGTGGGATTAAAGCGCCGTTTGGCTGACGGGGGATTAAACCGGCTGGATGCTTACGATCTTGAATTTCACAAGCGGGTCAGGGCTGGGTATCATAAACTGGTCGAGCAGGATCCAAACCGGTGGGTGATCATCGATGCCGACCAGGGTTTTGACCAGGTTCAAAAGCAGAGCAGAGATATTTTGATAAAAAACTTCACTGATTGGGGATATTAACCGGCGGAGCTGCCCACTCCCGGGAAAATTTGGATCAGATCAGGAAGGATTAATCGTCGAGAGAGCTTCCAAGATCCGGGACATCCCTTTCGATATCTTCCGGTGACTGTCCCTTTTCAAGGCGGCCAACCACCTCGTCAAATTCAGGGCCCAGATCCTCCCCGATTTCCCGGCTCATCTGGCGCATCATTTTGCCCAATTCCCGGGGGTCATCATCCAGTCCGGCCAATCGGGTTGGATCAGCCATTTCATCAAAGCGCTCAGCTCCAGACCTGGCAACCCGGACCGGCTTGATGATCCGGTGGGGTTTTGGGTGATTGCAGGCTGGACAGTTGATCGTCCTGGCGCCGTATTCCTGGTACGTCAGGTAGATTTCAAATTTATGGTTACAATTATGGCAGATGAACTCGTAATTGGGCATGTTGGCTGATACCTGCGATGGAACCCGATTATTCGCCCCAATTATACTGGATAAGGACTTGAATACTATGAAAAATGATCCGCAGGCCTCACCATTTATCCTGGACCCTCCCCAACCGCTGTTAATTGTGATCTCAGGCCCCTCAGGTGTGGGCAAGGATTCGGTCCTGGAAGTCATGAAAAAACGGGGTCTGCCGTTCCATTTTGTGATCACTGCGACAACCCGGATCCCCAGACCGGAAGAACGGGATGGGGTGGACTATTTTTTTCTGAGCCAGGACGAATTTGCCAGGATGATCGACGAGGGCGAGCTGCTGGAATATGCCGTGGTTTATCAGGACTATAAAGGAATTCCCAAATCCCAGGTCAGGCAAGCCCTGGCCAGCGGCAAAAATGTCGTTATGCGGATCGATGTCCAGGGAGCGGAAACTGTCCGGAGCCTGGCGCAGGATGCCCTGCTGATCTTCCTGACCCCCCAGAATGAAGAGGAGCTGATCAACCGTTTGCAGAACCGCAATACCGAAACCAAGGAAAGCCTTAAGCTGCGCATCGCCACCACTCGCCAGGAATATAACAAGATCGGTTTATTCGACTATGTCGTTGTCAATAAGGATGACCAGTTGGATGAGACGGTTGATAATATCGAGGCTATCATCAAGGCAGAACAGCAGCGGGTTCAGCAGCGGGTAGTGCAGTTATGACCTCTGATCCTTTACCGGTTTCCCCCGTCAATGATCCAGCCCATAACATGGTTTCTCAAATTCTAGCTGAGATCCAGGATACATATCAGCTGGACCTATCCCAGGATCCGGCCGCAATGCAGCGCATTGAAGGGGCGGTAGATCAAGCCCTGGTGGAGCTTGCCGAGCGCCCCGAAACCGAGATTAAACTGCCCTTCATCAGTGCCAACGCGGCTGGACCGATCCATTATGCAGGTAAATTTTCCCATCCAGGTCAGAAAACTGGCCCCTTGAATGATACACCAGCCGGCGATGCTGCTCCCCGGGAAGAAGAAGCCCAACAAGCCAGGGTCCAACTGCCGGACCAAAAACCCCTGGTCACGATCATCCTTTTAGTTTTGACTATCATTATCTATGCCAGCCAGCTGCTGAGCGATCAATTGCTGGGGTATGACCTGCCAGCTGTTCTGGGCCTGAAATCCAATGAATTGATCCTGAGCGGACAGTACTGGCGTTTGTTCACCCCCATGTTTTTACACGGCTCGGTCCTGCATCTGGGGTTCAATATGTACGCCCTGTATATCCTGGGAAGCAGGATGGAGCGATTTTTTGGCCCCTACCGGTTCCTGGGTTTGTACCTGCTGGCCGGGATCACAGGCAATATATTTTCGTTCATTTTTACAACCTCCCCTTCGCTGGGATCCTCAACCGCAATCTTTGGTTTATTGGGCGCTGAAGGGGTGTTCATCTACCAGCACCAAAAATTATTCGGGGCACAATCCCGAACTGCCTTGCGGCAGATCATCCAGGTGGCGGCCATCAACCTGCTGATCGGCCTCTCTCCCGGAATTGACAACTGGGGACATGTGGGAGGCCTGATTGGGGGTGGGATCTTTGCGGGTTTAAGCGGACCGCTGTTTCAGGTCCTGGGTGATCCACCAGAGCTCCGCCTGGAAAACACCAGATCGGATCAGGCCGCGGGCCTGGGTTATTTATTCCAACTGTTAATAACATCCGGATTGGCGTTTTTGATCATCTTAAGCAAGAGATAAGCTGGCAAGCCTGAAATTACTTGCCCCAGACAGTTTCTATTTCAGTCTGAACCATCCTGTCCGCCATGATTGACTTTCAATCCTGAATGCTGTAAAATGTTGCTTAAATATAATGTAACAAGGCTACACTGGCCGTGTTACGCGCCTCCGGACAAACCAGGTTACTGGTTTTTTTTAATTAATCAGACAGGGATGGGCTGTGATTGGGTCCGAACCCTGATTAGTTAAGGACAACCAACCTCCCGGATAATACCGATTGGGATCGAAAGAGGTGGAGGACATCATTATAAATAACTGATAAGGAAAAACGATGATAAATAAAAAGCCTACTGCCTTAATTCTGATCTTGACCTTTGTTCTGTTGATGGGTGCTTGCCAACCAGCGGGTGATCAGGGTGAGGGTGACCCGACCCTGTCTGAGCAGATCGATACTGTCCAGGAACCTGAAGCCAGCGGCCCTTTCCGGGCCGTGGCTACCTCTGCCATCAGTGTTGAGCTTTCCTGGGACCCGGTCGAGGGAGCTACCGGCTACCGGATCGAAAACAGCTTTGCCGAGAGCGAATGGTTTGCTATCGCTGTAGTGAGTAGTGACGCAACCAGTTATGAAGATTTCCTGACACCTTCGAATATGGAATTGGACTACCGCTTAACCCCCTTAATGGGCGACCAGGATGGGAAGGCGCTCAATCTCACTGTCACCACACCCGAAGTGATCCCCAACCCCTTCAGAGTTGTAGCAGTCCGCGAAGAACCGGATTATAGCAGCATGGGTCTTGAGCTCCCCGGCTTTGACCCCTCGACATTTGATCCCTCGACCTTCGACCCCACCACGCTGGATCTCTCAGGGGTCGATACAGAGAACCTCGACCTTTCCAGTCTGCAGCCTGAGCCGGTTTCCGCGCGAGCTCGAATAGGACCTGAGGGAGGCAATTTTTCAGTTACCGGGAAGAATGGTGTGATCTACACACTTGATATCCCACCGGATGCGCTTGATTTCAGCACTTACTTCGTGCTCACGCCGATTGCTGACATCCAGGGTTACCCTTTTAGCGGAGGGTATCTGGGGGCTGTGGATATCCAACCCCAGGGGATCATCTTTGATACGCCGGTGACGCTGACCTTTGAGTACCCGGAGGAGTTGATCACCTCCCAACTAATAGATCCAGGATTGGTCCAGGTAGCCTTCGCGTATGAAAGGGAGGGCGAGGAATTCCATCTAACACCCGTGGCTACTGGAAATGCGTCATCAGCACAGAATATCATGGGTGGAGACGGAAAGGTGGCGAGCCCAAATGAACAAGGACCTACTTTGATCCTCAATATCCCTGTGAGTAAGTCGCAAGGTGTAGGAGCAGGTCATGCCACATCCCGGGAGAAACGAGATCAAGCCGCCAACTATCCGCCGACAGATGAAATGAACAGAACAGCTCAGAATTCTGCCGCTACGCAGGCTGAGGATGACCTGGCGAGTCTTGTAGACGCTGCGGATGCGATTAAAGCAAATAATGAAGCAAAACAGCGAGAAGAAAGAGCGCGCCGCAACGCAATGGACCTGGTGGTTCTAATGAAGAGAGCCCCAAACATTATGGAATTGAGCAGCGAGATCTCACGTTTCAATAGCTTCTTCAACAGCAGCGGGTTTTATGAACTCCTTCCAGAGGAACAGGATTATATGTTCGATACAGCAGCGATTCTCCTGAAGAACTGGCTGCAGCCGGTTGAATGTCCTTCAACCGAAGCTGGGATCATTCAGGCCTGGGTGCGCAGGTTGAGGAAACCGGTCAGCGAGTTCGACAAAGCCTTGAGAAGTCACATGCAGAAAGCGTATCCGGTCGAAGGGGATAATTGGCTTAGGGCGATCGAATCTGTGAGAGGCTGCAAAGTGCAGCTCCGTTTGGAATCGACGGTGATTACAGGGGATGCGGAAGCTTCTTGCCGGTATAAAATGGTTGTTAAAGTGATCGTCCCTCTCTCGTGGAAACTTAATGGCGGATTTCCAATCCTGCAAGGCGGCCCCCCTCAAGGTGAGTACAACATCAAATACGAGCCAAAAATCGACATCTTATCGATAAAGAATGATGGAGGTTGGTGCTCCAAGATTAAGTACGAAGGTTTGGCATTTTCCGAGTTTGTGGTTTTGGATTTAATTCCAGAATTCGATAAGGGAGATCAAACCCAGAAGGATTGGCTACTGAGGAGCTTCCGGATGGCAGGTGATGTAGTGAAAGCGACCTTGACAACATCTTATCCTGCTCCAGATCCAGATCACGTTGGATCAGGATCAATCCCTGAAGGCGGCGACCCCTGGGGAGGGGTGATGGCGCTGATCCGCACCAGTGGAAAAGAAACTCCTGGAACGCTTGGGGTCTCAAATTGGAAACTTACCGGGTCAGGGGAAGATGGCATCCTTGCCACCTGGAAGGGGGAGGGCAATTACACGGATATGGCAAATTATCACCATCACGATACGATTTTATGGATAGAAATCCAATGAGTGAACTTTTGAAGAAATTAAAAATCTACCGAGGTAATAAATAAATGAAGAAGATCTTGTTATTAATAGGGTTTATCCTGGTGCTGGCCGCCTGCAGTGGATCGCCAGGGGTGAAAGAGCCGACCAGAGAGGCTGCTGTTCAGCAACAACCGCCAGCCGCAGCCGCAGTTGAGATGTCCGACGAACCGACCAGCGCCCCGGCGGGGGATAGTACTTCCGGCCTGCCGGCTGATCTTGAGACCTACTACAAAACCATGGTCTTCATCGAGGGCACTGCCCAGCTGATGACCAAGTTCGATCTGGCGTCTCTGAGCAAAGACAGCACCGGTATGTTAGCGCTGATCGCCATCCCGGGCATCATGGATGACCGGGTTATCGCAACAGAAGAAACCCGCCTGCCTGAAAGCCTGGTATCAGCCTGGGACAAAGCGCTTGAAGCCCGGGATGGGGTACTGGTGGCCTACGAGGTGCTGCTGACCACTGCCTCGCAGGAGGAATTCCTCAAACAGCTGGGTGTCAGTGAAGCCCTGGCCTTCCAGGCGGCGGCTGAGGCCGAGGGCATCCTGACAGCGGCCGGGGCAAGTGGGGATTCCATCGCCCTGGCTAATCGGGCTGCTCTGACCGAGATGGGAGAAGCCTACCAGGCTTACGCGTCAATGATCCTGGTGGGCCAATCCCAGAGCGAAGAGGATCCTGAGTAACCAGATCCATAACTGGATGGTACCCGGGGCACATTGACTGAGGTTTTGCCATCTGGTAAAATCTTCCGGCGTCTTTTGCGTAGTACCCTTCGTAAAAGATGACCTATTAATCACAAGAAGGAGAAAGGGCTAGGGATATGAAAGTACTATTGTTGGAAGATGTCTATAAGTTGGGCAGGGCGGGGGATGTCAAGAAAGTTGCCCCAGGCTACGCCCGGAACTATTTAATGCCGCTGGGTTTGGCAGTCCTCGCTACTCCAGGAGCTGTAAAACAGGCCGGGCGCATCCAGAAGCAGGGTGAGGTTAAACGAGCCAAGGTCAACCAGGAACTTGGCGGTGTGGCAGAACAGCTGGAAGGAAAGCGTTTCACCTTTGCCGCCAAAGCCAGTGAAACCCGCCGGCTGTATGGATCCATAAATACCCAGATGATCGCCGAATCAGTCAGTGCAGAGATCGGTGTCAAAATAGAAGCCAAACAAATCGAATCGCAGCCTCTGCGGATGATCGGAAAACATATTGTTGCCGTTCGTCTGACCGTGGACTTGATCCCGAAGATTGAAATTGTGGTTCATCGGGAAGGTGAGAGCGCCGAATCTGCTGTTGCCGAAGAAGAAAAGCTGGCCATGCAAGCAGAAGAATCTTACGTCGATTACGAGCCTGAAGAAATGGACGCGGATAGCGAGGATGATTTCGATGATTTCGACCGGGCTTTTGAATCTGATCCGGTCGTCGAAGAGACCGAACCAGAGGTTGAAGAAAACGACGCTGAGTAATTGCCGTACAAGCTGGTGAAAACTTATACCGGTCTGGGATCAGCCAAACAGCTGGCCAGACCGGTCTTTGTATTGATATATGACGGAAGATAACCGCTCGATTGGTGAAATCCTAAAAAAAGCCCGCCAGGAAAAAGGTCTCACCCTGGATGAGATTGCCGCGTTAACCAAGGTGCGGCCGAAATATCTGGCGGCAATAGAGGGGGACCATTTTGAGGTCCTACCTTCCCTGGTGCAGATCAAAGGGTTTGTGAGGGCTTTTGCCAGGGTAGTTGAACTTGACCCGACACCGCTGCTTACACTTCTGCGCACGCTGCATAGTACAGAAGACCAATCGGACCCAGAGGAATTGGAACCAGCTGAACCAGCCCCTGAGGCTGAACCCCCCAGGTTGATGGGAGAAATCGGTTCGATCATCAAAGCTCAACGACAAAAACTGGGCATTTCCATCTCTAGCGTCGAAAGCCAGATCTATATTCCGGATCGTTATCTGACTGCAATTGAAAATGGGAATCTGGAGCAACTGCCTTCAACTGTACAGGGAAAAGGCATGGTTAAGAATTATGCCCAATTCCTGGGACTTGATCCTGATCCACTGCTCTCGAATTATGCTGAAATTCTCCAGGAACGCCTGAGGGAGACCCGGGAAGCCGGACAAACATCCCTCTAAAGCTCCCTCCTCTACCTTAGCTTCGATCCGGCGTTTCCTGGCCAGTCCGACCATCCTCTGGGTTGGCGTTGTGCTTTTGATCAGCGTGGTAACGATTTGGTCCGGCTGGTTGATCTTCAGCGGCCGTTCAAATGATCCGGTCAGTTCACCAACCATACCCGGAGTGGCAGATATGCTGCTGCCATCCCCAACATTTACCCCAACTCTGGAAGTCGAGCAGGCCACCCCGGGAGAAATTGAAATTGATATCGCTGAAACATCAGCACCTGATGCGGCCGACGCAGGTCTCATCCAGGCCACTCCCACTCCTGGTCTGACTGGCAATGAAAAGGTTCAGGTTCAACTGATCATTGTCCAGCGAGCCTGGGTGCGGGTGACAGTGGATAATATTATTCAATTTGAGGGCCGGCTAATTCCGGGAAGCGTGAAGTTATTTGGCGGTGAATTAAGTATTGAAATTCTGACCGGGAATGCGGGCGGCGTGGAAGTGATCTATAACCAGCAAGTCCTGGGTGCGATGGGGCTCTATGGTGAAGCTGTTGATCGGGTATATACCGCGCAGGGAATCGCCACGCCCACACCGACGATCTCGCCGACACCTATACCTTCCTCTACACCAAGCCTGACTCCATCTCCGACCGCAACCCCGGTGTCGGATTCCTAACCTGCCTGTTAATCCAAGATCCTTATGAAGAAGAACACCTATCACCTGATTTCCCTGGGCTGTGCAAAAAACACTGTGGATTCCAACGCCATGGCTCAGCTGCTGGAGAGTCAAGGATTAACTGCTGAACTAGACCCTGGAGCGGCTGAGGTAATCCTGGTCAATACCTGTGGTTTTATTGAGCCTGCCCGGGAAGAGTCCTACGAAGTTTTAGCCGGGTTAAGTGCCGGGAAAAAACCAGGTCAGAAATTGATCGCAGCTGGCTGCTTAACCCAGCGTTATGGGAGGGAAGTCCTTCAGAGAGTCCCTGGAATCGACGGCTTGCTGGGGACCCGGCGCTGGATGGATATTGTGAAGGTCTTCAACAATTTGCGATCAGGGGATTATCCCGGCCCAATGTACCATCTACCTGATGATCGAACCGTGGGGAAGACACCAACCAGCACAGTTGGAGCCCATATAGAGGGAGGCAGTGCTTACCTCAAGATTGCGGATGGCTGTCGAAGACCCTGCGCGTTTTGCGCCATCCCCGGGATCAAGGGCACAGGGGTCAGCCGCCCCAGGGCTCAGATCCTTAGCGATGCCCGCTACCTGGCCTCGCAAGGAGTGAAGGAAATCAATCTGATTGCCCAGGACACAACAGATTATGGACATGATCTGGGTTTGCAGGATGGACTGGCTGATCTATTAAGACATTTATGTCCAGCCGTTCCAGAGGTGGAGTGGGTGAGGATTATGTATGCTTACCCGGGTTATGTCACTGATCAGCTGATTGATGTCATGGCTGAATATGATCAGATCCTTCCTTACCTGGATATGCCCCTTCAGCATGCTGACCCTGCAGTCTTGAAAAAGATGCGCCGTCCTGCTAATCTGGATTGGGTCCATCGGACAGTTGCCAAATTAAGAGCTAAACTCCCCCAGCTGGCGTTAAGGACAACCTTTATCGTTGGATATCCCGGGGAGACCGACCAGGCCTTTGAAAATCTGCTGGATTTTGTGGAAGAGATCCGCTTTGACAGGATTGGCGTTTTTGAGTATTCCTTTGAACCAGGCACAGCCGCAGAGGTGTTAGGTGATCCTGTACCGGGAGAGATTAAAACAAACCGCCTGGAGCAGATCATGCTCAAACAGCAAGGCATTTCCCTGGAAAAGAATCAAGCCCTGATTGGATCAACACTGGATGTTTTGATCGAAGGTGGCGGAGCGGTTGAGGGAACTGGGGAGAGTATTTCCCTGGGCAGAAGCTACCGTGACGCACCGGAGATCGACGGCCTGGTTATAGTTGAGGGTGCCTTACCGGCCGGAGAGATCATCCCGGTAGTTATCAACGGAGCCATGGCCTATGATCTGAGCGGGGTTCCAGAAAATACCAATCGGAATATCCTTGAGGCGGTAAAATAGGGTTATTAAGCCGCCTGGGAGGCACTGAACGATACTTATCAACAGGAAAACTCATGAATTGGCAAGATCAACGGATTGTTTTTGCACTTGAAGCAACCCAGCAGGCTGCCTTGCTGGCAAGCAGGATCCAGGGGGAGCTGGTATCGGAAGCCATAACCAAGGATGACCGCTCACCGGTTACTGTGGCAGATTTTGCAGCCCAGGCGGTTGTTGGTTATCTGCTGGAAAAAACTTTTCCGGGTGAGTTGTTGGTCGGTGAAGAGCGGGCGGAGCTGCTGCGGACCAGGTCTGAGCAGAGCACTTTGCACAGGATCACTGAATTTGTAGGCCGGCTGATTCCTGGAGTTTCCTCTGCTGAAGTTTGTGAATATATTGATCGGGGTGTGGATGACCCTGGTGTGAATTACTGGACCCTGGATCCGATCGACGGGACCAAAGGTTTTCTGAGGGGCTCGCAGTATGCCTGTGCCCTGGCTTATGTTGAGAACGGCATCGTTCAACTGGGAGTATTAGGTTGTCCAAATCTAACCCCAGACCTGGTGGAAGATAATTCCGGTGATGGTTCCCTGTTGATCGCAGCTAAAGGAGCTGGGAGCTGGATCTCCCCCCTAAAGGGAGCGATCACTGCAAACAACTTTCAGGCTCTGCAAGTTTCCTCGGTTTCCTCTCCCGATCGCGCCCGCTTGATGAGATCTTATGAATCAGGACATACCAATACCTCCCAGATAGAGCAGTTTCAGGTGGTACTGGGTGGGAAGGCAGATCCAGTCCGGATGGACAGCCAGGTAAAATACGCCTTGCTGGCTGCAGGTGAAGGTGAGATCTATCTCCGGCTGCTCTCAGCAGATCATCCGGATTACAGGGAAAAGATCTGGGACCAGGCAGCCGGGTCGATTGTCGTTGAAGAAGCAGGCGGCAAAGTCACCGATCTGGATGGCAAAGCCCTGGATTTCTCGCAGGGAAGGACCCTTAAAAACAATCGGGGGATCTGTGCGACAAATGGCACCCTTCATGATCACGCCCTCAAGGCCATTCAGGTTGTCCAGGCCTGATTTTGATACCAGGTGGATAGTTCGAAAAACCTAGGAAAAACCAAAAACAGGAATAGGAGCTCAACTTGCCTGACATCCAATATCCCCGCAGACTGAAGATCCGCTCCTTGTTGAAGGCTTTGATCAGTGCTGCCCTGCACACCTTTTCCGACTTTGAAGTGATTGGCGAGGAGAATATACCTGATCAGGGACCTCTGATCATCACAGGCAATCATTTCAGTTTTGCCGATTCGATTGCCATGCTTCATGTAGCACCCCCAGGGATCGAGATGTTTTCTGGAGCAAATCCAGCTTTTACACCCTGGTGGGGCAAACTGCTGCCCCGGCTCTGGGGAGTGTTATTTGTCTACCGGGGTACGGGCTCCAAGCAGGCGATCCGCGATGCGGAGTCGGTCTTGAAGCAGGGTGGTTTTTTTGGGATCTTTCCTGAAGGGGGTGCCTGGGCAGAGATGATCCGCCCGGCTCGGCCCGGGGCAGCATACCTGGCAGGCAGGACCGGGGCCCCGATCCTGCCAGTGGGTTTCACCGGTTTTAATGAAGTATTTCCGCTGCGTTTCCGGAACCAAAACAAGATCACCATTCGGGTGGGAAAACCCTACCAGCCCGCTCCCATCACCGGAAGGGGAAGGCAAAGAAGAGAGCAGCTGGACGAACTGGGGGAGAGGATCATGAAAGAGATCGCCGATCTAGTGCCTGACCATTTGCGGGGGAAATATTCCAGCGATCCTGCTGTGCGGGAAAAAGCCCGCGAAGTAGAGAGCTATCCCTGGCAGACAGCATCCTGGGATGAAGTCTAAGCTTGGTTTAATTTACACAATCAAGAGCGACAAATAATAGATGATCGTCAACCCCAGGAAACTCAAGATTGAGGTCAGGCTGACAATACCTGCAGTTTCCGTTACTTTGTAATCGTACCTTTCAGCAAATACCACCAGGGCGATGGCAGCCGGCATCCCGTTCTCAAGCAGCAGGAACTGGCTGTATTCTCCGGCTCCCGGGATGATATATCGGATAACCAACCAGGCTGCCAGAGGTAAACAAATCATTCTAAACAGGGAAAAACCCAGGGCTTCCTTGAGGACACTCAAAGAATACCGGTCATAGATAAACATGCCCAGTACAAAGATTGCCAGGGCACTGGATGTCTTTCCCACCAGATTGAAAGCGTTATTAAGAAAATCCAATCGGATCCCAAGCAGAGAAAACGCTGCTCCCAGCAAAATGGAAATGATCAGCGGGTTGCTGAAAATCTTTCTCAGGATGCTTCCACTTTGCTGTTTTTGATTGGCGTACTCCAGGAGCAGCAGGGTGCTGGTGATACCCAACACACCCAGAAAGGAAGCGGACAGAATGGACACTTCCAGCCATTGTCCTGCCTGAAAGGTTTCAAAAAAGGCCACGCCAAAAAAAGCATAACTGCCAAAACTGATCGATAGACCTAAAAGAATAAATGTGTCTTTGCTGATCAGCTTGACCTGCTTGAGGAACAGGAGCAGCAGCAGCAGGAATAGAGTGGGCAGCAGGTTGCCCAGCACAAGGTTGATGTCCAGGCCGAGCAGATCCAGGGTGGAGATCTTCACAAAAAACAGGGTTGGCAGGCCAAAATAATATACAAAAGATGAGATGGTTTTGGCCTGTTCAGCTTTAAAAACACCCAACTTCCTGCTGAAAATGCCCATCAGGACAATGATCAAAATAGTGAACAAACTTGTCAGTACTTCCATATCGATCCCGATCAATCCCCTAGCATAAGATCTTTGTCAGAGCAACAGGCGACATTATACCTTCTATTCTGTCCCAATCATTCAGGGCTGGATAACTCTAACAGCAAATTAAGAGAAGGAAATGCATCCCGACTCGGAAATTGAGGGGATTTTATTCATGTATAATGGCTACATGTCTGATTATAAATTTTTCCACCCGATAACTGTCCGGTATGGTGACCTCGATCCCCAGGGACATGTAAATAATGCCGGATTCTTAACTTACCTGGAACACGCCCGGGTATCCTATATTCGCCATCTGGGATTATGGGACGGCGGTTCCTACCTGGAGATCGGATTCATCCTGGCCCGCGTTGAACTGGATTACCGGGCTCCTATCCAGCTGATCGACCAGGTTGAGGTGGGTCTGCGAGTTTCTCGTTTAGGAAATAAAAGCCTTGACATGGAATATCTGGTCCGGGAGCAGGAGACCGGCAAGATCTTTGCTGAGGGCAAATCCATCCAGGTTGCGTATGATTATCAAACCCAGAAGACCATTCCATTAAAGGATTCCTGGCGGGTGGCGATCCAGGATTTTGAGGGAAATCTAGCGCATTAAATCAGGTGGTATATGATCAAACTCCCAGCAATCGATCAAACCTATCTCATGGGGATCCTTACAGAGATCCTTGCCATACCCAGTCCAACGGGATATACAGAAAATCTCATCAGCTATCTTGAAGATCAGCTGGCAGAGTTTCCAGGCTTGAGCAATCATCGGACAGCTAAAGGGGCCCTGGTGGCAAATTGGCAGGGAAAAATCAGCACGGCACCCCGGGGATTGACTGCCCATGTAGACACCCTCGGCGCTATGGTCAAAGAGATCAAGGGCAATGGCCGCCTGAAATTATCCCAATTGGGAGGATATGCCTGGAATACGATCGAAGGAGAAGGCTGCACTGTATTTTGCTCTGGTGGAGACCCTGTCCGGGGCAGTATCCTGCTCCATAAGGCTTCCCGCCATGTCACCGGCCGGGATATGGACACCATGGAGCGAAATGCCGAGACAATGGAAGTCAGACTGGACCTGCCCAGCTCCTCCGAAGAGGAAACCCTTCAGGCAGGCATCCAGGTGGGTGACTATGTGGCTTTTGATCCCAGGCTAGAGCTCAGCCGGGGATTTATCCGCTCTCGCCATCTGGATGATAAAGCCGGGGTTGCCTGCCTGCTGGCGGCCATCCAGGCCCTTTCCAAGGCGGATCTGCAGCCCGAACAGGACACAACTTTCCTGTTCAGCAACTATGAAGAAGTCGGTCATGGCGCAGCAGCTGGCTTCCCTGAGAGCATCAAAGAACTGGTCGCCGTGGATATGGCTGCAGTGGGTGACGGACAAACATCGGATGAGTACCACGTCACGATTTGTGTCAAAGATTCAGGAGGGCCTTATCACCACGGACTCAGCCAGCGGCTGCGCAGTTTGGCTGATCAGTATCTGATCCCTTATAAGGTTGATATTTACCCCTATTATGGCTCGGATGGAGAGGCTTTCTGGCGGGCAGGGGGAGATGTTGCGGTGGCTTTGATCGGACCAGGAGTGGATGCTTCCCATAATTATGAAAGAACCCACCAGGATTCCCTCAAGGCAACAACCAGCTGGATCCTGGCGTATCTGCTGAATTGATCCGGCGATCCCGGAAGGTGTGAATGAGGATTGATTACGAGGCTGCCCGACAGCGCATGGTCGAAGGCCAGATCGCCCGGCGGGGAATAAAAAACCCCCGGCTATTGGATGCATTCCTGGAAGTTCCCCGACATCATTTTATTCCCCCAAACCAGTCAGTGCAAGCCTACCATGATGGTCCCCTGCCAATCGGGAAGGGACAGACTATATCCCAACCCTATATCGTAGCTTATATGACCGACAAGCTGGAATTGACGGGGGATGAAAAGGTGCTGGAAATTGGGACAGGCTCTGGTTACCAGGCAGCTATCCTTTCCAGAATGGCCAGAGAAGTCCACAGCATCGAGCGCCACCAATCCCTGGCATCCTCTGCTGCTGAAGTACTGCACAAGCTGGGATATCACAATATCCGGGTCCACCTTGGTGATGGTACTGCTGGACTGATCGAACATGCGCCCTACCAGGCGATCATGGTAACCGCGGCGGGACCGGAAGTCCCCGGTCCGCTGCTGGACCAACTCGCAGAAGGAGGACGTTTAGTGATCCCGATGGGGGGAAAATTCGCCCAGGCCCTGTATCTCTTCCGCCGCGAGGGGGGGGAAATCAGGCAGGAGGAGCTGGTTCCGGTTGCTTTTGTACCTTTGATAGGGGAATATGGATGGGAGGGGACTTAAGATCATTGCGAGCTGACGAGTAGGTCATCCTGATTTTGGGGAATCCTCCCCAAGGAGCAGACTGTCAGGCTCGCAATGATAGAAATTAATTTAGAGCCAGTTCATGGTTGTCAGCACAACCGGTCGCTTTTTGGTCTTGCTGTACAAGAAGGATCGGATCGACTGCACCAGCTCATGGTGTAAATCACCCTGGCTTTTCTCAACGATCTCGATCACTTTCTGGCGGGTCTCTTCGATCAGGTCATCCTCGTTATGTTTGTAAACAAAACCCCGCGATATGATCTCGGGATCTTCATGGAGTTTGCCTTTCCCGTCTAGCACCAGGCTGATCAGCATAACGCCATCCTGGGCCAGCTGTTCACGCTCCCGGACCACGCTGGGACCGATCTCGCCCACGCGGGAACCATCCACAAATACATAACTTCCAGGAATCCGGTCTTTAATCTCCAGCTCCCCATTATTAAACTCGATCACCTGTCCATTTTCAATCACCAGCACTTTGTCGGAGTTGAATCCGGATTCTTCAGCCAGAACAGCATGCTGCTTAAGGTGGCGCAGCTCTCCGTGAATGGGAATCAAGTATTTGGGATTGACCATGTTGAGCATCAATTTCATTTCGTCCTGGCTTGCATGTCCAGAGACGTGAACTCCTCCGGCCAGGGGTTCATACACCACGTTGGCCCCCCTTCTGAAGAGCGAGTTGATGGTTTTAAAGACAGTTTCTTCGTTTCCAGGTATGGCGTGGGAAGACAATACTATCGTGTCATCCTTGATCAGATCAAATTGTTTACTGGTACCGCGGGCCAATCTGCCCATGATCGAATAGGGTTCTCCCTGCGAGCCGGTGGCCATCAAAACCACATCTTTGGGTTTCATATTCTTGGCTTCATCGATCCCGACTTCGATATTGGGGGGTAATTTCAAATAACCCATCTGTTTGGCCATTTTTGAGTTTTGTTTCATGCTGTAACCCACAAAGGCAATCTTTCGATGGTAGCGTTCAGCCGCATCAATAACCTGCTGCATCCTTGAAATCAGGGAAGCAAAAGAGGCTACAATGATCCTGCCAGGTGCGTTCCGAAAGACCTTGTCCAGCGAGTCATTGATGACCATTTCGGATGGAGTCCAGCCGGGTTTATCGGCATTGGTGGAATCTGCCAGCAGCGCCAGCACTCCGCGGCCAGAAAACTCGGCCAGTTTGGAGAAATCCGTTGGCCAGCCATCAACCGGAGTGGGGTCGAATTTGTAGTCCCCGGTGTGAACGATCAAGCCGTCCGGACAGGTTATTCCCAATCCGACGCTGTCTGGAATGGAATGGCAAACGTGGAAGAACTCCACATCAAAGGGTCCGATCTTGACCGTTTCACCCGCGTGAACTTCCTGGATGCTGGTTTTGTCCAAAAGCCCCTTTTCAGAAAGACTGACCTCGATGAGGCCTTTTGTCAGGGGAGTGGCATACAGCGGCACATCCAGATCCTCTAAGACGTGGTGGATAGCGCCGACATGGTCCATGTGTCCGTGGGTTAGGACCAAACCCCTGACCAGGTCTTTGTTTTCTCGAAGGTATTCATAGTCGGGAATGATGTAATCTATGCCCAGCATTTCATTGTCGGGAAACATCAAGCCGGCATCCACGATCAGGATGTTCTTTCCGTACTCATAAACCATCATGTTCTTTCCGACTTCCCCCAGACCTCCCAGGGGAATAATTCTTAACTTGCTTTTACTCATTTTCTTATTTTCCTTACTAAATATCTCTATCTCCGATTTATGATCGGAAATAGTCTTGATTTCTAAATAAAATGCCCGGTCGGAAAAGGCCGGCCGGGCAGTGCTTTGAAAACCTATTCAAGATTATATCTTTCGATAACACGTAAATAAATATCTTCGTTGAGCAGATGCTCTGGCGCTGTAATAACCATACCGCCGGATCGTTCCCTTTTTGGGAACCGGCATATTCTAGCACATCAGCCCTGATTTGTCAAAATGATATCTGCTCTTTATCCGTCATAAAAAATTCGGTATATGACTCCCGCAAAATCGTCTGAAAGATACAGGTCCCCGGATGGTCCTTCGATCAAATCCATGGGTGTGCCCCAGTGGGTTCCATCTTCCAGGAGCCAGCCGACAGCAAAGTCCTTTACGATTGGGGTCTCTTCTCCACTACCCAGGGGGACATTGACGATTCTAGGGCCTCCCTTGCCGGAACCTCCGAGAGCGATGAATAAATCCTTTTGATAGTTATCAGGAAACTGCTCAGATAGATAGAACTCAATCCCTCGAGGAACCGAATGGGCCTCTAATTCGACCTTTGGTGACAGTAATTTTTTTTCACAGGAGTCTTTGTCCCCGAAATCAGGATCAACAATACGCCCAGAATGGCAATATGGCCAACCTCCATCAGCATCGATAAAGGCTGAGTAGATCGTATCTGGTGGGAGGTCATCCCCTAATCCCTCTCTTTCGATGTTAGAAATCCAAAGAATATCGTTATTGGGTTGAAGTGCAAGTCCTATGGAATATCTTATCCCCTTGGTGTAGATCCTGCCTTGGCTGCCATCCGAATCGAATCGCATAATTGTCGCCCTTCGTGGATCATGTTCCATACATACATTACATGATGACCCAATCGAAACAAATAAACGTTTCCAATCAGGACTGAATATAATCGATCGATTGGTATTTCCTCCCGCAGCAATTCCCGCGATAATAGTTTCCCGTTCCTCGAAAAAACCATCCCCATCCTGGTCTGTCAAGCGAAAAACCCGGGTGGTTTCAGCGGCGTACAAAGATCCGTCTTGGTAGAAGGCCAGGCCTGATGGCTCGATGAACCCCTCGGCGGCGATCTCAAGGTCATCCGCGAACCCATCTTGATCATGGTCAGGCAGCCTCAGGATCCTCCCGCTGCCTGTTTCAGATACATACAGGCTCTGGTCGGGGCCGAAAGCCAGCATGCTGGGTGAGTTTAATCCGGCAGCAAAGATCTGGATCTGAAAACCCTCTGGAAGGTAGATAGGATGATCAAGTTTTACCATGCCTTCCGGGACCTGAAGATCGTTCGAGCGGGGGTCCGACAAGGGCAGGGATGTTGGGGGCAGGGGTTGATCTGGTCCCGCACTGCAGCCGGTCAATAAGATGATCAAGATCAGAACGTAGTAGATAAAATATCGAGATATTCTCATGGGTTCCTCATAGAAATGTTCATCGGAATTGATTATACTCGCTGAACGCTTCGCCCCTGATTGCTGGCAACCCGGGCCTTATCTATAAAAAAAGCAGTGTGGGCAAAGATTCCTCCACACTGCTTTTTAGGATTTGCTCTGACAGCAGAATTACATCATGCCTGGCATTCCACCGCCCATGCCGCCCATTCCTCCGGGGGGCATATCGTCGTCTTTCGGTTCATCGGCGATCAGGGCTTCAGTGGTCAGGATCATGGCTGCGATCGAAGCTGCATTTTCAAGAGCGCCGCGAGTAACTTTCGCGGGGTCGATCACGCCAGCTTCAACTAGATCGATGTATTTCTCAGAGAGCACATCATAACCGATCCGGTTGTTTTTCTTCTCAGCCTGCTCCCGGCGAACATTCTCAAGAATGACTGCGCCATCTTTGCCGGCATTCTCAGCAATTTTGCGCAAGGGGAACTCCAGCGCTTTGCGTACGATCTGCACGCCAACCTGGGCATCTGGATATTCCATCTTTAACTTGTCAATCGCCTTGGTGGCATTGATCAGAGCCACACCTCCGCCGGGCACAATGCCAGCCTCAACGGCTGCGCGCGTGGCGGAAAGGGCATCTTCAACCCGGTGCTTCTTTTCTTTCAGTTCGGTTTCAGTGGCCGCGCCTACGCGGATGATAGCCACACCGCCGGAGAGTTTGGCCAGTCGTTCCTGGAGCTTCTCCCGATCATAATCACTTGTGCTGCTGTCAATCTCATTGCGGATCTGTTGGATCCGGCCTTTGATCTGTCCGCTGTCGCCGTTACCGCCAACAATAGTGGTGTCATCTTTGGTGGAGATAACCTTTTCGGCTTTCCCCAAGTCTTCAACGGCGGCGCTGTCCAGTTTCCTTCCCAGTTCCTCGGAAATGACTGTAGCTCCAGTCAGGACTGCGATATCTTGCAGCATAGCTTTGCGGCGGTCACCAAATCCAGGGGCCTTGATGGCCAGGACATTGATCATGCCGCGCAGTTTGTTGAGAACCAGTGTAGCCAGGGCTTCGCCGTCAACATCTTCGGCGATGATGACCAGGTCGCGTTTGCCAATCTGGACCATTCTTTCCAACAAGGGAACCAGGTCGGCTGCAGCAGAAATTTTGGCATCATGGATCAGCAGATTGGCTTCCTCGATCACGGCTTCCATTTCGTCAGCATTGGTGACAAAATAAGGGGAAAGGTAACCGCGGTCGAACTGCATACCTTCCACGTATTCCGTTTCAAATGCCAGGGTCTTGGATTCTTCAACGGTGATCACGCCATCATTGCCAACTTTGTCCATTACATCAGCGATCAATTCACCGATGGATCGATCCTGGGCAGAGATGCTGGCGACATTGCTGATCTCATCTTTGGTGGTAACGTCAATGGCGTTTTTGCCGATTTCATTGGAGACGGCTTTGGCTGCGGCCTCGATACCCTGTTTCAACAGCATGGGATTGGAACCGGCTGCCAGATTTTTCATGCCTTCAGTTACGATGGAATGAGCTAACAGGGTTGAGGTGGTGGTGCCATCGCCTGCGATATCATTGGTCTTGGTTGCGGCTTCTTTTAATAGCTGGGCACCCATGTTCTCCAATTTATCTGAGAGCTCAACTTCCTTGGCAACAGTCACACCGTCATGGGTGATTGTTGGGCTTCCAAAACTTCGATCAAGGGCAACGTTGCGTCCTTTGGGACCGAGAGTGGTAATAACGGCTTTTGCCAATTTGTCCATGCCGGCCTGAAGTTTGCGTCGGGCCTCTTCTGAAAAAACAATTTGCTTTCCTGCCATAGATTTCTACTCCTTCCTTCTGAAAATATTGAATTTCAAAATGGTGTCAATTAGTGCTACTCCCTGGAGATCTGGGCATAGTTCAGCGGCCAGCGCCAGAAGAGCTTAGCAGTCAATTATCCGGACTGCTAAGTAGCGGAGATTATGATAACTTTCTTCGATTTGAAAGTCAAGTTTTGAGAGAATCTTTTATATGATTCTTATATTGTTTTCCTGGTCCGAAAGGGGGATCGAATAGAATGATGAACTTAGTTTTGGGGTGCCGGGGTCTCCTCCAGCAGGAAGCAGATCGATTCATTTTCAGCAACGATGCTCATCAGCACCGGATCGCTGCTGAATACAGCTTTCAATTCAGCGAGGATTTGCAGAGCTTCAGCGCAGTAATTCTCTTCGGGCCGGCTCAAGGCTGCCAATACAGATCCGTAGCGGGCGTAGTAGTAGGCTACATCAAAATTATCGAGTGCCAGGCCCTGGACTGCGACACCCCCAACCTCATTTTCTTCTGCGGAACAACCAACCACAGCACATTTTAGGACCGGAAGGGCTCCCTCGTAATTCCTGGCCCGAACGTATATATCGCCGAGCTGTCCGTAGGTATCAGCGTTGGTGGGATTGATCGCAATGGCTTTTTCTCCATTTACAGCGGCGATGAAAAATTCCCCATCCCGGGAATATGTTTTTGCAATGGCGATATAAGGTATGGAGTCCTCTACGCCATTGGATTGATTGATGGCAATGGCTTTGGCAAAATAATCCAGAGCCGTGTCGTAGACCTTCAAGGCCCGATATATCACACCGATGCGAATATAGAGGAATGTCAAGTTGGGGTTGATATCGGCAGCCTTCTCGAATTCCTCAATCGCGTAGCGGTATTCTCCCAGGGACTCCAGCACAGTCCCATAAACTCTGTGGGTGTCCATCAAATCCGGGCCTTTCTCAACCGCCAGTCGGGCGTGTTCTTCAGCCTGGGCTTTCTGGTTTTGATCGAGCAGAACTTCCGCGTAAAAAGCCAGGGCCAGGCTGTTATTTGGATCCAGGTTAATTGCGAGATTGGCCGCTTGTTCTGCCTCATTGATCCAGGCCTGTTTTTCTTCCTGGCTGGCTGCGGCTGAAGTTGAACTCCAATCCAGGACCAATGCCCGTATAGCCTGGATCGTGCTGTCATCGGGTTCAAATTCAACTGCCCGCTGGATTTCCTCCCGGGCCAGGGCTAACCGTTCTGTTCGCGCTTCTGTTGTAGAGAGCAGGGCCGAAGAATAGACTAACAATCGGGCCAACTCCGCCCTCACTTGAGCGTTTTCGGGATGCAGGGCCAGAACATCATAATAAGCATCTATGGCATCTTTGCCATCCGGATCGTAAATCTTCCCGGCTTCAAAATAAGCCTCTCCCTCCAGTACCAGGGAGTCCACAGTGCGGGTTGCGGTTGGGGTCGGTAAAAACAGGGGTTCAAACTGTCCGGCTGGATCATTGACCTGGTAAGCAAACCAAATGCCAGCGCCAATCAACAAAACCAGGATGATCACCCGGTTAAAATTCAGGCTGGGTTTCTTGTTGCTGAAGGAGGGTCTTCGTCCGGAGAGTTTTCGGTCCATAGTGTTTTTTGTAGGGAGGCATCTGGAGGGGGATATGAGCGGGACTGGGGTCCTGGCTGATCCCCCCGGGGTTATGCTCAGGGGGTGGGTGTGACCAACTCAATATTTTCGATGCAGATGGATAATCCCTCATTGGCATTGATAACCGCTATCTCGTCATTTGAAACCTGGCTTAACATGGTTTGAAATACAGGGATAGCTTCATCACACATATTCATTCTCGCCAGGGTAAGGCCATAGGCTGAAAAAATCTCTATCACCCGGGGTTTATAGGAAAGCGGGACCCCTTCTACAATAACCCCAGCCTCTGTTGTCCCCCCCCTGACAGCCAGGGTTAGGTGTTGGAGAGCCAGAGCATAATCGCGGTTGCGAAAATACAGCACACCCAGATTGCCCTGCATGAGCGGGTCTCCGGGAGCGTCTTTGACAGCCAGCTCCCCATATTGGATGGCCTTGTTATAAATACCATCCAGTAAATAGATCCGGGAGATCTCATAATCCGGCCCCGGGTCAGTGGGATTTAAAGCATTGGCTTGGCTGAAGGAAGTGACGGCCTTGTCATTTTCCTGGTTGGCATAATAACTATATCCCAGCATCAAATGCAAGTTGGGGATCGCGTTATTAATATTTAGGGCAGATTGATATTCACGGATTGCTTCGTTGAAGTTACCAGTCCAATAGAGGACATAACCCCTGGCGCGGTGGGTCTCAAGCAGATTTGGTCCCAGCTCCAAGGCTCTCAAAGATTCTGTGCTGGCCAGCTCATATTGCTGGGTGTCGATCAGGATCTCGGCATAGACAGCATGGGCCAGGGCATTCTTCTCTGCCAGGGAAAGAGCCCGTTCGATTGATATTTCGGCACCGATATAATCACCCAGGAAATCCAGGGCCCAGGCTTTCATGACGTGGGCAAGCGGATTATCTGGACTTCTCAAGAGGGCCAATTCGGAGTTCTCCAGGGCAGATTCCGGATCGCCAGCCAGGATCTGGACCCGGGCCAGGGATACATATAGAGAGGAATCCTCTGGGTTGGCGATGATCGCATCCCGGTAGGCTAGGATGGACTGGCTTAATTTCCCTTCCTCAAAGAGAACCTGGGCCCGATTGACGAAGATTTCGGGGTTTTCAGTTGGTGTAACAGTGGGTATAAAAGGCGGTTCAATCTCAGGCACAACGGTTTGGTTAAAATAGACGATCACACCGATTAACACCAGCAGGACAATGATCCGCCAGGGATTGGCTCTCTTGCGGAGTTTTTTATTCATTTTCCAATTGCTGCCGTTGAGATACATGCGCACATCTTACCACTCTCTTAAAAAATGCGTCAAGATTGCCGATCTGCACCACCCGCCACCTCTGTTAAGGTAGAATACTGACCACTTGCACATCTCCCCCCTCTCAGCTAGAATGGGAAGATGCGATTCGAGGTTTTTTCTCTCTTTCCAGAGGTATTCCCCTCCTACCTGGATTCCAGCATCCTTAAAAGGGCCCGAGAACAGGGTCATTTGGAGGTTAATCTTCACAATATCCGGGATTGGGCTGTAGATAAACACCAGGTGACCGATGAACCGCCATATGGCGGAGGTGGGGGAATGGTCATGAAACCTGACCCGATCTTTGCCGCGGTTGAGGGAGTACTGGGATCTCCTCCAGACTGCCCGGTGTTGTTAATGACACCTCAGGGTGAAGTGCTGACCCAGGACCTGGCTCAGAGCCTGGTGTTCCACCAGCGTCTGGCGATAATTGCCGGCCATTATGAAGGGTTCGATGAGCGAGTGAGGCAGCACCTGGCAACGAGGGAGATCTCTATCGGCGATTATGTGCTCACAGGAGGTGAACTGCCTGCCTTGGTTTTGATCGACGCGCTGGCGAGATTGATCCCCGGCGTGTTGGGTGATCCCCAGGCTGCAGCCCAGGACTCACACGCCAGCGGATTGCTGGAATATCCCCATTACACCCGCCCAGAAGTTTTCCGGGGTTGGTCCGTGCCGGAGGTCCTGCGGTCCGGCCACCATGCTAATATTGACCGCTGGAGAAGGAATCAAGCTTTAAAGCGAACCCTGGAGAGGCGGCCCGATCTGCTGGAAAAGATCGAGCTTTCTGAGGAAGACCAGAAGTATCTCGCTGAAATTCAATCCAAGAAAGTTTAGCATTGATAGACGAATCCTGATGGCATTGATTGCTCCCTCGCCTCCTTCATGGAGAATGATCCATTAACAGTTGATGCCAGTTTTCCAGGCTGAGTTGAGGAACCTTCCCTGGAATAACCCGATAATCAGCTGTGAGCTACCAGAAGTCGGAGATGGCAGGGTTTGAGTGATCCCGCTCTCGAATAAGAAATCCAAGAATTGACCACCCCTCTCGTCAATATTAACATCCCATAAGAAAAACTTGTTTAGCACCCGCTATTCTTGACTGCTAAGTTGGGCCATGATAGACTATAAACCGTTCTTAGCACTCTCGTCACGAGACTGCTAAAAGGGAAAATGAAGGGATTATCTGAAAGGCAAAACCTAGTCTTGGCGCTATTGGTGAGGGATTATATTGAATCCGCTGAGCCAATCAGCTCGGGGCGATTGGTGGACCGCTTTCAACTTGATTTCAGTTCGGCTACGGTCCGGAACGATATGGCTATCCTGGAAGATATGGGCCTGTTATATCAACCCTATACCTCCGCCGGACGGATCCCGACCAAAAGTGGTTACCGGTATTATGTACAACGGCTGATGGGAGAAGACCAGCTGCCGCAGCATATTCAGGAAATGATCCGGCACCAGTTCTACCAGGCCAGAAATGCGGTTGATGATTGGTTGTCACTCTCGGCATCAGTCCTGGCGCAGCACAGCCAGGTAGCTTCTTTAGTGACTCCCCTTCATACCGACAAGGCCCGCCTGAAACATACTGCCCTGCTATCGACCCGGGGCCGGCAGGTCCTGATGGTGCTGGTTTTGAATAGCGGCGAGGTTCATCAGCAGACCATGGTCCTGGATGAGACCTACAGCCAGGCAGACCTGGCAAATTTTGCAGATCAGATCAACAATCTGGCTGGTGGGATGAACGTGGTCGAATTAAGCAAGCTGGAGGTTGGGATCAGCCAGAAACCTCTCAAGGATTTATTGGCGACGGTCTCACAGATCATTGCTGGCTCGGAAATCCTCTCGACGGGTGAAATTTATCGAGACGGATTGGCGAATATGCTTTCCGAACCCGAGTTTGCAGAGTCGGACAAAGCCAAACAAACCCTGGGGGTTTTCGAAGATCGGGTTATGCTGGATGATTTGTTATCCCGAACGGTATTTGATAATGAAACCCCGGGAGTACATGTGATCATCGGCGGGGAAGATACCTGGGAACAGCTGGAAGATTGTTCCCTGATCATTGCCAGTTATGGGTCTATCGGTCATGCAATGGGAGCAGTAGGTATCTTGGGACCGTTAAGAATGTCTTACAGTCGGGGCGTATCAACTGTAAGATTTGTGTCTGATTTGATCAGCGAATTGATATCAGAATCAATGTTAAGTTGATGATGAGTTACAGGGAGATTTAACAGGAATGAAAAAGAAAAATAAATCACATGAGGATCTTGAGATCAAGCCAGATCTGCCCGGCAGCATCGCTGACGGAGACCAGGATCTGGAGGTCGAGAACACGACTGATCCAGATGATCTTCACTCCGAACCCAATGCAATTCCCCCGATTTCTCCAGCTGAACTGTTGGAACTAAAGACCGCCCTGGAGGAGATCGAATTAAAAGCTGACGAATATTTGGATGGTTGGCAGAGGTCAAGGGCTGAATTTGCCAATTATAAAAAACGGATCTTGAAAGAACATAATGATATTCACCAGGCAGCCCGGGGAGATATCATCAGGTTATATCTCGATATTGCAGACGACCTGAAACGAGCCCTGGAAGATAAACCAACCAGTGGTGAAGGCGAATCCTGGGCAGCAGGGATCGAGATCATCTCCCAAAAACTAAATACCCGTCTTGAAGCGGAAGGGATTAGGCCGATGAAGGCGTTGGGCCATGAATTCGACCCCAATATCCATGAGGCGTTGATGAAGGAAGAGAGTGAAGAATATGATGAGCGGACAAATCATTGAGGTGATGCAGGAAGGCTACTGGATAGGAGAAAAAGTCCTTCGCCCAGCCCTGGTAAGAGTAGCCGCCTGATAAGCAATTATTCGTAACGTAGAAATCAGATAACTGGAGGAAAATATGGCAAAAATCATTGGAATTGACCTGGGAACAACAAATTCAGCTGTGGCGGTCATGGAAGGCGGAGAACCCGTCATTATTCCCTCAGCAGAAGGGGATCGCTTAATTCCGTCCGTGGTAGCGATGAATAAAAATCATGAACGCCTGGTAGGTCGTCCGGCCCGGAACCAGGGAGTGGTGAACCCGGAAAATACGATCACCTCGATCAAACGTTTTATGGGTGGGAAGTATTCCTCACCAGGAATAGAACGAGCCCGGAAAATGGTTTCCTATGAGATCAAGGAAGCTCCCAACGGCGATGTCAGGGTTGAGATGGATGGCAAGGAATATTCCCCGCCAGAAATTTCAGCCATGATCCTGGCCAAGATCAAAGCTGATGCCGAGGATTACCTGGGAGAACCTGTTACCCAGGCCGTGATCACGGTGCCGGCATATTTTAATGACAGCCAGCGCAACGCAACCAAGGATGCGGGCAAGATCGCCGGGTTGGAAGTTCTCCGGATCATCAACGAACCTACAGCTTCATCCCTGGCCTACGGGTTGGACAAAAAACAAAATGAGGTAATTGCGGTTTACGACTTGGGTGGCGGAACCTTTGATATTTCAATTCTGGATGTTGGGGAAGGTGTCTTCCAGGTTCGCTCGACCAGTGGTGATACTTTCCTGGGCGGTGATGATTTTGACCAGAGGATCATTGATTTCCTGGCTGACGAGTTTAAGAAAGACGAAGGAATTGATCTGCGGGAACAGCGCCAGGCTCTCCAGCGTCTTAGGGAAGCTGCTGAAAAAGCCAAGATCGAACTCTCAACCATGCAGCAGACTGAAATTAACCTGCCCTATATCACAGCGGATGCTTCTGGCCCCAAACACCTGGTTAAGAAATTTACCCGGGCAAAACTGGAGCAGCTGACTGGCGATCTGATTGAAAAATCCATGAAACCGGTTCAGCAAGCTCTGGATGACGCCGGCCTTAAACCAGCGGATATCAACGAGGTTGTTTTGGTTGGCGGCATGACCCGCATGCCGGCAGTTCAGGAAGCTGTGGGGAAGTTCTTTGGAAAAGCCCCTCACCGGGGCGTAAACCCCGACGAGGTTGTTGCCATTGGCGCAGCCATTCAGGCAGGTGTTCTGGGTGGAGAAGTAGATGACCTGCTGCTGCTGGATGTAACTCCTCTAACCCTGTCAGTTGAAACACTTGGTGGAGTGGCTACACCGCTGATCGAACGCAATACAACCATCCCGGCCCGGGAATCACAGACCTTTTCAACAGCCAGCGATAATCAATCCCAGGTTGAGATCCATGTGCTGCAAGGTGAACGGGCTATGGCAACTGACAATAAATCTCTGGGAAGATTCATCCTGGATGGAATTCCTCCTGCTCCGCGGGGTATCCCCCAGGTTGAAGTAACCTTTGATATCAATGCTAACGGAATCCTGGAAGTTACTGCAAAGGATAAAGCTACCGGAAAAAGCCAGAATATCACCATCACGGCCAGTTCTGGATTAAGTGATGATGAAGTTGAACGCATGCGTCGGGAAGCCGAACAGCATGCCGACGAGGACAAAACCAACAAAGAGAAGATTGAAACCCGCAACAATGCAGATACCCTGGCTTATACCGCAGACAAAACCCTGCGCGACCTGGGAGATAAGGTCCCGTCGGAAATAAAAACAGAAGTTGAAGGCAAGGTTGCTGAACTCAGAACGGAACTTGAGAAAGAAACCATTGATACCCCACGTCTTAAGGAACTGACAGAATCCCTGTCCCTGTCCCTCCAGAAGGTTGGAGAAGCTGCCTACCAGGCAGCCGGGGGTGATGAGGGCATGCCTGGATCTTCACCAGATGCTGACGAGGGTGCCGGGGGTGATAATGGAGATGTTGTCGAGGGCGAATTTGAGGACGTCTAAATCGCTGATTTAAATCAATCCATCCGGGGAGTTATTGACTTTTCACCTCCCCGGATTTTGAATATCTGGCAGGGATATGTCTGACCAGCACAGAGCAAGACGGAAACTATTATGTCTAAACGAGATTATTATGAAGTGTTGGGGGTCTCTCGGACTGCGTCCAATGACGAGCTGAAGGCTGCTTTCAGGAATTTGGCTCGTAAGTACCATCCTGATGTTTCTGATGCATCAGATGCAGAAGAGAAATTCAAAGAAATCAATGAAGCCTACGGGGTTCTTTCCGATTCCGATAAAAGAGCGGCCTATGATCGTTTTGGCCACCAGGGAGTAAGAGGTCCAAATGGAGGACCCGGATTTGAGACTGTCGATTTCTCTGATTTTGCAGACATCTTTGGTGACATGTTTGGCTTTGGGGGACGTTCCCGAAGTGCCAGCCGAACTGCTCCCCGTCGGGGGCAGGATCTCCAGTACCAGGTAGCCATCTCATTTAAGGAAGCTGTCTTTGGCGCTGATAAGGAAATTGAGATTGTCCGAGACGAAAAGTGCAGTACCTGCTCTGGAAGTGGCGCAAAACCTGGAACATCTCCGAAAACATGCCCTGAATGTCAAGGTCAGGGGAGAGGTCAGGCAAACCCGGCAAACCCTTTTAGGGGCTATGGTCCAGGTGACCACCTGCCCGGTTTGCAGCGGCAGAGGCAATGTGATTGAATCCCACTGTACAACCTGCCAAGGCCGGGGGCTGGAAAGGCAAACCCGCCATAAGAAAGTAAGCATCCCCGCCGGGGTCGATGATGGCACCCGCATCCGGTTGGGGGGAGAAGGTCAACCAGGCGTATACAACGGCCCACCGGGTGATCTGTATCTGCTGGTAAGGGTCCGGCCCCATAAATATTTCCGGCGGCGTGAAAATGACATCCTGCTGGATCTAAATGTGAATATTGCCCAGGCGACGCTGGGAGCTGAAGTCCAGGTGCCCACTGTGGATGGCGATGTCAAATTGAAGATCCCGCCCGGCACCCAGCCAGGCAAGATCATCAGGATGAGAGATCGGGGAGTACCACACTTGAGAAGTAATTCTAGAGGTGACCAGCTGGTGATCGTAAACGTTACCATCCCCAAACGCCTGGATGAAGAAGAACGAATACTCTTCGAACAGCTTGCTGATAAAATGGACAGCAAGGTACTTCCCCAGGAAAAAGGATTTCTGGACCGTTTGAAGAATGTTTTAGGTGGATAAGCGAATCAACCGCTTTGAGTGACCAGAAGTGCAAATCATGCAACCAAGACCGATTTGCACTTTTTTTCTGACTTATGTCTAAGCAGCCAAACGAATTAATATGGGAAGAGTTCAGCCTGACCGTCAATCAGGATCTGGCTGATTCGGTCAAGGATGTCCTCACAGAGATCTTGCCTTCTGGGCTGGTTACTGAAAAGATTTACGGTGATGTCTTTCCAGATCAAGTGGACCAGATTGATGTCCCGGTTCGGATCAGCGGTTATTTACCTGTTGATGAGGGCTTGGATGAGACCAGGACTCTCATCCAGAAGGCTCTGGAGGGTATTTCCAGGGACAATGATATACCAGCGCCAAATTTTACGCGGATCGTTAACCAGGACTGGGCCACCGCCTGGCAGGTGAGATACAAACCCATACCCCTGGGTAATAACTTGATCATCGTTCCATCCTGGCTTGAAAACCCCCACCCGGAGCGTTTGGAAATCAAAATGGACCCCGGGATGGCCTTCGGATCCGGGACCCACCCCACCACCCAATTAAGTCTGACCTTCCTGGAAGACTGCCTGCAGGATAATCCCCTGGATAGGGTGATCGATATCGGCACCGGCTCAGGCATCCTGGCGATTGCGGCGAAAAAACTCGGCGCAGCCAGTGTGTTGGGTGTGGATAATGATCCGGAGGTAATCAAGGTCAGCCAGGCCAATGCAGAACTCAATCAAATCTATTCCAGCGCTTATTTTCATCCTGGTTCCGTAGCCGAGGTCCTGGGGAGAAGATTTGAATTCAAAGATGCGCCCCTGGTAGTAGTGAATATCATTGCGCCAATCCTCAGGGAGCTGTTTCAGGCAGGTCTCGATCAATTGGTCAGTCCCAACGGCGAGCTGCTGCTGTCCGGGATCCTTGAAGAACAGCTGGGGGATATTCTGGGGTTATTGGATAAAGCTGGTTTCATTGTCCGGGAAAAAAGGCAGATGGACGATTGGGTAGGGATCAGGGCTGTGAAACCAGCCCGATAAAAGCAAAGGTATAATAGGGTTTGGAAACCACTTTATCCAGGAGGATAGCCAGATGACAGGTCTTCACCCAGATATTAAACGGATCCTCATCTCTGAGAAAGATATTCAACAGCGTGTGGCAGATCTGGCAGCTGAAATTGACCGCGACTATCAAGATGCAGGCCAGATTGTTTTGATCGGCATTTTAAAAGGGGCCTTTATCTTCACGGCAGATCTTTCCAGGAAAATTGCCACCCCCCATAGCGTGGATTTTATGTCCATCTCCAGCTATGGAGATACCTCTGTTTCTAGCGGGGCAGTCAGGTTGATCATGGACCTGAGAAAGCCAATTGTCAACCAGCATGTCATCGTTGTCGAGGACATAGTTGACAGTGGTCATACCATGAACTATCTTTACCAGGCTCTGATGGGACGCAATCCGGCATCATTGAAGACTTGTTCCCTATTTAAGAAGACCCGGGATAGTCTTGAGGTTCCCCTGGATTATATAGGTTTTGACCTTCCAGATGTCTGGGTAGTTGGCTATGGTTTAGATTATGCCGACACCCACCGAACCCTGCCCTATATTGCAGAACTCAAAAAGGAAGTATATTCCTGACAAGCAGGCAGTTTTATTGCCATATCCCGGGGTCTAGCTAAACCCTGGGATGCTGTCCCCAACCTTATGTCAAATCGGGAACGCTCAATCCGCACTGAGGGGATCATCTTGCGCCGGAGAGATTTTGGGGAAGCCGACCGTATCCTGGTCCTGTTTTCAAGGAAATTGGGCCGGATCTCCTGTATTGCCAAAGGTTCCCGCAAACCCAGCTCCAAGATTTCTGGACATATCGATATCTTTACGCGCTCCTCTCTGCTGATCTCCAGGGGTAGAAATCTGCACCTATTAACCCAGGCTGAAACTATTGCGTCTTATGACGAGCTGCGAAAGAACCTCACCGGGATCGGGAGGGGATCATATATAGTAGAACTAGTGGATGCATTTAGCTACGAAGAGGGCAGCAATCTCAAACTCTACGATCTGATCCTGGCAACCTTAGAATCCCTTAACCGGGGTGATAACCCCTCCATTGTCATTCATTATTATGAACTTCATTTGCTGGACCTGGTTGGTTTTCGGCCCGAACTATTTAATTGTGTCGAATGCGGGGAGAAGATTGTCGAACAAAACCAGTTCATCTCCGGGAAATTGGGCGGTGTGATCTGCCCGGAATGTATTTCCAGAATTAAAGATGCGGCTGTGCGGCCGGTGGCTGCCAGGACGTTAAAATACTTGCGCCATTTCCAGCGATCAAGTTTGCAGAGCTTATTAGGATTGGATATCTCTGCTGAGATCCTGGATGACCTTGAGAAGGTCATCAAATATTATTTGACCCATATCCTTGAAGGTCATTTGAACAGTCCGGATTTCATGAGCAGGATCAAGGAGATGTGAGATGGAATATGTAGATCATCGGGAAAAGCTCCTGGATTTTATCCAGCAGGGCTGCCGGGATGGCTTGATCCGATTGTCAGCTGGTAATTTCAGCACCCGGATCAACAATGAACTGGTGGCAATCACACCGAGCAATATCCTTTATCGTAATCTGAAGGTTGAGGACATATCCATTATCAACCTGGATGGCGGCCGGGTTGATGGACCGGTACCCTCCTCGGAAACACCTCTGCACAGCACTATATACCGGACCATCGCCAGAGCCCAAAGCATCTGCCATACCCATTCCGTCTATGCGATGGTGTGTTCGATGCTCGGGGAAGAAATCCCGTTAATAAGCCTGGAACTCATGGCTTGTGGTGCTCCGATTCCAACAATTCCCTGGGCTGCCCCAGGAACGGCTCAAGCTGGCCTGATAGCCACCGAGGCGTTAAAGTCGAGGGAAGACCTCAATGTTATCCTGTTGCGCCAGCATGGACTGGTTGCAATTGGAGGTACTCTTGACGAGGCCTATAATCGGGCGTACAACGCAGAAATAGGTCTGGAAGTGTATTACAAAGTCCTCCTGGCGGGAAATCCCCAGCCATTTACAGCCCATCAGGTATCCGAAATCAGGAAGGTTTATAAACTGTAGCACTGCCGCTACTATTACCAACTGGAGGGAATCGAGCAGGATGGATGAACGAATTTTTCAATGTTAGAATTATTTAATCGACTGGTAGTGTTCTATAATTTGCGCTATTGTTGATCAAATAGTAGGATGAGGAGGAGCTATGCTGAAAAAGATTTACTTCAGGGCACTTTCCTTAGTGGTAATTATTTTTTTGAGTTCAGCCTGTTCTGTCTTGAATATAGGCAGTGGACCGTCTGCTGATGCTGGAGGAGAAAACCCTCCCGACACCGGAGAATCATTAACCTGTTTCAATGCTAAAAACTATATTCTTTCCTTTGACCACACCTTGACGGTCAATCAAGATGGCACCAGCCTGACTCATATCTTACAACAAGGCGGAATCGCCCTGTTAAGTGAGTATGATGCCGGAGAGTATGACACGCTGATCCAGACGGCCAGTCCCCAAGTACTGAATTTTGAGTATCTGGGTGTGTTGGGCCCCTGCTCGGTGGATGCTGGGGGCACAGTCCAGGTTTCCGCGGAAGGTTACTGCGAGGCGGGTGTGGTCTACTTAAAGATCACAGAAAATTGGGGTGATACCCAGGGCACCATGACTTGTGATGATCAACAAACTCCCTTCGCAGCTCCGGGTTCGTCATATACTCATTCAGGCGCTTCGGGATTGGGAGAGGAATTCTTGATCAGCGCTGACTCTGCCGGGTATACGGTTATGCGGGAATTCCAGGGTGGAGAAGGCTACCATTCCTGGACCCTGGGGATGGATATCGACCTGGTTCCGTTAGTGCCTGAAGATTAGGGAAAAGCCTTCTATTCGTACCACGAAACAAGCGCTGTAAATCAGAATGATTTTCAGCGCTTGCTGGTTATCTATGGTCGCCTTTTCGCTTCTGCCGGTTTTATGATTGCCTGAGCTGGCCTTCCAAAACCCGGGTAGCGCTGCTGAGGGAATCTCCCTCATAGATGAAGTACTTTAATTCCAGGGGCAAGATCTTTCCCAGCATTGCCTGAGCAGGGCAGTAGGTATCTGCCGAGAGCTCCATGGCCCGGGTGACTGCACTTTCGGCAATATCATTTCCAACCACATGATATTCAATTGTGGCAGCTGTGAATACTTTGGGATGGTCCGGTGATCTTTCTGTCCTGACCTTTACCCGGTAATCATTCACCTGCTGGCGTTTTTTGGTCAGAATGGAGATCACATCCATGGCCGTACATCCAGCCAGGCTGATCGCCATCAATTCCATGGGCCGGAATCCATCATTATCACCTCCTACTTCCGGATGGGATCCCAGGGGCACTTCGAATCCCGAATCGGAATTTCCTGTAAAAGACAGCCTTCCCTTCCAGATGACTTCAGCATCCATTATTTACTCCTTAAGTAGAGGTGTGACAAATTTTTCCAGGGTGTCCTGATTGATAGCTCCCAACCAGGCTAAACGGAGGTTGCCCTGGCGGTCAATGACCCAGGTATTGGGGAGGGATGAAGTTTGAAAGGTATCCAATGCCAGATTCTGGGGATCAAGGAGGACCACAAAGGTTAAGCCAAGCTGGTCGACAAATGCCTGGACTTCATCAGCTGGCTGGCCGGCTTCCACGGCCAGGATCTGGAATCCCTCCGCCTGGTGATCTTCAAAATAGGATTGAAACTCTGGCATTTCCTCCCGGCAGGGAGGGCACCAGGTTGCCCAGTTGTTGACCAGGATCACATTCCCCTCAAAATCCTTCAATGAGACCGGGTTTTCGTTTAGGTCAAAGAGGCTTAATTCCGGGGCGGGTTGATCCAGCTCGACCGGGGCCAGGATAAACTGGTCGCTTTCTGAAGCCGAAACCCCCTGGCCAGACTGCAGAATCCAGGTCACAGCGCTCAAGATGATCAAGCCCAATCCGCCCAAGATCAACGGTAGGTAATTCGTGTTTTTTGATTTATTGCTCATCAGCCTGCTCCTGGATTTTCCTGGCTCCTGATTGGCAGCCAGAATTGTTTACTATTGTACTATCTAGATTCTGAGTTTGATGGGGTTCTTACCCAGATAGACCTGTTTTGTATATAATGAACAGAAATGATCTCCCAGAGGAGCAGATAATACCTGAATGTCACCTAAAATGAGTGAGTTTTGTCAATCAATTCTCACTTTCGCAAGGTGAAAATTGATTTGATTACTGGTATACTAAGCTGTGAAAGTTTTAACCAACTTTGGCGTCATCGAAAATATCCAACGCATAATGAAAACTATTGGTACAAAGTATCGCTTGAGCAGGGCCCAGGCTGTAGTAAACAGCACCCTCATTTATCGGTACCATATGGTGATTATCGGTAATATGGATCATAAAGGACTTTTTGTAAAGGGAAATCGCGGAGGAGCGTTGCCCAGGGCTAATTAAAGCGGCTGGGATTGCTCCTTTTTTATTTAATTGTGCTTTTTTGCGAAAGGAGAAAATATGGCAAGCTTATCTCTTGAACTTCCATCAATGTATGGAGACCATCACGTGCAAGAAGTCAGGCGGATCTTGTTTGAGTTCGAGGGCGTGACTGAAGTCTATGCCAGCAGTGGATTTCGGGCTATTGAAGTGGAATATAACAGCAAAAAAACTCCCAAAGAGAAGCTGATCTCTGCCCTTGATTCCGCTGGTTACACAGGTGATTTTGCTATTGCGATCGAATCATCTGTTCCTGCGAACGAACAGAGAGAAACAGCCCATTTCCGGCACTCGGAAGCCAGCGAACAGACTGGGAATACGGTGGGTTTTGAACAGGCAGTTCGTGTTCAGCGTTCACCGCTCTGGCCCTGCCCCGGTATGGGTCCCTTAAAACCGGCCAATTTATTAGTGGACGAGGAGAAATAACATGGCAAAGAAAAGACGAACACTGGAAGAACTGAGTATTGATCCAGCAACCCGAGAAATGCTCGAACGAGCAGAAAAAATGGGTATAGAAACCGCTTTTACCAGGGCTGATGATATGGCGCCCTGCAATATTGGCGCGGCAGGCATGTGCTGCAAAAACTGCGGTATGGGCCCCTGCCGGTTAACCAAAGATGGCCAGGTGGGCGTCTGTGGAGCGACAATCGATACCATTCAAGCCCGGAATTTCCTGCGGGCTGTATCCGTCGGCACATCAGCCCATTCTGATCACGGCCGGGATATGGCATTTACCCTGAAAGCTGTTGCCAATGAAGAAACCGAAGGCTACGTGATCCGTGATGTGGCCAAATTGCGGACAGTCGCCCGCTATTACAACATCCCTGTTGAAGATCGCTCCCCGAGTGAAATTGCCAATGATCTGGCAGATCTGTATATTGCGCAGTTCGGTCAGCAGACCGGCCAGGTAGCACCGATTGTGCGGGCTCCCAAGAAGCGCCAGGAGATCTGGAAAGAGCAAAAAGTCGTGCCCCGCGGTGTAGACCGTGAAGTTGTTGAAGCCCTTCACAGAACCCACATCGGTGATGACCAGGATGCAAACAACATCCTCCAGCAAGCCATAAAAACTTCCCTGGCAGACGGCTGGGGCGGCAGTCTGATGGCTACGGATATTTCCGACATCCTGTTTGGAACTCCCGCCCCAATCCTGGGGGAAGCCAACCTGGGAGTGCTTAAAGATAATTATGTCAACGTGGTCGTTCACGGCCATGAGCCAACCCTGAGCCAAATGATCGTGGCTGCTTCTCAAGATCCCGAGATCATCGCGTATGCCAAGGCAGCAGGCGCTCAAGGGGTTAGCCTTTCAGGTATTTGCTGCACGGCCAATGAAGTGCTGATGCGCCAGGGTGTTCCGGCAGCTGGTAACTTCCTCCAGCAGGAACTGGCCATCATGACCGGCGCGGTTGAAGCCATGGTTGTCGATGTGCAGTGCATCATGCAGGCCCTGGTAGGCCTGGCAGAGAATTTCCATACCAAGATCATCACTACTTCCCCCAAGGTAAGGATCACCGGTGCAACCCACATCGAATTTGACGAGCACAAAGCTCTGACGATCGCCAAGAATATCTTGAAGGAATCCATCGATAACTACAAGAACCGGGGGGAAGTCCAGATCCCGGATTATAAATCAGAGCTGATCCCGGGATTTTCCCACGAGTACATCAATTACATGTTGGGTGGATCCTATCGATCATCTTTCCGACCCCTGAACGACGGCATCATTTCTGGCCGGATCCGGGGCGTGGCTGCCATTGTGGGATGCAATAATCCCCGCAGCCAGCACGATTACTTACATACCAAAGTTACCAAAGAGCTCCTGAAACAGGATGTCCTTGTTGTCGAAACCGGATGTTCGGCAATCGCCAGCGCCAAAGAGGGATTGCTGATGGGTCAAGCAGGATTGGACCAGGTTGGTCCGGGCCTGCGGGAGATCTGCGAAGCAACTGGAATGCCTCCGGTATTACACATGGGCAGCTGCGTGGACAATACCCGCATCCTGACAGTCCTGACCCAAGTTGTAGAAGAAGGCGGCCTGGGTGATGATATCGACCAGGTTCCCGCGGTTGGATTGGCTCCGGAGTGGATGAGTGAAAAAGCCCTGGCGATCGGCACCTATTGCGTCGCCTCAGGCGCCTATGTGATCTTTGGCGGCACTTCGCCAGTCAGCGGCATGCCTGACAAAATGTCTGAAAGCACAGTTGTATCCAATATCATGATCGAAGGCTGGGAAGAGAAATACGGCGGCAAAATGGAATTTATCGCCGATCCGGATGAAATGATCAAAGCTACCCTGGCCCATATCGATAAAAAACGAGCTGAATTGGGCCTGATCAAATACGACCCCAGCCTGTTTGGCAAGAGCGGCGATAGAGATATGCTTGAGCTGGAAAAACTTCCCCTCAAGGAGCGCCGGCAGGCAATCTACGGATCTGGAAAATGAAGGAGTTAAGATAAATGTCAAAGTACATTGCTACCCGAGCCGTTCGCGGCGCGAACGCCCTTGTCTATGAAGCAGAAACGATGCTGCATACTGCCCTGGCTGAAAAAGGTCCGGAGACGGTTGTAGAATTTCCCAATACAGCCTATTACCTGCCCCTGATCTATGCCATGACGGGTGAAAAGGTCGCAACACTTGGTGATCTTCCCCCGATCCTCGAGAAAGCCCGCTCCCTGCTGCATCCCGTGCCATCGGATGATAAATGGACCCCCTATCTGGGCGAAACCCTGGATAGCGGCATGGCGACCTTGATCGCGGCTGAAGCGATCGAAGCCATTCGGGCCATCTATGGACTGCAACCAGAAATGTATCCCAAGATCGAACTGGCCGGCGGAACAACCTACGGAGATCGCGACTTTGGCCTTTCCGGGAGATTAAATGGTCCGATCGATGATATCCAGCTCCGTTCCTGGGGCATCCAACTGGTAGACGGCAGGATGCCCGGATTTGCGGCCATTGTCGGCGCGGCAAAATCCAATGAAGTTGCTGTGAAGATCGTTCGGGAACTGCAGCAGAGAAATATCCTGACTTTCCTGTGTGGAAATGTCAACGGCAGGAGCATTATTGATCAGCTGGTGGAAGAAGGTGTCGAATTGGGTTATGACACCTACACTGTGCCTTTCGGCACGGACACACTCAGCGCGATCTATGCCCTGGGATTTGCCTCCCGTTCTGCCCTGACCTTTGGCGGAATCAATGCCGGCGAAGCCAGGAATATCCTCAATTACAACCGGGCCCGGGTATTCGCTTTTGTGCTTGCCCTGGGTGAGGTTGATGATCTGAAATATGCAGCTGCTGCCGGAGCCATTAACTTTGGATTCCCGGTCATCGCTGATACTGTGATCCCAGAAATACTGCCCACCGGTGTGACCACATACGAACATGTGGTCAGCATGCCCTTTGATGAGATCGAGGGAGCAGATGATCTCGAAAAGGCCACAGCCCTGGTCCAGAAATGTATCGAGATCCGGGGTCTTAAGCTCAAGATCACTGATGTCCCCGTTCCTGTGCCTTACGGATCTGCCTTTGAGGGAGAAGTTGTCCGCAGAGCTGATATGCGAGTTGAATTTGGCGGAAAAGGCTCCCGGGCCTTTGAGTATCTGCTAATGGCAGACATGGAAGAGATCACCGACGGAAAGGTAGAGGTGATTGGACCCAGTTTTGAAGATCTTGAACCCGGGGCCTCCATGGACATGGGAATTGTGGTCAAGGTTGCTGGCCGGGAGATGGAAAAGGACTTCGAGCCAGTGCTCGAGCGCCAGATCCATGACTTTGTCAATGGCGCCTCAGGCATTCAGCACATTGGACAGCGTGACATTGTCTGGTGCCGGATCGCAAATTCGGCTGCTGAGAAAGGATTCAGCCTGGAGCATTTTGGCAAGATCATCCATGCCCGGCTGCACTCCAATTTCGGCGCAGTGCTGGATAAGGTCCAGGTAACAGTTTATACAGAAAAAGACCAGATGGAAGCCTGGCTGGAGAAAGCTCGCGAGGCTTATGATTACCGGAATAAACGCCTGGCTGACATGACCGATACTTCGGTGGAGGAATTCTACTCCTGCACACTCTGCCAGAGTTTTGCCCCTGATCATGTGTGTGTGGTCAGTCCTGAGCGGCTTGGGTCTCTGTGGAGCCTATAACTGGCTCGACTGCAAAGCCTCTTTCAGTATTGATCCCACCGGCCCTAACCAGCCGATCAAACTGGGTGAAACTTATGATGAAGAAGTCGGCTATTGGCAGGGAACGATAGACTATACCAAGTCGGCCTCCCACGGTGTGATTGAGAAAGTCTCCATGTATTCGATCATGGAAAACCCCATGACGGCCTGCGGTTGTTTTGAGGCCATCTTGATGTATATTCCCGAAGTTGAAGGTGTGATCGTGGTCAGCCGGGAAGATACTGGCATGACCCCCATGGGCATGAAATTCAGCACCCTGGCTGGAATGGCCGGCGGTGGTGTGCAGACTCCCGGTGTGATGGGTGTCGGCAAATACTATATGCTCAGCCCCAAATTCATTTCCGCTGACGGCGGTTTTAAACGAGTCGTCTGGATGAGCAAAAATATAAAAGACAGTATGATGGATGAACTCGCCGGTGTCGCTGAACGGGAGGGCATCCCCGATCTAATCGACAAAATTGCTGATAGCGAATCTGTGACAACCGTGGAAGAGTTACAGGAATGGGTGAAAACCAAAAACCATCCTGTTCTTGAAATGCCAACCATGCAGCGCGAGGAGAAAGAGCTAGATATCCCCGCAGCCAAAAAAGAAAGTAAAGATGTGATCGCCCAGGCCGAAGCGGTGATCGCTAAGGCTGCCCCCGAAGAACCCTCGAGCAAAAAAGCTCCTGAGATTATTCCTCCGGCTCCCGTTTCCCAACCACCTGTGGCGGCTGCTGCTCCCCCGAGCGGCATTCCAGCTGACCGGGCAGATAAGGCAGTGGATATGCTGAGGCGGGCCCTGGTGGCTGCCCTGGCTGAGCTGGGAGGTATTGAAGGGTTGGAAGGCATGGTCCCCTCGGCACCAGCATCAGCTCCCGCAGTAATTCCTGCGGCCTCTCCTCCGGCAGCAACTTCAGCTGCGATCATACCTGATCAGCCCTGGCTGCCGGATGGAACCAAAACCAAACTTGCCAAAGAAAGCTGGGACGGCACTGTCAGGGAGATCACCCTGGGTGCAACCGCAGCTGAGGGAGGTACTCGCTCCCATACGGTGACCATCGGTGGTTCCAGCGCTATGCCGTACATGCATTTTGAAGGTCAAACACCCCATAAACCAGTCATTGCGATTGAAATTCTCAGCCGCCGGCCGGATGATTGGTCAGAACTGCTGATGAAGGCTTGGGGTGATGTGATGAACGACCCCGGGGATTGGGCCAAGGCGGCCGAAGCTGCTGGAGCCGAGGTTATCTATCTGAAACTTGCCCTGACTGACGCAGAGGGCAATCCCACGACCAAGGCCCAGGCAGTTGAAGCGGTAGACAAAGTGCTGAAAGCAACGGGACTGCCACTGATTGTCTTTGGACCCGGACAGCCGGAACCCGATAATGAATTGCTGGTGGAGATCTCCACCAGGTTCAAGGGAGAAAAGCTCCTTCTGGGTGTTTGTGAAGATAAGAATTACCGGACCATTGTAGCCTCAGCTATGGCGGACGGACAGCTGGTGGTCGCCCGGACAGCAATGGATGTGAACCTGGCTAAACAGCTTAACATCCTGATCACAGATATGGGCCTGCCGGCAGGCAGCATTGTTATGGATCCAACAACTGGAGCCCTTGGTTACGGTTTTGAATATGGTTATTCCGTAATGGAACGACTCCGGATCGCAGCCTTGCAGGGCGATAATATGACCCAGTTCCCCATGCTGGTCACTCCTGGCGAAGAATGCTGGAAGACCAAAGAGTCCAAAGTGGGTGTGGATGTGCCAGAAGCCTGGGGAGATTGGGAAACTCGGGCTATCGCCTGGGAGACAACCACGGCGATCATGCTGGCGGAATCCAGCGCGGATTTGATTGTTCTTCGTCATCCCGAAAGCCTGAAGAGGACCCGGGATGCCGTGAATGACTTGATGAACTCCTAATCCTTGGATATCAAGATCTGAGTTGAGCCTCTCAGAGGCTCAACTCACTAACCTTCAGTGATAGCAGATATGTACAACGGAGAAATCGTATGGCTCTAACCGGGATTCAAATATACAAACTGCTTCCCCAGACCAATTGCAAGGAATGTGATTTTCCAACCTGCCTGGCTTTTGCAATGAAATTGGCCGCCAAACAGGTGGAACTGGCTAAATGCCCTTATGTCAGTGAGGAATCATCTGCCCAGCTTGCCGAAGCAGCTGCCCCGCCGGTGCGTCCTATCACCATCAAGTCGAATGGACATGAGGTAAAAGGCGGTAATGAGGTGGTGCTCTACCGCCACAATAAAAAATTCTTCAGCCAACCAGGCTTATTTATCCGGGTTTACGACAATCAATCTCCGGCAGAGATCCAGGCCAAGGTGAAACCGGTCTCTGAATACATGGTTGATTACGTAGGCATGGACCTTCGCATGGGCGGGATCACGGTACAGGCCCGGGGCGGGGATTTCAGCGCCGCGGTAAAAGCTGTCCGCGAGGTCAGCTCATTACCTCTAATTCTGCTGGGCCCGGCGGATGTGATCAAATCCGGCCTGGAGCAGCTCAAGGATGAGACGCCTTTGATCGGCCTGGCAACCGCTGAGAACTGGGAAGCCCTGGCCGCCCTGGCCAAAGAATATCAAGCGCCCCTGGCAGTTGAAGCAGCCAATATCGATGATATGGGGTCATTGATCGAAAAGCTGGAATCCAAGGAGCTCAAAGATTTTGTGCTTGCTCCGACCCAGAGAACCCTGATCGGGTCCTTAACCGCCAATACCACCATACGCAGAATGGCATTAAAAGAAAATTATCGCCAGCTGGGATTCCCGATCATCAATTTCCCCGGTGATTGCGGCGATCCAGTCAAAGAAGTTACCCTGGCGATGCAGGCGATCGGTAAATATGGAAGTTTTATCGTGCTGGATCATTTTGATCCTGCCTCCGCTTATGCTCTTTTAGTTCTGAGAGCAAACATTTATACTGATCCCCAGGAACCCATTCAGGTGACGCCGGGCATTTACGAGATCAATAATCCTGGCCCCGAAGATCCTTTCCTGGTCACCACCAACTTCAGCATCACCTACTTTAGTGTTGCCAACGAAGTTGAAAGCATGGGCCTGCCTGCCTGGCTGCTGGTTACAGATTCAGAAGGCATGAGTGTGTTAACAGCCTGGGCAGCCGGGAAATTCGATGCCGAGATCATCGCCAGGGATGCCAAGCGGTTCAATGCTGCTGACAAGGTCACCAAAAAACGCATTGTCCTGCCGGGACATACAGCTGTGCTCTCGGGTGAGCTTGAAGAAGAACTTCCTGATTGGGAAGTAAAAGTCGGTCCCAAAGAGGCTGTTGACTTACCCGCATTCCTGAAATCTGCCCTGTAGGTTGATTGGGTACATCTGGGAGAAGGCAGGAACTATTTTATAATAATAGGTAGGGCAGCCAGACAGCTCCCTACCTTTTATTATCAAACGGCATCTCCCTTAATATAAGGCTGAGATGCCCCAGCACTAGAACTTCTATGGCAAATTTATATTCGATCAAGTTTGATACTGCCCAAGAGCTGGTGGAAGTTCCAAATGGGACTCTGCTAACCGACGCGGCGCAGCAAGCTGGCATCGAGATCAACCAGCCCTGCGGGGGTCAAGGACGCTGCGGCCAATGTGCAGTCCAGGTTACTTCAGGGAATGTCCGCCGCCGCAGCACCATGAGGCTCTCGGCTGAAGATGTTGAGAACGGTTATGCCATAGCCTGCCAGGCAGTTGTGGAAGGTGACCTGGAGGTTGTGGTCCCACCCCAGGAAAAGATCCAGCAAAGACTGGTGACCGGCCACACAGCTGCTGATGTGATGGTCCCCGCCGGATACGACCCCGATTTGGTCCAGACCATCAAACGTATTCCGATCACGTTAAAGCCTCCCTCGATGGAAGACCAGACCAGTGATTGGGCCAGGCTAAAAACGGCCCTGCTGGGAGAAACCGGATTGAAATCCCTCCAGGTTTCCCTGCCGGTCTTGCAAAAAATACCCCTGGCCCTCAGGCAAGGTGAGTGGAAGATCTCGGCAGTCATCCATTTCTGTGATGACAGCGCTGATACTGGGGAGCTGATCGACCTGCTGCCGGGAATTATTCCTGGTGACGAACCTCTCTGGGGAGCAGCAGTTGATATTGGCACAACGACTGTAAAGGTCATGGTGGTCGATCTGATCAGTGGAGAAGCCCGGGGCCAGGCATCGGAATACAATGCCCAGATCGCCCGTGGAGAAGATGTGATTTCCAGAATCATCTTTGCCGGGAAAGAAACAGGCGATAATACTTTACGCGAGCTGGTGCTGCAAACCATCAATGAGCTGCTGGAACGGGCCAGCAAGCGGGCCAAAACTACCCCCGACCGGATCTATAAAACCATTCTGTCAGGCAACAGCACCATGATCCATCTGCTGTTGAAGATCCCTCCTGCCAGCATCCGCCTGGCGCCCTATATTACAGTCGTGAACCAGATACCATCCCTGACAGCCAGCGAATTAGGAATTAATTGTTTTCCCCAGGGCAAAGCGATCTGCCTGCCGGGAGTCGCCAGTTATGTTGGATCGGATATCACTGCTGGTGTGCTGTCCTCGGGCTTGTCAGAAACTGAGAAGATCACCCTCTTCCTCGATGTCGGCACAAACGGCGAAATGGTCCTGGGATCGAAGGAATGGCTGGTGACCTGCGCCTGTTCAGCCGGGCCAGCATTTGAAGGAGCCGGGGTTATTCACGGCATGCGGGCCACAACCGGGGCAATTGACGAGGTCTGGATCAATACGACCACTTACGAGTCAACCTGGAGGGTGATTGGGGGAGTAAAACCAAAAGGTCTCTGTGGAAGCGCCTTGATCTCACTGCTGGCGGAAATGCTGATGACAGGAGTGATTAACAAAAGCGGTCGTTTTGATTTCTCGCTGGGAAGTTCGCGGATCCGAAAAGGGTCTCATGGGGGGGAATATGTGGTTTGTTGGGGCAAGGACAGCGATACCGGGGAGGATATCATCCTCACTGAAGTGGATATTGATAATTTAATGAGGGCCAAAGCTGCTATCTTCGCCGGGTTCAGTGTGCTGGCAGACAGTGTTGGCGTCCCGCTGGGCTCAGTTGAGCAAGTCTTGATCGGGGGCGGATTTGGCCAGTATATTAATGTGGAAAAAGCAGTTCAGATCGGCCTGCTCCCGGATATGCCCTGGGAGAAATTCAGTTTTCTGGGAAACACTTCGCTCAAAGGCGCCTACCTGGCCCTGCTGGACCGCCGGAACCAACAAACCATTTCAGATATCGCGAATAAGATGACCTATATCGAACTATCGGCTGATAATCGATTCTTTGACGCTTTTACATCAGCCATGTTTTTACCTCACACGGATATGACACTCTTCCCCACTGTGAAGATCGGGGAGGGCTAAATGAAAGGGTTTCTGGAGTAATTTATAATAATCTCAGTTCAATCAGGTATGTTTTGAGGAGGCATCTGTATGTACATCATTGGAGAGAATATTCACATTATTTCCCCTAAGGTAAAAAAGGCTCTAGCGGAAAAGGATGCAGAATTTTTTAAGGCATCCGCCATCCAGCAGGTTGAAGCCGGCGCCAAGGCCATTGACCTTAACCTGGGAAGGCAAAAACATGATTGGGCAGAGGTATTCCCCTGGGTGACAAAAATCGTCCAGGAAGTCGTGGATGTGCCCCTGTGTATTGACAGCACCAATGTAGACGGCATTGAGGCTGCCCTGAAGGTGATCACCAAAGCCCGGCCCATTATTAACTCGACATCAGCGGAAGCTGAACGACTTGAGCTAGTGCCCCTGCTGGCAAAAAAATACAACGCCCAGCTGATTGCCCTGACATTAAAGAAAGAAGGCATTCCAGTGGGAGCAGACGAGAGGGTAAATATCGCCCTGGAATACCTGCTTCCCCGGGCCTTGGAAGTGGGTATGGAGATACCGGACCTGATCATCGATCCCCTGGTGCTGACCGTATCAGGCTGCCAGGAGTATTGTCCGGAGCTGATCGAAGCTGTCCGGACTATCAAATTTGCCGGTGATCCACCTCCCGGGATCTCAGTGGGCCTCTCCAACGTGTCCAATGCTGTTCCGGAAGAAACCCGCCCCATTTTAAATCAGGTTTATTGCGCGATGCTGATGGGAGCTGGTTTGGAAATGATGATCGCAGATCCGCTGGATGCGAAACTCATTGATGTCATCCGGATCATCGAAGAAAGGGATCAATCAACACCTCTCGGAAAACTTTATCTAAAAATCCATGATGCCACCGATGCAATGAGTGAAATCACAAAAGCGGATGTTGACGAGAACGACCCCGAGCAGGTAGCTGTCTGGAAATCAGTCCAGGTTCTATTGAACAAGGTGATTTACGCCGATTCGTTCCTGGATCAATAAACCGGAATACCTATATAAAAATACCTGGCCCTTCCCAAGGGCCAGGTATTTTTTGTTAAATGACATGCTAAACGGCAGGGGATGAGGTGATAAAAGGAAATGTATTCAGGTATGTGATTCATCTATAATGGAGCATGCCTATTGATAAATATCTTCTGCCCGTCCCCGGGTTCGAAATGGAGGATCTATGTCTGACGATCAGGTTAATCTGGATGAATTGCTAGAAAAAGCAAAAAAGCCGGCCGCGGATGCATTGAAATTCCACCCTTTTTATAAAGGGAAAATGGAGACCAATCTAAAATGTACTGTGCGGGGGATTGATGATTTTGCGATCTGGTACACACCGGGTGTGGCCGCCCCCTGCCGGGATATCTTTCAAGACCCTGAAATGGTCTATCAGCACACCAGCAAGGGCAACACCATTGCTGTGGTGAGTGATGGCACACGGGTTCTGGGCCTGGGAGATATTGGTCCCAAAGCAGGGCTGCCGGTCATGGAAGGCAAAGCGCTGCTTTTTAAGTATCTCGGCGGTGTGGATGCCGTGCCGATCATGCTGGACACCAAAGACCCCGATGTATTTATTGAAACCGTCTTGCTGCTGCAGGCTTCGTTTGGGGGCATCAATCTGGAAGATATCGCTCAGCCAAAATGTTTTCGCATCTTAGATGAACTGCGGGAAAGGGCTGAAATTCCAGTCTGGCATGATGACCAGCAGGGGACTGCGACAGTCACCCTGGCTGGCCTGATGAATGCCCTTAAAGTTGTCGGAAAGAAAAAAGAAGATATTCAGATCGCATTTATCGGGGCCGGAGCTTCCAATGTTGCCATTTCCCGGCTGATCTACAGCTGGGGCGTGAACCCGGGTAAATGCACAATGGTAGATAGCCAAGGCATTTTGGGCAAACACCGGGACGATATCGAAGCCCAAAAAGACAACTACGCAGATAAATGGCGGCTCTGCCTCGAGACCAACCAGGAAGGCCGACAGGGTGGGATCGGAGAAGCCATGGCAGGTGTTGATGTGGTGATCGCGCTGTCAAAGCCGGGTCCTGATGTGCTAAAGCCGGAGTGGGTCCAATCCATGAATTCGGACGCGATCGTCTTCAGCTGCGCCAATCCGATCCCTGAGATCTGGCCCTGGGTCGCTAAAAAAGCCGGAGCCAAAATCGTCTCAACAGGTCGATCAGATTTCCCCAACCAGATCAATAACTCCCTGGGTTTTCCGGGGATCTTCCGCGGGACCCTGGATGTCAGGGCTTCCACGATTACCGATGAGATGTGTTTTGCGGCTGCTGAAGCCTTGGCAGAGCAGATTGGAGATAAATTGGACGCAGATCACCTGCTGCCAACCATGGATGATTGGGAAGTCTTTGCAAAAGAGGCTGCTGCTGTTGGGATGAAAGCCCAGGAACAGGGTGTTGCCAAGCTGGAGCGCAGCTATGACGACCTGCTGGAGAGCGCCCTTACAGTGATCAAACGTTCCAGAGATCTGACAAGCATGATGGAAAAGCAAGGATTTATCCCTCCCCCGCCTGTGGATTAGAAGATCAAGGAACTTTTGATCTCTTCATATAGCATTATTCAGCCAGCGAAGGTCGATGGTAAACACAATCACCTTCGCTGGATGGGTTTAAGGAGGGGTTTTTGAAGCCGAAGGATTTTTTCATGATGATCGACTGTATAAATTACCCATGATGGAGAACTAACCCGAAGTTGACAGGAATTGAAAGTTGTTTATAATCAATTCCCATATACGTCACATATTGGGATAGAAACCGCCGGGGGAAATTCCTAAAGGCTAAACCAGACAAAAAACACCTTTAGGCACTTCCAAGCGGGAATAATTACCGGTATCTGCTTATATAAATACTGGTTTCTTGGACGATTGAAGCTTTTCAAGCCCCTTCTCTGTAGGTTAGAGAGATATGAAATTGCAATAATTTAGGAGGTGATAAACGGAATATATATACTGACCTATCGTCTTAGCGTGTCCTAAGTATCTATTTCTCAATAGGAGGAGAAACAGTGTCAAAGAAACTGTTTTATCTATTAACTGCATTACTGCTTGTTAGTTCCCTGATCTTGGGAGCTTGTGCTCAACAGCCAGCGGCTGTTGAAGAAGAAGTCGTGGCTGAAGAAGAAGTCGTGGCTGAAGAAGAGGAAATGACTGAAGAGGTAATGGGAGAGAAAATCCCCTTGACCCTTTACTACATGCCTGTAACCCGCTTCTATTATCCCAGCCCCAAGGAAATTGCCGAGGGTATGGCTGCAGATCTGGCCAACGCCGGATTTGACGTTCAGCTTGAACTGGCTGGCGACTGGCCCACCTATCTGGGCTTGCGCCGCGAAGGCAATCTGGACGGCCTATACATGCTCGGATGGGGCGGCGACAATGGTGACCCCGACAACTTCCTGAACTACTTCTTTGGATTTGCCGGTGCCGATAAAGTCGGTGATGATCCCGCAGCCTGGGTGAAGAGTCCCGAAGCTCGTGAGGGCTGGTATGCCAACACGGAAGTCGCTTACCTGCTGTACCAGGCTTCCATCAATCCCGATCAGGCCGCTCGAGAGGCAATGTACCAACAGGTTGAGCAAATTCTGCATGACGATGTTGCGCGCCTGTGGGTTGCGCACAACAATACTCCCCTGGTATTCTCTAGCGCAGTTAGCGGCTATGTGCCGCAGCCTGTGGGTGCAGATTACTTCGAGGGTGTTGTTGTTGAAGGTTCTGACACCTTTGTCTTTGGTCGCGGTGGTGACTCTGTTCAGCTTGATCCTGCCATCGTTACTGATGGTGAGAGCTTCCGCGTAACCGGACAGATTTTGGAACCCCTCTACCAGTATGAACCCGGATCCACCAGACCAATCCCCGCCCTGGCAGAATCTTGCACCGCCAACGAAGCCAGTACGGAATGGACCTGTGTCCTTCGGCAAGGAGTTAAGTTCCACGATGGCACAGACTTCAATGCTGACGCAGTGATCTTCAACTTTGATCGATGGCGCTATACTACCAATCCACTTCACTTTGAAAGCCAGGTATTCGAATATTATGAATACATGTGGGGCGGTTTTGATGAGAACAGCATCATTGGATCGGTTGAAAAAGTTGATGATTACACGGTTAAATTTGTGTTAACTGATTCCCTGGCCCCCTTCCTGGCCAACCTGGCTATGGATATGTTTGCGATTTCCAGCCCGGCTGCGCTTGAAGCTGCTGGTGAAGACTACGGTCTTCCCTCCAATGGCGCTGTGGGAACCGGCCCCTTCAAATTTGTGGAGTGGGTAGAAGGTGATCACATCACCATTACTCCCAATGAAGATTACTGGGGTGGTGCACCGGTTGTAGATGTTGTCATGCGCGTTATTGCAGATGACTCCGCCCGGTTCCTGGCTCTCCAGGCTGGCGACATCCAGGGTCTCGAACAGGCTGTGGTTGAAGATTTGGAGGCGGCAGAGGCAGATGAAGCCCTCTTCGTCCTCGCCCGCCCAGCACTCAACACTGGCTACCTGGCCTTCAGCTACAAGATTGTGGAATTCCAGGATGTTCGTGTTCGCCAGGCTCTTGCCCATGCTATCAACCGCCAGGGGTTAATTGAAAACTTCTACGGCGCTTATGGGGAAGCTGCAGTTAACTTCCTGCCTCCACTGATCTGGGGCCACAACTTTGATATTGTGGATTGGGAATACAACCCTGATCTATCCCGAGCACTTCTGGCTGAAGCCGGATTCCCGGATGGATTAAGTGAAGTAACCCTTGACCCCGCTTTCGTAACAGAGTAAATCCTTTCTAAATACCAGAAAGGATAGGTTAGGTCATTCTGTAAGAACAAAGGAGGGGCGTCAACCGCCCCTCCTTTCTGTAAGCACTTATTGGAGGTCATCTTTGACTCGCTATATTATTCGACGATTAATTTCCGTAATCCCAACCTTGATTGGGGTGACCTTTGTGATCTTTATGTTCCAGCGGTTAATACCGGGAGATCCTGCGATTGCCATGCTGGGGGAACACGCGACTGAGGAAAGCATCGAACGGATCAGAGAACAGTTTGGCCTCAACCGCCCGATTTTCCTGGATCGTGAAGCCCTGGCAGAAGGGAACCTGGCAGGTTTTTTTGATAGTCAATACATTAATTACATGACCCGTCTCAGCCGCTTAGATTTAGGTGATTCCATACACCGGCGGATCCCCGTTCTGGAAACCCTGGCATTACGATTTCCAGCCACTGTGGAACTTTCTTTGTTGTCCATGTTCCTTGCAGTTGCGATCGGCGTACCGGTTGGCATTATATCCGCTTCACGAAGAAATTCAGTCATTGATAGTGTCAGCATGGTGGGATCCTTAATTGGTGTCTCGATGCCGATCTTTTGGCTGGGATTAATGGAAATTATGCTCTTTGCGGTGATTTTGCAGTGGCTTCCAGCCGGAGCCCGCCTCAGCACTGGTGTAGAAATAAGAACTGTGACCAGTTTGTACCTGGTCGATAGTTTACTAACCGGAAACTGGGCGGGTTTTGTTGACGCTTTTTCTCACATCATCATGCCAGCAGTAGCTCTGGCGACCATCCCCATGGGTATCATTGCCCGGATGACCCGATCCAGTATGCTCGATGTGCTCCAGGAGGATTACATTCGGACTGCCCGGGCCAAGGGATTGGGTAGCAGACAGGTATTGTTTCGGCATGCCCTTAAAAATGCCGCCTTACCCGTAGTGACGATCATTGGCCTCCAGGCAGGGACATTGCTGGCCGGAGCGGTGCTAACCGAAACGATCTTTTCCTGGCCAGGAATTGGACGCTGGGTCTATGATGCCATTTTAGGAAGGGATTATCCTATTGTTCAGGGAGGGACACTGTTAATTGCCCTGATATTTGTTGGTGTGAACTTGATGGTGGATCTTTTGTATGCCCTCTTAGATCCGCGCATTCGGTATAAATGAGGAAGGTTTATGACCAAGATCACTCCTGAAGAGTTTAAAGTAACAGATTTTGCTGTCAGAGAGCATCGTTCCCTGTGGAGTGATGCCTGGAGACGATTGATATCAACCAATACCGCTCGCCTGGGTATGTTTATTGTGGTCCTATTTGTGTCCTCGGCTACCTTCTCCCATTTTTTTTGGGAATATGAGCCGAAAAAGGATCTGGATTATTCCTTAAACTTTAATCCGCCCAACCTCGTGGTGACAGAGGAAATTACCTCTATCCACCCCTTCGGTACTGACAAATTGGGAAGAGATATCTTTCGAAGGGTTGTTCATGGCGGTTGGAATTCCCTGCGGGTGGGCATTGTGGCAGTTGGGATTTCCTTGTTTTTTGGAGGAATCATAGGTTTGCTAACTGGATTTTATGAAACTGTCACCATGACAACTGTGGAGCGGATGGTGTTGTACGGCATTACCGGATTGTTGTTGGGTATGTTGTCTGCCTGGATTGCAAACCAGCTCATTCAATTGTTTGTATTTACCGGATTAGGAATTGCGACCGGTTATTTTGAAAGATTGTGGGCTGGAAAATATTACCGGACAATTTTTTTTGGTGTTCTGGGGGCCCTGCTGAGCGCCCTACCTGCTTTGTTTGCCGGCCTGCCTATTGCGCTCGTTTGCGGAGCCCTTGGTCTGTTATCAGGTGTGCTGATGTCCCTAACCCTGGATGGAAGATTCTTTTCCAATGTAATGATGCGGTTAATGGATATGATTTTATCCTTTCCGGGATATTTGCTCGCAATCGCCATTGTTGCCTTTTTGGGACCTGGCTTGGGTAAAGGCATGATCGCCATCGGTGTTGTCGGTATACCAGTCTATGCCCGGCTGACCCGATCGGCAGTGCTTTCTGTCGTGCATAAGGAATATATTTTGGCTGCCCAATCTGTGGGTGAGTCCCACAGCCGAATCATTCTCCGGCATATAACACCCAATATTCTTTCCCCGATCATCGTTCAAACAACTATGGGATTGGCAAATGCGATCCTGTCTGCGGCAGCCCTTGGTTTTCTGGGTTTAGGCGCGATTCCGCCGGAACCAGAGTGGGGCGCGATGCTCGGTGATAGTTACCGCTATTTGACCAGCGGCGCCTGGTGGGCGGTTTTATTCCCTGGCGTGGCAATTATGCTGAGCGTGCTGGGCTTTAATTTACTTGGAGATGGCCTCCGTGATGCCCTTGATCCCAAACTGCGGGTGTAGGATAAAAATATGAAGCCTTTATTAGAAGTTAAAAATTTAAAAACACGGTTTTATACCCAGGACGGCGTTGTTAAAGCGGTTAACAATGTATCCTATTCCATGAACAGTGGTGAGATCCTCGGCGTTGTCGGAGAAAGTGGCTGTGGGAAAAGTGTCCATGCCCTTTCCATGATGCAGTTGATTCCGGATCCTCCTGGAAAGATTACCCAGGGAGAAGTTTTGCTCGACGGACAGGATCTGCTTAAGCTTTCAGAAGAAGAGATGCAAAAAATCCGTGGTGGTGATATCGCCATGATTTTCCAGGATCCCATGACTTCGCTTAACCCGGTTTTTACCGTTGGATTCCAAATCATCGAGGCCATCCTGCTTCACAAAGCTATGACCAGAGCTGAAGCGACCCACCGGGCAGGAGAACTGCTCGACCTGGTAGGGATTCCAGGTGCTGCAGACCGATTAAATGATTACCCCCATCAATTTTCTGGCGGGATGAGACAGCGAGCAATGATTGCGATGGGATTGTCATGTGAACCCAAGTTATTAATTGCGGATGAACCCACTACAGCCCTGGATGTCACCATCCAGGCCCAGATCATTGATTTGGTGAAAAAATTACAAAATGAGCTCGGCATGGCTATTATGTGGATTACTCATGATCTCGGTGTAGTGGCAGAACTTGCCCATAACATCAATGTGATGTATGCTGGTTCAATTATCGAAACTGGAACGATTCAAAAAATATATAAAAAAACCAGGCATCCCTATACAATCGGTTTGCTGGGGTCCCTCCCGAGGTTGGATGATCCACCAGGGACCGAGTTAATATCCATTCCGGGATTGCCGCCAGATTTACTTGACCTTCCAGAAGGCTGTCCTTTTGCTGCCCGATGTGAATACCGGGTAGAACAATGTCTGGTCGAGAATCCACCTTTGGTAGAGATTGATGGGTCAGATCATGCTGTTGCCTGTTGGCGATGGGAAGACATAGCAGGGGTAAAGTCAAAATGAAAGGTGAGCATAAAAAATTACTTGAAATCAAAAATTTAAAAAAATATTTCTCAGGTTCGGAAGGGCAGCTATTTAAATCCAGCAATGATGTAAAAGCTGTTGATGATGTCAGTTTTGATATTTATCAACAGGAAACATTGGGATTGGTAGGCGAAACGGGTTGCGGAAAAACAACTGTAGGTCGGACCATACTGCACTTATATAAACCAACCGGGGGAAAAATTCTGTTTAATGGAGTTGATCTGATTTCCCTCGGAGAGCGGGAGTTACGGCATCAGCGCCGGAAAATGCAGATGATCTTTCAGGATCCTTACGCTTCCTTAAACCCCCGCATGACGGTTGGATCAATCATTGGGTCGCCCCTGGACGTTCATACAAAACAAAATAAGAGCACAAAACAAGAACGTGTTCAGGAACTGCTTGATATGGTGGGATTAAATCCGGATTTTGTAAACCGGTACCCCCATGAATTTTCTGGAGGGCAGCGTCAGCGAATTGGAATAGCTCGCGCGCTGGCTTTAAACCCAGAATTTGTGGTTTGTGATGAACCCATTTCCTCTTTGGATGTTTCTATTCAAGCCCAGGTTGTCAACTTGCTGGAAAAACTTCAGAAACAACTAGGGTTAACCTATCTATTTATCGCCCATGATCTGAGCATGGTCCGCCACATCAGTGACCGGATGGCAGTCATGTATCTAGGAAAAATAATGGAATTGGCCGATCGGGATGAAATCTTCCTGAACTCCCTTCATCCATACACCCAGGCATTAATTTCGGCAGTTCCTGTTCCTGATCCCGACTTATCTGAACAGAGAGAGAGGGTCATTTTGGATGGTGATATTCCGAATCCATCTAATCCGCCGGTTGGATGTAATTTCAACACGCGATGTCCCCTTGCGAAAGAAATCTGTTTTAAAGAGGAGCCAGAATATCTGGAAGTTAAGGATCAACATTGGGTAGCCTGCCACTTTGTGAAATAGAATCAATCTGATTGATTTTGTCTCCTTTGATAATGGAACCTCCTTGCTGGGATTGCAGAAGGATTTTATTGTCATCATCACAAGGGCGGGTTTTTTCAGTCATGACCCAGAAATTCAAGAAATATAGCTAGCGGAGATATCCAGCATGAGTGGAAAAGACCGGCTTACCTGGGAAGCGATAACCCTAAAATTAAATCATCCCTTTCGACTCTCCACGGGTGTCAGTACAACCCGAACAGCGCATTGGATTCGGCTCGAGAATGACCAGGGATGGGGAGAGGGCACCATTCCCCCTTATTATCCTATAGAAGATATCCAGATGACCTCCTTCTGGGACCAGGCTTCTCTCCAGGATAGGCCTTTTCCTGATGACCCGGCAGATATTCCATCCTGGATTGGAGAAGGCGGACCCGCGCCTGCCCGGGCAGCCATTGATTTGGCACTCCATGACAGGATCGGCAAAAATCTTAATCTCCCACTATATAAGGTCTTAGGGTTGCCAGCTCCGAAGCCCGTTTCGACAGCTTTTACGATTGCAATTTCCAGCCCGGAAGAAATGGCCCAAATGGCTGTTGATCATGCGAAATATCCGGTGATAAAACTCAAGCTGGGTAGCGAAGATGACCTCAGCCGGGTTGCCGCGGTGCGCAATGCCCGGCCGGACGTGCGTCTGTATGTGGATGCCAATGCGGGATGGTCTCCTGAGGAAGCCGTACGATTGGTAAAAGATCTTGCCCCATATAAGATTGAGATGATTGAACAACCCGTGCCCGCTGATGATATTGAGGGGCTGGGTTTTGTCCAACAGCATACGGATATACCAGTTGTGGCAGATGAATCCTTAAGAACCCTGGAAGATGTAGCAGCGCTTGCCCGGGTGGGAGTTCAAGGAATCAACTTGAAACTGATGAAACTAGGAGGTCTGGCTCCTACGCTGGAAATACTATTGCGGGGTAAAGAGTTGGGATTAAAAATTATGCTGGGATGTATGGCTGAGACCTCCCTGGGGGTAACCGCTATGGCCCACCTGAGTTCCTGGGGAGATTGGTTTGATCTGGATGCACCTCTGCTGATAAAGAATGATCCATTTGACGGGATCTTGTATGATCAGGCTCAACTCCGACTCCCTGACCGGTCTGGCATCGGGGTTCAAAAAAGGGCTTTACCGGGTTCGTGAGGCAGTTAAACCAGTAGATGGTTCTTTTCCTGCCAGACAATCATAAGAAATCCTATGGGTTTCCATACACCATTGCTGTGAAAATCAGCAATTAATTGACATTATTTCAAGGCCAGACTACAATGTAGAGAGAGAAAAACCGACAACCCAAATCGGTTAGGAGGGATCATGAGTGCCTGGCAAGGAAAATATGCCATCGGGTTAACGGGGAATATTGCCACCGGGAAAAGTGTTGTCCGAAAAATGCTTGAGCATCTGGGCGCTTACGGCATCGATGCGGATGTGCTTTCCCACCGGGCCATTATGAAATCCTCTCCAGGTTACCAGCCAGTGATTGACACTTTTGGAAGGTGGGTGCTGGGGGCTAATGAGGAAATTGACCGTTCCAAATTGGGAGAATTGGTGTTTAACAATCCAGACGCGATGATGCGGCTGGAAACGATCATTCATCCTCTGGTCCGCCAGGCGCTGGATGTGCTGGTTAATAAATCATCTAACCGGATCATCGTGATCGAAGCCATCAAACTGCTTGAATCAGATATTCATAATATGTGTGATCAGGTTTGGGTGGCGATGGCGTCCTCTGATCTTCAGCTGGAGCGCCTGATCGAAAAACGCAACCTAACCCGCCGTGAGGCGGAAAACAGGATCAATGCGCAGCTTCCGGCGACTGCCAAGCTCACCAAGGCAGACGTGGTGATCGAGAACGATGGTTCGTTTGAAAAGACCTGGAAACAAGTCTACGATGCCTGGCAGGCAATTACCCAGGAAGAACCGGATTTTAAGCAGGTTCCAAGCAAATCCTACGGAAAACTGGATGTGCGCCGGGCAACCCCGGAATCAGCAAAACAGATCGCTGAGTATATGAGTTTGCAAAGCCGGTCGAAGAGGAAGATCACCAAAGACGATATAATGGAGGCGTTCGGCGAGAAAGCCTATATGCTGCTTTTATCAGAGGAAGAGATCATCGGCTTGCTGGGTTGGCAGGTCGAGAACCTGATCACCAGGGTAGATGATGTCATACTGAATGATGGATTGGCACTCCAAAACGGATTGGAAGCATTGATGAACTATGTGGAAGAATCATCTAAAGAATTGCAGAGCGAAGCTGCCCTGCTGTTCCTTCCGCCATCTTTAGCCCAACATGACAGTATTTGGGGCTCGCTGGGATATGAGGCCCGGACAGTCAAGGATCTCCAGGTGAAAGCCTGGCAGAATGCAGTGATGGAATCCATGCCTCCGGGAACAGTCCTCTTGTTCAAGCAGCTCAGAAAAGACCGCGTATTACGTCCCATGCAGTAGTAAAATCCTGCGCAGGTAGAACATTGTGATAGTAAACCTATTGAATTATTTGCTGTTTATATTTGAGCGAGCAAACTGGCTCAGCGTACTTGACATCCTGCTGGTAGCAGCGGTGGTGTTCTTCCTGCTCTATATGCTCAGGGATACCAAAGCCCTGGTGCTGATGCGGGGAGTCTTGTTCCTGATAGTTGTGATCAGCTTATTGTCCAGTTTGAGAGTGCTGCCGGCATTTTCCTGGCTGGTAACCAGCACCCTGCCAACTTTGCTGCTGGCCATTCCGGTGATCTTTGCTCCCGAGATCCGCCGAGTGCTGGAACGGATCGGTCGAACAGGCTCGATATTTACCCAAGAACAACTTTCTACCGGGATGGAGCGAGTCATTAAGAACGTCGTCCGGGCCACCCGGAGGATCGCTGAAAGGAAATACGGGGGATTGATTGCCTTTTCGAGGTTGGATACCCTGCAGGCTTATATTGAAACTGGTGTGAATTTGAACGCTGCTGTGACGCCAGAGACCCTGATCCAGATCTTTTATCCCAAAACCCCTCTGCATGATGGGGCAGTGATCATCTCCAATGAAGTGATATCTGCTGCCGGGTGTGTCTTGCCGCTCTCTTCCAGCGGTGTCCTTGAAGAATCCCCCGAACGCTCCATGGGTTTGAGGCACAGAGCCGCCCTGGGGATCGCTGAGGAAAGCGACGCCATTGCCGTGGTGATATCGGAAGAAACAGGCATTGTGTCGCTGGCATACGATGGAAAAATCGATAAATATGTGCCCCTGGATGAACTGGAGGAAAAGTTAGCAGGATATTTCCAAAAAGAGATTTCCGATAAATCCCTGCTTTCTAGATTGATCACTCTTTTTCAAGGAACCGCTGAATGAGGATAATGCGCTGGTTGGGCAATAATCTGACATCATTGATCGTGTCACTTTTACTGGCAGTAGTAATTTGGACCTCGGCTGTGACATCAGCCAATCCGAATACTGAAGTAGAAATGAATATACCCCTGGAAATTCTCCAGCAATCCAGCGATTTGGCAATCGTTGATGTTCTGCCCGCCTCGGTAGCGATCACCATTTTAGCTCCAGAGAGCATCATACAGCAGCTTGAGGAAGAGAATCCCCTGGTAGCGACTATCAATATGGAGGGCATCAAGGCAGGCACCTATCGTTTTCCTGTCAAGGTGGATATTCCAGACCAACTTAAACCGATCAGGCTCCTGGATCAAAACCCGACTCAGCTGGAATTAAGGGTCAGCAACCTGATATCCAAAGTGGTTCCGCTCTCAATCCTGGTTGAAGGGGAACCTGCCATCGGATATCAAACCAGCGGATTGTCCTGGGAAGTATCAACGGTCACTGTCACTGGGCTGGAAAACAAAGTCCAGGATGTTCATAATGTAGTAGGTATCCTGGATATCTCGGACGCTACCGGTTCCCTGGCCAAAGATGTGACCCTCGAGCCCCGGGATGAAAGCGGGGACCCGGTCACAGGAGTTGCGATCGATCCGGTTTCTGTCCGGGTGAATCAAACCATCACACTCCAGGGCGGCTACCGCAATTTGGCTGTCAACGTGACCACCCGAGGATCTGTTGAACCCGGATACCGTTTTACGAGCATCACGCCAGCCCCACCAACCGTGATGGTATTTTCGGCTGATCCCCAACTGGTGGAGCAGCTTCCGGGATATGTCAACACCAAACCCCTGGATCTAACTGGCGTAGATGACTATCTGGAAATCATTCTCGAGCTCGACCTACCCAATGGAGTTACCGTGGTCGGCGACCCGACCGTCCTGGTCCAGGTGAACGTGACCTCATTAACAACCAATATTGTGATCATCCGGGAGATCGAGATCATTGGTCTCCTGCCGGGATTAACGGCAGAGGTTTCACCAAAACAGATCAGTGTAGCGATTTCAGGGCCCGTGCCTGTGCTGGAAAACCTAACCCTGCGCGATATCCGGATCGTAGTTGACCTGACAAACCTCGGGGTTGGTGTTCATACTGTCAGCCCAACGGTCGAAATCCTTCCCTCAGACGTGATCTGGGAAGATATTTCGCCGGCAACGGTAGAAATCGTGATCAAATAAGGCCATGTTTTCACACCAGATCAAATTATCCTCCTGAAAAGAAGCCATGCAAAAACCTGTTGTAGCCATAGTTGGCCGGCCCAATGTCGGCAAAAGCACTCTTTTTAACCGCTTGGCGGAACGCCGAATGGCCATAGTTGATGATATCCCGGGCACAACCAGGGATCGATTAGCCACCGAGGTAGAATGGACCGGCAGGGTTTTTGATATTGTAGATACCGGGGGTCTGGATCCGACCCAGGTAGGACCTGGTAAAGGGCAGGAGCCCCTCTCGATTGGCTCCCATCAGTTTATCAATGAGATCAGAACCCAGGCTGAAATTGCCATCCAGGAAGCGGATGCGATCCTTTTTGTGGTTGATGGACAATCCGGTATAACGCCAGCAGACCGGGAGATCACGGAATCCTTAAGGAAATCCCAGAAAACCAGAGACGGAAAACTCCATCCCCCGATCCTGCTGGTTGTAAATAAATGTGAGAGTGATGAAGCCAGGCAAAACGCGGTTCAATTCTATGAGTTGGGATTTCCAAAAATACATATCGTCTCCGCCATCCATGGCTCAGCTACGGGAGATATGCTGGACGCCCTGGTCGATGTGCTTCCAGAAGGTGGTCAGGAAGAAGAGGATCAATCCGTAAAGATCGCCATAGTTGGAAAACCTAATGTCGGCAAATCAAGCATGCTGAACAAGATCATAGGTGAAGAGAGAGTGATTGTCAGCAATATACCCGGAACAACCCGGGATTCTATCGACACCAAATTGGTCTATAATGACACTCCCATCACGATCATAGATACGGCAGGGATCCGGAAAAAAGGCAGTATCCAGCCCGGGGTTGAAAAATTCAGTGTCTTGAGGGCAATGAAAGCCATCGAACGCGCCGATGTGGCTTTGCTGGTTGTGGATGCTTATGAGGGGATAAAGTCCCAGGATACGCATATCGCTGGCTATATCCTGGATGAATGGAAATCGGCCGTGGTGATCATCAATAAGTGGGACCTGATTGAAAAAGATTCTCACACCATGGCTGAATTCACTAATTTTGTCCGCTACGAATTGAACTTCATGGACTATGTGCCAATATTATTCACATCCGCTTTAACGGGAAAACGGGTAGACCAGGTTCTCAATCTCGCCCTTCAAGTCCAACAAGAACGGCTGGTCAGGCTGCCGACATCCCAATTGAACAAGATTATTCGTCAGGCTCAGGATAAACACCCGCCGCCATCCAGGGCAGGCAAGCATTTTAAGATCTATTATGGCTCCCAGGTCAGAAATGACCCACCTACATTCCTGATGCATGTAAATGACCGCACGCTCACTCACTTCACCTATTTACGATATATCGAAAACCAAATTCGCGAACAGACGCCCTTTCTTGGCACACCGATCAGGATCATACTCCGAGATAGTTAAGCAAGACTAATCCCGTTCCAAAGCGGCCTGGCTGAGATACCAATCCAATCCTCCCCTTGCCCAAGGTGGGATTGGATTATATAATCTGACACACAATCTGAAGGCTGCGAGATCCAATGATCGATGAGCTCAGGACAGTACCAGGAACGATCGATGAAGAAAACCCGGATAAGCCTAATCTGCTGCGGGTTCTTTTGGACATCCTTGAAACACTTTTGCTGTCGGTTGTGCTGTTCTTTTTGATCAACGCAGTTTCCGCCCGGATAAGAATTGACGGTTCGAGCATGGAGCCCAATCTGCACCATGACGAATTTGTGATTGTCAGCAAGATCAACTACCGATTTGGGGAACCAGAACGAGGGGATGTGGTGGTCTTTGATTTTCCCCGCAATATCACCGAGGAATATATCAAGCGGATCATCGGTTTGCCGGGAGATCAGATCAAGATTGGAGGGGGCAGCGTTTATGTGAATGAGGTGCTGCTGCCCGAGCCCTACATCAATGAATTTCCGGTCTATGAAGGGGAATGGATCGTCCCGGAAGAATCGCTGTTTGTATTGGGTGATAACCGAAATAATTCCTCTGATTCCCATAACTGGGGGATGGTGCCAATGGAGAACGTGATCGGAGAGGCTTTGCTGGTATATTGGCCGCCCTCATCCTGGGGGCTGATCAACAGCGCCGATCCTGTCCTGGCATCGGAATAAACTAGATCGACCAGACGCGTCTGGGATGTTTCTGGAAATTTTTCTCACAACAAATCTTTAATGGTGGATATTACAAATCAATCCTCTCTTTGAGTGGATTCTGTTATTATTTATAGATACTGTTTTGCAGGACTGAACACACTTTCCCTGAAGGGAAAGTGTTGATCTAGCATAGCTGTTTCAATTTGACAAAAGAGGGAGATCCGGGATGGCACAGGCGGCACTAACCACAAGAATCATCCCTGTCCACGTATTAACGGCATCCTACAGGATCGCCGGGACAGCCAAGGTCAGCAACTCCGGGTTAAATGGCCTATTAACTGATTCAACCAGCGAATTCATGACCATTATGGATGCCAGCTTGGGTCGAATTAATGATCCGGACTTCCTGGTCCAGAAGCTGAGTGATATCCGCCTGGTTAAAGACCAGATCCACAGCGCCAGTGTCCGGCGCAAGCAAGATATAGGACCCAAGGGAATTACCAGGGCTGGATATGAAAAAGTCAATTCATTTAACATCTCTGTGACAGATTCCACTTATGAATATTCAGGTGTCCTTCAATGGCCGGGCCGATTTGATTTTAAGGCTTTGATGTCAGGAGGGACCTGGGAATATATTCTGATCTTCGATGGAATTGTGAGATCAATTGTTTATCCTGAACTTGAAATCCAAAGCGAGGCCATGCTGATCAACCGGAAACACATTGCCACTTTTTCCCACACCCTAAAGAAGGAAGATGATGATTCTTCCCTTCCAGGAATACCGTTAGGCTTGACCTGATTAAGCTGGAATGGTAAAATTTTTCCCGTTGTCATAAGATAAATTTGCCCCCATCGTCTAGGGGACCAGGACATAACCCTTTCAAGGTTAAGACCGGAGTTCGAATCTCCGTGGGGGCACAGGAAAAAACCGCTGCTGGCGGTTTTTTTGTTTGAGGTTGAGTTTCCCCATTAAAAAATATCCTAGAACCCATAACTCACTTCCCGCTCCGAGATATGGCAGCAATCAACAGAATCCCGTAAACAGCAATCTGAAGTTAATGACCAAGAGTGCTATCCTGAAGCCATTTTTTTGCCAGAGCCGCCCAATTCTATTGGGCGATTTTCATAGATTGGGATATGATTCAAGCAGATACGGGGATCAGCCGGTTCATCTTGTCAGCTTCTAGAAGCAAACGAGGAGGAACAGAAGCATGTATATCAACGGTAAAAAACTTTCTCTCGATCAGCGGGATTTGATCCCGGTCATCAACCCGGCCACAGAAGAACTCATCGAAAATGTCATTCAAGGTAGTGCCCGGGATGCTGAACTGGCTGTCGAAGCGGCCCGATCAGCATTTCCGGCCTGGAGCAAAATGCCAGCCCTGGAACGGGCCAGGATGCTTCATCTTGCTGCAGATAAAATGCGGACTCACCAGGATGAATTGATCCACCTGCTCACATTAGAAGAAGGCAAACCCATCCCTGAAAACGAGGAAGAGATCTGGTGGTCAGAAGAGACCCTGGATTATTATGCCGAGATCGGTCGCCATCACCTGGGAGCTGTGATACCACCGGCAGATCCCGATCAATTCAACTTTGTGCGTTATGAACCCTGGGGAGTTGTAGGTTGTATCGTCCCCTGGAACTACCCCATCCTGCTCTTGTTCTGGAAGCTTGCTCCGGCTCTGGCGGCGGGCAATACAGTGGTGATCAAACCTTCCAAGTACACTCCCTTGACCACATTAAAGATAGTTGAACTGGCTTTTGACCATTTTCCTCCTGGTGTGGTGAATGTGGTCACCGGTTACGGGCCGGAGGTGGGAGATACGATCATAAAACACCCGGATGTGCCGATGATCGCATTTACCGGATCACTGGCCGTGGGGCAGATGATCGCCAGCTGGGCGGCACCCCAAATGAAACAGCTCCATCTTGAATTGGGTGGAAAGGATCCCATGGTGATCGCCCCGGACGCGGATCTGGATCTGGCTGTCAGGGGGATAGCCTACTCTGGATTGATCAACACCGGGCAGGTTTGCACCAGCACGGAACGGATCTATATCCATGAAAGTATTTTCTCCCAGGTTGCGGAAGCCCTGGCAGATTTTGTCGGAAAACTTCGCCTCGGAAACGGCCTTGACTCAGAGACAGATATTGGGCCGATGCGGAGCGATCATTTCCGCCAAAAAGTGGAGGGGCAGCTCAAGGGAGCAGTGGATCAGGGGGCAAAGATCCTGGTGGGCGGGAAACGGCCAGACCACTTGAAGAAGGGTTTTTACCTGGAGCCTGCAGTTGTTGTGGATGTGGATCATTCCATGGAGTTGATGCGGGAAGAAACATTTGGCCCTGTGCTGCCGTTAATGCCCTATAAAACATTTGATCAGGCTATTGAATTGGCAAATGACTGCCAGTATGGATTGGGGGCCTGCTTGATGACTAATGATGCCAAGCTGGTAAAGCGCTTTTATGAAGAAGTCCAGGCTGGAACGGTCTGGATCAACGATCCCCTGACTGATAATTTCGCGGGACCCTTTGGGGGGATGAAGATGAGTGGATTGGGACGGGAGCTGGGAATCGAGGGATTCAACCAGTTCCGCCAGGTCAAACATGTCCATTGGGATATCGGAGCCCAGCCAAAAGATTTTTGGTATCCCTATGGCAGAGAAGAAACCTAATTTGTCTTAGGAAGATCCGGGTTGAAAATATCCCCAGTTTAAGGGATGCTGCCAGAGAAGTGAAGATATTTTAAGAGAGTTTCCTGGATGGCTTGCTCCCGAGCCCGGCAGAGGGCAAGCGGATTGGCGGTTGTATTTTGAAGTGCATCCAGAAGGTTGTTATTCACAGCCTGGATGATCTCGGAATAAAGATTGATCTTCCGGATCCCAAACCGGATCGCCTTGGTGAGGTTCTGTTCTCCTATTCCTGATGAACCATGCAGTACCAGGGGAATATCAACCAGTTTATCGATCCGCTGCAATCGATCAAAATCGATCCTGGGTTCTCCCTGGTAGGCTCCATGAACATTGCCGATCGAAATTGCCAGGGCATCGATCCCTGTCAATTCAACAAACTCCCGGGCTTGATCCGGATCGGTGAATAGTTCATCGCCTCGATCCTCTTTATAATAGCCTTCCCCAACCATGATCTGTCCCAGCTCGGATTCAACGGATACGCCGTGTGCATGGGCAATTTCCACCGCCTGGAGGGTCATGTCAAGATTGATCTGCCAGGGTTCGGTGCTGGCGTCGATCATCACCGAACAGAAACCCACATCAATCGCTTCCCTGGATTTCATCCAGGGATCCAGCATGATCGAGATGGAGGCAAATGGGCACTGAGGCTGCCTCGATCTCATCATTAACTATCCCTATGAATGTGTCATAGCGCCGCACATCCATGATGGGCTTAAAAAGCGTGGAATAGCTCAGGATCAATGGCGTTTGAACTGATTCGGCAGCCTCTATCATGGCCTTGGCCATCGAGAGAGAGGTAAAATCAGGGGCGATCACCGCGTATTTTCCCCGATCCGCATCATCAAGGATTTGGGCTAAAGAAACCCGCATAATATCACCTTACATAAGCAGTATAGATTTGTTTAGAGATTGGTTTAATTCCCAGCCAGCCACAAAGTTCGAGTCCTGCCTGGCCCAAATGACCGTAGCTAAATGGATAATGGTGCTGGTATCCAGAGACCATCAGAGTTTGGACAAGGTCAGGGGTGAGTATGATTTCTCCGTTGAGCTGCAAATTTTTTAGCCAGCCCCGGCTCCCGAGATAACTGGGTTTGGCATTGTCGATCTCACCCTCCAGGATCAGCATGCTGTTGAAATCCGTGCTAAAGCCTAGCACACTTCCCGCTCCAGGCCTCAGGACGAGATCATTGTGCAGCCCGGTCCGCTGTCCCTCTGGCCCATCGAATAACCATAAAGGCTGCAGGGTGGCACCCTGGTCATCAGCCATGAGGGGAGAGGTTGGACCGCAGTGCCATAGGAGAACACTCTCATCCGCGCTGTCTATGGAAACCAGGTCCATCAGGGTTACAATGTCCCCGCCGGTAAGATAGCGCAAAGTTAACATGCTGACTGCACTGGTCAGATCCCCTTCGCAAGCCGCGATCAAGCCCCCGGTATTTAAATGACCCATCACCGAACATACTGCAAGATCGTAATCCTGCTGGAACTGGGGCCAGCAGCTTAAGGCAACGGCCTCAAAATCATGTTCGTCTGCCAATAGATGGACTGCTTGACAGACCCGGGCTGTTTTTTCCAAGGCTGGTCTTAATCCCCCATCAATAGGCTTTACCGAGTCCCTGATCTCATCCAGGATTAGAGTGTATTGTCCTTCATCCAAACTGCGGGCGAGGTTTATCACCTGCTCGAGGTTAAATTCAAACACATCAATATCCAACTGCGATTTCAGATTTCGGTAGTCAATGATCAAATTGTCGAAACTGGGTGCGACGCCACCGATCAGGGCAATTTTCTTCCCGGGCAGGTTGATCAGAGCCCGCAGAGCCTGGACAGTGATATCCAGCCGCTGATCGAACAGGGGCTGGCCGGGGCGGCCAAAGAACCATTTGACTGGGTTAGTATATTCTGGAAGGGTCTTGCGAATGATGCTGTTATACAAGTTGGTGGCTGTGAAAGAGTTGAGAGGCAAGCCTCCCTCAGGGCCTGGTTCTCCTTCGGGCACCGCCCACAATCCCAGTCGGGCTGAAATTTCAGTAAAGGGATAAATGAAGTCACCCGAGGCAAACGAGCTGGTCTGAATGATGATAAAGTCTGCTCCCCATTCATCCAATTCCCGGGCTGCATTCCGGGCCTGGCCCAGGTCATAGATGCCCTCTTCTAGGGTGAGCAGCTCAAAATCGAACTCTACGGCCAATTTTTCTAGCGCTGCGATATCTCCCCGGTAGTATCCTTCTTTGTCACCCCGGAATGGTGTGCACATCACGCCTGCCAAACCCACCCGGGGAGATCGAATCTTAAACATAAAATAACTCCTGGTTCATCTATTAGGCCAACGGAACGAAGGTGTTGACGCCGGTCTGTTCCAAAACTCAAGCATTTCTGGATTAACAGCGCATAAGGAAAGCGAAAAACCGCCCATCTCCTGGGTGGTGAAATAAGAATCTGCCACCCCGGCGGCAATCTGGATATTCAGGTCTGAGAGCTGCTGGCAGACACTGTTATAAAGTATATGGAGCTCCATTTTTGATGTGCCACCGGCTCCATTGATGAAAACCAATCGATCCCGGGATCCAAATTCTTCCAGATCCGGGACCAGACGATCGAGCAGCAGTTCGATGATCTCATCTGCGGGCAAATGAGGTCCCCGGTATACTCCAACCTCACCATGCACACCGGTACCGATCTCGATCTGCCCGGCGGCAAGTGAAGAGCGCTCAAAGGAGATCGGATAATTCTTCAGATCGGGACCAGCGATCGAGCAGCAGTTCGATGATCTCATCTGCGGGCAAATGAGGTCCCCGGTATACTCCAACCTCACCATGCACACCGGTACCGATCTCGATCTGCCCGTCCGGCAAGTCGAAGAGCGGCTCACCAGTAGCCGGATGGGTGGGCGGCCTTACGGCAACAGAGAGAGTTCCAGTTCTCTGGTTAGTTTTTCTCATCAGGTCGGCAACTTCTTCCAGGGGCAAACCAGCTTCAGCTGCCGCACCGCCAATCTTTAATGCAAATAGAAGTCCCCCCAATCCCCTGCGCTGTAAAAAGTCCTTCCGGGGAGCTGTAGCGATATCGTCACTCAAGATTACAGGCTCAATGGGGATGCCAAGTTGTTGAGCACGACGAAGCGCGAGCCGGGCATTCAGCACATCTCCGCTGTGATTGGAGATTAACAGAACCACTCCACCGCCACTGTTTCCCGCCTGAATAGCTCTGGCGATAGCAATGCCTGAAGCACATGTGAATACCGGGCCGTAAACGTCTGCATCCAGCATACCAGGTCCAATAAAACCTCCCATGGAGGGTGTGTGTCCTCCACCGTGACCAATCACCAGGGCAACCTTTCCGGGATCTTTTGGCTGGCTTCTCAGCAAGATACCCTCGCTAGTAAGGCGGACCAATTCAGGATACAGCCTTGCTAAACCCTGATTATCCTGCGCGATCATCAGATCAGGATGATTGATGACCTTGCCTGGAGGTGGAGAAAAATCAGATTGTATTTCAGATCGGACTGCTTTATATCGGGTTCCTGTCCCAAAATCAGCCAGAGTTTTGAGGATTAACGCCAGGGATGTTGCTCCAGCATCCTGATGTCCCCGGGATCTCTCTCCCGAAAAACTGGCCCTGCCGTGGGCTGCGACCAGGTTTGCTGTTGCTTCAGCACCCGCTTCGGCAGCCCGGGAGGAAGCCAGAAGTCCAGCTTCCAGGGTTTTCAGGTGGGGATTATTTAATGCAGTCACGGCTGCGTCGAGGGCGTCTACCAGGGTCTTATCCCCGGGTTGGGCCCGGCCGATGTCCTGGACTGCCCCCAGACCTCCGGCCAGAAAATCTGTATAATCTCCCAAATCAATATCCTGTTTGCCGCGAAATACGATCCCTCCTTCAGCGAAGAAAGCTGCCAGCAAAGGTCCGATCGCTCCTCCAGCGTGTTCCGCCATGGCCTCGGCAACCGCATCAAAAGCGGATCCGAGATCTGAAAACCGGGCTCCAGAGGCAGTTTCAGCAGCGCGCATGGTCCTGGCCATGGTAAAACCATGATCTCCATCACCGACCGCAGAATCCAGGGAATTTAAAGCCCCTATTTGATGGTCAAAACGCTCTCGCAAGAGGGAGAATAATTCCCCAAACTGGTTCAAATTAAACATCGGCCATTTCCTGCCTGATAAATTGGGCGGCTCTGGCTGCAGCCAGGTCGAGATCATCGGCCAGTGAGCGCCAGATGAACAACCCCTTTCCAACCTCGCCAGCCGGATTGACAAAGGTTTCTGCAATCAGAAAACCCCGATAATCAACATCTTTAAGGGCCTGCCGAACTTCGGCCCAGGGAATATGTCCGGCCCCCGGGATCTTCCGGTTGTTGGCCACCAGATGGAAATGTCCCAGGTGAGCTCCGGCTGATCTGATCTCATCCCCGATATGATCGGCTTCAATATTCAGGTGGAAGGTATCGAGGTGAAGTTTTAGGTTATCGCTATCGACCTCATTGATAATTGCCAGTCCCTGTTCTACGGTGTTGATCAGATAACCCTCAAAACGATTTAACACTTCCATATAGAGGACTATATTTTGATCCCGGGCCATCTTTACGGCTTCCTTCAAAGATCCCACGCAGTGTTTCCAGCGTTCGCTCCAATCCCCATCCGGGAAAAAACCCCAGGGAGCATAGATAACACCACCCAGTCCGGGGCTTCCCAGCCTGGAAGCGCCATCGATGCAGGACCGCAGGTGAGCCAACCCGGTTTTGCGGATGGCGCTGTCGGGGCTGGTGATATCCGTTTTTGGGCTCAATCCGGTTCCGCAGCTGGCCAGCATACCCAGGCTGTCTAGTTCGGCCTTTAGTCCCTGATAATCGAGGTCGTCAGGAAATACCAGAGGGAATTCCGCCACGTCAAATCCAGCGGTATGGGCTTTTTTAATCAGGGGGCGCAGGTCGTCATCCCACCGGATCTGCCAATATGAGAGGTGTATTCCAATCGGGAGCATGATTATATGATACCTGAAATAAAAAGTGCTCCTCCAAATTTCGGAAGAGCACTCTTTTAGCTCAAAGGGAATTAGAATCCCAACAGTCGGGAGATGCCGCCCACAACGATAGCAATGATCGCGAAGTCATTGCCGCCGAAGAGCTGGACAAATCCAGCAGCCGAGTTGGATACCAGGGGGATGGCCAGGGCGTTCAAAGCCATCAGCAGCACACCGCCGATAGCAGCATAGATAAAGGCACCCCGGCGTCCGCCGGTGGCATTGGCGAGGATCACGCCAGGACCAACATCAAAGAAGGCCGCCACAACCAGGGGAAGCAGCAGGTATTTGTATCCCAGGGCACCAAAAACAGCCAGGGCTGATCAGGGAGAATACCATCGCAATCGGGAATCCCATCGCCAGGGCATTTTCGCCGTAGGGGAAGATCATCGGGCAGTCCAGAGCAGGAACGGCTTCTGGAACCACTTTCTGGGCCAGGCCGTGGAAAGCGGGGATGATCTCTGCCAGCATGATGCGCACACCTGTGAGCAGCACAGTCAGACCGGCGCCGAAGGTGATGGCTTTCAAAGCAGCCACGAAGAACCACATCACAGTGCTGCCACCAGCAAATGTCTCAGCAGCAAAAGGCAGACCGGCAACAAAGCCCATCACAAGATAAAGCAAGAACATGATCACCGAGGTGGAAATGGTCATGGATTTCATGAATCCCCAACCTTCGGAGAGTTTCATATCCTCGGTAGATTTGGAAGGATCACCAACCAGTTTTCCAATCCAGGCACCCAGGATGCCGTGAATGGTGGTGGTGTGACCAATCGAGAAATCGTTGTTTCCAGTCAGTTTCTTGATCGCAGGCGCAACCAGGGCGGGCAGGATTGTGGAGATAATGCCCAGAATCACGCTGCCAAGAACCACAAGCAACCAACCAGTGATCTTTCCACCATCAGCCAGGGCTGCGGTTACCATAAATGCATTCCAGAACAGAATATGTCCAGTCAGGAACACATATTTCCAAGGAGTGATCCGGGCCAAAACCAAATTGACCAGGAAACCAAACACCATGATCAAAACAACTTGAAGACCATAGGTTCCCAGGAAACCAACCCAATCGCCAACAGCAGCTGTGCCCTCATAGGCATAAACCTGGCCGAACAGCGCGGCGATAGGCTCAATGGCGCCTACCAGGATATCAACACCGGCGAACAGGACAGTTACGCCGACCATGGTCTTAATGGTGCCAGAAATCACGTCACTGCCGGATTTCTTCTGCAGCAAAAGACCAAATAGTGCCACGACACCCAGCATAAAGATGGGCAGCAGTCTTGGCACAATACTGAAAATTACTCCAACGTCCATTTTGTTTCTCCTCTTTTGAGACTAAAAATTACAATACCTTCAAAAAGCTATTTCCAATCTAGTTTGAGAATGATCACCTCCTTTTCGCCAAACTCAAGCGGGATCGATAGCTCATCACTTTCGAAGCTGTAGCTAAGTGGAGATTGGTCTGGATAGATCCGGTCCAATCTCTCCGGGATTCGACCCCGGGTATGCAAGAAAAATGTTCCTTTATTCCTCTCCGATAAATAATTGCTGAATAAAATCAAAGTTTGGTTGGCTGTTTCTAAAATATGCGGGTCAACCCCACCAGCGCGAGAAATTTGGCCATTCAGATATGCAGTCGGTTGAATCCCGGCTGTCCCCGTGACCAGTTTGATAATCTGTTTAAGAAGATTATCCCCCGGGTCGTCGAGATACCCAATATCAGCCTGGGTGCCTATATAAACACCAAAACCCTCACCGAGTCTCGCGCGAGTTACGGCGGGTTTTCCATCGCTGAATTCTGCCAGGATCTCGGTTGTGGGTCTGGTTTTGATCAGATCCCGGTTTAGTTTCTCAGGAAATTCTTGATCCTGACTGGTGATGACCCGTTCTGCCTGAGCAGTCGGCTTCGATCCGATCGATGCCGAAGATATTGCCCAGGCTTGGCAGAGGCAGATCAAAATGGGTCCAGCCTTTTTCATCCACTGTCGCCAATCTGGAGAAGGCGATCAAGATACCCCCCAGAAGATACATAACTTTCCAGCAGGTCAGCAGATTCAACTGATAATGAGCCCATTAACGGCAGGCAGATCATTGGATATTTATTCAGATCAGGATCAGTTAATTGAGCCGGGAGTAATAAAATCAACCCGATATCCCTCATCCCAGAATGCCCGGTAAACACCCCGCTGGGCCTGGAAGAGCAGTTCCTCCTGGTTGACTCCCCGGAAGAATATGGCATTAGGTTTGGACTCCAGGATTGCGATCTCGGCCGGTGGAGTCTGGGCTTGAAGCAGAAGTATCGGAATGATCCTGCAGAAAGTGCCCCAGGTCGGAAGCTGCTTTAAGACGCGGAGACGGGTTGCCTTTCAAGATCAACCAGGGCGCCCCAGCGGATCGGCTGGTAGCCCCATTCCCGCCAGGGCATGTAGATCAACAGCTTGGCATTGTGTCCCAGGGATTCAATGATGTAATTATCAATATCCCGGGCCTGGGTATTGTACTCGGGACCCATCAACCAACCCCCGATCGGACCGCTTTCAACTTCGTGCAGCCAGAAATCACGTCCGGTGGTTTGGGAAACGCTGCGGCCGTGATCAAGGAACATGGAATTGTGCTCCGGGACGGGATTTAAGCTTGTTGCCGCTGCCGGGATAGAGATCATACCCAATGTGGTCAACCTGTTCAGCAATCTGCCATTGGTCTAAGCCCATAAAGCTGCCAAAACGGTCAAAACCCTTGAAATTGAAGGTATTGATCGAGGTAGGATGATCAGGATCAACTTGGCGGATCAGGTCGTGCTGCCAACCGGCGTATTTCGCAAAGGCGTTCTGCCAGAAGAGCCGCCAATCAATCCAGCGAGTGACGCCAGACCAGGAAGCTGGCAGCGATTCGGGTCCAACCGCTTCTTCCCACTGGTTATACACAAAATTGGTTGTGCTCCAGGACCAGGCTTCAGTCAGGTTATCCAGGCTGGAATATTTAACTTTCAGCCATTGCTGGAATTTATCCTGGCAGTGGGCGCAGTAACAATACAGACCGAGTTCATTCTGCTCCCTGGCCGGCATAAAGGGGAAACCGATCTCGTTGGTGATCTGCCAGCCAAAATGATTGGGAAATTGCACGGCAAAATGTGCTAATTGGAGAGTGTATTTTTCCAGAGCCTGTAAATAGCCGGGGTGGTGGATGCAGGCCCAATGGTAAGAGGATCCCAGGGGGTATCGTTCACCGCGGCTGGACAGCAGGGATACATCCGGATATTGGGTTTTCAGCCAGAGGGGAGGGCAGGAAGCCCCGTTGCTCAGCAGGATCTTCAGACCATATTCCCCGGCGAGAGTATAGAAACGCCCCAGGACGGGTAAAATCGAACTCCCCGGGGCGGGGTTCGAGGCGATCCCAGGAGCCGTGCACATCGCCAGCCCGAATCAGGTTCAGGGAGGAGTTGCGCATCAGGTTGAGGTCGTGCTCCCACTCCCCTTCATCAAAGATCAGGGGCGAATAGGAGGCTCCATAGGGAAAAGAAATTTCTTCCATTAGCTACTCGGTGTACAAAGACCTGACCAATTCGAGACCTTTTTCCCGCACTTCTGCTTTGCTTAAGAAATTAGTGATCACAACAACAGGTTTTTCTATGTCCTTAAACAGCTTGGACATCTCCTTGGAAGTGAATACCATGTCAAATTTTTCGCCCTTCGCCTGGGTTTCGTCAGAACAGAAAGTATCCGCCAACAAACCCTCTTCTTTGAGGACCCCGTCCAGGGTAAGTTTCAGTACCATGCTCGAGCCCAGGCCAAATCCGCAAACGACCATAATCAATGGTTTTTTCATGATTCCCTCCCGATCAGCTCTTCGATAAAGCCTGTAATAACCTTATCAACCGAAGAAGCTGTTTTTAATAAAGTTTGATGATCTTCATCCATTAGAAACTCAGCCAGATCCTGCAGCATACCGATATGGCTCTCTTTGTCAACGCCCCCAAAGGAGATCACCAGGTAGACCGGATCGTTGGCTTCATTCCCGAACTCCACCGGTGCAGCCAGATTGATGATGCTCAAGCCAACTTTTAAAACTCCATCTTCCGGCCGGCCGTGGGCCAGGGCGATGCCGGGGGCCAGGACCATATAGGGACCAAGCGTTCGAACTGCTTCCACCATGGCATCCAAATAGCGCGCTTCGCAATAACCCCCGTCAAGCAGCAGCTTTCCTCCAGCCCGGACAGCAGCTTCCCAATCTGGGACCTGGACCTGCAGCCGGATCAGATCACTGTTGATGTAGTCAGCAAGCATACTTAATCATCCTTTCCCGCTAATTGTTCAGCTGTTTTAAGGTTGGTAACCAGGACATTAAAGAAACCACCCTTTAATGCCGCATCGATCGGGATGACTTTTTCCGGTCCACCGCCAACCAGGACGCTCCAGGGCAGGTCGATGAGCTCGCTGAGGTGAAGACCGATCATCAAGCCATCAATTGGAGATGGGACCAGGTTCCCGGATTTATCAAAATAACAACCCAAAGCGTCACCAACCGCCCCGGACATTTTCAGCTCATCCATTTCCATTCGGGAGACATACCCGTGAATAAAAAGAATTGCAGTTTCGTCAACCGGACCCACGCTCTGAAGAACGATATCGCAGCTTTGAGCTCTTTCGAGAGCCTTCTTAACGGAGCGCTCTTTGATTAATTGTTCCTTGAGTGAAGGAGTGGAGACCAGGGTGGGAGCATAAAACAGTTCGGCCTTGCCGCCACAGATCTCGGCCATTTGGGAGGCGATATTGTTGCTCTCAAACCCCCAGCTGTGGTCGGAAACAGCGCCCGTCACCTCGGTGAAGGTGCAGGCAATCTCTTTTTCAGCATTAAAGGCATTGGGAAGATAGGAAAGTGTTCTGCCCAGTCCAAGCCCGATCCGCAGACCGGGTTGGAGATGCTGCTTGAGCCATGACGCAGTTCCCCGGGCCAGGGCCAAATAAAAATCCTCGCCAGGAGGATTATCTTCGACCACGATACAATCTCTGAGATCATATTTATTGATAAGTAAACTTTCCAAGGTGACAGCCCCGTTATCCGGCGCAGAGATCAATACCTGCACAATCCCATTTTCTTTAGCGGAACGCAGGATGCGGTGGATTTTTACGCGGGAATAACCGAGTTTTTTGGCGATCTCACCTTGCGTAAGATCGTCCTCGTAATAGAGCCTGGCAATCTTGGCCCATAAATGATGTTCATCCAGAGATATATTCATCGACCAACCTGGAGCTCAAGTTAGTGTGCATTATTTCAGGTATTGAACATTTTTGATTATACTGAATAATTGTTTAAATTTCAATCTTTGGCTGTTATTTCGCGCATAATGGATAACAATCCAGCCGGACCGGGAGAAGTTGAAAAAGATGCCAAACTCAACTATAATGAAAAAGAGCACTCATAATGAAAAATTGTACAGAATAGGGGATCATTTTATGGAGCTGCTGTGATCAAACCCCATCCGGAGATCATGTTTTCGGGGGAGCGCTTCCTGGTCTGGTACACCTTAAACGGTTACAGCGAGGAAGACGCCAGGATGATGTCCCAATTCATTTGTGTGGAAGAGACCATTGAGTTCCCCCATGAATTGGTAGAACCGGGCCCATATCACGATCAGATGGTTGGTCAAATCGAGGATTTTCAACCCTTGGGGAAGATGCGTTTTGGGCTGTGCATCTCTTATCCAGAAGAGGCAGTTGGATTTGAACTGCCTCAATTAATGAATGTGATCTTCGGAAATATCACTTTTACTCCTGGAGTTCGGGTCGAGAAGTTTCAGCTGACGCCGGGATTGGAAAAGGCCTTTAAAGGCCCCCGTTTTGGAATACAGGGAATCCGGGACCTGACCGGTGTCCCGCTCCGGCCTTTGATCAGCACAGCATTAAAACCGATAGGATTATCTCCTGCTCAGCTGGCCGAGATGGCTTACCAATGCGCCCTGGGGGGGATAGACATCATCAAAGATGACCATGGATTATCTGACCAGAGCTACAGCCCTTTTCGAGAACGGATACCCCGTTGTGTGCAAGCTGTTCAGAAAGCGAATCAGGTTTCGGGATTCAAGACCCTGTATTTTCCTGCAGTGAATGGAAAAATGGAGGATTTTTTCGAAAAGGCGTTATTTTGCCAAACAGCAGGGAGCAGACGGAATCATGTTAATGCCAGCTTTTAGCGGGATGGATACTGCCCGAATGTTGGCGGAGGATGATAAACTGTCGCTGCCGATCATATTTCACCCCGGTTTTTACGGCACTTACCGGCAGGTGCCTGATTTTGGTCTCTCCCCTTATGTGATCCACGGCCAGCTGCCCAGATTGTTTGGGGCGGATATTTCCATCTTTCCCCATTTCGAAGGACGTTTTGCGCCACCGCGGGAAGAATGCCAACAAGCTGCGCAGGGTTCCAGGGTTGAAATGGGATCGATCCAACCGGCTCTGCCATCACCAGGGGGAGGAGTCAAACCGGAATATGTTCAAGATATGGTTGATTTTTACGGGAAGGATGTGATTTGCCTGGCTGCGGGAAATCTACACCGACTGGGACCGGACCTGGTTGAAAACAGCCAGGTCTTCCGGCAGCAGGCTGAAGCGGCTATTTGAAGGGAAATCCTATGACTCAAGGCAGCGCAGGACCAACAACAGGAATGACACCCAAAGAACGTTTTTTGGCTGCGGTGACCAATCAGGAACCTGACCGGGTTCCAGTATGTCCCTGGCTGACGAGCGCATTTTTCAGCGATTATTATGGGATCGATCACCAAACCTGGTACGGGGATCGAAATGTCCAGCTAACTGCCATGCTGGAGTTTTATACTCGCTATCCTGATATGCAATATTTCCCGGGGTTCAGGGCATCTGCGGGATCAACCGCTGAAGCATCGGGCATGGGATGTGAGATCGAAACTCCCCCGGGGCAATCCCCCCACGCTAAACCTGTTATCCAGGACATTACCACCGATCTGAATAAACTGAAGGTTACGGATCCCTATACGGATGGAAGGCTGCCAGGCATCCTGGATGCCTATGCCTGGTTAGCAGGTGAACTGCCCAAACACGGATTTGTGGTCACCGCTGGTTTTTTACATGCTCCCTTTGATGTTGCCAGCCTGGTGCATAATTTAACAGACTTGATGATGGACCTGATCCTTAATCCTGCTGAAGTGCACCAGATGATGGAGATCGTTACTGAATCCTGCATCGCCTACATGCAGTCCCAATGGGATGTTACTGGCGGCACTATGTCACAGATCATGATCGCCGATGACGTTGGTGGTCAACTTTCACCCAAACACTGGTGGGAGTTCTCCGGTCAATATATCAAAAAAGTCATTGAAGCTGCACCTCAAGGAGCTGTGACCATCGCCCATAATTGTTTAAAGACTGACCATATCCTAGAAATGTATCCCGATACCGGTGCTGATGCCCTGCAGCTGGATCCTGAGCTGGATCTTGCTGATGCCAAGGCCAGGATCGGAGATAAAATGGCCTTGATCGGCAACCTTCATCAGTTAAAGACCCTGCAGCACGGCACACCGGAAGATGTTGAGCTGGAGTGCAAAGAGATGATCCAGAAGGCCGGAAAAGGAGGAGGTTATATCCTCAGCGCGTCCGGATGTTTGAGCAAGGATACCCCCCTTAAGAACCTGGATGCTATGCTCAGCGCAGCCAAAAAATATGGAACCTATCCGCTGGAATATGATTGAACAGATTTAACGGGAAAGATTAACTCGGGGGCATTTACTTTCTGACATCCATAATCGTCACTGGAAGCCCCCACATAGAAGTCGTTATTTTCTGGTGGACATCAAAACCCGCGGTCTGGAGTAATATGATTAAGGGGAATAGGCCGACAATCCAATAATTGGGGGAAGTGTTTTTGGAAATTCTCATAGAGTCTGCCCATGAAGGGAAGGGGAGCATCTTTTGATAGGCTGACACACACCAATCTTCCCCCGCTTTTCAACACCCTTGAGATTTCTTCCAAAACCTTGGGGATTAGTGGTGTATCAAATAACTCCAAAGTGAAACTGGAGAACAGACCCTCAAAAGTATCCCTGGCAAAGGGGATCGGTAGGCTATCATTTAATACCAACCCCGATTTTTGAATCAACCCGGCTTTCTGGAGCCTGGTTTTTGCGGTTAGCGCCATACCTCCTGAGATATCAATTCCTGCACTAAGACCATCGCCAATGCCGGAGATGATCTTCTCCTGGGCGTAACCAGTGCCAAAGCCGATTTCAAGGATATTTTCACCCGGGCGCGGATCCAGGACTTGGATTCCCTGGTCGATAAATCTCTTCTCGCTGGCTGCCAGCCAGTCATATATCCCGCTCAAACGGGAATAGTATCCTGCCGCATTTGCCAGGGGGCGGAGGACCCGGTTATAGGGGGTCTGGGATGTCTGCATAGTATTCAGAGAGAATGCTGTAAGGGTAGTATATCTCAAGATCCCGAGAGCTGGATTGGGTCTCGCCCTTAAAAGAAGATCGCTGCCCAGTTGGGCAGCGATCAGTCAGCGGTAGAAGTTTTATCCCAGTGTAACAGCGGATTTTTTCTTGCCGCCTTCGGTCCATTCCAGCTCAACTTCCAGCTGTTTTTTCAAGCCGTGTTTTTTCGGCTGCTCATAATACTCAAGCTCAAAACTTACTGTCTCCGGCATTTCTATCACCACATCCTGATCATCCTGGACCAGCTTCACCTGGCCGGTTTCAATTTTGTCAGCCAGTTCACGCAGGAATGCTGCTACATCAGGAAGAGTTTTCTTCAGATCGGTTTTTACGAGCACATTTTTCTTCGCCATGCTGTTCTCCTCTTTTGGTTAGTTCTGTGCGGTCATTCTAGCAAAAATATCATCGGAAGGAATAAGAAATCTATTAATATAACGAACCTTCTCGCTGAAAAGCAGATTATTGTTCCTGGAGTGATCTTTCAGAGCGGCTTGCGACGGCTATTTTCCTCCCCGGTAAGGCGGGGCAGTGATGGCGTAAATCCGGCACATCCTGCGGTCCAGGATCCGGCTGCGAATGCGGGGGTCGATTTCGCTGAGTTTGTCGGTGGTGGTGATCACTGTCGCCAGTCCGGCATTATAGCGGTAATTGAATAACTGGTAGAGTTTTTCCCGAACCCAGGGTGTCATCGATTGGGTGCCCAGATCGTCCAGCACCAGAAGGGGGGAGGTTTTGATCTCGTCAAAGCGCCGATCATAACTGACCGTGCTGTCAGGGCTGAAGGTAGCCCGCAGGTGATCCAACAGGTCGGGCACCATAATAAATAGCGGCGGTACTCCCTCGCCGGAGCGGTAATTGGCAATGGCTGCAGCCAGATGGGTTTTTCCGCTGGCAAATCCGCCCTGGAGGACCAGCCAGCCCCGGGGTTTTTCGGCATATTTTTGGGCTGCCTTGAAAGCGCTCTCCAGTTTCTTGAGTTCTTCCTTCTCCAGGTTTTCATCACCACGAAGTGAGAAGCTTCCGAAAGTGTTGCCGGCCAGCAAACCCAGGGATGAGAGCTCCGAGTGGCCGGTATCATCCATTGGCCGGCGGTAATCTGGAGCGAGGATCTGCACCCGGGTGACCAGCTCAGGATCCTGGAGGCGGGAGCTGATCCGTCCTTCCAGCTGGCTGAGGGAAAGGTTGGTGGTGATCAGCAGTGGCAGACTGTTGATATAACGGTAGTTCAGGATCTGGAAGAGTTTCTCCTGGGCCCAGGGGGTGGCGTTTTCGGTGCCAAAATCATCCATGATCAGCAGGGGAACCCTGCGGATGTTTTCAAAACGTTCTTCAAAGGTCGCCGCCGGGTCATTATAGGAAAACCGCAGGCTGTCGAGCAGGTCGGGCACAGTTAAAAAGAGGGTGGGAATGCCGATATCAACCACAAAATTCGCCACCGCGGCTGCCAGGTGGGTCTTCCCGCAGCCATAAGGACCCTGCAGAACCAACCAGCCTTTTAGTTTGGCAGCAAATTGCTGCGAGTGATTAAAAGCCCTTTCCAGTGAATCCCCCTGGGCTGGGCCCAAACCGATCTGGCCCCGGATCTCAAAGTTCTCGAAGGTTAGATGAGCCAACTTTTCCAGGCTGCTTTGTTTATATAAACCATCGCGGGCCTGTTTCTTGAGCTGACCTTCCCGGCAGGAGCAGACCTGGAGTTTTCCAAAATCAGGATGACCAAGGGGGAGATCCTGGCGCAAATACCCAACTCCAGCGCAGATCTTGCAGGCTGGATCTCCAGGATAGGAGGCGGACCCCGGGTCAGTCTTCGATGAATTCTGCGAACTCATCTTCGAGGTAAGCTCGGCGGTCTTTTTTAGTATGTCCTCTATCTTGTCGTTCATCTCTTCCACCGTCCTGCCAACTGCGTAGGATTGCTTCAATATAATTCCATTTTCTGACATTATTCTGGACCGCGATCTCTACTGCCTGGCGGATCCAATTCTCGGGAAATTCTTTTTCGGCATCCCGGAGGGTATCGGCGATCAAAGGTGTCAGGGGGCCGATATTCTCTTCATAGAGCTGGAAGATATTCGGCAGCTCCAGGTTAAGAGTGGCGGCTGGTAGATCGCCATCGGATGGGCGCCACGATCCGTCGGCGACGGATCGAACCGCGGCCTGACCGCGGGGGGAGTTGAAAAAATAGATTTCCAGCTGGCCCTCCCCTTGGGGGGCGCTGGTCTTTAACAGGGTGCCGCGGTTCACGGCCCGCTCCAGCCCGGCGCGAATCGCGCTGGTCTGGGCGGCCGGCGTGGCGCCCATGCCTTCCATAAAGATCGGATCACCAGAAAAATCAGCTTCTTTTAAGTAGCGGATCTCCCCTTCCATTTGGTTGATCTGCCAGATGGCGTAAAGAGTAACTCTTAATTCGTCCAGGTCATCGATCAGGGGCAGGAGCTCTTTAAAGAAGATCGTGGGCACCCGGGTGGTATTCATTTTTCCAGGAGGAAAACCTTTAAATGTCATCAGGTCACCCGAGTGAGATCAATATCCCTGGTTGCTGCATTCTCAAATTTAGCCAGGTTCTTGCGGAATACCAGCTGCACCTCGCCTGTGGGACCATTCCGGTGTTTGGCGATGATGATCTCTGCCAAATTCTTCAAGGCAGTGTCCTCCTCGTAGACTTCGGGGCGGTAAATGAACATCACGATATCCGCATCCTGTTCCAGGCTGCCGGATTCCCGGAGATCAGAAAGTACAGGCCGTTTATCAGAACGTTGTTCAACGGCCCGGGACAGCTGGGCTGCAGCCAGAACAGGCACATTCAACTCTCTGGCCAGGATCTTCATATTGCGAGAGATCTCAGACACTTCCTGGACGCGGTTGTTATTCCGGATATCGCCGCCCATCAGCTGGAGATAATCTACTACGATCAGGTCCAGTTTGTATTCCAGGTGGAGCCGGCGGCATTTGGTTCTCAGCTGCAGGGGTGTCAGGGCTGGGGTATCATCCAGGAATATATGGGTATCGGTGAGCACTTCGATGGCCTGGGTAAATAGCAGCCATTCATCAGGTGACAGTTTTCCGGATCTTAATCGGGTTGAGTCAATCCCGGTTTCCTGGGCGATCAGACGTTGAACGAGCTGTTCATTGGACATTTCCAAAGAAAAGACGGCCACGTGTTTTTTGTGGGTCAGGGCGGCATTCTTTAAAGCCGATAATAGAAATCCTGTTTTACCCATACCTGGACGGCCGGCAATGATCAGCAGGTCCGAGGGCTGCAGCCCTCCCAGCATTTTATCAATATCAAAAAATCCCGTTGGCACTCCTACCAGGGCATCATCCCGCTGGGAGAGTTCCTCGATCCGGTCGAAATAATCGCTGAGGACGGCGCGGATGGGTTGGAGGTCCCTGGTCAGGCGGCGTTCGCTGACATTAAAAACAGCCTTTTCGGAATTATCCATCACCGTATCAAGGCTGAGGTTCTCTTCATAGGCCAGCTTGGCGATCTGATTGGCGGCTGTTAACATCCGCCGCCGAATAGCAGTCTCTTCCACCCGATGGCCGTAGGCTTCAGCGTGCAGGGAGCTGGGCACATTATTGATCAGCTTGGTGATATAGGCCGCGCCGCCAATATCCGCCAGGTGGCCCTTTTGGTCCAACTCTTCGGTAACGGTCACAAAATCAATCGCCTCATCTCGATCATGAAGGTTGATGAACGCTTGCCAGATCCAGCGATTGCGGTGGATGTAAAAATCATCCGCCTGAAGGAATTGGGCAACATCGTAATAGGCTTCAGGATTGATTAGAACCGCCCCGATAACCGCCTCTTCCGCTTCCCGGCTGTGAGGTACCAATTGGGGTCCGGAGGATTCGGGAGCAGACTCAATTTCAAAGGCTTCTGTCATGATTTTTCTTATTTATTAAGGTTTTGTTAGTTCAAGGGATGTATTTCTTACCGTGTACGTTCCGCCAATCTATCCGGGCTTGGAGATTCGGGTTAATCTTCTTCCTCAGGATCGTCATCGGTAGATGGTTCATCCGGGTTATCTGGAACGATCTTGTCGAGGTAATTTTCAAAGACCGAAAGGCGGTCGCCGTCGAGCTCCTCATCCAGGCCTGTTTCCGCAAGATCAGCTTCAGGGATCAAACCTGCTTCTTCAAGTACCGCTTCCGAGACGTAAATTGGCACCTGCATGCGTATGGCCAGGTTCATGGCATCCGATGGTCTGGAATCGATATTGTGGAGAGCCCCATTCACGCTGAGCACGATATTTCCGAAATAGGTTTCATCTTTCAGGGAAACCACTTCGATGTGGATAACTTCAGCATTGAGAGCATCCAGGATATTGACAAACAGATCGTAGGTTAATGGACGGGATACTTCGACATCTTGAAGTGCCAGGGTAAGGTGTTCAGCCTCGTATATGCCAACCATGATCGGCAGGTAGCGGTCTGAGCTGATTTCCCGCAGGATCACCACCCGCTGTTGGGACATCAAGCTGACCCTGATGCTGTCAATAACAACTTCAATCATATTGGCCATAATCGAAAATCCTTGCCCCGATCCCTGGTGTCTTGTTATTCTATCATGGGGAATAGGCACCTGCAACGAGCGAACCTTAAAGCCTCGGATTTGTTAAGCTTTGGTTTCATGTTTTTCCTGCTGACCCCGCCAACATGCGGGAGCAGATATCGATATAATGGGAGTAGTACAGGAGGCCAGCAGTGAACCTACAAGAGGACCAGAAGGTATTCACCAGCTCGAAGCGTTTGGTTCCGGTCGATTTGCTGCGGGGATTTCTGATCGTGGTTATGGCTCTGGATCATGCCAATTACTATATCGCCCAGCAGCATTCCAGTGGAGAATATTGGGGCGGTCCTGTCCCGGTGTATGCCAGCCCGGTCCATTTCCTCACCAGATTTATCACCCATCTAAGCGCTCCGGGATTTTTCTTTCTGATGGGAATGGGAATGGTCTTGTTCACCAGGTCCCGCATGAAAATGGGATGGAGCCTCGGGAGGATCCGGGTTCATTTTTTATTTCGTGGTTTAGTCTTGGCTCTGCTGCAGCTGCTGATCGTCTACTTTGGAGCCTGGTCGTTGGGTCCCACACCGGCTCCACTCTGGTATGTTGGGGTATTGGCAGCCCTGGGAGCAGGTATGATCCTGGGTATTCCTTTTCTGGATCTAAAACCTGTCTATCAACTAGCCACCGCCGGCCTCTTTTTTGTGATCCTGGAAATCCTCACTCCCAATCCGGCACTCTGGGGGAGCGCCTTCTCAAATTTACCAGGGGTATTTCTGGTATATGGCGGGGGATCCGAAAACTTCTGGGTCAATTACCCCCTCCTGGCCTGGGTTGAGGTCATCCTTTTTGGAATGGCTTATGGATCCTGGCTGGATCAAGATCGGGAAAAAACCTATCGATCCAGTTTCCTGGTGGGGGGTCTTTTCTTAGCGGGTTTCCTGATCCTGAGAGTGTTAAATGGATTTGGGAATATTCGACCCTATCAACCTGGGGAATGGCGAGAATTTTTTAGCCTTGTAAAATATCCTCCCAGTATGAGCTTTATTCTGTTGGCGATGGGAGTTAATCTTATTCTGCTCGGAATATCATCAATCATCCGGAGCGCTTGGCACAAGAGCTGGAATCCCCTGTTGGTATTTGGCAGAGTGCCCTTATTTGCCTATCTCGGACACATCGTGATCTATCTGCTGATCGGTAAATTCATAACACCGACTGGATCCAGCCTGGGTGTGATGTACCTGTTCTGGTTGATCGGCCTGGCCGGGCTTTACCCCCTGGCTCGCTGGTACTGGCAATATAAAAACTCCCGTTCAGAAAATTCCTGGGTGCGGAAATTCTAAGTTAGCTGAATAGATGAGATAGATCTAACCGTGGATCCCTTCGGTTTCCCGTTTGCCTTCCCGGATGCGAGAGCCGTGATCAAGGATCCTCTTCCGGATCCTTAAGTTTTTGGGAGTAACTTCCAGGAGTTCATCGTTGGCAAGATATTCAATATATTGATCCAGGCTCATTTCCCGGGGAGTGACCAGGCGTTGATCTATTTCCCGGATGCTGTTTCTCATATTGGTGAGGTGTTTGGTCTTGCAGACATTTACCCCAATATCATCCGGTCTTTTATTCTCTCCGACCACCATGCCCCGATAAACTTCCACTCCGGGTTCGATGAATAGGGAACCTCGTTCTTCGGCGTTCTTTAAGCCGAAAGTTGTTGAGACCCCCGTTTCCCAGGCTACCAGTGAACCCCGGGAGCGGGTTTCAACCGGCCCGGACTGAGAACCATAATGGTGGAAAGCAGTTGTCATCACCCCGGTTCCCTTGGTCATGGTTAGAAAATTATGCCGGAATCCCAGCATCCCCCGGGTCGGCGCTATAAATGTCAGCATTACCGTTTCGGTCACGAGTTCTTTCAGATCTTGGAGCATGCCCTGGCGTTTATTGAGGGTTTCCATTACCGCACCAATATCATCTGGATGGATTTCGATTTTAACTTCTTCGTAGGGTTCGAGGATCTCTCCAGACGGACCAGTTTGCAGGATCACCTCGGGCCGTGAGACATGAAACTCATAGCCTTCCCGGCGCATGGTTTCGATCAGAATAGCCAGATGAAGTTCTCCCCTGCCAGAGACCAGGAAAGTGTCCGAGGATTTGGTCTCTTCCACCCGTAAGGCCAGGTTAGACCTGATCTCCCGGAATAAGCGCTCCCGGATCTTCCGGGATGTTTTCCAGACACCTTCCCTGCCAAAAAACGGAGAGGTATTTACGCCGAAGGACATTCGCACGGTGGGAGCTTCCACCTTAATCCTGGGAAGAGGAAGAGGGTGTTCCGGAGTGCAGATCGAATCCCCGATCGAAATTCCGTCCAATCCAGCGATCGCCACGATCTCTCCTGCGCTGGCCTGATCGATCTCCCTGCGTTCCAGTCCCTGGTAATCATAGAGATAGGTGATTACGCCGGGCTTGGTTTGAGATTCCGCGGTCAGGTAGACCACCGGAGCTCCATTTTTTATCTGTCCGGCAAAGATCCGTCCGATCGCGATCGGACCCCGAAAATTATCATACTCCAGGGATGTGACCAGCAGCTGAAGAGGGTTATCGACTTCCACTTCGGGTGCGGGTATGGACTTAATAATGGTCTTAAAAAGAGGTTGAAGATCAGGACCAACATCACTGCCAAAGCCAGCCCGGTGCTGGGTAGCGATGGTGTAAACCACCGGGAAGTTGGCCTGTTCTTCACTGGCTCCCAGTTCAATGAACAGATCAAAGGTGTCGTTTAGCACCTGCTCAGAATCAGCGAGTTTCCGGTCCACCTTATTGATCACAACGATCACTTTGTGGTTAAGTTCCAGGGCTTTTTGAAGCACAAACCTGGTTTGGGGGCGGGGTCCTTCAGCGGCGTCAACCAGCAGCAGGACGCCATCCACCATGTTCAATACCCGTTCGACTTCCCCGCCAAAATCTGCGTGGCCCGGAGTATCTACGATATTGATCTTGATGATCTGCCCGGTTTCTGGATCCGTGATATCTATCGCAGTGTTTTTGCTGAGGATGGTAATTCCCCGTTCCCGCTCAAGCTCATTGGAATCCATTACCCGATCTGTAAGCTGTTTTTTTTCATGGAAGACACTCGACTGGCGTAAAAGCCCGTCTACCAGGGTGGTTTTTCCATGATCAACATGGGCGATGATGGCAACATTTCGGAGATCTGTACGATTAATTGGCATAACTTCACCTGTAATGCATAAAAAAATCCGACCGATCAGGGTCGGATAACCATTTAATAATGGCACAAGTTTACCAGAGTGTTGGGTTTATGAATAGGCTGATGACCTAATCACTTGAGGCTGAGGGGGCTGAAAACCATAACTTCAGCGTCTCTGCATTGCTGGCAATCAAGAATATGATCACCGGAAGGATCTGGAGCATTAGCCGGTTAGCCGAATCAGTTTCTCCCAGGCGGTAAGGAATTCGGGCGATGGCGATTATCAATATTAGCAAGATGTAGGAGAAAGTTGAATATCCCAGAAACTTGTTCTCGGCTGATTGATCTGTTTTTATGATATAGAAGGGAATAAAAGCAACAACCACAATCCAGCTTCCTCCCCAGGCAAACATATCGAGGAGATTCTGCCAGAAATGTGTTAGAGAGGTGATCATATGATCGGGTTCAACCAATATGGTTAATACCAAACCAAAACCCAGACTACTGATGATTACCTCGGGAATAATACTTGAAAATGCTGGAAGCTTTTGATTGATGAAGGTAAATACTTGTAAAACGGCTAGGCCTGCCAAAATAATGAGAATATTATTGTTGCTCAGGAGTTGGTTCTGTCCTCCAGAAGTCAGTAAGGAGAGGTGCCAGCCAAGCGCAAGGATGCTGTAGGGAAGAACCAGGATCAAGGCCTGACGGTTGTTGAATCGTTTAATGCTCAGGGCCAGGATCATGAACAGGATTACATAAAGGGGTGCTTCGATTCGAGAAAATCCGAAAGCTGTCAGGAAGATCGATCCCAATATCAACCACTCATTCTCATTCTTTTGGATGAAATTCCAGAGTCCATACAATCCGACAAACATAAACACCCCGGCTACCAAGTTGTTGTGGATATAGAAGGTGTGGACTTGATAGATCTTGGAGATCATTACCGCTCCCAGGGAGCCGGAGAAAACCAGGGAGATCAAAACGGAAAAATGTTTCTTGAGGGCAAAGAATATACTCAACCCAAGAATTGCTAACAGAGATACGGATAACAACGTTTGGTAACCGGTGATGAAATCCATCTTAAATAGAGAACCTGTCATCTGAATGACTGGGACTACCACTCCCCACTCGGTAAATTGGTTTACAGCCCAGGTAACGAGTCCTGATTTTGCCAGGACCCTGGCATGAAAAATTATGCTGAAACTATCTGCGGTAGCGAACACGTAGGATTTATTGGTAATCGAAAAGCTAAGTATGATAACACTGAGCATCCCTGTTAACAACACAGAAAGATCCAATTTGGATAAAGTGCCCGGCTTTTGGGATATGAAAATTGCAGCTGAAATACTGGCTGTTAATATTAACAATAAGGCCATCCAGAGCCAGTTAAAAGGTAATCCTATAATCAGAACAATTAGGGCTGAAAAAATCCACAATATCAGACCTGTAGGGAATCCTATGGCCGTAATTACCCAGATGGAAATCTTTTTTGATAACGGCAATAAAAAGATTAGGCCGGCCATATAAAGCAAAACGTAAAATAATCCAATTGTCATATCAATTGAGGGAGGATAACGGTGCTATGATAATTATATTTTTATATTGTGTCAGGAAAATTTCATCGTCCTTTTGATCTGAATAATAAATCCGATAAGTGATCTCCTGCTGTTTGATTTCCGAATAATTTGGCAGGGAGTTCATTTCTAAATAGGCGTATTGATCAGTTGATATTTGGGAAGGGATCGTATCCGTTATCGTTACGTATAAACCGAGATTCCCAATCTGTCTGAACAGCTCAAAATCCTCGAGAGCAGGATTGAGATTTATCTGCTGCTAAGGGATATTCGTCAGAAAGTATGTCATAAAGATCAAAAGGTAGCGAACGGTGCCAGTGATGTTCTGCCAATAGATCGAGATCGTTATTTTTAATTACGGTAAATGGGGGATAAAAAAGCTTTGAGTTGAAATAATTGATATAGATTGCGCTGCTGAATAAAAAAACCATCAGCGAAATTCTAACAAGATATTGGTGACTGTTCAGCACTAGTGTCAGGAGGGATATGATAGCAGTACCAGCGATAAAGCCAATTGCGTATTCAGTTATTCCGATTTTGTTTGGAAATTTAAAACCTAATAATCCACTCCGTAGAATCTGTTTTTCAACCATTATCAAAAAAAAATAAAGCACATAAAAAATAAACAGATTTACCTGGAGCGATTGCCTTGTATCAAATTCCTTACTCATATGATTGCAGCTTCAATTCCAATAATATTAGGATATTAGATTAGTGATGAAGTGGATAGATTGTCGACGTGTTGTTAATCAGTTTTATCGTTTCGTAAAAATCTATCCCGATGATATCACAATACCACTGTATGGATTCGTAGCGGGGTTGGTTCTCTTTCAGGCTTAACGTCAGCGCTTCCTCCCGCTTGAGCATACCCTCCCGGATCTGATTGCTGCGAAATGTATCGTTCTCAGTTAACCCCGCTAGTGTGTAATAGATGTAATTATAAAAAGATGCCGTCCCATCTCCGATCCGCCAGGTGCTATTGGTATCAGATGCTGTCTCCCAGTTATAGTTATTAATCAGGGTTGAAGAGATCTCTTCTTCATCCCATTTAATATATTCATAAATGTTAATGTATTTGTGAGGGAGAACATAATATGACAGGTAAGCTCCAATCGTGTCCAAGAGGGATGAGTTCAGATAAGCTGGATTGGTGAGATATCTGCTGCCGTAATACCAGGCCAGGCGGAATTTATTCATCAAAGACAGGCTGTAAGTGTGTTCTGCCCCATGGCTGGGTGGGATTCCGCAAAACCCATATTTAAATTGGGTGGTTTCAAGTAAATTCTCACCCAGGATGATCAGATCAGTACCGGTTTGCTGGGCAACTTTATGCATGTAATAAAAATACTGCTTATCACCAGCCATAAATATTGGGATGGTCCCCAAATCGGGTTGTTTTAACCATGCCTTAACATTTTTTTGAATGTTTTTCCTTTTATGGGTGATGTCTGCCGAGACCAGGATGTGTTCCAGTCCAAGCTTTCCGCAGATCCGCATTTGATTACGTCTTGCCAGATCTGTCACCATGCCCCAATCATACGTGTAGGTGACAGGATTCATATCAAATACCTGTTTGATGAGGTGCACTGAATAACTGCTGTCCCTGCCGCCACTGAAAGTTACCAGGCAATCTGCCTTGCCGGAAGTGTGTCGATGGGAGGCGAGAATATCTACCAGGGCAGCCGACCCTTTAAAGATAATAGGTTCATAGTGGCGGCAGTAATTACAGACCCCATTATCATCAAACTCGATGAAGGGCATCGTCTCAGGCAGGATGCATTTTGTACAGCGTCTTAGATAGGAAATAGCTTCTTCCCGTTGGGGATATACATCCTCGAAGGATGGAGAAAGGACGTAGGGGCCATCTCCGGGTATTCTGTCTGTTTTTTGATAAATACCCTCTTGAGGCGATATGTCCAGGATGCTGCGTGAGAAATCACAGACCGATAGATTGTTTTGCATGGATGGGGAAGTTTTAGTAATTGAAAACTTCTCAATTACCAAATCATCAAGATTGATTAAGAAACCTGTTCCGGCCCGGACTTGCTGGATATCAAAATCCAGGAAATGAGACCGAAGTTTTTTCCGGCTTAACAACCTTTCCAGAACGTAGTTTTCAGAGGCAAAAATATAAGCCGTTTGATCTCTATTTGCGGACAAATAGAGGGAACCATTATTGGTGGATATCAGCAGATTGTTGAGTTGTTCAAAAAATACTGCTATTGAGGCTACCCCTTCGATCAGCTGATAGGCATCCTGTATACCTGTAATCAGATTCCCAGTTTCCATGTATTTCTTTTGAATGAGTCCAAGTAATACTTCAGTGTCCAAATCGGAATTCTTCTGGAGAGCAGGATGCTCCTTCCAGAGCTGATCGACGTTTGTGATAATGCCGTTATGCACAGCCACTAATCCACTGGCAATTGCCGGTTGATTGTTCTTGTGAATTTGCCGACCTCCGTTGGTAACCAGACGGGAGTGGCCGATTATGCAGGCAGGGAAATTTCCCCCAGAAGCACTAACAGAGGATTTCCCGTTATAAGCTTTGTCAAAGAGCTCCTGGTATTCTTTAAAGTGGACAATGTCCGAAGCCGGGAGAGGATATTTTGTCACGTAAATTGAATCTTGGGTTTTCAGGGCAGCCCCAGAGGCTTCCTTTCCCCTGGATTCGGAAAGGATGAAGAGTTGTTTCATCACGTATTCTGTCTCAGATCGAGAGAATTCTGATTCTGACCCGAATACAACACCAAATATACCGCACATAGAAGAATAAACTCCCTCTTACCTATTCCTGGAGTTGTAATCCATGTCCATCCAGATCGCAAACAAAATGGATTGGAAGGTGATCAAAAAAGTAAATGTCAAGATTGATAAAGTGGTCTTGGGAAGTTCATTGAATTGGAAATACATATACATGAAACGGATTGAGAATGGTATCAATATCACCAGCGTGTTGAAGAAAGAAAATAGATAGAAGAGGACCAGGGGGTGAAAATCACGGACGATGTATTTGCTCCACAATCTGCGGAAGAACAAGCGGTTCAGGAGGACAATGATCCGGGGAATATACTTCCAGACATTGATCTTGCTAATCTCCCGGTCATAAATGGGCCTGACCTCGATGTCAGCCACTCGAAAATTCTTGATGTTCAGCATACAAAGAATATCAGCGTTGTATCCGTAGCCTGTGATCATTTTACTTATGGGTATTTGAGCCAGGGCTTTATTATGGATAGCGGTGTAGCCGCATTGGGGATCCATCACAAAATAATATCCAGTAGCGAATTTTGTCAGCAGGGTTAATACCGAGTTTCCCAGTAAGCGATATAACGGCATCGCCTCGATATCTTGGTGGAGCAGCCGGTTGCCTTTTACGTAATCGTAATTTTCATCAATGATCTTATCCAGCATTTTAGGTAGGTCGTCTGGATGCATTTGATTATCTCCAGCCATTACAGCCGTGATATCAATATCCGAGCTCAGGCTTTGCAGATATCCATTGATAAGAGATTGTCCCAGGCCTTGATTTTTCTCATGATTGATCAGAGCAATGCGATGATCCTGGTTTTGTTTTTCAGTGATGACCGGCAGAGTTCGGTCTTTGCTGCCATCATTGATCACGAAGATCCTGTCAACAAAGTCTGGGATATTATCAAGGGTTTCGGGAATCAGTAATTCCTCGTTATAGGCTGGTACAACAACGCCGATCTTATGCTTTTTGTACATTTATTTCTTTCCCTGGAAATAGTTTTGAGCCCAATCGATCGTTAAGCCTAATCCGGCATTAAATTCGGTGCTGAATTCCATACCGATTTCCTGGCAGATTTTGTGATTGCTAATATCAAATATCTTAATGTCCCCTGGCATCCAGTCGGCATATTGGATCTCCTGGTCCTGGATTCCCAGATGGGAGGAGATCTTCTCTGCCAATTCGTTGATTGTCACTTTGATCCCGGACGCGCAATTATAAACCTCACCGGTCGATCCGGGCGTTGTGGATGCCAGGATGTTTGCGTTGACCACATCTTTTACATATGTGAATGATCTTTGCTGAGTGCCATCACCAAAGATTGTGATCGGTTTGCCCTCCAACATCCGCCGGGAAAAAATTGAGACCACACCACCCACATCGCTGGACTCTTGTCTTGGCCCATACACATGAAAGTACCGCAGGACGGTCGTATCCAATCCGTAGAGGTGCTGGAAAGCCATAACATACTTTTCGCCGGCCAATTTACTCACGCCATAATACGATGTCGGAACCAAGGGGTGGTTTTCATCCTGTGGAAAATATTGGGCTTCTCCATAGACTGATCCGGTTGAAGCGTGAACAAATTTCTTCACTTTGAAATCCCGGGCCAGCTCCAGGAGATTAAATGTACCTTTGGCATTGATATCGAGGTCAAGCCGGGGATTATTCAGGCAGATGGTTTTTTTAGAAGCAGCTTGATGGAAAACGATATCTACGTCTGGAAAATAATTTTTCAGATTTTCCAGGTCTGTGACGTCACACTCAACCTCATGGAAATTGGCATGTTGTTTTAGGTGAATTAAGTTTTCATGTTTTCCAGCGTAGTAATTGTCGATGCTGGTCGTTTCGACCCCCAATTCAACCAATCTTTCCACCAGGTGACTGCCGATAAAGCCAGCACCCCCGGTTACGAGTGCTTTTTTGTACGGGAAATCCATTTTGCCTTCCTGCATACATTTATCAAAAGGTTTTTCCAATTATACCTTATCGAGAGCAGGGCCCAAAAATGACCATTCGATGATCTGGAAAATACACTCCGAATAAATGGCTGGTTGATTTTCCGGGGGATAAGCGATCGTTATTGCGGCTATTTTTCTAACAGGCTGCCCTGGATGGATGTGACCAGGTAATCGATTTGATCAGCGGTAATGCTGGGGAAGAGGGGAACTGCCAGGGTTTCTAGGCAGGCCTTTTCTGAGACGGGAAAATCATTGGGCCGATAGCCATAACCCTGAACCGGTTTTGAGAGGTGAACAGGCTGAGGGTAATAAATTCCTGTCGAGATCCCAGCATGGGAGAGATCTTCGGCAAGTTGGTCTCTATCCGGGCTGCGGAGGACATAAAGATGGTAGATATGTTTGGCATAGGCTTGTTCAACAGGGGTCTGCACTAGCTTTGTCCCTGCCAAACGTTCGGTTAGGATTTTTGCGATCTCCCTCCGCCGGTGGTTCCAGCGGTCAAGATGACCTAATTTCACTCTAAGGACGGCAGCCTGCAGGGTGTCCAACCGGCTGTTGTATCCTAAAACTTCTGGATAGTATTTGTCCTTCCACCCGTGTGTCCGAAGGGCCCGGATTTTTTCTGCCAGATCGGCTGAGCTGGTGGCAACCATGCCGCCATCGCCATAGCCGCCCAGATTCTTGGTGGGAAAAAAGCTCAAACAGGCCAAATCTCCTATGCTGCCGGTTTTTCTTCCCCGGTATTCTGATCCAAATGCCTGGGCATTATCTTCGATGATCTTGAGGTTTCCTTTCTCTGCGATGATGCGCAAGGCATCCATGTCGGCTGGATGACCATAGAGATGGACTGGAATTACAGCCCGGGTCCGATCTGTGATTGCCCTGGCAACCTGGGTAGTGTCCAGGCAGAAAGATTGGGGATCGATATCCACCAATACCGGCTTGGCTCCTACATGCAGAACGGCACTAAGGGTCGCAAAGAACGTATATGCGGGTAGGATAACCTCATCACCAGGTCCAATCTCGAGAGCTCTCAGGCTGAGGATTAAGGCGTCAGTTCCCGAGGCAACACCAACACAATGGCCAACATCTAAATACCTCGAGACTTCGTTTTCAAATTGGTTGACCTCCTCGCCCAGGATGTATTTTCCGGAATCCAAAACACGCTGGATTGCGCTGTCGATTTCTGTTTTGATTTCTTGATATTCAGTGACCAGGTCAAGGAAAGGGATTTTCATAAGGTGGGCAGTCAGCTAATCCTGATCTCTTTCTCGGAGACCTTTTGATATTTTGTCTGGCAGGCAGAGCAGGTGGCGAATTCTTTAGAGAAACCCAACTTTTCACCGCAGCGGCACGTCCAGCCCTGAAGGACTGCCGGGTTACCAAAAATGAGGGCAAAATCCGGAACATTTTTTGTTACCACGGCGCCTGCTCCGATGAAAGCATATTCACCGATCGTATTTCCACAGACAATGGTCGCGTTTGCTCCGATGCTTGCTCCTCGTTTGACCAGGGTGCTTTGATATTCCTCCCGCCGATTGACCTGACTGCGGGGATTGATTACGTTAGTAAATACCATCGCAGGGCCGAGGAAAACATCATCTTCAATGATCACGCCATCATAAACCGAGACGTTGTTCTGTATCTTGACATTCGATCCCAGCTTTACACCTGAGGCGATGAATACATTCTGGCCGATCACGCAGTTTTCGCCAATCACGATATTTGACATCAGGTGGCAAAAATGCCAGACCTTAGTGCCCGCGCCTATCTGGGCTCCCTCATCAACATAACTGGATTCGTGGATGAAATAAGGATTCATAAGATTACTTTAGTAAATAGGGGTGAGCCATCTCGTCAAGTGGGGAGACTTCCTGATAGCGGATCTTGTGGGTCAGTTCCACGGCCGCCCTGGCATCCTTTATACCATATCCGTTGCCTGCCAGCGTCCGTTCATAGACACGGGTATGCAGATCAGTAAATCCACTTGAAAACTCAATTTCCTCTCCGTCAACGGTGATGGAGCGGTAAGTTTTTGAGTGACCTGGAGTATCTTTGGCTGGCAGGTCAGATTGATTAATGGATAAGAACCAGCTGACATTTGCCTTTTCTAGTTCAACAAATCCTGAGATGCGATCCTTCTCAGATAGGTAAACATTAATATCTTTTGGTTTCCCAAAAAGCCAATGGATCATATCAAAAAAATGAACCCCAATATTGGTAGCGATGCCGCCTGATTTCTCCGGGATACCTTTCCAGGACACATCGTACCAGGGTCCTCGAGAGGTTATGTAGGATATATTCACCTGGTAGGGTTCTTTTCCTGGGTCATCCTGGTCGATCTGGGCTTTTAATTTTAGAAGGTCCGGATGGAGCCGGAGCTGTAGCACGGTGTAGATCCTGCCCGGGCTTTCCTCTTCCAGCAGTTCAAGCTGATCTAGATTCCAGGGGTTTACTACCAGGGGTTTTTCACAGATTGCATTGGCGCCAAGTCTTAAAGCCAGTCTGCAGTGGGCATCATGTAAGTAATTGGGTGTGCAGATGCTTAGGTAATTGACCGCCAGATCGGGGCCTTGTCTCCTCAATTTCTCGAGATGCCGGTCAAATCGTTCTATTTCGGTAAAGAATTTGACATTATCAAAATATTGGTCCAGGATTCCGACTGAATCAAAAGGGTCGAGTGCTGAAACAAGATCGTTCCCTGTGTCCTTAATGGCTTTTAAATGACGGGGAGCTATATAACCTCCCACGCCTAGAATTGCAAATCTTTTTCGACTATTTGCGTTCACACTCTCTCCAATAATTGTTCCCGATCAATTACCAATATTGTACTTGGAAACGCAGCTTCAATGTGCAATCTCGGGGAGTAACACGGGGGCATGAGAGGTATATTTTAGGCTTGTTGAGGACCAATTCTTTCCATCTCAACTAAGATTGTTTTGTTTCTTTACCTGATCCATCCTTCGGAACAGCTGTATCATGGCGTAGGCATACAGAAGCATCAGGACTGCAAAAAGTCCTTCTACAATAAAAGAAAAGGTCCCATAGCGCGCTGGAGCAGTTGGTCGAAGGAACAGCAGGATAGGAAGGAAGATTACCAGGTAGGCCATAACCCGGTGATATTTTCCCAGCTTGGATTCCGCATCGCTGTAGATTTCTGGCGCCTGGCCATCTTCAGCCTGGATCCGGAAATACACCCAGCCATTCATGCTGCCGACATGGTCCCAGCCAGCGTCAAGAAAAAGCTGCAGATAGGATTCCTTATCCTTGGAGCGCAGGGATTGGTAATCTAGCTGGTAGACCATCTTGGCTGGATTGCCTGGCAGGAATTTATATCTTCCCAGACTGACCTCCTCTAGATGCAGGCCCTCTTGGGCCATTTCCGATAACCAGGCCTCTTCCTTGTCGTCGTTCCAGGCCCAAAACCATTTATTTTTGACAACATAATTAGGATTCATTATTGCCTTCCTTGGTCGATTGAATTGAATAGGCTCCCTGATAATCTTCAGCACTCTCTAACATGATCCGCAGTCGGTTAATCTGTTCCTGCAACACGTTGTTTCCTTTTTCGGTGATGTGATAGATTTTTCTGCGGCCCTCAATTCCCACCATCTGGATCAATTTTCCCTTTTCAAGAGTTGTGAATGCTCCATAGATCGTTCCTGGAGCCAGCCGAATGGTTCCAGCGCTGATCTGCTCAGCTTCTTGCATAACCGCGTAGCCGTGTTTAGGATTACCGAGGGAAAGCAGGATATAGAAGGTCGCCTCTGAAAGAGGGAGAAATTTTGAATGTATTCTTTTTTTGATCATTTATTCACCCTTGTTATATACCGGATGGCGATATAGCGAATAACGATATATCGGATAACGTTATAATAGACGATATTTGGCCGGTTGTCAATACCAATTTTTGTTGGTTATCCTTCCATGTACACGGTCTGGTTTGTATAGTGGAATCAGCTGGCAATTTGTAGCCAGGGGGTAAAAATGCCGCGGCGATTATTACCATTTCTGCCTGGTGAGCAGTTCCACGTCTATAATCGGGGGGTAAACAGGGGGAGAATTTTCTTTGACAATCGTAATTACATGTTTTTGCTCTCTTCAATCTGGAAAGGTATTTGATGCCTTGGGTAGATTTAGGAGCTTATTGTCCAATGCCAACCCATTTTCGTCTATTATTTGGTGTTAGAGAGAACCAGAGATTCGCTCAGGATCCTGGATTTATTACCTCGATTGACATTTTAAGGGCGATGATGAAAGTATCCGTCTCATACACAAAAACTGTAAATAGTCTATACGATCGGGTTGGGCCGTTATTTCAAGGCGCTTTTCAATCCAAACATATCGGAACAGTTGAATACTATTGGCAACCAATTAATTACATGCATGAAAATCCAGTGGAGGCGAAATTGGTTGAGAAACCGGAGGACTGGTTATTTTCAAGTGTCCATGACTATGCAGGTAGGTCTAATTATAGTTTCCTAGAATTAGACCTCGGAGATACAGGCGACCTCGGAGGTCAAAACCCTCGATTATAATAAGATTATCGGCCGGTCAGAACCGAGGAGTTTTGGATGACCAAGATCGATTTTAAAAAAGAATGGAAATATCTATATCAACCCCATCAAAGGGATTTTCAAATTGTTGAGGTCCCTGACCTCCAGTTTTTGATGCTGGATGGAAAGGGGGATCCAAACACCACCCCCGAATATACTGCTGCCATCGAGGCCCTGTACGCAGTAGCATACAAGCTCAAGTTCTACAGCAAAAAGCAGGCCCGGGATTACGTTGTGCCGCCCCTGGAAGGACTCTGGTGGGCGGAAGACATGGAGGCATTCACCTCCAGCAGGGATAAAAGCCTGTGGGATTGGACTATGATGATCATGGTTCCAGAGTGGATCAGCCTGGATCTATACCAGCAAGCTCGCGAGGAGGTGGCTGAGAAAAAACATCTCCCAGCGCTCCCTAAACTGCGCCTGGAACCCTACCTGGAGGGATTGTCGGCCCAGATCCTTCACCAGGGGTTCATATGATGCCGAAGGTCCTGTCCTTCAAAGACTTCACAAACAATGGATGCCGGAAAATGGTTATGACTTCAACGGCAAACATCATGAGATCTACCTCAGCGACCCCCGCAAGGTGGAGCCTGAAAAGTTAAAAACCATCCTGCGCCAACCAATCCAAAAGATCCCAGGATCCTGACCTGGTATGACAGAACCATTTTTTATCCCCACAATCCGGACGGATCGCTTGACCCTGAGACCTTTCTTCAGCCGGGACCTGGATCCATTTGTTGAGATCGTTGCAGATCCAGCAGTCATTCAATATGCCACTTATAATGGCGACCCTGTATCCCGAGCCCAGGCCTGGAATTGGCTCTGCCTGATGTTAGGGCATTGGCATTTGAGAGAATTTGGGATCTGGGCTGTTGAAGAGAACCAGACCGGTGAATTAATTGGCCGGATTGGTTTGCAATACCTGGAATGGTTCGATGATGTGGAGCTGGTCTGGATGTTAAAAAAATCTGCCTGGCGAAAGGGATATGGTTCTGAAGGAGCCCGGGCAGCTATTCAGTATGGGTTTGAAACACTTGGAATCCCCCGCTTATCAGCAGTGATCCATACCGGAAATTTGCCATCCATAAAACTCGCGGAAGCTATAGGTATGCATTTTGAGAGGAAAATCGAGCGCCAGGACATCCAATTCCTGGAATATGTCCTGGAAAAACCTTCCCGATCGGAAGGTATTAGTAACAAAAACCTTAGCACCCCAAAGGATGAAAAAGATTTCTGGTCTTAGTGTACAATAAAATAAATACTATCACCCTTGTCTTGAAACCAGGAGGAAATCCAAAACAACCGATCAGGAGGTTTTTCTATGAATGACTTGCTGATGTTGGAAAGGTATTTTCCTAAGGGAAATCTTGAGGGCGGCATCGATTTGGCAAACCGGCTGGACTGGGGCATCACAGTGAGCCAGGCAGGAGATTCTTTTGTGGTGGTCAGCGGGGATGAACCGATATTAAGGACCGACAGCAAGGATGCCCTGCAGAGTTTTATTTATGGACTGGGATTGGCTTATGCAATCCTGCCCGAGAAGTTATTTGACCAGATAGAAGCTGCTCTGGGTGACCTCTAGATCTGAAAACCTTTTATTGGATTAGTGACCTAGGAGTAAACATGCACAGCGACCCCCAAAAAAACCCGAGGTGGAAAAACCCCGCCCGGATCGCAGGAATTGTTGCCCTTCTTCTGTTTGCGGGTTTGGCCTGCAACGTTCCCAGCCTGGCTTCGAAAAATAACCAGGAGCAGGATCCTGGATTTGTGGAAACCAGCGTGGTTGAAACCATGCTGGCGCTGGACGGGGGTCAGATTCAAAATGGCAGCGACCCAACTGATCAGGAAGCTGATCCTCCGGTCACCGACACGCCAGGTATTACTGATACACCCACCCTCACTCCCACGGTGACACATACCCCAACACCCCAGGTGGCCATGATCTATTCCTCAGCCAATACCAACTGCCGGGAAGGTCAGGGAACTGAATTTGCCTGGTTGACATCTTTAACAACCGGTGACGAAGCGGAAGCAGTGGGAGTAGATACTTCAGGGGAATATTGGTATATCAGGCGGCCGGACCAACCGAACTCTTTTTGCTGGTTGTGGGGAAAGTATGCTACCCCGTCAGGCCCATATCAATCCCTGCCGGTTTACACTCAGGTGCCTACACCAACTCCGGGATTTGACTATAAGGCAACCTTTATATCCTTGATAGGTCCCTGTGGTGGGAATTGGGCGACGATGTACAGGATCGATAATATTGGGGCATTTACTTTGGAATCCTGGAAAACATCGGCAACCGATCATACGGGGGGATCTAATCCGCTTAGTACCGAGCAAGATCAGTTTTATGAATACTCTGGCTGTGCTCAGATTAATCAACAGGTAGACCTGACACCCGGTGAAAGTTATTATCTTCTTCAGATCTTTGACAACAATCCATCTGGGCACGATATCACCACAAATATCAAGATCTGCACCAAAAATGGATTGGCTGGAGAGTGCCTCACAAAGAAGATCCGGCACAAACCCTAGATCTAACCCGACTCAGGGATATGGTTCTGCCAGTAAAGCCTGGATGGCTGCCTCGGTTTCCTGGTAGGCACCCTCTCCGATATGGGAGTAGCGGATAATCCCCTGTTTATCGATCAGGAACAGGGTCGGCCAATAGCGGGTATGATAGTCTCGCCAGGTGATTCCCTGATTGTCCTGAACGACAGGGTATTCGATTAGCAGGTCATCAACAGCTGCTTTGAGGTTGTCCAGATCTTTTTCGTGAGAAAACTCGGGATAATGATTTCCAATCACGACCAACCCCTGGTCCTGGTAGGTGCTGTGCCATTCCCTCAACGAGGGAACCACGTTCCTGCAGTTAATTCAACCGTAGGTCCACATGTCTATTAACACAACTTTGCCCTTCAATTCAGCCAACTTGAGGGGTTGATCGGCATTGATCCAGACCTCGTTTTTCAGCTCAGGGGCAGCTCCTTTATTGGGCAGAACCGGTGGGTTGGCCAGAATGCCGGAACCGGGCCGGGAAGTGCAAGCTGTTAGAAATATACTAAGAGCGATTAGAAATACCAGGCGTTTCATAAAATCTCTCCTGAAAAAGCTAATTCTGATTAATCAAGCACGCAAGGGTACAATTCTGGTAAACAAATCTCCTGAGGATATGTAGATGACGATAGATGTGGTAAATCTTACTGAGAAATTCAAAAGGATCAAAGACCACTGGGACCCAAAGATCATTGCCCAGTTGAATGACTATCACCTGAAAGATAGCGAAGATCCAGGGTGAATTTGTCTGGCACAGCCACCCCGAGACAGATGAGGTTTTCCTGGTTGTGGATGGTGTGTTGACCATCCATTTGCGGGATAAAAACCTTCACCTCGAAAGCGGAGAATTATGTGTCATCCCCCGCGGAGTGGATCATAAACCCGCAGCAGATCAGGAATGCCTGATTTTGATGGTCGAGCCGGCAGGCACTCTGAACACAGGTGACGCCGGCGGCGAGAGGACAATTGCAAACACAGATTGGATCTGAGATTCAGGATCAAAAGGTGGAGAAGGTGTGATGATCGAGAAAACACTTAACTGGACCACTCATCTCCCTGACGCTTTTGTGGGGGTACTGGCTGTAACAAATGTGACCAATCTGCCCTCTCATCCCGCCCTGGAATCTGCTAGATCTGAGCTCGAAAATCATTTGAGAAGAAAATATTTCTCTGAGACCAGAACTTCTCTCCGGGATGACCCGACCTGGGCGGCCTATGATGCTTTTTACCGACCATTTAAAAAGACCTATCATGTCCAGCTTCAGCTGGAATCGGTCATATTTAAGAATAAGCCCATCAATTCGCCATCGGCTCTGGTGACCTGCATGTTTATGGCAGAACTGAAAACCGGCTTGCTCACTGCAGCTCATGATCTCAGCAGTATAAAGCCCCCCCTCAGCGCGGAGATCGCATCTGGAATGGAAATCTACCAGCGCCTGGATGGCTCCCGGCAGCAGCTCAAAGAAGGGGATCTGTTCATCAGCGATCGGGAAGGTATTTTATCATCGGTGATTTATGGTCCTGATCAACGCACCCGGGTGGGAATCGATACCGATCAGGTTCTGTTTACCACCTATGGACCCCCTGGTATCCACCCTGATCAGATCCAGAGCGAATTGGAACTGCTTGAATCTTATATAGGTTATTTGCTCCAGGAGCTGAAAGATCATTATTGATCGTGTTATAGCTATCCTCGAGTTGAGCCACATGGACTCCAGAACCAGGATCTTGATTTTCGGATATCATTGGGGTATGAATATTATCGCTGAAAGATTCGGGCAGGATTGTCAAGTATGAGAACTTCCAGGCGGTTGTTGGTCTATTTATCAGCAGTGGTTTGGTATATCGGCGGCCTGGTCTTGTTCAAGAGCGGGGTTGAGCTCTTCAGCGAGGCCTCCCGGCTCCGGCCGGGTTTGAGTTGGCCCTGGATTTTCATCCCGCTGGGCCTTGGCCTGGGTATCCTCCAGGCTGCGACGATCTTCCGCCGCAGCTGTCAAAAAAATATTCTCCGGATCGGCCTTCTGACTGACCCGCGTCTCTGGCAGTTCTTCAGGCCGGGTTTTTTCCTGGCCCTGGCAGCGATGATCAGCACCGGAGTTTTGCTGGACCATTTTTCTGAGGGACGGTACTTTTTTATGCTGACAGTCGCGGCGCTGGATATTGCCCTGACTATTTCCCTGCTTGGTTCCAGTTATGTGTTCTGGACCGAGGACCTGCCGTCCTGAACCGCCCGTGGTCCGGAACCCCCTGATGGATGACCTGGCCGACCCACGGAGATCAGTTGATTGGCCCCTATTTAAGGAGTATGGAAATGCGGTTGGGGAAATTACCGCTTGATCGCCCGCGGTCCCCCAGCAGCAAGATAGCTGGAGCAAGCCTCACTGGAGGGGTTGGATAGGCTGATCCAAAAAGGGACTGGCGTCCCCGGCACCCAGGAACGGCAGGTTATTAGGGGTCCGATACTAACCTGCCGACAGCTGCTCAGGCTTTTGACGGGCCAATAGTTGGGCCAACTGGACGAGGTCCACAATCAGCCTGATGATCAGAACAGGATATCCGCGACAGACTATGATTCTCAAGATTCGACCTGCCAGGGTTACCGATGCGCCAGAATTGGCCAGGCTTTCTGCCCAGCTAGGATACCCAGCCCCGGGAAAACTGATCACTGTCAACCTGGGTGACCTCCTGGCAGCTCCTGACCATGAAGTTCTTGTTGCGGAGCGTGGGTCTTCGGGCCTGGTTGGATTTATCCACGTATTTATCACCAGGAGATTGTTTATCGATCTGTTTGCAGAACTGGGTGGATTAATCGTTGATGACAGAGACAGGAATTTGGGTATTGGACGCCGCTTGCTTGAAGGAGCTGAAAGCTGGGCCTTGAAGTGGGGCGCTTTGGAAATGCGGGTCAGGAGCAATGCTCTCCGTGAAAAAACCCGGGAGTTTTATCTGGGACAGGGATATCAAGAAATAAAAAAGCAATTCGTCTATTTGAAGAGATTTGAGCCCGCAGAACAGGTTTGAACATGAGTAATAGAACTGCTTCCCCACCAGGCCTCACCAAAAACTCCGGTTGGCAGATCGGCCTTCGCCGCACCCTGCCAATACCAGCCGGGGATCTGTGGCGGGCGATCCTGTCACCGGAAGGGATACGGATCTGGCTGGGTCCGGGAAAACCCTTTGAATTCAAGGGGGGATCCACATATCTGCTGGATGATGGTACCAGCGGGGAAGTCAAAGTGTTTCAACCCGGATCTCATTGGCGGATCACCAGGAAACCTCCCGGTGGTGATGGGGAAAGGGGTTCCACTATCCAGGTCCGGATCTCTGCCAAAGAAGATCGCAGTGTGCTGTCGTTTCATGAAGAGCATCTGCCCGATGAGGTTTCCCGGCAATCCCGAAAAACACATTATCTGGCTGTGATCGAGAAACTAATTGATTATCATAATTTGGATTGATCATTTCAGGTCGATATAGGTTATTGTTTGGAAACTTGACAAAGCCAATCACCGCGGGTATAAAGAACCTGTCAAAATCTTAATATGATTACCAAGACTGTGATGAGGAATAGTAAACCTCGGAAGTGACGGCCCAGAGAGTGAGCGCTGCTGAAAGTCTCACCCGTCCGATGAGATTGAATGGACCTCGGAGTCGCAGGGCGAACAGAGTAGATCCCATTAGCCTGAGCCGGAACGCCACCGTTATCAAGGTAAAAGATATCATCCCGTACCAAGACGGGCCGTATCTGATAAAGTGAGACTGGCCAAGAGGGCTACCAGAAATGGATTCCCGTCGCATCACTGACGGGTTTTTTGGTTTACCCCGGCCAGGCTAATTTGGGTGGCACCGCGAGTATCTTCAGCTCTTGTCCCTTAGTGGACGAGAGGCGAATTTTATTAAAGACCTGGAAGGTCTTACGAGGATGACAAATGAAAACGATATGATTATTGACTGGAGACAGGCCTGCTGGCCCGCTGAGTCCGGGAGATCGTTAATTTTTCGGGGTTGGTTATTCCAGCGTCAACAGGGCCTGCTTCCTTTCGACGTTGGCATTCAGGGCCGTCTGGATCCTGCTAACCTTGCCAGCCCGCGGAGCCAGGAGTTCGTTCTGCATTTTCATGGATTCCAGGATCACCAATACATCTCCTTCCTGAACCAGGTCTCCTTCCTTGACGGGGATATCGATCACCAAACCCGGCATGGGTGAATAAAGCACATACCGTCCTTGTTGGGGAGAAGATTCTCCGCCAGCTAACCGCAGCTGGCGCTCACGTTCGTCTTCCACCTGGACACTATACTTCCTTCCGCTAAGCAGGATCTCCCAGCCCCCATTCTCCTGGAAGGTATTGGGTTCGAAGGATTTACCATCCACCAGCAACGAGCAGGAGGAGCCGCCCTTGAGGGTATGGTAGTCGATCTTTCGCAGGGTGCCATTGACCATCACTTCCGTCTCGGATAGGATCTCGATCTGGAAATCACGCCCCGCAATGTTTGCAAAATAGGTTTCGCTGCCCATATTAGTCTTTGTTTTGCTCCCATCGACTGGCACGTTTCCAATTGCTGGCATTTCTCATCCCACCCTGGATTGCCACAGCGGATTGCTGGGATCGTTTATGGGTCGCCAGCACAGCCGCCAGAGCGGCAATTTCCAGGGTGGATTGGTCATCATCGTCTGCACCCATCAGCAAACTGCCATCCTGAACAAATTGAGTGTCAAAATTCCCGGCCAAAAAATCCTTGTTCTTCAGCAAAGCCTGGTGGAAAGGGATATTGGTCCGGATCCCGATCACACGATATTCATCCAGGGCTCTGGACATCCGGGCGATGGTATCCGTTCGATTTGCTTCATGCACAATCAACTTGGAGATCAGGGCGTCATAGTAAGCTGAGATTTCATAGCCGGAGTAGACCCCTGTGTCTACCCTGATCCCTGGGCCGGCTGGAAGCAGGGATTGGGTGATCACTCCTGTGGATGGCATGAAATCCTGGAAGGGATCTTCAGCATTGATCCGGCATTCCATGGCCCAGCCCTTCAGTTGAATATCCTCCTGTTTAAATTGGAGGGGCATTCCAGCCGCGATCCGGATCTGTTCCTTGACGATGTCGATCCCGGTCACCGCTTCTGTGACAGGGTGTTCCACCTGGAGCCGGGTATTCATCTCCAGGAAATAATAGTTCAGATTCCTATCAACCAGGAATTCAATTGTGCCAGCATTGAGATAGTCGACTGCCCTGGCAGCTTGGACCGCGACCTGGCCCATTTGTTCCCGCAGTACCTGATTGTCGCCAATCAGGGGTGAGGGGGCTTCTTCGAGCAGTTTTTGGTGTCGGCGCTGGATGGAGCATTCCCGCTCGCCAAGGTGGATCACGCTGCCATGCTGGTCAGCCAGGATCTGGATTTCTATATGACGAGCCCCCCGGATCAATTTTTCGAGATAGATATTTCCATCACCGAAAGAGGATTCCGCTTCCCGGCGGGAAGCAGCCAGCAAACCAGCCATATCGTCGATCTGGTGGACTTCCCGCATACCTTTTCCCCCGCCCCCTGCGCTGGGTTTGATCAGAAGCGGAAAGCCGATCTCCGGGGCGATTTCGAGCAGAGCTTGATCAGACAGATTACCCTGGCCTTCAGTTCCTGGCACAACTGGGACGCCGGCTTTTTTGACGGTTTCCCTGGCGACCTGTTTATCACCCATGGCTGAGATAGCAGATGGTCTTGGACCGATAAATGCGATTCCGCTATCCAGGCAGGCCTGCGAAAAATCGGCCCTCTCCGCCAGGAACCCATATCCTGGATGGATTGCATCCGCTCCGCAATCTACCGCGATCTGAATGATTTTGTCAGCCAGCAAATAGGATTCGTTGGCTTTGGGAGGACCCAGGTGATAGGCCTCATCTGCGTAGCGCACGTGGAGGCCGTGGCGATCAGCGTCAGAATAGACTGCCACAGTTTTTATACCCATTTCGCGGCAGCTGCGCATGACCCGGACTGCGATCTCTCCCCGGTTGGCGATCAGGATCTTGTTAAACATAGTGTAAATATCCAGCCAGTATCATAAGGGAATATTGCCGTGTTTTTTGCCGGGATTCTTATCCCTTTTGTTGCTTAACATTTCCAGGGCATTGATCAGACGAGCCCGGGTTGTGCTGGGTTCGATCACATCATCAATATATCCCCGGGAGGCTGCGATATAGGGATTGGCGAATTTTTGGCGATAATCCTGGACCAGTTCGGCCCGTTTTTTATCAGGATCCTTGGCTTCGGCTATCTCTTTCCGGAAAATGATATTCACAGCCCCTTCCGGACCCATCACGGCGATCTCCGCGCTGGGCCAGGCCAGATTGACATCGCCCCGGATATGTTTGCTGCTCATCACGTCATAAGCTCCCCCATAGGCTTTGCGGGTGATCAGGGTGATTTTGGGTACAGTAGCCTCCGAAAAAGCATAGAGCAGTTTCGCCCCGGAGCGGATGATGCCGCTGTGTTCCTGGTCCACTCCCGGCAGGAACCCGGGCACATCCACAAAGGTCAGCAAGGGGATGTTGAAGGAATCGCAGAAACGCACGAAGCGGCCGGCTTTCTCAGAGGAATCAATATCCAGCACACCGGCCAGGTAAGCGGGCTGGTTGGCGACAATGCCGATGCTGTGCCCACCCAGGCGAGCAAAACCGACCACGATATTGCGGGCAAATCCCTCCTGGATCTCATAGAACTCGGCCTCATCGACTAGCAGACAAATCACATCCTTGATGTTATAGGGCTTTGATGGATCGTCGGGAATGATGGTATCAAGCGCGGCCTCTTTGCGGAGCGGACTGTCGTCGCTGGCCTTAAAGGGTGGGTCATCCAGGTTGTTCTGCGGAAGGTAGGAAAGCAGCTGTCTGACCAGGAAAAGGGCATTGGCCTCTGTGTCCGCGGCAATATGGCAGACACCTGATTTTTCAGCATGTACGTCGGCTCCACCCAGGTCTTCAAAGGAGACTTCCTCATGGGTGACCGTTTTGACGACCTCAGGACCAGTGATAAACATGAAGGAAGAGCCCCTGACCATAAAAATAAAATCAGTGATCGCCGGAGAATAGACTGCACCCCCTGCGCAGGGCCCCATGATCACACTGATCTGGGGTATAACTCCGGAGGCAAGGGTATTCCGGAGAAAAATATCTGCATACCCCCCCAGGGAGACCACCCCTTCCTGGATGCGAGCTCCCCCTGAATCGTTCAATCCAATCACGGGCGCCCCATTCTTCAGCGCCATATCCATGATCTTGACCACTTTCTCTGCGTGAACCTCCCCCAGGCTTCCGCCAAAAACTGTAAAATCCTGGGAGAAAACATATACCAGCCGATTATTAACAGTGCCCCAGCCGGTGACTACTGAATCGCCCAGGACTTGATTCTCTTCAGTGCCAAAATCCGTAGCTGCGATGCTCTACAAATGCATCTACCTCCCTGAAAGAGCCTTTATCCAGCAGCAGGTCCAGTCTCTCCCTGGCCGTCAGGCGGCCTTTGGCGTGCTGTTTTTTGATCCTCTCTGGACCACCGCCCTGTTGGCTGAGGACCTTTTTGTCCCGAAGGTCCTGGATCTTTGGAGTGGTTTTGTGTTCTGTCATAGTTGTACCCCGTCATGATATTTTAACAGGATTTCTACTGAAATAGGCTTGGCTGCTGTGCCGGCTCAGGATCAGCCAGAATCCGCCAATACAGAGCAGGCTGAGAAACAGGTTCAGCGGCCAGCGAGTGGACAGGCCGGCAGGCTCAGCAATCCAGATGGATTCGATCCAGAAGCCGGCCAGGTATACCAGGCCGATGATCTTTCCCAAAACTGGGGACCAGGGTTTCCCGGTCCAGAAACTCCAGGAGAGAAAACCCGCCAATAGGCTCCAGATCAATCCATCCAGCAGGATATATATCGGGGATAATGTCAAACCCAGAGATGAGAGGATATCCCACTGCAAGAGCACCTGGATAAATTGAAGCAGATGAAAGAGGCAGCCCAAGAAGACCAGCACACTTATCAAGCTGATCATCCCCGGCCGTTTGTGCTCCCAGGGATAAACAAACGGAAGGTTTCTCTCAGGCATGGATCTAATTACCGGTAATATTTTTTTCAAATCGAGGTGGCTCAGCGCAAGCCCGTTTCCATCCGGGATATCACCACTCGCTGGATCTCACTGGTGCCTTCATAGATCTCAGTGATCTTTGCGTCTCTGTAATAGCGCTCGATGGGCAGCTCTTTGCTGTATCCCATCCCGCCGTGGATCTGGACGGCTGCATTGGCGCAAAAGGTGGCGGTCTCCGAGGCAAATAACTTAGCCATGGAGGCTTCCAGGGTGAAGCGGTCTCCGGTCGTTTTATAACGTTCTTTGGCGAAGGCTGCCTGGTAGATGAGCAGGCGGGAAGCTTCGATGCGGGTTTTCATGTCGGCCAGCTGGAAGGCTACACCCTGGAACTGGCCGATCTTTTGGCCAAAGGCTTCCCGCTCCCGGGAGTATGCCAGACTGGCTTCGTAGGAAGCTTCGGCGATTCCCAGAGCCTGGGAGGCGACTCCGATCCTGCCGGCATCTAACACGGTCATGGCGATCTTAAATCCTTCCCCTTCTTCACCGATCCGGTTTTTTGCCGGACAGCGGTAATCTTCAAATACCAATTCGCTGGTTGCCGAAGCCCGAATACCCATTTTGGGTTCTTTTTTGTCGCCTTTAAATCCAGGCAGGTCGGTGTCGATCACAAAGGCGGTGATACCTTTGTGCTTCTGGTCAGGGTCAGTCATCATAAAAACAATCACGAAATCCGCTACCGGTCCTCCTGAGACCCAGGATTTCCTGCCGTTGAGGATATATTCATCCCCATCCAGGACGGCCCGGCTGCGCATTTCGCTGGCATCCGAACCCGACATGGGTTCAGTGAGTGAATAGGCACCGATCTTATCCCCCGAAGCCACTGGTGTGAGGTAGGTTTGCTTGAGATAATCGGACCCGAAGATCAGCAGACCGTAATTGAAGAGGGAGTTGTTGACCGACATGATCGTTCCATGGGAGGCATCGGCTTTACAGATCTCTTCCAGGGCTAAAACATAAGCCAGGGTGTCAAGGCCGGCACCTCCGTATTCTTCAGGGATCTCAATGCCCATAAAGCCCATCTGGCCCATTTTCCGGATCGTTTCTGCCGGGAATTCCCCGCTTTCATCAAATTCGGCAGCAATGGGTTTGATCTCCTTTTCTGCGAAATCCCGGGCAGCTTTTTGGATCATTTTATGTTCATCACTTAGGGTGAATCCTTGGCCGATACCAGACATTTGAAATCCTCCTGAAACAGAAATTCGAGTAGTGGGATGACAGTTTTTATTATAGCATCACCGCCAGCCCAAGACCGGGAAGGTGATTTTTGTCATCAAAAAGCCGGAAGGAACTGCTTGGGATGGTTTTTTACAAACACCTTTGCCTGCCGTCCACCTGACGGATGAGCTCGTTTGCCCTCAGGTCACGTCGGGTTGCGTATCATGTACCATGCGGGTAAAAGGGCACCCGCAGCTAGATGTTTTTCCCGGTCTTCCGTCCTCGGTCCACGGTCCTTCCATGCTGTCAGGTGCAGCGGGGCATAGGCAGCTAATCCTTGGAATTAATGTAGCCGCTAAATCAAGTTCCTTTAACCTTGCCATCAGAGTCCATAATGAAATCAGCGGAGAGCGGCAAGAGGGCAGATAAAAATCCTCCATCATCTATTGAGGCAATAATCCTCAGCGCACCATTGCTTTCTCGAGGATTATCCCAAAACGCTTCGAGCTCAATCTGATAGGAAACACCACTTGCACCAACTAGCTTGATAACATCCGGAGAATTAATTAACTTCTGTAAATCTTCAAAGCTCTTTGCTTGAAGATGAATGAGCTCCTGAGCCAGGATTTCTTTAGCTTCAGCTTTATTCATTACACCTCACCTTATTGTTGCTCCAGCCATGTTAATGCCTAACGGATGAGCTCGTTTGCCCTGAAGAGAACGCAGGGCACCAGCCTGTTCAGTGGATTACTTCTCAGCACTTGATTTTCAGGCAGCATTTACAGGAAAACTAGATTGGCCAATCATCGCCTTCGGTATAGCGGGTGCCTCGATGTCCTTTCTTGGAAACTGGTATATCCAATCGTTCACCCGGCGCGTCGACCATGATCAATGTGCGCGGTTTGCCCGACTTGGGGTTGACGGCGCCAGGCAGCAGTGCTTTGATACGCAGCCGACCTATCATCTGGTCTCCAAAAATTGTATACACATAGTGGCCGACCTTAAGCTTTGAAGGTGAACCTGCCAAGTGAAATTCATATTCCGAGAGCGATCCGTCGTACAAACTGTCGACAGTCTCTTGACCAGCATTGGCTGGAATTGTTTTTGTGATTCCAAAATTCATTGTTTAGTCTCCGGTAATTATGCACAAATTATACTTCGGTGTCCGTTCCTCCGCAGGCGTTCAGGCGGAGCGGGGGGTAGTGATACAAATATAATCAATACCGCCATTGTGGATGACGACCTCTGTAAATTGCCAATTTCCTTTGCTTGAAACGGTTCTCAAATTCTGGTCGACCAACCATTGTTGAATTTCTTCCGCAATACTCTAATAATCGCGTAGAAATGGTTGTAAAGCCGTTTACTTGAAAATCAATGGCAACTTCTTTGGCAATTAAAAAGAGGTTATCAATAAACCGTTCTGATCGAAGATAGCACAGAAGTATGTATGTCATCTTCGATTTGAAAGCTCTTAAAGACTCTGATGGAAATCAGGGCTCGTGTGAAATGTATCCGAATGTGAAACTCAAGACACTCGGATACTTTTTCATAAATAAGCAATTACCAGAGGGAACAACAAACATCCGAATTTACAAATAAACCGTAAAATCAGTTATTTAGGAATCATGAGGGTTTTCGCCATAACTCCTTGTCTTGAATTAGTACGGATATATTGTTCAAACTCTCTCTGTCAAGGTGAAATTCAACATAACCGCATTCTGTACAAACATATGGCTCAAGAAAATATCTGGTTGGCGCGTAATCTTGAGTTGCTGCTAGATAACCTCCTGAGGCGAATGCTTGTTGGAGTCCGCGGTAGACTTCGGTTGAACCACATTTGGGGCATTTTCCTTCACGCATTGTTCCTCCATGTAAAGAACACTAATTTTATGAGAAACAGGATATCAAGGTTTGTACAATAATTATTTTTACCACTGCCTAGCGGATGAACTCGTTTGCTCTGAAGAAACGAACGTTCCCGAAGCATCCTGAGCACAGCGAATGGCACCCGCAGCCAGATGTTTTTCCCGGTCTATTGTCATCGGTCTCCGGTTCTTCTAGGGAGTTTGCTGGAGCGGGGGGTAGGCGGCAAGCCCTGATGTGGCACATGTCTGTCCTTGGACAGAAGCAAGTATACTATCAGGTAGGCTCGTTAAGATTAGCGCCAAATCGCTCTGGACCTACATAACGCGGAACTAATCGGCAAAACTCGATGTACTGGTCGCCAAAGGTGCGAAGTAAATGTTCTTCCTCCAGTAGAACCAACAAGTGCAAGCTGATCACAATCGAGACCAAAGCTGCCAGACACCACAGCGACCAGTCATTGAGAGCATACCCCAGCAAGAATAAGAACCAACCCACATACTGCGGATTTCGACTCCACCGGTATGGTCCGGCTTTAGTCAGATTGTCCGCGTCAATACATAGAACCCTCCGCGCCGAACGGAATGCCCTAATACTGATCAGGCACAATGCGATCCCAACACCACCGATAAGTAAACCGACAAAGTCCAGTAACGTAACCGGCATACTTAAATTAGTGGCGTAATAAAGAATAAGATTGGGCACGAATAACATTGCGGAAAGTAGAGTCAATCCTATGAGGGTCAACTTGCCGCGCTTGCGATACTCCCAGCGTGTATAGAGCAGTGCCGCCATAGTCACGGGAACTGTCATTGTGAGTAATACTGTCAATATAATCGACCGAGTCAATTCCATTTTTAGGTTGAAATGGTCTGACGCCTAGCGGATCCGCTCAACTGATGGTGAGTGTTTCCTGTTATCCATTATAGAACTGAAATCAATAAAGGGAAGTAAAAACTAAGGCGCCAGTCATAACCGGCAGTCAGGTGAAGTGGGGGGTAGCCTGGCTCCACTTAATGAAAAGGATTAATAAACCAGCCACCCGCAGGTGATGCGAAATTTAACAGAATATGGGCGAGAACAGTCCACCTGATTGATCCGCTGGTTCTTGCCACCCAGCCCCAAACAAGTCCCAGGAGGATGGATAGCAGGGCAAATTTCAAGGAATCAGCTGTTACGATTCCTGATTCTACAATTTGGGGAGATAAATGCCATAGACCAAACCAAATTGAAGGATAGAGATATCCCCAGAATAAATGACCTTTAAAAGCTACAACAAATGTTCCGCGCCAAAGGATTTCTTCAAAAGTTCCGTTAGATATTGCGTAGATCAGAGAAATTAAAATAAAAATAGTCGAGGTTCCTATAATGCTTGTGGAAAATTGGGTTAGGTAGAGCAAGAGAGGGGGACCTAATAGCAGGAATATTCCAAGCCAACGAGGCTTGCCAAATCTTGGATCAGGTTCCCTAAACATTTCTCGCAATCCATCAAGCCCTACAGTGGCCAGAGGTATAAAGAGACACCATACAACCCAGTAAAATAAAAAACCATATAGGTAAGCCTTTTCTCGTTCTAGATTCGTAGCGAGATAACGGAAGAAAGAAAATGTTGAGATTAATAATACTGGAGGACAGATCAGGAGTATGTATTGTCTGAAATTGAATGATATGGTTTTCATAGCTTGTTGAGATTTGCAATTGTTTGGCTAATGGATGAGCTCAGCTAGCGCCAGATGCTTTTCACGGTCATCCGTCCTCGGTCCCCGGTCCTTCCCAGGCTGTCAGGTGGAGTGGGGGTGAGGCCGTTCATCTATCAACTTTATACCTGTGATTTGAGGAATATACCCATTTGGATGATATCATCGAATTTGCCATCAAGTTTGCGTGCTTTGAGCTTTCTGCCTTCTAAGGTGAACCCCGCCTTTTTATACATCTCAATTGCAGCTGTGTTTGAAGCAAATACATCCAGCTCTACTTTTTCCAACCCGGTTTCCCTAGCTGCGTCTAGCGCTGAATCGAGAAGATAGCCACCAATCCCCTTTTGTCGATAGTCCTTTAATACCCCCATCCCCAATTCTCCAACATGATCCAATCCTTCCCATTGGTGAGGTGTGATGTCACACCAGCCGATCACTCTCGAAGCATCGACAGCCACAATACGCACATCCTTACGACGCAACGCTTCCTTTACAAAATTAGCAACTCTTTCAACAGGAGGGGCTTTCAGTTGAGCAATGAACTTCCGTTCTTTCGCTACGGAATCCAGACAATCCCGGAATCCGGTTATATCTGTCTCGGTGATCGGTCTGATTTCTATGCCATTGGGACGAACTGTTTTATTGTCCATAAGGTGAATACCTAAATTTGATGTAGCAACCTAACGGAAAAGCTCGTTTGCCCTGAGAAAGCGAGGGGTCGCGATACATCTACCCTGCGGGTAAAGGGCACCCGCAGCCGGGCTTTGTTTATTCCTGTCCTCCGTCTCCCATCTCCGGTCGTTCGCGCAGAGAACCAAACCGGCTGCCGGGTGGAGCGGGGTTAGGCAATTATGATAATTCCATATCTAATCAATCTTCTTTAAGGTTTCTTGTAATAATCGTTCAGCTTGCTCCGCCAAGGGTGAGTTGGGAACAAGATCTAAAACTATGTTTAGGTGTTCAATAGCTTCTTCATATCGCTTTGTCTTGACCAATGCAAGTGCTTTTCCCCAGTGACCATGTGGATTATTATCGTCTATGCTCAATGCAGATGTGTAACTTTGTAAAGAATCTTCGTACATTTCAAGAGCATAAAAAGCTGATCCAAGGCCTATGTACGCTTCGACAGATTCCGATGCAATCTTTAGGGCATCTTTATATACCTCAACTGCTTCTACTTCACGATTTTGCAAGCTTAGACTAGTAGCTAATCCAACATAACCATCGACTATGTTTGCCTCCATAGAAATTATCTCTCTATAGATTGATTCAGCTTTTTTATAGTTTTTCCGATCAATATGATCAGATGCGTTTATGTATAACTCTGGATAAGCGGTTAGAACTTCAGAATATTGATATGGACCTGAATATTCATTATTAAAAATTTCTAATCTGCTTTTGTGAAAACTACAAGAGCTTATGAAAAGGAGTAAAAACAGTAAGGTCAATCCTTTTTTTATATACATTAATTATTTGCCTATCGGTTGAGCTTCGTGTAGCATCTCCCCTGCGGGTAAAAGGGCACCTGCAGCCAGATGGTTTTCCCGGTCTTCCGTCCTCGGTCCCCGGTCCTTCCCTGGTTGTCAGGTGGAGCGGGGGTTAGGTGCGGTTTGTTCGTTCTTTTCTTGGAGTTCGCTGATTGCTTTAAATCCAGGCCACATGAATACGATAAAGAAAACCCGAACGATTACACCAGAAGTCACGCCAGAAATCAAAGACAAGATTGTTTCTAATCCATATAAACCTATAGCAATACCCAATGCGATTTTAGATTTCCTTTGGACAATATAGGCCAGTAAGAGATATATACTACCCACAACCACAGAGTATGTCCCCATGCCCAAATTAATCAAGAATTCGATTTGGAACAGTACCGCAATAATTCCCAGTACTAAATTGAAGCCACCAATAAAATATAAAAGGCCATAAGTTTGTTTTAGCTTTGTTCCGGGATCTGAACCTGAACCTGGCACAGGTTCTCCATCTCGTAATATTTGTAACGTTGTAGATGACCAAGTTCGCACAAGTTTTATCTCAAGGTTAGATCCATCGGGTAAATTAAAAGTCTTGCCTTGGAACAACTCTTTTTGGCCAAGTATTGTTCCAATTTTTGATCCATCCAGTTCAACAGTGAAGTCCTTCCAAAATGATTTCCATGAAATGGTTAATCGCTCTTCCCCACCTTGAATAAATGGATATGTTTTTTTTGGCATTGTTATCTCCAAATACTTAGTAATTGTTAATCTATGTTGATCTTTTATCTGCGCCTACCGGATGAGCTTCGCAATGCATCTACCCTGCGGGTAAAGGGCACCTGCAGCCAGATGTTCTTCCCGGTCCTCCGTCTCCCGTCTCCGGTCGTTCGCGCAGCGAACCAAACCGGCTATCGGGTGGAGCGGGGTTAGCCTGGGACTTTATCAAACCTTTATATAGTTGACATTTTCCAGGCCATCAAAATCTGAGTCTTGAGTCCAAAGTATTGCATCATATTCCCGGGCGGTGGCTAGCATAATGCTGTCTGCTATAGGAATTTTTAGGTCAGCAGATATCCGTGCTGCGTGTAAGGCAATCGGGCTCGATAAATCAATGAGTTTCCCTGATTGCATAAATGCTATCGCATTTAATGCCTCGGTTTCATCAAGCTGTTGAAGGATCCGTTTGAAAACCTCATATAAACTTATTGTGGGTACAATCAGGGAATCCGTATCCTCTATTGGCTCTGAGAAGAAGGTGGCGTTAGTTCCATTGGCAAAGTATTCCAGCCATCCGGATGAATCAACTATGTTCATAACCGATCCGATTCTCGTTCAATTTTGGTGTCAATTCCCTTCAAGAATCCCCTGCTTTCTTGAATTTTCCGGACTGGAATCAATTCGATTCTTCCCATATAGGGAATGACCTGGACCTTCTGCCCAGGCTTGATTCCAGCCTTGTCCCTAACTTTCTTTGGAATGACAACTTGATATTTTGATGATATAGTCGCTTGTTCCATACGAAACTCCTATCGATATAAAAAACGTATTACTTGTGATTATACCAATAAGATTGGATTTGAGAATGTAGGAATCAGGCTAACAGATTGAGCTCACTTGCCCTGAGCGGAGACGAAGGGTCGGGTGGAGCGCGGGATAGGACCGTCTAATCACGAATATTCGATCTATTGTTAATTGAATACTTCCAGTATTGAATTCCATTCATATTGATTTCATCAGAAAATTGCATTCCAATTTTCTCAGAAACACGCTTAGACGCCTCGTTTCCAACCCGGATAAGCGAGATTAAGGATGGGAGTTTGAGGTTATTAAATGCGTAATCACGAACGGCCAATGCGGCCTCAGTCGCATATCCTTGATTCCAGTAATCACTTCGAAAATCATAGCCAAGTTCGGTTGCCAACTCTCCACCCACTTCCATATGTTCAAGACCACAATCCCCGATTAGGAGATCATTTAATTTGTGTATGACTGCGAAAAGCCCATACCCATAAGTACCTTGATGTGCAAGATTCCCGCGGATCCACTGCTCCATTTGTTCGCTACTGAAGGGTGAAGAATTGAAGGAAGCCATAACAATCGGGTCCCCGAATATTTCCAAGAGACCATCCACATCTGATGAGTCCATCAGGCGAAGGTGCAACCTGGGTGTTTCAAGGTGTAATTTGTCCATAAGTTTTATGTTTTCTCCGGAATTGGATTATTTTACGTCCTAACGGATGAGCTCGCCCGCCCGGTGAAAACGACCCTTAACCTGGCTAGCAAGGCATTTTGGCCGGACCTCATGCAGGCGGGAGGGCAGCGACAGCCGGGTCAGGGTTAACGTGGGGTTGGGTGGCATTTTAATCTTACGGCAATGAAAATGGCCTCTCTGGCGAATAGATGCTATCAAAGAAACCCATGTATGGGATATCCTCTTCAATGCACTTGATTTTGTAATTTAACCCGGCTTGAATTTCTTCACTTGGATCATCAAGATACTGCGCATAATGCAAGAATTCTTCGATTTGGATTATTTTGATAAAAAGGGGTAATTTTGCTAACCATTCATCAGGCAACAAATTCTCGCGATTATATCCTGCCATTACTTGATCCATGTAACGATCCATAAAGGATTTTCGGTCTTCCAGACTACGAAACATAACTCTGCCTATCCCGCCTTCCCAAGCAGATGCCAACTCATACACAAACCAGAAATAACATGAGTTATCAAAATCAAAAACAGTTATTTCCCCATTAGTGTAGTCAACTGTGAAATTACCATCGTTGAAATCTCCATGAATTAGCCCAAATGAATCTTTATCCTTTGGGAGAGACCTGAGTTCTTCTAGCGTGGATTGAATTCGTTGACCAACAACTTGCAACTGCTTCGGTAATCGGCCCAAAATAGCGAATCTATTCTTGTGCAATTCAAACCACTCTGGTCGCCGAACTTGGTCGTTGGAGGGGCGATAGCTTTTGGTAACATAGTGCATTTGACCCAATATTTGCCCCCAGTTCTGAAAATATTCTTCAATTGGCGCATCTGTTCGGTAACGATACCCGTTATCCGGTACTCGCATTCCTTTTCCTTTGACAAAAGATGTAATACGAAATTCTATTCCTTTCACTTGAATTATTTCAACCTGATTCCCATTTCGAGAGGTTACTGGTTTGGATACTCGAACATCATGATCCGCCAAGTATTCCACAAAATCTAATTCGGCTCGAATTTGATCTGCGGTTCTATCGGGAGTAAATGACAATCTTAGAATGAAAGGCTTTCCGCTAATTCCATATTCGTAGACAAGGTTTGCAGCACCTTCATATTCTGCAAATACTTTCAAATTCTCCTGCCGAGTTTTAAAAAGCTTGGCCGATTTTTCAAGGACTTCACTTTTACAGATTTCAATTACTTTTTCTCTTTTCATACCTTTCCTTTGTATTATCCCTATAACTACTCTATGCCACCCAACTTAGTAGCTCACCCGCCCGGTTTGCTAAAGAGCAAGTTGTAAAAAGTAAGCTGATTTGATTATTGCCTGCTGCTGTTATTCGTCGGGAAGTTAGGATACTTACTAATTACTAAACTTCTATTACTGTGCCGAAGGCACCGGGTCGGGTGGGGGTTAGGTATTTTTAATAAGATTGTGTTTAATGTTATCGAATTCATCCAACTTGCCTTCCAGTTTTGACCATTCTTGAAGTTCAACAAGATTTACCTTGTGTTTGGAGGCAACTAGAATAGCTTGTTTGAGACATTGGCGGTCACCCCAATGATAAAAGTGAGCAAGCCGATCTTTTACGCAATCTGTTGGAGAGATTATTCGTAATGTGCCCGTATCAAATTCCATCTCATTAATTTCTTTTACTTTTCCCCCGCCAAATTGAAGTGGTCCGGGTGGAAATTCGATAGTATGATCCGTGGCAGGGTGTTGAAAATGACGACCAATCGGGGAAAAGCCTAACTCTTTCATTGCTTTTTCGATTTTATCTCGAATAGCAAAATGGGCATTTACGAAATCAATATCACCTGATACATATTCTCCATTGGTATAAATCCCAACAGCTGCACCACCTGAAAGAACAACAAACAAACCTGAATCTTTGAGATGTTGATCCACATATGCAGCTAGCTGAGCTTGACTCATTTTATCGATTGATTTCATTCGGGTTTGCCGTGACGACGTGGACGCCGTCTGTTCATAAGTAGTCTCTCTTGCAGATCTTCTGGGTAAAAGGAGATTGCCTTATTCAACAATGATTTTAATTCTTTCAATAAGGCATACCTGGGATTAAATCGATATAAAATTGTTCTACCAACTTTTTTACTTACTATTACACCGCCCACCTCAAGTTTTTCTAATTGATCTTGAATTGGGAAGAGATCTGTTTCAAAAAACCGAGCAATTTCACGCGCATATCCCTCGTCTCGAGCCTGAAGAAAGATAAGTACTCGTTCACGATTAGACGATCCAACAATTGGTTCGAGCAACATTAAAACAACGTCCTTTCCGACCTATAAAATAAGTCATATGACCTATTATATGGTCCGTATGACTTATTTTATACATCAAAGAACTTATGTTGTCAATACTATGAATAATACCTAACGGATGAGCTCACCCACAGTCGGCTTTTTTATACCGGTCTTCCGTCCCCGGTCTCTTTTTCCCGGTCGTTCGCGAAGCGAACAATACCAGCTGTCGGGTGGCTTAATTGCTTATGCGCTTTGGAGTGTGCGCGAACTTGTCTACAGAATTATTAATGATGATCCATTGAAAATCGTTGTCTTGCTATCAGCATTTCCCCTGCCAACATGGCGACGGACACTACGCCATAGAGCCCGGCGCCCCATAAAATCAGTGCCCCCCGGTGCGCGTACCAGATTCCGAAGAACCAAAGGAGCGAGTAAATAGCAGCAAATCCCCATGCTGTCAGGTGACAGAACAACAGCCACCGACGATTTCCAATCAGGAGGAGAAGCAGTGTGCTGAGAATTGGTAGCACTGGCGGAAGACCGAGTAACCATAACGAACTTTGGCCTGAAGCGACATCTTCCACAAATGCCCTGAAAGTAATCAGGCATGCGCAGTAACCATTGCCCAACCAGACAAGAGGAGGAGAGCAGGTCTCATCTGTAGCTGGGTGGCTGTCGGCAAACCAGGGCCCCATCGATGATACCAGCAGTAACACTAGAGATACCACTCGGCCCACATTCATTAGTTTGCTGATATGTAACATAATCCCTCTTATCTCCCGGGACTATCATTCACGCAATGACGCCTTGTCATTTCGTGGCTAGTTTACTTTTCCCAGCATTCCGAAAGCCAACCAAATCAACCCTGCGCTCATCAGCGTGACACCCAGCGATCGTGGATAGACCTGATACTTTCCAAACATCGACCCTAAACCAAATGTCGGTGCTCCGATAGCGATCAAATATCCAGCCACTTGCGGAAGCACGCTCGCTTGTACGATTCCGATCCCAACCAGAATGTACCCGATGCTATATATCAGTCCAGAAACAATGAAAAATGGAAGAAAAGCCTTGCTTGAATAAATAGGTCCTTGAAAATCAAGTAATGAGCTTTCATGTTCCACCAGGATTGGCCATAATACGGTCTCCCATGTCATCGTTCCGATAAGTAAAGTCGTTCCGGTAACTGCGATATAAAAGCCAATGGATGCATACAGGTTAGAATTCGCCATCTGATAAACATAGATTCCTGCTTGCCCCAAGAGCCCACTCAAAGCGCCAAGGATTCCCAGGGTGTTTATCCATGTCCAATTGCGGTTTTTGACCAGGATCGAAAGTGTTGTTGATAACTCCCTGTATGGGAGGAAGATGGCGAACGAATACCAATAGATTAGCAGCACAACTCCCGCAACCATGTTTAGGTATCCGCTGATATTGATAAAATCAATTCCCATACTGATTTATGACCTCCAAACCGCATTTTAAGGATAATAATGGCGTCCTAACGTAAAAGCTCACCCGCAGCCGGATCCTTTTTTCGATCTTCCGTCCTCCGTCCCCGGTCCGCCGTAGACGCTCAGGTGGAGCTTGGGTTAGGCACCACAATCCGAAACCTATATTCCCAGTACCCCATCTATTTAATCTTCATTCCAATTAACCAACGAGTAATCTTCCAACGTCGCACCAGTTCGTATGCCAATAACGTCGAGCCAGTTGCGATTAGAACGATCAAGGGATATTTGACAATCACCGGCGCATCAATTCTGATCACGAAGAATCCGACCAATACTGTGAAGGTCATGTGCAGTAAATAAAACGGCATTGCCGCTTCGTTGGCATATAGCAACAGGCTGTTGCCGCGGTTTAGAAACCGATGCCCAAGCCCAAGCGCAGCCAGCGTTAATGTCCAGCGTCCCATTTCATAGAGCAAACCATGAGCAATCCAGGTAGGCTTCCATTCCGGGAAATCGTAAATTATTGTTATCTGGATCACTGCAGCGAATATACCAATTGCCAGGACGCCCCAAGTCATTTTATCTATGGCTTGCTGAAATCGCGCATCGCTGGGAATGAGAAATCCATAGCTGAAAACAAGAAAGTAATAGATCGGATTCTTGTCTCCGAGAATATTCATCGCCGCGGCAAGTATCAGCGGAACACCAAACAGGAGCAGAGTTAAAGGAGGAGGTATCGCCTTTCCTAGATTATTAATCGCATTTTTGCCCCTCTCGGAACGCATTGCTAGAAAGATGGGTAAACCGATCAAAGAAAAGGCAAATAGATAGAGGATGAACCACAGATGTGCTGGAGTAAATGTCCCATTCATTCCGTCTAAGTGTGCAAAGTCCAGCTGAAAGAATCCCAGATATGCTTCTGGCAGTGAGGTGGTCTTGCTGTGTTGGATGTAGGTTGTCAGTGGAATATAAGTCAGAATGCCAAAGATGAGCGGAACAAACAAGCGCAGGAAACGTTCACGAATATATTGCCTTACCGAGCGGAAGCCAAGCGCGAAATAGGTGGCACTTCCTGAAACGAAAAACAACATAGGCATGTGCCACATATGAATGAACCCCGCCATCCTGGTTAGTGCGCGGCTGTTGATTGTATCCTTGACATACATGATGGAATTTGGATCTAGAATAAAGATCTGTGCCGCGTGGAAGGGAACTAGCACGAGTACACCCAGTACGCGCAACCAATCAATATCATGGCGTCGTTGGGAAACTTTTTTCATAGTTATCCATATCCATAGTTATATAGAAGTAGGTGCCTAACGGAAGAGCTCAGCTATTTATTCAGTTCTAGTTTCCTTGACCTCCGTGCGTCCCAGGCGTCCGCTGGAGCGGGGGTTAGGCCGACACACAAGCCAGATCAAGTAGAGTAATCAGCCCTATTCCGGGCCTCAATATCCGTGAAATCCCCCCAGGGTTTAACTTCCGGCATTTGCAAACGTTTGGTTACGAGTCCAAGGATCGGAATCATCAACAGATGGAGGATTAAGAACATTAGAACAAAGGGCATGAATTCAAGGCCAGATTGAAGACCTTCTCTAGTCTCAATAAACAGGACATTAAAAATGCTGTTATTGATGAAGTGGGCTACAAAGGCTCCCCAGAGATTGTTGGTCTTGTAGTAGAAGTAGCCATATACAACACCGGAGATAATTGTCGATAGCAGAAGGCCAAACGCTTCAAATGCCACATCCCCAACAGCCTGACCATCCAGTAAATGCCTTAATGGCCAGCTAAGATGCCAGAGAGAGAATAGAAACGCTTGAAGGAAAATCGCTCCCCACCTGGAATATCGGACCAAGAAATGGCGCAGCATGACCCCTCTGAATAGACCTTCCTCCATTCCCGAATTAAAGAGATTGGAAAAAACAAGCCAAAGCCCAAATAGCAAACCGCCGGATAAGCCTGTTTTGGGATCTATTGCAGAAAAAACCAGGGCGGCTTTTTCCCCGGAGAATTTCAGAATAGCCAACTGGCTTGTATAGGCGATCACATAGATCAAGCCAAATCCCCCAATGGCAATTAATAAGGTGATGCCTATCTTCCTGGAATGAAAACCAATATCACCAATTTTTCTTTTCACCAGCCAGAGATAGAGGAGAATTAATAGAAAACCCAGCGCTTTGGTGAGGATGGCTTCGCCGATCAACTCATCCAGCCTGAAAACAAAAGTGTCAACTATTTTGATGATCCAGGCCATGATGTAGAGGCTGAGCATGATCAGCAAGGGCTGCTCGGTCGATTTTTTTAAGAGTGTATTTTGTTTACTGAAGTCGTTCTGGAAGTCAGACATATCAGGCCCTCCTATAATATATTTCCAGATTATTATATTCAACCTAACGGGGGCTTCAGGCGCTGGGGGTGCTAGTCAACCACCCAGCTTCCGAAAGCTCCAACCTTTGCCCTATTCCCATTTTTCGCCCCGCGGACCCCCAGTCGCCTGCAAGCGGGGTTATGCGACAACATTATCAACATTCATCAGTTGAATGGGAGAAATTGAAATATGTATCTGCCATCAGATTATTGGTTGCTAGCATTCATTTAGCAGATTAGTGCCGCAAACATCAATTTTCCTAGTTTGAATACTGATGGTGATGCTTCAAATTCTGCCAACTGTCTAGCAAAAACATGAGCCCTCTTGGAGCCGATTGTTAGAGGGTCCATACGTTTAAATGGTGCTCTCAAAATGACCTTTTCAACATGGTCGAGCATAAGAAAATTGAAAGCTTTGCCATTTCCCGATTGAATATCATAGATATCGTGACCAGGTATCCCACCCCAGGGGCATACCATAGTATAGGCGGAGTAAAATGGCAAGGCATTGAAGGAAACAGTGCCATACCGCAAGTTGACTATTGCTCGTTCTATTGCCTTTGCGACTGCGGGTTTTTCCAATGTTTTAGGATGTACGATCAAAGCTACACATAATGTTCCCCAAAGCTGGTTATTTGCGAATTCAACTGCTAGATCTATATATTCTTCAATTGTACCTGCATCAAGAGATGTTTCTGCACACAATCCTCCAAAAGCCTCACGTCTAAAGCAGATATCATCAGAATTGGTTGGGTCAACATTCGGCATAATTATCCATGGAAGATGATCGCCTGACTCTATGCCTAACTTCAGCGCATCGGGGTGCGCACCAAGATATTCTCTGTGGATTTCGAAAGAGCCCGGGTAATATGCCTTGCGTGTCGGATATTGATCCAGTTCCAATCTTATAGTCTCCGTCAAATCGATTCTTTGAGACCATGACTTGTGCTGAATGATTACCCTTGGTGTGTGACATGTAAAACCTGCATTCGCAACGATCCACGTAGCTATTTGAGTTGCGTACTCATCAATATCGTTCTTTTTCCACGGACCAGGAACGACAATCACAGGTGTTACATTGCCCAATTCGCCTGAGAATGGCTTATTATTGAGTGGTTTGCGTGCTAATTTTCGGCTAACTCCTTCAGAACCGCTACCGAAAACTATGGCTTCAAAGGTTCTATCTGACCCGGTCATGTGGATTTCTTCGACTAGCGGATGGCTGGAAAGATACTCTCCCACATCTGCACCACCATATACAACAGCCAAAAATCCCCGTTGTATCAGGCTTTGGAAGCACCGCTCAACCACCTGCCCAATGTGTGCATTAACCGGATTCATTTTTAGCACTACGACCTGTAGATCAACGAATAATTTGTGGAAACTATCGCAAAATGGAAGCATGGCAGCGTTCCCACCTGCAAGCACCAAGGCAACTTCACCATGATAGTCAGGATCTCGGTACCTCGCAGCCTGTGAATTGAGAACATCTTCCGGTTGTATTCTTGGGATGGTCCAAACATTGCCGGTTATCCCCCGAAAAATAAGGCGATCCCACAACGTCTTGGGAAAAACGGAGAATACAGACCTTCCATCTGGCCCAGGTTCGATTGGACCAGGAATAGTTGGGCGTCCTTGGGATTCTATATCCACTAAAGATGATTGAATCTGGCGGATGGCTCGAAATGCTTCTGCTAGGATCACCCATTCTTCTGAAACACCAAATGAATTTGCAGTTATCCCTTTAGCGCTCAGCTCCAATTGAACTAGAGCTTCTCTGACTTCCCAAAGCTCCCTTCGGACATTATCCAGAAGTTGAATGCGCTCCCGATTTTCAAGCTGAACCCATTCACTTTTATGAGCTTCAAGAGTTTGGATGAGGTCATTTATTTCATTGCGCGGTGTATTTTCCGTTTGCTTGATATGTTCATTGCTCATCAGAAAAACCTTTTCATTAATATTCATGGCGCATAACGGATTAAGCTCACCCGCAGCCGGATCCTTTTTTCGGTCTTCCGTCCTCCGTCCCCGGTCCGCCGCAGGCGCTCATCCTGAACGAAGCCGAAGGAGAGCGGGGGTTAGTTTGAGATAATCTCGTTTAACCCTTCCACAATGATTTCCAATTCTTCGGAGTCAACCTGGCCAACCTTATTGTCAAGACGCGAGGTGGATATTGTCCTTACTTGGCTGATCTTGACCCACGACTTTTTTTGTAGATCCCCGCTTTTCAGTTCATGGGTTAAAGGAAAACCAGCTCTGGGCGGCTGGCTTGAAATAGCCATGGCGATAACTGTGCCAGACTTATTATTGAAAACATCATGACTGATAATCACAACTGGCCGAACACCAGCTTGTTCATGGCCTTTTGTAGGATTCAGATCAGCCCAGTAGATGTCCCCTCTTAATATTCTGGCCATTCAGATAAATCTCCTAAGAGACCTTCATCTGCCAGAGCTTGTTCATAAGCAGGATCAAGTTTTGCAGATTCCTCAGCTAATCTTGACTTTTCCACTTTGACCATGCGTTCAATAACAGCGTCTTCAACTGCTCTGCTCCGGCTGGGATATTTTCCTTCGGAAACCATGCGATCCAATTTCACTATAAGATCCTTTTCCATTGTGACCGCTACTTTTTGCTTTGGCATGTTTATCACCTCTAGTATGACATTCTATCATACCTCTGACCAGAATTGTCAAATGAATTTATCGAAAACTAACGGATGAGCTCACCCGCCTAAGATAATTTGATTATACTTGCGCCGCCGCCTCATCAGGGTCGGGTGGAGGTTGGGTTAGGCGCATTATTTACTCCAAAAAAGATAAAACAAGATTGCCTGTGGGCCATAATTCATGATGCCATGCAATATAGCAGGTGCAATTATGCTTTCACTTTTTTCACGCACAAACCCTAAGATCAGCCCAGCAAACATGGTCCAGAGAACATGCGGCCATTCTGGCGCACCAGATTTCCAGCCTAAATGCCAAAGACCAAAAAGCACAGATGAGATAACCAATCCTAATCCCCAACTAACCCCAAAGAATCGATTGGGGCGATCAAATACTGAATTCAGGCGAGACTGGATATATCCGCGAAATAGAATCTCTTCACTTAAGGCAACAAACAAGTAGAAATAGATGATAGCAACAATGGCGCTCGCAAACTTAGACGAGATTTGAGATCCAACTGGAAAGAGCAAAAAGCTGCTTATGACTCCAATATTCTGCCATGATGGTTTGTGTCTAACCATCCATGCAAACCAGAAAAGCAATCCAATTTCGACGATGGAGATCAGAGTTGCTCCAACCCAATGGGTCCAATCAATCCTACTGAGAAGAACACCAAGAACGAAAAATGGGAAGAAGCCATAAGCGGTTATATCTAATTGATAGTGGAGTTTCTGGGAAAAAGGGCTCTGGTGCTGCCTCTGAGTCCTGAAAATGTAAAGGCAGAAGGAAGTAATCAATAGAGCTGCATATCCTGGAAAAAGAAAACCGTTAATGGAGTTGGTTATCTTCATTGCCAGCGGAATTGAATTGACAAACCTGAAAAGGCAAATCATCACGATGAAGACAATGCTGACTTCAATTATGATTAGTATTTTTGCCTTCATACCGGCAACCTTTTCAACATTGAGAAGTTTGATTATCAAAACACCATGCGCCTAACGGTTTGCGTTACCCGCCGCCGGGGTTAACAAGGCGACAAAATCATAATAGCATGAACCTCTGCAAAGTTACTGTGCGTACCTCCGGCGTAGGCAGTCGGGTGCACGCGTTGTTAGGCAGAGTGATGAATGAATTTCTCTACCAAATCGTTGAAAAGCTCAGGTCTTTCAAAATTCATAGCATGGCGCGCTGCGAGGACAATCCTGGCTTCGGCGTGCGGGACATTGCGCAGAATCTCCTTTGTATGACGAAAAGAATTCTTTGGCTCAAGCTCTCCATTCAATATCATTGTAGGGCAGGTTATTCTCTCTAACGGTAGCGTATTGAAGCCATAGATAGCATTCCATATCTTCAAATACTCGTTGCTATTCATCCGAAGCATACATTGCTCGAGATACTCTTTGGCCGCTTTGTCTTGACTCAACCAATGCTTTCCTCGAGTGAGGCGGGCTAACAAAAAGGAGAAGCGAGTGAAACTCTTAACGTTCATCGTTTTGATCGTCAGCTCCATAGCCCATTTTGGGAACAGGACGTCACAAAATAACTTATCTAATAAGGTCAATCTTATTGAGACAGCAGTGGACGCAAGCACCATTGCTTTGAGACGTTCTGGATAAAGTACAGCAAATGCTTGGGCGATACTTCCGCCCCACGATAAACCGCAAATAATTGGTAAGCGAATATCCAATGCATCAAGCAGGGAACAAAGATCATTATTATAAGTATCCATGGAATACCTGCTTAGATCAGACCCCCCCGTTTTCCCGTGGCCGCGCAGGTCATAGCGTAAAAGCCGATATTTGGATGAAAAATATTCCCATTGAGGTTCCCAAATACGAGAATTGGCAAATGCACCATGAATAAACACCAGTGAAGAACCTTCCCCTATTTGTTCATAATAGTGCTCCAAGCCATTTATTTGAATTTTTGGCATTTGTATAGATTCACTCTGCCTAACGGATGAGCTTCGCGAAGCATGCTGAGCACAGCGAAGCTCACCTGCAGCCGGGTCTTGGTTTGTAGGATCCTTTATCCCAGGCCATCCACCTTAACCAGCTGTCGGGTGGAGCGTGGGTTAGGTGGACTATTTAGCTAATTTACTATATGCAAATCCAAGAGCAGAACCCAAAATCAGAGTCATTATCAAAATCGGTATTAATGAAATTGGGTCTTCCCAACCAATGATGGGCAAACTTGGCAACAAACACAAGAAAGAAATAACTACACCCTTGAGAATAGGTGAGAGTTGAAGGTTAGAGGTTGCAAGGACAAAACCTGAGACAACCCAAAGAAGGAAGGCAGATAGGTTAGCATCCCAGGTCAAGCCTTGAATTACCATAGGTATCAGGTCGATGATGCCTGCTCCAATCCCAAATAAGATTCCAATCCGAATATTTTTCTTCATAGAACGTTCCTTTTTCCGAGAAGGAATATTGCTTATGTTTTTGTTCCACCTAACGGAATAGCTCAGGCGCAGCGGCGGTGACTGCAAGATACCTTCCCATCATCGCGCCATTTCGTGCAATTCGCGCACCGTACCCATAGGGGCGGAGCCGCTGTCGCCTGGAGCCTGGGTTGGGCGGCCTTTACCAAGAACTAACAATTATCTATTTTACGGACAAGAGATTTCTTCCAAACAGAAACCATCATCAATGGACAACACCCCCCCAGGAAGGCCAGAGATCCCCAACCTGGTTATTCGTTAGCTGAAATGGATTGAAACCATCATTGCCCTCGAGAGCTTCTTCAACGTTAATCGCGTAGATCTCGAAATCCCCGTCATTGCTCGATTGATAGACAATCCAATTTCCATCCGGAGACCAGGTTGGATTCTCAGCGTTACCTTGATAAGTTAGGCGTCGCTCATTGCTGCCATCTGCATCCATAATATATATCGCTCGATCCTCAAGGACTGCAAATGCAATCCGGAGACCATCTGGCGACCAGTCAGGGAAATAATCCAATCTGCCATTCTGGGTCAGACGGCGCTGGTTACTCCCATCCGAATCTGCCAGGTAAAGCTCGACATTTCCATCCCGCTGGGAAGCAAAGACAATTTGTGTTCCATCCGGTGACCAGTCTGCCCAAAACCCACCTTCTATCAATAGCTGCAAGTCGCTGCCATCTGCATTGACAATGTAGATATCTCCTTGAAGGTCTTTCTCTGTATCGACACTTATGCTTGTGCCGTTTGGGTGCCAATCCGGGTGAAGGGTGGAAAACTCGGTCTCTATCAACTTATGATCCCTGCCGTCATCAACGTTAATGATGTAGAGTTGGTAAAAACAACTATGGACACAAGCGCCCGAATTCGGATCGTCCCGATCGGAGATGATGGCAATCTGAGAACCATCTGGAGACCAGACCGGTGAATATTCATCGCTTTCATTGGAAGTCAAGCGGCGTTGATTGCTTCCGTCCGGATTCATTGTATAGATTTCAATGTTGCCATCACGATGGGAATAAAAGGCAATCATGCCATTAGCATCGTCACTAACAGGTATCATAACCATGGGAGTGATCGTTTCTGACGGCTGAATTGCGCTAGAGGGAGTGTCCGCCTGCAATGGGGCATCTACCGCCCGACAAGCAACGCAGATCCCCAAGAGAAGGAACGAGAAGAAATTAGATCTTCTTACCATAATTCTTGCCTCCTGTTGGCCGCCTAACGGATGAGCTCACCCGCGGCCGGGTCTTGTTTTAATGATCCTTATTCCCAGACCGCCCACCTTAACCGGCTGTCGGGTGGAGCGGGGGTTAGGTGTCAAGTCCTATCCAGCTTTGGACAATACCTGGGTCAATCCAATCAATCACAACTGCATCCTTTGGCAGATCAATCTCCACCGGTTTCCAATCGTCTACCTTAGAAATACACACGCCGCCAATAGAACCTCCACCCACATCACCAGTGTTGAGGATCGCCCAATCAGCTTCAGGATTCCAAATTACATTGTAATATCCCTCAATGTAATATTTTTCTGTGCCATCTAACCTGATTACGAAAAGTCCACCTTTCCTATTATCAGGATTTATCGCCCTGAACGAAACCCAATTATTATCTGGACTCCAATCGGGAGCCATCGGTAAGCCTTCACCTTCAACCATCGTATAGGGGTATAGCAATCGGAGAGTGGTGTCTTCAAGATTGTATATTCCAATCCCGTTAAGCCACGCTTGATCTGTGTCTATTCCCACACCCCAACCTATATATTTTCCATCTGACGACCAAGATGGGTAATAAAGTTGATATTCAAGACCTTGATCAGTATTTATAATACCTGGCGATATCTTTGAAGATCATAGTCCTGTGTAAATAGCTCTCCACCAAATATTGCGGCGGTGGATCTGTCAGGCGAGATCCTGAAGTGACCGTTATCTTTTTCCTCAGAATAGACAAGGTATTCTGAACCATCAAGATTTATTGAGGTCAAGTAACCTGAGAAGTATGGAATAAATTCATCATCAGTATTTCTTGACGAGAAAATAAGTTTGTTTTCATTGCCAAACAGCCTTGGCCAACCTTCAATACGATCTTCTGTGTTTGAAAGATTGGTCTTTGTTCCTGTTAATATGTCTATAGACCAAATATCTGGACGCCGGATTGAGTCTGAATAAAGATCCGAGTTATAGAAGATAGTTCTGTTATCGATTGACCATGTTGCTGAATGTAGGATTTCTGCCCATTCCCTATCAGGATCCCGTATTTTCTGCCACTAGTGATGGCTCCCCTCCATTGACTGAAACCATATATATTGATCCAGCTTGGCTAAACATGATCCATTGTCCATCAGGGTGCCAGGCTAAACCATTAAAGAATTCCAGGTTATCAATTATTAATTGTTCATGTTCCAACACCACATTAATTATCCACAGCTTGTGGTTAGAATAAACTGCCAAAAGTTCACTCGTAGGTGACCAAGATTTTAAGATATTTGTCGGATGCGAAAAAGATAAGAATGGTCCCCTAGCCTCGTCTCTACATTTTGAAGGGTTATCTATACAGCTTAAATCACTAATGTATAAACCTTCATTAGGTTCCGGTCCCAAAGTTGAAAGTGAATCATACCCATATGAGACCATTTCTCCATTTGGAGAAACCAAAGGGTCAAGAGAAAGCATCTACATTTTCCTGGGCGATGATAAAGTTATCAAATCGTTTGTCTTGAATATCAAAAATAAATAAACTGTAACTACACTCAAACATCAATCTGTCTCTTGAAGGGAACCAAGAATAATCAAAACAATATTCCTTCTCAATCAGATACTCTTCTTTACTTCTATCTTGCGTATTGAAAACGATAAGCGTGTTATCAGATAACAACGCGAAGTGTTTGCCATCATCGCTTATTTCGCCCCATGAATTTCAATGAACATAATACGATTTTCTGACTGGTTTTCCGGTAAAAGATATAAGGATTCATCGGTGTAGTTATAGTAGATAATGCTGTCTCCGTCAGGTATAGTTGAATAATCAATTATCGTTTCAAAGACATCCCGCGGAGTAGGCGTAACGCTTGGTACATTTTCTGTTAGGTAGATAACAATATTAGTCGGTGTGGAAATTGGTTCAGAAGTGTATATTGGATCGGGGTCCTCATTTAGGAAAGTTGTCTCAGGCACATCGATTGGGTTAGGCAATTTATAGCAGCTGCTTACGAATAAAATCATTATCAAGCAAATAGCAATTACTCTATTTTTCGTTCGATTGAATGACAGATAATCTAGAGAGGACGAAATGTAACGTCGATGAAAGAGGAATTATCGTGATACACTTCGTTGATGATAGCTGGTCACTAAAGGACCAATACGGAATATATTGTCATTATCGAAAACTTGGAATAATCAGGAAGATCCGGTAAAACGAGATGTGCTTGACTGTTCTGGTACTGAGTGGCGAGGCATTTAATGATTGTCTCTCTGAATATTTCATCGCTAACACGCGAACGCCAATATCGTCGATTAGGAGCGACTCTACCGATGCCAATAAGAGGTAATCATTCCATCGATATATCGGTTATTAAACTTGACAGCTAACGTTAATTATCTCTTAAATGCGGGATAAACCCTTATCCCTTTACCCGCCAGATGTGGGTAGATAACTGATTATGATGTTATCCTGCCTACCTCTTGAACCGGGCGCTTCTCGTCTGTGATAATGGCAGTGTAACATATTCCAGGCGATCTTAACTAGGGAGGGGGACATGAATGAACCGAAACTTTTGGATCAGGTCAGATCTGTGATCAGGCGCTTGAATTATTCCTACGCCACTGAAAAAGCCTATACTTCTTGGATCAAACGTTTTATCCTTTTCCACGACAAACGCCATCCCCGCCAAATGGGCGAGGTCGAGATCGAATCCTTCTTAACCTACCTGGCTGTACATCGGCAGGTAGCCCCCTCGACCCAGAACCAGGCTTTGGCTGCCCTGCAGTTCCTGTATCAGAAGGTGCTCCATCTTCCATTGGACGAGGGGATCCTGCCAGTGCCGGCCAAACGGTCCAAACATCTGCCTGTGGTGCTCAGTAGATCAGAAGTCAAGTTGGTGCTGGGCCAGCTTTCGGGAACCTACCGCCTGGTCTGCCAGCTGCTCTACGGCTGCGGACTGCGGGTGACAGAATGCCTCACCCTGCGGATCCAGGACCTGGATCTGGATCGCTCCGAGATCACCGTTCGCAGCGGCAAGGGCAACAAGGATCGCCGGACGATGCTTCCCGGAACCGTTCAGGATGCCCTGGTTCGTCATCTTGAATATGTAAAGGCAGCCCATGAGAAAGCCTTGGCTGAGGGGTACGGGGGCGTGGAGCTGCCGTACGGTTTGGCCCGGAAATACACCGCTGCTGCTGGTGAATGGATCTGGCAGTATGTCTTCCCTGCCCACCTGCCTTCCCATGACCCTCGCTCCGGGGTCTTCCGTCGGCATCATCTTCACCCCAGCGGCCTGCGCCGTGCTGTTCGCTCGGCTGCCCAGAAAGCCGGGATCCAAAAACATGTCACACCGCATATCTTCCGCCACAGCTTTGCCACCCACTTGCTGGAAAGCGGCTATGACATCCGCACTGTCCAGGAGCTATTGGGGCATGCCGATCTCAAAACCACCATGATCTACACCCACGTGCTCAACAAAGGCGGCCAAGGCGTGAAAAGCCCGCTGGATGAGCTTCGGGATAGCAGTATCTGATTACAGGATGCAGTTTACGCCAATGAGATGTCCCGCATGGATTGCAATCCAGCTTGGGATCAGGTCCAGGATTTGTTCAGATTGGATCTGTTCAAAAATGAATGGGTACCTTTCTAGAATAGTACTGTGAATGGTCGGCTCATCCGCGCAGCAATCACCGATGACTGCAGATAAAAACCCCAATTGAGTCGCTGAGGAGGCTGTGAAGAATACACATATTGAGGTGACCAAACCTGCGACCAGCAGGAATCTTTTCTTCTGATTCTGAAGATAAGAGATCAGGGAAGGATTATGGAATCCATCAAGGGTTTGATTTCGTGATTATGATTCTTTTGGATTGCCCAATCTAATCGATTGAAGGCTGGCAATGATATCCGCGGGGAGGGCTCGGTCATCCACCCTGGTGGATCTATAGATATAAACAATCTTCCCGGAAGTGTCAATTACCAGGGCCGTTGGCATGGCGATATCCTGGTGTTTGGCGCCAAACAGGATGCGGTCATACCAGGGTGCGCCGCGTTGATCCCGGGAGCCGATCTCATCCAGTACTGATTCTGATAAGCCCCCCAGGATTGTGATCTTATCGCCGATATGCCCCTGGAGTGGAGCCGCTTCCGATGGTTCATCCACTGAGGCGGCAAAGATCGTCAATCCTGCTTCATTGAGGTTTTCATAATATTCTTTAATTTCGCCAAGCTGCGTTTTGCTCGATGGGCACCACCATCCCCGATAGAGTACCAGCAATGTCGGAGCAGCAGCAATCAAATCTTGTTCTGTAACCAGCTTGCCAGTGGTAGTTATGAGGTTTATCTGAGGGATACGATCTCCAACCTGCAGTTTGAGGTGTTTTGACCCGGTGAGCTTCAGCTCATGCCTCGTTACAGGAAACCAGGCAGCCCCCAGCATGGTAGAGATTACAGACACTACGGTATTGCCGCCGAATGCCCAGCCCGTGAGCGTCACTGCAATTCCCAACAAGATAATGGCGTCGAAGATCCAGGTCCGGTATGTGAAACCATGAATTCCGAACAATAGAATTAGATAGGAAAAAAAGCCGCTCAGTACGATTATTAAGCCAATGGTTGACACTATTCCCATCCTGATCTCCAATGATCCTCTGGATCTATTAAACTTGAAACTGCCAACCGAGGCAGGTTATCTTTTACACTCGCCAGATCAGCTCAAGTGCGAGGATGAATAAACCCGTCAGAGTTTTGACTTTTCCCAGCCTTGATCCCTAATCCACCGTCAGGGTCTTGCTCAAATTCCTCGGGAAATCCGGATCGAACTCCCGGTCCAGGCTGCAGTTATAAGAAAGCAGCTGGAGGGGGATGGCGCTCAGCAGAGCCAGGACGGCTGGCCTGAGCTCCTCTGAGATCTCGATCTCGGGGATGATCAGGGTTTGCTGGGCGTTGGATTCCAGGCGGGAGTCCTCGAACCCGATGGCGATCACATGGCCGCCCCGGCAGGTTACTTCATTGATGCCGCTGATGATCAGCGGGATATCTTCGGGTCCGGCACTAAAGATCACCGGGTAGCCCTCATAGACGGCCGATAAGGGACCGTGTTTAAACTCGGTTGAAAGCATGCCCTCGCAGTGGGCGTAGGTGATCTCTTTGAATTTCAGGGCTCCTTCCAGGGCAACCGGGTAGGTCAGGCCGTATCCAAGGATGTACAGGTCATCCCATCCGCTTAATTTTCCGACAATGGGGCTGATCTGTTTCCGGGCTGATTCCAGGGTCTGGTCCATAAAAGCCGGGATCTTGTGGAGTTCGGTTGTATCCCTGTCCCCGCAGCGCAGCGCCAGGTACAGCAGCGCCAAGACCTGGTTGCTGTAGGTTTTTGTGGCCGGCACGCTGATCTCGTATCCGCACACCAGCGGCAGATGGTAGTCGCTCACCAGGGTAAGCGTCGAGCCAACCACATTGACCAAGCCTAAAACACCCATGCCCCGTTTTTTGGCGGCTTCAATGGCGTTGAGCACATCTTTGGTCTCTCCACTTTGGCTGATGAAGATCCCCAGGTCATCCGGCCCCACTGAGCTGCCATATTGGGCTGAGAATTGAGGCGCCAGGACCGGAATCGCGGCCCGTCCGGCAAATTGATTGAAATAGACTGAACCCAACATGCCTGCATGGTAGCTCGTTCCACAGGCTATCAGGTACACGTCCCGGGCTTTTTTGATCTTCTCCAGAAAAGGTGCCAGGTCCGGTGAGCTGTCCAGCATATTCAGCAGCTCCCCCGCCACCTGGCTCTGTTCGTGGATCTCCTTGAGCATAAAATGATCGTACCCGCCCTTCTGGGCAACTTCCATCGTGTCTTCGACCAGCTCGGGTGATCTCTCGATCTGAAGGCCATCTTCGACCCGGGTGATCTCATAGCCCCCGGCCCAGAAACTGATGATCTCACCGTCGGACAGGCGCAGGATATTGCGGGTGATGGGCAGGATAGAAGGCAGGTCAGATCCGACGCAGACCAGGTCCTCGGTGATCCCGGCAACCAGGCCGGAGCCTTTTTTGATGGCATAGAGCCGGTTGTCCCCCACAGCGCCGATCACAAAAGAGTAGTCGCCCTCCAGGTCCCGGGTTGCCATGCGGATGGCAGTCACCATGTCGTGGCCCTGGTCATAATAGCGTTCCACGGCGTGAACGCAGCTTTCCCCGTCATTTTCGGACCGCACTACCATACCTTCAGCCGCAAATTCCTTCCGCAGTTCCACGTTATTAACCACATTCCCGTTATGGGCGCCTACCAGATCGCCGTCGGAATCCAGGTGGGGTTGGGAATTGATTTTTGAGGGCGCTCCAAAGGTTGCCCAGCGAAGCTGGAGGATGGCCCGGTCTCCGGTCATATCCTTAAAATTATATTTTTCGGCCACATCCTGCACTTTGCCTGCGTCTTTCCTCAGGTCAATTGCCCCTTCCTGGGGCAGTGTGGCCGCGCCAACGGTGTCATAACCCCGGTAAGACAAACGTTCACCGGCTCCAATCAAGATCGGACCCAGGTTTTGTGATGTTTTGGTAACGATTCCAAATATTCCACACATGGAGTGACCATCCTTGCTGATTTGAGGTGCTATTTCCGAGCCTTCATTCTACCATCCGGCTTCCCCCGCTGCAGCTGAAAAATGACCTATTTGAGATCCTGGAAATCTCAGATCCGGGCCTGTTTTTCTGAAATGACGATCCGGTTGGCAGGAGGCCGGGCTGTGTAAACTTCAATGATAAAATACAACTAATCTGACGCAGACCCAGTATGGAAGGATTGATTATGGCCTCAAAGATCACCCCCGAAGATTTCCAGCGCCTGGCCGATCTGGCCTCATTAGACCTGCCAGAACATGAAGCCGAATATTTACGCCGCGAGCTGAACAACCAGATGGTTTCCATCGAAGTCCTGGAATCCATCCCCATTGAGGCGGGAATTGACGCAGCAGCCCACGGCTTGCCCTACACGGAGGATAACAGCGCCCTTCCCCGGGAGGACCTGTCCCGCCAGGATCCCCATCGCCAGGAAATATTAGACCAGGCGCCTGAATTGGAAGATGGGTATATCGTCGTTCCAGACATTTCCCATCAGGAGCTGGACTAACTCATGAATATCCCCGATCTTCCCGCATATGTGATCGCTGACCTGGTGCGTACCAAGCAGGTCTCCGCTGAAGAAGTCCTTGATAAAACCCTGGACCGGGTCCGGCAGGTAGATGGCCGGCCAGGTGAAGTGCACGCGCCGGAAGCAGAAACCGAACAGGATCTTAAAACCATCCATGCCTTCACCCTGGTCACCGAAGATTATGCCCGGGACCAGGCCAGGCAGGTTGACCGGCTCCTTGCTGAGGGGAAGAACCCCGGCCCCCTGGCCGGCGTGCCCTATACGGCCAAAGACATCTTCACTGTCAAAGGGATCCGCTCTACTGCCGGATCCAAGATCCTCTCCAACTATATTTCCCCCTATTCTGCAACCGTGGTGGAAAGAATGCAGGCTGCTGGGAGCAGTGCTGCTTGGCAAGGTCAATCTGGATGAATTCACCTACGGATCTTCCAGTGAATCATCCGCCTTTAAACCTGTCCCCCGCAACCCCTGGGATACCACCAGGGTAGTAGGGGGATCGTCAGGCGGCAGCGCAGCCGCGGTAGCCGCTGGTGAAGGTGCCATCTCGCTGGGAACAGATACTGGCGGCTCTATCCGCCACCCGGCTTCCTTTTGCGGCACGGTAGGACTGAAACCCACCTACGGCCGGGTTTCACGCTATGGTTTGATCGCCTTCGGGTCCTCGCTCGACAGCCCGGGACCCCTGACCCGGACAGTGACCGACGCGGCCCTGACGCTTCAGGCCATCGCCGGCCAGGATCCCAGGGATGCGACCGCGGCGGTTGTGCCGGTGCCAGACTACCTCGAGGAAATGGAAAAGGATATCCGCGGCCTGCGGATCGGCCTCTCCGAGGAGTTCTTCCGGGTGACCTATTTCGATGCCGAAACCGGGGAGTTGGTTGAGAACCCGATCGATCAGCAGATCAGGGACGCGATCTACAGTGTGGCCGGATACCTGGCCCAACTGGGAGCTGATATTGTGGAAAATGTTCCCCTCCCCCATACCAAATACGGTGTACCCACCTATTTTGTGATCTCAAGGGTGGAAGCATCATCCAACCTGCTCCGCTATGACGGGGTCAAATACGGCTACCGAACTGGCGAGAGCTTTGCAGACCTCCGGGAAATGTATCGGAAAACCCGCGGCGAGGGTTTTGGGGTTGAGCCAAAACTGCGCATGTTAATGGGCATCTATCTCAGCGCCGCTCAATTTGATAAGGGTTATTATCAGCGGGCTCTGAAGGCCCGGGCTTTGATCCGGGATGATTTTGACAAAATATTTGATTCCAGGGGCAAACACAAACTGGATGCCTTATTAACTCCAACGGCACCAACAACAGCTTTTCCAATCGGAAGTGTCTATGGGGATTCGGTGTTGATGCAGTATTCCGACCAGCTGACAGCCACGACCAATCACGCTGGCATACCGGGATTGTCGATCCCGGTGGGATTCGATCAGGAACAACTGCCGATCGGCGCGCAGTTTCTGGGCCCGGATTACAGCGAAGGCAGGCTGCTGGGACTGGGAAGGGCCTTTGAAAAGCTCACGGAAAATGAGGATTGGCGGAAAAAACGCCCCCCTTTACTTGCTGAGCTCCCGGGGTGAAAAGCTGGCAGTCATGATCTGGACGATGCCTTCCTGGAGGTCTTTCGGAAAACCCCATATCTGGTCCCACCTGGTTTGACCCCGTTCTTTTTAATCCTCGATCCCTTTGATCGGTTATCTGGCTGTGCAAAAGGATGTTGATTTGAACCTGGATTGGATCGCTTTTGACGCGGACGACACCCTCTGGAAGAATGAAGAAACCTACCTCGAGGGCAGGGAGATATTCCTAAAGATCCTCTCAAAATATGATGTTGCGGTTGAAAACCTGGACAACCTTGATCAATTGGAAGTAAAAAATATCCAATATTATGGTTATGGCGTGATGAGTTTTATGTTCTCGCTGGTCGAACAGGCCATCCAGCTTACTGAGGAGAATATCCATCCTGGCGATATATTAAAATTGCTGGATCATGCTAAAAAAATGCTCACTGACGAGGTCGAGGTCTTTCCGGGAGTTCAAGATCTACTGGAGGATATTGGAAAAGAGCATCGCCTGATGTTGATCACCAAAGGTGATCTGTTCCACCAGCAAAGGAAGATCAAATCCTCGGGGTTGGGAAAGTATTTCCAGGCTGTAGAGGTGGTGAGCGAAAAAAACACGGAGGTATATCTTGAAATCCTGGAGCGCTACCAGGTCCTGCCAGATCGATTTGTGATGATCGGAAATTCCTTGCGATCAGATGTCCTGCCAGTTCTGTCCCTGGGAGGTTGGGCGATCCATCTCAAGGGCCATTTGAGCTGGTCCCATGAAGATCATCTCCTGGATGATCATAACCGGGACCGTTTTATTGAAGTTGCTGGCCTGTCCGCTCTTCCTGACGTTATCCGCAGGTTGGCAAGGGGTCAATCCATATGATTAGGAAGATCAGATGAAGATCCTTGAAAAACAAACCTATCACCTGGTATTCCTTGGTTTGCTGCTCGCTGGAGTTTATGCTGCAGCAAAGGGGGAATTCCTGCTTGGGTCCTGGGGCGGCTTGAGGACTGCTGACTGGCTTTGGCTCTCAATCCTGGTTCCGAGTAGTCCATCAGGTCTATGTTTTGATCTGTTGGCGGGGGGAGCTCTATTACCAGCTGTTGAGCAAAACTCTGGGAGCCAAAGCATTTATGATCTGGACCGCAGGGTTTATGATCTTGTTTATTGCCCGCCTGGTAACGGTGATTGGCCTGGCCGCTGCTAACCGGGGCACGCTGCCAATCTCCTTTGGGATGGGTTTGCTGCTGGCAGGAATCTGCCTGGTCCCTAGCGATATACCTGTTCTATTCGGTCATCCAATATTTTGGCCTGAACCGGGCTCTGGGCCTGGATCATTTCCAACCCGAAATCTATCAGGGTCAACCGCTTGTCAAGCAGGGCATCTTCAGATGGACTTCCAATGCCATGTACACCTATGGCTTTCTGGTGCTGTGGATTCCTGGTTTGCTGTTCCACTCCCGGGCTGCTTTGCTGGCTGCCCTGTTTAATCATCTCTATATCTGGGTCCATTTCCATTTCACTGAAGCGCCCGATATGCAATATATCTACGGCTCCAAATGATCGGCTCCAATCCTGCGTTCTGATTCGGGAACCTTTTTTAGCCTGCAACCGTCATGAGGGTGCTGGATTAAAATCACCGCAGGAGGAGAATATGTCTGTCCCCCGCTCAAATCCCCGAAGGATCCTGATCAGTCTTGTTATCAGCCTGGTATGGCTGACTCTCGGTTATCAATCCGCCCTGGCTGATGGAATTGTTATCCCTGATCCCCCCCCTTTCCCTGAACCGATCACTTTTGAAGAAAACTGGCTGACGATCCGCTACCATCAGGTTTCAGTCACCATAGAAGGTCAAATTGCCGTGACCCGCATCGAGCAGGAATTCTTCAACCAGCATGATTGGGAGGTCGAAGGCACTTATATCTTCCCCGTCCCCCCTGGAGCTTCGCTCACGGAATTTGTGATGTGGGTAGATGGGGTCCCGGTTGAGGGCAAACTGCTTCCTGCAGAAGAAGCCCGCCAGATCTATGAGGATATCGTCCGGGAAAGGAGGGACCCGGCTTTATTGGAGTACGTAGGCCAGGCTGCGGTCCAGGCCAGGATATTCCCAATCCCGGCCGGCGGATCGCGCCGGATCGACCTGGAATACAGCCAGGTCCTCGAGGTCGAGAATGGGATGGTGAAATATATTTACCCTTTGAATACAGAGAAGTTTTCCTCGCAGCCCCTCGAAAATTGCTCCATTAAAATTGAGCTGCTTTCGAAACTTCCCCTGCGCAGCCTCTACTCTCCCACCCACCAGGACAGGATCTACGTCGAAAGAGATGGGGATCGGAGAGCCTTGATCAGTTATGAGGAACAGGATGTGCTGCCCGATCAGGATTTTGAATTGATCTACACCATCAGTCAAGATGATATCGGGTTGAGCCTGCTGACCTATCCCGATCCAGATCTCGCCGACCGGCTGCAGAAGGAAGGTTACTTTTTGCTGATGGCTTCTCCAGCGGTGGAAGTTGACCAGATCATACCCCGGGATATCGTGCTGGTGCTGGATACCTCTGGCTCCATGGAAGGTGACAAGCTCTTGCAGGCCAAAGGCGCTGCCTCCTACGTGCTGGAACATCTCAACCAGGAAGATCGATTTAATGTGATTGCTTTTTCAACCGGGATCAAGAATTTTTCCCATCAGCTGGAGCCCCGAAGCCGGGCAGGTGAAGCCAACCAATGGCTGGAACGGCTGCCGGCCCTGGGGGGCACAAATATCAATCTGGCGCTGCTTGAGGCTTTGACCCAGAACAAGTTTGGGGGCGAATCGGGTTCGGATCGGCCATTGATTATTCTTTTCCTGACCGACGGTTTACCCACCGAGGGAGTCACAGAGGTTGAACAGATCCTCAGCAATGTCACCGGATCTGCTGATAGTAAAGTGCGGTTATTTGCATTCGGGGTAGGCGATGATGTGAACACTGAATTGCTGGATACCCTGGCGGGAGATCACCGCGGCCTGGTGCAGTACGTTCGCCCCGGGGAAAACATTGAAGAGGAAGTCTCAACACTGTACGGCCGAATCAAAACCCCGGTGCTGACAGATCTGAAACTCGATTTTGGCGATGTTCTGGTAGAGGAGATCTATCCACCCGTATTGCCGGACCTTTATTCAGGTTCCCAGTTGATCATCACCGGGCGTTATCGAATCCCGGGGGGAAGTACAGGTAGAACGAGAATTGATTTATCTGGCGCTGTCAACTCGCGGGAAGAAGAATATTCCTACCAGGTGAATTTTGATCCACCGGCCAGGAGCAGTGGGAGCCATGATTTTATTCCCCGCTTGTGGGCCACTCGCAAAATCGGCTATTTGCTGGGTCAGATCAGGCATCAAGGAGAAAATTCCGAATGGGTGGATGCCATCATCCAGCTTAGTCTTCGCTACGGTATCATCACGCCCTTATACTTCTTTCCTGATCCTGGAGCACGACATGTATGCCGGAGATGGTTTGGATTCAGCCGCCGAGGAATTAATCCAGGTCTATTCCGGCCCCTCCATGGGCGCTGAAGCGGTAGACAAAGCAGATGCCGAATCTAATCTGCGATCGGCGGAGTCAATCCCCCAGCCAGCGTCCCCGAGTTTATATGCGGAAGGATATTCTGATCAGCCGGCCCTAAAATATGTGGGTGACAAAACATTTATCTACCAGGAAGGTGTCTGGATAGACAGCCAGTATGACCCCGGCACCATGGCATTAATCAAGATTGGTTTTGGATCTGAGGTTTATTTTGAACTGCTCTCTGTCCAACCAACCCTGGGAAGAACCCTGGCACTGGGAAAGGAAATCATCTTTGTCGTCCAGGGAGAGGCTTACAGCATCGTGGATGGGGAGGGCGAAACGCAATACCTTCCTGAGGACCTGAGGAGTATCGAGTCCCCGGCTGATCTTCAGCCCCAGGGGCAAAACCCGGCAACTAAAGGTTTGCGCTCCCTGTGTACTGCTCCCCTGTTGGTGGGATTGGCCTGGTTCGGATGGCGCAAGGCAAAGACTATTTGATCCTTCTCCAATAACCAAAATCCGCGGCAATTACCGCGGATTTTGGTATTGGATCCCAGCTTTAATTTATTGGCTATCTTTTGTAGTGATTTTGGATATCAGCTTGTTGTAGATCCAGGCCACAAACAGACCGATCAAAAAACCGTCTAGAAAACCCCAAAGAAATCCTACTATGCTGCCAGCAGGACTTAAGGACCAACCCCTGTACATACGGCCGATGATGGTGATTTCGTGGGTGATGCCGTCAAAAATCATCATCCACCAGGTCAGGGCAAACCAATTGATTCCCCACACCAATCCAGCGGCAATCGCAAAGGCTTTAATATTTAGTTTCATGGTTTTCTCCCTCGACTGGGTTTGGTAAATTGATTATACAGAAAAACCCCCTGGTTAGGTGAATTTCAGGTCAGATTTACTTATCGACCTGACCTCTCCGATAAGAAACCCGCATAATAAAATGTGAAATAAGTCACCTACCTCTTCCCGAATCTTGTCGTAACATGGTATCATGTTGCTTGTTACGCCAAGGGCATTGTGAATTATTGTACAAATAAGGACCTTGGGATCGAGACCCTCAATTAATGGTATGGATCAGTTCAGGAGTGTTGGTAGATGAAGACTTTTTTGATTTTAGGCGGTGGCACTGGCGGCACCATGGTCGCCCACAAAATGGCCCAGAAATTGGATCTCCGGGAATGGGACATTATTGTTGTGGATCGGGAGGAAACCCATTATTATCAGCCGGGATTTCTATTTATCCCCTTTGATATATATACCCGGGCGGATGTTGAAAAACCCAAGCGGGATTTTATCCCCCGGGGAGTGCAATTGATCTTGTCGGATATCGAGCTGATCGAGCCTGACAAGAATCAAGTCAGATTATCCAGGGACAAGCAGGTGATCCAATATGATTACCTGGTAATTGCCACTGGTACCAATATCCAGCCCGGACAAACTGAAGGCCTGCTGGATGGGGGTGGGTGGCGCAAGAACATCTTCGATTTTTACACTGCTGATGGAGCAGAAGCCCTGGCTGCCTACCTGGATACCTGGGAAGGTGGGCGGATGGTGGTGAATGTGGCTGAGATGCCTATCAAGTGCCCGGTCGCTCCCCTGGAATTTGTATTCCTGGCTGACTGGTATTTCCATAAAAAAGGCTTGCGCGATAAGGTCGAGATCGTTTTTGCCACTCCCCTGGATGGCGCTTTTACCAAACCGATAGCCTCCAAGGTCCTGGGCGGCATGATGGAGGAAAAAGGGATCAAGATCGAGCCCGATTTTAACATTGGGGAGGTCGATAATCAAAAAGGGGCTATTTATTCCTGGGACCAGCGGGAGATCGAGTATGATCTGCTGGTCACCATCCCCACCAATATGGGATCAGAGCTGATCGCCAAATCTGGAATGGGGGATGAGCTGAATTATGTCCCGATCGATAAACATACCCTGCAGTCCAAAAAATGGGAAAACATCTGGGTGATTGGTGATGCCGGGACAGCCCCGACCTCAAAAGCCGGTTCGGTTGCCCATTTTATGCTGGACGTTTTGATCGAGAATCTGCAGCTGCACATGGCAGGCAAGGAGCTGAAACCCGCCTTTGATGGCCATGCCAATTGTTTTATCGAATCGGGTTTTAACAAAGGCATCCTGATCGATTTCAATTATGACGTCGAGCCCCTGCCGGGAGCATTCCCGCTGCCGGGGGTGGGCCCGTTTGCGCTGCTGAGTGAGTCGGTCATCAATCACTGGGGAAAAATGGGATTCCGCTGGGCCTACTGGAACATCCTCCTCAAAGGACGTTATCTCCCCATCTCCAACCAGATGACCATGAATGGAAAGAAACAGTAAGAACAGCGGCTTGATCATCGTCAATGCGCTGAGAAAGGATTAATCAAACACTGATCCGGAGGGGTTGGATCCCGCAGGGAAACACCCGGATCTATAAGGATCAGTTTCTATCACAAGGAGAATAATTATGTCCCCAGATATACTCGATACCGTCGAATTTGATGATGATGGATTTATGGTTGATGCTGGAGCCTGGACCAAGGATGTTGGTGAGGCTATCGCTGAAGCCCTCGAGATCAAATTGTCTGATCGGCATTGGGATGTGATCAACTTTGCCAGGAAGGATTTCCTGGAAAGTGGTGAACCGCCGACCCTGAGGCGCATCACCCAGCAAGCCAATGTCAGTATGAAAGAAATGTATCAATTATTCCCCGACGGACCGGCCAAATTGGCCGCAAATATCGCCGGGCTGAAAAAACCCACTGGTTGTATCTAGGTCATAAAAGGAGATTAAGATGGCAAAACCATCCAAGGCTTTACATCAGAGTTCAGGAGCCACCGGGAACAGGAAATTGGCTTTAATTGCATCCAAAGGATCCCTGGATATGGCATATCCGCCCTTGATCCTGGCAAACGCAGCCAGAATGAGCGGGATCGATGTTGAAATGTTCTTTACTTTTTGGGGGTTGGACATCATCACCAAAAAGAAAATGAAGGGACTAACCGTGGCTACTGTTGGTAATCCCAACATGCATCCCTGGTTTGGAATCCCCACACTATTGGGCGCATTGCCCGGAATTTCAGCCGCTGCTTCCTGGATGATGCGGGGTGAAATCAAAAAACTGGGCTTCCCCCCGGTGCCCGAGTTTATGGAGCTGATCATGGATGCGGGCGCAAATGTTTATGGCTGCAAAATGTCCATGGATATGATGAAACTGACCCAGGATGATCTGATCGATGGTTCGACTGTGTTGGGAGCAATGGAATTTATGGACCTGACCGAAGGTGCCCAGATCGTATTTGTCTGATCGGCTTATGTCTGGGAATTAAAAACAGCCTTCAGTATCTACTGGAGGCTGTTTTATTATTTCTTTGGATCTTCTTTATCCGCTTTTTTACCGGCTGTAGCAGCCAGATGGTATTTGCTGGGGCTTTCGCTGTCATGGAAACCACACAGAATGATCAGGGCATTGGTGACCGTTTTGCCGGGGTTATGCCATTTATGCTCCAGGGTAGCAGAAAACACCAGGGCATCACCAGATTCCAGGCGGTAGGATATTCTCACCTACTTCGTACACCAGCTCTCCCCGCAGGCAAAAGACAAATTCATGGCCGGAGTGGGCCATCGAAAACCTGCCGCTGCTGGTACCGGCCTCCAGGGTGACCATAAAAGGCTCCACGGTTCCGGAAAACTGCTCGCCGCCTAGTCCCTCCCATAATCCCCTGTGGAGGGGGATCCGCTTCCGCTCATTGGATTTAACCAGCACAACATCCAATTGATCCGGCGCACCTTCAAAAAAAGCAGTCACCGGGATTTCGAGGGCAGTTGAGATCTTGTACAGCGTGCTTACGGAAGGCGAGGATAATCCGCGTTCGATCACACTCAAGGCGTTGGCTGATAATCCACTGATCCTGCCCAGGGCCCGAATAGAAAGGCCTCTTTCTTCCCTAAGTTCCTTTAGCCGTTCGCTGATGTCCACTGAACTGGCATTTTGATCGTACATATTCATAGATCCTCTTTGGTTAGCTAGACCTGATTATATCAAAATATTCATAGCTTCTGGTTTTTAGAACCGCAGATGGCCGTTTTAGATTCGCCAAAAGATGGATAAAGTCAAAACGTGCAACTTTTGGTACCTGCCGGCGTATATCTAGCATAAAATCGGATCTTAGTCAGGAGAAAATCAGATGAATTCAGAATATAAGCGGCTCTACCGATCAGTGGATGATCGGATGATCGCCGGTGTTTGTGCGGGAATTGGGGTTTATTTCGATATCGATCCCACCCTGGTGCGCCTGCTGTTTGCATTGGGCTTTTTTGTCACCGGGAGCGGTTTGTTCTGGATATACGTGATTATGATGATCGTGGTTCCAGAAACCGTGCCCGCATCCCAGGATATTATCACCACAGATGCCGAAGATATTCCGGCAGACAAATAAAGGATCCAAACCTGATAAAAAGAGCCCGGAGATCTCCGGGCTCTTTTTGGATCAGCATCAATCCAGGTCGATCCTATTCGATGAAGATCTCTACATGCTCTTGATCTTCTTCGTCGATCACATCCACGATCTTCCCGCTCATGTTCTCTGCCAGGGCTTCCTTGACGGCCTCCATCATCTGGGCATTCTCCATTTCCGGAATGAATTGGGCAGCGATATTCAACCCGGCGTCGACCAATTTCATCGGTACATTGACATTGACCTTGGTTTTCCCGGTAGCCATATCTGTCACCCTCACCCGCAGCATTTGGCCTGCCAGGGAGTGCTTGGGTGATTTCCGGGGTTTATCGCTTCGCTGCGAGAGGGCCGATAATAGCTGAGAACCTTCATCGGCAGTGATTTTTCCGTCATTGATCATTTTTAGGATTTTCATCCGTTCTTCGCTGGTAACCATACTCATTCTCCTCGCTCAGGGCTGATAATCACCCGATAAAAACTTTAATTTCTTCTCCATCCTCGTCATCACTGATATCGATGCTCAGGGGAGGATCTCCAGGCCCCCTGCGTTCCAGGGCCAGGATGACCTCATCCACTCCTGTGGCGTCCATTCCGGGTAGATGACTGCCAAAATTCCTGATGGCCCAGGCCAGAAACCGGATCGGGAGCGGCAGGCTGATTGCGATCCTCCGGGGAGATTCTCCTGGTTTTTGATTAATCCTGATATGCACCCAGGGTCCGGTCTGGCTGTTCCAGCCCAGTACCATGGTGCCTACGCCGATCAGGAAGGGGATCCAGGCCAGAATAAATCCGGCTCCCAGGCCCTTCGCCGACCAGGCCGTATACATCAGGGCTCCTCCCAGGGTGGTCAGGGCTGCCCCAATCCCAAAGGGGATTGTCCACCAGTTATTATCTCGATCGATGTCTTCCCCGATATCGTTTGGCACAGCGTCCGTTGGCTCGAAGACCAGCCCGGAATCCAGCTCATCTTCATCCCAGGTTTCACCCAGGGCTTCGATGAGCTTTAATCCTTCCTGGGGGCTGATGGTCCCACGCTGGATCATTTCCAATATCTCTAATCTTTCATCAGATGATGTCATGGTTTTTTCTTGCCCTCCAGGGCCTGTAACAGGTTGTCGGCCTCCTCGGGGGAGATCTTCTTTTCCTGCAGCATATTCAGGATTAACATGCGTTCGTCGGCAGAGATCGATTGTTTTTGATCTCGGGATCTGAGGAAGCGATCCAGGTCAAATTCCTTGGCTTTGGATTTGATCTTCAAAGCCTGCTTGCGGGCGATGGCGAATTTCTTTTCGACTTTGGCCTGGGCTTTGACAGCGGCAATTTCTGCTTTTTTGGCTGTATCCCGGCTGGCTTCCTCGATCTGGGTAGCTAACCTTTGAAGGTTCTCCTCCGAGATGCCGATCGATTCCAGGGAATCAGACAACCCTGATAAGGATTTATTTAAATCATCTTCCAGGTGGCTGAAGTGACTTCTGATCTGGTCGGCAGTTTGGGCAGAAAAATCCACTGCCAGATCCTCGAATTCATCAGCGTTCAGTTTGAGGTTCTTCAGCCAGGTGAATTCATCACCAGACAGGAAGACTTTTCCGCCGGCATGCAGCTGCAGATCCGGTCCACCTTCCCCGATCTGCTGGTGATATTTTTTTTCCTTCAATTTTAGATCTATATCTCCAACGATCACGGTTATATCCTTGGCCTCGCTTGTGATCGTCAGATCTACCGGAGTTTCATCTGGAATGGTTGCGGAGATATCCCCTCCCGACTTGACGTGGTAGGCTTGCCAGGGGACAGGGTGGAAGCTCAGGCGAGCTTCTCCGCCAGCCGATAACTCAATTCCTCCCCCGATCTTTTCCAAATAGGCGTCTCCCCCAATTCTTTGGAGGGAGATCTGACCCTTGATATTTTCCGCAAATCCATCCCCCCCGGTGTTTTTGACTCGCAAATCACCCTGAACCCGATTGGCGGTCAGATCGCCACCGATTGAATCGACCGTTACTGAACCAACATCAATCAAGCTCAGGTCCCCTCCCACGCTGGAGATTTCCAGCTCTCCCCGGATCCCCCGAAGTGACGCATCACCCCCGACGGACTGGATCTTGGCAGTCAGAGAATGAGGAATGTGGACATAGGCATCACCCGCCATGGTCAAGCTGAGCAGATTTTTTTTCTTTTTAACGGAGTCCTGATCCGAGATTTCCTTAATGCGAATGTCGTCCCGGTTCCAGCCAACAAGATACAGATTTCCTCCTGTGCTGAGGACCTCCAGGCTGGTTAAGTCTTCCTGGGCAATGATCTGTTCGGCCATATTAATTTCCCTCGTCACTAAGCTGCTTCATGGCCTCATCGTAGCTGATCTTGCCTTCATCCAGATCGCTGAGGATCTGCTGGCGTTCTTCATCAGATAGCGTAGAGAGCTCATCCTCACCCCCTGGTTCATAACCCAGGGCCTGGATAACATCATGCAGTTTTTTCCGGATGGTTGGATAAGAAACCTCAAGCTCCTTCTCCATGTGTTTGATCTTGCCTTCCAGGCGGACGAAGGTTTCCACAAAATCCATCTGTTCGGGTGTGAGCTGGGAAAATGTCCGGGAAGAGAATCGCCCATCGATCGTTGTATTGCAGTCCCGGCAGTTGATCCGGGTGACAACAATTTCGCCCTGGCAGATGGGACATTGAGATGGTAAGGGGTGCATGGTTTGCTCCTTTAAAGATGCCTGATTGCTTAATGTGCCAACTGGGCCCGTCTGACCAATAACTGGCCAGACTGGATCAATAGCTGACCGATCAGATTGTTTATCCGGGCCATCCCGGGAGCTGATCTTTTTAATGATCTCAGCAGGCGGTATTGTTCTGCCTGTTTCTGAAGTTCGATCTGCCGGGTGTTGATTTCATTTAAGTCTGTTGTAAACATGATTACCTCCGGGGAGAATGTTTTGGTTCTAGGCCTGGGCTCGGCTGACCAGCAGCTGCCCTGATTGGATCAAGAGCATGCCAATCACACTTGCGATCCTGGGTGCCAGGGGATAGGTGATGGACAGGGATTTCACAAGCCGGTAATTTTCAGCCTGCCGTTGAAGTTCTGCGCTTTTGAATTTGAATTCCAAATAATTTGCTGTAAACATGGTATTCTCCTGTTTCTGAAACTGAACATTGCTTACAGTATATCAAATAAATTTAGTTTGTCAAGAGCAAATATAAGAAATATTAATAACAATATTAATATTATTAATATACTGGAGTGAAATCACGTGTTTTGGAGGGTATTTAACCCTTAACCCACAAGATCGCTGGCTTGAATTGGGGCCAAAGCGGTTAGGAGAGCAGTAATTAATTCTCTTAGAGGGGGTGAAAAATCAGGGAATCGGGGTTGGCGCGTTGATTAAGCTTTTTTCTTCGGCATCGACACTGGCCGAGACAGATTCGGTAAAACGGGTGAGGGTTCCCAGGTATTCAGCCCGCCCTTCGGCTGGAACCCAGGCGTCCATCACAAAGGGCAGGACCCCGGCAGCGGGAATCCACTCCCCGTTATATTTCCGGGCAATGTGGATATGGGATCCGGTGCTCTCCCCACCCTCGCAGGAGGGATGGCCAATTTGATCCCCGGTCTGGAGCTGATCGCCGACACTGACTTTGTGCTGGGTTCCCAGGTGAAGGTACAAGATCACCCAGCCGGTCCGGTAGTCCCCATCGCCATCCAGGTCAAGTTCAACCAGACCGGTTTCAGAGCGGGCGATCACACCCGGAGCCACTGCCACAGCCCATTCGGAAGTAATTTCACAGCCGGACTCAGCGCTGGGAGGAGCAAAATCCAGAGCAGCCCAGGGATCTCCCTGCCCCCAACCGGTATGGGGTCCGCCGGTAAAAGCCCAGGTCTTTCCACTTTCAAAAGGCAGTTTCAGTTCGGGCTGCCGGAGACTGCCCGGGATCACAGGCTGGCAGTTCCAGGGATCTCCGAAGAGCCGGGTATAGGCCTGCAGAAAACCATTCGGGCTGGTGCTGTGAAGATAGGTTTCCCGGGGCTCTAAAAGTGAAAAATAGTACTGCAATCCCACAGTTCCAGCATTCTGCCAGGGATCGGGATGTTCAATGGTACGATTTGTGAATTCTAGGGTATCCAGACGATTGGTGGTCCAGCCGTAATACCCTTGATTGAGGGTGTTTGCGGCCCAGACTAACTGGATATAAAGGCCGTGGTACCCGGTCTTCTCATAACCCAGAGGATAGCCTGTTAAAAGATTCTCAGGGCTGATCGGGTTGCTGAGAGCGCCAAGTTGATATTCTAATAACGCCAGCAGCAGTTTGGGGCTGATGCTGAATAGATTAGCGACATAGCTGATTATTTCTGCCCCGGACCGGGTCTGCTCGGCGGCAAACTGCTGGTAATCCTTAAACCAGCCAGGTTGGGACTCCACAAATTCACCAATCTCAAAATCGCTCTGAGCCGGTCCATTGACAAAGGCGCAGTTGGGCAGGATCTGGAATTGGGATCCCCATAAGGACTGATAATAAATCGGGATGGCCATTGGCAATCCCGGAGGAAGGGTGGTCGCATCCGAAGGAATGATAGGATTCTCAGCCAGGATTTCTTGTACAGTGGTATTAAAACGGAAAGCCAGGTTGGGAAGGGTATCGCCGCTTTGAGCGAAGTATTCAACCAGCTCCCCTGGAGGATAGACCGGCCGTTCAGTGACTGGGATGGCTGATATAGCAGCCGCTGGTGAGGTCGTCAGGTCTGAAGGTGTCAGGGTGGTTGGAACCTGAGCCGTGCAGGCAGCCAAAAATACAATCGCCCACCAAAATGCGATGTACCGGAAAAGGCGCTGCATATTTATTCTAGGGAGATCCTGCCGGCAAGACATGGCCTCTATTTTACCGCTTAATTTGGCTGCCTGGCGCGCTGAAGGAACTGGCAATTACCATATTTTCACCCGATTTTGTCAGGCTGCCTTGATAGGCTCTGGCGCCGTTATGGGTGGTCCAGCCACTGAGCATAAAGGGAGTCGGTCCATCTGCGGTCATCCACTCACCGTTGTATTTCCTGGCCAGGTGGACATGGGTTCCGGTGGATATGCCCCCTTCACAGGAGGGATGGCCGAGGCGGTCACCGGTTGAAACTTCATCACCGGCATTGACCAGGCGGCCTGTTGTTGCAATATGGAGATAAAGCAGCACCCATCCAGAGTGTTCATTATCTATATAATCCAGGTTGATGACCACCGCGCCACCCTCGGCCCTGACCACCAAACCGGGGGCAGAGGCAGTCACGTAGGCATAGGACGAAGAGCATTCGCCTTTAAATCCCGAGGGAGCAAAGTCTATGGCAGATAAGGAACCTTCTCGTTCCCAGGCCCCATGAGGACCACCGGTATAGTTCCAAACCACACCGGGATGAAATGGCAGCTCCAGCACCGGTTGGACGAGGTTGTGGGAAAACAGGGGTTCATACTGGGTTCTGGTTTGCGGGGACCCGAACATTGCTTCATAAGTCGTGATAAATCCGGTATCGTCATCCAAGGCCTGGATCCATTCCTCGCTGTCATGGAGTTGGGAAAAATAATACTGCAGGGCGACTGTCCCGGCATTGAGGCTGGGTTCGATCCTGGCAGTGACATGATGGGTGATATTCTGAGAATCCTGGAGGATGATTTCCGTCAATCTGCCTTCCCTCCAGCCATAATATCCAATGGAGAGCTGATTGACTGCCCAGCGGAGCTGATTAACCAAGCCATCATCATCATAGTTGATGTGACCGAGAGGATATTTCAACTGGGCTAAATTTTGAGGCTGCCCAAAGACCCAATGGCTCTGGTATTCCAACAAAGCCAGAAGTAAAAAAGGGTTGATGGAATTATTCCTGGCGATGTCCCTGATGATCTCGCCGCCGTGGGTCAAGGAGGAATGTTTGTATTCCCGGGTTTCACTCAGATAGCCCCCGGCCTGATTAATATAGTCAACAATATCGGTTGGAAAATCAGAATCAGTAATGGCCCTGGAACTCACGAATTCGCTATCTGGCAGCAGATGAGTTCCGGAAGTGGTATTGACCAGCACCTGGGGGATCACCAGCAGGGTGCCGGGATTAATGAAGGAACTCTCTGGCAGTTCAACGTTGGACTGGATTTGGTTGACGCTGACTCCAAAATGTGTGGCTACAACTGACAGAGTATCCCCTGCCTGGGAGTGATAGACATAAGGTTCCCGCTGGATATCGGGAGTGGGCACCAGAGTTTCAGTGGGAGGGATGTAAAGAGTGGGTGTGGGGCCGCCCCCGGCTGACTGGCTGGGGGTTGGCTGCAAGGTAGGTTCGGCAGTGGGTTCAGCAACAGGTGTTTTGGGTGTTGGAGTGGATCCCACGGGAGGCACAAAGATCGGGGGAGTTTTTTGATAAAAACTGCACCCGGCGAGTGAGATTGCCACCAGAACGATGAGGATCTTTTTCACTAATAATTTACCGTTTAATGCGATTGAAGTCTGTTTTGGTATCTTCGGCCCGGATGGTTTGATCTCCAAGCACCAAAATTCCCTGGTACTCATATCCCGATCCCTGGGAGATCCAGCCGTCCAGGTTAAATGGCAGATCCTGATCCGCGGAAATCCATTCCCCATTATACCGCCGGGCAATATGCAGGTGAGTTCCCGTGGAAACTCCCCCTTCACAGGATGGATGTCCAATCCTGTCACCGGCTCTTAAACTGACCCCGATTTCTACCCGGTCGAGGGGGTCGATGTGCATATAAAGGATTGACCAGCCGGTCTGGTCATAGGGATCCCCGTCAATACTCTGCATTACTGCACCGTGGTCCGAGCGGGTGATGATCCCATCTGCGACTGCAACCACCCAGGCGTTGCTTGACTGGCATCCCAGTTCCTCAGCAAGGGGAGCAAAATCCAGGGCAGCCCAGGCTGACCCGGTATCCCATCCCCCATGTGGACCACCAGAGAACAACCAGGTGACACTATCCTCAAAGGGGAGCTGTAGCTGAGGCTGGGCCAGGTCAGCAGGGATCAAGGATCCGTAGGTGAAATCAAATGGGTATCCAAAGAGATCGATGTAGGTTTTCACAAAACCATCTTCCGAGACAGTCGAAAACCACTCCTCAAGTGTCATTAATCGGGAAAACAGGTTCTGGACACCGGCTGTCCCGGCATTGATCGTGGGTTCGATCGGCACGTTGACACCGTCTTTGAGAGTCCAGGTTCCAATTCCATTGACTTTCCAGAGATAGTAGCCCCTGTTGAGTTCATCTGCTGCCCAGGCCAGCTGGTAGTAAAGTCCCTCATAACCAAATTCACGGTAGCCAAGCGGGTAGGGATTTTCCTGATCATCCCAACCTGTCAGCCAGCCGGTTTGATATTCGATCACTGCCAACAGCAAACGGGGATTAACCGAATAGTCCTGAGAGACCTTTGAAATGATCTCCGCAGCACTCAATTCTTCACCATCAAGATCAACCTGATAGGTATTTAAATACCCGGGCAGATTATTGATGAAGGAATCGACCTGGAAGCGGATAGAATAGGGACCGCGAACCAGTTCCGAATCGGGGATGATCTTAAAACCCGGGCCGATGCCGCTGATCTTTGGGGCGGGAAGCAGAAGCTGCTGACCGGTAAAGATCAAACTGGGATCGGTGATCTGGTTGGCATCGATGATCTGCCCGGGAAGTATATTATAGTGGTAGGCGATTGACTTTATCGTGTCTCCCCACTGGACAGTGTAATAAAGATCTTCAGTCCTCAATGTTGGCAGGGGGAGGGGAGCGTCGGGGGTGGGTGTATAGTAAGGTTGATCCGGGATCCGGGTGGGAGGCAGATAGGGATCTATTGTCGGGTCCAATTCTTGCCCTGAACCCACTTTTGAAAAATTAATGTAGGGAGCGGTATGAGCCTGGCGAGTGCAGGCTGAAATCACAAGAACTAAAAATAACAATTTCAAACGTTTTAAATTGGCCATAATTCTGGGTACATTTTACCTTTAACAGGTGCAGCCTTGCCCCTGAAATCTATTATATGAACTAATTGCAAGATAAATGCCATAAAACCACTTGATTCGGAAGCAAAATCAATGGTAGAAATCTAAAGGTGAGCATCCTGGCGAGAAATGAATGGATAACTCAATCTATAATATGGTCCGGATTATGCTTTACTGAAAACCAGGTATAGCTTATGATTATGAAAATACCTCTGCCATCAAAGGATGCAGGGAAACCAAAGAGGTCGCCCATTTTATGAAAGCGTTGATCATCTCTGATATTCATGGAAATCGCACAGCCCTGGAAGCGGTTCTGGAAGCTGCTAATAATGTAGATGCCGTCTGGTGCCTGGGAGATATGATCGGGTATGGTCCGGACCCCAATGATTGTATTGCCATCATTCGTGATTTGCCAAATCTGGTCTGTTTGCGCGGGAATCATGATTCTGCTGTGATCGGATTAACCGAGACGGGCAAATTCAATCAGGCGGCTCAACGGGTGCTGGAGTGGACCAAGGACCAGCTGAATCCGATCCACCGCCAATACTTACAAAGTCTTTCTCCCCAGGCAGTGATCGATGATGTCACCCTGGTCCACGCCAGTCCCCGGGACCCGATTTGGGAATATATCATGGATGTCTACACCGCCACAGCTAACTTCGAGTATTTTGATACGAAATACTGTTTTGTGGGTCATTCTCACCTTCCAGTGCTCTATTATCTCCGGAATGGAAAAGACCTGGCCAACGTGACCTTTGTTTATCCTGGCGATACAACCAAACTGCCGGATAGGACTATCGTGAATCCTGGATCTGTAGGTCAACCTCGGGATCATGATCCCCGGGCTGCCTATACCATCTATGATAGTGATAAAAAAACCTGGACCCAATATCGAGTTCCCTATGAGATCGCCGATGTCCAGGAAAGAATGGCCCGGGCTGGATTGCCAGTAGAATATGTCCAGCGCCTGGGCATGGGCTGGTAGGGAACTTTCTGCGCAGTTAATCCGTCATATGGATGAACCAATCAAATACAAGGAGAATTAATCATGGGTAAAAAAATCCTTATCCTGTCCGTTATGGCCATCCTGTTGACTTCCTGCGCGGGATCCCCGGTGTTCAGATCCGCTTCCTCTGCAGAAGACGGATATGGGATCGGATATGATGCAGCAGAGCCTGTTTATTGGGAATCTGAGCAGGTGGCCTCCAATTCCTTCCCCGGGGAGAGCCTCAAAACTATTGAAACTCAGACCCGGCTGGTCATCAAGAATGCTTCCCTGTCAATTGTTGTCGAAGCACCGGGTGATACGATGGATTCGATCAGTCAACTGGCCAGTGATCTGGGCGGTTTTGTGGTTTCCTCGAACTTCTACAAACTTCAGCTTGACGGTGGTCTGGAAGTTCCTCAGGCGAGCATCACGATCAGGGTGCCGTCTGATAAATTGGACCAGGCTCTGGAAGCTATCAAAACCGGTGCAGGCCAGATCTTGAACGAGAATATTTCCGGACAAGATGTCACCCAGGAATATACTGATCTGGAGTCCCGCTTAAGGAATTTGGAAAAGGCTGAGGGGCAGCTTACCGCGATCATGGAACAGGCTTGGGAGACTGAGGATGTTCTGAGTGTTTATAACCGCCTGGTTGATGTTCAGGAACAGATCGAGTTGATCAAAGGCCAGATGAAATATTTTGAACAGTCGGCTGCCTTGTCTGCAATTTCTGTTGATATTCAGGCCAACGAAGCTGTTCAGCCTCTGAAGATTGGCAACTGGCAGCCAGTGGGTGTCGCGAAACGGGCGATCCAGGCCTTGATCAACACACTTGAGGTAATTGCCAATCTGCTGATCTGGATCGGCCTGTACATCTTGCCAGTTATCCTGATCCTGTTCTTCCCGGTGCGCTGGATTTGGCGGGGAGTAAAAAAAGTCCTCTCAGGCCGGAAAGCTAAACGGGAAGCCCAAAAAGCCGCCCAGGAAAATTAACCTACCCGGATCCGGGATCATAAAGGCCTGGTTGCCGCTCTGGGACCAGGCCTTTTTTGATCGATGATGCTTGGGTATGGATCGAATAATCGGGCTGATCCCAGATCAATCCCGAGCCTAAATCCTGTATAATTCTCTCTAGTGAATCCCATTTTGAAGGAAACCCGCGATCTAATAGGTATATCCCTCTCTTCTTATCAGCTTGCCCTGCTGGAGGAATACCAGCGGGAGCTAGATCTCTGGAATCAACATCACAGCCTGACAGCAATCACCGATCCAGAAATGATCCGGGTAAAACACTTCCTGGATTCTTTCAGCGCCTGGCGGGTGATGAATAATACACCCCATAAAAATCTGATAGATATTGGGACTGGAGCAGGATTTCCAGGAATTCCCCTAAAAATTCTTCTTCCAGATACTCAGGTGGTGTTGGTGGATTCGGTCAGTAAAAAAACTGATTTCTGCCAGCATATTGTTGAAAAACTGCAGCTTAAAGGAATCGAGGTCATTCAGGACAGGGTGGAACGGTTGGCCAGGGAGGAAGAATATCGGGAAAGATTTGATTGGGCGGTAGCCCGGGCAGTTTCCCAACTGGATACCCTTAGTGAATATATGCTGCCTTTTGTCAAGATTGGGGGAAGAATGCTGGCCATGAAGGGAGATCAGGGACCTTCAGAAGTCCAGCGAGCCCAGGATGCGGTGAAATTGCTGGGTGGAGAACTTTCTCAGGTCCAGCGCCTGACGCTTCCCGGCGTAGCTGAGGAGCGTTATTTGATAACTGTGGAAAAGAAGGTCTCCACACCGGATAAATACCCCCGCCGGGTTGGTGTGCCAAACAAAAAACCCCTCTAATTACCTGATCAGCTCACCGCCCCTGATTTCCCATTGGGCAGCTTTTTCCTGGAAATCACCAGAAAACAGATCCAGATCGGTAGTTGTCAGCAGGCTTTGTTCTGTGCTGGCAAGTCTGTCAAGGAGATCCTGGCGCCGCTGGTCATCCAGTTCCGCCAGAACTTCATCCAGCAGCAAAACAGGCCAATCACCATTTTTTTCTTTCAGCCAGTTCACTTCAGCCAATTTTAAAGCCAGCAGTGCTGTTCTTAATTGGCCCCGGGATCCGAAATTTCCCTGATCGACTCCATTACTCAGGAAGCGGAGTTCATCCCTATGGGGGCCGATTGTAGTGACTCCCCGGGAGATCTCTTCGGAACGGATTGTGAGTAGTTTTTCCGTGAACCCGTTTTGAATTTCTGCCAGGCTGATTCCAGAGCGGTCTGGAGGAGCATCCAGCGGGAGCTGGATTTGGGCATCTTGTAAATCTGCAGGATCATAGGCGGGGTGGTAGCGCAACCTGAAGACCTCTTCGCCCCTGGTGAGCTCGTGGTGGATCAGGGCCGCGAATTTACCCAACTCTTTCACAGCCTTGATCCGGGCGTGGATCAGGTAGGATCCTGTTTGGGTGATCTTTTCATCCCAAAAGGCAAGCTGATCTGCATCTCCTGAGCGTTCGCCAAGCTGTTTGAGCAGGGCATTCCTTTGGGACAGGGCTTTGTTATATTCAGAGAGCGTTTCGGGATAGCGGGAATCGACCTGGGAAATAGTTAGATTGAGGTAATGGCGCCGTCTTTCAGGAGATCCGGTAGCAATCTGAAGCATTTGAGGCAGGAAGAGCACAGCGTTAAAATGGCCGATTGCTTCATTCACCTTGATAGGTGATCCATCCAGCAGGATCTCTTTGCGAAGATTCGCATTACCATTCGACAGGAATTCCCGGATGATCCTGACTTCAAGGCGGTGATCGGAACCGCCCCGGCGGTACTCTCCAACGATCCGGCAAACCGCCAGGTTGTTCTGGAGAGCGGAGAAATTGATCAGATCGGCTGTATTGGAGGCCTGGAATGAGTCCAGGGTGGAAAGATAATAGACTGCTTCCAGCAGGCTGGTTTTTCCCTGCGCGTTATCTCCGATCAGGATCAAAGAATTGCGGGGTACGTCTTGATCAAAACGCGAGAATATTCGAAAATCTGTCAGGGAGAGGTGGGTAAGATACATGCAGCCTAGACCGGGTTATACTCTTCGTCAGTCTCCCAGACGATGGATGTGCGATCGGTGAAGAGGATGCCGTCCAGATGATCGACCTCATGCTGGAAAATCCGCGCCACCCAGCCCTCCAGCATCAATTTCAGGGTTTTCCCGTGGCGGTCCTGGGCTTCAACTGTGATCTTCTGGGCCCGTTCAACTTCACCCATTAATCCCGGAATAGACAAACAACCTTCAGCGCCAGGAACTGTTTCTTTTGAAAAACGCGCGATCTTTGGATTGACTGCCACATACAGGGTTGGCGGGATCTCTTCATCTTCCTCGCTGCCAAACTCAACCAGGATAACTTGTTTGGAAATATTGATCTGGGGTGCTGCCAGGCCGGCTCCGGAATAACCATTTAAGGTATCGATCATATCATCGATAAGCTCCTGGAGCTCAGGACCAAAATCGGTGACCTTTTCCGCCTTTTTTCTCAGGGATGGATGAGGCACGTGCACAATTTCTCTCAAGGGCATGGGGTCTGGCTCCGATCGTCTACCGTTAAATCAGGGTTCAAAATCATCGTCATCCGGCAATATTTGGCCGGGAGTATTCTCTTCGTGGTAAGCCGCTAAAAATTCTACCATATCGTCCCGCCGCCGCTGGGAATCCAGGATCTCTTTTTGCTTGATGACCGTATTGTACCTTTCAAAGATCTCATTCTGGACCGTGATTGGTTGAGAGACATGTTCGAAATCGAGCTGAATATCACCCACATTAATAGCGACAGTCCCATAGTCGAATAATCTCTGAATGATATTCTCCCGCCGGTAATCCAGGCTGAGAATATTCTCCAGCAGGGCAGACCTTTTGCTTTCCCTGCCGAAGGGTTTCCTGTCCAGGTCGATGACCTGGTTATCTGTGATCTGGAAACGATCATTTGCCCAATCTGCGAAGGCATAGGCCAACCCGGAGAGGACCGCAAATAATAACATACCCAGCATAGTCAGGGATGGAGCCGATATCAGCTGGACCAGGCGGGCAAAAAAGGCCACCAGCAAGCCAATAAATAATAGCCAGAGCCACCAGGATCTGCTGATCAGCACAAAGATATGTTTTCGATAATTGATCACTCCGTTCAACTCGTATCGACCCCGGAATAGATTCAGGAATTCCTGCAGAGGGGTGATGATCTCCGTCACCTGGGGACCGCCCTCCATATCCAGATCGGTAAATTCCGCCGCGTTGTTCAGAGGGGTGGGTTGGTTGTCAAAACCCAGTCGGCTCCTGATGGCTTGATTGATATCTTCTTTATTTGTTCGGCGGGAGCGCTCCAGGGCTGCTTCCCGGGCTTCTGAGATCAGATCGACCAATACTTCCGGATGGGCTGTATTGCGCATCGGAATATTGCCCGTATATGTCCTGATGATCACATCTCCATAGTGAAAAATCCGCTGAATTTGGTTGGTAGATATATTTACAGACAGTATGGATTGGAGGGGCACCTCTCTCCTCTGATCATGAAGCCAGATCACCTTTTCCACCCAGGCTGCCCGATGGTTTGTGACCAGATAGAAATCATTCCGCCAATCCAGCCAGTAGCCAAACCCCCCACAAACCAGAGATGATCAGGATAATAGGTAGGAATACAATCAGGTTGAGGTTCAGCAGAACCGCTCCGATCCCGGTCAAGAGCAGAAAGATCACCGGATAGAGGAACTGCGAATAGAGAACATTGATGTGTTTCCGGTCAATAAAGCGGATCTGTTCTTCGGCAACGATCCAGGGAAAATCAAAAGTTCCTTTGATTTGATTGCTCTGGTTCACCGCGCTAAGTCTGTTGTTGACGGAAGGGAAGGCTGCCACAATTGCCAGGAAACTCCGCTTATTCACTGCGAGCAGGATGGTGTTCTCACCCGCAATTGCAGTGTCATTCCGGGGCTGATCTTTGAACAGGCTCTTTTCCCCAAAATGTTCTGGGGCTTCGACCAATCGCTGCTGTCGGGTTTCATCCACCAGCATGATCTTTCCGCTGACAATAATAAAGAAGTTCCTTCCTGGAAAACCTGTCCGATAAAGAACTTCCCCTTCATCCAGGCTGATCGGTGAAAATAGCGGCAGGATTTGGCCGAGTTCATCATCAGTCAAATACTTAAAGAGGAAATGATCGTGTAAAAATGAAAAGATCTCTTTGGATTCCATATTTATTCTCTATTTGAATTTTAACACAACCCGACTCACCCAACTCCAATCAGGAGCTGGAGAGGCCGGCTTGATAAGATTCCCCAAAGCCCTTGTGGTCTGTCCAACCGGGCCTTCAATGATAGAATAGGGTACATTAAATCTCTAAGGCTTTAGGAGCAAGAAGTATGCCCATAAATTTTGGTACAGACGGCTGGCGAGCCGTGATATCTGATACTTTTACATTCCATAATCTTCGCCTGGTTACCCAGGCAATTGCCGATGCCATCCATTCCGGTCATTGGCACTCCAGTCAGTCATCGGGGAGCAAACCTGATCCCAACCGGATCGTGGTTGGATTTGATACCCGTTTCTTGTCCGACCGTTATGCCAGGGATGTTGCCAGGGTGATGGCTGCAAACGGTTACACTGTGTATCTCGCCCAGGCTGACTCATCCACTCCTTCCATTTCCTATGCAGTGAAAAACCTGAATGCCATCGCTGGCATCGTTATTACTGCCTCCCATAATGCTCCCCGTTATAGCGGAGTTAAGCTGAAAGCAGCAGATGGCTGCTCTGCTTCACCTGAGCAGTCAAGAATGGTTGAGGTCTATCTGAATGACAACATGGAAAGGAGCCGGGGCCCAAACTTGATGGAGTGGGACCAGGCAGTGGAAAGTGGCCAGATCATCAGCTTTAATCCCATCCCGGATTATTATCAGCATTTAAGGACATTAATCGATTTTGATGCCATCGCAGCCAATCCTCCCCGGGTAGTGGTTGACTCCATGCACGGATCGGGTCGGGGAATGATCAAAGGCATCCTCACTGGAACCGGATGTGAAGTGACCGAGATCAGGGGAGAAATGAATCCCGGTTTTGGGGGAGTACATCCAGAACCGATCGGTATCCATTTGGGCCCTCTTGCGGGAGCGATCAGCTTGGGCCTGGGAAGTCTGGGATTAGCCCTCGATGGTGATGGAGACAGGATCGGCGCCATGGATGAAAGAGGCAATTTTGTAGATCCCCACAAGATCATGTCCCTGGCTTTGAAGTACCTGGTTGAAGTCCGGGGTTTGAAGGGTCCCGCTGTCCGAACTGTATCAACAACCCGAATGATCGATCGTCTGGCAGAAAAGTTTGGCGTTCCAGTCTATGAAACACCAGTTGGTTTTAACCACATTGCAGACTATATGATCTCAGAGAAGATCTTGATCGGCGGAGAAGAATCTGGAGGTATCTCATTCCTGGGAAATATCCCGGAAGGAGATGGTGTGTTGATGGGATTGTTATTGATCGAGATGGTTGCCGTTTATAAAAAATCTTTGCACACGCTGGTTGATGAACTCCTAAAAGAAGTTGGCCCCGCATATTATGAACGCAAAGACCAGCGCTTGAAGTATCCTATCGAAAAGGAAAAAATGGTCCAGTACTTGATTGAGAACAAACCGCTCGAAATTGGTGGTATTAAGGTCAAGGACCTGCTGACCGTTGACGGCGTAAAATATATCATGGAAGATGATTCCTGGTTGTTGATCCGTCCCTCTGGCACGGAACCTGTTCTGCGGGTTTACGCCGAGGGCCGCAGCGAGGAGATGGTTCAGTCCCTGTTGGGGTTTGGGGAAGAGATCGCAGAGAATATTCCCTGAACAACATATCAGCAATAAATAGAACAACCACAGCAATCGTTCTCAATTTGCTGTGGTTGTTTATTCTTCAACCTGGAAGGCCGGGGATGAGTTGAAAAACTAGCTTGAGGATGTTCTCAATCGCCGGCTGAGAATGATCACCACCATCAAGACCCCTGTTAATAATAATAATCCCGGAACACCAACATCATCTGCAAATCCAGTATCTGGCAGAGCAGTGGCGGTCGGAAATGGTGTCCCATCACCACCTCCCCCGGCTTGCTGGGTCAGCAAAGCCGCGACGGTAGCTGTAGCTGGATCGAGCGTTCCTTCTGCTGTTGGCTCCGGAGTGTCAGTTGGTGCCAGGACAGGAGTTGAAGTGCTGGTGGGAGTCACAGTCGGCGTTTCTGTGGGGGGATCCGTGGCTGTAAATGTTGGCGTAAATGTGATTTGTTTGGCAATTGCCGTTAGCTGAGCTTCCTCTGCAACCGCCGTGTTGGTGGCATTTATATCAGCTACCTGGGTTTGTTGGCCGGTTTGCCGGCTGGGCAGGTAAAGCACTGCATAGGCAGCGATTGCCAGGAGGGCGATCAGCAATATGCCGCCCAGGATACCCGCCACAATCAGGAAAGTCCGGTTTGAACCCCGGGAAGTGGAAATAGTCTCTTCACTAGTTACGTCTTCAAAATCCAGATCGTCAAAATCATTCATTCCCATAGTATTCTCTCCTCAATTTACCCCGTTTGTCCCAGTAAATTGTGACTTGATTAGTTCACGATCTCAAAATTTGTGAGTGGTAAAGTCAGGCGCTGATCGTCGGATAGAGCTACCACAGCTACCTTGGTTTCAATTCCATTGGCTAGTTTTTGTTTCCCTGTTCCCAGGGATTCGATCTTCCCGATCTGATTTACACCAGGACCATTAATAATAATAACCTTTTTCCCGACTTTTATGGACTCGGCTTCACTGGGCAGATCGAGGTCAGTATGGGAAGTCTGGGTGATAATCACTTCCGGATACTGCCCAAGGAAACGATCGATGGTTTGCGCGTTTAAGGTGATATTCCTGTCCTTGTTAGCAACCAGGATCGTTTCAGCTGCTCTGTTCATTGGCTGATTTCCAAATCCATCCACGACCATAATCGGATAATCTACAGATTTTGCCAGAGGTATTAGATCTGCCGACAGGCTTCCCAGGATCAATCCCTTAATGGGGATATTTCCGGCAGCTTCCAGAACCTCGGGTTTCCGGAGGAATCCTGCGCTGAGGATCACTCCCCTGAATCCGATATTCAGCTGTTCGACAACTAATTCATGCAGAAGGTCATTGCTGATGGGCTGGACCACTCCATAGGCGATCTTTCCATTTCCCCAAACACCCTGGATCAACGCGCCGCTGGTTTCAATGATCGCTCCCCGTTCGGGGATGATATTGGTCACTGTGCCGTCCATGCCAGCCTGAAGTTCGAAGGCTGAAGAAGCCAATTCATAAAGGACTTTGCCTTCACCGGTTATTTTAACCTGGCCGGAGTCAGGAGCTCGCACCACTCTCTGGAATAAACCCACTGGGCCGGCAATGACATCCCCTTTGACCAGTTCATCTCCCGCCTGGCGCTGCAGCAGTTCATCAGCCCGTTCAGGTGTGACATTTAATCCTTGAGCAATATCAAGCAAGATGAACTTGGGAGTCATCGGGGCGATGACGATCACATCTGTAGGTGCGACTTTCTGCAACCGGCGTACCAGAACATGCCCGGTAATAGGCAGGACCCGTTCCCGTTTGATGCTTGTCATGGAGTGAATTTGTTTTACTTTACTCAACATAATTTTCTTTAATGATAACCCGTTCCTGGCGTTGCAGCTCTACTCGTATTTCTGGAATGTTTTTCTCCAGGTCTGGTTTCTTTTCTGGTTCTTTTCCGGATCTTGTGAGAACTGAAGGGGCCGTCCCCGGGTATCAATGATTATGCCCAGGATCCCACCCACAGCATTCACTTTTCCAGCCTTGCCAGGTCCGCCCATACCGATATCAAACCGATGCAGGGGGCGAAGGTGCAAGGAAACTTTTTCGCCAAAATCAACCGGCAGCACGGTTAATGTGCCATATTTGATGTCACGGGTCAGTGACCTGCCATCTTCACGCAGGAGCCGGACTCGCAACACCGTGGTGCCTGGTCGGGTATAGCCTATAGGTGCAATAACCGTGCCTATGTTCAAGAAGGTGTTGGATTCGACCACCTGGACTGTTAATAAGGGATTGATCTCAGCTATTGCCCCCAAACCTGGCAGCAAGCCATTTTGATCGAGGGCGACTGTTGTCACGCCGGTGGGCTGCAAACCATCCAGCAGGATCGTCATCACCTGGGATAGATTGGGCGCATTGGTGAGTATTCTTCCCGAACCAATGATCGGTTCAATCGCTGGCATCAGCGAGCCTGTTTGTCCGGCAGATTTGACCAGACTGGGGATAGAATTCTTGGCCGCTATCCTCAAAGCCTGTTTGGCAATCGCGATCTCGATTTCAAGCTGCTCCTCCAGCACAGGCAGGGAACCCGGATAGGCAGATTTATTGTAGATATAATTTTTGATCGTCAGATCAGGAATATCAATTGGCAGCCAGCGTTTAATTTCTTCCAGAGTGCTTTTTTCTAAAACCCCTGAGGCCCCCCCGCCAACACCCAGGCCTGGAAATACTCTCAGCACCTCTTTCCCATTAAAGGCAGCTGCCAGAGTGACCGTATCGGACCCAATATCAACTGCCATGACCCCTTTTTCTGGTTCATATTTCTCGCTCAGAAAACGGATCACTCTTCCCAGTGAGGATGCGGTTGAGAAGAATTGACCCTCGGTCCAGGATAATACCTCGCGAATCCCCCCGGCTTGTTTATTTCGGATGTCCTTATAGATCTCATTGATGACTTTTTGAGCAGGCTGAATATTCTCTTTTCCCAGCACAGGCTGAATATTGGGTGCTATGCGGAGTTTGCTGATCTTTTCAAGACCGGCCTTGACTTCATCCTGCAGCTGATCATTGCCAGTATATAGAATATGCGGCCTCTGGCTTTCTTCCAATAAAAAGCTCGACAGACCAATGCCTTCCAGGATGCTGAGCAGGGAATCTGATGCGCCATGATTGGTTCCGCCTGTGATGATGATCAGATCGGGACGCTTTTCTGTCAGCAGGTTGATCCTGTCAGAGGTTGTGCTGCGATCATTTAAGGAAATTTCCGCAATAATTTTTGAGTAGGTTGTCCGGGCTAAATGCTGGGCATTTTGAAGGGAGACATTATCCAATAGACCAACGGTTACGACCGAGATCGGATTTCCGGCCGACATGGTGGCTACCAGGATATCAGTACCCTGATTCTCTTTTGTGCTGGGGATGATGATGCCATCCTGCTCTGAGAGGAAGGTGCGGCTGGTAATGAATTGCAGGTCTTCCAACGCTCGCCAGATCCCTTCCGTGACATCAAAGAGGGGTGCTCCAGCAGTCGTTGGAGCGCTGGCAGAAGCGATAAAGCGGTACCTGCCGCTAACGACATCAAAGAACAACGCCCGGGTTATGGTCGTTCCGATATCGATTGTGATCACTGATTTTGCTGCTACCGGTGTAGTATCCATATTCTCTAGAACGCTGAAAAGAGCTGAAAACCGATGTTATTAAGGAAATCCCATAAAAAAGACAACCGGTCGACCAGGGCTGCCAGGGCTGATAGGTATACGCCGGCATAGAGGGCGCCAAAGGTTATGGCCAGGAATACTTTGCCGATTTTGCTGACAGTTTCGATCCAGGGCATTCTCTCGGTGGATTGACCGGGTATATCCTGGGTCGAAAAATGGAAATAGATCAGGGTCGTGATTGTGCCAATCACGATTATAAATCCATTAATGGCCTGATCCCAGCGACTGGTAGTAATGCTGTAGGCCGATGGATCGACGCTGTTAATCGTGCCCAGGATCTGGGGGAAGAGAGTCCCCGTGATGGCTCCGCCTATCCCGGCCGCAGCTCCGATCCCAACCAGGATGGCTACAGCCCAATTGCCTGCCTTCCGCAGGGGAGTGACCTTAAAGAACAGGAACAGGCTGGGAATGATCAAGATGAACGACAGCAGCCTTTCACCCTGGGGCCCATTCACCAGGGGAAGGAAAAGGCGGGGGATCAAAACATTATTGATCGTGATGAGGGACACATAGGCCGCTGAGACACCGATGAAGATGTGAATTGCCAGTCGAAAAAAGGGATTATCTCCTATAAGATAACTGAAGATCAGGATAGTGAACAGGAATCCCAGGGCAAGTCCAATGAATTCGGTCAGATTTGTCATCTCAAACAATTAATTCTCTCCAATTTGTCTGGTTCTATGGCGGGAGAATAAGGACAATACACCATTTGCCAATCCACCGATGAAAATCACACTCACAGAGACAATAATACCAATGTTGAATGGCAGCCAGCGATCATGGGCCAGGTTTGGCCGGCCAATCAGGCCTTCATAATTGACGCTGTCTATCACTCCGGAGACGTAGCCATTTAGCAGTTGTGGAAAAGATCGGAAATAAGGCTGGATCAGCGGTTCAACCTGGGCGCTGATAACCATGGTCAGGGGGGTCTGGGTCAGAATAGTTCCCACCTGCTCGATCCAGTTCTTGGCGGTATTTGGATCATCAGTGAGGACCAGGATCATGGCAAAATCCTGGATGGAATTGACTTCCGCTAATGGCGGGGACCCCCAGGCATTGCTGCCGTCAAATGCCAGAGGGATGATCTTTTGGGGAGCCACAATAAAACTCAGCAGACCGGCTGATTCGCCAGGCAGGTAGCCCAGATTGATGTACTGCTGGGTATGCTGATAATCATGTTCAGCCTGGGTGGTATCCAGGAAATATTCAGCCAGGGCCGGACCGGTTGGCTCTGTGGACAGGAAGATCAAATAAGTTCCCTGGGTCATAAGGTGATCAACAACGCCCGCCGCCGCTGTGTGAAGCTCACCTGCCGAGGCTGGTTGATAATCAAACGCGATCAAAACCGGCTGACCCTCCTGAAGTTTCTCAATTTCAGCGTAGAGAGCTCCGTAACCAGTGTTCGGGGAATAACCCTCCGGCCGGGTTGGATTCTGGAAAGTGCCTCCGAAGATGATCGTTCCTGCGGTTGTTACCACCAGAATGATCGCCAGCAGCCAGCGAAGGACTCTCTGGGTTTGAACGGGGGCGGCTTTCAGGATCGGATCGGTTTTGGTTTCATCACCGATCAGCTTCTTAAGCAGATGTACATTCTCTTGATGGGTTTTATTGGCAATCAGGTCAAGGGGCTTGCGGGATTCTTTTTCTGGGTCCTGGAGTATATCGGCTTCGGCAGGTAGCACACTGGGTATGCCGGCCAGAGGTCCGTAATTCTCAATATAATCATCATCGCTTGAGCCGGAAGTATCAGACTCGACGACCGGGCGCATCGCTTCAACCCAGCCGGGCAATTCTCCCAGGCTGATCGCCTGTTCGAAGGGTTGGGTTTCCTCTTCTGTTGAGGCGGTGGTCAGCCATTCTGGAAGCTCATCATCAAACAGGTCATCCAGGTAGTCGTCTTCACCCTGGAATGGGTCAACTATTTTTTGTGGCAGGGAATCCGGGTCCACGCCGGCCAAAAACTGCAAGTTCTCAGGTATGTCTTCAGGCTCTGCCTCTTCTTGGGCCCAGGAGGGAAATTTTCCAGCCTGATCTTCATCTTCATCTGGCTCTGGAGCGCTATAGGAGGGAGGCAAAACCACATCGTCTGGTAAATTATCTGTAACGAACTTGGGTTTATATTCCCCGTCCAGGAGATCTTTTTTCTTAAGGAATTCATTCAGGGACTCGTCGTCTTCGTCCAGCTGAAGCCAGGCGGGCAGGCCGGAAGAGGCAGGCTCACTATCTTCATCGGCAGGGGGAGAATCCGGAACGGGTTCTTCTTCGGCGGGCTTTTCCGAGACAGTCAGCCAATCTGGAAAAGATGAGTCTTCTTCAACAAGCTCCGCGCTTTTGTTCAGCCGTTTGATCTTGTCCAGCCAATCGGTCTGGGGTTTTTTATCATCCAGACCGGCCATGCCATCAGGAGAGGAGTCTTCCCGGGAATCTGGATCCTGAAGCATATCGAGCCAACCAGAATCTTCCTCAAAATTTGCTGGCTCAGAGCCAGACTCAATATCATTCCAAAGTTCACTGGTAGCGATGGTTAGCGGTGGTGGTTCCTGATCCGGGAGATCAGGATCAGGTTGGAGCTCCTCTGCAGGAGGAGGATCATCATCATAATCCGGAAATCCATCCAGAGAGAAGGGATCCGGGGCAGCGGTGGGGTCCTGGGAAGATTCTTCTTCAACCTGGTCCAGAGAATCAAACCAGTCATCTTCGGGAGAATCAACCTCGGCCAATTGATCTGCAACGGGAGATATTTGATCCGGTTGGGTTTCATCTTCAGCGAGGCCAGATCCGAACAGGTCATCAATATTAAAATCAGGTTCTTCTCCGGCAGATCCCGGGGAAGGTGTTTCCAGCCAGGAATCACCGGAGAGTCCCATTCCAGCAGGCTGATCTTCCCGATCCATAGATCCGCCAAGCGGATCGGAGGATAATGGTCCCACTCCCAGATCATCAGATCCGAGCAGATCATCAAGATCAAAATCCGGAAATTCCTGGCTCTGTTCCGGAGCTGAAAAACCAAGCTCAGATGCGTCAGATGGTTCTGTCTCAGAGAGCAGCTCTTCCCGGGGATCTGGTTCCGGAGAATTTATTGGCGGCAGGATCTCATCCAACCGGGATAGTTCAGGGAAGGGTGGGTCTTGGTCCGATGGGAGATTGAATGGGCTGCTGGGATCAGCTTCCGGCTCGGAGAAAAGGCTGTCCAGCCGCGAGGATTCATCTTCGGGCTCAGGCCCCGGGGAACTATCTGCAGCAAATAGATTATCCCTTATAGAAGACTGGTCCTGGAACCCAGCCTCCTGATCCTTGATGGGGCTGCCGCAGAAGTCACAAAAACTTTGTTCTTCAGGATTAGGCCTTCCACAGGTAGGACACAGGATCTCAGACATAGTTAGCCCCCATAGGGACGGTCAGTTCCCATCAGGATTCTGATACCTGTTGTTATTGTTCCCAGGGCGATTCCGAGTAGTAATCCCCGCGCTCCGCCCAGGGCAGGAACCCGTAATATCCACTCCCGAATAGAATGCAAAAAAGGCAGTGTCGCTGGGGGAATCGAAAATGAACCCAGCAGGACCAGCAGGACCACAAAAAAGAAACTGATCGAAAACAGATCCATTCTTTTTCTAAGAATGCTGGCTGCGGCATAGGTCAGGCTGACTGCCGTGACGGCCAGCAAGGTGGTCTCAATGGGAAGCTGAATATACCTAAAGACCCAGTTGGTCATCAGGAAATTCGGCTTTCCTGAAAGGTAGGTCTGAACCATGTCGATAATCCCTACGGCCAGGGTGGCCAGCAGTGAGATCACCAGGATTAGACTATACCCACTGGTTTCGGATTCCGAGCCCATTTTCCTAAAATGAACAGTCAATAAATTGATGATGCCGACCAGCAAAGCTACAGCAGCCAGGACCAGGCCTGTCCTTAATAGGATGAACCGAATGCTGTTGATGGAGGGGATGAAGTATCCGGCCAGGACAATAATGCCCACTCCTATTGCAATGGCAGTTGAGATGGGGGATTTGAGTTTGATGTTCACAATCCACCCGCCAGAATATCTTCTAAAAAGGTATCGATCCCTACAAAGTTCAGGATCACACTGGCGAGAATGATCACGATGATGATCCAGCGCATGACATCTTGAGCAGAAATACTTGCCTGGTGGATCTGGCCCGCACCCAGGTAAGCTCCTCCTGCAAAAAGTTCCTCCCCGATCAAGGGGTCAGATGCCGAGGCATAGATGATGGCCTGGGCAGGGAGCTGGGCAGCACCGGCAATTGTTGGGCTGCTCTGACGCTCTCCCGCAGTTGTCAGCCAGATCACCTCATTGCCAAACCAGCCGGCATGAATATTGGCAGAGACGTTCTTATCGCGGATCGTGGAGAGGGTGCCGGCGGCATAGGAAAAAGGTGTCACTCCAATTAATTCCCCGCTGGGATTCCGGCGCTGGTTGGCAACGCTAATTGCCCGAGATGTGCTTTGGATCGTGTCCTGGGCCAGGATCGAGATCACTGGGTCACCCGTTGAAACCACAGGCGGGTGATCGCAAACTGCGGATTTTTCAATCACTTGTTTCAGAATGGATAAACCAGCCAGCGCCGAAGTGGATTCCGGGCCGGTCATACCCCCCCTTCCCAGGGAAATATGCAGCTGGGTACCATCCTCGACTGCGACGTTAATTTCCTGGTTGATCTTGTCGTAAGCGGGTATGGGACGGATATTCTTTTTCAGAGGATCCTGGACGATAGAGAAAAAGATTATTAATCCAACGAACAACACAATGACGACTATCCCTGTGAAGCCTGTAGCTGACACGGATCATTCCTCCATTTACGCTTCTGGCTCAAACGACCGCAAAGCCTCGATAAAAAGTGCAGTTTCGGCTGGATCTTCCAGTATCCTGGCGAAATCCTGGGATTGATTATTGCTGATAAAGGGGGACAAAACTGGTTCAGTCAGGTAAACCAACTGGGCGCCGAGAAGATTAACAGGGCCCAGAGCTTCCAAAATGGTCGCCGTGAGGTTCTGAAGCCGCAATTTTGACAGCGTTTTGATCCATTTTTCCCGGTTTTCTTGAGTGCTCATAGGTCAGAATTAGTATAGCATAGTTTCCCTATTCAAGTAGCGCCAGGCAGGCGGGGGAGGGATTCCAGGAATCTGCCCGGAAATCTCTCTTTTCCATCTTCCCCGAGAGCAATAAAGTAAAGTATGATATAGAAAATATACTCGCAGGGAATTATGGGAGGGCAGAATGCAGCCAGATCTAACTGACCATATCTTAGAGTTGGTCCGTTTTACCGCAACTGATTTACCACCGGATATCGAACAAAAACTGCAAGAATCCTGGAAAAACGAAGCCGAAGGATCTGCCGCCCAGGGAGCGCTGGATACCATCTTGAAAAATATTGAGATGGCCCGCAAAAATTCAACTCCCATCTGCCAGGATACAGGCACGCCGATTTTTTACGTGACATACCCGGAAGGATGGAGCACTATAAAACTCAGAGCCCAGATCACAGATGCAGTCACCCAGGCAACGAAAAAATCCTTTTTAAGGCCTAATTCAGTGAACACGCTGACCGGAAAAAACACCGGCGACAACAGCGGGGACGAGCATTATCCCACGATCCATTTTGCCGAGGTTGAAGGAGAGGATCTGGAGATCGATCTGATGTTAAAAGGTGGAGGCTGTGAGAATGTCAGCACCCAATATAAACTGCCTGATTCGTCCCTCGATGCTGGACGCGACTTAGAAGGTGTGCGCCGGGTCGCGCTGGATGCGGTTGTGAAGGCCCAGGGAAAAGGCTGCGCTCCTGGCGCTCTTGGCATAGCAATTGGCGGAGATCGAAGTTCCTCCTACGCTGCTTCCAAAGAGGTATTATTCCGGCAGCTGGATGATACCAATCCCGATCCAGTGCTGGCTGAATTAGAGGACAAGATCACCTCCCAGGCCAATCAGCTTGACATTGGGCCGATGGGCTTCGCGGGGAAGACCACAGTGCTGGGCGCAAAGATCAAGAATCTCCACCGTCTGCCAGCCAGTTATTTTGTGTCGATCTCCTATATGTGCTGGGCCTTCAGACGCAGATCCATGGCTTATCAGGATGGAAAAGTAACCTATCAATAGATAATGGACCTGGATCCGTTAAACTTTATTAAAAGACCAGATGAATTTCATCTGGTCTTTTTTGTGATCATCGAACCCGGGCGAAAAAGGGGGGGGCGGTTATTATCTGCAGGATCATCCTGCCGGGGTGGGTGACTGCTGCTGATCAGGTGACCTTCAACTGTTCTTTGGAATAATTCAGGTAGATCTTTTTTATGCCGATCTCCTCCAGTCGGTTAACAGCCCGGTAGATCTCCTGATAGCTGTTATAGAGAGGTGCGATGCCCAGGCGGATATTATCTGGAGCTCTAAAATCCGGGATGACCCGGGTATCTGTATCATCCTCCCTGGGATTGATCAGGGCTTGACAGATCCGGTAGGCCTCCGGATTACGGATCGAAATATGGGATCCCCGTTGGGAGGACTCTAGCGGTGAGCCGATCTCAAAACCAAGCGGGAGCAATTTTTGCTCGACCAGATAGACCAGATAATCGGTTTGCTGAATACTTTTGGCCCGGATCTGATCTATTCCTGCTTCAATGAGGATCTCCAGGGCAGGTTCGATTCCCGCCATGGAGAGCACATGGGGCGTGCTGACCTGAAAACGGGAGATGCCCGAAACGGGGGAAAAATCAAGGTTAAAAGCGAAGGGATCCTGATCAGCAAACCAGCCCCAGATCGGGGAGAGCAATTCATCCTGAAGGTCTTTGCGGACATACAGGAATGCCGGGGAACCTGGACCTCCGTTCAGATATTTATAGGTACAGCCTACTGCCAGATCCACATTCCATTTTGTCAGCTCCAGGGGGACAGCCCCGGCTGAGTGGCACAAATCCCAGAGGGTCAGGGCACCCCGGTCCTGGGCCTGCCGGGTGATTTTTTCCATGTCATACATAAAGGCGCTTTTAAAAGCCACCTGTGTGAGGGCAACCAGAGCGGTTTTTTCGGTTATCGCCGCCAGAAGGTCTTCTTCAGGAATGGTGATCGAATCCCTCGATCTGACCAGATCCAGCTGATGCTGACCCCCGAGCAGCTCGATGACTCCCTGGTAAATATAGAGATCCGTTGGGAAGTTGAATTCATCGCTGAGGATGACACTTCTACCTGCCTGGTACCGGAGGGCAGCTGTCGCCAGTTTGAATAAATTCACCGAGGTGGTGTCGCAGATCACGACCTCATCTGGTCGGGCACCCAATATTTTCGCCAGCCTGGCACCCAGGGCGGTGGGTTTTTCATACCAGCCCTCATTCCAACCCCTGATCAGGTTATTGCCCCATTGATTCTGGACCTGGTCCTGCAGATGATCAATGGTCGCCCGGGGAAGGCGCCCCAGGGAGTTTCCGTCAAGGTAGATCAGGTCGGGATCGGTGATCATAAATCGATCCCGAAAGCCAGCCAGGGAATCCTGTTCATCCAGGTGGAGGGCATAAGATTCTTCAGTAGATTTTTTCATTGATGGGCCCCTGTTTAAGATAGTATTGTGGACGCTGATCCCGGCATTTCCGCCGTTTCTGGTTCACTCCAAAGTTCAATTACGGCTTCGAAGGGAAGCTGATCATCTGGGATGATCGCTGGTGGGTTAAATCTGCTCCCCAAGAGCCAAAAGACAGCTTTCAGTCTGCGAAATGCGAATAGCGACCTTCAGCCAGGCGCTGTTTAGCCTCAGCCAACAAATCCTCAGGGATGACTTTGAAGGTCTCCCCTTGTTCAGGGTCCTGAGGGATGCGCGGTGAATCGCCGGCCTTGATCGATCCTACGGCCTCGGCCATTAATTCTCCTGCCAGAGTTGCGATCCGGCAGTTGATGCTTTCATAGGTGTCCTGCTGATAGACCGGGAGCTGGCGCGAAAAAATAATATCTCCGGTGTCAATTCCCGGGACCACATGGTGTGCGGTAGCGCCTTGCGGCAGGTCTTTATATAATGCCCAGCCAACTGAGGCAGATCCGCGGAGCTGGGGAAGCAGGCCGGGATGGGCATTGATCGTCGACACCCGCGGCACTTCCAGGATCCGGGGCTTGATGATCCGCGTGCCTCCCAAAACCAGCAAGTCGGGATTATCAGCCTTGAGCAATTCCAGGCAGCTGTCGTCGTTGTGATTGGCAACAAAATAGACTGGAATCTTCCGGCCAGTGATCAGCTGGGTCAGGCGGGGTGGGACGGGCTGCCCCGCCATCCGGTCCAGGAATTTTTCCCGCTCCAGGTCTCCAACCCCGGAAACTTCCTGGATGATCAGGCTGGGCACCAGGTTATTGTCCAGCAGGATGCGCAGCATCTCCCTTCCGTAGGGATGTTCTTCCAATACTAGAAATGCAAATTGAAGGTACATAACGATTTGCCTTTTAATTCCGAATGCTGCTTAGATCACTTCGATAAAACGGCGTTTACCAGCCTGGAGCACACCTTTTCCCGGGAATTCTGCATGAGGGTCATCCAGGATCCGGTCCTCAAGGCGGACGGCATTTTGTTCGATCAACCGCCGGGCCTGGCTGCGGCTTTCAGACAGACCGCTTTCCTGCAGCACATCGAGTACAGTTTGGCCAGCCTGTAATTTATATTGCTCCATTTCTTCTGGTTGGCCCTGCTCCTGGAAAACCCGAATAAATTCTGTTTCGGCATTGAGAGCATCGTCATCTCCATGGTAGATGGATACGATTTCCCTGGCCAACCTCATTTTGGCATCTTTGGGATGCAAGCTGCCATCTTCAAGCTCTTTTTCAAAACCACTGATTACGGCTGGTGTCCAGCGGGTTACCAACCGGGAGAAAACCCCCATGGCTTTGTCCGGGATGCTCATCAGTTTGCCGTACATATCCTTGGGATCACCTGAGATGGGGATGTGATTTCCTAAGGATTTGCTCATGCGGATCTCGCCATCTGTTCCTGGCAGGATGGACATCGTAAGGCCGATATTGGGTTTTTTCCCCAGGGCGGTCATCAGCTTTCTGGCAGCGGTGACGATATTAAACAGCTGTTCAGTTCCACCCACCTGAACATCCGCGTCCAGCATATAAGCATCATATCCCTGCATCAGGGCGTAATAGAACTCGTGCAGGTAAATGGCATCGTTTTTCTGGAACCGCAGGGCAAAATTATCCCGGGTCAGAAACTGCCCCACCGTAAAATTGGCGCTGAGATGAATGAGATCCTCAAAGGTGAGCTGGGATAACCACTCTGCATTATGCCGGATGATGGTCTTTTCTGGATCAAGGATCTTAAAACTTTGATCCGCGTAGGTCTGTCCGTTGTGGGCTATTTGTTCTGGTGTCAATCGCGGTCGTAATTTATCTTTGTCAGAAGGGTCTCCAACCAGGGAAGTGAAATCCCCGATCAGAAAAGTCACTTCATGGCCCAATTCCTGGAACTGCCTTAACTTCCGCATGGTGACCGTATGCCCGAGATGCAGGTCAGGTGCAGTGGGATCATATCCGCAGTAGACTTTTAAGGGCCGCCCTTCTTTTTGGGCTTCCACCAGCCGGTTTTTAAGTTCCTCGGCCATGGCAATTTTTACCTGTGCGTCGCCGTAGTCGGCACCTTGCATCAGGTAGGCTACTTGTTCATCAACAGTCATTTTTATTTCGGCCATATAGTTCTCCCGCTTAAAAATAGTTCCTATACATAATAACACGCCCCCGGGGGGGAGGGCGTGTGGAGAAGGGCTGCTCGATCCGATCGCACAGCGCTTCTAGAGGGGATAATAATATCCAGCAAGATTTTGTTTATCGGCCCAGTTCATGAGCCGGATTATAACAAAAAAATATTGCCCGGGACAGAAAATGCCAGGAAATCCAGCCCCGGGCTGCGGATCCATCCCGGATCTGATCTCAGCCGGAGACTTTTAATCCCACTTCGATTTCTTCGCCTTCAAAACTGGAGGAACCTGTGAACATGCCTGGACTGGCTTCACCGGCTAACATCTCCAGGCAGAGAGTCTCGTCCTTAATGTATTCTCGATAAACCTGAATCGCTTCTTCCAGCCCCGGGGAGGCCTGATAGGCAATCTGGATCCGGTCTGCGATTTGAAAATTAGCCTGCTTTCGGAAATCCTGGATGCGCCGGATAAGTTCCCGGGCCAGTCCTTCCTGACGGAGTTCTGGTGAGATCTCGGTTTCAATGGCTACGGTGAGAAAATTGCTGTCCGAGGTTGCGAATCCTTCAGCCGCGTCAGTGCTGATCAAGATCTCCTCGGGAGCAAAGACAAATCCAGTATCCGTTGTGATAGTCTGCCCGGCAATGACCAGGGCAGCGACCTGATTGGGGTCCAGGCCAGCCAGGGCAGCTTTTGCCTTGGGGAAATCAGCCCCGAATTTTGGCCCCAGGAGCTTGTTATCAGGCAGGACGCTATATTGAACCAGGGAACCGGCGTCCTGGATGAATTCCAGCTCTTTGATGTTCAGCTCATCCCTGACGATCTCAACCAATTCCGGTTGGAGTTCTGCCCGACCTTCTTTGACATGTACCAGAACCTTGGCGAGAGGCTGCCGGACTTTGATCCCGGCGTTGCTCCGGGCGCTGAGTCCCTGGCTGGCAGTTTCCCGGGCCAATTTCATCCCATCGATCAGGTCCAGATCGATGGCATTGGGATCAGCTTCCGGCCACAGGGTGTGGTGGATGCTCTGCCTGGCATCCGTGTAAAGGGATCGAACCAGGTTTTGATAGATCTCTTCGGTCAGGAAAGGTATGATGGGCGCGAGTGACCGGCTCATTTTAACCAGAACATGCCAGAGTGTTTTGTAGGCGGTATCCTTATCGAGGTCGGTTTCTGTTTTCCAGTAGCGCCGGCGGGAACGCCTGACATACCAGTTGCTCAAGTCATCCAGCAGGGATACAAATGCCAGGGCAGTATTGTAGGCATTGGAATTCTCGAGTTCTTTTGTCACTGATTCAATGGTTTGATTCAACCTAGCCAGGATCCAGCGATCGAGGGGGTTGTCGCTGGCAGGAGTTGGCCCTTCAGGCGCATCAGGATCAAAATCTTTTAAGTTCGGTGACCAGCCATCAATTTCAGCGTAAGTAGTAAAGAAAGAATAGACATTCCAGAAAGGCAGAATGAAATGGCGGCGGGTTTCTTCAGCCCGGTGGTAGCCGAAAAGCAGGTTGTTTTCGGGTTTTTGGGAGCAGTAAAGCCAGCGCATAACATCCACGCCCATTTTGTCTGCCGCCTCGTTAAATTCGATCGAATTGCCCGCAGATTTATGCATTTCCCGACCATCTTCAGCAAGCAAGCTGGCATAACTGAAGTTTTCCAGGAAGGGGGGTGAATTATCCAGCACAGTCCCCATGGCGAGCAGGCTGTAGAACCAGTTCCGGAACTGCCCCGGGAATGATTCGCTGATCCAATGGGCTGGGTACCATTTTTCCCAGAACTCAGGGTTTACCCTGAAGCTGAGGGTGGAGAAAGGTACAATGCCGGCGTCAAGCCAGGGATTTCCCACATCGGGGACGCGGGTCATCCTGCTCCCGCAGTGATCACAGGCCAGGATCACCTGGTCGATATAGGGCCGGTGGGGAGTGTGTCCTTTGAGGGCTTCGTATCCTTCTATGGCCCGCTCTTCCAGTTCCTCGTCATCCCCTACAACGTGGAAATGATCACATTCATCACATAACCAGATCGGCAGCGCCAATCCCCAATAACGCTTCTTGGAAATCATCCAGTCATGCATATTCCGGAGCCAGTCCAATTCCCGGGCGTGGCCAAAATCAGGGATCCAGCGGATTTGGTCCACCACATCCATGATCTGGTAGCGCAAGCTGGCTTCCTTTTCGGCAGTGCTCAGCTCTGACCGGGGTTTGTCATAGCTTTCACCCATACTGATGAACCATTCGTCCACCAGCCTGAAAACCAGCTCGGTTTTACAGCGCCAGCAGGTGGGGTAGCGGTGGGTGTAGTCTTCCACGTGATACAGCAGGCCTTTTTTCTTCAGATCTTCGAAGATCTCAGGGGAGACTTCGGAAACGTGTTTGCCGGTGATCCAGTTAAATCCTTCGATGAAATAGCCCTCTTCGTTCAGCGGGGCGATCCGGGGAAGGATGGTCTCAAAAGACAGTTTAAAGTCTTCCGCGCCGCAGCCGGGAGCGATATGGACGATCCCTGTGCCTTCCTCTTCTCCAACTTCGTCCCAGAGGATCACCTGGTGGGCTTGTTGAGCGCTTTGTTCGATACCTTCCCGGAGCTCCTTAAGCTCAGTAACTCCTCCCGGTGTCTGGGCGGCACTCAGGTCATCGAAGGGGCCGTCATAGGTTAAGCCTTCCAGTTCTTTTCCTTTAAGTTCATCTACGACCTGATACTCTCCCCTTAACATCGCCAGGGTGCCTTTGGACAGGATCACCAGGTGGTCTTCTTCGCCAGCCGGGGTGTTGATCTTAACCCGGGCTTTGACATAAGTTAATTCCGGACCAACTGCAGCAGCGACATTGGAGGTCAGAGTCCAGGGGGTTGTGGTCCAGATCAGCAAGGATTCCCCGGGACGTTCCCGGAGCGGGAAGCGTAATGTGACCGAACGGTGGGTGAGCTCAGCATACCCGTCTGTGACGATCTCGTGCTGGCTGATGGCCGTGGCGCAGCGGGGACACCAGGGCATGACGTCGGCTCCCCTGTAGAGCCAGCCTTTCTCCCAGGTTTTTTTGATGAATTTCCAGATCATATAGTTATTTTCGTTGGAAAATGTGAAGTAACTTCCACCCATTTCCAGCAAGCCGAGTCGGCCGATCACCTGTTCCACGGTATCAGTGACCTCACCTTCGGAACCCTGCACAGTGATCACTTGAAGGGGATCCTCAAGCAGCTTGGCAGCCAGATCCCGCAGGACCTCAGGTTTATTCCAGTCCATCCAGTATCCCAGGCGAATGGACTGCTCAGTTTGCACCGCGGCGTATTCCAGAACGCGGGCTTTGCACTCCCTCACAAATTGGGCCAGTCCGTAACTTTCAATATCCTTCTTGGATTGGAAGCCTTTTTCCTTTTCGACCTCAACCTCTACCCATAATCCCTGGCAGTCAAAGCCATTCTGGTAGCGCAGTTCCCTTCCCTGCATTGTCCAGAAGCGGTTGAAAAGATCCTTGTAGGTCCGACCCCAACCATGGTGAACGCCCATGGGGTTATTGGCTGTGATCGGTCCGTCAATAAATGACCAGGGAGGTTTGCCTTTGTGCAGGTTCCGCTGGGTATTAAAGGCATCGATCTCGTCCCAGAACGCGAGGGTTTGATGCTCCTGAGCAATAAAATCAATTTCGTTAGGCGCTTTCTGTATTGCCATCCTGCCTCCTGAAATAAAAAACTCTCCTCCCAATCGGGACGAGAGTAAAAACTCACGCGGTACCACCCGGTTTCCCGCCTAACAGCGGACGCTCATCAAGGACTCTCGGATCAGATAGTTAGGAACAACACACCATCTGCAGATTCAACCTTGCACCCTGCTAACGGGGGTGAGCACGGATCCCTTACTTGCCCTGGCTTTCAGTTCTCAGCTCCGGAATGATTTTCAGGCTGACTTTTCTGGCCCGGCTTCCACCGTTTCCGGGCTCGCTGGCAGATAGTGTCACCCTTACTCGTTTCCATCTTTGCCTTTATCAATTTGGGGTGATTATGCCATAAACCTCCCTGCCGGTCAACGGTGGGGGCCTGGAGAGCTGGCAGGTAAAAATTTTTTATGGAATGGATGCTTCCGGGGCGGGTTCAGTTTTTTCGCCGTTGAGATTGACGAACCGTGAGGAAGCCTTGATCTGCAGCCAGCCGAAGATGGCGGCAGAGAGCAGCATACTGATCCCACAGGCATACCAGACCCAGTTGGGATTGTAATTATCCATAATCAATCCCGCGGCCAGGGGACCGATCGCCGTGGGGATGGTCCAGGAAAATCCATACACAGCCATGTATCTGCCTCTCATATCCTCGGGGGCGAGTTTGGCCACGATGGCCTGGGCAGTTGGCGACACCAGCATCTCGGCGATGGTGATGATCACCATCGCGATCACGAAGTAAATGGTGGTAGCCACAAACCCATACATCGAAAATCCTACTGCATAGATCACCATGCCCCAGGCCATCAATTTCATAGGTGCAAAACCTTTGATCCGCCGGGTGATCCAGAATTGGAAGAGCACCACCATGGCAGCATTCATGCTCAACAGCAAACCGTAGCCCCGGTCTGGTATGCCGTGCACATCACGCAGGAAAACGGACAGCGTGGTATTCATCTGCATATAAGCCAGGGCCATCAACAAGGAAGCAATGATGTAGATCAGATAGATCTGGTCCTTGGCGACCAGGATATAGCCTTTTAGAACTTCCCCAATGGTTTCTTCCTTCCTCAGCAGGCCATCCGCGCCTGGAAGGACCTCGGGTTTGGTTTCAGGCACATAGAGGTAGATGATAAAAGCGGTGATCGTGCTGGTGATGACATCGATGATAAAAAGCAGGGTGTAGGAGCGGGCTGCCAGCAGGCCGCCGATGGCAGGCCCGATAACAACTGCCAGGTTGGCAATGATCCGCAAAATCCCGAATCCATCTGCCCGTTTATCTTCCGGCAGCACATCGGCGATCATGGCTTGGTGGGCCGGCCCTGACATATTGCCCAGTAAACCCACAAAAAATCCTGCCAGATAAATGTATTCCAAGGTCGGCGCAAAGGCTAACATCAAAGAGCTGAGGGCGCTGACAACCAAACCGAAGATAATGATCGTTTTCCGGCCGAACTTGTCTGTGAATGCACCCCCGATAAAACTGCCAAATACCCCGGTGACAGCGAAGATCGTAAACAGCAGACCAACTTCAGTCATGCCCACGTTGTATTTGGAAGTGATGTAGAGTCCAAAGAAGGGGAAGACCAGCATACCTCCCAGCTGATCAATAAACATGCCCAGGATGATCAGCCAGAAAGTTCGGGGATACTCGTTCAGGATGTTTTTTAATCGCTTTATCATGGTAGAACCGCCAATCGGAAATGTCCAGCCAAAATGCCAACGGCTCTTATTGTAGCATGAATATTGAATTAGTCAATAGTAATATTAATAATATTAAGTATGCCATTGATATTATTAATATATACTCAATATAATAATAACAAATAGGGGATCAGGCATTACAATCGAAATATTCCTCTCTCAGGGGGTATTTCACCCTTGACAAATATTTAGACTAGTCTAAAATAGGATTTAGTAAAGCAAAACAGGATTGAGCATGAAAAAACAATTATCCGATGTGGTGGAAGATTATCTCAAGGTGATCTATAAGCTTTCTGGCAGCTCCCAGCGGGTCAGTAACGGCAGGATCGCTGAAGTCTTAAGTGTGAGTCCGGCATCAGTAACGGATATGCTTCAGCGACTGGCCAGCGAAGATCCCCCTTTAGTAGATTATAAGAAACACCAGGGTGCTTTATTGACCGAATCTGGAAATAAGGCTGCCCTGGAGATCATTCGCCATCACCGCCTGTTGGAGGTTTTTCTGCATGAAGTGCTGGGATATTCCTGGGATCAGGTCCATGCCGAGGCAGACCGCCTGGAGCATGTCATCTCGGAAAAATTTGAAGAGAGTGTGGCAGCAGTCTTGGGAGATCCCCAACGGGGCCTGCACGGAGAGCCGATCCCTTCCCGGAGCTTGATCATGCCAGATCATGAGACGTGTTATTTGCATGAGCTGCGGCCGGAACAGACCGGTGTGGTCCATTCGGTGAGTGACGATGATCCGGGGTTCCTGCGGTTTTTGGAATCCCAGGGTTTGGTGCCTGGAGCCGAGTTCAGGGTCACGGATTTTTCGCCCTACGATGACAATCTGCGATTAAAGATCGAGGGAAAATCCGAAGAGATCGTTCTGGGAGCCAGTGTGACCGGCCAGGTCCAAGTTGAAGTCAATGAATAACTGGAGTTGAGATGTCCTTTAATCTGGAAAATGATTGTCTGTTGACAAGGAGTAAAAAATGATTGACCCCCTGATTGCCTTATTAGGAGGCTTGGGTTTTTTATTGGTTCTGGGTTTGGTTTTCTGGCCTGAAACCGGTTTATTCTGGCAGTTTCAAAAACGCCGGGAATTAACTGAAAAGGTTCTTGTCGAAGATACTTTAAAGTACATCTTCAAATGTGAGCGAAACCAGAAAACTGCCAGTCTGGAAGGCCTGGCCGGTGTTTTATCGACCAACCTGGGCCATGTCTCCGAGATCCTGGCCTTAACCCAGGCAACGGGATTGGTAGATATGGTTGAGAATAATTTTCAGCTCACCGACGCTGGCAGAAAGACCGCTACCCAGATCGTCAGGGCTCACCGCTTATGGGAGAGGTACCTGGCTGATGCCACCGGATTTCAGGAAAGCGATTGGCACCAGCAGGCTGAACGCTTGGAGCACAAACTGTCCGTAGAGGAACTGGATCAACTGTCGGCCCGTTTAGGGCATCCCACCCATGACCCCCATGGGGATCCAATTCCAACACCCCGGGGAGATTTAAAAACCCATGGCGGAATTCCCCTCACCGACCTGCCTTTGCAAACCTCCGCCAGAATAGTGCACATAGAAGATGAACCAGAAGCCATCTACGCCCAGATCGTGGCTGAAGATCTGCATCCCCGCATGCTGGTCGAGGTGGATGAAAAAACAGCCAACCGGATCCGTTTCTGGACAGCAGATCAAGAGCATGTCCTGGCTCCGATCGTGGCAGCCAATATCTCTGTGATACCCCTGCTAGAAGAGCGGGAAGAAGACTCGATGGATGGTGTTCCTTTAGACAGCTTGCTGCCGGGCCAAACTGGTCTGGTAACAGGTATTTTATCCTTGAGCAGAGGAGTCGAGCGGCGGCGCCTTTTTGACCTGGGTATCATTCCGGGTACAAAGATCACAGTGGAGATGGTCAATCCCGGGGGAGATCCGACCGCTTACCGGATCCGCGGCTCGGTCATCGCTCTGAGGAATTCCCAGGCGCGGTTGATCAAAGTCAATCCCCTGCTTGTTGAAAATAACTGAACTGATACATTGAGGTCCAAACCAGGACCTTTGAAGGAAAAATATGGAAAACGAAATTAAAACCCAAGGCAATCAAACCAAGACCCTGACCCAGGAGGATTGTGCTTCCTGCCCGGTTCATAACGCTGCCAACCTCAAAAAATTGGGAGTGGATATGGAAAGCTGGGATTTTGTAGTTGCCCTGGCAGGTAATCCCAATACCGGTAAAAGCACTGTCTTTAATGCCTTAACCGGTTTGCGCCAGCATACCGGAAATTGGCCAGGTAAAACTGTCAGCCGGGCGGAAGGTGGATTTGAATATGCCGATCAGCGCTATAAAATGGTTGACCTTCCTGGCACTTATTCCCTGCTGGCGACCAGCCTGGATGAGCAGATCGCCCGCGATTTTATCCTGTTTGGCCAGCCGGATGTCACCATCGTTGTGGTCGATGCCTCCCGCTTAGAGAGGAATCTAAACCTGGTTCTGCAGGTCCTGGAGATCACCAACCGGGTCGTGGTGTGTTTGAACTTGATGGATGAGGTTGAACGACATCAGATGAAGGTCGATCACCGCCGTTTAGCCCGGGACCTGGGTGTTCCGGTTGTGCCTACAATCGCCCGCTACAACGAGGGGCTGGAGGAGCTTCTGGCGGCCATCCATGAAGTTGCCCTCGGTGAGGTGATCGCCAAACCATATGCTGTGAAATATACCCACCCCCAGCTGGAGCGGGCTGTCTCCCAACTTGTGGAACAGATCAAGATAGCCTTTCCGGATGTTCCCAATGCCCGCTGGGTTGCCTTGAGGCTGCTTGATGGAGATGAGCGCATTATCCAGGCAGTAGAATCTGGCGAGCTGGGTGAACTGAGCTACACCGTTGAAAACATGGACGGGGTTGGAATGACCAATGTTACCCAGAAAAGCGGTTTTAACCAATAAGTGCTCCAGCTGGACAGTCTTGATGAGTTGTTATGAAATAAAAAGGTGAATTATGAATCCAAAATATGAAAAATTACTCTCAACAGCCCAGGATCTGCGTTGGGATGTTGGGGGAGATTTCCATGAAAAAATCATGGAATCCCTCTATACCGACGCGACCAGATTGGCTGATAGGGCTGTCATTTATCCGACTGAGAAACCGCGTTTTGATCTTGACCGGACCATAGACCGCCTGGTTACCAGCCGGATCTGGGGTTTTCCTCTGATGATCTTGATGTTAACCCTGGTTTTCTGGCTGACCATCAGCGGAGCCAATCTGCCCTCAGGTTTGATATATGATTTATTGATCGGCACCATTCTTCCCTTCTTAAAGGAAGGGGCAGCCAGTCTGGGTATTCCCTGGTGGATATCTGGTGTCATCCTGGATGGGGCCTACCTGGCGACTGCCTGGGTAGTCAGCGTGATGCTGCCTCCCATGGCGATCTTCTTCCCGCTCTTTACGCTCCTGGAAGATTTTGGATACCTGCCCCGAGTGGCATTTAACCTTGACCATATCTTCCGAAAAGCGGGAGCTCATGGAAAACAGGCTTTAAGTATGACGATGGGATTTGGCTGCAATGCTGCCGGGGTGATCTCGACCAGGATTATCGACAGCCCCCGGGAGCGTTTGATCGCCATCATTACCAATAACTTTTCACTCTGTAATGGGCGCTGGCCAACTCAGATCCTGATAGCAACCATTTTTATTGGCACACTGGTACCTTCCCAATTGGGTGGTTTGATCTCAGCCCTGGCAGTTGTGGGCATCGCCCTCTTGGGTGTGCTGTTGACCTTCGCAGTCTCCTGGAGTTTGTCGAAAACCATCCTTAAAGGTGAAGTATCCACCTTTAACCTGGAACTTCCACCTTACCGTCCTCCCCGGATCTGGCAAACCCTCTTCACCTCAGTGATCGATCGCACCCTGGTAGTATTGTGGAGGGCAGTGGTTTTTGCTTTGCCCGCCGGCGTGGTGCTGTGGATCTCTTCCAACTTGTTAATTGGTGGGGTAAGCCTGGCTGAACACTTGATCAACTTCTTAAATCCCTTTGGCCTGCTGCTGGGCTTGAATGGTGTCATCCTGGTGGCCTATATTGTGGCTATCCCCGCCAACGAAATTGTTATCCCTACCATTCTGATGTTAACTGTCCTGGTCTCAGGGGTAAGTGGAGTGGGAGCGGGATCGGGAGTGATGTTTGAATTGGAGTCGGGCCTGGCAACCCTGGGCATCCTCAGTCACGGTGGCTGGACCCTGCTGACCGGGATCAACCTGATGCTGTTCAGCCTGGTCCATAATCCCTGCAGCACAACCATCTATACCATCTACAAGGAGACAGGCAGTCTTAAATGGACCTCGATCGCTTCAGTGCTTCCTGTCCTGATGGGATTTGTGATCACTTTCTTTACCACCCAGATCTGGCGCCTGATCGCGGGCTTCTAGAACTGTCAGAATTGCCCGGGTAAAAAAAAAGAAGCCGCATCGCGGCTTCTTTTTAGAACCATGTGTAAAAACCATTAATCTAAAGCATCGTACCCGGGACCACCATTGAAGTAATCAAGATTGGTCTGGATCGCGGGAGTAAGGTCAACAACCTCACCTTCGTCCAGCACGCGGGTATATTTTAGGACCCAGGTGACTCCATTGACATCTTCGGACTCATGTTCCTCATTATAACCTTCGGTTCCTGCGGGCATATTCATGCGCTCATCGCCGTAGGCTTCATAAGCTGAAGGAACTTCGTCTTCCATAAAAATGGCTTCATAGGGACATTCAGGTGCGCAGGCTCCGCAGTCGATGCATGTTTCCGCATCAATATAATAAGTGGGCCACTCGTCGACTGGTTTTCCGGGGACAATGCACTCCGTTGGGCAGACTTCCACGCAGCTGCCATCATGCAGACAGAAACTAGTGATTACATGGGTCATAGCGATCCTCCGATAATGAGTAGTTAATTAGAGAGCGCTGTTAATGATAACAAGCTGCTGTATAATATTCTCTCTAGGAAGGAATTGTAGTCTCCGAGTTTTTCTTTGTCAAGAAAAACCTGCGAGCAGAATCTCCCTAAACCTAAAAAGGTTACATTCCTCATGAAAAAGGACGCTATCTCTCATTCGGCTCCCTACTTTATTATACCGTTGGGAATAGCAGCTGTCTCAACAGCATCCTTGTTCATCCGTTTTGCCCAGGATTATGCTCCATCGATCACCATCGCAGCGTTTCGGTTGGGGTTGGCTGCCTTGATCCTGCTGCCCTATACCTTGTGGAAACACAGTCCTGAGATCAAGGCTTTATCCCCTTCGGATCTGAAATTGACCGTGCTGGCAGGATTTCTGCTGGCCATCCATTTTGCTTCCTGGATCACTTCCCTAGAATTCACTTCGGTGGCAAGTTCTGTGGTGTTGGTGACGACCACACCCCTGTGGGTTTCCATGCTGGCGCCGCTCTTCCTGGGAGAGAAGACCCCCCGACTGGCGGTGTTGGGGATGATGATCGCCCTGGTGGGTGGTATTGTGATTGCCATCAGTGATGTCTGTATCTGGCTTCCAGCCGGGATCAGCTGCCAGGGACCTATTGCCGATCAGGGTTCCAACCCCCTGTTGGGAGATTTCCTGGCTTTGCTTGGCGCAATCGCGGCAGCTTGTTATTTGATCATCGGTCGCCAGCTGAGGAAAAAGGTCTCTACCACACCATATATATTCCTGGTATTCAGCGCTTCGGCGATCTTTCTTGTCGGGGCTATGTTAGTCACATCTGGAGTACCCCCCCTCTATCCCGGGAAAGTCTATGGCTGGCTGTTATTGCTGGCCGTGGTCCCCCAGCTGATCGGGCATTCTATTTTTAATTGGTCATTGAAGTTCCTCCCGCCTGCATATGTCTCGGTGAATTTGCTGGGAGAACCGATCGGATCGACAATTCTGGCTTATTTTTTCCTCAATGAGATGCCTTCAGCTGTAAAAATAATTGGTGCTATACTTATTTTAGCTGGCATTGGATTGGCGTCATTCAACCAGGACCAAGCCAGAAAAACTGGTCGTCCCCGGGAGATTTTGTGACCGCAAATCAGGACCCCCCCAACATTCGAGATATCCTGGATTCCCTGGCTGAACGCAGCAGGACTTTCCAGGGCTCCTGGAAACGACTTAAGAATTACGGCTGGGATATCGGCGGGATTCTGCTGCTCGCACTCACCATCATGACCCTGATCGCTACTATTTTCCCCGGCCTGGTCGAAGGATCGGCCCTGCTGCGCTGGGCATACCTGATCCGCCTGGGAGTTGGGTGGGGGATCGTGTTTGTGATCGCCTCCGGGTTTGTGCTCGGTGTGGCCATGTTAAAACAGCAAGTTGGAGAACCGTTCCCCGTCATCTGGGTCAGGATCTTTGCCCTGGAGGGAGCGGTTTTTGCATTAATATGCCTGTTTACAGTCATCGGTGGGCATTCGCTGGAGCGGGCCCGCCAGGGTTTGGATGGAGGGCTGGTCGGCTGGGGGTTGGTAGAGGCCGTTTCTAGTGTGATCGGATTGTTTGGAGCTGGGGCCCTGGCCGTTCTGGTGGCCCTGATAGGAGGACTGATCGGATTGGGTTTAACAGGCCGGGTCCGCGGCCAACTGCAAACCCTGCAAGCCAACTCTCTCGCAGGTGAATATTCTCAGCCCGAGTTGGAGCTCTCGATGGAAGATGAACTGCAGGGGAGGGATTCAAATGCTCCTGCCAAACGAAAAAGGACAGTGCCCCCGGAGTTTCGGAAACAATTTAAAGTCGATCAAAAAACGGGCGAGATCCTGCCTGCTCCCCCAAGGGCCAAAGGGCTCCCGGGTTTGGAACTCTTGCAATCCGGAAAGGCTTTTAAACCTGACCAGCGGCATATCAATACTTCGGCTGGTTTGATCGAAAAAACCCTGGCCGAATTTGGCATTCCCGCCCAGGTGATCGGTTTCCAGGTTGGACCGACTGTGACCCAATTTGCGGTAAAACCAGGGTATCTGAATGGCCCGGATGAAGACACGGATGAGGAAAGGAAAAAAGTCAGAGTCTCCCGGATCACCTCCCTCAAGAAAGACCTTGCCCTGGCCTTGTCAGCCAATCAACTGCGGATCGAGGCTCCGGTACCCGGGCGCTCCTATGTGGGCATTGAAGTTCCCAACCAAAAATCCTTTCTGGTGACCCTGCGCTCGGTGATGGAATCGAAGGCTTTTTATAAAATGGAAAGCCCGCTCGCGATCGCCCTGGGCAGCGATGTCTCCGGTGAACCGGTAGTTGCTGACCTGGCAAGTATGCCCCACCTGTTGATTGCCGGCACAACCGGTTCAGGAAAATCGGTTTGCATCACCTCGATCACCACCTGCCTGGTGATGAACAACACCCCTGAACAGCTCAAGCTGGTCATGATCGACCCCAAAATGGTTGAACTGGTCAGATTTAACGGTTTACCCCATCTCTTTGGAAAAGTGGAGACCGATCTGGAACGCATCCAGGCTGTGCTGCAGTGGGTGGTAGCAGAAATGGATCGCCGCTACCAGGTCCTGGATGAGACCAGGTCCAGGAATATTGATACCTATAATAAAAAGGTTGGCCGCCAAAAAGGTGGCGAGATCCTGCCCCGGATCGTAGTGATGATCGATGAGCTGGCGGATCTGATGATGATGGCACCTGCCCAAACCGAGTTCAGCCTGGTCCGCCTGGCCCAGATGGCCAGGGCCACTGGCATCCACCTGGTGGTGGCGACCCAAAGGCCCAGCACCGATGTTGTGACCGGCCTGATCAAGGCTAATTTCCCCGCCAGGATGTCTTTTGCGGTGGCATCTTCAGTGGATTCCAGGGTAGTGCTGGATATGAACGGGGCGGAATCCCTTCTGGGAAATGGCGATATGCTTTTCCTCTCACCCGAAGCCAGCAGTCCGATCCGGACCCAAGGATGTATGGTGACTGCGGAAGAGCTGGACCGGGTCATTAAGGCCTGGGCCACCCTTTCTGACCAGGAGCCAGAAGAGCTCGACCTGGCCCCCTGGGAGAAAGTGATCGGTGAACGAGCCGAGATCGGCGAGTATGATGGATTGATCAAAGATGCCTTCAGGATTGTGCGGGATTCCCAAAAAGCCTCCACTTCGCTCATCCAGCGAAAACTGCGCATCGGTTACCCCCGGGCAGCCCGGCTGATGGATGAGTTGTCAACCCTGGGTTATGTAGGGCCTTCCAAAGGCAGCGGCATTGAAAGAGAAGTATTTATTGCACCCGACGAAGAATTTGGGGAAAACCTGTAGCGGGGGAGATCAGCAGGCGGCACAAGAATTCCAATCTGATAACAAAGGATCCGATCATGCCAACTGGATTTAATTTGGGACCGTTTACCATTCATTATTATGGCCTGGTTATTATCGCCGGGATCCTGATCGCGCTGGTTTTGGTTAAAACAAGAGCTGCCCGGCAGGGCAAATCCCTGGATTTTCTGCTGGAAGCTCTGCCCTGGGTTTTTGTGGGGGGTGTTGTGGGAGCCCGGATCTGGCATATTCTGACCCCTCCTCAATCTATGGTAGCCCGGGGGATCACCACCAGGTATTATCTGACCCATTTGCTGGATGCGATCGCGATCTGGAAAGGTGGTATCGGCATTATTGGTTCGGTCCTGGGAGGGTGTTTGGCCCTGATCCTCTATGCCAGGAGCCGGGGAGAAGACTCGGCCTTTTGGTTGGATATCCTGGCTCCCGGAATTGCCCTGGCGCAAGCCTTTGGCAGGTGGGGTAATTTTATTAACCAGGAAGTTTATGGTTTGCCCTCAACGCTGCCCTGGGCGATCACCATCGATCCCCAGCATCGTTTAGCCGAGTATTCCCAGATAGCAACCTACCACCCATTATTCCTTTATGAGTCTCTTTGGAGTCTTTTGAATATGGTTCTATTGCTCTATCTCGGCCGGAAATATCAAAATCGTTTGGCGCCGGGAAGCATTTTTCTGGTATATCTAATATTCTACGGAGCAGGCAGGGTGGGATTGGAGTTTCTACGCTTGGACATATCCTCCGCCCTGGGAGTAAACATTAACCAGCTAGCGATGGCAATTGTGGTTCTGGCCGCCGGGATTGGCTTGGTACTGATCCAAAAGAAATTCCCGGGAAATAGAGAACAAATATGATCCTGACCGAAGGTCTAACCAAGTATTTTAATGATTTTTTAGCTGTGCATGATGTCGATCTGCACGTCAGATCTGGCGAGGTATTGGCATTGCTGGGCCCCAATGGGGCCGGAAAAACGACCACGATCCGCATGCTGACCACCGTGCTGCGGCCTTCCCGGGGCACTGCCAGGGTAGCTGGATTTGATGTGCTCAGCAATCCAGGAGAGGTCAGGTCTGCCGTGGGAGTGCTGACCGAGGACCACGGCTTGTATGATCGGATGCACCTGGTTGAATACCTTGATTTTTTTGGGCAGCTTTACGGGATGGCTGAGCAGGATCGAAAAAACAGGATTGAATACCTGCTGGGTAAATTTGGCCTGCTGGATGCCAAAAAACGCCAGATCGGAAAATTTTCCAAGGGGATGCGCCAAAAATTGTCCCTGGCCCGGTCCTTGCTGCATTCACCCCCGGTATTGCTGCTTGATGAACCAACCTCAGCCATGGACCCGGCCAGCGCCCGTTTGGTTCGGGATGCGATCAAGACCCTGCGATCTGAAGAACGGGCGATCATAGTTTGTACCCACAACCTGGCCGAAGCAGAAGAATTGGCAGATAAGATCGCCATTATCAGGGCCGGGGCGATCATAGCCCACGGCACTGCTTCAGAATTAAAGCAGCAGCTGTTGGGTCCTGGTGAATATCGGAGCACTTTTAATAAGAACTTGAGCCAGATCCAGTTACCAATCCTGGATGGAGCTGGATATCACAGGAAAAGGATCCGATTGGCTGCAGTTTCGGACAGAATCCCCCCGGGTGACAAATCCATCCTTTCTGAAGAAAATGGCAGAGGGTGATATTGAGGTGCTGAAACTGGAGGAAATTGAGCGCAGCCTGGAATCTGTATACCTGCAGGCAGTGAATATGGTGGACGGGGAGGTGGACCCAGATGGGAACTAATCTCCAAAAAGCCTGGATCGTCACCCGCCGCGAGATCAAGGACCAATTTCGGGATTGGCGTATCATTGCGCCGATCATTATTCTGACAGTTTTTTTCCCGGCCTTGATGAATTTCACAGCCCAGCAAGCCGTGGATTTTGTTGCCAAATATGGGGCTCCGATCATCGCGGACCGGCTAATACCCTTCTTGTTGATGGTGGTGGGGTTTTTCCCGATCTCCGTTTCGCTGGTGATCGCCCTGGAAAGTTTTGTGGGTGAAAAAGAACGCCGCAGCATCGAACCCCTGCTGAGCAGCCCGCTGACGGATGTGCAGCTTTACCTGGGAAAACTAATGGCTGTGATGTTCCCACCCCTGATAGGTAGTTTTCTGGGTATCAGTGTCTACCTGATCGGTGTCTACCGGCAGGTTGGCTGGGTTCCGGATCCGACCCTGTTGTTCCAGGTAATTGCCCTGGCAGTTGTGCAATCCCTGGTGATGGTCAGCGGCGCTGTTGTGATATCTTCCCAAACCACCTCAGTGCGGGCCTCTAATTTATTGGCATCCTTTATCATCATTCCCATGGCCATGCTGCTGGTTGGCGAGAGTATGATCATGTTCTGGGCTCGTTATGAGGTTTTGTGGTGGGCTATTTTTGGGCAGGCCATCATTGCCTGGCTGCTGGTGAGAACCGGGATCGCCCATTTTAACCGGGAAGACCTGTTAGGGCGGGAACTGGATAGTTTGAATCTGCAGTGGGCCTGGGGGGTGTTTAAGAAGGCTTTTAAGGGAGAGAGCAATTCGACCCAAAGCTGGTGGCGGCAGAATGTCTGGAATTCCCTGTTGAGTTTAAAATGGCCGCTGTCTTTTGGCTTTGATCTTCACCCTGGGAGCAGGATTAATAGGTGCTTCCCAGGCAGAGGTTTTTTCAGTACCGGCAGATCTGTTGGATTGGGACAACCTTGAACAAGGTCTGGTGGGCGGCATTGAACAGGTAGGTCCGATCCACTTCTTTTCAGTGGAAGGGATCGGTCAAATTTTCCTGCATAACCTGAGAGCGGTCAGCCTGGCGAGTTTAATGGGCGTGTTTTCTTTTGGGGTCCTGGGAATCCTCACCCTAACCCTGCCGTTCAGCTTGATTGGCTATTTTTCAGCGATCGCAGGTCAGACTGGACTTTCCCCCTGGAAGTTTCTGCTGGGATTTGTCCTTCCTCACGGAGTGGTGGAGATTCCGGCTATCATCCTGACCGGGGCCCTGATCATCCGTCTGGGTTTGACCCTGGTGACACCCAATGAGGAGAGCAGCATTGGAGAAGCCTGGATCCAGTCCCTGGCAGAGTGGACCCGGATGATGCTGACTGTTGTTATCCCGCTACTGCTGATCGCTGCCTTTTTAGAAGTTTTTATCACGCCGCGAGTGGCACTGACGCTTTTTGGGGGATAATAAATGAAAAGGATCTTCCAATGGCAAGGATAATCTTTCTGGGAACAGCCAGTGCAGTAGCCTACGAAGGCCATGGTAATTCCTTTCTGGCCGTCCAGGGTGAAAAGTCTTCCTTTTTAATAGATTGTGCGGCCAACCCTATTTTGCGGCTGGAACAGGCCGGGATCGACTTCCGGGAGATCAGCGATATCATCATCACCCATTTTCATGCTGACCACGTGACTGGGCTGCCAAATTTCTTGATGGATATGTGGATCCTTGGCAGACAGAAGCAGCTGAATATTCATGGTTCAGAACATTCTCTATCTAGAGTTCAAAAAATGATGGATCTGTTTGATTGGGGTGATTGGGAGGGCCTTTATCAGGTTAATTTCCACACCATCCCCCTCGAGGAACTTACCGGGGTGCTGGTCAATCCTGAATTTAAGGTCCTTGCCTCACCGGTAGACCATTTGATCCCGACCCTGGGATTGAGGATTGAATATCCGGCTGAGGACTTTCAGTGCGCTTATTCTTCCGACACCAACCCGATCCCGCAAACGGTCAGACTGGCCGAGGGAGCTGATGTCTTGATCCATGAGGCGGCTGGAGCTCAGCCGGGGCACTCCACTCCAGCTCAAGCCGGCGAGATCGCTGCTCAAAGCGGTGTCAAAGCCCTGTATTTGATCCATTACGGACTGTACGGTGGGAATTCTGCAGATGACCTGCTGGCTGAGGCCCGAAAAACCTTCCCTGGAGATGTACTTCTTGCGGAAGATTTTATGGAAATCGAAATGCGGTCAATCTAGGATTTGTTACCACCCTTGAATAAAGGGTTCCCAATCTTGATAGACGTTCAAATATTTTCGGAATAGATAGACCGCTGAGTGGGGAGGGTGGGCAGGTGTTTGGCGCAATTTAAACCCAACCTGGGCCAGGGTTGAGCCGCCCTTTTTATGATTACAGTCAGCGCAGGCGGTTACCAGGTTCGACCAGGTGGATTCTCCCCCGAGGTGTTGGGGAATGACATGATCCACAGTCAGATCCCGGGCTTGCTGACCGCAGTATTGGCACTTGAATTGGTCCCTGCGGAAAATTTCTTGTTTGGAAAGTTTCACAGTGGGACGGGGGCGTTTCACCACATTCTGCAAGCGAATGATGGATGGTTTGGGAAAATTTTGTGAAACGGTGCGCACCACACCCCGTCCGTCCATCACCATGTTGGCTTTCCCGATCAGGATCAAACACATTGCCCGCCGGGTAGAACACACGTTGATAGGCGCGTAATTGCCGTTCAATACCAGAACTGGCTCATTCATTGTCTGTTCACCTTCGAAAATTATAGCATGGTCTTTCCTCCCTTCTCAAGTTTTTTTAACCTCGGAGCTCTTGATCTGATGGGCTATAACCTGCTTGAGTGCAAGGCTAAATCTACGGTAAAATGGGGTAGTTAGCTCTGAGGGAGGATCGTTTGAACAAATATCTAAAGGCCTATCGCTTTTTATTGCCAATCTCGATCAGCCTGGTAGCTTTGGATCAATGGACCAAATATCTGGTCCGGACAAATCTATCAGTCACTGAAATTTGGATGCCAGTGGAATGGCTGGCTCCTTATGTCCGGATCGTTAACTGGCATAATACCGGGGCGGCTTTTGGGATTTTTCAAGGCCTGAATGGGGTATTTATGGTTCTGGCCTTTGTGATCATCGGATTGATCATGTTGTACTTTCCTTCCATCCCTGAATCAGATTATTTTTTCCGCCTGGCGCTGAGCCTTCAGATGGCAGGAGCGATCGGGAATTTGACCGACCGGATCATGCGCGGTTTTGTGACAGACTTCATCTCGATCGGCAGATTTCCGGTCTTTAATGTAGCAGATTCCTGTATCACGATGGGGGTGGTTGTATTGCTCTTGGGGATGTGGATCGAGGAGCGCAAAGCCAAGGATGACTGAAGAGCACCTGATCCTTCAGAATAACTCCGGATCAGAACTCCGGGTCGATAAATTCATGGCCCAGGAGCTCAAGGATATTTCCCGTTCTTATATTCAAAAGATCATCTCCCAGGGGGGAGTCTTCATCGATGGGGTTCCGGTGAGCAAAAAATCTGAGAAAGTTTCACCCGGGACGGAGGTAGAGGTGATCATTCCTCCCGCCGAGGAAACCCTTCTGGAACCTGAAAATATCCCCCTGAATATCATCTTCGAAAACCAGGACCTGATCGTGGTCAATAAACCAGCTGGCATGGTGGTTCATCCTTCCCTGGGGCATGCCACCGGCACCCTGGTGCAGGCTGTGCTGGGCCACACTCCGGAAATTGAAGGTGTTGGGGGAGTAAAAAGGCCGGGATTGGTTCACCGCCTGGATCAGGATACCTCGGGGACCATCATCCTGGCTAAAAATGACCGCACTCACCAATTTCTACAAGACCAATTTAAGGCTCGAGAGGTTGGAAAGGTGTATTTGGCCCTGGTTGATGGGCGGCCGCTCACTCCCCAGGGCAGGGTGGAAGTAGCTATCGGGCGAGATCCTAAGTTCCGGCAGCGGATGGCCCCTGTTTTGGATCGGGAAGGCAAGGAAGCCATCAGTGAATATTCCACTGTCCAGGAATTCCCCCACCATACCCTGGTTAAAGTAGCCATTCTTACAGGCAGGACTCACCAGATCCGGGTTCACCTGGCTTTCCTGGGCTGTCCGGTTACAGGGGATATTGTGTACGGCAGAAAAAAACCTACGCTCGATCTAGCCAGGCAGTTTTTACATGCCTACCAGCTTTCGATCCGGATTCCTGGAGAATCTGCCCAGCGCACTTTTGAAGCTCCCCTGGCACCCGATCTGGAAGATATATTATTAGAACTTGATAGATCTGATTAAGGAGCCATGTTTAATGATCGACCTTCGTTCTGATACTGTAACTAAACCCTCGCCGGAAATGCGTGAAGTGATCGCCCGGGCTGAAGTGGGCGATGATGTTTACGGAGAAGATCCCACCGTGAATTTACTGGAAGAAGAATCGGCCCGGCTGCTTGGCAAACAAGCCGGTTTGTTCATTCCATCCGGTACGATGGGAAATCTGGCAGCAGTTTTAACCCACTGTGAAAGAGGCAGTGAGATCATCCTGGGAGACAGGGCGCATATTTTCCTGTTTGAAGTTGGAGGAATTGCAGCGCTGGGGGGAATCCAGGCCCATACCGTTCCCAACCAGAAAGACGGGACATTGGACCTGGAAGATATTAAGAATGCCATCCGTTGGGATGATATTCATGATCCTCCTACCCGACTGATCACCCTGGAAAACACCCATAATCGCTGCGGCGGGGTTCCGCTGACAGCAGAATATACCCGAGCCGTGGGAGAGATAGCCCGCCAGCACAATTTGAGATTTCACCTGGATGGGGCCAGGTTATTTAATGCCGCAGCTGCCCTGGGTACGGATGCGAAGGAGCTGGCAGAACCCGCTGATTCAGTGATGATCTGTCTCAGTAAAGGCCTGGGCGCCCCGGTAGGGTCAATCTTGTGCGGGGAACACGATTTTATTCGTAAAGCCAGGAAAACCAGGAAAATGTTGGGAGGTGGTATGCGCCAGGCAGGGGTGATTGCCGCCGCCGGGTTATACGCTCTTAAAAATCAACTGCCGAAAATCAAAGCTGACCATCAACGTGCGGCGGATTTAGCCCGGGGATTAAGTGAGATTTCCAGTATTGTCCTGATGGATGAAAAACCTCCCTCCAATATGGTCTACGTTCGCATCAAGGATCCCATGATCCACGATCCAAATGTGGTGGTTGCCAAACTGAAAGAGAGGAATATCCTGGTTGGCAGAGAAAGTGAAAACCAATTTCGCCTGGTTGTTCATTTGTGGATCACAGATCAGGATGTTGGAGAGGTTGTGGAAGGTTTTCAGCAGGCCTTATCCTGAGCCTGAGCCACCCCAATCAGAGAATCCCAATCTGCTGAATGATATAATAAAGTGTTGTTCTCTGGATTAAATGCAAAGGATTATCAATATTATGAAAACCAAATTCTCGATTGAGGATATGGATAGAATTGCAGATGAGATTCGATCCAGAATCAGCCTGCAACCCAAAATTGGCCTGATCCTGGGTTCGGGTTTGGGTATGTTGTCGGAAGCAATTGATGATCCCATTATTATTCCCTATCCAGACCTGCCCGGATGGCCTATCTCAACAGTTGAGGGGCATGCCGGAGAATTGGTCGTTGGCAGCCTGGAAGGCCAGCAAGTTTTGGTGATGAATGGCAGGATCCATTTCTATGAAGGATATGAAATGAGCCAGGTAACCTTGCCGATTCGGGTGATGCAGCGCCTGGGGATTGAGATCCTCCTGGTCACAAATGCCGCTGGCGGCGTGAATCAGGACTTCGAGCCTGGTAATCCAATGCTGATCACGGACCATCTCAATTTGCTGGGAATGGCTGGCGTCAATCCCCTCCGGGGACCCAATCAGGATGAATTTGGAACCCGCTTCCCAGACATGAGCCAGGTGTATGACAGGGATTTAGGTGATCTGGCCCGCAATGTAGCCCAAGAGCTTGGGATCACACTTTACGAAGGTATCTATGTTTGCCTGGCTGGTCCGACCTTCGAAACTCCGGCTGACCTCAGGTTCCTGCTCGGAGCAGGAGTTGACGCTGTAGGCATGTCCACTGTTCCGGAAGTTATCGTTGCAGTTCATGGTGGACTGCGGGTATTGGGAATCTCGGGGATCACCAACAGCTCCAAATTATATGGCGAAGCTGAAACCACCCACGAGGAAGTGATCGAAACCGGGAAGATCCTGGCTCCGAAGATGATGAAGCTGATCAGGGGGGTTCTCAGGGCACTGTAGATCCCGGTCCAGCCAGGTGATTGGAAGACTGGGCTGATCAGATGTCACATACATAATGTACGAAATACTAAGATATTTGCGAGATCTGGAATATTTGATCTACATCGTTCTGGGTGCCCTGGCTGTCTGGCAGCTCAGAAAGTTCTATTTATCCTGGGAAGAACTCAGAGCAGCTGCGTTTGGACTGGAAAAAGAAAGCGCTCAATTGAGATTGAATCGCTCGGCTGCCCTTCTGGTGGTTTTTCTATTCCTGAGCACAGCAGAATTTGGGTTGGTATCCTATATTATTCCTGCAATGCCCGGAGTAAACCCGGTGCCAACTCCGACAGTGGATTTGCTGGCAACACCCACAACCACATTGCCAGCTGAGATCAATCCTGAACCGGGCACACCAACCCTGGAAGGTCCCCCAGGAACTGATAGTTTTCCTGTTGGGTGTGTTGAAAACCAGGTGATGATAACTTATCCTGAAGATAATATGACAGTAAGTGGAATTGTCGAGGTTGAAGGAACTGTAAATATTCCTGATTTTGGATTTTATAAGTTCGAAATATCTCCCTCCGAGACCAATAATTGGCTGACAATCCAGGCTGGCGATGCGATCAAAGAGGATGAGATGTTGGGTTTTTGGGATACTGCCCAGCTGGAAGCAGGCAATTACTATTTGCGGTTGGTAGTGGTGGACAACCAGGGTTTTTCCCTTGAACCTTGTATGGTCTATTTATACGTCGATCTCCCGGATAATTAATCTTGAAATCATTTTTGACTTGATATGAATATTCGCCCCGCAATTTCAACTGATATCGCCAAGCTGATCGCTCTAGATCATAATTTTGTCACTGACCATGTCTGGCAGATGACCATCGACCAAACCGAGATCCAAACCCAGAGCACATTTCGGGAAGTAAGGCTTCCCCGAGAAGTCCACGTCAACTACCCCCGGAATTACGGCCAGTTGCTGGATAATTGGACTGGGAGGAATCTGTTACTCCTGGCTGAAGAGGGAGAATACGCCCTGGGTTATATTAGTGTGCAGCTTGATCTGGCTCCTGCCAGCGCCTGGATCGAGGACCTGGTTGTGGATCGACTTCAGCGCAGAAAGGGTATAGGCAGCGCTTTGATCATGGCCGCCAAGGATTGGTGCGCCCGTAAACGTTTGCACAGGTTGACCCTGGAGATGCAGCCCAAGAATTTTCCCGGGATTCAGTTTGCCATTGACCGAGGTTTTGAGTTCTCGGGATATAACGATCAGTTTTATCGTGACCAGGAAATCGCGATCTTCTTTTCTACTTATATATGACTGTGCTGAGCGTTCTGCAAACCATTAATCAGCTCCTATCGGCTGGTATATCCATCACCGCTTTTTCTCTGCTTCTATACGCCCTGACGTTTAATCTGAAGGACAAGGTGGCCCGGGCATTTGCCTTTATCATGGCCTGCGTGGTGGTGGTATTTGTGGGGGAATCGGTAGCGGATGTGGTGAGTGGTTTACGCTGGATTCAACTCTGGTACCAAATCCAATGGGTAGGCATTATCTTTTTGCCAGTGGCCTATGTGGTGTTATCGGACGCTGTTCTGGCAACCACCGGACGACCCTCCCGGGGCAGAAGAACCCGGTTGATCAAATTTGATTTTCTGATCTCATTCATCTTCCTGGCCACGATCCCATTCTCTTTGCTGGTTGGTCCCCTGGTGACCGAAAATGTGGTCGCGCCCCATTTGCAGCGCACCAACCTGACCTGGATCTTTTCTGCTTATTATGTTCTGAATATGATCTGGGCCTGGGTGAATTTCCAGCGGGCTTTTCACCGCACCGGTACCCGCTCAGGAAAGAGGCGGATGGCTTATTTGATCTGGGGAGCCCTGGCTCCGGCTTTGGGTTCCTTCCCATATTTGCTTTTTGGATCAACTTTTGCCGCCTCAAATCCATATGTCTTTTGGCTGGCAGCCGTTGCCAGCAATATCCTGGTCTCGGGATTAATTATCATCATGGCTTACGCCGTAGCCTTTTTTGGAGTTTCCTGGCCAGACCGGGTTGTTAAACGACGCTTGATCAAATGGGTCTTGAGAGGTCCGGTGGCTGCCAGTACAGTATTGGCATTAACGACTCTGACCCGACGGGCGGGTGAACCAGTTTCATTTTTCGCCCCGGTTGTGATGGCGGCATCGTTTTTACTGCTGCAATTCCTGATCACAATGTTCTCTCCCTATTGGGAGCGCTGGTTCCTTTTTGGAGAAAGCAAGGATAATTTAAACACCCTGCAGATTCTGGAAGAGAGATTATTCACCCTGGAAGACCTGAAACAATTTATGGAGTCTGTTTTGGCTGCCATGTGTGACCGCCTGCAGATCAACAAGGCATTTGCTGCCACCCTAAGGTCTGAGGGAATGGAGTTTCTGATCTCAGTTGGGGAGAAGGTTGATTTTGACGATCAGGGTATTTCCCAGAAGATCATCGATGTTGCTTTGAACGGGAATCAAAAAACCGATCCGGGGTTATTCAGTTGGGGTGATTTCTGGATCTTCCCGCTCTTCAGTTCCATAAAACCAGACGAGCTTCTGGGATTCCTGGGAGTTGAGATCCCCGCTGAGGAACTATTCGATGATCAGCGGGATGCCCTTCAGATCCTGATCGAGCGAGCCAGGCTGGCATTGGATGATAGATACCTCCAGCAGCAGGTCTTTTACTCGCTCGAAAATCTTGCCCCTCAAATGGACCGAATCCAGCAGTTGAGGGCCGCGGCCAGATATGACGGCACCAAAATATTAACTGCAACATCGGATGCCATTGTGGATGAAGGAACTTTAACCGAATGGGTCAAACATGCCCTGTCGGACTATTGGGGCGGACCGGACCTGTCCGAAAGTCCTTTGCTCCAGCTGGAGGTTGTTCAAAATTCCCTGGATGATCACGAGGGCATCACGGTCAGGGCTGTCAGAGCCATATTAAAAGAAGCCATCGAAAAGATCCGCCCGGAAGGGACCCGGAGTTTTACGCTAGATTGGGTCCTGTACAATATCCTGGAAATGAAGTTTCTTAAAGGCCAAAAGGTCAGGGATGTAGCCAAGCGACTGGCAATGTCTGAAGCAAATTTGTATCGAAAACAAAAGATTGCCATTGAAGTTGTCGCCAAAACAATCCTTGAGATGGAAAAACAGGCCCGCGAAGAAGGACGAAAGTCTCCTGTGGAAAATGCCTAAAAAATGTTACAATGATTTTTGCTTGCCTTAACGTTGCTGAGGGTTATTAATGGTTCAAGACGATCAGGTTCATTACAATCCGGAGGAACCTCCCCAGTTGGGAGATTCGTGGTGGGATGCCGCCTTATCCGAAGTTGAAGATAAGTTGGCTGGGGAGTTAGACAGGCAGGATTCTGATGATTCTCCAAATCGCTACCCAACCCTGACGCTGCTAGCCCAACCCGAAAATGATTGGACCTATGTAAACGGGCTCTATCAATCAGACGAGATCATCCGCCTGAAAGTCGTGGGCTGCAACCAGGGCGGATTATTAGTGCAGGGGGACAAGATCAATGGTTTTGTTCCCAGCTCCCACCTGCTGGCTGGCAACAAGAAGAAAGAATATCTCCAGCAAATTATCCCTTTGAAGGTCATTGAATACGACCAGGCTCGCTGCCGGGTTGTCCTTTCTGAGCGGGCGGCCCAAGCTGAAACCGGGACCAGGATCAAACTGCTGGATACTCTCGAGGAAGGCACCTGCGTTCCGGGAGTTGTCACAACGCTGACCGATTTTGGTGCATTTGTAGACCTGGGCGGGATGGAAGGTTTGATCCATATCTCGGAGTTGTCCTGGGGGAGGGTTGACCATCCTTCCGATGTTGTAGCAGTGGGGGATAACCTGGAAGTATATATATTAAATATCGACCGGGGTCAGAATAAGGTGGCCCTCAGTCTTAAGAAAATGTGCTCAAACCCCTGGGAAACTATCGAAGAACGCTACCAGCCAGGACAGATCGTGGAGGCTGTTGTAAAAAATATAGTTTCCTACGGCGCATTTGTGCGGTTGGAGGAAGGGGTTGATGGATTGATCCACGTATCTGAGATGGGGGATAATGGAGAACAGATCTCACCCTGGGATATCCTGGAAGAAAACCAGGTAGTCCGGGTAGAGATTATCCATCTTGATCCAAAAGAACAGCGGCTTGGATTAAGTATTGCCTCGGGGGATGAAGAGGCCTAAGAACAAATAAAAATGTTCAAAAGAATGGGGGATCTATTTCTGGGTATCCTGTTCGGCTTGTTAATTGCCGGACTGATTCTGCTGGTCAGCAAGCCCAGACCGGGGCAGGCTGTGCTGCTGCGGCCTCCACCCACATCCAGTCCTTTGATCATAAATATCGACGGCGGGGTTCAGGTGCCGGGAGTTTACGAGCTGCCCCCGCAGAGCAGGATCCAGGATGCGGTTGAAGCAGCCGGGGGATTATTAGAGCATTCCAGTCCAGGTTCAGTGAATCTGGCTGCTGTGGTTGAGGATGGGGCTCATATCTATATCCCGCTGAAGAATCCTGATTTAAATGACCCCGACCAGGAAGACGTGGTAGTTTTATCCCCCGCGGGGGAATTCATCTCGCTCATCAATATCAACCAGGCGCCCCTCGAAAAATTGATCGAATTACCTGGCATTGGACCTGTCACAGCTGAAAAGATCATTCAATATCGGGATGATAAGCCTTTTACCAGGATCGAAGATATTCAAAATGTGCCGGGAATAGGTCCGGCGACATTTAATGAGATTAAAATTTACCTGACTGTGGGGGAGTAAAAAACAGTCCCGGGGCTGTTAAACACAAAAACCCTGTCAGCGGTTTGATTGGCTAGGAAAGAACAGATCACCGTAGTTGGGCGGCAACTTTCTTCGCAGCAAACTGACAAGGTTTTTGTTTTTTTTCTAGCTGCAATTAGCCTTTTTTCAGTACTGGCAGTCCGTTTTTGGTTTCTGAAACCACGTATCCGGCAGGAACGCTGTCAAGCGCTCCATCTTTAACCTCTTTGGCGAAAAAGTACAGGGTGGATGTTTTTCCACTGCTAAGTTTTCGGGTTCTTCCGTGCAGGTAGTAGGTTACACCTTTGGAATTGGTTTTACTGTATGCCATAATATCTCCTTTGTCGATTGATCCTGACTATCCGCCCAACATTTTTTGATGAGTTGTTAAAACCTCGGCTCAGACACGATACGATCCAACTGCATTAATCCTTTTTTTGCTTTGAATTCTGAGGTGCAGATGATCGTTCTCCTGTTCCTATTGTAACCCGTAATGCCTAAAAAGTTCTGAAATTTGCCCAAATTTAGGGGGAAATAGAGGAATTAAGGCTTTTTTTTGAGTGAAAACTCCCCATAGTGGCTTAAAAACACAAAACCGAGGGATGAATATAGCTGAATTGCAGCCAGGTTGTCGGATTTGACATTCAGGCCGATATTGTCAATATTTCTTTTCAGCTCGCGGCAAATCCTGGAAGTGATGAGTTTTGCGAACCCGCGATTTCGAAAATCAGGGTGGGTAGTGATATTTCCGAGGGCCGCGACATTATATTTTTGGGAATAGACATGAACTCCCCCGGCTGAAATAAGTCTGCTGTCCTGCCAGCTCCCAAAATAAAAACCGGTCTTGATCAGGCGGGGATCAAAGCCATTTCCGGGGTAGCTGGTCTGATAGAGATCGATCAGATCTTTCAGATCGTTCTCTTTGATGCGGCGGGTTTGGTTAACTTTGGGACCGGTTAAAAAATCAAAGCCCTGGAGCTCCATTTTCTGATGGATCCCACAGTCCGTGATATCGCAGCGATGGGAGAAGAAACTCTCTATCCCCGGGCTGAGGTGGGCATAAAACTTATCCGGCAATAAAGGAATTAATTCTTCAATAAATTCCCGATCCAGATTTCCAGCGTGATCCAGGACCAGCAGAACAGGCAGTCCTTCCCCCCGGTAAAGCAGAGCAGCCTTCTCAACACCAGCAGGGCTTGATAGGCCCAGGCAGGTTGTAATAGGCCAATAAAAATCATCCAGGTCTCCCAGGCTGTAAATATGAAGCGATATATCCTGGCAGAAATATTCTTTCAGCATGTTTCGGTCTTTCAGCAGGTAGATTTTCATGAGGTGGATTATTGGATCAACAAACAGCGATGACCAGAGCAGAGATGTGATTGTTCAGCTTTCCTGAAAGAGGAAATTTAAGGAAAGCTGGATGGATTGTTTGGCAGGATCCATTCCCGGTTGATTTACTGGGACTCAATCTCCAGTTGGTCAGTGACCCTGTGTTTCACGACCAGCAGTGACAAGTCAATTTGGTCTACAATTTTCCGGGCCAGATTATCTAGTAAAAACCATTGCCAGCCTGCCTGGGAATGGGCACCAATAATGGCCAGGTCATAACCTCCTGAGCTGGCTTCCTCTAAAATTTCATCCACAACCAAACCATGCCGAACCATGGGATCGGGATGAACCCCCGCCAGGCTCAGTTCCCTGATATCCTTTTCTAGCAAATCTCCCTCTGGAGTATGCGAACTGATTAAATACTCGGCGTCTGCGCGCAGTTGTTCCCCCGGGACTCCGGGACCGGCGCTGACCTGGGACATGACGTGGAGAATAGTGATCCCTTCAAGACCTTCGAGGAGTCCAATCAACCTGGTTATTAATCCGCGCAGTGTATTTGCTGATTCAGCACCACTGTCACATACCAATATGTGCTTAATTCGTGACGCCTGTCCCCTGACAATAAGGGTTGAACATGGTGCTCCTTCTACAATTTGGGTCAGCAAGGTTTTTGGATTAAACCAGTCCCTTCGATGGGGGGATGGTGCTCCCAGGATTATTAATTCATAATTTCCTTCCTGGGCTTCGCGCAGAATTTCTTTAACCTGGGGGCCTACCCGGATTTTTTTCTGAAAACCAGAGAGAGTTGGATATTCCTCGGCCTGGTTGATAATTCTTTTCGTGGCCTCGATATCTTTCCTGCGTTTCCGAGGTATGACCATCATGATAGTGGAACCAGCGCTGGATTTATCGGTGATTTGTGCGCTGTATTGAAAGACAGTCTCTAAAAGGGGGGAATCGTTAACGATGATCAGGGTTCGCATAGCAGCTCCGCTTCTGGATCTAAATCAATATCAACAGGATGGGCGCCAGGAAAAGGAAGGCTAAGAAGACAGCCAGGTTAAATATTGCTCTGGTAGATCCAGTCTATAAATCTTAGCATCGTTTTTTGGTATCTGGTATAAAAAAAACCAAGAATGATCAGTGAGATGATTGACACGGATAACATCTCTATCAGTACAATCGTGAAAGCGGGTGGATTGCCCAATATGACAGCTGCCAGTAATGTGTCGATGAAGGTGGTGATATTTGCACCCATAATATAGGGAATGACATTTTCCCTTCTAATAAAACCTCGATTGCTGAGGGGGACAAGAATGCTCAGTGAGACGCTGACCGACATAGAGATAGCTGTGACCAGTGCCCCGAAAAAGAACATAACCACAGGGCGATACACTAGTCGAGAAACCCAACCCACCTGACTTTCCTTGATTGACATTTGAGGAAGGCATTTGTCAAAAAGATTGAAACTCAGATAGATTATCCCCAGCCCGATAACAAACACCAGCCATTTCGGGAATAGCGCTCCGATAAAATTTGATATTGGGCTGATCAAGAAATCGGTCAACGACTGGAGCAGAGCCCCTTGTTGAATTTGAACCTGATCAAGATATCCTGCGTTTAGCAGGAATATTCCCAAAAAGAATGCTGGCAGGTAGGTTGACCAGGTGATACATAATGACAGTAAACCCATACTCAAGCTGTTAGCCCGGTTCCGGCCCCGGACCACATACAAGAAACCAATCAAGAGGACGATGAATCCTGCTCCCAGCCTGCTGCCAGTAATCATCGCGAAAGCTCCCAATTTGGTGATCACACCGCTATCGAAAAAAGTTAAGGCAGCCGCAGCAACGGGAGATCCACTCATGATCAGGTAAGCAAAGAGCCAACCAAATCCGAGACTATTGGAGGTGCTGGAGATTTTAGCCACACCCTGGATAAATGGCGAAAGCGTCCGGGCGCCATCCTTCATCAGGGTTATAGCCAGAATGAACAGGTACAAACTAAACAAAAATAATGCCAGTTTATCGAAGCGGATCCTGGTCCACCTGAATTTTATCCTCCCCGGAACAGGTTTTAATTCCGGAACTGCCAGAGAGGTATCCAAATCTGACTCCATGCTGGAGCTTGGTGTAACCGCGGTCGGTTTATTGCGTTGGTCTGGATTAGGAAATTTTTGCATTAGGGTTTTTCTGATATGTATAGGGTCTGGCTTTCTATGAGAGATAGTTTGGGAAAGATTTCTTTTTCCCAATACGGTTTCAATACCTCGGAAAATGCTGCCTGACAGCCTCCCAGCTCCGAACAAGTAAAGGTATCTATCGGTGGGAACTGACCAGATAGTTTTGGCGAGATGGGCCGTAAATAATAGCTGGAAAAAATATCCTGAGCTTCCGAACTGATCAGGAAAGCCAGGAAAGCTTCTGCGGCCTCATGTTCCCACAGGGAGATATTCTTTTCAATGGCTACTCCAACTGGTTGAGCGAGTATTGTGGGTGAAGGATAAACAATTTCAAGATCTACTCCCCTATCCAAAGCTAATCTGGCATCTTGTTCGTAGGTGATCAGGGCATCACCGGCACCCAGTTCAAAGAGCGTCAGAGAGGAACGGGCAGAAGGCGCGATCAGCTGAACGTTCTTCCAGATTCCCGTGACCTGATTTAACGCGGCACTCGGATCCATTGTTTGCAGGTATGAACTGCCGTATTCAGCGAGCAGGCTCCATTCGCCAACACCTGAACTGCGAGGATCTGGTGGACTAGTATTAGATCCGGCTGGGCAAGATCAGAGAAATTCTTGATGCCGGCAGGGTTGCCCGGCCTGGTTGCAATCACAATAGGAGAAGCTCCCAAAAAAATGGGTTGGATATTCCCTTTAATACCCGGCTTATTTTCAGGTAGTTGAGATGATTTTCAGAACTGAAAATAGCGATATCTGCCGGAGCTCCCAGGTTGATCTGTCCAGCCAAAGTGCCCGATGGGCCAAAGACACCGGTAATCAATATTTCTGAATTCGTAGATGACTCCCAGATCTTTATGAAGGCGGGAAATATACCCTGGGTAAAGACTTCCTCCTGGGTGCTGAATGCATATACTATCAGCTGGACGGGGGAGCGGTTCTTCTGGCCAAGGCTCTGTCTGTCATAATAGATCAGGAGCAGGAAAATCACAAGTCCAACCAGTATCGCTGCGACCTTGCCTGGATTCTTTTTGAATTTCCCTGGTATTCGATCAGTATCCATCATCTTCTATCCAATTTTTCCCTGCAGATATTTTTCCCTGCTGTATTCTTCGGTATAATCTAGGTTGAAAAAACAGCTCATTTGAGGATATCTTATGAACTGCCCGTTGAATGTGTGCCAAATTTTTCTTGAAGGCCGCCGCCCAGAAGTACTGAACGAGATTATCAGGACCAGGTCCAGGGCCGGGAGTCCTCTGCGGACAACCGTTCCCAGGATCAGAAGCAGACTTCCCAGAACGAGCAGGGTTGACATCACCATCAGGCTTTTGATTATAAATTCCATGAATTTCTGAGTAGTTTTCATTTTCATTGCCTGGTCAGGAATATCTTACTCGGACCAGTACCAGACGGGAAACAAGGTTAAAGGCAATAACAACCAAAAGCAGGATCAACGCCGCACCCAGCAGGGCAGAATCATACAGGGGAATTGAGAGCATTTCTCCGTAATTATTTGCTATCAGGGCTGTCAGGGGATAGGCGGGATCAAATATTGAACGGGGAACCTGGGCAACGTTGCCCACCACCATCAAAACAGCCATGGTTTCCCCAAAAGCCCGGGAGAATCCGAGCAGGATGGCTGCCATAACCCCGGGAAAAGCCTTGCGCAGGACAACCTGGCGAGTGGTCTGCCATTTTGATGCCCCTAACGCCCAGGAAGCCTCGCGTAGTCCCGTTGGTACTGTGCGTATGACTTCTTCCGCGACAGCAATCATGATTGGAAAGACCATCACAGCCAGGACGATCCCGCCAGCCAATACCCCATAGCCGGTGGGATTATTGGCTCTAAATAGAGGTGAAAATCCCAACCATTTATCTACTACCGGGATCAGATGCTGTTGAATAAAGGGGACAATGACAAGAACACCCCAGATGCCATAGATGACCGAAGGGATGCCGGCCAGCAAATCAATCAAAGGCATAATTAAGGACCGGATCCTGGGATGCAGGTATTCCGCAAGGAAAATTGAGGTCAGCAAGGAGGGAGGAACCCCGATAACCATGGCGACCGTTGTCACTGCCAGAGTCCCGCTGATGAAGGGAAGGAATCCAAACTCACCCTGGTTTGGCCTCCAGGTTGAGGAAAACAACAAAGAGAGGATCCCTTGAGAATCGAGGATCGGCCTGGCTCGCAGGAAGAGAATTACCACAAATACTGGAAGCATGACTCCAGTGCAAATGGCCAGAGTTTTCATCAGCATCCGGGAGACGCGGTCTTTTCTGGACCTGGTACGCTTGACCGGATCTGGGGAGTGGTGGTTGTGTAGGCTTTCGACAGGTTTGATATTCATGTTGATTCCCAGCTTCGGATCGGCTGTATTCTCTTGAGTTATTGTTCGATTTTCAGCATCTCGATCTTTAACTTTTCCTGTGAGACGGGAATATATCCTGATCCCTCCACGAAGGCCTGTCCGTCTGTTAGAACCCAACGAATGAACTCCAGGACAAGGTTTTGCGGAAGGCCGTTTGTAACCAGATAAAGCTCGCGGGCAGGTGGAGAAGGATATATTCCTGCCCTGACAGCCTCCAGAGCCTGGTCCTTCTGATCGATCACCTCTTCGGGATCAACTTTTCCATTGTTGTTGACATCCAGGGGTACAACAAGGACACCCTCTATAGGCAAACCGGTTTTCTGGTCGTAGGCATAATTAAGGTTGTTGTACCCCAGGCCAAGTTGATCGTTACTGACTGATTCCAAGACACCCGGATCACCAAAGACCCCGATCCCCAACAAATCTTCCTGGTGCTTCCCCAGGAATTCAGCCCAAGTTTCTGCTGCCCCGCAGGCATCAGATCTGGTATAGACGTGGATCGATGAACTGGTTTCCGGATCGCCAGTCAGATCTTGCCAGTTGGAAATTGCTCCGGTCAAGTAGATATCGATCAAGGCTTCCCTGGTGATCCCACTCGCCCTCAAGTGTTCCCAGGCTGGATTCAATTTGTTCATCGTCAGAAAGACGGCATCTTTCGCGACCGCGAACTCAATCGCGCCTTGGTCAATTTCCTGGGGATATATTTTCCTTGAAACCATTCCTATATCAACAGCATTTGCCAATGTATCTGCCATGCCTTTCCCAGCGCCGCCGGCAGAAATATCAAATCTGACCCCGGGATGGAGAGCGTGAAATTCTTCGCTCCAGCGGATCACCAAGGGATAAAGAGCCCAGGCACCGGAGATGGTGATTGTTCCTTGATAGGTCGAGTCTGGGTCCTCACCAGCTGCTGGTCCAGAACAGGCGAAGAGGCTAAGAGTAAGCAGGCTGATGATCACCAGGATTGTTATCGTTCTGTGAGGCGTCATTTGTTTATTTTCCTTGAGGATATGTTTGAACCAATAGTACAGGGTTGGTGGTCCAGCACAGCAGGGGAGATACCAGGTCGTGTGGGATCAATCCTTGGGCAAGGTTTTGTGGCTCAGCTCCAATGATGATCAGATCAAAATCCCCTTCAATGATCTCCGATCGGATTTGACACTCGGTAGTATCAACCCGGAGTTTAAATTTGCCTGGAATTTCCCAGCTCGCCAGTCGGTGAGCGATCCAGCGCAGATGCCGCCCCAGCCTGCAATTGGAGGTCAACAGATTCATTATGTCATCCTGATGAACAGCATACATGGCTGGGGGTACTACGGGTAAAATGGTGAGGGAAGCCTGACAGGCGATTTCCAGTCGAACTGCCCAGTCCTCGGCATAACAACCAACTGGACTACCCTGGAGTACAAGCAAGATTTGCCGGATTGGCCAGCGAGAGTTTTTTGTTGACAGAATTGAGAATGGCCAACGCTGGAGGAGTTTCTTTTCTTCGAGGATCCCGACAAGGTGTTGCAGGAACGGACCGGTGCGGCTGGAGCAGACCAGCAAATCGATCTCCAGGTGTTTTATATTCTCCCTCAGGACGGGAAAGCGGCTTGTTAAATCCTCTCCCATCCCCATTCTTGAAAGCCAGGCGTTTAATACCTTGACCAGGTTATTAAGGTACACCTCTTGATCTGAGGGGACTGGATCTTCCCGGACCCAGGCCAGTATATTTATTGGATTAAGTGGGGCTGATCCATAACATTTCGCTATCAAAGAATCAATGGCTTCCAATTCTGATTTGACAACCGTGACTGGAAGTGTAACGGCGGATCTGATCGCTTGCCTGGCAGCTGGATTCTCAGGATTGGCTATGGCAACCTTTAGGTTCCTCTGGTCATCTGCAATTGGGATCGCATGGAATATTTTGGCAAGCTCAAGCGGCAAATGGTTTGCCAAGCTGGGTGACGAATCAATCATGTTTATTGTTAGGTATTTTTCCGCTTGAGTTTTATCAATAAATAGGGCCATTTCGCAGTAATTATTCCTCACGAGGGTACTGTATCATAGAGCTGTGATAAAACCTGTGATAGAGCTGTGACATTGCTGTGACAGAGAAATGAGGGTGCTGCTGCCCACAAATGCGCACCTGAGCCAAATCAATTGGCCCAACTTCCTACCGGGAATCCAGAGGGATTATTGTGCTTTCACAATCTTTTTCCCGACTACATTTCTTCGGTATAATTTGGTCAGGATAATGCAGCATATTCTCGGATCAAGAAGACCAAGGACATTCTTATGAATTCCCCTCTCGTTGAATGCGTACCAAACTTCTCGGAAGGAAGACGATCTGATGTGCTGGAAAAGATCCAAGCAGCCATTTTAGAAGTGCCAGGCACAACATCTGTCCTGGATTTGCACAGCGACCCGGATCACAACCGCAGTGTGATTACCTTTGTTGGAGACCCCCAGGCTGTGGAAGAGGCCGCCTTCCAGATGATTAGAAAAGCGGCGGAATTGATCGACCTGGATCAGCACACAGGTGCACATCCCCGGATTGGCGCGACAGATGTAGTGCCGTTTGTGCCGATCTCCAATATCAGCCTGGCAGAGTGTGTAGAGATAGCCCACAGGGTGGGAGAAAGAGTCGGGAAGGAATTACAGATCCCGGTTTATTTCTATGAAGCAGCCGCCAGAGTTCCTGAAAGATCCCGATTGGAGCTGATCAGGAAAGGGGAATATGAAGCGCTGAAGAATGAGATCTCCAATCATCCAAAACGCCTGCCGGACTGCGGTCCAGCGGCTCTTGGTCCTGCGGGAGCCACGGTGATCGGCGCCCGGGAATTTTTGATCGCCTATAATGTCAATCTCACCACGAATGACGAATCCATCGCCAGCAAGATCGCTAAAACCATCCGGCATTCCTCGGGAGGTTTAAGATACGTCAAAGCCCTGGGTATGACGGTTGAAGGAAGAGCCCAGGTTTCGATGAATTTGACCAATTTCCGAAAAACTTCCCTTCCGCTGGTGGTTGAGACTGTCCGCAGGGAAGCCCAGCGCTACGGTGTTGGCATCCATAATACTGAGTTGGTAGGATTGATCCCCCAGGATGCCCTGGTAGATGCGGCGGTCTGGTATACCCAGCTGGACCTGTTTTCTCCAGACCAGGTGCTGGAACAAAAGATTGCTTCGCGGGTAGCAGATACTGGTTCTGAGCCGTTCATCGCAGCTCTGGCAGCCGGCACACCTACTCCAGGTGGAGGATCTGCAGCCGCCTATGCTGGGGCCATGGGGGCAGGGCTGGTGAGCATGGTGTCCCGCCTGACAATTGGCAAAAAGAACTACCAGGATGTGGAAAAGGAAATGGAATCGGTGCTGGAGAGTTCCGAAGCCCTGCGCCTGTTCATGGAGGTAAAAATCCAGGAAGACGCAGAAGTGTATCAGCAGGTCATGGCTGCCTATCAAGAACCAAAATCCAATCCCGATCGCGGCAAGCTCATCCAATCTGCTACCCTGGCAGCGGCCGAGATACCTCTCGAAGTAGCTCAAAAAGGGGAACAGATCCTGGAGCATGCCCTGCGGGTCGCAGAAATCGGGAATAAAAATGCCATCTCCGATGCGGGAGCGGCTGCCAACCTGGCGGCCACGGCGATTATAGTGGCAGGCTACAATGTCCGCATCAACCTGGCCGGACTTGATGATCAGATACTGGCTCAAAAAATGATCGAAACGCTCTCGAATTATGAGGAGAGTGCAAAAACCGGGCTGGGTAGATTAAGATCAATCCTTGAAGAACGAGGTGGAATATTTTGATCCATCCCCCTCTCATTAATTATGATTGATTGCCTAATGGACCTGACGAGCTTTCCCGGGATTCGGGGAGCCAGAAGGCATGACTGACAGCCTATGAACAAGACCTTCCGCTGGTTCCTGATCTCGGCCGGTATCATTCTGCTGGTTTTTACTGTGACCCTTATCTTCCGCTGGGACTCTCTACCCTGGTCTCCGGGCTACAAGGCAGGCCCCACTTACCTGTCTCCTCCCGGGGAGACCCAGCCAACAGCAACTTTTTTTTCACCCACACCTCCCACACCAACACCTGACTTCGATCTGGTCTGGATAGATCCGGATCTGCCGGCTGGTTTATCTTCGCAATTTGAGGAATCGGGGAGGATCCGGTTCACTGATTCCCGGGAGGTTGCGGAGACATTCCTCGAGGCAGGAGATGGATCTCCCCTGGACTATTGGATTTATGCCCTGGCAGCTCCATTTCCTACTGTGAGAGATGGACTCCCGTCGGCTGCTCTTATGAAGCTCTGGGAAGGGGGCGAAAAACCCCAGGGATTTGATCTGCCCCTGTTATTGAGCCCGGAAACATCCCGGATCCTGACCTCCTGGTGGGGTCCGCCAGGGGAGGGAGCGGTCAAACTGGTCGAACCGGAAAACTTGATCGATCAGGCCTGGTCTTTGAGGACCTCCCTGGCTCTGGTTCCGTTTGAGCAGCTCTCGCCGGAATGGAAAGTCCTCAGGGTTGACGGGGTCTCTCCCCTGGATGACAGATTTGATCCCCCGGAATATTTTCTATCCGTTCCCATTACAGCAGCGGGATCCAATCCGGCTTTTTTCCAGGACCTGCAGGGAAACAGGGATGAGGGCAAATTCACCAGCGTGGTTCTGACAGGCGTAACTGCCCTGGTGAGAGCAACTGCCTGGACCATGGAAGATAAGGGGATCAATTATCCTGCCCAGGATATCAAGGATTGGCTGCTAGAGGCGGATATCCTGCACATCAGTAATGAGGTGCCGTTTTTACAGGGCTGCCCTTATCCTAATCCCAGCCAGAAAGGTTTGCGCTTTTGCAGCGATCCTCGCTACATCCAGCTGCTGGAGTCCATTGGAACTGATGTGGTTGAGCTGACCGGGGATCACTTTGGCGATTACGGCCCGGATGCCATGTTATACACCCTGAAGCTCTACCAGGAGCGGGACTGGCCCTACTATGGAGGTGGAGCTACCAGCCAGGAAGCCCAGGAACCAGTCCTGTTCGATCATAATGGCAACAAGATCGCCTTCCTGGGGTGTAACGCCAAAGGCGGGGGTTATGCGACAGCCGCACCAGCTTATCCCGGTGCTGTGGCCTGCGATTTTCCAAAAATGACCGGGCAAATTAAAGATCTGCGGGAGAGGGGATACCTGCCGATCGCGACCTTCCAGCATTTTGAATATTATGTCTATCCGGCCTTGCCGGACCAGATCCGGGATGCCCGGACATTGACCAATGCCGGAGCTGTGATTGTCAGCGGCAGCCAGGCGCACCAGCCCCAGGCGATCGAGTTCAACGAGGGGTCATTTGTCCATCATGGATTGGGCAACCTGTTCTTTGACCAGATCTATGAGATCCCGCCCAATACTGCAACTGCATTTATTGACCGCCATCTTTTTTATGACGGGCGACATATCAGTACAGAACTGCTGACAATCCAGTTCGTGGATTTTGCCAGGGCACGGCCGATGGACGCGGGCGAAAGGGAAACTTTATTAAGAACGATATTTAATGCCAGCGGATGGTGATCAGGGACTGATCGGGAGAAATCAATGAGCGGACTTACAGATGTTCCAGGATTCAGTGTTGGGCATGCTCAGGATCTGAAGGCCCTGACAGGCTGTACAGTTGTTATATGCCCCCCGGATACAGTGGGCGCTTTTGACCAGCGCGGAGGGGCACCCGGAACCCGGGAAACCGACCTGCTGCGGACCTCACACCTGGTCAACCAGGTCAACGCGGTGCTGCTCACGGGAGGTTCTGCTTTTGGTTTGGATGCAGCAGCCGGCGTGATGCGCTATTGTGAAGAAAACAAACTCGGATTTGCAGCGGGAAACCTCAAGGTCCCGATTGTGCCGGCTGCGGTGCTGTTCGACCTGGGGATCGGAGATCCTCAAGTGAGGCCCGATGCCGAGATGGGCTACCAGGCCTGTTTAAATGCCACCCGGGGCCCAATTCCTGAAGGCAACCAGGGAGCCGGAACCGGAGCTACGGTGGGAAAGATCCTCAGTCCCAAAATGTCGACCAAATCTGGGATCGGCACAGCCAGCATTGACCTGGGTGGTGGGGGAGTGGTGGCCGCGCTGGTGGCTGTCAACGCCTTTGGCGATGTGATCGACCCTGAAAATGGCGAGATCCTGGCCGGCGCCAGAGGCCTTGGCGGTTATGCGGACACCCTGAAGATCATGAAATCCTTTGTGGGAAAGAAGGTGATGAGTTTTGCGTCCGGCCCGGAGAACACAGTCATCGGTGTGGTAGCGACCAATGTGAGATTGAATAAGGAGGGGCTCACAAGGGTGGCCCAAATGGCCCACAACGGCCTGGCAAGGACCATCCGGCCGGCGTTTACATTGCTGGATGGTGATACTGTCTTTGCGCTTTCTTCCGGTGATGTAGAGATCGACCTGAATATTGTCGGTGCCTATGCGGCTCAAGCCTATCAGGAAGCCATCCTGCGGGCCATTCGCTGCGCTGAAAAAGCCGGAGGCATTCCGGCCGCAAAATAAACATTCTTCTAACTAAAAGATTGCAGCTCCTGGACGGAGCGGCAGGTATTTTTTTCAGCTCAGGGCAGCTTGAGCCTGGTCGAGCAGTTGTTTTCGCTGATAAATTCCCCCGAGGTTGGACCCATCCCAGGATTATGCTATACTGCGATTACAGGCTGGAAAAAACTCCAGTTATCATGCCCATTTATGGTATAACACGGCATATTGTCTAAGTATTTATCACCCGTCTGAAACATAATTAACGTTAGGAAAACTTTTTTGAGTTGACATAGCATGGTATCCGTGCTATTATGCTACTATGATCGTCAACTTCTCAGACAAGGGCACAGAGGATGCTCTTTAACGGCAAGAACAGTTCTTCTGCTCGGAAAAAATGTCCCAATCAGATCTGGAATGTAGCCTATAGGAAGCTTGATCAGCTGGATTCCGCTGTAGAATTGATTGACCTCTCTACTCCACCTGGCAATTGTCTGGAAGCTTTATCAGGAGATAGAAAAGGGCAGCATAGTATCAGGATTAACGATCAGTATCGAATTTGTTTTATTTGGACACAATCTGGTCCTTTAGGCGTGGAAATTACTGATTATCATTAAAAGTAAGTGGAGGTTTTACAATGGTTCGCATTCCGAGTGATCGTACCCCAACCCATCCTGGTGTAATGCTCCGGGAAGAATTTCTGATGCCCCTGGAAATTACCCAAAGGGAGCTTGCTGATGCTATTCTTGTTCCATATCAACGAGTAAACGAGATCATTAACGAAAAACGGGGGGTTACACCTAATACAGCCTTACGTCTTGCGAAGTATTTTGGGAACACTCCAGGTTTCTGGATGAATCTACAGCTTCGGTTTGATCTTTATCAAGCCCAGAAAGTTGACACTGAAGAAATAAAGAATATCCGAACTCTTAAACTAGATCACGCTTCGGCTTAGCTGCAAGTTTCCTAACCACCGCTCCACCCGACAGCCGGTTAAGTCGGGCGTTTTGGGAAGGCGCATGGTCAAAACTAACCCGGCTGCGGGTGCCCTTTTACCCGCAGGGTAGGTGCTTTGCGACCCTTCGTTACCTCAGGGCAAACGAGCTCATCGGTTAGCAGGCAAATTTAGGACAAGGTAAAGGTTTGTTAACAGATGAAGAAAGGCTTCTTACTACTATTTCTCTTCACTTGGGCGTCCCTTCTCTGGGGATGTACACCCGATATTGATTCCCTTCCTAAACTAGAGCTCACACAAACCCAAATTTCAACTACGGATCTCACTCCAAGAGCAACTACTCTCTCGGATCTGCCGCACACGTGGACCCCCGTCACTGATACTGATACTCCATCACCATCAGTGATAATGCCCAACCAACAACCACCGCCACACCATCACCCTCAGAAGACTGGCCTGAACCTTGCCAGCCAGGAGAATTTGACGCCTACTATAATAAGTGGGTTCCGATTGCAGATCAGATGCTTTCCTTGATGAATGAAGGTAAACAGCTTGAAGAATTACCAAGAAACACGGTGGTAGAGATCCAAACGATGTGGACAGATTAGGGGATTCCTTGTTTTAATACTCCTCCCCCTGATGGAGAATCGACATAGGAGCAATTGATGCACTAAATTTCCTTGAACGCAGCATCCGTGCTGGTGGTTAAAATTATTATTTTTTATGAGCACGATCTAAGGTAATCAACTCAAAATAGAAACTCACGCTCAACCTGCCAGCCGGTTAAGGGACGGCATGGGTTATAGGATCGTCAAACCAAGTCCCGGCTGCATCAGAGCCATTTTTCCCAGAAACTCCACTATCAATTAGATATAACCGCTTATGGCTTCTTCCCATTTTTCATTCTTGGTGTTCTTCTCAGTAGGATTGATTGGACCCATTGGGTTGGAGCAACTCTGATCTCCATCGTCGAAATTGGATTGCTTTTCTGGTTTGCATGGATGGTCAGACACAAACCATCATGGCAGAATATTGGAGTCATAAGCAGCTTTTTGCTCTTTCCAGTTGGATCTCAAATCTCGTCTAAGTTTGCGAGCGTCATTGTTGCTATCATCTATTTCTACTTGTTTGTTGCCTTAAGTGAAGAGATTCTATTTCGCGGATATATCCAGTCTCGCCTGAATTCAGTATTTGATCGCCCCAATCGATTCTTTGGGGTTAGTTGGGGATTAGGATTGGTTATCTCATCTGTGCTTTTTGGTCTTTGGCATTTAGGCTGGAAATCTGGTGCGCCAGAATGGCCGCATGTTCTCTGGACCATGTTTGCTGGGCTGATCTTAGGGTTTGTGCGTGAAAAAAGTGAAAGCATAATTGCACCTGCTATATTGCATGGCATCATGAATTATGGCCCACAGGCAATCTTGTTTTATCTTTTTTGGAGTAAATAATGCGCCTAACCCAACCTCCACCCGACCCTGATGAGGCGGCGGCGCAAGTATAATCAAATTATGCTTGCGGGTGCCGGGAAGCGGACACGAATTTGAAGTATTTTTCCCTGTCAATTTGATTTCTTCCCAGGGGTTGAGAAAGAAGGTAGTTGGCAGTGGGTTAAGTGCCCGAATTGCATGAAACGAGCGAAGGCTAGAGTAATCAAAGTTATTAGATGAACTCGTGCGGAGAGAATAAAAGAAATAAATCTTATGATAACGCTTCCTAACGGCGCCACCGTTAGGAAGCATTGGAGATCATATGGGCAGTATGATTGAGCGCATTGAGCGTGAAGCAGGTGTTGATGGGCTGGTCTCGATTCTTGCTAATGATTTAGCTCCAACGGATCTCCAATCATTGCTCTTGGAGGTCTATAGAATCCGTGCTGATAGACGTACACCATCCGATGTTCTATTGGATTACAAATCGGACAGATTCGTCCAACCATCATTAGCTTCTCCAAAAAGATTGGCTGTCTGGGAGCAGACATCCTATTCCTGTTTGCCTGAGCCAATTACAGCAATAACCTTATCACCACTATGTCCAATGGGAACAAATTCTGTAGTAACCCCTGTGGATCAAAATTGGGCAATTACCACATCCAGGAATAGTGAAGTGGTGTCTGATTCGTCAAATGTTTTGGCACTCGAGTGTGCAGTCAGAAGGCAGGAGCTTCTTCGGCCATAGAAATGAATCGGTGTATTGGCTTTCGTGAAAAATTTGAAACGCAAAGAGCGGACACGGATTTGGATACCCAACGCCTGGGCCATGAATTTAGTCCGTTGTACGCTATCCTAACCCCCGCTCCACCTGACAGCCGGAAAGGTTCTCTGCGCGAACGACCGGAATAAAGAGACCGAGGCGGACCGGGGTGAAGAGACCGGAAAAAGCCCGGCTGCGGGTGCCCTAAAGGTGCTTCGCGACCCGTTGTGTCCTCAGGGCAAACGAGCTCATCCGTTAGGAAGAGAAGATATTGATTAATTGACAATAGTACTAAATTATGATACTATGGCACTGCGGAAGAAACACCTATCTACTTTATCCGCCATATTTGCGGAACCTACTCATGCAAACATCCATTGGAATGACGTTGAATCTTTATTAAATGCACTTGGAGCTGAATGTAGTGAAGGTAGCGGATCGAGACTACGAGTAAGATTGAATGATGTAAAAGCTGTGCTTCATAGACCTCACCCCGAGAAAGAAGCATCAAAAAGTATGGTCAAGTCAATCAGAAGGTTTTTAGAAGAAGCAGGAATTGAACCATGATGGAATATAAAGGATATATCGCCAAAGTCGATCTAGATGATGAGGCACGAGTATTTCACGGCGAAATCATCAACATGAGTGATGTAGTTACATTTGAAGCCGATTGTTTTGATGACTTAGAAAAAGAGTTTCATCTGTCCGTTGATGATTACTTGGAGTATTGCGAAGAACTTAGCGAGGAACCTTCAAAACCGTTCTCTGGTAAATTTGTACTTCGTGTTGATTCTGAGCTACATAAAAATATTTATATAAAATCAAAACTTTTAAATAAGAGCATCAATAGCTGGATCACTGAGGTTCTTAAACAGGCTGTTGCTGATGATCACCATCAAGCTACTGGACGTCATAGAGCATGATTCCTTTTCAATATCGAAGGTAGATTAACAAAAAGGCATGTTTGCAATTGCAAACATGCCTTTTTGTTATCAGTATGCATGGGAGGTTTATATTTAGCATCTTCCTTCCTAACACCCGCTCCACCCGGAAGCCGGTTAAGGTGGATAGCCTGGGACCCAGGATCATTAAAACAAGACCCGGCTGCAAACGAGCTCATCCGTTAGGGCGGCTATTTTATTAAAATCAAATCGGCTTTCCCAAGGTTAACGAGATGAACGTTGACGGCAATGAAAGGCCCAAGGTCAAAATGAGCAGACCTAACGCTTCGTTAGTGTTTGCAGCAGGTCTGGTTTTTTTTGGACTCAGCATACTTAGCCGCTATATCTATTCCTTCTTTGGCCTGGTTGTTTTGATAGGCATAACATTTCCCCTTGCCTGGGATGGAATCACAAGGCAGTGGCAATTATTAAGGTCCGTCAAGCACAATGTGGGGAAATCATTGGGCTGGGGAATCGGCGCAGGGTTCATCAGTAGTTTAATTGGACTTTCTGTGCTTAGAGACCTTGGATTTCCGAGCAACTTGGGTCAGCAACTGCTGATAGGAGTACCTCTCTGGTTATTGGTGATCAGTCCCTTTCAAGAATTTTTCTTTCGCGGCTGGCTGCAAACCGGATTGACGGATTATCTTGGAAAATGGAAGGGATTGCTGATTGCAAATGTGTTTTTTACAGTCTGGCATTATCTGTCCCCAATCGTAGACCTGGCCCCATTTCCATTAAGAAGCTGGGCAGGGCTCATATCGACCTTTATCGCTGGCTTGGTATATGGTTATGTTTATCAACACAGTGAGAATATCATCGCCCCCTGGCTGGCCCATACAATTTCAGGGATCCTATTTATAGTTTTTGGCGCGATGGATTTAACCCGGGTTATGAATTAGGTCAGCATGCCCAACCCCCGCTCTATTTGAGGGCACCCCCTGCTGTTATCAGGGAAAGTTCAGGAAGAATATTAATCTGGAATCAAAGATATTGATGATATCCGGGGGGTTTCGCGAGGCTCAAGGGAAGGGCATCCCTCCGGGACGATTCCACCGGAGGAATGCCCTTCCCTTTTTTATTCAGGGGCAAATGCAAGTTGGCGCTCTTGTAACGGTTGTGCTCATCTTTCCTCCAGCAGCTTTACAATCTTCCGCACCAAGATCTGCACTGCAGGTCAGTTCGATGGGTTTGGGTACCGGGATCTGGACAGCAGGCAGCTTATAAACCGGCTCCGGGCAGTCGGGCAGCCACAGCGTGAACGGTTGGTCAGTTCCTTCTATGCCCTTCGGGATGTTGAACATGAAGTAAGCTCGCTCCGGAAAACCCTGCTGACTGACCAGATAGGCTTCTAGCTCTCCCAGCTTGGCGATATAGGGGAGGGGAGGATCGACCTCAAAACCTGGGAAGATGCCTTCTGCTACTTTCATGTATACCGGCAGGTTCCGGGTATCGGGCGGCAAATTGAGCAGCACAAATGTGGGTTTAAGGTTTTTAAAAGGACTGCAGAAGGAGGTGATTACCTGGATCGTGTGGTCCTCAAAATCACCGGCAGTGCCGGTGGAATCCGGATCACCCAGGGCATACCAGTCATCGGTCACCAGGATCCGCAGAGTAAAGGTTCCCAGGTTGCTTCCATATATCACTCCGGGTGAAAAGACCACCGTGTGGTTTGCGCCAGGAGCCAGTTCTGGAATGGCCTCGTAGCCGCCTGGATTGGGGGGTCCCCAGCCGTAGTGAGGGATCAAAACCACGTCGTATCCGGTTGCAGCTACTGAACCCATATTTGTGATTTCTACTTCAACACCCACATAGTCATTGGCCGGGATAGTGGTAGCGCTCAAGGTCACATTTGTGATCTCCAGGTTGGCGGGGCCGATATTGGGTCCGAATTGGAACATCCAGCCGAAGAAAAGATCAGACATATCCTGGCCTTCGGTGAGGGTGATCTCGTATAGGTCTCCAACGGGCTCAGTAAAACCTCCCGGGATCAGGATGGATGTGTTAGGTTCCACCAGTGGGTCGATGCTGATACAGTATGTTCCCGCATTGGGAGCAGGTTTATTAAACTGATAGCTGCCGTCTGAGGCGCTGAGGGTTGTTTGTAGGGGCGTAGCAGCAGAGCAGATCCCGCTGCTGAAGACCAGCTCTACTCCTGCGAAGGGAGGTTCGCCGGGAGTATACACGCCATCACCGTCAAGATCGTTGTATACCATGCCGCTAAGCTCGGATGGGTCAGTGGAAGTTTGCTGACCGCCGGTGAGTTCATAGGAACCCAGGTCGCAGGCGGAGCCATGCGGCCGGGGTTCGCCCCGCTGATCGGTCGCCGGGCAAGCACCGGCAGCGGCGTTTTTGGCCGGACTGCTAGGTGCGATGGCATGGGTCTGGGTTGCCCCGCCATTGCTGGCCAAGGGGTCCAAGCTGGGGATCATCAGTGATGGTGAAGCCGTCGCAGCTGCCGTCGCTGTCCAGGTTGGGTCCGGATATCCAGCTCCAGGCAGGGTAGCTGCAGTCAGCTGGGAGATTGTTGGATATGATCGAATTGCTGATCCCGATCGTATCCGGGGCCGAGAAGACCGCCCCCGAAGTGGTGCCGACATTGGCAGTGATGGTGGTGTAGCTGATTTGGATTGAACCTGCGTTGCTGATAGCCGCACCGCTGACTATTCCGGTCAGGGTGGTGGAATTCGCGGAAAAGGTGCTGTTGGTGATTGTCATCATGCCAACATTGGCAATCCCGCCGGCAGACTGGCTGGCGATGTTGCCAACAAAGGTGCTCGCCGTGATGGTGGCGATGCCGGTGCCGGTGTTATAAATGGCTCCACCGGACTCGCCGGGCTCGTTGCCAATATTGACGCCGTTATTCTGGAACGTGGTGGCATTGATGGTCATGGTGCCGGCATTATAGATTCCACCACCTTTTTGCTTGGCGCGGTTGTAATCGAGAATGCTGTTATTGACCGTCAGCACCCCGTTGTTAAATATTGCCCCGCCGGAATTACGGATGGTAATGGTGACATCGGGGGGTTCCATGCCCATACCATCGTATAACCGAATATCGTTCAGAACCAACTCACCGCCTTGAGAGATGTGGAAGAGCCGGATGGCGGCCTTCTGGGATAAGGTGCTGCGCCGAACGGTAGCGCCGTTGCCGTTGATCACGATCGAGCTGGTGATGGAAGGCAGGCCGTTGTTGCCATCGATGGTATTGTCAACAACACCCAGCTGATATACACAGCCCGGATCAAGATTGATGGTGTCTGGGCCGGGTCCGTTGCTGTTGGCGTTGTTAATGGACCAGATCAGGAAATCGGTTGTGCAGGGCGGAGGTGGAGTACTGGGCAGGCAGCCGGCAAGAATTAAACCCAGAATAAAAAGGGCGGATGCCAATACGATGGGTCTTTTATTGATAAACATGTTAATCCTCCAATGTAGTTGATCCAGGAAAGCTGCCACTTGTTATTTTCACGATAGAAATTGTTTCCATTCACTCATTGAACGAAATTGACAAATAAAATGTTACTAAAAAGTGTTGAAATCCGCGGTGCAGAAAACTGGGATTGCACGAATAAATATATCTGACATAACCTGCGCTCCACCTGACCCGGCACCTACGGTGCAGAAAGTAGTAGGTCAGTATGAAGAAAGCAGGGGGTTACGCGATGCTCAATCCTGCTTACTCCTTACACCTTACACCTTACTGGTCAGCGGGTGCGCTGCTCTTTCCAGATATCGGCTTCATTGTGATAGCCGGCTTTTTCCCAGAACCCCAACTGGTCCTCGGTCATAAATTCCAGACCCATTAACCACTTGGCCCCTTTCCAAAAATAGGCAGACTTGAGATTCGATCTGTCCGGGAAGTGGCCCACCATACCCCGGACCGGAAAACCGTGTTCAGGCGTGAGAGGCTGGCCGTCAAAATGGGTGGCTAAGAGGAAATTATCCTGCAGGGCCAGCTCCAGGGGCAGGTTGGTTGTATACCCCCCGGCGGCGTGCTGCAGCACAAAAGCTGCGGAAGGTTTTAACTCGATATATCCACCCTCGACCAGGGACTTGACCGAGATTCCCCGCCAGACCGTATCAAACTTGCTCCAGCGAGTGACGCAGTGTATGTCCAGGGTGATTTCGGTCTGGGGAAGAGCCTGGAATTCGGCCCAGGTCCAGCTGTGTTCTTGGTCCACTTCGCCCCAGATCTTGAACCTCCAGCTCTCCGGATTGAACTCGGGTATGCTTCCGTAATGCAGGACGGGAAATTTTTGGGTCAGGCTCTGTCCGGGCGGTAATCTTCCGGCAGCCTGCATTTGTTGCTCGAGTTCCTGGCGGTTGGTAGATATAGACATAGGTTTCCCCTTTAGAAATCAAGGCTGCTGTCAGCATTTAAGATCTGCACCAGCGTGTCTGTTTCCCCTTCGACGCGTTTTTTCCAGGCTTCCGGATCCTGGGCGATCAGCTCCCAGGTATTATAATGGGCCGGGATCACTACCCTGGGACGAATGAGTTTTACGGCCCGCAGAGCATCATCTGGGCCCATGGTGTAGTTATCGCCGATTGGCAGCAGGGCCAGATCGATGCCCTCTTCCCCGATCAGGGACATGCCGGCAAATAAACCGGTATCTCCCGCAAAATAGATCTTCTCGCCTGTTGGTATTGTGATCAGGAAACCTCCCGGCATGCCCCCATAGGAACCGTCGGGAAGGGAGGATCCGTGAACTGCCTGGGTCAGCTTGACATATCCAAAAGGATAAGTCCGGCCTCCCCCGATGTGTTGGGGGAAGGTTTCGACTCCCCGGGCAGCCAGCCATTTGGCGATCTCGGCATTGGCGATGGCCTTGGCGCCAGTCCGGCTGGCGATCTGCTCTGCGTCTCCAATATGGTCTCCGTGACCGTGGGTGATCAATATATAATCGGGATTCAAATCCTCTGCCCGGGTCTTGGTGGCCGGGTTGCCGCTAAAAAAAGGATCGACCAGGATCTGGAGATCTTCAATATGAAGGCCAAAAGTCCCGTGTCCAAAGTAGGTTAATCGATATGCCATCTGAACCTCCTGTTCCGGAGCGGGTCACGCAGGAAAATAATCTACCAGTATTATATTTCAGGTTGGTTCGATAGGGACATCAAGATAATCAACACCTGGTTAAGGTAAAATCAGGTAGGGGAGTTTGTGGTAACAGATCGATCAACAGCTTGGAGCAATAATTAGGTTTTGTGAGGTTGAATATGCCAAATACCAGCGACCGTTTCTACTTGGGCCGGATGTACGATCCCAAAAAGAGAGAAATTACATCCGATCCGTTATTATATGATCCTGATGATCTGACAACCCATGCGGTAGTGGTGGGTATGACTGGTTCGGGAAAGACTGGCTTATGTATCGATATGCTTGAAGAGGCCGCCTTGAGGGGTATCCCGGCCCTGATGATCGACCCCAAGGGTGATATCACCAATACCCTGCTGCATTTTCCGTCCCTGGAGCCGGGCGACTTTTTGCCCTGGGTGAATCCAGACCAGGCCCGTCGGGATAACAAATCGGTTGAACAGGCGGCCGCTGATGCCGCGGCACTCTGGAAGAGCGGGCTGGAGGAGTGGGGGATTGGCGGCGAACAGATCCAGGCCCTGAAGGATTCCGCCCATTTTGCGATCTACACCCCTGGATCTGACGCCGGAATACCGGTGAATATCCTGGCCTCGCTGAAAGCTCCTGGGCTGGCCTGGAATGAACACCGGGAACTGCTGGTCGGAAAGATCTCCGGGATCGCCTCGGGCCTTTTGGGCCTGGTGGGTTTGGACGATCTGGACCCGGTTCAGTCCAAAGAGCATATCTTGATCAGCAATATCTTTGAATATGCCTGGAGTCGGGACAAGGATCTGGACCTGACGGAATTGATCCTTCAGATCCAGAATCCTCCCTTTAAGAAACTGGGTGTGCTGGAGCTGGACAGCTTCTTCCCCGAGAAGGAAAGGCAGGACTTGTCTATCCTGCTTAATAATATTCTGGCGGCCCCGACTTTCCAGTCCTGGATCGAAGGTGAACCACTGGATATCAACGGGCTGTTATATGGGCCTGACGGCAAACCCCGCCACAGCGTATTTTATATTGCCCATCTGGCAGATGCCGAAAGGATGTTTTTTGTGACCCTGCTGTATGCGGCCGTAGAGACCTGGATGAGGACCCAAAAAGGTTCCAATACCTTAAGGGCGATCATGTATTTTGACGAGATCTACGGCTACCTGCCCCCGGTGAAGAACCCGCCCTCCAAAACACCCATGCTGCGGATGTTAAAACAAGCCCGGGCTTTTGGCGTGGGCCAGGTGCTGGTGACCCAAAACCCGGTGGATGTAGACTATAAAGCCCTCTCCAATGCCGGAACCTGGTTCATCGGCAAGCTGCAAACCGAACAGGATAAAAATCGTCTGCTCGACGGTCTCGAGGGGGCAGCCCCCGGACTGGACCGCAAGACCTATGACAAATTGATCTCAACCCTTGATAAACGGGTATTTTTGCTCCATAACGTACATGAAGACCAGCCGGTCCTGTTCCATACCCGCTGGGCCATGAACTACTTGACCGGACCCCTGACCAGGGTCCAGATCCCGGTCCTGAATAAACTGGCGGGTGTGCAGAGTTCAACGGACTCCCAGGCTGAAAGATCTCCCCAACGAGCAACCGGTCAATCGCCCTCCCGGACGCCAAGTTCCGGGGGTACCAGCACCCGCCCGAATGTGCCTTCAGGGACTGATGAATATTTCTTGCCCAATAATCTCAGCTTCCTCAAAGCTGTTGACCAGGCAGGATTGGCTTCGCCTGGAGAGGTCGATTATTCAGTTCTCTACAAACCGGTTTTAATTGCCCAGGCCTCGATCCGGTTCCTGAAAAGGAATTACAACCTGGATTATGACCTGGTGACAGCCGCGCTTGTCAAAGAAGCCGATCAGCAGGGCAGGGTGCGCTGGGATGATTGGATCTCCGACCCGATCGACAGGGACGCCCTGGAACCCGGGCCGAGGCCGGAGGCCCGCTTTGTGGAATTGGTCTCTCCGCTTTCGGATGGAAGCCGGCTGAGGGAGATTGAAACTGATTTTAATGACTGGATCTATCATTCGGTCACGGCCTCTATCAGGGCCAATGAGACGCTGGAAGTCTACGCCGGCCCCCAGGTCTCCCAGGGTGATTTTCGACGGATGTGCACGGAAGCTGCCGAGAAGTCGCTGCGGGATGAAAAGGAAAAAACCAATTCAAGCTATGATAAAAAGCTTGCTACGATCAAGGACCGTCTATTAAGAGAGGAACGGGAGCTGGATGAAGACCAGGCCGAACTTTCCCAACGCAAGATCGAGGAGGTAGGCACCCATGCTGAAAACCTGATCAGTCTGCTGGCAGGCCGGCAAAGAAGGATGACGACTTCGCTCACAAAACGCAGGATGACCAGCCAGGCCAAAGCGGATGTGCAGGAATCCCTGGATTCGATCGAGCAATATAAAAAGGAGATCGAGGACCTTGAGCGGGAGCGGGTTGATTCCCTTGGAAAGGTCGATAAAAAATTCCAGGAGATCCTGGAAAGTGAAACGATCATTCCAATCACCCCCTATAAAAAAGATATCTTGATGGAGATCTTTGGCGTAGGCTGGTTCCCCTATTATGTCTATAAAGATGGGGGACGGGAGATCGAACTGGCGGCGTTTGAGGGCTAAGAGCGGCTGAACGATCAAGGACAGGGTTTCCAAACAGGATGCCCTGTCCTTTTTTATTATATGATCAGTACCGCAGCCGCACCCATCAGGATGCCTATCAGCGTTCCAGCCAGGATATCAGACAGGAAGTGCACGCCGAGGCCGATCCGGGACAGATCGACCAGCAGGGACCAGGCCAGCATGAAGATCCCGATCCAGATATAACCTGAAAGCAGCATGATCATTGTCAGCATGATTGCCCGGGCCGCGTGGCCAGATGGAAATGAATGTGGATCAGAGCGGCGATAGATCTGCCCCCACTCACCTTCCGGACGGGGACGCCTGATAAGGAATTTTAAACCCAGGACACTCAAGGCAGTGAACAAGATCCCGATCAATAATAACTGGATCACCGGCTGCCAATTTGGGGGTCCAAGGAACCAGAGCAGGACCAGGCCAAGCCCCCAGAACCAGGAATCTCCCGAGTGGGCCAGAAAAGCTGCCAACCTTTTTAGCCCCGGTCGATCATCAGGAAGCCGAAGTTTTTCTGTTAGCTTATGATCCATTTCCAAGATTCTTTCCAGGGTCACGATCTTATCCATGGCCGAGCGCTTTCTGAGCTACTGCCAGCTGGTGGGGTTTATCGATATCCATGCCAACTTCCGGATAGGGGCAGATCAATCCTTTGCCGCTGATCTTCAAACGGCGGGTGACCTTTATTACAAGCTCATCAAGAGTTAATCTTCGCAGGACCAGCTGCAGCAGAATGTCCACTCCGATCAACGAGGCCTGCCGATAAGAGCTTTTGCGAGCCTCAACCAGCTTATTCCAGAACTCTTTCTTTTGAGTATAGAGATCAAGCTTGATGACCGAGATATCCCCACCACAAATATTCTGATCCTTAAGCCTGGTATAGGATCTCCCGGATTCGGGATATTTTTCTTCCATGGCTGATTGTTCGATCACAAAATAATAGATATCCAGGGCCCTATCCTGGGTTTGGTTGATAACCCAGTCGATGATGGGGGGTGTGATGAGCGGAATATCAGAGGATACGATGGCGACAGATTCGGCGGTGGGATCGATCTCCAGAATGGCATCTGCCCCGGCTTTAAAATTGAGCAGCATGTCTTCCCCCGCCGGGAGAAACCTGACTACCTTGCTGGAATTGAGATCTGGTTCCAGGTCCTCACATCCAACCACCACGACCCGCTGAATGGTGCTGGCATCCTCAAGGGCATCCAGCACCCACTGCAGTAATTTCTTGCCGCCTATCTCCAGGGCGGCTTTGGGTTTCCCCTGGGTGTAGGGATAGAGCTCCGAGTCCGGCTGGGGGACTCCACCCGCTAGCAGGATGGCATCGATCACGCTAGATCCTGGATCTGGGCTTTCAGGCCAATCTGGTCAATGATCTGGTTTAGCTCTGTGTTGCTCAAGGCGCGGTTCTTTCCAGCTGCGGCCACCAGGGCGGCTTCAAACATGTTGGTTCCGAACGAGCGGCCGTCCAGGACCGGGGTAGTGGTCACCAGGTACCTGGCATTTCTATTCTTGAGAAAAACCACATCCTCCGCCGTGGTTGTATTGGTGATGATCATTTTCCCGGATATATCTTCCGGGCAGTGCTGTTTGATATAGATCCAATCTCCTGCGATGACAGAATTATCCAGGTAATGATTGATGTATTTGGGAACCACCTCAAGCTGTTTTTCACCGGTCGGGTAAAGCATTTTTATCGGCATCCGTCCCACGATCGGCAGCAGCACAGCAGCCACGAGATTGACCATGGGCACAGTAGTTATCGGGATCGGAATTCCGAGGCCAAACATCAGATCACCAAAGGTGCATTTATAACCAGCTTTCAGAAATGACTCAGTCATGCCGGAGCGGGTCATTCCAGCGACCAGGAAAGCGGTGCGCGGTTGGATGATGTCCCCCAATTCTTTTTCCACATCCTGCATCACCCGGGATTCCAGGGTCGCCTTCAATCCACCGCCATCAACAACCGGTGTGTGTTTGACATCCTTGATCAGTTTTAATCCAGCATAAAGGGGATAATCCTTCTTGAGGGCGTGGATATATAGGTCAATCCCGCCCACTCCGAAAGCATCCACTTTGCCGTCCAGCTCGCAAAATAATTGGTAGGCTTTTTTTTCGTCCCCGTCTGTACCGATACGTTCGATCTGGACCTCTTCACCCAGTAGTTCTGTGACAACTTTCTTATCCCTTGAGGGTGATCCTAAACTGATGCTGACAGCTCTTTTCATAAGACACCTTCTTAAATGAGGATTGAAATATGATTATATTCTAAAACATTATTGGCCAGGATTTGGATCGGAATCCTGCCTTTGAGGGAAGAGGTTCCAATTAAAAAATAAGCAGCCTGATGAAACAGGCTGCTTATCAGCATTGATCCAATTAGAGCCGATCAGGGGATTTGCAGAGCTGTGCCAGGAGTTAACGCTTGGTCAACATCCAGGTTGTTGGCTGCCGCAATAGCCCGGGGATCCACGTCACCATATAAACAGGCAATTGAGTATAAAGTATCACCATAGACCACAGTATAGGTAGAAGGGTGATACTGCAAGGCCCGGTTACCAATATAAGCTCGGGGGTTCGGTGGAATGGTGATGGTTTCGCCGGGATAAAAGATCGTTCCGCTGGCGATCCCGTTGTAGGTCAGGATGTCTTCTGGCAGGATATTAAATCGGCGAGCCAGGCAGAATACAAACTCGCCCTGGTGCAAGGTGTAGGAGTCCGGTACAGCATACTCGGTAACAACAATCGGTGCTTTAGTTACCTCGGCTTCCGGGGTGCTTGTGGCGGCAGCGATCGGGTCAACGGTTGCTGTAGCTTCAACAGGAGTTTCACTGGTCTCCTCAGGGACCTGGGTATCTCCAGTTTTGGGCGTTTTTGCTATCGCGGTTTCGGTTGCCTGGCGGGCAATTTCGCTCAAGTTTGTCGTCGGTGTGACCGGGGGTGGTGTGGACGCAGACATTGTACATGCTGAGAACATGAGCGATGCGATAATTATGGCAAAGATTAGCATGCGGGAATTTTTCATCTAACAGTCTCTCCTTGTGGGGGTGCAACCCCTTCGTGTCTGATCATCTGCGGCCGAGATCAAATCAATCAGGGTTGATTTGATACTAGCATATTACAGATATAGCGTCAAGAAAGAATAAACTCTCCATACTGCCCTATTAATTGTGCAAGATGAATGCCAGATCAGGGTGTCTGGGGGAGAAATTTCCAGATCCCCAAATTTGCTTTGATTGACCCTCCTTGCGGCATCTGATAAACTAATAATTACTTCTTATTTCAGCTAATCCAATCAGGCTCTCTGGGAAATTTCTCTATGACAAAAGTTCTTTATCTGAAGTGGCGGCCGGGAAGCTGGGACGAGGTAATTGGCCAGGATCATATCATCACTACCTTAAAGAACGCAGTGCGTCAGGATCGAGTTTCCCATGCCCAGTTATTTGCTGGGCCGAGAGGAACTGGAAAGACCAGCACAGCCCGGGTGCTCGCCAAAGCGGTCAATTGCCTGGCTGAAGATCGGGGGATCCGGCCCTGTAATGAGTGCGCCAATTGCCAATCCCTCATCCGGGGGGAATTCCTGGATCTGATCGAAATTGACGCGGCCTCCAATACCAGCGTGGATGATGTCAGGGAGCTGCGCGAGAAGATTAATTTTGCTCCCAATCTGGGGCGTTATAAAGTCTATGTGATCGATGAAGTTCATATGCTTTCCACTTCGGCGTTCAACGCGCTGCTCAAGACCCTCGAGGAACCACCCCCTCATGCCATGTTCATCCTGGCAACCACCGAATCCCACAAGATCCCAATCACAGTTATCTCCCGCTGCCAGCGGCATGATTTCAGGCGTATATCCGTTCCGGAGATCATCCGGATGTTAAGCGAGATGGCTGGTGAGGAAAAAATCCAGGTGAAAGAGGATGTCCTGGGTTTGATCGCCCGCCAGGCAACTGGAAGTATGAGGGATGCGATCTCGATCCTGGACCAGCTGGGCAGCTCGGACCAGGAAATCACTCCTGAATTGGCTCACCAGATCCTGGGAACCTCTCCTGACCAGGCTGTGCTTAACTTTGTGGATGCGATCCTGGAGGGTGACCCGGGAGAGGGATTAAATATCCTTCATGAGTCTTCTCAACGGGGCAATGATCCAGGTCAATTTGCCAGACAGGTGGTGGGTTATTTTCGCAATGTGTTGTTGATGCAAATGGAAAACGCTGATCAGATCGATGTGCCTGCGGAAATCTTTCAAGTGATCACCCGGCACAGCGCTGAGATCGCTACCCGCCAGCTGCTGGACCTGATCCGGATATTTAACGCCGCAGTGAATGACCGCGGCGCATCCTGGCAGCCAACCCTGCCGCTTGAGATGGCTTTATTGGAAGCCCTTGAGCTGACCCCTGACCGGATCCCGGACAGGAAAATTGCTCCCAGGGATCCCGGGAGTTCTTCTTCAAAAACCACCCAACAGCCTTCCCCGAGTACAGCGGAAAAATCAAAACCTGCCCTGGCTGATGAAAAAAACCCTGAAACACCAGCGAACCAACCACCTCTGACTGTATTACAAAGCTGGAAGAATATCCTCGAGAGGGTCAGGGACACCAATCCAATCACCCAGGGAATCCTGAATTCCTGCAAACCGTTGGGCATCAAGGATAATAAATTGGTGCTGAGCTTCCAGAGCGAGGCGATCAAGGAAAAGATGGAAGCCAATGACCATATCAGGATCACTGAGGAAGTGATTGAAAAAGTGATCGGGGTCAAGCTGCCCCTGGTCATCCTGGTGGGAGGCAAGGATCAATCTGAACTTCCCGAAGGTGTGGATCCCGACGGATTGGTTGCAGCGGTAGTTCGAGACCTGGGTGGAGCCTATGTCTCAGATCAGGAATCCTTCACAGGAAACCAGTAAAATCCAGTCAGCAGAAGATCAGTTTAATAAGGAAGATCCGTATGGCTAAAAGAACCAAGTCTCCGGGCAATCTGGGCGGTCAGGGTGTAATGCAGCAGATCCAGCAGCTGCAAGAGCAGATGCTCAAAGCCCAGGCGACCCTGGCAGAGGAACAGGTGATTGGATCGGCCGGGGGTGGCGCCGTGCAGGTGACTGCCACCGGAGATCAGCGGATCCTGGAGGTGAAGCTGGATCCGGATCTGATCAAGGACGGAGACCAGGAGCTGCTGGAGGATCTGATCCTGTCCGCAGCCAACCAGGCCCTGGACAAATCCCGCAAACTGGCCGAGCAGAAATTGGGTCCGTTGGCCGGACAGGGATTGCCTTTTTAGGTAGGAGAACGAATATGCTGCCAGAACCCATCCAGGAATGCATCAACGCCTTTTCTCGGCTGCCGGGGGTTGGCCCCAAAACAGCTGCCCGCTTGACATTCTTTTTGTTAAGGGATCGGGACAGCGACCTGGCTCGAAAGCTGGCCAGTGCCCTGATCGATCTCTTGGAAGGTACTGATACCTGCCCGACTTGTTTTAATATGATGAACGCCGGTCAGGAACACTGCCGGATCTGTATTGACCCCAAGCGGGATCAGGCGCTGATCTGCGTAGTTGAAGAGCCGCTGGATCTGATCGCCCTGGAAGGCACTTCCGGGTTTCCGGGTTTATACCATGTCCTGGGAGGAGCCTTATCCCCAGTGGAAGGCATCACCCCGGATGATATCAAGATCAAGGAATTGATTGAGCGGGTTAAAACCGGTCAGGTCAACGAGGTGATCATTGCCACCAATCCCAGCCTGGAAGGGGATGCGACCGGCATGTATCTCCAGCAGCAGTTGAGCGGTTTTGAGCTCAAGGTGACCCGTCTGGCTCGGGGGCTGCCGATGGGTGGGGACCTGGAATATGCCGATCAGAACACCTTGCTGAGGGCGATCATGGGCCGCCAGGAAATGGATTAATGGGCCCTGAAAACCCTCCCTTAGGAATTGCTTTTGATTCACCTTGACAACTAAGATTTATCCACTATAATTGCGAAGGTTTGACCCAAGAGATTTAGCCAGACAATCGGCAGATCGATACAATTGAAAGAAAGCAGACCCTGTGCGGAAGCGCAGTTCATGCGCGGAAGCTAGACCGATTTCACAACCGGTGAGAGCGGCAGGGTCTTTTGTTCTCTTGGCGTACTGCCCTTGACGCTCAACAGCGGGGGTGGTAGAATAGAACCCGCTCTTAAAAAAGGGCCTTGAACCTTAACATCTGAATAGTGATAGAAAGCCAAAAACAGCAAAACAAATCTTTGAGATAGAACTTCGTAATCGATCCCACTTTGTAGTGGGATAATTTTTGCGGAGAGTTTGATCCTGGCTCAGGATGAACGCTGGCGGCGTGCCTAATACATGCAAGTCGAACGAAGAGTTCTCGAGTTTACTCTGGAGCTCTTAGTGGCGGACGGGTGAGTAACGCGTTGGTGACCTGCCCTAAAGAAGGGAACAACCTCGGGAAACTGAGGCTAATACCCTATGTGCTTCTTAAGACTAGATGCTTTTGAAGTAAAGATTCTGTGGACGAAAGCACACAGAGTCGCTTTAGGAGGGGCCTGCGTCCCATCAGCTAGTTGGTAGGGTAATGGCCTACCAAGGCAATGACGGGTAGGGGACCTGAGAGGGTGACCCCCCACACTAGCACTGAAACACGGGCTAGACACCTACGGGTGGCAGCAGTAGGGAATCTTGCACAATCGACGAAAGTCTGATGCAGCAACGCCGCGTGTGCGATGAAGGCCTTCGGGTTGTAAAGCACTTTTCTGAGGGAAGAGAAAGGACGGTACCTCAGGAATAAGTCTCGGCTAACTACGTGCCAGCAGCCGCGGTAATACGTAGGAGGCGAGCGTTATCCGGATTTATTGGGCGTAAAGCGCGTGCAGGTGGTTTGGTAAGTTGGGTATGAAATCTTCTGGCTTAACTAGGAGAGGTTGCTCAAAACTACCAGACTAGAGGACGATAGAGGAAGGTGGAATTCCCGGTGTAGTAGTGAAATGCGTAGATATCGGGAGGAACACCAGTGGCGAAGGCGGCCTTCTGGGTCGTTCCTGACACTAAGACGCGAAAGCATGGGTAGCAAACGGGATTAGAAACCCCGGTAGTCCATGCTGTAAACGATGTGAACTTGATGTCGGTGGCGTAATAGTCATCGGTGTCGAAGTTAACGCGATAAGTTCACCGCCTGGGGAGTACGATCGCAAGGTTAAAACTCAAAGGAATTGACGGGGACCCGCACAAGCAGCGGAGCGTGTGGTTTAATTCGATGCTACACGAAGAACCTTACCTGGACTTGACATATAGGTGGTAGGGATCCGAAAGGTGACCGACCCCTCGGGGAGCTTATACAGGTGCTGCATGGCTGTCGTCAGCTCGTGCCGTGAGGTGTCCGGTTAAGTCCGGTAACGAGCGCAACCCTTGCCGTATGTTACATGTGTCATGCGGGACTGCCGGTACAAAACCGGAGGAAGGTGGGGACGACGTCAAGTCAGCATGGCCTTTATGTCCAGGGCTACACACACGCTACAATGGTCGGTACAATGGGTAGCAAAGTCGCGAGGCGAAGCCAATCCTCAAAACCGATCTCAGTTCGGATTGCAGTCTGCAACTCGACTGCATGAAGCCGGAGTTGCTAGTAAACGCGCGTCAGCAATAGTGCGTTGAATACGTTCCCGGGTCTTGTACACACCGCCCGTCACGTCATGGAAGCTGGTAATACTTGAAGTCGGTATCTGAACCCTCACGGGATGGAGCCGACGAGGGTAGGACCGGTAACTGGGACGAAGTCGTAACAAGGTAGGTGTACCGGAAGGTGCGCCTGGATCACCTCCTTTCTGGAGATATCTGAGCAATAGTCTTTGGACTTGCGCTCCACTCTAGATGTACTAAAAATGCACTAAGTAACCACAAAAATCCTTGACGGTGTCAAGGTTATCTCATTGGGTTTTCTATCACTCTTCAGGTGTTAAGGAATAGTGACGGGCCTGTAGCTCAGTTGGTTAGAGCACTGTGCTGATAACGCAGGGGTCACTGGTTCGAATCCAGTCAGGCCCACTTGTCCCTGATCGGGGATGTAGCTCAGCTGGGAGAGCGCCGCCTTTGCAAGGCGGAAGTCAGGGGTTCGAGTCCCCTCATCTCCACTGAGAGAGAGCTTGACCAGGAAGGACAAAAATTTGGTTGACATACTGATTGGCAAAACCTGAATATAAGTGCATTTCAAATGGGATCTTCAAGCCCGGCGAAATGCCGGGCTGTTTTGTCTAATCCAACCAAATCATAGAAATTGCCTGGCAGTGCGTGTTCCTGATTTACGAATGAGGAATACCCACCGACAGACAAAAGTCAAGTCGGATCGTACCTTAATAATTGAATAGAAACTGCGAATAAATATCGATTTCTCCGCATCACAAATTAAGCTACTAAGTGCTTACGGTGGATGCCTTGGCGATCAAGTGCCGATGAAGGACGTGGGACACTGCGATAAGCCTCGTGGAGCCGTGAACAGGCGCTGATACGAGGATTTCCGAATGGGGAAACCCGCTGCGGTAAACCCGCAGCGTCCTTTGACTGAATACATAGGTCTTAGGACGGGAACCTGGGGAACTGAAACATCTTAGTACCCAGAGGAAAAGAAAATATTCCCCGAGTAGTGGCGAGCGAAAGGGGAACAGCCCAAACCGGTTGCGTTTACGTGACCGGGGTTGTAGGGCCTGAAATATAGAAGTTACAAATTGGATTGTTAGCAGAATGGTGTGAGAAAGCCTACCAGAGAGGGTTATAGTCCCGTATGCGAAAACTTTCCAACTTCTTTCAGGAACCCTGAGTACAGCCAGACACGCTAATTTGGTTGGAATCCGGGAAGACCACTTTCCAAGGCTAAATACACTTGACGACCGATAGTGAAATAGTACCGTGAGGGAAAGGTGAAAAGTACCCCGTTAAGGGGAGTGAAATAGAACCTGAAACCGTGAGCATATAATCTGTCGGAGGACTATGGTGGAAAGGCGTTGATGAGAATCAATGGCCGCCATCACGTCTGACGGCGTGCCTTTTGGAGAATGAGCCTGCGAGTTAATCTCAGTGGCTAGGTTAAGGGAGTAACACCCGGAGCCGGAGCGAAAGCGAGTCGTCTTAATAGGGCGCGAGTGGCTGGGATTAGACACGAAACCAAGTGAGCTACCCATGGTCAGGGTGAAGCGGGTTTAAGCACCCGTGGAGGCCCGAACTTTTCAGCGTTGCAAAGCTGCAGGATGAACTGTGGGTAGAGGTGATATGCCAAACGAACTTGGAGATAGCTTGTTCTCTCCGAAATAGCTTTAGGGTTAGCGTCATGTGTTGAGTATTGGAGGTAGAGCACTGGACGGGCTAGGGGGCTTGTCGCCTACCGAACCTAACCAAACTCCGAATGCCAATACTTTAAGCATGGCAGTTAGACTGTGGGAGATGAGTTTCATAGTCAAGAGGGAAAGAGCCCAGACCATCAGCTAAGGTCCCTAAGTATAAACTAAGTGGAAAACGAAGTAGGATTACCGAGACAACCAGGAGGTTGGCTTAGAAGCAGCCATTCCTTGAAAGAGTGCGTAATAGCTCACTGGTCAAGTGATCTTGCGCGGAAAATTTACCGGGGCTAAGTTTATCACCGAAGCTATGGGTTTCAGCCATTAGGCTGGAGCGGTAGGAGAGCGTTCTGTCAGCAGTGAAGGTCGACCGTAAGGACGGCTGGAGCGGGCAGAAGTGAGAATGCAGGCATGAGTAGCGTAAAACATGTGAGAAGCATGTTCGTCGAATATCTAAGGTTTCCGATGCCAGGTCAATCCGCATCGGGTTAGTCGGTCCTTAGCCGAGGCCGGAAGGCGTAGGCGATGGATATCCGGTCAACATTCCGGAACTATTTAGAAGGAGCGATGGGGCAACGCAGGGTGGTAGACCAGCCTACTATTGGATGTAGGTGGAAATGTGTAGGCTATGAGATCCGTAGGAAAATCCGCGGATTGAGCCGAGGCATGAGTGCGAGTCCATGAGACAGAAGTGGTTAATCCATGCTGCCAAGAAAAACCTCTAAGTGATGAATTCTAAGTACCCGTACCGCAAACCGACACTGGTAGATAGGTAGAGCATACCAAGACGAGCGAGAGAACTTTCGTTAAGGAACTAGGCAAATTAACCCCGTAACTTCGGGATAAGGGGTGCCCTCTGTTGTGAAGGACTTACGTCCGGAGCAGATGAGGGTCGCAGTGAACAGGCTCTGGTGACTGGTTAACAAAACCACAGGTCTCTGCTAAGTCGTAAGACGATGTATAGGGGCTGACGCCTGCCCAGTGCCGGAAGGTTAAAGGGAAGTGTTAGCTGGTCTTCGGATCAGCAAAGCTCAGAACTTAAGCCCCGGTGAACGGCGGCCGTAACTATAACGGTCCTAAGGTAGCGAAATTCCTTGTCGGGTAAGTTCCGACCCGCACGAATGGCGTAACAATCGGAGCACTGTCTCAACGAAAGACTCGGTGAAATTGAAGTACGCGTAAAGATGCGCGTTACCCGCAGCAGGACAAAAAGACCCCGTGGAGCTTTACTGTAGGCTGCCATTGTGTTTGGACATGGTTTGTGCAGGATAGGTGGGAGGCTATGAAGCCGGAGCGCTAGCTTCGGTGGAGCCGCCACTGGAATACCACCCTTATCATGTTTAGGCCCTAACTCGGATCCGTTATCCGGATCGAGGACAGTGTCAGCTGGGCAGTTTGACTGGGGCGGTCGCCTCCGAAAGAGTAACGGAGGCGCCCAAAGGTTCCCTCAGGTTGAATGGAAACCAACCATAGAGTGTAAAAGCATAAGGGAGCTTGACTGCAAGACCAACGCGTCGAGCAGGGACGAAAGTCGGGTTTAGTGATCCCATGATACCGTGTGGAAGGGTCATGGCTTACCGGATAAAAGCTACCCCGGGGATAACAGGCTAGTCTGGTCCAAGAGTTCACATCGACGACCAGGCTCGGCACCTCGATGTCGGCTCATCGCATCCTGGGGCTGGATAAGGTCCCAAGGGTTGGGCTGTTCGCCCATTAAAGCGGTACGCGAGCTGGGTTCAGACCGTCGTGAGACAGGTCGGTCTCTATCCGCTGTGGGCGTAAGGAATTTGAGAGGATCTGCTCCTAGTACGAGAGGACCGGAGTGGACAGACCTCTGGTGTGTCAGTTGTTCCGCCAGGAGCATAGCTGAGTAGCTACGTCTGGCAAAGATAACCGCTGAAAGCATCTAAGCGGGAAACTTGCCTCAAGATTAGATTCCTCATCCCGTTAAGGGAGTAAGACCGCAAGAAGACTACTTGCTTGATAGGCAGCGTGTGTAAGCACAGCAATGTGTTCAGCTAAGCTGTACTAATGGTCGAGGGCTTAAAAACGTGGTGCGGAGAACTCGATATTTATTCAAAAAAAATTCTATTCAATAGGTACGACTTTAACATGTGAAATATGTTCTTGGTGATTGTAGCGGCAAGGGTACACCTGGTCCCATCCCGAACCCAGTAGTTAAGCTTGCCAGCGCCGATGGTACTTGAGGGGAGGCCCTCTGGGAGAGTTGGTCATTGCCAAGAACATTTTCTTTTAAACAAAAGGACTCATGCGATTTAGCATTTGGGTCCTTTTTTCTTATCATCTCAGCTTTTCAAAACCAATCCGGATTACAATCATTCATATGAGGCTACCGCCAGATTTTAAAAACCTGACTGTCCAGATGATAACCAGGTTCATCCTGGTGGTCTTGCTTACCGCGACAACAGTCGGAACCCCGGCCATCTGGATGCTCCAGAACCAGCTCGAGAATCAATCCTGGGCTCAGATCGATCAAGCTCAGCACACGATGAGTTCTTTGTATGCCAACAGGCTTTTAGAATTGCAGAACCTGGCTATTATTACCGCGGGTCGACCGACCTTGCAGCGGCTACTTTCAGAAGGGAACCAGACTCAATTGATGGATTATCTTGATAAACTTCAGCGAGGGGCTGGTGTCGATTTGATTGGTTTCTGCCATAATGGCGATATCCTGACGGGCACAATAATTAATCCTGGTTTCTGCAGTGGTGAATTCCAGGATGGATATCTGGTCATTGACCAGATATCAACCCTGGAAATCTGGATGATCTCGCGGTCTACAATTCTGATCAACAATATTAGGGCAGAAGTAATTATCGGGAAGCTAGTTGATGATGACTTTGCGAGAGAGATCAAGGATCAGACAACCTTTGAACATTGGTTGTGTTACCAGGAATCCTTGATCGCTGCCAGCTTATCAGGAAGGGATAATCCATCATTACTGCCAGCCTACTGTTCTATAAACCTAGATTTCCAAAACTCCCATCATCCAATCAACCTGAATGGTGTGCTGTATTATGCCTCAGCTACTTCAGTTTCTGGCGGGGATGTGAAGCTGATTACGGCCATGGATATCTCTGAGATCCTGGCCGGTCGAAAACAACTGGCACTCTGGATGGCAGCCGCTATCCTGGGAGTTGCTGTGGGGGGTTCCACCCTGGGGGTTTTGTTTTCTCGCCAGCTCAGCCGCCCATTGGTGAAGCTATCTGAAGCGGCCACAACCTTCAGCTCTGGTGACCTGGAAACTCCAGTGATTGCGACCACCCGGATTCGTGAGATCGCCCAGGTAGCATTGACACTCGATCAGGCTCGCATCGATCTGCATAAAACCCTGACTTCGCTCGCAGGTGAACGGGATTGGAGTGAAAACTTATTGGCTTCAATCGTAGAGGGAATCATTACGCTGGACAGTGGAAACAGAATTACCTTCTTCAGCCATGGTGCGGAACGGATTACAGGCTGGCTCAGCGGAGAAGTCCTTGGAAAACCCATTGATCATGTGTTCCTGCTGATAGAATCCGACCAGCTCTTTAGCAGCCTTCTGCCTGCGATTCTCAAGGGACGTCAGAAGGCTGATGTGAGATTGGCAGGAGATCGGGTGGCCTCGATAGCAGTCACCAGCGCAAAGTTACCATACTCTACTACCAGTGATACCGAGATCGCCCTGGTATTTCGAGACATCAGCGAAGAAGAAGCGGTCCATCGATTGCTGGGACATTTTATCGCAGATGTCGCTCATGAACTCAGAACACCCTTAACAGCGTTAGAGGCATCGATTGAGCTGTTGTTGGATCAAACGCTTGTCCACAGCGAGCAGGATCTCAAAGAACTCTATACTTCCCTCCATCTGGGCATCCTGGGTTTGCATACTCTGGTGGACAATCTTCTTGAAAGCGCGAATATTGAAGCTCGTCGTTTTCGGATCTCTCCTCGGACTGTTGATTTGAGCCTGATTGTAGCTGAGGCAATTCAGACTATGCAGCCTCTCCTCAATAAGTATGAACAACGCTTAACTGCAGAGCTACCAGTGAAATTGCCGTTAGTAAAGGCTGACTTCCGACGGACAGTACAAGTGCTTGTAAATCTGATCTCCAATGCCAACCGGTACGGCCCGCCAGGAGAGGAGATCAAGATCAAGGTCACAACCTCCCCTGGTTTTGCACGCCTTGAGGTCTGTGATCGCGGACCAGGTATTCTCCCAGAACACCGTGCCAATTTGTTCCTCCGTTTTGATTTTCCCCACACTGACAACTCAGCTTCCCAGGCTGGGGCTGGATTGGGATTATCGGTAGTTAAGGAGATCGTCCTGGCACACGGAGGTGAAGTTGGCGTGGAGGATCGTCCGGGAAGTGGCTCAATCTTCTGGTTTACACTGCCAATTATTGAGGAAAAGACATGAAAATTCTGGTTGTAGATGATGATCGAGTGCTGGCTGATGTGATTTCCTTTATGCTCCGCAAAGAGGGTTATGAAGTCATCCAGGCTCATGACGGTGCCGCAGGACTGGACCGTTGGTCTGAAGATCAACCAGACCTGATAATATTGGATGTCAATATGCCTAAAATCGGGGGATTTGAAGTCTGCCGCAGGATCAGAGCGCAGGCAGAAACACCAATTATTATGTTAACTGTTCGGGGGGAAGAGGAGGATATCCTGGGCGGATTTGAACTCGGGGTTGATGATTACCTTGTGAAGCCCTTCAGTCCTAGCCAGCTGGTTGCCAGGGTCAAGGCGATCCTGCGTAGAGCCGGAGGTCGGGTGACACCTGTTGATCTTCAAGTTGGAAAGTTGACCTTATTGTCAGGAAAAAGGTCTTTGATTGTCAATCCTGAAGAGGATCCAATTCCTTTGACTACACTGGAGAACAGGCTTCTGGAATATTTTATGATCAATCCTGGACAGGTGCTTACATTTGAGATGATCATCGATCAGGTCTGGGGGCCAGGAGCTGCCGATCGTGATATGCTGCGCCAGCTTGTCCGCCGATTGCGTATAAAACTTGAGCCAGATCCCTCAGAACCGATTTATATCCAAACCGTACCAGGTTTGGGTTATGGATTAATCGAAAATAAGAAATAGTTTATTGGTAGGTTTGTAGTGTTTTGTCACAGATATGTCACGGGGGTATCACAGCTTTTGTCATTCCTATTTGATACAGTTAACTCAGTGGAATCATTAAATCATCCGACAATACGTGGAGGTATATGATGGATGTTTCACCCACCATTGATGATTTGAATTCTGGCAACCTGGTTAATAGTAAATATAGTTTTCCATATCTGGATCTCGATCGTATCAGTCCTGATCGGTCAGTAATGAAATTAGTTCCCCAGGATATCGCATATCGTTATCATGCCCTGCCAATCGCAAAGGATGGCAATCGAATTACAGTCGCGATGGCTTCCCCAGGGGACACGACAGCATCCAAGGCGGTTATGTCTGTGATTGATGGATCAATATGTTTTATCCAGGCTGATTCAGAGGAAATTGATCAGATGCTGGATGAACTGTGGCCACACCCCCCCATCAGGAAATTTATTTCAATATTATCTGCTCCAACAGATTCCGAATCTTTCTGGCCGTATACACGCTCATTTGCCGAAGCACTGGAGGCTGATTTTAACCAGATAGTGATTTCCCCGGAGGGAATAGGAACCCTAGAAGAATTAGGCTATTTCATTCAAAACGCTATTCCTGATCTCCTGGTCTTCCAGGCTTATCATGCATCCCGTTTAATGGAGTTGTTTCCTGATCATGAGGTACTTCAATATCTTGAACAAGTACCTGCGTTATTAATTCTCCCGCCAGATTTCAGGTTTTCCATCCATAAAATATTATTGGTCCTTCCGGACAATAGAGTTGGGGGTGAGTTGGCAATTAATTGGGCAGTTAAAATTGCCCGATCATTCCAGTGTGAACTGACAGTGCTGCCAATTTTTCCAGCTGTACCGCCATGTTATGGATCATTAATTAATCACAGTCTTGATTCACTGCTGGAAGGAAACCATCCTCTGGGAATGAAAATGCGCTCTGTAGGTGACCAGATCTCAGGTCAAAATATCAAAGGAAGTTATAAATTGCGTGAAGGGGATCCGATAATTCAACTCCGGGATGAAATATTGGATTCGGATCCAGACCTGATTATTATCCCATCAGTTCCCCGGAGAAGGCCAGCCCAATGGCTGTCGGCAGACCTGGTTGATCAATTGATCAATGATATTACCAAACCAATTTTGATTACCAAGTAGAACCAGAATGGGAGGCAAATGACTACTAATGAATTGATCTTGATTGTATTGCTGGCTTTTACATGTGAATTGGTGGATTCTACCCTGGGTATGGGTTATGGCACAACACTCACTCCAATCTTGCTCATTTTTGGATTTGAACCGATTGTTATTGTGCCTGCCATATTATTCTCGGAATCCATTACTGGTGTTCTGGCTGGTGTGTTCCACCATGAGTATGGCAATGTTGATTTGCGGCCAGGGAGCCGGGATTTTAAGGTGGTGCTGGTTTTAACAGGTTGCAGTATAGTGGGTGTGATAATTGCCACAGTGCTGGCTGTAAACCTGCCGTCCTGGGCCGTGAAATTGTATATTGGCCTTTTGGTCCTGGCAATGGGGTTGTTTATTCTGATCAAGTCGATCGAAAGAATACCCATTCAGCTGGAAACGCATTGCAGGTTTGGGTTTCCTGGCAGCGTTTAACAAAGGTATCAGCGGAGGTGGATACGGACCGGTTGTAACTGCAGGGCAGGTCCTGTCTGGAGTTCGTGGTCGCAATGCAGTCGGAATAACATCCCTGGCAGAAGGAATAACCTGTATTGTTGGAGTGGGGATCTATCTGGCCACCGGGGTTACTCTTTATACGCCTTTGCTGCTTGCAACAGTTGTCGGCGCTGTGCTATCCGTTCCCCTGTCGGCATTTTTAGTAAGCCGGCTTCCCGCAGGAAAATTAACTTATATTATCGGGGGTTTTACAACAAGTCTGGGAGGATATACCTTAATCAGGCTTTTGATATAGTGGATTTTCGCTGCCAATCACAAGAAAACTCCCGGAGGTATGAAAACTCCGGGAGTTTTTTATTGAACAGGTGGAGCGGGAGTTAGGAACCTGCTTGCTCTTCCAGGCTGAAATCCATCTGGGCCATCTGCTCATAGAGCGACCAGCGCTTATTAACTTCCGCCTGGGCTTCTTTCATCAGCATTTCAGCCCGCTCTTCATTGCTGGTCACCAGGGACCGGTAGCGCAGCTCGTTATATGCGTAATCCTTCAATGGTATGCTGGGCGCCTTGGAGTCCAGCTGGAGAGGGTTCTTGCCTTCATCGGCTCGATCCGGGTGGTAGCGGAACAGGGGCCAGATCCCGGATTTTACAGCCAGGTCCTGCTGATCCAAACCTTTGGCCATGTCAATCCCGTGTTCGATGCAGGGACTGTAGGCCAGGATCAGGGATGGTCCGTCAAAGGCCTCGGCCTCGAGGAATGCTTTCAGGGTTTGGGTATCACTCGAACCCATGGCTACCTGAGCGACATATACATAACCATAATTCATGGCCATCATACCCAGATCCTTGCGAGGGATGCCCTTGCCGCTCTCTGAGAAGCGGGCTACCGCTCCCAGGGGGGTGGCTTTGGATGATTGTCCTCCGGTGTTGGAATAGACCTGGGTGTCAAGAACCAGCACGTTGACATTGCGGCCGGTGGCCAGGACATGGTCCAATCCACCATAGCCGATATCATAGGCCCAGCCGTCTCCACCGACGATCCAGACATCCTTGCGGACCAATTTATCCGCCAGGCTGAGCAGGTCTTTGGCTTTGCGGCCTTTTTCTTTGGCCATTTTTTTACGCAATTCCTCAATCCGGGCTCTCTGGGCATCCAGACCCGCTTCATCGGTCTGGTCTGCGTTGACGATCTCAGAGATCAGGTCATTGCCAAGCACATCTGCGAACAGGGGAAGCAGCTCAAGGGCATAGGCTTTTTGTTTATCGAGCGTGAGACGCATACCCAGGCCAAACTCGGCATTATCCTCGAAGAGCGAGTTGGACCAGGTCGGTCCCCGTCCGTCTTTGTTGGTTGTCCAGGGAGTGGTCGGCAGGTTGCCGCCATAAATGGAGGAACAGCCAGTCGCGTTGGCGATTAAACTCCGGTCTCCGTAGAGCTGGCTGAGCAGTTTAACGTAAGGGGTCTCACCACAGCCAGCACAAGCGCCGGAAAACTCAAACAACGGCTCCAGGAATTGAGAGTCCTTGGGCCGGGTCAGTTTTAATTTGGTGCGGTCCGGGTTGGGTATGGAGAGGAAGAAATCCCAGTTCTCGACTTCCTTTTCGCGGAGCGAAGCCTGATTGACCATTTTTAAAGCCGGGTTTTCGATATCGGTCTTGGGGCAGGCACTGACACATAAGGAACAGCCAGTGCAGTCCTCGGGAGCGACCTGGATGGTGAATTTCATATCCTTGAATTCCCGTCCGGTGGCGTCGATCGATTTAAAGGTCTCAGGTGCGTTTTTCAGCAGATCGGCCTCATAGACTTTGGGGCGGATCACTGCGTGGGGGCAAACAAAAGCGCACTTATTGCATTGAATGCAGGTGTCCGGGTTCCACTCAGGGATCTCCAGGGCGATGTTGCGTTTTTCATATTTGGTTGTTCCCACCGGGAATGTGCCATCAGGAGAAAAAGCGCTGACAGGCAGGTAATCCCCTTCACCGCCAATGATCTTTCCCAAAACGTTCTTGACAAACTCGGGCGAGTCCGCCGGTACGGGAGGACGCATAGCCTGGGTGCTGTTTGCCTTGTTTGGAAGATCGACCTTATGCATATTCTTCAGGGACAGGTCAACGGCTTTATAGTTCATCTTGACGATCTCATCGCCTTTTTTGCCGTAGCTCTTCTTGATCATGGCCTTGATCTCTTTGATCGCGCGGTCCTTGGGAAGCACACCGCTGATGGCAAAGAAACAGGTCTGCATCACGGTGTTGATCCTGGTTCCCAGGCCAACCTCTTCAGCTACTTTATAGGCATCGATGATGTAGAAATCAGCTTCTTTTTCAAGCAATCTTTCCTGCACATCCTGGGGGAGGTTATTCCAAACCTGATCCGGCCCATCGATGCTGTTCAGCAGGAAGGTTCCTCCCGGTTTGACATATTTGACCATGTCAATTTGCTCCAGGAAGCTGAACTGATGGCAGGCCACAAAATCCGCCTGATTAACCTCAATAATATAAGGGGCTCTGATCGGATCAGGACCAAAACGCAGATGGGAAATGGTTTTTGCACCGGCTTTTTTGGAGTCGTACACAAAATAGCCCTGGGCATAATTCTCTGTCTGGTCACCGATGATCTTGATCGAGTTCTTGTTGCCGCTGACGGTTCCGTCAGATCCCAATCCAAAAAATACACTGCGGATGATCTCGTCACTTTCGATCAGGTAGCAGGGATCATATTCCAGGCTGGAATGGGTCACATCATCGAAGATACCGATGGAAAAATGGTTCTTGGGCTTTTTCTTTTTCATCTCATCGAAGATACCCTTGACCATTCCAGGGGTGAATTCTTTGGATGAAAGGCCGTAACGGCCTCCGATGATGTAGGGTGCGGTTTTGAAGGGAGCGATCCCCTCATTAATGCCTTCCGAGATGGCAGAGACAACGTCTTGGTAGAGCGGCTCGCCGGCCGCGCCGGGCTCTTTGGTTCGGTCCAGGACAGCCAGCACCTTGGTGGTAGCCGGCAGGGCCTGTAGGAAATCTTTGATTGAGAAGGGGCGGTAAAGGCGGACCCTGACCACACCAACCTTCTCGCCGTTATTTTTGATCAAGAACCTGGCGGTCTCAGCAGCAGCCACTCCGCCAGAGCCAATGATCACGATCACTCGTTCGGCATCCGGAGCGCCTTCATAATCGAAAAGTTTGTATTCCCGCCCGGTCAATTTCTTGAATTTATCCATCACCTCCTGGACGATGCCAGGAGCTTTGTCGTAATAGGGATTGACGGTCTCGCGAGCCTGGAAATAGACATCCGGGTTCTGGGCCGTACCGCGGATCACTGGTTTGTCGGGAGTCAGGGCCCGGTTGCGGTGGGCCATAACAGAATCCTCGGTAATTAATTCTTCCAGGACCTCATCGGGCAGCATTTCCACTTTGTTGATCTCGTGGGAGACCCTGAATCCTTCAAAGAAGTGCAGGAATGGGATCCGGGATTCCAGGCTGGCGGCCTGGGATATGGCCGCGAAGTCATGGGCTTCCTGGACGGAACCTGATCCGAGCATGCCAAAGCCAGTGGCCCGGGCGGACATCACGTCGGAATGGTCACCGAAAATCGAAAGCGCCTGGGCAGCCAAGGAACGGGCCGCAATATGAAAGACCGTTGGTGTTAATTCTCCCGCGATCTTGTACATGTTGGGCAGCATCAGCAGCAAACCCTGGGAAGCAGTAAAAGTGGTGGTTAACGCACCAGCTTGTAGTGCTCCATGCACTGCCCCGGCTGCTCCGCCCTCAGCCTGCATTTCCATCACATCCGGGACAGTGCCCCAGATGTTGGTTTTACCGGCCGCAGACCAGGCATCAGCATGTTCGCCCATGGGTGATGAAGGTGTGATCGGATAGATCGCGATCACTTCATTGATCTTATGGGCAACGGCTGCAACTGCCTCGTTGCCATCAATCATTTGGATATTTTTGGACATGAACTTAACTCCTAGTGTTAAGAAAGTAAACCTGTATTCACTGGGTCCTGGAATGCCAGGCCCAGGGCACAATTATAATCGATTTTTTGGGGTCTTGTGAAAGTTTTCCCTATTACTTCTTTATGCCCCGGGATATGACATTCTCCCCATATTTATCCTTCAATTCCTTGAGAGCATCCTGGAGTTGGATATCTTTTACTACCCCGGTATCCCACAAACCCAGCTGCTGGGCTTTGCTGTCAAGATTATGCACCCCAACTCCGATCAGCCGGATCAACCTTCCCTCCTGCCAGACCTGGTCTAGCAGATCGGAGGCTTGATTTTGGATGATCTTAAAATCATTTATCGATTGTGAGAGAGTAGTTTGCCGGGTGATGGTTGTAAAATCTGACCAGCGAACCTTGATCTGGACTGTTTTTCCCCGCAGGTTCTTTTTTTGTAATCGCTGGCTGACCCTCTCAGACAGGCTGGTGATATAGGAAAGCACCTCGGATTTTTTCCCAAGATCTTTACTGAAGGTGCGTTCATTGCTGACCGATTTGACTCCCCGGCTGGTGACGATGCCCCGCTGATCAACCCCTTTGGCCCGCCTGCTAAGGTCAAAACCGTGTTTGCCAAATTTTTGAGCCAGTTCTATCTCAGGATAAGCCGCCAGATCGCCAATGGTCATGATATTGAAGATCTCCAGCCGCTCCCTGGTTTTTGGTCCGACTCCCGAGAGCATCTGCACTGGAAGGGGAGCAAGGAAGGAGCGTTCCTCTCCCAGGGGGACAACAGTAATGGCGTTGGGATAGCTGTCTCCAGTAGAGGCGATCTTGCCCACATCCGTAGCGATTTTGGCAACCAGTTTATTGCTGGCGATGCCGATCGAATTGGGAAGTTTGAGCTGGTTTAGAATACTGGCCTGGATCTCAAGTCCGATGGTTCGGGGATCCTGGCCCAACTCGCTGATATCCAGGAAGGCTTCATCGATCGAGATCTGCTCGATCTGGTCAGAATACTTTCCCAGGCACTCCATCACTAATTTGGAATATTTGCCATAATCGCGGTGATTCCGGCCGACCAGGATCAAGTGGGGACAGAGCTGGAGGGCTTTGACTGTCGGCATGGCCGAGCGCACCCCCAGCTTCCGGGCCGGGTAGGAGCAGGACGTGATCACTCCTCTCCCGGATGGGGAGCCGCCCACCGCGAAGGCTTTTCCGCTTAAGGAGGGATCCTTGATCTCCTCCACAGCGCAGAAGAAGGCATCCAGATCCAGGTGCATGATGACGCGGATTTCGGTCATGGAAGGACTTATTCCTGTGCGGAATAGGGTTTGCGGAGCTTAACTGGCACTGACTTGGCCCGGACCCGTAAATTGATGAACTCCACAAATACTGAGAAGCCCATGGCAAAATAAATATAGCCTTTAGGAATATGGAATCCCATTCCGTCTGCCACCAACGAAAAACCGATCAGCAGCAGGAAACTCAAAGCCAGGATTTTCAGGGTGGGTCGGTCATTTACAAAACTGCTGATGGATGCGGATGCAAAGAGCATGATCCCAACAGCGATCATAACCGCGGCGACCATGATGCCAATTTCACTGACCATGCCGATGGCGGTGATGACCGAATCCAGTGAAAAAACGATGTCCAGCAGCATGATCTGGAAAATCACGCCAGCCAAAGAGGCGGCGACTTTCTTGTCGCCATGGCCTTCTTCGCCTTCCAGCCGCTCATGGATCTCAAAGGTGCTTTTTCCCAACAGGAACAAACCCCCGGTGATCAGGATCAGGTCCCGTCCCGAGATCTCATGACTGAATACTGTAAACAGCGGTGCGGTCAGCCTGGTTAACCAAGCCAGCGAGAATAGGAGCAGGATGCGGGTGAGCATTGCCAAGATCAGGCCTATCTGCCGAGCGCGATCCTGCTGATCCTCTGGCAGCTTGCCGGCCAGGATCGAAATGAAAATGATATTATCGATCCCCAGCACAATTTCCAGGGCTGTTAAGGTTAATAATGCGATCCAGATTTCAGGTGATGTGATCCAGGCCATAATAAGATATCCTTGTCTAATTCATTCTAAAATGACAGTGCTCCGACCTTGTTTACGAAAAATTTCTCCCTAAGTTTCAAACCAGGGCCTCGGCGAAGATCTCCAGGGGATGACGCGCGTCCTGCTGGGTGGTATGTTGGATCTGCTCCCGGCAGGAAGTCCCCGAGGCGCAGATGATGGTTTCAGCAGAGGCAGCTCGAATTTTAGGTGCGAGACCCAGCTCCGCGATCTCGAGTGAAAGCTGATAATGTTCTTTTTCATATCCAAAGGCGCCGGCCATGCCGCAGCAGGTTGAGTCAATCTCCTCCACTATGCAGTTGGGAAGCTGCTGCAGAAGGCCGATGGTCTTGGCTGTCCCAAAATGGGCTTTTTGCTGGCAGTGACCCTGATAGAGGATCCTGCGCGGCAGCTGATCGAACGTAAACTCTATCCGGCCGGCCTGGATCTCCCTGAGCAGAAAATCTTCGATCATCAGGACCCCAGAAGCTACCAGATCTGCTGTCGGGCCGGGTACCAGGTCCAAATATTCCTTGGTCAACATCACCATCACTGTAGGTTCACAGCCGACGATAGCATGACCATTTTCAGCGTAGGGTTTTAGCAGTTCCAGGTTGGTCTGGGCCAGTCTTTGCGCTTTTTTCAGCAATCCTTTGGAATAGGCCGGACGCCCGGAGTCGACTTTTTCCCTGAGTACTATCAGACCAAGTCCTGCTTTCTGGAAGATCTTTGCTACAGCCTTTCCGATGTGGGGGTAATTATATTCCAGGTAGGTGTCATAGAAAAAAACTACTCCCTTTTTTAACTCTGTGGGTTCCACAGGCGGTTGTTTTTGATACCAGGAAGTGAAGCTCTCGGCTGCGAAGGGGGGCATCTTCCGGTCAGGATGGATGCCGATCACTGACAGGAGGCGCCTGGCAGGAGACCTTAATATAGGATTCACAAGACCAGCCAGGGGTTGAGCCAAACGGCTAATTTCGGCAATATGGGCAAAAAACCAGCTTCGAAATGGAACACCATGCTTCAGGTGGTATTGGTGGGTGAACTCAGCTTTGAGTTTACTCATATCCACGGATGAGGGGCACTCAGAGGTGCAGGCCTGGCAGGAGAGACAGAGATCCAGCGCCTGATATAACTCACTGGAGCTAAAACCATCCTGGCCTAATTTACCGCTGATGGCAGCCCGCAGCAGGTTGGACCTTCCGCGGGTGCTGTGGGTCTCATCCCGGGTAGCTTTAAACGAAGGGCACATCACACCCCCGTCCAGCTGCCGGCAAACCCCGGCGCCATTGCACATCTCAACCGCTCTATCCAATCCCTGGTCCGATTCAAAACTCAAGAGAGTTTTTTCAGGTTTAAATGTGGATTGATAAGTTGGGCCGTAGCGCAGCAGGCTGGCATCGTCCATTCCGGGGGGATCGATGATCTTGCCAGGATTGAGCAGATACCCGGGATCAAAGAGCTCTTTGACCTTCCTGAAAGCCCTGGTCAATCCCGCACCATAGAGAATTTTTGAGAATTCCCCCCGGACAATGCCTTCCCCATGTTCTCCGGTAGTCGTGCCGCCCAGCCTGAGGACCAGTTCAAGAGATTTTTCTGCCAGCTGGCGCATTTGTGCCAGGCCCACCTGGTCCTTAAGGTTTACTGCGGGACGAATGTGCAGCAATCCAGCGCTGGCGTGGGCATAAAAAGATGTTGATTTGACCCCGATCTCATGTGCAAAGCGCTTGATCTCCAGGGCGTATTCGGCCAGGTGTTCGACTGGAACAGCCGCATCCTCGATAAAGGCGGTAGGTTTTTCATCCCCCCGTTTGCTCTGCAAAATACCCAACCCAACCTGGCGGGCTTTCCAGATCCCGGATTGCAGGGCGGAGTCGAGGAGCGGAATAGTGGGTCCAAAGGAAGCCAGCCCGGATTCCTTGCCAACCAGGGCTCCAAGTTCCTCCCCCTGGTATTCCACTGCCAGCACGGCAGCTGGATCTCCCTGGATGGGTCTGAGCAGGGGGCGGTAGGCAGGATTGGCCCGGGCCAAATTGATCAGCATATCATCGATCAATTCCACTGCGCTGGGATTGCTTTCCAGGATGGCAGGTACACTTTCCAGGGCAGCTCCCAGATCATCAAAATGGATCAAATAGAGGGTCTTGAAGGTTGGGACGGGCACGAGGTTCAATTTGGCCGAAGTTACCAGCCCCAGGGTTCCTTCCGAACCTGCCAGCAGCACAGCAGGATTCAAATCCGATTGCCGGGCGAGGATATTGAGATTGTAGCCCGCCACATTGCGGAAGGTTTTTGGATAACATTCCAGGATCTCGGATTGAAATTCTTTGATGATCTCTGGCAGCTCTTGGTAAATCCGGTTCTTGAGGGTACCGGCCTGATATCCTGCAGGGGATGAAGGCGAAGATTGTTTGTTTAGAGAGACCAGGCTGCCGTCAGAGAGGACAACCTCAGCTTCTAATACATGATCATGGGTCAAACCGTAAAGGATCGAGTGGGCCCCGCTGGCATTATTGCCCAGCACTCCTCCCATGGTCGCCCGATCCGCACTGGCGGGATCCGGACCAAACATCAATCCAGTTGATCTCAACTGCCTGTTAAGGCTTCCCAGAACCACACCAGGCTGGACCAACACAGCCTGCTCCTCGGGGAAGATCTCAATAACCCGGTCCATTCTGCGTGAAAAATCCAGGATGATGGCTTTGCCGATCGCCTGACCGGCCAGGCTGCTTCCCCCTCCCCGGGGAAGGACTGGTGTCTGGTGCTGCCGGGCAATCTCAACCACAGCGCTGACCTCACTGCTGTCGCGGGGCCAGATCACAGCGATGGGCATGATCTGGTATATGCTGGCATCCGTGCTGTATAACAAGCGGGTGACCCGATCGGATTTGTGGTCGAGTCCCTCCCGGGTAAGGGCGTTGAGCAAATCTGGAGATATATCAGGGGGGGATGATTTTGACATGCGGATAGTATACCAAAGAACCCTCTGCCGACCCTATCGGGAAGGGTCTTATTCAGCTGCTGCAAAAAACGAACCCGGAAACAATGCTATAATTTTTTAAGATCAGAACAATCCCCTAGATCAGGAGACCGGCATGTCGGATGAACAGAATATGGATGATCTCCAGCGAGCCCTGCTGAACTGGGAAGAATTTACATTAAAAGAAACCCTGGCTCAGTTTCCCGAGAGGAAAAAGGAATTTATCACTACCTCTTCTGAAGTGATAAACCGTTTGTATTCGCCGGCTGATCATTCAGAACGGGATTTTAATGAGCTGATCGGCTACCCGGGGCAATATCCCTTCACCCGGGGAGTCCACCCAACCATGTACCGCTCCCGTCCCTGGACCATGCGCATGTTTGCTGGATTTGGGACTGCTGATGAGACGAATCAGCGCTTTAAGTATCTTCTGGAGCAGGGCCAGACCGGATTATCTGTTGCCTTCGATATGCCTACCCTGATGGGATACGACTCGGATGCCCCGGAGGCAGAAGGAGAGTTTGGACGCTGCGGTGTGGCAATATCGTCCCTGGAGGATATGGAGATCCTGTTGGAAGGATTGCCGCTGGATCAGGTATCCACGAGCATGACCATTAATTCCCCCGCGGCAGTGATCTGGGCCATGTACCTGGCTGCCGCGGAAAACAGGGGAATAAAAATGGACCAGCTGAGGGGAACCATTCAGAATGATATCTTGAAAGAATATATCGCCCAGAAGGAATATATCTTTCCCCCAGAACCTTCCATGCGCCTGGTGACCGATACGATCGAATTTGGATCGCAAAAAGTGCCCCACTGGAACACGATCAGCATCTCAGGCTACCATATTCGGGAAGCGGGATCTACCGCTGTCCAGGAATTGGCCTTTACTTTGGCGGACGGATTGGAATATGTGCGCTGGGCTCTGGAAAGGGGTTTGAAGATAGATGATTTTGCGCCCCGTTTATCGTTCTTCTTAATGCCCACAACGATTTTTTTGAGGAGATTGCCAAGTACAGGGCAGCTCGCCGGATCTGGGCCCGGGAGATCCGGGATGTTTTTCTGGCACAGAACCCCCGGTCCTGGTTGATGCGCTTCCATAGCCAGACAGCTGGAGTATCCTTAACAGCCCAACAGCCAGAGATCAACATTGTCAGAGTTGCAGTCCAGGCCCTGGCAGCTGTGCTGGGCGGGACCCAATCCCTGCACACGAACAGCATGGATGAGGCTCTGGCGTTGCCGTCCCAACGGGCTGCAACCATTGCCCTGAGAACCCAGCAGATCATCGCGGAAGAATCCGGCGTGGTCAACTCTGTTGATCCCCTGGGTGGATCCTACTTTCTGGAAGCGCTGACAGACAAAATGGAAAGTCAGGTTTATGAATATTTTGATAAAATAAAAGACCTTGGCGGAGTATTGCCGGCGATCAGCCGGGGATTTTTCCAGAGTGAGATCTCGGACTCGGCTTACCGCTATCAGCGGGAGATCGACCAGCAGGTCCGGAAGGTGATCGGAGTGAATGCCTACAAGGACCAGAAGGATCCAGAAATTCCCTTGCTGGAAATGGACCCGGCTGGATACCAGAACCAGATCGAGCGTTTGGCTACATTGCGCCAGACACGTGATCCAGGACGATTGGGGCAAACCCTGGACCGCCTGAGAATCGCCTGCCAGGGAACTGAGAATACCATGCCATTTATTATGGATGCTGTACATGCTTATGCTACATTGGGTGAGATCACTGATGTAATGAAGGCAGTCTATGGCATTTATCGGGAAGAAAATTGGATTTAAAAAGGAAATTGCTTTGAAAGATCTGAAATTCAAACCTCTCGGTGAACTTTCATACGAAGATGCCCTCCAGGAACTGGAAGAACTTGTCAGCACCCTGGAATCTGGCGATAATGATCTTGAAGTGACCCTGCTCTATTTTGAGCGGGGACAGAGCCTGGCATCACACTGCATCTCCATGCTGGATAAAGCGGAATTGAAGGTGGAAAACATTCTGAAGGGGGGAGATGAAACTGAATGAGGTCCTGCTTTTTAATCCGATTTTGTTGGCCGCCTTGCTGGCCTGGGCAATTGCCCAGATCTTGAAGGTGCTGATCGAGTTTATGATCCTGCGAAGATGGAACTGGGCCCTGATCTTCCAGGCCGGGGGAATGCCCAGCTCCCATTCTGCCATGGTTAGTGCTGCTTCGCTGATGATCGGATTGCAGATCGGTTTTGATACCGCTGTTTTTGCAGTCTCGGCCATCCTGGCAATGATTGTGATCTATGATGCAACCGGAGTCCGGAGGGAATCAGGTAAACAGGCTGTTTTGATCAACTCCATCATCGAGGAATTGACCAAAGGCAAGATCCCTCCCCAGGAAAAACTGAAAGAAGTCCTCGGCCATACCCCTGGCGAGGCTGTCCTGGGGACAACCCTGGGATTGCTGCTCGCCTTGCTGGTTTCCTGGAGTGTTAGCTGAGGATCGGAGCCGATCCTTAGCCCCTGCCCCCATTCTTAAGCAGGACCTGATCGGGTCCTGCCTGGTCAAGATCCCAGGGATAGATAATATACGCGTCAGTTACCGCCGCATAATAGTCTGGGTGGTATTTCAACAAATTCCGATAGGGATTGTAATGAAGCACACAGGTGCAAGCCATGCCGCCAGCATGTTCGACCTGTTGATTGACTGCCCAGGTTGTTCGACCTGAGCCCCAGGCGTTGTTGACGACCAGAACATTTTTATCAAGTACCAGATCATCAGCAGGAAATTGAAGAAATGTCGGCCAGGTAATTAACTTGGAGGGTTCGAATTCCGAACCTGGCGGAAATTCCACCTGGGCAAGCTGGAGATCGGTGATGCCTGCCCCTGCAGCCAGGATTCCAGCCGGGATGACCCCGCTGGGGGACACCATAAGAATGATGTCAAATACGATCTCAAATTGGGGGATGATCAGAGAGACCAATTTGCTGACTTCCTGCCAGGTGATGATCTCTTTCCGGAGTTCATTCATGCGGTCCTGCTTCAATAATGTCTAAGATCTGGAAATTATTATAGCAATTATTCTACGAGAGAGTGAGGTGCAACTCATCCTTCTCCTGGAGAGAATTCAGGTCATTGATCTTGAGGATCCGCGGAATCTGGTATTTCGGAGGCGGCCTTGCTCAGGAGATCATATCCCAGGCCGATCAATCCTTCCAGCTTCTCCGGGTCGGGGATGGTTTCTGATAACATCCGGGCCAGAGATGCTCTAACACCGCTGGCTTGATGGGCCCAGGATGAATCGGCTGAGATCCTTTCCAGCCGACTGAGCAGCATCTGGACTTGGAGTGATCTGGAAAAGGGTTTTTCAGCAGCCATCTGTTTAATTGTATCCTGTCCTGAGGAAGACAAGGGGCAGCCTGGGCTGTGATCAGGATTTCCAACCTGGGGTTGGATCTAAAACAAATAATTTGCTCTCCTGCATCCCAATAATTATGGTATCAATAAAGCAAACAGTGTTGTGGAAAAAATTTAGGAGGAGATATGTTTGATGGAATAGTAAGTCTGGGTTTTTGTGTTGGGGTCCTGATATTTCTGGCAATTGGAGTGGTTTTCCGGGGCTTGCGGCTTTTATACGAGTATGAACGGGGCGTAGTATTCACTCTCGGTAAATTCACTGGGATCCGGGAATCCGGGATTGACCGTGGTGATCCCGGTATTTCAAAACATGCGAAAGGTTGATATGCGCATCAAAACCGCCGAGATTCCCCGCCAGGAAGTTATGACCAGGGATAATATTCCCATGCTGGTCAACGCGGTGGTTTATTTTAAAGTGGTCAAACCGGAAGAAGCCATCATCAAGATCGAGGATTATGCCTTTGCGATCCGCCAGTACACCCAGGCGGCACTGCGTGATGTGATCGGCAATAGCGAAATGGATTTTGTGCTCACTGAACGAGAATCCATCGCCCAGGATATCAAGGAAATTGTTGACGCTGAAACTGATGGCTGGGGCATTGATGTTGAGTCGATCAAGATCCAGGAAGTTGAGCTACCGGCAGAAATGAAACGAGCCATGGCGCAGCAGGCCGAAGCTGAACGAGAACGCCGGGCTGTTGTGATCAACTCGATGGGTGAACTAGAGGCTTCCAGAAACTTGCAGCAAGCCGCTCAGGCCCTTTCGGAGTCGCCAGGAGCGATGCATTTGCGGACTTTGCAAACCATCCGGGCAATTGCCGCCGATCCTTCAGAGAAGATCGTGCTTTTTATACCCTCTAATTTTGACGGGATAGCTAAAACCCTGCTGGGCAAAGACAAGGAATAAATTCTGATGGCTGGAATGCTGAATACTAAAACTCGCTATCTGCAAATTGCCTTTAACTATGACGCCGGATTGGTAAGAAGTCTGCTGCCTGGGATCGCCTACAGCGACCGCATCCTGGTCGAAGCTGGAACGCCATTCCTGAAAAGAGAGGGCATGGATGGAATAAGAATGATTCGCCGCATCTGGCCCGGACACGTGGTTGCCGATATCAAGACGGTTGACGGAGCGGTCGATGAAGTAGATATGGTCAAGGCGGCTGGAGCTACTGCTGCAACAGTACTTGGCAATTCCCCAGCCGAGACCTTAAACCTGTTCATCTCCCGCTGTGCCAGATTGGGCATGATCTCGATGATCGATATGCTGGGGGTCAAGGACCCCCTGAAAGTGATGATGGTCCTGGATAATCCTCCGGACGTGATGGTGCTGCACAAAGGCAGGGATGAGGAAAATACCCGGGGGAAATTGATCCAATTCCGGCATGTCAATCGGGTCAGAAGCAAGTTTGATGTCTTAATCTCAGCAGCCGGTGGTGTTGGGATCAAAGAAGCGCGCAGCGCGATCTTTAATGGGGCGAATATAGTTGTTGCCAACCTGGTTCATCCCAGCGACCCCTGGAAAGGTATTTCCACGAACAGTGATGTTGCTGCCATGGCCTCGGAGTTCCTCAGCAGCATTGAGTGAGCGTAAGATCTGGAATTTAGTCCAATGAGGCATAATTCCGGATATCCCTATTGAACCAATAATGGAATCACCCGATCTGCAAACTGCCTTGTCAAAAAAAACCTCCCCATGAAATGGGGAGGTTTTTGGAATTCAGGGAGTAGGGGTATCCGTGGGGCCAGGGGTCTCCGTTGGTGTGGCTGTATCGGGGATTGCCGTGGTGGGCAGTGGCGTAGGCAGGATGTTTTTGATCCTGGGTGTCATCCAGAACCCCTGGGCGCTTTCAGGATAATTATTTGAGCTTGTCATCCGCAAAATGAATTGGACCGATTGGCCCTGCAGGGCTGATAGATCGACATCAATAGTCGTGATTCCTCCCCCGGACAGCTCTTTCCAGGAACCCAGGGTCTGAACAGGATTAGTGCCGATCCGGTAGAGCAGCTTAAAAGTGACATTACATCTTGTATAACCGCCCATGCAGCCTACTTTGGCTTTGAAGTGGTCTCCATCTTTTACTTGATAGGCTGGGTAACGACCTGAAATATTGCCCTCGAGGACATTATTAGAATGGACCCAGAGCACAGGAGTTTTTGATGTCCCATTTTCCAAATAGGGTTTGGTGGAAAGAGAAACGAATCCTGGGTTTAGCTTGGGCTCACCCGGACATTTGATGTCCTCTCCATTCTTGTTCCACCAGGTCGCATTGCAATACTCCAGCAAAAGATCATAGGAGGTTTCCTTACTGATATTCAGGACCGTGGCTCTCACGGCTAGTGGTTGGTTAGCCTCGGGTCCGATCCCAAACTTCTTTCCCTTTTCGTTTTGAAGCATCCAATAACCGTCATAGACACCGGGGTTTTTGGGAGTGACCTGTTCCAGTACTATGGTGATCGTCTTCCCGGGTTTGACAGGGTTCTTGATGGGAAAGACCAGCTCGTTGTTCATTGCAGTTCCACTGCTAAAGACCAGTTTGTATTTCTCGGTCCAGGTTGTTGTTCCTGTATTCTGGATCTCCCAGGATTTCTGAAAGTATTTATTGGGAGCAAAGTATCCGCCATTGCTGGGTAGGATATCCTTCAGTAGTTTGACCTGGTCGGGAGGAGGTGATTTTGTCCCCTGGATAGCCTGGGTCGAGTTGATCCCTGCCAGGGTGGACGTTGCTGTTGGGGATAGGCTGGGATCAGGTGTAGTCGAACCTGTTGGAAGCGCAGTTCCGGTTCCGGAGGATCCAGAAGCCTGCGTTTCAGTGATCTCCGGTGAGGGAGATATGCTCGGTTGGAGCTCTGTTGGCGATTCGGTTGCCGTCAGGGCAGGCAGAATAGTATTTAGAACCGGTTTTGTTTGTTCTGGTTGGGTCGTCGGGCTGGCATCGGTGCCTGCAGGGCTGATTGTACAGGCCGTAAGTAATAACGTTCCAACGACAAGCAGACTTCCAAGCAGGGTCCAGATCTTCGGCATTATATTCTTGCGTAAATTACTCATGGTATTCCTTGTAAAACCTAAACGAATAATGGGGTTCCTGGTTATTTGTTAGTAGATCTGAAACTAATAATGATATTGATCGTTACTCAATAAACTGGGCTTAGAAATCCATATTTATGGAGTAGTTCCCGCTTTTCCTGGAGTTGATCTTTAGTCTCCACAGTAGATCTGCAGCTGCTGAGAGCAGGACGGCAGCAATGGATAATATATAAATTATTACTTTAATCATCGAGACGCATACCTCCCAGGCCTGGCCTGGTATGATTGAAAAAGGGTCAAATGTCTTTCTTCTGAGGATATTATGATTGATTTATGTTCCAGCAGCGTTGAAAAAGGTATCCAAACCTGTGTAAATGAATTATATTAGGTGTAAATCCTTCAACAATATGAACAAGGCAGGGTAAATGCAAGCTTTGTTGATCTCTGAATATGACGAGGAATCAGATGTCCTCACCCAGATCCTCCAAAAGACGGGTCTCTCCGTTGAGAAAGTTAGGGATCTCTCCATCCTGGCCACATCATGGCCGGAGCAGCCTGTGGATTTTATCCTGATCGCATTAGGCTCTCCGAATGGCCAAACAGTGAAGGTTATTCACAAGATCCGGCAGCATACCGCAGCTGCGATCATGCTGATAACAGAGCCTCTCAACGAATCCCTCCAGGTTGACTATTTTGAAGCTGGTGTTGATTACCTGGTAGAAAGACCGTACGGCATACGATATATTCTGGCTGTGATCAAGGGATTATTAAGAAGGACGCAAGGCACATCCCTCTTCAACCTTCCATCCTTAACCCAGGCTGGACTGACACTTGACCAATCAGCCAGGATAGTTACCATTGAAAATGGGGATCCTGTCAGGCTCACCCATCTTGAATTCCGCTTGCTGCATACCCTGATCACCAACCCGGGTATGGTTATCCCGACCGAAAATCTGGTCGAGTATGTTTGGGGCTACAGCGGGACGGGGGACAGGGACCTGGTGAGGGGTTTGGTTCAAAGGCTGCGATCTAAAATCGAGCCTGATCCCCGGCAGCCCATCTACGTCATCACTTATCCAGGATTGGGTTATTCATTCCAAAAACATTCCTAGATCGATCCTGGAATAATCGCCGGATTTATCTTCCCTGGATTTAGAAAATATTACAATATTGAAATACCTTTTAAACAGGTCTGGGACAGCTATTCCTTAGAATGGGTATATCCTTCTTGTGGAATCACCAATCAAGGTGCTGACAATGATAAAAAATTGCCCGACCTGCAAATCACAACTGACCCTGGAAACCCCCATCGAAATCAACCAATCTGTGATCTGCCCAAACTGCGGGCTGGAACTCGAGGTGGTTTGGCTTTATCCGCTGGAGCTGGCCAAGATCCTGAATTACAAACCCGATGGTACCAAGAAGAAAAAATCCCTGAGAAATCATTCCCAAAATTCGCCAAAACAAGGATAACAAACCGGTATTCTCCGGCCCACAAGTATTGGGAGGAAAAATGATCGCCCGCCTGGGAATTATTGAATTACTGATTATTGGAATTATTTGTTTGCTGCTGATTGCTGCTGTACTGGTTATTTGGGGGAGCAGAAGAAAGAAAAATTAACCGCTGGAATCTTTATGTCTACCTGGTGTGACCCGTTGGATCCCGATCGAATCTGCTTTGCCCAGACTAAATCTATCTAGAGTAATCTAAGGCTGATTTGGCCCTAGCCCGGGTGTTTTGGCCCTGCTCCTGTTTTTAATACCCTGACAGTGGTTCCCATCATTGACCTGGGATCATCCAGATCAATAGATAGGCAGGGATGGATCCACATCGATCGCCCAGGCATTGATGCCATTCTTTAAGTTCTTGACCTTTTTAAATCCTGCGCTGACCAGGATTTCTAATGCTCTGGTTGATCGGGTGCCCGATTTGCAGAACAGCACAATTTGCTCGCTGCTATCCAGTTCTGATAATCTGGCGGCAAACTGGCCCAGAGGTAACAGCTCGGAGCCCTCCAGGTCAGATATCTCCTGTTCATGCGGTTCGCGGACATCGATCAAGCGGATTTTCTCTCCGGACCGTAATCTTTCAGATAACTCAATCGGAGTGATATCCCACCCTTCGCCAGCAGAGCCTTCAGCATGGTCGTGGGCGGGGATCCCGCAAAAATCCTCATAGTCGATCAATCCTGTTACTTCGGGGTGTTCTCCACAGATCTTGCAGGAGGGATTTTTGTTCAGTTTGACGGTTTGAAATGTTTGATCCAGGGCATCATATAGCAGTAGTTTGCCGATCAAGGATTCGCCAATGCCCAGGATCAGTTTTAATGCTTCGGTGGCCTGGATAGATCCGATCGTGCCAGGCAGTACTCCCAAAACTCCACCTTCAGCGCAGGAAGGCACCAGCCCAGGAGGGGGCGGCTCGGGAAACAGGCAGCGGTAACAAGGACCTTTCTCAGCGAAGAATACACTGGCCTGGCCGTCGAACCTGAAGATCGATCCATACACATTGGGTTTTCCAGTCAAGACACAGAGGTCATTAACCAGGTAGCGGGTGGGGAAATTGTCGGTTCCATCAATGATGATGTCGTAGGGTTCGGCAATTTCAAAGGCATTCTCTGAGGTGAGCATCTGATTGTAGACATCCACCTGGATCTCGGGGTTAAGGTCCAGCATGCGGTCCCGGGCAGAATCAACTTTAAGATCACCCAGGCGGGATTCGCCGTGGATGATCTGCCGCTGCAGATTAGTGAAATCAACCCGGTCAAAGTCGACCAGGCCGATCCTTCCCACGCCGGCGGCTGCCAGGTAGAGGGCCACTGGTGAGCCCAGGCCGCCTGTCCCGATCACCAGGACCGAGGCAGCTTTTAACTTCTGCTGGCCAGTCAAGCCTACATCGGGAATTAACAGGTGACGGGAATAGCGATGGATTTCCTGGTGGGTTAATTCAGGGAGCATAAGATCTCCTTGGGTCCTTATTTATTTCCCCCCCGCGATCGAGGGGATGATCAGCAGGGTATCGTCGTTATTTAATTCTGTATCCAATCCTGCCAATTGATCGATATTTTCTTCTCCGAGAAATATATTTACAAAAGGTCTTAACTGCTCAGTCTCGTTGAAGAGGTGTTTTTTTAATTGGGGATGCTCATTAACCAGGGCTCCGAGTACAGCAGAGACCGTGCTGCCAGGCAGGGAGATCACAGCTTCCCCCGCAGCATAAGGACGCAGTGGAGTGGGAATTTTGAGTGTTGGCATAGAGTTAGATCCTTTTACTATTTTAACTAATAATCTCTTCTGGAACAAATCCTGATCGATCATCGATCAATTTCCAGCATTTGGAGCCGGCTGCTTTCCCATGCTGGATACTGGTGATCAGATAAGAATACCAGGGAATTGCATATTCCCGGTCGAATTCAGATGGCTGGTTGGCATGATCGGGATGGGAATGGAAGATCCCGACGATATTCAATCCCAGGCGCTCGGCTTCTTTTTCTCCCCGCAGCATATCTTCCGCTGTGATCAAGTAGCGGTTGTGGCGGGTGGATTCTTCACTGGCATTTTCCAGGAACAATAATTTTTCAACCCGGCGATTCCCATCCTTTTCTTGCCCCAACATGAGCCCGGCGCCTTCCAACGGGTAAGCGTGTTCACCATGCTGCTGGATTTCTGCCAGGATTTCTTCGGAGATGTAGATGTTCATGATCCCTTCCATAGTTTTTCATCACTGAGATATTTAAATCCGGCATCCGGAAACACAGTCACAACCACACCCTCATCAATCTCGTTAGCAACCTGACGGGCGGCAACTGCTGCCGCGCCAGAGGATATTCCGATAAAATAGCCCTCTTCCCTTGCCAGGCAGCGGACCATGTCATAGGCGTCTTCGGTTTTGACCTCAATGATCCGGTCCGCAGCCCGGGGGTCATATATTCCTGGTTGTATGGCAGTCGGGATATGTTTGAGACCCTCCAATCCATTAAAGGGAGAGTCGGGTTGGACTCCGATCACCTCGACATTGGGGTGGTGTTCCGCAAAATAGCGTGAGACCCCGATCAAGGTTCCAGTTGTCCCCATCCCCACTACAAAATGGGTGATCCTTCCCCCGGTCTGTTCAATTAGTTCCGGGCCAGTGCTTCGAAAATGGGATCTCCAATTCTCGGGATTATCATATTGATTGGCGTAATAGTATTTTTCTGGATGGTCGCTAACCAGCTGCTGGGCGACCCGGATGGCGCCGTCTGAGCCCTCCAGGGGATCGGTCAGGATCAGCTCGGCTCCCAGAGCTTCCATGATCTTGATCCGTTCCGGGCTGGCATTGGCAGGCAGGGCCAGGCTGATCGGTATTCCCAGGGCAGATCCAAAGGTTGCATAAGCGATTCCCATGTTGCCTGAGGTCGAGTCCAGCAAATGCATGCCGGGCAGGATTAATCCCTGGTGCAGGGCATGCTGGATGATGCCCCAGGCCGGCCGGTCTTTGACCGATCCGCTGGGGTTATACCACTCCGCTTTCGCAAAGACCTGGACCCGGCTGGAGGTCCGGTCTGATAAGGTCACCAGGGGCAGCAGGGGCGTATTGCCAACCAGGGAAGGCATTCCCTCGTCCAGCGATATTCTTTTCAGATAGGGCACAAAATCCTGCATGAGAACGCTTCCCACTTAAATAAAAATACTGCTCAACTTGTCTTGAAGCCGATTCCTGCTTTTAGTGTGCGGAAATCGTTCCTGCTTTCAAACCCGAGTCGATCAGTATGAGGTGCGAAGCAGTTTTACGATCCCCGCTGTCTACAGGAGCAAATATTCATAGAGGGTCTACCGCAAAATATTTATGATATAGTTGATGTATATTCTCATATTATCCGGGTAAATGTCAAGGGAATATCTTAATATCGCCTACCCAGTTTCTGGTGCTTCCAGATTGGTCCAAGAATATCCCTACCACCTTTGCTCAGATGATTCCAGCAGAGGTGGTCTTACCCGATCAGGTTTATCGACTGTAAGAGTTGGACGATTAACTAACTCTAATGATTGAGGATAGTATCCAATAACTGAGTTCTGGCAGATCTGATTCAGGAATACCAGGACAAGAAAGGAGTTATATGATGACCTGGGTAGAAACAGCATTTATCTCGATCGCAGGATCAAATCCCTTGTGGCAGGGTTTGGTGGGAGGGTTGTTCATCACGCTTATGAATGCCATAGGCGCTCTGGCTGTGCTGATCTGGAGGAAGCCTTCAAAAAAGTTCCTCAATATTTCACTCGGATTCGCTGCCGGAGTGATGCTTGCAGCCAGTTTTACCAGTTTGATATTGCCTGGTGTGGAATATGGTGGCATCCTGGCAGTCATTGTGGGAATGATTTTGGGCATAGCAGTCCTGATCCTGGGAGACCGATTTGTTCCTCATTTCCACCCGGAGCGAGGAAGAGAGGGCCCAGAGACCAATCGCCTGAGGGCAGTCTGGTTATTTATTCTGGCGATAACTCTTCATAATATGCCGGAAGGTTTAGCAGTAGGTGTGGGTATTGGCTCTGGAAATCTAGGTGATGCGATACCCCTTATGCTGGCAATTGGAATCCAGAATATCCCTGAAGGTTTAGCAGTTGCCGTTGCTGCGCTGAATGCTGGCATGGGAACTTATACCTACGCAGGATTGGTAGGAATCAGAGCGGGATTGATCGAGATCCCTCTGACTATATTGGGAGTTTTGGCTGTTCAGTTTGCCCGCCCGCTTCTGCCATATGCCATGGGATTTGCTGCGGGCGCCATGCTTTATGTGATCAGCGATGAGATCATCCCTGAAACGCATGGTGCTGGAAATGAGCGCTTGGCCACCTTGGGCACAATGGCAGGCGTAATGCTGATGCTCTATCTGGATATCTCTCTGGGATAGAATTTTTTTTTGGTCAGGAATCGTGTTAACATAGATCAATTGTTGCTAAACTATGAGGAATCTATCTATGGCTTACGCTCGAAGAACTGACTCATTATCGTCCGAGGGTGCCTATCAGGTACTTGCTAGAGCCCAAGCTCTGGAAAAACAAGGTAAGGATATTATCCACCTGGAAATCGGCCAGCCTGATTTTGCCACATTTGGAAATATCAGCAGTGCAGGGATCCAGGCGATCAGGGATGGATATACCCGCTATACACCTCCCCCTGGTATGCCCCGACTGCGGGAAGTAATCGCTGAGGATGCTGGTCGGCGCAGGAAAATGGAATTCCACCCAGATCAGGTTGTTGTCAGCCCGGGTGCTAAACCCAACCTGTTTTTCCCAACATTGGCTCTGGTGGAGGATGGAGATGAGGTGATCTACCCCAATCCAGGGTTTCCCACTTATGAGGCCATGATCCAGGTTGCCGGCGGCATTCCTGTCCCTGTGCCACTTCTGGAGAGCAACCAATTCTCGTTTGACCTGGAGAAGTTTGATGCGGTCATATCGGAGAAAACCAAATTAATCATCCTGAATTCTCCTGGCAATCCAACGGGGGGAATTATTCCACAAGTGGATCTGGAACATATTGCAGCATCAGCCAGGAAATTCGACTGCTGGGTGCTCTCTGATGAAATCTATGCCCGCCTGGTTTATGACGGCCAGGATGCCCCATCGATTGCTGCTTTGCCGGGGATGGATGATCGTGTGATCATCATGGACGGGTTTTCGAAGACCTACGCCATGACCGGTTGGCGCCTGGGATATGGCATCATGCCCCGGGAGCTGGCTGCCAAAGTAGGACTGCTGCTGATGCATTCTGTGGGATCAACAGCCCAATTCACGCAGTATGCCGGGATCGAAGCGTTGACCGGAGACCAGGCCCAGGTGGATGAAGTTGTGGCTGTTTACCAAAAACGCCGGGACCTGATCGTTTCCGGCTTAAATCAGCTGAAGGGTATCAGCTGCCAGGTGCCCCAGGGAGCTTTTTACGCCTTCCCCAATATTACGGGATTGGGCAGATCTTCCCGGGAAGCTGCCGATTGGATGCTCGAGGAAGCCGGTGTTGCCCTTTTGCCAGGGTCAGCCTTTGGCGAGTTCGGGGAAGGCTATTTACGGCTTGCCTATGCCAATTCGTTGGAAAATATCGAAAAAGCCCTGGAAAGGCTGGCCAGCATTATTTAATCGATTGAAAAATTGTCGATGATTCCGAAGATCTCTCCCAATCATTAAGAACAGGGCTGCAAGTCACGCTTCTTAGAACAAGCTTGTCATTTATTGCCCGGGTCCATCACAAAACTCTCTGGGTAGTGAAGGCAGCCTCTGGATTTATCAGTTGGGGGGAAAAGAAATATATACCAATATCAGCCAGACTAATTATTGAGATTTTTGTGCTTGTTCTGTCTTTTTGTGACCGATACCAATATCACCCCAAACGCGATCAGTATTCCACCCAGGATCTGCCATCCTCCCAGGCGCTCTCCCAGGAAGAGATTTGCCAGCAGGCCCGCAAACAGGATCTCCGTGGTTGCAGTGATGGATGCCACGCTGGCCGGCAGGATCTTGAGCGCCCGGGTATAGAAACCAAAACCCAGGATGGTAGCCATCAGCACAAATCCCAGCACCCAACCCAAGACCCCTGTTCCGGATGGCCAGGGATCCGGTTTACCTCCCTGGAAGATAAAAATGGTCAAGGTGCCGATCGCGAAAATGTAGAAGGTGATGGTCCAAGGATTGTAATCAGCCGAGAGCTTTTTTCCAAAGAGAGATAGAGATCCATACGCCAGGGCAGATAAGAGAGCAAAGCCGATCCCTTTCGTTGCAAAGCTCCACTCTGCACCAGAACCCAACCCCGCCGCCAGGATGGTCCCCCCTGCTGCAGCCAGGATCGCCAGGATTTTGCGCAAGGTGAGGGGTTCTTTGAAGAAGATCCGGGCCAGGATGGTGACAAACACCGGCGCGTTGCACTGGATCATAGTCGCCAGGGAAGCTCCCAGGCTTATGACAGCCTGGTTCCAAAAGATGTGAAAAATGCCGATGCTGATCACACCCATGCCCATCAGCCAGGGAAAGTCCTTAAGTCTTATTTTCAACAGTCCAGGGTTAATGATCAGAATCCCTGCCAGGAGCAGAATGGTTGAGAGCAGGTCTCGCCAGAATGCTAACCCAACTGCTGATAAACTGCTCTGGTTGATGATCCTGAAAATGAAGATTCCGGATGAGCCCCAGGTTGCGCTGGCGACCAGCACCAGTAAAATGCCTGACAATCTGGAGGTTGATGCTTCGGCAGATTCATGCAAGGGCTGTTCCTTTCAGGGGGCGAGTTTCATACCCTCGATGTAGAAGTCATAAAAATTGGCTGCTTGATCCAGGTCAACCTGCTGAGCTTTTTCCGCCAGCTTTTCTGCCAGGGCAAAACCTGCTTCTGTCAGGAAGATGGCCGCCCCAAATCCTGCCCCATTGGCAGCTGTTTCCACCAAATCCCGGTTGACTGGCGGTATCAACCCTACTTCGAGGATGGCGTCAATATCCACCTCGCCGCCAAATGATCCGGTCAGGATCACCCGGGTCAGGTCAGATGGTTCCAATTCCAATTGAGACATCAGAACATCAACCGCAGCCCGGATAGCACCGTTGGCTTTCTGCAGCTCCCGAATGTCCATTTGGGTCAGGTATAGATCCGGGTTGGTATGGAATGAGATCCGCTTGATACCATCAGCTATATCGATCGGTATACCCGGATAATCCTTTTCCAATTCAATTCGACCGCTGCTGTCAATAATCCCTGCCCGGCGGAATTCCGCGATCGCAGAAAGCAGGCCGGACCCGGTCAATCCCACTGGAGGAGCGTCTGCTATCGTGGTTAACTGGACTTCCCCATTGACAAGTTCAAGCCTGGTGATGGCGCCATCCACAGCCCGGGAGCCGCAGGAAATATTGACACCTTCGAAGGCTGGACCGGCCGCGGTAGATGCGGTAAGAATGCGGTCCCCATCGGTGACCATCACCTCCCCATTGGTGCCCAGATCAATGGCGACCATCGGTCCCGCTGGGTCATCAAAGCCAAAATATGCCAGGCAGGCCAGGGCATCTGAGCCCACAAATCCCCCGATCAGAGGCGGCAGGGAAACCGTGACACCCTCGGGAAAGATCCCACCCATCAGATGGGCAGCATCGGGGATCGAACGGGTATCATGGGGCTGAAATGGAATAAAAGCCAGTTCTTCGATTGGCAGGCCTGTTAGCAGGTGATGCATGGCGGTATTACCGACAATGGTCACCCGCTTGATCCTCTGCCAGATCTTTGATGATAGATTCAGCGAGTCCAGGGCCTGATTGATGGAAGCCAGGGCCAAACGCTGGAGGCGCTGGGCATTTTGGGGGTCATCCAGGGCAGCTGCCAGCCGAGAGATCACATCTGACCCATACACGGTCTGCTGATTCAGGCCGCCTCCGCCGGCGGCAACCATCTCCATCATCCAGGGTGGATAAAAATGCAGCCACTGTTGTGGAACCGAGATCGATCGCCACTCCCAGCGGTACATCGGGCTCTTTTTTATAACGAGAGCTGCCCTTAAAGATCTTGTTGGAATAAACGACTATGGGAGACAGCACCAGGCGAGTCTCACCCTGGACCCGGGCCCGGCAGGCCAGGCGATTGTTGAGGGCCAGTTCACCCCTGCTCAGGTTTTTGATCTCGATCTCATCGGGAGGTGCAGTGCCGATCTCAACCAGCACTTTGCATTTTCCGCAGGTCCCTCTTCCGGCGCAGGGCTGCTCGAGCGGAAAACCTGACTCGGCGATCACATCCCCGATCAGAGCGCCATCATCCGCAGGGATCGTTTTTACATCACTGCCATAGATCAGGGTTACCTGGGACATAAAGGACTCATTTTCTGGCAGGTCTATTTATTGGCGAGCAGTTTTTTTGCCAGGTCCGCGGCTTCGGCCGCATTGGGGGCATATCCATCAGCCCCGATCCTATCCGCAAAATCCTGGGTAACCGGAGCTCCGCCAACCAGGACAATCACTTTATCCCGCAGACCGGCCTCGATCAGGGCCTGGATGGTGCGGTCCATCGAGATCATCGTGGTTGTCAACAGGGCTGACATGCCGATAATATCAGGTTGGATAGTGTTGATCGCGTTAATAAAAGCCTGGGGATCCACGTCTTTGCCCAGGTCGGTGACTTCAAAACCTGCTCCTTCACACATCATGCCGACAAGATTCTTGCCGATATCATGCAGGTCTCCCTTGACAGTTCCCAGGACAATCTTGCCGGAAAGTTCAGCGCCAGTCTCAACCAGGATGGGCCGGATCAGATCCATCGATGCCTGCATGGCTTTAGCTGACCTTAATACTTCAGGGACAAATACCCGGCCAGATTTGAACTCGATTCCAATGTGATCCATGCCTGGCATCAGTCCCTGGTTCAGTATCTCAACTGCGGTGATCCCAGAATCGAGCGCTGTCCTGGTGACTTCAGCAATCGTTCGGAAATCACCTTCGATAAGCAGAGCAGTAATTTCTGGTAATAATTCGCTCATGGGTGTAGCCTTCCTGGAAAGTACAGCCTACTTTTTGATTATTTCTTGCGGGCCCGATAGGATTTGATCCAGTTCATGCCGTATTCATCCCTTCCCAATACCAGGTCTGCAGCCTGAATGGCGATTCTGATCTCCTCTTCCAGGGGATTGGTGATCGGGCAGGTCAACCCGGCCTGGATCGCCATAGCCAGGAAGGTGGCATTAATGGAGGGGCGGTCTGGCATGCCGAAGGATATATTGCTGGCTCCGATGGTCAGATTGGTCCCGAATTCCTTGACGATCAGCTGGATGGTATCCAGGGCGATCTTGCCAGCCCGGTGATCCGAACCCATGGTCAGGGCCAGAGGATCGATCACCAAACGATCGGGAGTGATGCCTATTCTCCCTGCCCGTTCGATCATTTTTGCGGCGACTTTGAGTCGGTCCTCGGGAGTGGGAGGGATGCCGTCATCATCCATACAAAGGGCGATCACGGACGCGCCATATTCTTTCACCAGGGGGAGAATCCCGGCCAGTTTTTCCTCTTCCCCGTTGACAGAATTCACCAGGGCTTTGCCTTCGTACATGGCCAGGGCGGTTTCAAGAGCCTGCTCATTGGCGGTATCAAAACACAGCGGCACATCGGTCACTTCCTGGATCACGGTGATCATCTGCCGGATCAGCTCGGGTTCATTTGCTCCGGGTACACCTGCATTAACGTCGATGATCCTGGCTCCGGCTTTCACCTGGGCCAGGGCATCTGCCTTGACCATCTCAAAACTGCCGTTCTTAAGTTCTTCCAACAATTTCTTGCGGCCGGTGGGATTGATGCGCTCCCCGATGATCACAGTGGGTTTATCGCGCTGGATTTCCACCGTCTGGGTTTTTGAAGTTATGGTTGTAGTGAGATTCTTGGCCATCAGTACTCCAGAATAATTTGATTGGTTATCAACATCCTAGTATAAACCAAATCCAGGGCCCATAAAAGGTTAACTGTAGCTCCATGCCATCCAGGATGATAATGCGGATTAAGGGGAGAGAAAACAAAACCGGTCAGAGCCCGAGGCCCTGACCGGGAATTATCACTTAATTATTTGATTGTTCTAGATGGCAGCCAGGGCCTCTGCCATGGCCCGAATATGATCCGGTGTGCTGCCGCAGCAGCCCCCGATCAGGCGAGCGCCCTCTTTCCAGGCCTTGACCGCATAATCAGCCATCACCTCAGGGGATCCATTGTAGACCACATCTGTCCCCACCAGTTCCGGGATCCCGGCATTGGCTTTGGCGATCAGGGGCTGGCTTGGTTTTTGGGCTGCCAGGGCCTGGACGGCTTTGATCAATTCATCCGATCCGGTACCGCAGTTGGCTCCAATGAACTGAACACCCTGTTCCTGGAGATCTGCCAGGGCCATTTCCGGACTGACGCCCATCATGGTCCGGCCGTGGGTGTCAAAGGAGAGCGTGACCGCGATTGGCAGGTCACTGGCTGACCGGACACCCAGGATAGCTGCCTTGATCTCTTCCAGGTCGCTCATGGTCTCGATCCAGAACAGATCCACTCCTCCGGCAGCCAGGCCCGCGGCCTGATCGGCGAAGGATTTTTCTGCAGCTTCAAAACTCAGGGTCCCCAGGGGTTGCAGGATCAAGCCCGAAGGGCCGATCGAACCCGCCACGACCACAGGGCGATCGGCTGCCCCGGCTTCCTGGCGGGCGATCTCGGCGGCGGCTTTATTCAGCTCGAAGACCCTCTCAGCCAGGCCATGGCTGTTGAGCCTGACCGCAGATCCCCCGAAGGTATTGGTGAGAATGATCTGGGATCCGGCCTCGATATAGGCCTGGTGGATCTTCCCGACCTTTTCGGGATGGAGCACATTCCATTCTTCCGGGGAATTCCCCGAGTCCAGGCCGGCAGCAAATAACATCGTGCCCATGGCGCCGTCCAACAGGATGGGTTTTCCGGATTGAAGCAGATTTGAAAGTACGTCCATAAATCCTCCCTATCAAATCTCTTGATTTGATAGAATAGTTTATTACCCAGGTCAGCTGATAAGCCGCATTCTGTCTGGTGGGGGTTCCGGTTTACGCCCCGAAAGGCTTCCTCCCTTCGACTCCACTGAGGTGATTATCTGTCTGGGGCACACCTCTCGGCATGCCTCGGTGCAGCCTACCTGGGATTCGAGGGAAACGAGCAGCTTCCCCTCCCGAAGGAGATCATCCCTGTTTGGCCTTGCTCCCGATGGGGGTTGCCCGGCCGCGGGCATTGCTGCCCGCGCCGGTGGTCTCTTACACCACCATTTCACCCTTACTCCCGGAGGAGCGGTTTGTTTCTGTGGCCCGATCCGGCAGATCACTCCGCCCCGGACGTTATCCGGCATCGTGCTCTCAGGAGTGCGGACTTTCCTCGCCCTCAAAGAGGGCGCAACCACCTGGCTGACCTGGGAAATTCATCATAACATGTTTGGAAGCATTCTTATAGGGGTTCAGCTGGGTGTTTCAGGTTTTCCAGATTGTATAGGAATCTTCCCAGATTAACACTTAAGGGCTGGACAAAATGGCTACCTTCCCTTAAAATGTCCCTTCGAACACTAAAGATTCGGCCGGGTGCCCCCGGTCGTCAGCAATGGATTGGAGGATGTACCTTGGGTTTAAAATCATCACAAAAACGAGAACGGCAGAACGAAAAACTACGCCTGCGGAATCGCTCCTACAAGAGCAAGAGTCGCACCTTGATCAAGAAAGCTTTTCTGGCGATCGAGGAAGGTAATCTCGACACTGCAAAATTGGTAGCTGCCGAGGCAGTTCAGGCCCTTGATAAGGCCGCAGCCAAAGGCGCTATTCATAAGAATAACGCTTCCCGCAGGAAAAGCCGGCTGATGACCCGCCTGGCCACCCTGGAAAAAAGCGCCTGAGATCAGACTACCCTAATTAAACCAGGGCTGCTCCTCTCAACAAGGACAGCCCTTTTTTGATATCTCGGCCCTGGAAATCTGCCGCATATCCAAAACACTGATTCTACCTTAGGGAATCAGCCCTCCCAGGGGCACGTGACGCGGCGAACTCCCCTGATCATCATGTTATAATCTCGATGCAAATCCAATAATTGCGGATACCAGATCTACCCGGATTATTATGTTCCAGAAAGAGATCCGCCAGCTCGATATTCAGATCCAGAAGATCCTCAGGGACCACGACCTGCCCGGTGATGAAAGCCTGGATTGGGTTCCGGTTCCTTTTTCTGGCGAATGGGGCATCTCCACATCCTTCTTTAAAATAGCCGCCCTGGAAGCCAAAACTGGCCAGAAAGTGAACGTGCCGGAACGGTCCCGGGATCTGGCCTCGCTGGTCGCGGCCAATCTGGAACCCCAGCTCTATTTCCCCCGGGTAGAAGCTGTCCAGGGTTATCTGAACCTGTATTTCGATTCCCGGATCTTCAGCTCAAGGGTGGTCAATTCAGTGCTTTCTTCCGACTATTTCGGGAAAGGGGAGCAGAAACCTGGAACTTTAATGGTGGAATTCTCCAACCTGAATACGCACAAAGCTTTTCATGTGGGGCACTTGCGCAGCACCATTCTGGGTGATGTGGTCTGCCGGATCCTGGAATATGCCGGGCACAAGGTGGTCCGGGCCAATTATTACGGTGATATGGGACTGCACGTGATCAAATGGCTCTGGAACTACCAGGCTTTTCATCAAGGAGAAGTCCCGCCCCCGGATGCCACCCGCTGGATGGGTGAGATCTATGCAGAGGCCAACCGGCGGCTAGAGCAGGATCCCGACCTCGAAACTGAGATCAGAGCCTTATATGCCCGCTGGGATCAGCAGGAACCAGAGATCGTGGACTTGTGGAAAAAGACTCGCCAGTGGTCGCTGGACGGATTCCAGGACCTCTATGATACGTTAGATATCCAATATGACCGTTTTTACTCCAATAGTGAAGTGGAGTTCCAGGGCAAGGAAATTGTAGCTGACCTGATCAAACGGGGCATTGCCGAGGATTTGCGCCCAGAAGATGCTGTGATTGTCCGCCTGGATGATCTCCTGGGTCTCAAGAAGGATAAATACCGGGTTCTGGTTGTGCTGCGATCTGATGGCACCGCCCTGTATGCGACTGAGGATCTGGCCCTCGCCAAATTGAAATACGAGGAATATCAACCGGACCGGTCGATCTATGTGGTCGATGTGCGCCAATCTCTGCACTTTCAGCAAGTTTGGAAAACCCTCGAAATCGCCGGTTATGATTGGGCAAAAAAATGTGAACACCTGGCGTATGAACTGGTGAATTTGCCGGGCAATGTGGTGATGGCATCCAGGGATGAAACAGTGGTTCGGTTGGAGGATTTGATCCGCGAGGCCCAGGATCGGGCTTACCAGATCGTGGAAGAGAAAAACCCCGACCTTACAGTGGATCAAAAAAAGGAGATCTCCAGGGCAGTTGGACTGGGTGCAATTAAATTCCCCATGCTGGACCGGGAAAACACCCGCATAGTCACCTTTGATTGGGAATCAGCCCTCGACTTTAACGGCCAGGCCGCTCCCTATATTCAGTACGCCCACGTGAGAGCCAACAGCATTCTCAAGAAAGCCGATGATCTCAACCGACCTGTCGGGGAACCGGATCATGAACTGGACCCCAGCGAGATTACATTGATCGAAAACCTGTCCCAATTCCCGAACGCTGTCCAGCGGGCTGCCGTGGATTTAAAACCTTTACACCTCACCAATTATTTATACGAGACAGCCAAAGCATTTAATGCATTTTACCGCCAGGCTCCTGTGCTGAACGCTGAGAACAGCACCCGTGATTTCAGGCTGGGCCTGGTTGAATCCTCCCGGAAAGTCCTTCAATCAGGATTGGGTTTACTGGGAATAGAGGCGCCTTCGGTGATGTGAACCTGTCCTGTATGTTGATAACACGATAATTGTCACTGGAAAGCCCCTGAGATTTTTGTACAATAATAATTCTCAGGCTACGGAACCAGATTCTGAACTGATTTATTAAGGAGATGTTTATGCCAGTCCGCACTTTGATCATGGGCGCCGCAGGGCGCGATTTCCATAATTTCAATGTTTATTTTCGGAAAAATCCCGATTATAAGGTTGTTGCATTTACTGCCACACAGATCCCCAATATTGAAGGCCGGAAGTATCCGGCGGCCCTCTCCGGTGATCTTTATCCAGAGGGCATCCCCATCCACCCGGAATCGGATTTGCTCGATCTGATCCAAAAACACCAGGTAGAGCAGGTGATTTTTGCCTACAGCGATGTCTCTCACGAATATGTCATGCACATCGCCTCCCAGGTCTTGGCAGCAGGGGCTGATTTCCGATTAATGGGGCTGAATTCCACCCAGATCAAATCCACCAAACCGGTTGTTTCGGTTTGTGCGGTCCGGACCGGCAGCGGAAAAAGCCAGACCACCCGCCTGGTGGCTGAAATTCTGATGGGGATGGGAAAAAAGGTCGCCGTGATCCGCCATCCCATGCCCTATGGCGATCTCGCCAAACAGGCTGTTCAGCGATTTGGTGAACTGGCAGACCTGGACAAACATGACTGCACAATCGAAGAAAGGGAAGAATACGAACCCCATATCGTCAATGATGTTTTAGTTTTTGCCGGTGTGGATTATGAGGCCATCCTGAGAGAAGCGGAAAAAGAAGCCGATATCATCCTTTGGGATGGAGGCAATAATGACCTTTCCTTTTATAAGGCTGATTATCAGATTATCGTCGCTGATCCTCACCGCCCGGGTCATGAAACCACCTATCATCCCGGCGAAGCCAATGCCAGGACGGCAGATGTCTTTGTGATCAACAAAGTGGATACCGCCAATGCTGAGGATGTGATCTATTTGCATGATTCCCTGAGCAAACTGGCACCCCAGGCGTGATTCTGGAAGGGGCATCGCCGCTATTTGTGGATGATCCTTCCCAGATCCGGGGCAAACGTGTCCTGGTAGTGGAGGACGGCCCGACCCTGACCCACGGAGGCATGGCTTATGGAGCTGGCTGGGTGGCTGCCCGCCGCTTTGGAGCTGCAGAGATCGTTGACCCCCGGCCATTTGCGGTTGGAACGATCACGGAAACCTATCAGAAATATCCCACAACCGGGAATGTGCTTCCGGCCATGGGTTATGGAGATGCCCAGATCCGGGAGCTGGAAAAAACCATCAATAATGCCGAGGTGGATCTGGTGATCATTGGCACACCGATCGATCTGACCCGTCTGATGAAGATCAACAAACCTACCCAGCGCGTTCGTTATGAACTCCAGATCATAGGTCAGCCTACCCTGGAGGACCTGCTGAAGGAAAAATTCTCCTGATCAGGACTGGCGAATAAAATTCAGGTTTTCTTCAGTGCCCTGCGCCTGAGCTGAAAGATTTCTGCTCAACGCAGGGTACTGCTTAAATCGGTATTTCTACCCCAAGAAGCCGATCTGTGGTTAAAATCATCCTATGCCGTTATTAGAATGGTCATCCAAGACCGATCATAAAGTTCCCCAAGGAAAACTGCTAACCGAGTCAGTGGTTTACCCCGCCCCCGGATTTCCTGAAGAGGTAAACCCAACCAGCCGTCTGGTCCTGGGTGATAACCTGAGGGTGATGAGCGCCCTGCTACCCGACTATGAAGGCAAACTGGATTTGATCTACGTTGATCCACCTTTTTTCACTAATAAAGGCTACCCGGCCAGGGTTGGCAGGGGGGAGGATTCGCGGAAACCGGAAGAATGGCAGCTGGCAGAGGGGTACCAGGATGATTGGAAAGACCTGGATTCCTATCTGGATATGCTCTTTCCCCGGCTGCAGTTGATGCATCGGCTCCTATCGCCCCGGGGAGCATTATATTTACACCTGGATTGGCATGCCAATTCCTACGCCAGGATCTTGCTGGATGAGATCTTTGGTTATGAAAATTTTCGCAACGAGATTATCTGGACCTATCACGGTCCCTCACCCATCCGGAGCGCATTTAACCGAAAACACGATATGATCCTGTTTTATTCTAAGTCTGATGACTACACCTTTAATGCAGATCAGGTCCGAGTCCCCTATGCTTCCAATACTGTGGAGACATTCAAATCATCCCCCAAGGCAGGGTTTGGAAAAGTTCCTGATCTAGTCAGGGGAAAAGTTCCCGAAGATTGGTGGTACTTCCCAGTTGTTGCCCGGCTGCATTCCGAGAGGACCGGATATCCAACCCAGAAACCAGAAGCCCTGCTGGAAAGGATCATCAAAGCTTCGACCAACCCCGGGGATCTGGTGGCAGATTTTTTTGTTGGAGCGGGAACAACAGCTGTGGTCGCTCAGAGGTTAGCGCGAGATTTTATCTGTTCAGATATTCAACCGCGGGCTGTGCAGACCGGTCAGTCCCGCCTGGTTCTGGCCAACCAGGAGTTAGGGGCCGATTCAGCCGGGAGTTTCCTGATGCAGCGGGAACAAAGTTCACCAGCAGTAAAGTGGGTTGGTCTGGACGAATCAGGATTGCCGGGTCCGGTCCTGACAGAGGGTGTGATCTGCTTGCCTGAGGAACTATATTCCCGGGTCATCTATTGGGAAGTCGACCCCAGCTGGGAGGAGAATATTTTTAATGAGCCGCTACCAGGCCGCTCGCCCCTGGCGTAAAGGGGATATTGCCGGAGAGATCATTTTGGGGGATCATCAACCAGGGAGAGTCTGCGTCCGGATTGGTCTGGAAACCGGGCAGCATATCCAGGTGGTCCTTTAAATAAAAAACCCGCTCTTGGGCGGGATAGCAGTGTCTCGCAGAGGAATGTTCAGAGGTTGAGTTTATAACCTTTTCCGCGGACGGTCAGGATCAATTGAGGATTGGCAGGGTCTTTTTCAATGATCTTTCTGAGCCAATTGATATGCACATCCAAAGAACGCGTGTCTTCCGTATAATCAGTTTTCCAGATCTTGCTGAACATCTTTTTCCTGTCCAGCACAATTCCCTTGGATTTGATCATCATCTTTAATAGTTCCGCCATCCGGGGAGTGACGTGTTCTTCATTCCCATTGCAGCGGATCACATGACGGTCCTGGTCGAGCTGGATCGGCCCCAATTTGGTGGTGTTATTCCCGTCGCCAGGGGAGAAGGGAATGATCCGGTTTTCCAACTTCCTGATCGTGAAGGGATGAACCAGTTGAACGTCAGCCACAATGTCACTGGTGGGAAGGTTCTCGATCGTATTGATCAAGATGATGGGAACAGAGGGATGTTTGGTCTGGACTGACTTGCAGATCCTTGAACCGGTGGTTCTCATTGAGGCGCCATCTACAACCATGACATCAGGTTTGCGGCCTGATAATTTTTCCAGAGCTTCTTTTCCAGTGCTGACAAAGGTGACTTTATACCCCTTGGCTTCGAGGTCCGGCACAAAGCTGGGTATATCTGCTCGCCTTTTGCCAGCCCAGAGGATTTTTGTCTTTCGGTTAGATTTTTCTGTCATTGAGGTTCGCCAGCGGAAAAAATCATCCAACTTGTGTTGGATGGTTGTGCAATTATAACTGGTGATTGGATTTAAAGCAATTGGAATTTGTTAAGATTCGAATATTTTTTCTTAAGGTAGTGAAATATTACGCATGTTAAGCCTGTTGTTAACCCCCGCTATCTTCCTCTCCAATCTATTTTCTCAAATCAGGATAGAAATTCTTGGGGAATGGTCATTTTTATTATCAATTGGCAATGAAGTGTTGATTAATAGGTAATGATACAATGGAGTGACCGCGAGTAGAATTAGGTAAATCATGTTAATCCATTCCGCATCCCAACTCTTGACCCTGGAAGGTGGCCCCCAACGCGGGAATCTGCTGGGGGATCTGCGCCTGATCGAAGATGGCGCTGTTCTGATCGAAGATGGGGTCATCCAGGAAATTGGCACATCCCGGGATCTGCTGGCCCGATATCCCCGTTCCGAGGCTGTAGATGCCCTGGGGAGAGTGGTGATGCCGGGATTTGTTGATCCCCATACCCATGTCATCTGGGCGGGAGACCGGGCAGCCGAATTTGAGCTCCGCCTGGAAGGCAAATCCTATTTGGAGATCCTTGAAGCAGGAGGAGGCATCCTCTCTACTGTGCAGGCAACCCGGGCGGCTTCCCTGGATGAGCTCAAGGATCAGACCCGATCCAGGCTCAGACGGATGTTCATCCAGGGCACCACAACCCTGGAAGCCAAAACCGGCTACGGCCTGGATCAAAGTACCGAAAACCGGATGTTAAAAGCTTTGCTGGAACTGGACCTGGAATCCGACCAGGATATTGTGATCACCTACCTGGGAGCTCATGCCGTCCCACCGGAGTACAGCGGGGATCCGGAAGGATATACAGATCAGATCTGCTCGAAATACCTGCCTGACCTGGCAGCCTGGTGGCCAGTACAAACCGACCGGCCCCTGCCATATGTGGATGTATTCTGCGAGCGGGGAGCTTTTAACCTCAATCAGAGCCGCCGGATCCTCGATACTGCAGCGGGGTTGGGATTTCCGCTCAAGATCCACGCTGACGAGTTTGAAAATTTGGGCGGCGCTGGTCTGGCCGCTGGCCTGGGAGCCGCATCTGCAGACCACCTGGTTGTGACATCTCAAAAAGACATTCGACTTCTGGGAAGCTCTGACACCGTGGCGGTGTCTCTGCCCTGTACACCCTTTGGTTTGGCTGAAGGTGAATACACTCCTGCCCGGGACCTGCTCGAGGCGGGTGCGATCCTGGCGATTGCCACGGACCTCAATCCCGGCACAGCCTGGTGTGAGAGTATGCAGTTTGCAATTGCCCTGGCTTGCCGGTATTTGAAATTGACTCCTGGCCAGGCGATCGCGGCCGCCACAATCAATGCTGCAGAAGCAATTGGCAGGGCGGATCAGGTTGGATCACTGGAACCTGGAAAACAAGCCGATCTTTTGATCCTGGATGTTTCTGATTACCGGCATCTGGGGTATCGTTTTGGATCTAACCTGGTTAATTCTATTATCAAGAATGGGAAACTGTTCAAAGGAGTGTTGTAAGCGTGGAGTTCTTGGATAATTCCCTGATGGTTTGGGCAGTGATCGCTGTGGTGGGATTGTTTGTTTTGCGATTTATACTCAAGGTGACCAAGAAGATCTTGACCCTGGGTATAATGGTTTGCCTGGCGGTAGCCCTATACCTGTTTGTTACCGAATACCTCTTTCCTGGCGCTGCTGCTATTGTGCCTTAACCCAATCCCTGAGATTTACATACTGATTCCCTGGAGATCCCTTCATGCCAACCATAAGTGCTGCCCGGGCTTTTTACCCGGATGATGATCCAGTTCACGGGTTTTCTCATGTGCTGCGGGTGTATAAATTGGCTGAGGGGATTGGGAAGGAGGAGGGCGCTGACCTGGAGATTCTTCGGGCAGCAGCTTTGCTGCACGACATTGATGGAGATGTAGATGTCAGGGAAGGGCACCACCTGGCTGCAGCTGATGCCGCAGGAGTGATCTTGCTTGAGGAGGGATGGGAAAAAACCCGGATCGAGGAAGTTTTACATTGCATTCGATCCCATCGTTTCAGAAATCAACAAGAGCCGCCCCAAAGCCTGGAAGCGCAGGTGCTTTTTGATGCTGACAAGATCGACGCGATCGGAGCGGTCGGGGTTGCCAGGGCTGTGTCCTATGCAGTGCGGGCAGGGATGGATGTGTATGCTCCCCCCTCTCCTCAGTACTTAAAAACCGGGCAGCTGGCCCCCGGAGAATCCCAGACCGTGGCCCATGAATATTATTTTAAATTACGGCAGATCAAGGACCGTTTATTTACACCGGCTGGGAAAAAGCTGGCAGCTGAACGCCATGATTTGATGGTGAAGTTTTTCGAAGCCTGGATGCTTGAGATTGGTGACTATCAAGGAGGACCAGCAGAGGATTATTAGGTATCGCTGAGCAGCTCTTTAAGTCTGTCTAGATCGACCCGAGAGGTCAGATCGAGGCTGAGGGGTGTTACTGACACCAGCTTCTGATTGATCACGGTCTGGGAATCTGTACCGGGAGGTGATTGATCCCAATCCGGAGCGATATCATAGCCGATTTCTTTTACCCCAGTGACCGGATCCTTCTCCAGGGGAACAGGTTCATAAAATCTCAAGGGTGACAGCCTGCTGGTCATCCAGGCAGTCTCTGGAGTAGCGCCAGCTGGCACTTCAATCTTGATCACCTGCACATCCGCTGGCATTTTTTTAGCCAGGAGCTGGCGCGAAAAATACCTTGTGAAATAGCCTGCCGCGCAGAAATCGATCTCTTCGGAATAGGATGCGTGGTATTCTTTATCAGTTTCGAGGGAGATGGCCAGGGATGGGATCCCATTGGCTGCACCTTCCAGAGCCGCACCTACTGTGCCGGAAATGGTCACACCACTGCCCACATTCAGGCCATAATTAATGCCTGATACAACCAGGTCAGGAGTGCCGGGAATGAGTTCGAATATTCCATAGAGCACTGCCATGGCCGGTGTGCCTTCAATGGCATGAACTGTCCAATTCTTTCCGTTAACCTCAAGCTGTTTTTCCACAACTCCCCCACCATAAATACTTGGGAAACTGCGGCCGGTTCCGGAAGCCTGCTCCAGGGGGGCGATCACTGTGACAAAACCGATCTCATCCAGAGCTCCGGCAGCAGCCCACAGACCAGGAGAGAGGATGCCATCATCGTTGGTCAATAAGATTTGTGGTCCTGTTTTGTTCATCTGTTTTACCTCAACAAAAAGAGCGGCAGAACCGCTCTCTAAAGCACCCTCGGCGTGATTCGAACACGCGACCCCTTACTCCGCAAGCAAGTGCTCTATCCACTGAGCTACGAGGGTATATCTAATGGCGGGGAGGGTGGGATTCGAACCCACGGTCGAACATTAGCCCGACAACTGCTTAGCAGGCAGCCCCAATCGTCCACTCTGGCACCTCCCCAGGGAGATAATGAAGCGGAGGGAGAGGGATTCGAACCCCCGATGGGCTTTGACACCCATAACTGTTTTCAAGACAGCCGCCTTCGTCCACTCGGCCATCCCTCCAATCATTGGTCTCCGGGCGGAGAAATTTTACCATAGCAGAGATAGCGAGGCAATGCAGGTCGAGTTTGCTCCCCTTGACTGGATTTATCAGCCAAGCTAAAATTGCATCTCGCGGATGGCTTGGGTAAAAAGCCCGGTATCCGCTGTTTTTATGTCTAGATCAGGAAAATTTGACCATGTTTGATCAATTGACCAATCGCCTGGATGGGATCTTCCATTCTTTGCGGCGCAAGGGAAAACTGTCCGAAAAGGATGTGGACAGCGGCCTGCGTGAAATCCGGCTGGCTCTATTGGACGCAGACGTCCATTATGGGGTTGTACGTGATTTTATGGCTCGCATCAAGGAGCGGGCTGTCGGGCAGGAAGTTGGTCGAGCTCTCAATCCTGGCCAGCAGGTTGTAAAAATTGTCCATGAAGAACTCATTCAGACCCTGGGCCAGCCAGCTCCCCTGGCTAAACCGGGAGCTGAACCCCTGGTGGTCCTGCTAACTGGATTACAGGGGTCTGGCAAAACCACAACCGCGGCCAAGATCGGATTATCCCTCAAGAAAAAAGGTGCTAAGGTCCTGCTGGTGGCGGCTGATCCCTACCGGCCAGCTGCGGTGGACCAGCTCCAAAGTCTGGGAAAACAAATTGACATTCCAGTTTTTGCAGATCCAACCCTGCAGCCGGCTCAATTGGCAAAAAAAGCCCTGATTATGGCCCGGGAATCTGGCACGAGTGTGGTGATCATAGATACCGCGGGCAGATCCCAAATTGACTCGGACCTGATGGCTGAACTTCAGGCAGTTGAACAGGCAGTCTCTCCCGGAGAAATTCTGCTGGTGGTGGATGCCATGACCGGTCAGGAAGCTGTCAATATAGCTGGCGGATTTCTGGAGACAGTCCAGTTGAGCGGCCTGGTAATGAGCAAGATGGACGGGGATGCCCGGGGTGGAGCTGCGATATCAATCCGTTCTGTTACTGGACTTCCGATCAAATTCCTGGGTACGGGAGAAAATCTGTCCGATCTGGAGGTCTTCGAGCCTTCCAGATTGGCTTCCAGGATCCTGGGGATGGGAGATGTGATCGGCCTGATCGAAAAGGCCGAGGAATCATTTGATGCCAAATCGGCCCAGAAAGGGGCCGAGAGATTGCTCTCTGGAGAATTCACCCTGGAGGATTATTCCAACCAGATTTCCCAGGTACTAAAAATGGGCCCAATTGGAAAAATCATCGGTATGCTTCCGGGAGAATTTGGTAAAATGTCCCAATCAATCGATCCTCAAGTGGCAGATAAGAAGGTGCGCACCAGCCAGGCGATCATTTATTCAATGACACCCGCCGAGCGGAATAACCCGAAGATCCTCAACGCCAGCCGGAGAAAGAGGATCGCAGCCGGTTCTGGAACACAGGTTTATGACGTAAACCAGCTGATTAAACAATTCCAGGACACCAAGAAGCTCTTTAAAGAGCTAAGGAAATCCGGACTGAAGAACCTTCCGCGATTTTCTTAATAAATATAGTTATAGTGTATAATATTCTCCGCTGTGAAAACAACGCAGCGGATCTATGCTGGAGAAAACTAAGGAGTACAAGTTATGGTTCGAATTCGTTTACGCCGTGCAGGAGGAAAAGGTAAACCCACCCATCGTTTGGTGGCTACTGATCGCGAAAGTCCCCGAGACGGCAAGTTTATTGAAATTCTGGGTGACTATAATCCCCGGACTCAACCCGCCACCATCCGCATTAAGGAAGATCGGGTTTATTACTGGCTGAGCGTCGGCGCCCAGCCATCCAATTCAGTTAAACAGCTCTTCAGAACTGTGGGATTGATGGATCGCTACCAGCGATTTAAGGATGGGGAAGATATTGCGGTTCTAACCGCAGAAGCCACTCAGCTTGAAAATGAACGCAATCAGGATGACCGCACTCGCCGGGATGATCTGGTAAAGGTTGGAACCCCCAAGAAAAAAGCAGAACCGGTCGTCGAAGAAGCCGCTGAACCTGCTGCAGTTGAGGGAGAAGAAACCCCCGCTGTAGTTGAGGCCGAGGCAGCAGTCGAAGAAACCCCGGAAGCCGCCGCAGAAGCAGTCCAAGAACCTGCCGTTGTAGTTGAGACTGAACCGGAACCGAGGTAGCACCGGAACCAGAACCGGAGGTAGCACCAGAACCAGAACCGGAGCCAGAACCAGAACCGGAACCAGAACCAGAACCGGAGCCAGAACCAGAACCGGAGCCAGAACCAGAACCGGAGCCAGAAGCCACATCTGACGTCAGCATCACCGACGCCGCCAAGGTGATGGCAGAAGAAGCTGGGATCGATATCTCTCAGGTCAAGGGCACCGGCAAGGGCGGTAATATCTTAAAATCGGATATCGAAAAGTTAATTAAAGACTGATCTGGTAGCTTGAGATCTGTCAGATTCGAATCAAGAGGATTAACTTGATAGATTTAATCACCTACATTGCCCGTTCCCTGGTCGAAGATCCGACTCAGGTGAAAGTAACCCACCAGCGCCGTCGGGACAGTATCAGTTTCCAGCTTGAGGTTGCCCAGGAAGACATGGGTCGCGTGATCGGCAAGAATGGTAGGGTAGCCAATGCGATGCGCACGCTTTTAAATGTCCCGGCATCCGGGATCGGAAAAAAAGTGGAGCTTGATATCGTAGAACCGCAATGACTTCAAATACGTCTCAAAACAAATCCACAGGTTCATCATCCAAAGATGAACCTGTGTTTGTTATTCTGGGAAAATTTCGCCGCCCCCACGGCATTCGGGGCGAAATCCGGATGAGCGTTTTCACAGACCAGCCCGCATTGCTGGAGAGTGGGCAAACCATTTACGTGGGAGATCGCTACCAGCCATTCCAAATTAAGAATACCCGCTGGGCCGGGGACGATCTGCTGGTATCCCTGAAAGAACTTCCAGACCGCACAGCTGTAGAAATCTTCCGGAATGTTATGGTATATATGAAAGGGGAGGACGTTCCTGAGCTTCCCGAGGGGGACTATTACATCCACCAGCTGGTGGGATTGGAAGTGGTCACAGATCAGGACCAGAAACTGGGAAGGATCAAAGAAATCCTCCTGACGGGGGCTAATGATGTTTATCTGGTTGAGACTGGTTCAGGAAAGGATCTGCTGCTCCCAGCCATTGATCAGGTAGTCCTGGAGATCAATCACGCAGAGGGATTTGTTCTGGTCCATATCATCCCCGGTCTGCTGGATATCTAAGCGCTAGAACTGGATCTTATAAGGGGGAAAACCAGCCAGGTTCACCCTGTGGTGATCGGGATACCCATTTCCTGCGAAAAGCAGGATCATGTTGAATGGGAATGAAGTCTGACTTGACAGAGGCGAAAAAATTATGGTATTCTTTGCCCGGCTTGGGCAGGGGATCCCAAACAGGCTGAACCCGGGGGTATGTTATGAAAAGGCACACCATCTACTGGGTTGCATTTAACCTAGTGAAAGGGATCGGCCCGGTTCGCCTGGAAAAACTGATTGGATATTTCGGTGATATCCGGGAGGCCTGGATTGCGCGGGAACATCATCTGCGGGCTGCTGGTTTGAATCAGAACCTGGCCAGTCAGCTGGTGATGGTCCGGAACCAGATCAGCCTAGAGAAACTGGCCCACAAGATCCAGCAGGCAGGGATCCGGGTCCTCACCTGGGATGATCCGGAGTACCCGGAAAGATTGCGGGTGATAACCCAATCCCCTTTTGTCCTCTTTATTAAAGGAACGCTCACTGCTGAGGATATCTGGTCAGTAGCAGTAGTTGGGACTCGCCGCTGTACTGAGTATGGCAGGGGGGTAGCGGAAGAGATCTCCCGCGTCTTGGCTCACCAGGGGCTCTGCCTGGTAAGTGGATTGGCCAGAGGTATCGATGGGATTGCCCATCGGGCTGCCCTGGCCGCAGGGGGGAGGACGATTGCCGTGCTGGGCAGTGGACTGGATCAGATCTATCCTCCAGAACACCTGGCCCTGGCAGAGCAGATCGCCAGTCAGGGCGCTCTGATCAGTGATTATCCACTGGGAACACCCCCTGATGGGTCTAACTTCCCTCCCCGGAACAGGATCGTGTCAGGCCTTTCAAAGGCGGTATTGATTATTGAAGCGGGTATAAAAAGTGGAGCATTGATCACTGCCAATTATGCTGCTGATCAAGGAAAGGAAGTCTTTGCAGTTCCTGGAAAAATAACCTCCCCGATGAGCAAGGGGGTAAATTTGCTGCTAAAACAAGGAGCACACCCGCTGCTCGATCCCCAGGATATCCTTGACTTCTTGAATATGGATCTTGCAGCAGCCCAAATTAACACCCGGAGGAGTCTTCCCTCTGATCCGGGAGAAGCTCTTCTTTACCAGGTTGTTGGGGATGAACCCTTGCATGTGGACGAGATTTGCGCCCAGGTCGATCTGCCAATAGAACAGGTTACCTCCACCCTGGCTTTGATGGAATTGAAAGGTATGGTCCGGAAGACATTTGGCATGAAATATGTCGCATTGCAGGAACTTAGAGCAAATTATGGTAAAAATCTAATGTCTGCAAAGGGAAGGTAGGACTATGTACGAAAATTATTTTGCTGTCATCATGGCCGGCGGAGGAGGGACCAGGCTCTGGCCCTTATCCAGGATAGACCATCCCAAACAAATGCTCAGCCTGGGAGGAGAACGATCCCTTTTCCAGGTCGCAGTAGACCGCCTGGATGGGATCTTCCCACCTGAAAGGATCCTGGTGGTAACTGTGCAGGAACAGGCGGCAATCCTCCAGGAGCAGTGTCCCCAGATCCCGGTTGAGAATTTTCTCCTGGAGACCATGCCCAGGGGAACTGCATCAGTGGTTGGTTATGCAGCCGCCGCTTTGAGCAAAATCAATCCGGATGCTGTCATGGCTGTCTTGACAGCTGACCATATTATTGGTAATTTAAAGCTTTTCCAGCGGATATTAACCAGCGCTTACCTAACAGCTGGAAAAAAATTCCTGGTGACTCTCGGTGTGACACCAACATACCCTGCCACAGGATACGGCTATATTCGGAAAGGTGAAGATCTGGGCCAATTTGAGGACATTCATTCTTTCCAGGTCCTGGAGTTTACAGAGAAACCCCGCCTGGAAGATGCAGAAAAAATGCTGGCCAGCGGGGAATATTCCTGGAACTCGGGGATGTTCATTTGGCGAGCTGATGTGATATTGGCGGAGATCGCCCGGCAAATGCCAGAGCTTTCTTCGCAGCTGGAAGAGATCCAGGAGGCCTGGCATACTCCATCCCGGGACCGGATCATACGGGAGGTATGGCCGAAGATCCAACCGCAGACGATCGATTTTGGCATCATGGAGAATGCTGAGCAAGTTGCGGTGATTCCGGCGGCAGATTTAGAATGGAATGATGTGGGAAGCTGGGAAGCCCTTTTTGAGGTGCTGAACACCGACCCCAATGGAAATATCATTCAGAATGTAGAACATATCGGATTGGACACGCAGGGGTCGATCATCTATGGATCCGGTCAACCCAGAACTGTGGTAACAATCGGCGCCAGGGATCTGATCGTGGTAGATACAGGAGATGTGCTGCTCATCTGTTCTCGTGATCAGGCCCAGCAGGTTCGCCAGATCGTAGATCAATTAAAGTCAGCTGGTCGAACAGATCTGCTGTGATATGGGGTTTATTCGTTTAGCGGTATAAATCCGGAATATTGGGATAGAGGATGGGAGGTTGGTTTTGGAAGCTTATTGTGTGAAGTGTAAGGAAAAACGAGCTCTAGTTGAGCCAGAAGCAGTATTTACTGTAACCGGGACACCAGGAACCCGGGGATCATGCCCGGTTTGTGGGACAAAAATGTTTCGCATGGGCAAAACCGATGCCCATGTTGGGTTGACCCCTCCGGAAAATACCAAGAGAAAACAAGTCGCAGTGAAACCGCGCCAAGGCAAACTGGTGATTGTTGAATCCCCTGCCAAAGCCCGGACGATCGGACATTTTTTGGGTAAGGATTATAAGGTTGTCGCTTCTGTTGGCCACGTCAGGGACTTATTGAAATCAAAGTTATCCGTCGATATTGATAATGATTTTGAACCGACTTACCGGATCCCGAATGATAAGCGGGACGTAGTTAAGGAGATCAAACAGCTCGGAGAGGAAGCTGAAGAGATCTATCTGGCAACGGATCTTGATCGAGAGGGTGAGGCCATTGCCTGGCATTTGCTGGAATCAGCTGAGCTGGATCCAGAAAGAACGCAGCGGGTGGTGTTCCATGAGATTACCCGATCCGCGATCGAGGAAGCTTTTTCCCATCCGGCTCCCCTGAACATGGACCTGGTTGATGCTCAGCAAGGCCGCCGAGTTGTGGACCGCCTGGTAGGATTTCAGATCAGCCCGATCCTCTGGGAAAAAGTTCGCGGCGGCCTGACAGCCGGAAGGGTGCAATCTGTGGCTTTGCGATTGATCGTCGATCGGGAAAAGGAGATCAACAGTTTCATACCTAAAGAGTACTGGTCCATCTCCGCAGAGCTCAGCCCAGATATAGAATCCCAGGAAGCTAATATCTACCTGGCAAACTTGACCCATATCGATGGCAAGAAGCTTCAGATCGGATCGCAGACATCTCTTGACCCGGTCCTGGAAGATCTTCAGAAAGCCAACTATCAGGTGAGAAAGATCCGCCGGGGAAAAAGGGAACGGAAACCCTATCCCCCCTTTATAACCAGTACCCTGCAGCAAGATGCTTCCCGCCAGTTGAATTATTCCGCCAAGAAGACCATGGCAGTTGCCCAGCAGCTCTATCAGGGTATTGAAGTCGGGAATGGTGGGGAAACTGGCTTGATCACCTATATGCGCACTGATTCCACGAATGTCTCCGAGGAGGCTCAGAACAAGGCCAGAACTTATATCAGCAGTAAATATGGTCAGGAATATCTTCCTGAGCAGGCTCCCCAGTACACCACCAAGGCCAAACGAGCTCAGGAAGCCCATGAAGCCATTCGCCCGACATCCATCTCACGGACCCCAAAATCGATCCGGTCCTATTTGAAAAATGATCAATTCCGACTGTACAGGTTGATTTGGAAACGGTATGTCGCCTCCCAGATGGCAGCTGCGGTATATGAAACTCTGAGTGTGATCGTAGGTGCTGATGGTCAGCGGAGTGCCTATATCTTCAGGGCTTCAGGATCAAAGATCCGCTTCCCGGGTTTTTTGGCAGTATATGATCTCACCAATGGTAATGGATCCAAGGCCGAAGAAACTCTGGAAAGTATTCCAGACGCCCTGGTCGAAGGGCAGACCCAGAGATTGAATAACCTGCTGCCTGAGCAGCATTTTACGAAACCGCCCGCAAGATTTTCAGAAGCATCTCTGGTGAGTGCCCTGGAAGAGAACGGGATCGGCCGGCCTTCGACCTACGCGCCGATCATGGGTAAATTGATCCAACGGGGTTATCTAGTGAAAGATAACCGGAGGCTGATTCCAACAGAAACCGGATTTATTGTCAACAAGCTGGTCAGTGAGTATTTCTCTTCGATCGTGGATATTGGATTTACGGCCCGGATGGAAGAAGAACTGGACTTAGTGGCGGCAGGGATTGAAGGCTGGAAGGATACCGTCAAAGAATTTTACGGGCCATTTTCCCAGCAGCTGGAACACGCCCAGCAGGAAATGCCTTCGATCGAACCAACCTATATTCCAGTTGGAAAGAGCTGTCCGGAGTGCAGCAGTAATCTGGTCCAAAAATGGGGCCGCTATGGGTTATATGTCGGCTGCAGTAATTCGGATTGCTCTCATACCGAACGCTGGTTGGAGAAGATCGGTGTCACTTGCCCCGATGATGGGGGGGAATTGATCGCAAAAAAGACCAGGAAGGGAAGATTATTTTACGGATGTGAAAATTTCCCGGAATGTGAATTTGCCTCCTGGAAAAAACCGCTGCCCAATCCCTGCCCCAGCTGTGGGGGATTGCTAGTGGAATCCAATAAAAAACACTGCCGCTGCAGTTCCTGTTCCTTGGAGTTTAAGCTCAGTGAAGTGGAAAAAGAGGGGATTACAGTTGATTGAGGATTGATCTCTCAGCCGACTTTAGCCTGATAATTCACCCAGCGCCCAATACCGGGCGCTGTTTTTTTCCTGCTCGCGGGGACGGTTTTTGAGTCCGGTAGAATTAAAATAAATTTTCCACCTGATTGGCACAGACCTTGCATCATTAATCACCAGAGACCAGCCAGGTCGTGAGCATTGCAGGATTATGATCTCTCGTCTACAATATCCTTAGCTGGCCTCCAGTCGCTTCAACTTTCATTACCAAATGGAGATTGATTATGGATACAGTACGGGAAAGTTTCAAAAAAGGTTTTAACAGCCCCCCCATTATGGCCGCTATTGGATTGGTGGTCGGAATCATCTTGGGCCTGGTATATGGCTGGGTTATCAGTCCAGTCGAATATGTGGATGCAGCGGTCAGTGATCTCAGGGAGGACCTGAAGGTTGAATACTTGAGGATGACCATTGACTCCTATGCCCTGAACCAGGATGCGACCCTCGCGGGTGAGCGCTACGATCGCCTCGGAGAAGAGGCCTCGTCCTACCTGGCAGATATTGAATTCAACCCCTCCGGACGATTAATAAGTGATATTGATTCTTTCAGCGACGTTGTGGAGCTAACGGTCTTCTCTGAACCGCTGGAAGATTTGCTGGTCGCACCGGAGAGATCAGGCAGCAATATATTGAAATGGGCACTGCTGGTGACAGTTGTGCTGGCCGGCGCTCTGGTTGCCCGCTACTTCCTCGGAAAACGCTCGGGAGAAGTCAGGGTATCAAAAAGCGCAGTAAGTATGGCCGAAGAGATCACTGCAAAGATTGACCCATCAGATTTTAGCGACCGGGGAGAATCCCCACCCATGCATCAATTTGTCACCACTTATGTACTAGGTGATAATCTCTTTGATGATTCCTTCAGCATCGAATCTGCTGCAGGAGAGTTCCTGGGAGAATGTGGAGTAGGTATCTCGGAAGCTATTGGAGTTGGAGAACCAAAACGGGTGACTGCTTTCGAAGTCTGGCTTTTTGATCAGAATGATATCAAGACCGTGACCAAGGTTCTTATGTCAGGCCACGCTTTTTACGATGATATGATCCGCTCTGAGCTTGAAAAGAAAGGTGAGCCAGTCCTGGCTGACGCTGGAGTGGAGTTTGTCCTCGCCACCAACAACCTGCGGATTATCGGCAGGGTGATGGATATGGGATACGGCGAAGGTCCTCTGCCAGAAGAAAGTTTCTTTGACCGGCTCTCGATCGAGCTCTCCGTCTGGCCCAATGAAGGTGGAACTGGAGAGGCAGAAGCCTTTGATTTTGACGAGTTCTAAGAAATAAATAGTTGCAAATCAAAAGGCCCCGGATATGTTCCGGGGCCTTTGTGATTCTGTCGCCTATTTTACTCACACGATTTGATAACCCTGAATAATTGGTCCTATTCTATCTCCAGGACCTTCAACAAGAATTCTCCCCCGGGAGTCTTGATAGTAACGACATCTCCAACCTGTTTTTCCATCAATGCTTTCCCGATTGGCGAGACATGAGAGATCTTATTCTCGGCTGGATCGGCTTCCCGGCTGCCAACCAGGTAGTAGGTTTCTGCGGGGAAATCCTCCTCCTGGACCGTCACCCGGCACCCGACTGTGACCTTGCCATTATTGACCGAACCATCCTCGATCACCAGTCCGAAATTCAAGGTGTATTTGATCTCTAGGATCTTGCCTTCCAGGAAGCCCTGGTCTTCCTTCGCTTTATGATAATCGGCGTTTTCAGACAGGTCACCCATTTCAATGGCTGATTTCAACCTGGCGGCAATTTCCTTCCGTCGGGGGCCTTCCAATTCGGCCAATTCCTGAAGTAGTTTTTCTTTGCCTTCTGATGTTATATAGATCTTCTCATCGCCCTGCATACTAATAATCCTTCCTATATTTAAACCTGATTAAGGCCGGCGTTCGGGATTGAACAGTTTCTGATGTTCAACGATCGCATAGCGGTCAGTCATACCCGCAATATAGTCGCAGATCGAACGCTCAAGGCCCTTTTCTTCAATAGTATCCTGGATGTGTTTTGGCAGCATCAGGGGATCCTTCTGGTAAGCGGAAAATATTTCACTGATGATCCGCTCAGCTTTTACCTGCATCCGGATCACCCGGTGATTCTTGTAAAGGTTCATAAACAGGAAGTCTTTTAACTCCCGATTATTATTGGCCATCTGCTCACTGAACTGGATCACATTATCTGGCAATTTCTGAAGTTCACGAACGGACTTGACCCCACTCTTTTGGATGGCCTGGTCTGTGCTTTCAATAAGATCTTCAACTTCCACGCCAATCATGTGGCGGATAATCCTTTTCCGGTCAAGTTCATTCAGTTCAGTGCCATCCCAGCCAATGCTGCCCACCAGGGATTTCCAGATTTCCAGCTCAGCCAACATCCGGGGAGTGATCAGGCCCGACCGGAGCCCATCATCCAGGTCATGGGCCGAGTAAGCTAACTCATCAGCGGCGTTGGCGATCTGGGCTTCCAGGTGTCCCCGCAGTTCTGGATCATAGTCGTTGGCGTCCGAGATATCATATTCGGTCTCATGTTTGACAATGCCTTCCCGTGTTTCCCAGGTCAGGTTCAACCCTGGAAATTCCAGAAAGCGTTTTTCAAGTTTGGTGACGATCCGCAGGGATTGTTTGTTGTGGTCGAATCCACCATAACCTTCCATCAGCTGGTTGAGGATCCTTTCCCCTGAATGTCCAAAGGGGGAGTGACCCAGGTCGTGCGCCAGGCAGATGGCTTCTTCCAGGTCCTCGTTTGCGCCCAGGGCCCTGGCAACAGTCCTTCCGATCTGGGCCACTTCCAGGGTATGGGTAAGGCGGGTGCGGTAATAATCTCCCTCGGTGTTCAGAAAAACCTGGGTCTTATATTCCAACCTGCGAAAGGCCGTGGTGTGAAGGATCCGGTCTCGATCCCGCTGGAATGCAGTTCGATAGAGAGGTGTGGAGTCCGGATATTTCCGCCCTTTGCTGTCCTTGCTGCGGATTCCATAGGGCGCCAGGCAGATATCTTCCTGTTCTTCGCGCTGATCCCTTTTGATCGCCATAGTTACCTCAATTTTGATTGCCTGGAAAGCCCATCCAGTTTAATGCAGGCTGGGGGAGCTGTCAACGGATTTTCAGTTCTGGGTGGACTCGATCTCACCGGAAAGATTGCTGAGATCGGTGTGGAATTGTTTTAAGGTGTGATGGGCTGCTGTATTCTTCTCGTTTTCGGAGCGGATGAAACGGGTGTAGGGCGTGATCGTATCCCTGATCTGCTGCAGGCTGCGGTCGATTTCCTGGCCGAAGTGATTGGTAAGCGATTCGGTCAATTGCACCCGCATCGTTTTGACTTTTTCGCGCATTTCTTTTTTGGCATTCCTGCGCCGGGTGGGAATGATGAATAACCCCAGGGCAGCCATTACACCAGCCAGCAATATCCCGGTCACATCTGCGGCCACGGTCGAGGTCAGGATGGCAACCAACGTTCCCAGTCCGACCGCTCCGGCGCTGATCGCAGCCGTGGCTGCAACCGCATTTTGGGACCGTCGGGCGATCTCATCCGCCTCACGGACTTTGTCATAGCTGTCTACAACCCTGTTGGACTCATCCCTGATGCTGGTTATCATTCTATCCCGATCATAAATAAAGGTGCCGATATCTCCTACTATTCTTTCTTTATGTTTTTGACGGCCCGATGAGATATGATCTGTGATCCCCTGCCATTGTCTGAGATTGGAACTCACCAACCAGTCAATGATCGCAGTGACTTTTTCTTCGATCTTTTCTGGAACGTTGGAGATAACTTCCTTTTCATAGGCAGCCTGGATCTTTTCTTTCTTCACCAGATCGAGGATCCTCGCCAGGCGGATATACTCCGTGAAGAAGTCCTCTCCGCGCTGTTCCATCTCCAGCAGGATCTTGATGATCTCAGACATCCTGAGCTGGAAGCCTTCCAGCATCTCCCGCTGAAAGATTGTCAGCTGGTCCTCAACGTCGCCGATCAGGGCTAAATCATCCTGGAGAAGCTTTAATAGATTTCCAAAGTACTCTGCATATTGTTTCGAGAGGTGTTTTCCAACACCCAGCGGGTTAAGAAGCTTCAGCACCAAACGGCTTTCCTCATCCAGAGTTTCGTGGATGTAGGATTCCAGGGCTTCGAATCGACTTTTTGTCCACAGTGATGGATCCCCCTGTTTGGCTTTGAGCGCTTGCAGAGAGCTGACCGGGAAGATCTCCGGGGAGGATTTTAGTATCTTTTGGGCATTTTCTGCCACAAATTCCTGGATCTCGATCAGAGCCTCAGGATTTTCCAGGATATCGATCTTGTTGATCACCAGGACGATCTTTTTTCCCCAGGCGCGGATCTTCTCGAGGAAGATCCTTTCGCTTTCGGTATAGGGGCGATCTGCAGAGGTAACAAACAGGATCAAATCAGAACGCGGAATAAATTGCGAGGTGATTTCCTCGTGTTCCCTGATAATCGCATTAGTGCCTGGAGTATCAACAATGCTGATCTCCTGCAAGTAAGGAACATTAAGGATCAATGTGTCAACATTCTCCGAGATAGATGATTGTGTTTTTTCTTTCCCATAGCGCAGAATATTGACTTTGGTTGTAGTTGGAGTCACACCCTCCTGGAGAAGTTTCTCGCCGAGCAGGGCGTTGATAAAAGCGCTTTTCCCGGCATTAAATTCACCCACTACCACCAGCAGGAAAAAATCATCCAGTTGGTGAATGGATTCAGCCAGGGATTGCTGATCCTCGGCTCGAATCCCATACTCAACCAGTGAAAGCTGCAGTTTGTTTAACAGCTCCCTTTCTCTGGTGAGCAATTCCTGTTGTTTCTTGGATAATATTTTCATTCTTCCTCAGTGATTGTGATGGTGGTCCTGATTATAATCGATTGGGATTTTGAAACTTGCCTTAGGGAATGGCAGGGTGGGTTTCTAATCATCTGTTAATACTGGTGCCTAATCTCATGCCCGACAGCGCTTGGCTGATATTTCCCGGTTCTTTCCCTGAAAATATCTCAATTCTCAGCCCTGGGTTTTCCTCTGCCAACCTCAACATTTGGTTTACTTTTGCCCCCATACCCCCTGTCACATCCGGGGCGGTGGAGGAGCTGATCTTTTCCAGTAGCCGGGGGTAATTTGAGGGGGTGATGCTGGGAATAAGTTTTGTACAATCGGGAAAATCCTCCCAGACACCCTGGTCTTGGCCTGCCAGCAGGATCATCTCTGGATCCATCCTCCGGGCCAGGTGGAGGAAGAGATCCTCAGTGGACAGGATCGTACCCCCCAGCTCTGAATCAAATACCACATCTCCATAAACGACCGGGACCAGTCCTTGATAAAGGGATGTTTCGATCGCAGCAATATCCCAGCTGGTGATAACCCGCTGATTGGTAGTAACGGAGGCGGAGGGTGGAAAAGCGATCGCCGGCAGCCCTGCTTCCTGGAGGTTTTCCATCACCAGGTGGTTTAAAGTCCGGGCATCATGCCAAACTTCGGCAAAGCCCAACCAATCCTCGGGTGTTGAGACCCCTTCGCGGGTATTATATTTTTTACCCGAAAAATGGCCAAATGAACCGGATCCATGGCCCAGGACCAGTCTGATCCCGGGATGTTTATCCAGGCTGAGGCAAATTTCCTGGCAGATCCGTTGAATTAGATCACCCCGGGCAGTCCTGGGAGTATGTTTATCAGTGATCAGGGAACCGCCCAATTTCAGGAATACCAATCCATCCCTGGAACCGGGAGATTTGGGTGATTTCATAACTGTATTGTAGTCAGGGCTTAGAAGGTGGTCAAGAGAATAATCCGGGACGGATGCAAACCCGCCCCGGAATGGTTTTATAGGATCCGAGTTATTGATCCCGGTCTAGGACCAAAAAGCTGGCCAGATCAGCCGGACTGCAGTATCAAGGATGACAGCCAACAGGAATAAACCCCCGAATCGGCGGGTGTGATGGAAAGCGGCAGCGACATAATAGTTCGGCCAAACATCGGGAAAACCTTCCGGTTTTTCATCCGGCTTGGGGCTGGAGAGGATCGGCCAGATCTCGATCAGGGTGGGGATGGCCAGGAAGACCAGCAACATCACCGGGGAAAAGAACTTGACCCCGATCAGATAGAGAACCAGCAGGTAGGACGCGATCAAAAATCCAGTCATCACCCAGCGGGCCAGGGTTTCACCCAGCACAACAGGAAGGGTATAGATCTTCAGATCCTTATCCTGCTTGAGTTTGTCGATGTGTTTTCCAAACAGCATCGAGGTCACACCCACCCCGTGGGGCAGACTGGCCAGGACGATATTCCAGTCCCAGGGCAGGCCGGTGATGACATAGTAGCCGCCGGCGACCATCAGCGGTCCCCAAACCACAAAAACCGTTACCTCACCCAGGGCGATATATTTCAGCGGGTAGGTATAGAAGAGCACAAAGATCACTCCCAGACCCATCAGGATCCAGGTCAGTTCCCCGCGCAGGATACCCAGGACAACTCCGCAGGCAGCGGCGATGGCTCCAGTAATTGCGGCGTAGGTGAGCAGCTCTTTTTTGGTCATCAAACCATGCAGCAGGGGCTGGGGACCATATTGAGCCCGATAATAATTATCCACATCCACACCTCTGACAAAATCCGTGTAATCATTCAGGAAATTGTTGGTCCCGTGGGCGAGATAAAGACCCACTACGACCAGGATCCAGCGCCAGAAGTCAAAAGCGCCCACCCTGGCGGCAAAAATACCGGCAAGAGCAGCAGATAGGAAGGTGGTCACCAGGACGGCGGCCCGGGTGGCGATCAACCAGCGGGATATGATATCTAGATCATCCCACTCCTCTTTGCTGACATTGGGAATAATATTTAAGGCTTTGCGCCACATAGAAAAATTCATCAGAATCCCACTCCTCCAATAAAAGTCATTTTGCCCCAATATCATACCACAGCAGAATGGGGTGTTTTCTGAACCCGAAAACACAGAAATTGCCCCCATAGTTACGATTTATTTGAGGGGTGGTCAAGGGTTGGCGGCGACCTGGAATACAAACGCCGAGGCGGCTCCCGCATTGATCAACGCCTCAAGGATCGATCCTGGATGATCCTCAACCAGGGCGATCAAATGGCCGCCCAATCCTCCCCCAGATAGTTTTGCTCCCAGGACCCCGGCCTCTCTGGCTGCTGTTACAAGCTTATCCAGTTTGGGGGTAGAGACACCCAGATCCACAAGCAGCTGGTGATTCTGATCCATCAATGGACCGAGTTCGACAATCTTGCCGTTCTCAATATGCTGGCGGGCTAACTCGCTGATCTTGCCAATTTGCTTGAAGATCCTGTTATAAGGTTCCGGGTCATTTTCCCAGGCCTGGCGGAGTTCCATCACAGCTCTCAGGGTATCTCCAGCATTGCCGCTGTTTATGACCAAAATGGAGAAGGGAGTGGGAATATTCAGAAACCTGATCCCGTCACCCTGTCGAAAATAAACTGGTTTCTGGAATGATATGACCGAATTATCAATCCCGGAAGGCGTGCCGTGGTGGATTTTCTCAACCTCGAATACCATGGCCGATATCTGCTCATCAGACAGGCGTTGGCCCAGAAAAGCGGAGAATGCCCTGATCAGGGAGGTCGAGATCGCTGTCCCGGATCCTAAACCTGAGGAAGGGGGTATAGTGGAGCTAAGTCTGATCTGACAGGCAGGTATGTTTTGGACAGGCAGATCTCCCAGGACCTGATCCAGGGCTGCTCTCAAGTGATGACCTTTGGGAAGGTCTTCAGCTAATCCAGTCAGGCCGATATCGGGTGCATCGAGTTGGATCCTGCCGGAAGGACCGGCCAGGTCTGGGCTGATGATAGCCCGGGCTTGCAGGCTGGGGATGGGGACTGCGATAGCCGGCTGGCCATAAACCACGGCATGTTCACCAAACAAGATGATCTTTCCAGGGGCTGATGCAGTGAATGCTGGCATGGTTAATAGAGATAGAAGACCAGTAAAACACCAAATGACCAGAGAAGAATTGCCCCTTGCAGCGGTCGGTCCGAAAGTGCGATATCCTCCGGAGCTCCTCCCTCGCCGATCTGGATCAAGTATAAGTAACGAAAGATCCCATAAACAACAAAGGGGATGGTTAACATCATGGAATGGTTCTCAGGCAGATTGGGAGCTGAAAATGTGTACAGGCTGTAGGCGACGATGGTGGTCCCTGAAACGATATTGATCAATTGGTCCAGAAGACCGATGGAATATCCTTCCAGGACTGGTCTGATGCTGCTGCCGTCTAGCTGCAGCACCAGTTCAGCCCGGCGTTTGCCCAAACCTATGAAGAGGGCAAACAAGGTGGTCACCACATATAACCAGGGTGAAAACCTTTTTACCTCGATCAGCGTGGTCCCTGAAATTACCCGCAGAACATAAAAAGACGCCAGGACCATGACGTCAATCAGGGGGATGTGTTTTAATCTTGCCGAATAGAGCAGGTTCAGGGTGAAATACACCAGGCAGAGGATTAAGAATTCCGGTGAGAGCAGGTATGCCAGGGGAAGGGCGATCACCAGCAGGCCCACACCCAGGATCCAGGCTGCCCGGATGGAGAGTTCTCCCGAAGCTAGCGGGCGTAGTTTTTTGGTGGGATGCTGCTGGTCTGATTCCAGGTCGGCGATATCGTTAAAAATATAGACAGCACTGGCGATCAGGCTGAATAAAACCGCTCCGGCCAGGGTTCGGGAGAATGCCGGCAGATCGAGCAATTTGCGATCAAATATCAGGGCAGTAAAAATAAAAACGTTTTTGGCCCATTGTTTGGGCCTCAGGGTCTTCAGCAGGGACTTTAGCATAATAAAATGATAGCATGATTTAAAGAGCCGGGGTAGGTTTGAGGTTCTGCCCAATGACCAGCCTGATTGGCATGTTAAAATAATCCTATGGCAAACAAAATCCGCGTCGATCAATCCCTGGTTGAGCAGGATCTGGCACCAGACCTGGAGAGCGCCAGGCGTTTGGTGATCGGAGGCATGATCCTCTACGACAACCAGCCGGTCTTCCAGCCATCCCAGATGATCATTGACCCCGATCTGCTGCGGATAAAACCATCCCCTCCTTTTGTCTCCCGGGGTGGAGAGAAGCTGCAAGCAGCCCTGGAGCATTTTTCGATTTCAGTCGATCAGCTGATCTGTGCTGACATAGGTGCCTCAACAGGTGGTTTCACTGATTGCCTCCTGCAAGGAGGTGCATCCAAGGTTATTGCCGTTGATGTTGGCTATGGCATCATCGAATGGGGTTTGCGCAATGATCCCCGGGTCACCCTGCTCGAGCGGACTAACGCCCGATCATTAACCACGCTGCCGGAACCGATAGATTTTTTGACAATCGATGTTTCTTTTATCTCCCTGAAGAAGATCCTTCCGGCAGCTGCAGGTTGGTATGGCCCCAGGGGAGGACAAGCAGTGCTGTTGGTCAAACCCCAATTTGAGGCTACCCGGGATGAATCAGCCCGGGGTTCAGGTGTTATCCGCGACCCCGAGATCCATAAACGGGTCCTTCAGGAAATCCTTGATTTTGCCGCCGGGATTGGATATCAGGGCAGAGGATTGCTCCGCTCCCCTCTTCTGGGACCGGAGGGGAACAGCGAATTTTTAGCCTGGTTGGGTTATCCGATCAGGTCTGAGGATCCCGATCATATCCAAACCTTATTAGAGGGTTTATTCTGATATTTCATCCCCTCCGGGAAAAATAGATATGCAGATCCAAAAAGACAAAATGTTTTACAGGTTTTCGTTCTACGGATTCCTGAAAAACCTCAGATTCTTTGAACCTTTTATCCTGTTGATATTTCGATCTTATGGTTTGTCATTCCTGCAGATCGGCATTCTGTACTCCATCAGGGATTTGGCCACCAATTTGCTTGAGATCCCTACGGGCATAGCCGCTGACGCCTTTGGAAGGCGGCGGGCGATGGTCAGCGCTTTTGTATCTTATTTGATCTCCTTCGGGATGTTTTTTTTCCTGGACGACTTTATTTTCCTGTCCGGAGCGATGATCATCTTTGCCTTCGGTGAGGCATTCCGCACCGGAACCCATAAGGCTTTGATCCTTGAATATCTGAAAATCAATCAAATCAGTGACCTAAAAGTTGCTTACTACGGCCTGACCAGGAGCGCATCACAGCTGGGATCTGCCCTCAACGCTTTAATTGCAGCCGGGCTGGTTTTTTATACTGGAAGCTACCGGATGATGTTCCTGGCAGCCATGGTCCCGTACGTATTAGACCTGATCAATGTAGCCAGCTATCCGGCTGAATTGGATGGGGAGATACCGGGAGTGAAGCCTGCTGAGATCTGGCCCCGGCTGAAATCGACGATGGAGGGTTTTTTCCAATTATTCAAGGATGGGGGAGTCATCCGGATCTTGTTGAACAGCGCCAGTTTTTCGGCTTTCTATAAATCAACCAAGGATTACCTCCAGCCGATCCTGGCGGCCCTGGCGTTATCCCTGGCGATCTTCGGAAAATTTGAAGGCACAGCCCGGGAAGCCCTGGTGATCGGCCTGGTTTATTTTGGGATCTACCTACTTACCAGCCTGGCATCCCGCCGGGCCTATATCTTCAGCTCAAGGTTCGCAAGGAAATCGGAGGCAGTGAATTTGACTTTCCTGGCCGGGGGTTTGCTGCTGGTGATATCAGGCACAGCAACCTCGCTCTCCATCCCATGGATCGGGGTGATCTGTTTTATCCTGGTCTTCGTGCTTGACAACCTCCGCCGCCCGATCAATGTTGGACTGATCAGCGACCAGATCTCCTCCAGGGTTATGGCTTCAGGGCTCTCCGCTGAAGCCCAGCTGACGTCGATACTTTCAGCCCTGCTGGCTCCCTTGCTCGGACTCCTGGCGGATAACCTGGGGGTAGGCCCGGGAGTTGGCCTGATCGGTCTGCTGATGCTGGTCATGTATCTATTCATCCGGGTAAAGTAATTTCAGCCAATTGGAATCCTAGACCTGTTCAGAGAAAATCCATCAGGTATACTAAGCCCTGCAAATGGACATCAAAAAAATCCGTAACTTTTCGATCATTGCCCATATTGATCATGGGAAATCCACCCTGGCTGACCGCTTGCTTCAGATCACCGGTACAGTATCGGACCGGGATATGGCGGACCAGGTGCTGGATAATATGGACCTGGAACGCGAGAAAGGCGTCACGATCAAAGCATCAGCAGTTCAGATGAAATACACTGCCCAGGATGGCCTGGAGTATGAACTGAATTTGATTGATACTCCCGGGCATGTTGATTTTGGGTATGAGGTATCCCGGGCTCTGGAAGCCTGCGAGGGTGCCTTGCTGGTTGTTGATGCCGCTCAGGGCATGGAAGCTCAAACCCTGGCCAATATGTATGCTGCTTTGGAAGCTGACCTGGAGATCATTCCAATCATCAACAAAATCGACCTTCCAGCTGCCAGGCCTGATGAAATTGCCGAGCAGATCAGCGCTCTGCTGGGAACTCCTCCGGATTCGATCCTGAGGATCTCGGCCAAAGCTGGCGAAAATATTCAACCGGTTCTGGAGCGGATCATCCGCGATGTCCCCCCTCCCAGCGTTCAAGCTGGATCACCATTAAGGGCATTGATTTTTGATTCCCATTACAACTCCTATAAAGGGGTAATCGCCTATATCAGGGTTTTTGACGGCAAGATCAATCCCGGTGAAAAGCTCCGTCTGATGGTGGCGGGTAAGGACCTGGAGCCTTTTGAGGTGGGAGTGTTCTCTCCTGGTATGAAACCGGTAGACGTGCTTTACCCTGGAGAGGTTGGGTATATCGCAACCGGTTTAAAGTCGGTCCATGAATGCCGGGTGGGAGATACGATCACTTCGGCCTCTGCTCCTGCAACCCAGGCCCTGCCGGGATATAAACAGGCCAAACCGATGGTTTTTGCTGGATTTTTCCCGATAGTGAATGAAGATTACAGCAACCTGCGTGATGCCCTTGAAAAACTTCAGTTGAATGACGCTGCCCTGGTCTTCGAGCCGGAATCATCCCAGGCCCTTAATCTGGGCTTCCGCTGTGGATTTCTGGGTATGTTCCACATGGAAATCATCCAGGAAAGGTTGGAACGGGAATATAATCTGGATATCATTGCCACGGCCCCATCTGTGAAATACCAGGTTGTGCTGAAGGATGGTAGGACGATCGAGATCGCATCACCAGCGGATCTGCCTGATAATAACCAGCTGGGGGCGATCAAAGAGCCCTGGATGAACCTGCAGGTCTTTCTTCCCCTGGAATATTTCGGTCCGGTGATGGAATTGGTTACTAACCGGAGGGGAATGTATGTCAGCCAGGATTATCCTTCACCTGATCGGGTTCAATTGAATTTTCAAATCCCCCTTTCAGAGCTGATCGTGGATTTCTTTGACTATTTAAAATCTGTCTCCCGGGGATATGCCTCGATGGACTACTCCTTTGCTGAGTACCGCTCAGAGGACCTGGTGAAGCTGGATATATTGGTGAATGGGGAAGCGGTAGACGGGATGGCTTCGATCATTCATCGCGACAGGGCCTACAGGAAGGGCAATATCCTGGTCACTCGCTTGAAGGACATCATCCCCCAGCAGCATTTTGCTGTTCCCATTCAGGCCTCAGCTGGGGGTAAAATTATAGCCAGAACCACTATCAAGGCTCTTCGGAAGGACGTCACAGCGAAATTATACGGAGGTGATGTGACCCGCAAGAGAAAATTACTGGAAAACCAAAAACAGGGCCGGAAACGATTAAAAAGGATTGGAAACGTCGATATTCCCCAAAAAGCATTTATGGCAGTTTTGCGTTTGGAGGACGATTAATTTGACGCTGGAGAGATCTCAGATCCGATTGATCCTGGGTATCCTGATCAGCCTGGCTGCTCTGCTGGCACTGATCGGTTTAGTCGATGGACGTGAGGTCCTTAACAGCTTCAAACAGATCAACCCCGTAGTGATCCTTCCTGTTCTTTTGCTGCTGGTGATCTCATTATTAACCCGGGCAGCAGCCTGGCGCATCATTCTAAAGGAGAGGATCTCTCTCCCGCGATCATTTTTGATCATCAATGCCGGCTATTTTGTCAATACTGTGCTGCCCTTCAGGATCGGGGAAATTGCCAGGGCTTTTTTGCTGCTTCCGGCTGGATTATCCTTCTGGGAAGCCTTTCCGACCATTCTGCTGGAAAGGATCTTTGATATAGGTTTTGCTCTCAGCCTCTTTTTTATTGGGCTCCCCTTTGCGGCGGGTTTTTCCCAGGGGAAAACGCTTGCTTATCTGTTTGCGGGATTGATCATTTTAGGGCTGATCCTGCTCTACCTGATAGCCAGGAATCATCAAAAAATCCTCCGGGGAGTCGAAAACTCCTCCCTGATCAAGCCCCGACTTAAGGGGAGATTGCTGAATTTGGCCAATGCGGTGCTTGAAAGCTTGAGAATACTGACTGACCCCCGAAGATTGGCAAAGGTATTCCTTCTGATGTTTGCCAGCTGGATAATTGCCCTTTTTACTCAATATATCCTGCTGCGGGCTTTTATCCCCGAAGCAAAATTGATCTGGACTGCCTTTTCATTGGGCGGATTGGCGCTGGGTATATCCATCCCGTCATCTCCAGGCAATATTGGAATATACGAGGCCAGTTTGACTGCGGCCTTATCCGCTTTTGGCGTAAACCAGTCTATAGCCTTCGCCTATGCCCTTGCCAGTCATGTGACCAGCGTATTGGTCACCACATTAGTAGGTTCCTATGGACTCGTTCGAGAAGGATTTGCACTTAAAGATATCTGGAAGCTGAGGCAAGAAAAAAGGGAACTTGAATTATGACTAAAAAAACATTGATCACTGGTGGGGCAGGATTTATCGGAATAAACTATGCGGCCCGGCTGCTTAATAGAGGGGATCAAGTGACCATTTTCGATAATCTCTCCCGGGCGGGAACGCCCGGTAATATTGACTGGCTTAAAGAAACATTTGGGGAGCAGGCTTTTGAACTGATTATTGGGGATGTCCGGGACCAGGATGCTGTTGTCGCAGCAGCGGAATCAGCTGGACTGATACTCCACCTGGCTGCCCAGGTAGCAGTTACCAGTTCGGTGATCGACCCCAGAACAGATTTTGAGATCAATGCCCTGGGTACTTTAAATGTGCTCGAAGCTGCCAGGAAGGCATCCCAAAAACCTCCTGTGTTCTATTCTTCAACCAATAAGGTTTATGGTGATCTGGAAGATATTCCGGTTGCCGAGGGAGAAACCAGTTATTATTTCCCGGATCATCCCCTGGGGGTGCCCGAATCTCAAACTCTGGATTTTCACTCCCCTTATGGATGCTCCAAAGGGGCCGGAGACCAGTATGTCCGGGATTATCATCGGATCTTTGGTGTGCCCACAGTAGTATTTCGCCAGAGCTGTATTTACGGACCGCATCAATATGGGATCGAGGATCAGGGTTGGGTGGCCTGGTTTGTGATCGCTGCCGTAACGGGAAAACCGATCACAATTTATGGGGATGGCAAACAAGTCCGGGATCTGCTTTACATCGATGATTTGCTGGCTGCCTATGATCTGGCAGCTGCCAATATCGATCGGGCTGCAGGACAGATCTATAATATTGGAGGTGGTCCGAAGAATACCATCTCGATCTGGAAGGAATTTGGACCGTTGCTGGAAAAAGAATTAGGCCAGAAGATCCCCGTGACCCGGGAAGGCTGGCGTCCGGGAGATCAGCGAGTTTTTGTGGCTGATATTCAGAAAGCTCAGAATGATTTGGGTTGGGTCCCTGAAATGGATGTCCCGAGCGGGATTAACAGGCTTTTTGATTGGGTTCGTGACAACCGGGATTCATTCTAGGACTGTAGTCGAGCGGTCCAGCTATTCAAATGAAGGACGGCCGGGAATGAAGATATTAACCGTTCTAACCTATTACAGACCTCATACCAGCGGACTCACGATTTATGTTGAGCGGCTGGCCAAATCCCTGGTGGATCTGGGCCACGAAGTCACCGTGCTGACCTCTCAATATGAACCAGGCCTTGCTAGGGAAGAAGTCCAGGAAGGAGTGCGGATCATCAGGGCCCCAGTCCTGTTCCGGATCAGCAAGGGAGTGATCATGCCCTCCTTTGGCTGGCTGGCCTGGAAATTGGTTCGGGAGCATGATATTGTCCACCTCCATCTGCCCCAATTTGACGCAGCCGGAGTAGCCCTCCGAGGCCGAATCCTGGCCAAACCAACCCTGATCACATACCACTGTGACCTCCAGCTTCCTTCCGGCATTTTTAACTGGATCATCAATAGAACTGTGCATCTGATGAACTACCTGGCTGGAATGCTGGCAGACAGGATAGGGGCCTATACTGAAGATTTTGCATCCCATTCTCCCTATCTGCGGCGTTTTTCTAAAAAGGTCCGGGTGATCCTTCCCCCGGTTGTGATGCCTAAATCGACACCTGAGGCTGTGAAATCTTTCCAACAACGTTATAATCCGGAGGGTTTTTCTCCTGTTATAGGGATGGCGACCCGCCTGGCCTCAGAAAAAGGGATTGAGATCCTGCTGAATGCCCTTCCCCTGATCAGGGAAAAGTATCCAAGGACTACTGTTTTATATGCCGGACAATACCAGGATGTGCTGGGCGAAAAAGCATATTTTGAAAAACTTCAACCCCGGATCCAAACCTACCAGGAAAGTGGTCAGTGGGTATTTCTGGGAGTCCTGGATCCTTCCGAAATGTCCCTGTTCTACAGCAACCTGGATGTGCTGCTAGTGCCCAGCCTTAACTCAACGGAAACTTTTGGCCTGGTACAGATCGAGGCGATGATCCTGGGAACTCCCACAATCGCCTCCAATTTGCCGGGTGTCCGGGTGCCGCCCCGCTTGACAGGGATGGGTGAGGTTGTCCCGATCGGGGATAGCGAAGCCCTTGCCAGCGCCGTCATCCAGGTCATCTCCAACCCGGTCAAATATCAGGGCAACCCCCGGGAAGTTGAAAAGCAATTTGACCCCCGGGTAAATGCAGCGGCCTACCTGGAGATCTACCACGAACTGGGGGGGAAATAAATTGAAGGATTTCCTCGATTTACATTTGCGGGATCTGCCATATTTCCGGGCCTTATTAAGGGCTGTCGAAGCCCGTTTTTATGTGGATATCGATCTGCCTGGTCCAATTCTCGATCTGGGCTGCGGAGATGGGCATTTTGCATCCCTGGCATTTGACCATCCAATCCAGATCGGACTGGATCCCTGGTGGGGACCCCTGAAAGAGGCCTCAGGTCGGAATGTGTACCAATATTTGATTTGTGCTGCCGGTGATCAAATGCCCTTCCCGCGGGACTATTTTTCCAGCGCGGTCAGCAACTCGGTCCTGGAGCATATAGCCAATTTGGACCCGGTGATCAAAGACACCGCCCGGGTGCTCAAGCCCGGAGCAGCTTTTGTTTTTTGTGTTCCGAATCACCGATTTCTGGATTCCCTCTCGATCAGCCGCTGGCTCGATAAGATCAGGATTCCAACCCTGGCTGATCATTATCGGGGTTTCTTTAACCGCATTTCCAGGCATTATCAGTGTGATCCGTTCGATGTCTGGCAGAGCAGATTGAGTCAATATGGTTTTACGATCGAAGATAACTGGGACTATTTTTCACCCCGGGCTCTCCAGGTGCTGGAATGGGGCCATTATTTTGGCCTTCCTTCCTGGCTCAGTAAAACCCTCTTTGATAAATGGATACTAGCTCCCCAAAAGTGGAATTTATTCTTCACGGATTTGTTGGTCAGGCCCTACTATAAACAGGATCCCAAGGCTGAAAATGGGGTATATTCATTTTATATCACCCGCTATCAGGGCTAAAACTAGTCAGATGGTTTGAATATTATGGAAGAACCCAGCGTCCTGGATTATTTAATAGAAAAACTCCAATTTTGGAGGGAACCCACAGTCACGATTCCGCCATCCGAGGAAAGCCCCCTGCTGGCAAGTTCTGGACCTGATCAAAAACAACCCGGCAGTTGGATCTGGCGGAGCATACTTTTCCTGCTGCCAGTTGTTTTTGCAATCACTGCCCAGATCTTCAGCGAACCAGAAAGTCGTTCGCCCCTCCTGGTTGCGATCTTTTATGGTGCTGCCGGGCTGGGTTTACTGCTCTTGGTTTTCTTCCGGAATTGGGAGGTTGAAGCTCTCCAGGAAGATCAGGGAGAAGCGGGAGAATTTTCATTCCGGTGGATCCAATTTCTGATTGGAACGGTTCTATCTGTCCTGGCATTCCTGTTTTTCCTGGGTAATTTATTTAATGGGGTAAACCTGATTCTCTGGATCAGTGGCCTGGCTTTGATCTGGGGATCTCTTTGGGTGCCGGAGAATTGGGGAAAAAAGTTCCAAACTGCCTGGGCCAATTTCTGGCAGGCTGGTTTTAGGATCACTCCCTGGATGATGCTGGTAGGCCTGGTTTTCTTAATAAGCGCATTCTACCGTTTCTACTTGCTGAACCAGGTCCCGCCTGAGATGTTCAGCGATCATGCAGAAAAACTAACCGATGTGACGGATGTATTAAACGGTAATTATTTTATCTTCTTCCCCCGCAATACTGGTCGGGAAGCATTCCAGATGTATCTCACAGCTGCGGCAGCCCGGGTATTTGGAACTGCAATTTCCTTTACCAGCCTGAAGATCGGCACCTGCCTGGCGGGCCTGTTATCTCTGCCGTTTATTTATCTGCTTGGAAAGGAGATCAAAAACAGAGAGGTCGGTTTGATGGCGATGTTTTTCGCCGGGATCGCCTATTGGCCGAATGTTATCGCCAGGGTTGCCCTGAGGTTCGCTTTGTATCCGGCCTTTGTGGCCCCTACCCTGTATTTTTTGATCCGGGGACTGAAGAGGAAAAGCTGGAATGATTTCCTCTTTGCGGGGATATTCCTGGGCCTTGGACTGCACGGTTACAGTCCGTTCCGGATTGTGCCTTTTGCTGTGATCCTGGTCCTCCTGATCTATTTCCTGCATACCAGATCTAAAGAGAACCGCCGCCTGGCAATCACAGCCCTGGTCCTGGTGGGTTTGATCTCGCTGATCATTTTCCTGCCGTTGGGGCGATATGCCCTCTCGAACTATGATCAATTCTCTTATCGAATGCAAACCCGTATGTCTGACACGGAGCAGGCCATTCCAGGATCCGTGGGACAGATCTTCTTATCCAATCTTTGGAGATCCTTGATCATGTTCCAGTGGGATAACGGTCAGATCTGGGTCCACTCGGTGCCCGGCCGTCCCGCCCTGGGAGTGGTCTCTGCTGCATTATTCAGCCTGGGAGTGCTGCTGCTGGTGATCCGTTATGTTAAGCACCGCCACTGGATGGACCTGACCCTGCTGCTGATCATTCCGGTGCTATTGTTGCCCTCAATTTTATCGATCGCATTCCCGGATGAAAACCCATCCCTGAATAGGTCTAGTGGTGCCCTGGTTCCCGTATTCCTGATCGTTGCCCTGGCTGCCGAGAATATCCTGCAAAACTTAAAATCCTCCTTGCCGGCCAGATGGGGGAAATGGGCTTCCTATGGGGTCTTGACCCTGGCAGCCCTGATCAGCCTGCAAATCAATTACCGGCTGGTATTTGAGGATTATTACCAGCAATTTAGAGATCGGTCCTGGAATACATCGGAAATCGGTGCGGTGATCCGCCAATTTTCTGACAGCATTGGTGATGAAAATCAAGCCTGGGTGGTTCCTTTTCCCCATTGGGTGGATACCAGATTGGTTGGGATCCAGGCCACGGGTGAAGTCGAAGGATTTTGCTCTCTGGCCTAAGGACCTCCATGCCACAAAATATGCCCCGCCACCCAAGCTCTTCATCTACAAACCAGAAGATCAGGAAGCTGTTCAGGTCCTCCAGGAACTTTATCCAGATGGGATTATTGACAGGTTTCAGTCTGCGGTTGAAGGGCGGGATTTTATGCTTTATTATGTGCTGGAGTAGATACCGTCGGTTGAATATATATGAATAATACTCAAGGAAATGACCTCCCTCGCTGGCTGACATTGGTATTGCTGGTCCTGATCCTGGCGGCTGGCAGCTATTTGCGCTTTGTTGGCCTGGATTGGGATGCTGAACAGCATTTGCATCCAGATGAGCGATTCCTGACCATGGTGGAATCCAGCCTGGTGCCTGTTTCCGGCCTGGGGGAGTATTTTGACACCACGATCTCAACCTTAAATCCCAATAATCAGGGTCATGGATTTTACGTCTACGGTACCCTGCCGATCTTTATGGTTCGATACCTGGCGGAATGGTTGGGGTCCACAGGATACGGCAGTATCTATCTGGTGGGCCGCATGCTCTCTGCTTTTATGGACCTGCTCTCCGTTGTGACTGTGTTTTTTATCGGAGCCCGGCTTTATAACCGAAAAATCGGTCTGCTGGGAGCAGCCTTCTCGGCATTTGCCGTTTTGCAGATCCAGCAGGCTCACTTCTTTACTGTGGATACCTTTGCAACATTTTTTACGCTGCTGGCGGTCTATTTTGCCGTTGAGGTGGCGACAGCCCGGGAAGAAAAGATCCCCCTCAGCTCCTATTTGTTATTTGGCATCGCCCTGGGTATGGCTGTGGCATCAAAGATCAATGCTGCGCCAGTAGCATTCACTCTCCCCCTGGCTGCCCTGATCCATTGGACTAAATACTCGGATGAAAATAAGAGCCTGTTGGCTCCCAGGATCGCCTTATTCCTGGTTTTAGCCGCTTTTGCCAGTTTGATCACTTTCAGGATTTTTCAACCCTATGCTTTTGAAGGACCGGGCTTTTTTCAAATCGGTTTGAATGAAAACTGGGTCAATGGCTTGAGGTCCCTCAGGGGGCAAACCTCGGGGGACGTTGATTTTCCTCCCGCTTTGCAATGGGCCAGGCGCCCTGTCTGGTTCTCACTTCAGAATATGGTGATCTGGGGATTGGGGATCCCCTACGGTATTCTGGCATGGTCTGGTTTTATTTATCTGGCCTGGCGGATCTACGCTCGAAGATCCTGGACCCCGGACCTGGTAATTTGGGGTTGGACAGCTTTCTATTTTACCTGGCAGTCTCTGCAGTGGAACAGCACCATGCGCTATCAGCTGCCAATCTACCCGTTGATGGGAATATTCGCAGCCTGGTTATTATTCACCCTTTGGAATCAGGTCCGGGAGGATCCGGACCAACCGCAAAAGCGCCCGCTGGGTGGTTTGTTCCGGGGGTTGGTGATCGCTGCCGGCCTGGTGGGGTTGGTCTTGACTGCAACCTGGGCCTACGCTTTTTCAAACATCTATACTGAACCCCATCCCAGGGTGGCTGCCAGCACCTGGATCTTGCAGAACATTCCCGGTCCAGCCAATTTGCGGATCGAAACCGAAGATGGCAAACGCCAGCAGTTATTAACTTATCCGGAAGGACATTTGATCCGGGAGAATTCAGCCTGGCTGGTCAGTTTTGAAGCCAAATATGGCGGTTCGCTGGATGAGATCTACCTGCCGGAGGTCACCAACCAGGTTCCATCTCCCGATCCATTCATCCTGTCCATCAGTATTCATGACCAAAATGGGACCTTGATCCTGAAGATGGATCAACAGGTTGAATTCTCATCTGGACCCACCGAACTAAGTTTGAAGCTCACAGATCCAATCGTATTAACCAAAGGGGAGATCTATCAGCTTCAAATCGCTGTTCTGGATCCTGTGGCTGCGGTCAGCATCCGCGGAGCAGGAATCGCCAATGAAAGCTCCTGGGATGATGGTCTGCCCCTCCGGATGTACGGTTATGATCCCTTTGGTGGGATCTATCAGGGAGGATTGAATTTTGAGCTGTATTGGGATGATAATCCTGAAAAATTGGATCGGTTCCTGACCACCCTGGACCAGGCCGACTATATCCTGATCACCTCCAGCCGCCAGTGGGCCACCACCACCCGTGTACCAGAGCGTTACCCCCTGACGACAAAATATTACCGGGAGCTGATGGGGTGTCCCTTGGAGCTGACTATTGAAGCCTGTTATAACCAGGCCCTCCCGGGTGATTACCTGGGAAACCTCGGTTTTGAATTGATAGAGGTCTTTCAATCCAGCCCCCATTGGGGACGATTTGAGATCAACGACCAGCCATCCGAAGAAGCCTTTACGGTCTATGATCATCCCAAGGTCTTTGTTTTCAAAAAAGCTGGGGATTTTAAACTGGCTGAGGTGGCTGGATTACTCAAGAGTGTGGATCTCAACAAAGTGATCCGTATCACACCGAAACAAGCCGATAGCCAACCCGGGGATCTTATGCTGCCCCTGGACAGGCTGGTGACCCAGCGGGAGGGAGGAACCTGGAGTGATTTCTTCAACCCTGCCGGGTTGATCAACAGCAGCCAATTGGGGGCTGCCCTGGTCTGGTACCTGGCAATTTTCCTGCTGGGACTGCTGGTTTACCCCCTGCTCAGGAAATTACTCGGGGGCCTGAATGACTCTGGCTATCCGGTGGCCAGGATATTTGGATTACTGCTGTTTTCCTATCTCTCCTGGCTGGGGGGATCGATGGGCCTGCCTGTGGTCAGGAATACATTATTAGCCGTCTTTTTAGGGCTGCTGCTGTTTGGACTCTATACTTTCTATTTGCAGCGGGACTCTATCGCAGAGGATTGGAAAACCAATCGCAAATATTATCTGATCATTGAGGCGTTGGCGTTGGGATTATTCATCGCAGCGATCCTGATCAGAAGCGGCAATCCTGATCTGTGGCACCCCTGGAAAGGTGGAGAGAAACCCATGGATTTCTCTTATTTCAATGCCGTGCTGAAAAGCACCACCTTCCCCCCCTATGATCCCTGGTTTGCTGGTGGTTATATCAACTATTATTACTTCGGATTTGTGTTTGTAGGACTGCTGGTGAAATTGCTGGGCATTGTTCCTGCCCTGGCATATAACCTGATCCTGCCGACACTTTTTATGATGCTGGGTCTGGGTGCTTTCTCCATAACCTGGAATCTGGTGCGGGGCCCAGGATCCCAGAGCAGGAGTGAATTATCCTACCTGGCGGGTGGAGCCGGGGTGTTGGGACTGCTGATATTTGGCAACCTTGGCATCCTGAGGATGATCTTCCAGGGAATCCAGCGCCTGGCATCGGCCGGGGTGAATGTCCTGGAGGGAAATTTTTTCCAACGCGTAAAGTGGACTCTTTTAGGTCTGGTCAGGTTGGTTGAGACCAAATCCCTGCACTACCGTCTGGATGAATGGTATTGGAATCCAAGCCGGGCAATTGGGGGAGAGCATGGCGGACCGATCACGGAATTCCCCTTTTTCACCTTTTTGTACGGAGACCTGCATGCCCATTTTATCGCGCTGCCAATAACTGTGCTGGCGCTGGCCTGGATCATCTCCCTGGTCTTTTCCAGCCAGGCCAAAACCCAGGATTCTCCGGGTTTCCTTAAGCTCCTGGTAGGACCGCTCTTTGGAGCCCTGATCGTGGGCTCTTTAAGACCAACCAATACCTGGGATTTTTATCCATATCTGGCTCTGGGTGTGGCTGGCCTGCTGTTTGCTGGCTGGCAGGATTATCGGTCTGATAAAAATACTGCCGCGGGGTCAATGATCAGGATCCTGGTTTTCCTGGTTTTTGCCAATTTGACTTTCCAACCCTATTTAAACTGGTACGGCCAGGGTTATACAAGCATTAAAGCCTGGTACGGGAGTCATACTCCCCTGAATGATTTCCTGGTACATTGGGGACTGTTCCTGTTTGTGATCCTGACCTGGATGATCTTCGAAACCATCGACTGGATGGCAAAAACTCCCGTCTCAGCCCTGAATAAATTAACCAAATATCGCGAACTGCTCCTGGCTGGTTTTTTGCTGCTGGGTGTGATCATCGTCAGTCAGGGTGTTAGTCTTGAGAATAAGGTTTTATTGGGTGATTTTGCCCTGCTGGGGGGTGGAGTCCATATCATCTGGATCGTTCTGCCGCTGATGGTCTGGGCCGGCATCCTGATTTTCCGGCCTGGACAGCCCCTGGCGAAATCCCTGGTGTTTTTCTTGATCGGCACCGGTCTGGCGATCACCTTGATGGTTGAACTGATCTATGTGGAAGGTGATATAGGTCGGATGAACACCGTCTTTAAGTTTTACCTCGAAGCTTGGACCTTGTTTGCTGTCAGTTCAGCTGCCAGCCTTTGCTGGCTGGTGGATGAATTACGAGGCTGGAAACCCTCTCTTAAGGGGGTCTGGCAAACAGCATTTTCCATCCTGGTGATTAGTGCCGCATTGTATCCATTGCTGGGAGGGGTTGCCAAGATCAAAGACCGCATGTCCCAGGATGCGCCCATAACCCTGGACGGCATGGCATTTATGAAGACCGCTGTTTATAATGACCTTGATACCAGCCTGGATCTATCCCAGGATTATCAGGCCATTCGCTGGATGCAGGATAATATCCAGGGATCCCCGGTGATTGTTGAGGCCAATCAGGTTGAGTACCATTGGGCAACCCGCTACACTGTCTATACTGGTTTACCTGGAGTGGTGGGGTGGAATTGGCATCAAAGACAGCAGCGAACCCTGGTTCCCCATGATTGGGTCTTCTCGCGGGTTGAGGATGTCAATTTGTTTTATGATCTGGCGGACCTGGACAACGCCCGGGAATTCCTCGAGAAATATCAGGTTAGCTATATTGTCCTGGGTCAGCTCGAAAAGGCGAATTATGATCCCCAGGGCATCGCCAAGTTTTGGGCAGGAGAGGGGATCTACTGGAAAACAGTCTATCAAGATCAGGATACAACTATATTTGAATCCCTGCTGGAATATGATTAAGCCGAAGAGGCAGATATGCTGGATTTGATTTTCTGGTATTTGATCGTCAGCGTGCTGGGCTGGATGGTCTTCCCCATCGTTTTCAGGCTGGTCCCTGATCTGCCTGATCGGGGTTTCAGCATCACAAAGATCTTTGGTCTGCTGCTGTGGGGCTATTGCTATTGGTTATTCGGCCGCTTGGGATTGACGGCCAACAGCCTTTCGGGCCTGCTTTTTAGCTTGGTTTTGATCGCTGGATTGGCAAGCCTGTTGATGAGAGCTGATGGCAGGGAGAAGCTTGGCAGCTGGATCAAGGAGAATCGAAATTTGATCCTATCTGTGGAAAGCATCTTCCTGGTTTGTTTTGGGGGGTGGGCTCTGGTACGCTCCCTGAATCCTGAGATCCTCGGGACAGAAAAACCCATGGAACTGGCATTCATCAATAGTATATTACGGTCAGAATCCTTTCCACCCAATGATCCCTGGCTTTCTGGTTATGCCATATCCTATTATTATTTCGGATATATTCTGATTGGGATGCTGGCCAAGCTGGCTGGGACTCTCGGCAGTGTTGCTTTTAATCTGGGTGTTGCGCTGATATTTGCACTTTCCGCCCTGGGATCCTATGGGCTGCTGTATAATCTGCTAAAAATATCCCGGCGGAGTGCCAGATCTCAATTGCTGCCGGCGTTATTGGGACCTTTTTTCACCCTGATCATCAGCAATTGGGAGGGATTTCTACACTATTTACACTCCCTGGGCGCTTTTTGGAATGGAACTAGATCCTCGTTCTGGCGCTGGCTGGATATTCAGGACCTGGTGAACCCTCCCACGGGAGATTCATTCGGCCATTGGTGGTGGTGGAGAGCTTCCCGGGTCATTCAGGATTATGATTTTTCCGGATTTGGAAAAGAGGTCATCAGCGAATTCCCATTTTTTTCATTCCTGCTGGGGGACCTGCATCCCCATGTGCTCTCCCTGCCCTTTGTATTTCTGATCCTGGTTTTTTCACTGGCCTTGCTCATCCAACCCCGGCAGAAGACCTTTCGCTGGCTGAAACTCATTCCCCTTGATCTATCTCCGGGATTTTTTATTGCGCTGGCCTGGATGGCCGGAGGTATGGCATTCCTGAATACCTGGAACTTCCCCATGTATGTTGGCATCCTGGCAGGGGTTTATGCCATCAAGAATGCTCGGGAGCATTCCGGCTGGCAGGCTTCAATAGTCCTTAAGGATATCCTTTATTTGGGAGCTGCCCTGGGGATCAGCGGGGGAGTGCTGTATCTACCCTGGTATCTGGGTTTTGCCTCCCAGGCTGGAGGGATCATACCCAATGTGGTCTACATCACCCGGGGAGCCCAGTTCTGGGTTATGTTTGGCCCCTTGTTGGTCCCGATCTTTTGCTGGGTTATTGCCCAAATAGTTAATAATCCCCAGCAGCGCAACCTGAAGACAGGTTTTTCCCTGACCAGCATCCTGGTGATGGGTTTGTTGATCTTGATGTTGACCATCGTTTATGGGATCAGTTGGCTGCCAATATCTTCCCGGGAGGCACTGACCAATCTGTTCCTGGGATCCGTGGGAGGTACAAACCTGAACCAGGTGATGGCAGAAGGTTTGCTGCGCCGGATCACTGTTCCCGGCACCCTGGTAACCTTATTTTTCCTCTCTGCACTGGCACTGGGATCCCTTTTTCAGAAAAAGAAGGGAGATCAGGAAACTGAAGAAGGCTCCTACGCAGATCAATTCATCTTGATCTTGATCCTGGGTGGTATGATCCTGACCCTGGTGCCGGAATTCTTTTTCCTGCGAGACCTGTTTGGCTACCGGATCAACACCATTTTTAAGTTCTATTACCAGGCCTGGTTGATGTGGAGCATTGCCGCTGCCTATGGGACAGTCGTGATGGTAAGATCAGCCAGAACAGCTGCTGGCTACCTGGCTGCAGGATTAATGATCATATCCCTGTTCCTGGGGCTGTTTTATCCTGTGCTGGGGATCCAGGCTAAAACCAATCAATTCAGCAGAGATGAAGGAATGACCCTGGATGGAGAATATCTTTATCCTTCCACGGACTCCGAAGGTGCCGCCTGGCTCCGCGAAGCACCCCTGGGAGTGATAGCTGAAGCTGTTGGAGGCAGCTATTCTGCCCACGGCCGGATGGCGACCTACAGCGGCAGTCCCACAGTGCTGGGTTGGGATTTTCACGAGGTCCAGTGGCGGGGAGATGGAAGTCTGGTTTGGCCTCGAAAGGAAAAAATTGCCACCCTCTACTGCACACCTAATTGGAATTATGCTAGTTCAATCCTCGAGGAATTTGAGGTCCGCTACGTTGTGGTCGGCGATCTCGAATATTCAACCTATTTGGAAGGCAGTGATTTCTGTCCTAACGGTCTGCAGGTAGAGAAGTTCATCCAGAATCTAAATCTGGTTTTCCGCAATGATAATTTGCTGATCTTTGAAGTGCCAGATCGGTTGGAATAAATTATTGAATAAATTTGAGATAATCGGGTAGACCCCTATGAAGAATCAGAATCGACTCACAAACGAATTCTATTTGTATGCCCTGATCTTTTTCCTGGCCCTGGTAATCAGGTTGATTTTACTGGGAAACACGCCCCTGCTGGATTCTGAGGCATCGTTGGCCCTTCAAGCCTGGCGGCTTGGAAATGGAGAGGTTCTGGCAATTGGATCACAGGTCTTATATCTCTCCCTTACCGAAGGTCTATTTACGATCTTCGGAAGCGGAGTATTCCTGGCTAGATTGTGGCCGGCAGTCGGCGGCACTTTATTGATCCTGGCAGTCTACTTGCTGCGGGAACCGATTGGCCGGGTGCCTGCCCTGCTGCTGGCAGTGGGGGTGGCACTCGATCCCGCCCTGTTAGCTTCCTCCAGGCTGGTTGGCAGCCCCTTACCCGCCTTGGTATTTTTGTTTTTGGCTCTGGCTGCTTTTCAGGCCCGGAAGCTGCCCTGGACTTTTTTCCTGCTCTTGCTGGGGCTGCTTTCCGGTCCTGCTCTGTGGTTAGGTGTGATAGGTTTCGGGATCACAATCCTGATCTGCACCCGCTGGGGATTTCTTCAGCCCGGGATATATATCCAGGAGAGACTGGATCTACTGAGAAAGGAGAAGTCAACCGGCCAATCAGGTTGGATGGACTTTGCCCTGCCAGGGTTATTGGTCGGGGGATTGGCCACATTTTTTTTCACCGAAGTGCAAGGCTTAAGCGCCTGGACAGGGTCAATTTCGGATTTTATCTCCAGTTGGGGAAATCCAACCTTGTTTAAAGCTCCCTCAGTGCTGATCAACCTGGGTGTAAGCAGCCCGTTGATCCTGATCTTTGGCTGCCTGGGTTTTATCCAGGCCTGGAGGGAGGGTCAGAAACTAGTCAAGACTGCTTCGATCTGGTTTGTTGTGTTCCTGACCTTGTTGCTGGTTTATCCGGGACGGCAGCCGGTGGATCTGATCTGGCTGGTGCTTCCCCTCTGGCTGGCTGCAGCCCGGGAACTGGTCAGGCTCTATCAATTAGCGCGGGGATCCTGGCCTATCTATTCTCTGGCTGGACTGATCAGCGTGTTAATGACTTTAAATTGGCTGACGTTCACAGGTATGGTCTTCCAGATCGATACTGATCGGGCCCTGCTCCTGCAGTGGGGCTTAATTGCCGCTTCCCTGGCACTGGCGCTCTTGGCTTTGACGATCGCCGCGTCTGAGTGGGGTTGGCCCTCGGCTAAAAAAGGACTGGTTCTGGGGGCTGGGTGCATGCTATTCCTGTACACGATGTCCGGAGCGGCTCAGGGCGCTTACCTGAAGGCCGGAGACCCTCGATCGCTTTGGACCGCAGGGACCGGAGCCGGGCAGATGGATCTGCTGCTTGATACCATAGCTGAGGTCAGCATTACCCAAACCGGGACCCCAAACAGTATCGCGGGCGTTGTTTTGCATGGCAATGACTCGCTGCGTTGGGTATTGAGGGATCTGCCCAAGTTTGAGTTTATATCTGCTATACATCCAGAGAGTTTTCCTCCGATATTGATCACATTCGAAGAAGATCAGTTCCAGGTTCCGGAGGATACCTACCGGGGGCAGGATTTTGTGATCCGCTCCAGATCGGATTGGCCGGGATTCATTCCTCCGGATTGGGTTAGCTGGCTGGCTTTCCGAAAAGGTCCGATCCAAAATGAGGATATAATTCTGTGGATTCGAGGTGATATTCTGCCAGGGGATGAATAAAGGATCAGTATCTGACGGCAGGATCCTGTTCAGAGGAGTGAGATGAAGTATCCCCATATCGTGGCCATAGACGGGCCCGCTGCATCCGGAAAGACCACCATCGCCAATCAATTGGCTGAGAGGTGGGGATATTTGTTATTTGATACTGGAGTGATGTATCGGGCGGTAACCTGGGTGGCGATCAATAATAAGATCTCGACCAAAGATGAACGGGCTGTTTCAGAGCTGGCTGATCAAATCCAGATCGATGTAGCTCCTCCCTCTCAGGATGACGGCAGGGAGTATGATGTGATTGCTGATGGTGTGGATGTCACCTGGCGGATCCGGGAGAAAAAGGTGGATTCCCAGGTTTCCAGAGTGTCTGCTTATCCGGGAGTCAGGGAAGCCCTGACCCGGCAGCAGCGCCGGATAGGGTTGGGTGGAAAAGTGATCATGGTCGGCAGGGATATTGGAACAGTTGTCCTTCCCGAGGCAGATTTGAAGATCTATCTGGACGCTTCAGTAAAGGAGCGGGCCAAGCGCCGGTTCGCCCAGCGGGTGGAAAGGGGTGAAGATGTGGAATTATCCAAGATCCTGAAGAAGCTTATTAAACGGGATAAGATCGACTCCACGCGGGAAATTGCCCCGTTATGCGCGGCAGAGGATGCAATTATTATCAATACTGATGATCTTACGGTTCCGGAAGTGGTCAAGAAAATTGAACTGATTGCCCAGAAGTCATCTAAGGATCAAATATGAAAGAACGGGATTATCTACCCTGGTGGATCAAAGTGAACCGGCGATTAATGCGGCCCATGTTCAGAGCGCTGTTCCATGTGTTGGGCAAAGTGGAACTATACGGCCTGGATAAGATCCCAAAAGATCACCGATATGTGATCGCTTTTAACCATGTCTCCATGGTGGAAATACCTCTAATCGCTGCCTTCTGGCCGGTACCGTTCGAAATCATCGGAGCCGATGTTGTCTGGGAGCGGCCTGGGCAGAATATCATTGCCATCCTGTGGTCAGCCATTATGGTAAAAAGGACCGAATTTGATCGTGAGGTCTTTAAGATGGTAGAAAAAGTCTTCCGGTTCGGCCGGCCGCTGATGATCTCGCCTGAAGGCACCCGGTCCCATACCCCGGGTTTGCAGCGCGGCAAACCAGGGGTTGCCTATATTATTGATCAAGCAGGAGTAGATGTACTGCCTGTAGGTGTGGTGGGCAATACCATGGAATTCCTGTCTGAAGGTCTGCGCGGAAAACGCCCACCGATCCAGATGTATGTGGGTGAGAGCTTCCGGCTTCCAGCATTAACCGGCAAAGGCGCAGAGCGCAGGGAGTTGCGCCAATTTTATACCGATTATATTATGGCCAAAGTGGCCGCCTTGCTCCCTGAGTCCTATCGAGGTGTCTATCAAGAATATGAAAAAATCCTCGCTGGAGAGCGACTTGAGTTTGATTAGCTAATTACCGGATTGTCAAGATCAGGCAGTTCTGGGGGGAAATCCCGGCCTTTATCCATGCTATAATCGAGTATGGATCCAAACCAGCCGAAAATAAGATAGTTCAATACATGATGCCGTTCATTCTCACGCTATTTAATGCCCCTGCATATCTTGTTTGGCCAGGCACCCGACTGGGATTGGCTGCCCTGATAGTGATGGCGATTTTGCTGGTATATGCCAACTGGCATTGGCGCGGTTATCAGCGGGAGATGACCGAACGGCTCTGGTTCCTGTTCGGGATCCTGCTTACCCTCGCGCCTTTCACAACACTGCTGCTGGGTGTCAGACTGCCTGATTGGGGCTCGATTCCCCTTCCGGGGATGGGATTTGAATCCACCGGCGGAGCCTTGATGATCCTGGCAGCCCTGCCAGCAATCGTTGCCGGCTGGATCCTGGGTCCGATCAGTGCTTCTGTGATCGGATTGATTTCAGGCATTTGCCTGGCTTACTGGGACACCCATTCACCCTTTACTGCGATCGAATTCGTATTTGTTGCGCTGCTGGTTTCTGTTGCGATCCGCCAACGCTACCGGACAGCCTTTTTCAGCATTCTGCGTCGTCCCTTATTGGCCAGTTTAATGATCGCCGGGGCCCATTTTTTGCTCTATCTCAGCGGGGCTTTTTTTTGGGCATCAGGCTCCCTGGTCGAGAATCTTGACTTTGCGATCTCCAATTCCAGAGCCGGGGCTGCTGCTTTATCCGGCAGCTTTGCCATAGCTGGGCTGGTAGCTGAATTTGCATTGGTCGCCCTGCCCCGAGCGGATGGCGTGAAACAAAAACTCATTCCCTCTCCCTCGGAAAGCAGCCTGAAAATTCGATTCCTGCAGTATGTGGTCAGCCTGACATTGATTTTGGTCCTGGTTTTACTGCTTGTGAATTGGTTTGTAGCCGGGGACTCCGCAGAAAAAATGGTCCAGTCCCAAATGGAGAATATATCCCGGACGACGACCAATAAGATCCCCTTTTTCTTCAACACAGGCCAAAGCCTGATCAGCCAATATGCAGCTGATCTAGAGGGAGATTTTTCTGATCCCGAAGTTCTGGGTGAGGTATTAAGAAGGAATTTCCGCGCCATTCCCTTCTTTTCGCAATTATTTGTCTTTGATGTGAACTCAGCTTTGATCGGATCCTATCCTGATCAGCTTCTTTCAGACACGGCTTATTCTTCGGAGTTCTTGGCCGGGCTGAGTTCTGCCTTGAATGGGGTTCCTGTCCAGGTTTTTGTGTCTCCTCCAACCGGAACAGGTAATAAAACTATCATCACATTTATTGGCAGTATTCCTGGTCTGGAAGCTGGCCCTGTCGGAGTCCTTGTTGGAGTGGTTGATCTGGAAACCAATCCTTTCACCCAGCCTATTCTGGGTGATTTGCGGGCAATTAATGAGCTGGGCGGAATTGGATATCTATTAGATGAGAATGGCCGGGTGCTGTATTCATCTGATGAAGATCTGGAGGGATTGTACTTCCCGGAATTTGACCTGCGATATGAAGAGGTATTTTCCAAACAAACCACAGCGGATGGGATCAAATACCTGGTCTACATCCGGGCTGCGCTGGGACGGCCCTGGACGATTATGCTGACTTTACCAGCAGTCCAGGCTCAACAGCTTGCTCTCGACCTGGCAGCTCCCCTGTCAGGAGTAGTGCTATTAATTGCTTTGGTCACCATGGCGGTGATGTACTTCGGATTAAGTACAGTTGCGGATTCATTGAGTGTGTTAACTGATGAGGCGGATCGGATCACCAAGGGAGAATTGGACCATCCCCTCCGGCTGACACCCCGGGTGGATGAGGTCGGTCAGCTGAGAAGGGCATTTGAGAAAATGCGCCGCAGTCTAAAGAGTCGCATGGTGGAACTGAATCGACTGCTGACAGTCAGTCAGGGTGTGGCTTCTTCCCTTGAGATGGGTGATGCAGTTGAAACTATCCTGAAATCCGCGCTGGAGATTGGCGCCAGTTCAGCCAGGATCGTCCTGGATGCGGAGATCTGGCCGGAAGGATTATTGGCTAATCAGGATACGACCTCGATTGGCAGCGGCGAGGATACAGAAGCCTTTGCGTATCTTGATCCTCAGATCCTGGAGATCGCGCGGAACCGGTCACCGGTGATGCTCAGCAATCCTGCCCGGATGCCGATCCTGAATCTGAAAGAGGATGATCCGGTGCCGGGAGCGATGTTGATTGTTGCTCTCCAGCATGAACAAAAGTATTTTGGTGTGATCTGGCTGGCTTACCTGGAGCCGCATAACTTCCTGGACAGCGAGGTCCGATATATTGTCACCCTGGCCGGCCAGGCAGCTCTGGCCGCGTCGAATTCTTCGCTCTTTGGCCGGGCTGAGATCGGCAGGAAAAGATTGGCAGCCATTCTGGCTTCTGCGCCGGACCCGATCCTGGTTTTGGATCATCAGGACAAAGTATTGCTAACCAATCCCGCAGCAGCCAAGTTGATGGGCATTGAGATCGATTTTGGAATTGGGGAATCCATCGAACGTTTGACCGACCAGCAGGAGCTGATCAACCTGATCAACGGTCCTGCAGGCCGGGCATCCCGGGAAATTAAACTGGAAAATGGAAAGGTTTTCCTGGCGACGGCATCGCCAGTTCACTCCGGCGATCATCAGTTAGGCCGGGTGTGTGTTTTGCGGGATATCAGCCAGCTCAAAGAAATGGATGAACTGAAATCAGACTTTGTATCAACTGTGAGCCATGATCTCCGCTCTCCTCTGACCTTGATGCGCGGTTATGCGACCATGCTGGAGATGGTGGGAGAATTGAATGAACAGCAGCAGAACTATGTCCATAAGATTGTCATTGGCGTGGAAAGTATGTCTCACCTGGTGCAGAATTTGCTCGACCTGGGCAGGATCGAAGCTGAGGTTGGATTGAAACTCGATATGATCTCGGCTCCGGATATCGTCTCCGAAGTTGCTGATCTATTTAAGATCCGGGCAACCCAGAAGAAGATCAATTTGCAGATCTCTGCTCCTAACCAAACCATTCCTTTCATATCTGCTGATAAAGCCCTGCTCCAACAAGCCCTCAGGAACCTGGTTGATAACGCCATAAACTTTAACCAGCAGGGGGGAGTGGTCTGGATCCGGTATAAGATGGAGGATGGTCAGATAATTTTTGAAGTCGAGGATTCGGGTATCGGGATCTCACCCGTAGACCAGCAGCGGCTGTTTGAAAAATTTTATCGAGTAGAAAGCCGTGAAAAGGACAAACAGGCCGGGACAGGCCTGGGTTTGGCAATTGTCAAGTCTATTGCCGAACGACATGGAGGCAGCGCCTGGGTAGAAAGTGAATTGGGATCCGGCAGCAAGTTTTATCTGGCCGTTCCTGTCCGCCAGCCTGAAAGGCGAATGTTCACAGAATGAGTCTGGAAAGTTGTAAAAAATTATGGTAGACTGAACCTGCGTTAATATTTCAGACCTCTGGGGGAAAACGAAGGCGGACAGGGAAGGTGCTTGGCTCAATAAATCACTTGACTGAGGCCTCATCTGCCTTTATAATAGTCAGTTGCATGTTTAATACTATTCCCCTCACATGATGCGAGCGCTGAAGAGCATTCTCTTTTGCGCTTGATTTTGTGCGTGCTGGTACTAAAACATTTGTTCTGCCTGGTGGTGCCATTTTTGGACACAAACAGATCTCATATATGATTTGATTAGCGGTGATTTTCAACTGATCTCTTGAGAATGTAGATTTCAGTTGGAGATGTGTTGATCGGGCAGGCAGGATCGCAAGCTGGTGAGGGATTGTTCATTCAGAGGTTTGTGGCTGCATTTAGCAGCCTGATAAAACAGGAGGTTTTCGAGTGAAATCTAAGGGGATACAAAAACTTCGAATTGGGATAGCTTCACCAGAAATCATCCGCAGCTGGTCATACGGGGAAGTCCTGGAACCAGAAACCATTAACTACCGGCGCTTAAGGCCGGAAAAAGATGGTCTGTTCTGTGAGGCCATATTTGGTCCTACCCGTGATTACCAGTGTCATTGTGGCAAGTATAAGAATATTCGCTATAAGGGAATTGTTTGTGATAAATGCGGCGTGGAAGTTACCCGCTCAGCAGTTCGCCGGGAGCGGATGGGGCATATTGAACTGGCAGCCCCGGTTGCTCACTTATGGTTTTCTCGCCGGATACCCTCCATTCTGGGACGTTTATTGGATATGTCCCGCAGGGATCTGGACCGGGTCCTGTATTTTGCTCAGTACGTTGTAACCTACGTAGATGAGGAAAGCCGCAAACGAGCTCTGGAACAGCTAGATACCCGTTTTACATCCGGTGAAGGCGAAGTGGGTGAAGACTTCACTGATGCTATCAAATTGAAAGAGACCGAACGAGAGCAACGTTTGGAAATGCTGGTTTCCAAAAAAGACGATATCAAAGTCAGGTTTGATGAACAGATAGCAGCTGAACTGGATCCTGTTATCAAGCAAGGTCAGAGGCTGGAGAAAACTCTCCAGGATAGTATTGATGATGTTGCTAAGGATAAAATAGTCTTTCCGGACACCGATGTTGTGATCGTAAAAAAGGGTGAAAAGATTGGCACAGCGCATATCGCCAATATCCAGGATGTGGTTAAACAGCGCCTGGCAAATATCGAAGAAAATCTCCAAGAAGTCCAGGATCTTGAATTGGAACACATCAAACTGGACGTGGCCCGAGTGAGAGCTGAAACCACCAAAGAGATCAGCCAGCTGCAGAATAACCTGGGCCAGGCGATTGACTCCGCTCAATCAGAGTACAAACGATTGCGCTCGGAACTGCTGGATTTGCAGCCTCTTACGTTCCTGGGAGAGGCCGAGTTCCGGGAGCTCAGATCCCGCTGGGGTCAGATCTTCCAGGCAGAGATGGGCGCCGAAGCATTTTATGACATTTTGAAACGCCTGGACCTGGATGCTCTCTCCAAGGAACTCTGGAATGAGATCCGGACCACAGGAAGCAAACAAAAACGCAAAAAAGCGATCAAGCGCCTCAAAGTGGTTGATTCTTTCCAGAATACAGAGAACAAGCCGGAGTGGATGATCTTAACAGTTTTACCTGTCATACCCCCGGATTTGCGGCCCATGGTCCAGCTGGACGGGGGCCGTTTTGCCACATCCGATCTGAATGACCTCTATAGAAGGGTGATCAACCGCAACAATCGCTTGAAAAGATTGCTGGAGCTCGGCGCTCCTGATGTGATCGTCAGGAATGAAAAACGTATGCTCCAGGAAGCTGTTGATTCCCTGATCGATAACTCCCAGCGGGGCAAAGCCCTTTCCCGCCGGGGACGTCGGGAATTAAAATCCCTCAGTGATATGCTGAAAGGTAAAAAAGGACGCTTCCGCCGCAACCTGCTTGGCAAACGTGTGGATTACTCCGGCCGTTCCGTGATCGTGTCCGGGCCCAAGCTGGAAATGTCGCAGTGCGGTTTGCCCAAGAAAATGGCTCTGGAGCTGTTTCGACCCTTTGTGATTGCCATTCTTGAAAAGCGCGGTTTTGCCACCAATGTCAAAGGTGCCAAACGCTTGATCGAACGCAACCGGCCAGAAGTCTGGGAAGCCCTTGATGAGGCTATTAAAAGCCGCCCTGTTTTGCTAAACCGGGCTCCGACCCTTCACCGCCTGGGTATCCAGGCATTTGAACCTCAATTAATCGAAGGCAGCGCGATCCAGCTCCATCCGCTGGTCTGCCCGGCATTTAATGCAGACTTTGATGGTGACCAGATGGCGGTCCATGTACCGCTTTCGCAAAAAGCTGTCGTGGAAGCCCGAGAACTGATGCTATCCACCAAAAACCTGCTCAAACCTGCTAATGGTGAGCCGATTATTGCTCCCTCAAAAGACATGGTGATGGGTGTGTACTTCCTGACCCGGGATGACGAAAGGCCGTATCTGGGTGATGGACGGATATTCTCGTCCATGGATGAAGTGCAGGCCGCTTTCCACCTGGAACAGGTAAAAATTCCTACCAAGATCAAACTTCTGACGAAAACCTGGTACGACGATGATGGAGAACGCCTGGAATCCCTTGAAGAGCGGGTGTTGGATACCACTGTGGGACGGGCGATCTTTAATTATTCCCTGCCGCCAGAAGTCCAATTTGTGAACTGGTCGCTGGTGAAAGGCGATGTCAAGGATTTGATCACAGAGATCTATGAATTATGTGATAACGAAACAACCACCCGGGCAGCGGACATGATCAAGGACCTGGGATTTGAGTATGCCACCAAGTCAGGCTATTCGATTGCAGTGGCTGACTTCCAGATCCCGCCGGAGAAGGAAGCCATCGTCGCTGAAGCTCTCGACAGAGTTCGAGAAGTGGAACGAAGTTTCCGCAGAGGACTGCTTACCTCTCAGGAACAGGATGATCGGGTGATCGATATCTGGCAAAAAACCACCGCGGTCGTAGGTGATGCCGTTAAAGCCAACATGGATCCCCACGGCAACATGGCTGTCATGGCTGTCTCTGGAGCAACCAAAGGCGGTTTTGGACCTGTATCCCAGCTGGCTGGTATGCGAGGCTTGATGGCAGATCCATCGGGACAGATCATTCCCTTGCCGATCCGATCCAGCTTCCGGGAAGGTCTAACCGCCCTGGAATATTTCATCTCCAGCCATGGTGCCCGAAAGGGTCTGGCAGATACGGCGCTTCGAACTGCAGATGCCGGATACCTGACCCGACGGTTGGTGGATGTATCCCAGGACGCGATCATCAATGCTGAAGATTGTGAGACCGAAAATTCCATCATATTGGATCGGGCTGACGATATAGCCGGGCAAACCCTGCAAGACCGGGTGTTCAGCCGGGTGTTGGCAGACCATGTTGTGGATGACGATACTGGTGAGATTCTGTTTGAAAAAAATACCCTGGTATCCCGAGATAATTCTCGGAAGATCCAGCGTTCAAATGTGCAAAGCGTCCGGGTCTTTTCGCCCCTGACCTGTGAATTGGAATATGGCCTTTGTGCCAAGTGTTACGGCCTGGACCTGGGACGGGGAGCCCCGGTTGAAAAAGGCGCTACAGTAGGTATCGTTGCTGCCCAATCGATCGGCGAACCCGGTACCCAGCTTACTCTGCGAACTTTCCATACAGGTGGTGTGGCGGCTGCCAGCGATATCACAACTGGTTTACCCCGGGTTGAGGAATTGTTTGAAGCCCGCAAAGCCCCCAAAGGTGAAGCCGTGCTGACCGAGATCGCAGGAAAAGTCAGTATTGAAAAATCTGACCGATACAGCGATATGCGAGTAGTCAGGATCGTTCAGAGTGAAATGATCAGCGATGCCTATGACCTGGAAAAACACTGGCGCAAGCGGGTTACAAGATGAAGACCAGGTTGAGGAAGGAGATGTGCTGGCCTCCCTTGACGCAGATAACCAGATCCTGGCCAGGAACAGCGGTCGAGTGCGGATCGAAGACCGCACGATCATTGTATCTTACGAGGTCAAGGAAGAAAAATATTACGAGATCCCCAGCAATGCTCGCGTGGCAGTTGAAGAGGGCGAAATGGTTGTACCCGCCCAACGCTTGACCGAAGGATCTTTGAATACCCATGATATCCTGCGCATCAGCGGCCGAAAGGCCTGCCAGCAGTATATGTTGTCCGAAGTCCAAAAAGTCTACCGCTCCCAGGGGCAGAACATCCACGACAAACATTTTGAGATCGTGATTGCTAAAATGATGTCCCGGGTGAATGTCACTGATTCGGGAGATTCGGACACACTACCCCGGGAGTTAAGCAACCGGGTTCTGGTCCTGAAAGAAAACGAGGATCTGCTTCACGAAGGCAAGCGGCCCCTTAAATTCCATGACATCCTGTTGGGGATCACCAAAGCCGCTTTGAGCACGGATTCCTTCCTGGCGGCAGCATCTTTCCAGCATACCATCAAGATCCTGACCCAGGCCGCAGTCAATCGGGACGAAGACCCGCTGTTCGGTCTGAAAGAAAATGTGATCATCGGCAAGTTGATCCCGGCTGGCACCGGATTTATGGGAGGACCATTTTCTCTTATCGAAGATCTGACTGGCGAAGAAATGGCAGATCCTGATCTGTTTTCTGAAGAGCTGCTTGTCGCCCCTGCCCTCAGTGTGGAAGGATTGGGTGAGGAACTCGATCTTCAGGATGAGGTATCCGTAGAGGAATAACCAACCTCTGAAAAAAAATAGACCAGGGACACGATTACTAATAGTAGTAATCGTGTCCTTTTTTTATGCCCATTAGGGGGATGTTCTGGGGAAGGGAAGATCTTTCATGATATAATCTCATCGGTTAAATTCCCTGAAACCATAAAAAAGTGGATAAATTACGGAATACGCGACGTGGAAAAGGAACCCCAGATGTCGTATTCCGTGTTGTTTTCTAGCAGGAGGATTAATGGATTTTGGTCTGATCCGTCCGATTGATATTGATGATGAAATGCAGCAGGCGTACCTTGATTATGCCATGAGCGTAATCGTCTCCCGGGCCTTGCCTGATTCCCGGGATGGTCTTAAGCCTGTCCACCGCCGGATTCTTTTTGCCATGCATGAATTGGGTATGGGGCCAGAAACCTCCTACAAAAAATCTGCCCGAATTGTTGGAGAGGTGCTGGGCAAGTACCACCCCCATGGCGATATGGCTGTCTATGATTTTATGGCGCGCATGGCGCAGGATTTTTCTATGCGTTATCCGCTGGTAGATGGCCAAGGCAACTATGGCTCAATAGATGGGGATTCACCGGCAGCGATGCGCTACACCGAGGCTCGCATGGCTTCTCCAGCAACTTTGATGCTGGCCGACCTCGAAAAGGATACCGTGGAATTCCGGGAGAATTTCGATGGTACTTTAAAAGAACCCGGAGTACTTCCGGCATCCTTCCCGAATCTTTTGGTGAATGGGGTCACAGGCATTGCAGTGGGTATGTCAACCAGCATTCCACCCCATAATCTCGGTGAAGTGGTTGATGCCCTTGATTTTATGCTCAAGAACTGGAAGTCTATGGATAAGATCACAGTCGATGAATTGACCCAGTTTATCCAGGGACCAGATTTTCCAACCGGGGGAGTGATTATTGAGGATAAACGCCGCAGCGGATTAAAAGCTGCTTATGGATCTGGGAGGGGAAAGATCCGGGTCCGGGCCAAAGCCATCGTAGAAGAAATGTCCCGGGGGCGAAACCGGATTGTAATCACTGAGATCCCCTATCTGACTAAAAAAGTCACCGTCCTGGAACGGATCGCGCAGCTGGTTCGTGATGAGCAAATAGAGGGGATTGCTGATTTACGGGACGAATCCGACCGCAACGGCATGCGCATCGTGATCGAATTGATGAAATCTGCCCAGCCGGATGAAGTGCTCGAAGCTCTTTTTAAGCGATCGACATTGGAAAATACCTTCAGCATCATCATCCTTGCTCTGGTTAATGACGAACCAAAACTGCTGAACCTGAAGGAATCTTTACTGGTTTACCTGGAACACCGTTTGGAGATCATCAAACGCCGCAGCCAGTACGATCTCAAAAAAGCTCAGGCCCGGGAGCATATCCTGGCAGGGTTAACAACTGCCCTGGACAACCTGGATAAAGTGATCGATATCATCCGGAACTCGCGTTCAGCTGAGACTGCAAAAAATAATTTAACAAGAGAATTTTCGCTGACCGAGATCCAGGCCCAGGCCATACTGGATATGCCCTTGAGGCGTCTGGCTGGATTGGAACGCAAGAAAATCGAAGATGAATATAAACAGATCAATAAGACCATTAAGGATCTAGCACAACTGCTCCAATCCCCGAAAAAAATGCGGGAAGTGATATCACAGTCCCTTCAGGAGATCAAAGAGGAATTCAATGACGGGCGGAGGACCCAAATCGCAATGATTGAAGGAGGTCTGGAGGGCGCTCCCATGCAGCTTTCCCAATTGACTCCTTCTGAAAGTGTTTGGGTGATGATCAACCGGGATGGATTGATCTCCCGGACGACAGGAGAAGACCCTCCCCGCCCCAGCGGTTGGGATGTGCCAAATTGGATGGTCCGGGTCAATACCAGGGATACCCTTTACCTGGTTTCTGATCAGGGAGAAGCTGCTGCTATACCTGCCCACACAGTACCCGAAGCTGATAGACCCAGTCAGGGAAACCATTTTTCAAGCCTGACGCCATTTGAAAATGGAGTTCAATTGAGCTCAGTATTTGGCCTACCACCCAAGGATAAAAGGGGGGAATCCTGGCATGTTGTAACTGTAACTGAACAAAGCATGCTGAAAAAGAGTGATATCAGCGAATTGCCTGGTCCCTCCGCTCAGCTCTTTACCCTGGTGAAAGTCAATCCAGATGATAAATTGATCTCTGTCCGGTTAAGTGACGGGGACAAGGAGATCTTCCTGGCAACCAGCCGGGGATTAGCCATTAGATTCACAGAAGATCAGGTCAGGCCGATGGGATTGGCAGCCGCAGGAGTGAATGGTATGAAATTAGCGGCAGGCGACCATATTGTTGGCATGGAACTCCTGCCCAAAAAAGGTGAGCTATATTTTTTGACCGCTTCAGGCAGGGCCAAACGGGTTGAGCAAGCTGATTTTCCGCTTCAGGGAAGGTATGGAAAAGGTGTCATCGCCTGGAAATTATCCGATCAGGATAGCCTGGCGGGAATGACTGTCGGCAAAGGCACCATGCGGGTGACTGTACATCTGAAAAAGTTTGCGCCAAAATCCACTCGCCTTGATGATGCGCCTCTCCAGACCCGGGTCGCCCAAAAGGGCAAGGAAGTTGTAGAAATGCGGGATGATGATCAGGTGACTTTGCTGACGATCCCCTGGGAAATGGTCCGGACGGATGCGGAGGATTGACCTAAAACGGGTTATTTATTGGTGTTGAATTCAGTAAAGTGATAGGCGATTTTACCGTTATTCAAACCCAAGGTATCCCGGCCATCCTGGACATTTCCTGCTGAAGAACTTGCAGTCCAATTAATATGGCGGATATTGCCAGTGCCGCTAAATCCAGCCAGGGTAAATTTTGCTCCCGGCAGAACTTGGGTAAATAAAGAACTGTACCAACTCTTGATGGCTGTTCGTCCCTGTATGGTCCGTGCACTGGTGATGTGGACCGCGTCGTCCCGATAGAGAGCCTGGAGCTGATCTGGGCTGTGGTCATTGAGGGCCTGGATCAATATTTCAGCAATGTCTTTGGGTGGTTTTGGTCCCGCATCCCATTCGAAATCGCGGATGGTTCGATAAAACTCTGCCGGCAGGTAGTTATGCAGGCTGCCCCATTCCCAGAAGTTCACACCCGACAATTTCAAATCCTTGGCTTTTTGCATAAACGCCTTGACTTCAGAAACCAGGGGAGTCCAGCCATATTCAGTAAATGCCGCGCCGGTTGGAAAGATGGGGGGAGTATATTTTAAATTCTTAAACTCGGCGATAGACTTAACTAATTGAGCGCCAGGATTATTGGCATGCATCCAATATACCTGGGGCATATTAAGATCCACTTTTTTCAGGAATTCATCCCAGGGAAGCTGGGGGTGGTAGGACGGATAACGGTATGAACTTAAGGCGATGGGAATATCGGTGATAGCGGCTTTCAATTGGCTCATAAATGTCTTGGCAGAGCTGTATTTACCTTTATAGTGGCCCTCGGCATCCAGCACATAGCCATCGACTCCCAATTGCCGGATCCGGCTGATCGCTTTATCAGCTTCCTGAACCGGCTGATCTCCAAACAGATAATGCCAGCCCCAGGCCTGGATGCCTTCACTTTTGAGTGCTTTGATCAGTGGCGGCACCAGGTCGATCTTCTTCTCCCAATCATAATTGTAGCTGTAGATGCCATTGGCAACCTTGATCAGAACATGGCTGTAGTTGGCCTCAACAGATCTGCGAAGGATTTCACTGATATCGCCCTTATGGCAGAGCTGAATTTTCCAGATGAACATTCCCTTACCGGTTAACATGGCATAACCTCACTTGAATTACTATTGGCCTGACATTTCTGCAGATCAAGATCCTCATTTCCCTCTCAGGGGCTGTTCAAAGCGGCTTTTAATATTCCCCTGATCATATTGTAGTTGGGCAGCAGCACCTGGGCCCCGGTCGGGGACACCCAGGCGTTGACGGCGTCCTGATTGATAAAATATTGACTGATCCGGGAGGAATCCGACAACGTGGTTGCTGTCGAAGTCAGGGAAATCAAGGTAGCCAGATCCAGGTTGGTTGTTACATTATTGGCGTAGGTCTGATAAAGCTGGGGGATTCTGGTGATCGTGTTCAAGGAGAAAAGCCGATTCATGATCGATTTTAAGACCAGCTGCTGGCGGTAATTGCGATCGAAATCGTTGGTTGTCATCCTGGATCTTACATACCAGAGAGCTTCCTTGCCGTAGAGCAGCTTGGTCCCTGGATAGATACAATGGGATAATCCATGTCCCCATTTATCATCACAGACAACCCGGGGCACATCGACATAAATACCACCCAGGTCATTGACTATATATTCGAAGGCCCATAAGTTGATCAATATATAATAATCAGGGCGAAAACCGAAGTTGTGCTGGAGCGTGTCCTGGAAGGTTTTGAATCCACCGTGGGCAAAAGCCGTGTTCAGGCGCTGTTCCGTCCACCCCGGGATGTAGAGATAGAGATCTCTGGGGAAAGAGGTAACCTTGACTGTTTGATCGTCAGTGTTGATCGTCAGCAGGATCATCGAATCGGTGCGTCCGATGTACCCTTTATACTTCTGATCAGATCCCAACAGCATAATCGTGATCTGGTTTTCAGGCTCAAGGATCGGGTCCACGCCTACTTGTGGGCTGATCGGCCGAACATTAACTGGTTTGGGAGTGATTGTTGGTGTTGGGGTGGGATAATCTGTTGGGATATAGGTTGGTGTCGAATTCTGGGGTTGAAAAGCTGTTGCAGTGGGAGATGACCCTGCAGGAACTTTTAGCACTGCAACCCGATTCTTAGGTGAGGCGGCCAACGAAAAACTTCCCCGGATCAAGGGAATGGATATCGCCAATCCGAGGATGATCAATAAGAGGATGTAGACTAGATATCTCTTGTTCCTGAGCATACGCTGCCTGCTGCCAATTCTGGATAGAACTCTAATAAGCTGGATCCCATAATCCAGGATCCTCATAATAGGAACAGCTCAAACCACCCTGGTCGGGCTATCTATGCCCTTAGGTAGCAAGAAATGTTCCACGAGTGGTGTTCCTCCGATCTTTTTTATAGGAAAGCCAACAGCAAACTTACCGTAGTTCCTTCCCCCGGTTTGCTCTCTACCCACATTCTTCCCCCTTCATTTTCGATCAGGTTTTTAGTGACATAGAGATTGGTCATCACCTGGTTCAGTTTATTCTGTTGTTCGGTGGTCAGATGGTCATGTAATACCGCCGCTATCTCGTCAGGGAAATAACCCTGTCCCTGATCAGTGACCTTGATATGAGCAAAATGCAGTGATTTATCTTCCTCGTAAATCTGGGTTTTGATCATAATCTCACCCTCGGGTTTGGTTTCTTCCAGGGCGTTGTCAACCAGGAAGGAAAATATCTCCTGGAATAAGGCGTGGTTCATCTTGAGAAGGGGAGTGTTGTCTGGTAATTCGACGGTTACAGCCAGGGATTTTTTATCAAGCTCCTCCTGGACACTATCCAGGCAGCTTTGGATCGCTTCGTTCAAATTTGCTGGTATGGTGCTCTCCGGATCGACTTTTTCGGGTTCGGACTCCTGGCTGACCTTCGGGACAGCAGCTGCTTTGTCCTGCGATTTTTGAGCTCGTTGTAACTCTTTCTCGATCACTGAGACATATTTTCTAAGGGCTTCGGTGGATTCTTTCTGGGACAGATCCACTAACATCGCTAGGTGCCGTTCCAGGGTATTTCCCCGGCTCAATACCCGATCGTATTTGGTCCGCAGTACATCCTGATCGAGAAGCAAATTCTGATGATCCTTGGATATGACTGCGATCTCATCCTTGAGGAGGTGTTTGTCCTGGGTCAGCTGAGTGAGCTGGGAAGTGAGGTCTCGAATGGCATTCTTCACACTATCCGATTCACCATCCTGGGATACCAGATGATGGCTGAATGCTGCCTCAAATAATTTACACAGGATGGTGATGTAATCTTGATCTTCCTTGGTCCAGGGACGGTTCGAGAAAGGCGAGAACAAGACCACTCCAATGGTCTTGTTAGCACCAGACACATGCACAGGCGCTGCCAGCAAGTGGCCTGGCTTTGTAAGCTGGAGCATCTTGGAAAGATGGGAAAGGTCCCGGGAGGTCGAGCTGGCCGGGATGTGAAGTAATTTGCCCCTCTGGATGTAGTTGGATATCAGGGGAATACTCCGGCTGTCCAGGGTCAGAGCCTGCATTGGTTCCTCTCTGATCAGATCGTAACCAGCAATGATGCGCATTTTTCCATGTTCATCAGGTGTATCGATGATCAGGGTCAGATCAGCCAGGATCATATAGGCAGTTGCTTTGGCGATTTTGTAGAGGATGCCGGCAGGATCCCCCTCATCAAAAAGTTTCTGAACCATTCTGAGCATTTCAATATCGATGGTCACTCTTTTCCGATCGGCTTGATCAGCGCCCTTGCGCTGTTCTGCCGGGATTTCCCCAATCGGAAATCTATCTCCCAGAATTAATAGCAGGGGATAGGCCGCTAACTGGAAGATGCGAAGTATATCCAGTTCACCGGTCAAGAGGGCAGTGGTTGAACCCAGGAGGAGAATGGCCCCCATAAATAAGCCGTAGACCCAGAGGTTGGGTTTCCGGATAAATAATAAACTATTGCCCAGAACCAGGAACACGATCGATAGTCCCTGCCAGAACAGAATTGTCCCGGTAAGGCCGCTCAACAGCTCTGGGAAGAACGAAAGTGCAGCAATGCTGATTATCAGAGTAATCCCGATCAGGGCGATCGCAAACGGATCTACATCTTTGCTCGGTTCCGGAAAATTCCAGAACCAGAAGATGATCAAGATGCCGATCAAAGATGCTGCCTGGTCTGCCACCAGTATATTTGTCGTAAATGCAGGATTGCCTATCCAGGACAGATAAATATAGCTGAACGCAGCCAGTTTAATAATTGCCAGGGCTGCCAGCCCCTGGATCATACGGAGGCCTTGTGGGAACCTGCCCTGATTCCATTTTAGAGCAACCTTGATCAAGGCAATTATCGTTAACAAGATAATCGGAAGGGAGTATCCCAGATACGTTAATGGGAGATTGTCTGGATTGGGAGAGATTTGCAAAAGAATCATAAAAGACACCTTCCTGAATTATAGCATGGCTTCAATTTTGAGAATATAATCCCTGGATTATTCTGGAGCTGCAAAAATCATCTATCCTTGGTCTCAATGGTTGACAAAAAACCAACACAGGGTAAAATTGCACCTGCAGGTCAAAAAAGCCGAAGTGGCGGAATAGGCAGACGCGCTACGTTCAGGGCGTAGTGGGATTTACTCCCATGTGGGTTCGACTCCCACCTTCGGCACTCGATCAGTCTCTAACCTTGTTAGGGACTTTTTCTTTAACTAACCGGGATGCCTGATGATATTTGGCAGGTATCTTGCATCCCTTTGGGATGATTGCCCGATAATCGGAACTGAGTTAAGATAATAGTATGGATTTTAAGAAAGGCCGAACAGTATTCTTAATAGGTTTTCTGGTCCTGGTAGTTGTCTGGATGATTGTTTTTGTTGGCGGGATCGCGGATCTTAATCGCCTGACCGACGAATTTGATCAATCTCAACTGACCTTGTCAGCTCTGACCGCCACCACTGACGCTTTGGCAACAGAGGTTGTCAAGGCAGGATCTGATGCGGCTGTAGAAGAATGGGCTTACGAATCGGGCAAAATGATCCGGGAAGGAGACCACAGGGTCGCCATTGTGCCTGTAAAAGGAACTTCCTCAGCTTCGACTCCGATCCCAACGGCTCAACCTGAAACTCAAAACCTGTTCAGAGTCTGGTGGGAATTGTATTTTAATACCAAACCTTGACCGGACATTTACCCCATGCTATAATCGGCACTCGAAACCTAACGCGGGGTAGAGCAGTGGCAGCTCGTCGGGCTCATAACCCGGAGGTCAGTGGTTCGAATCCACTCCCCGCTACTCAAAAAGACGCTCTCACGAGCGTCTTTTTTGTTTCGGATCCCTGGTTGAGCAGTTCTCTATTGACCCGGATCGAATTTTGATTTTAATGTCTGATAAGGAACCTGGTTGAAGGGGCAGACAGCGATACAAACAGAACAGCCATGGTATTTATTGAAGTATGGGAAGCAGAGTTCGTTTTCCACGTAGGTCAAACGGCCGTTCCCATGCTCCACCGGGGAGCCGTAAAGAGCTCCTGGAGGGCATTTTTTGATACAGATCCGGCAGCTTTCGCAATATTCGGCCACCCAATCGTGATCATTACTGGTGTTGAAGGGCAGGTTCTCAATGCTGGTAAAAACAGCAGCTAAGCGGACCCTGGGTCCATGTTCTGGAGTGATGATGATCCCGTTCAGCCCGATCCATCCCAACCCGGCCATCTGAGCCAGGGGAGGGTAAAGAGCAACACCGTTCAGGGGGTGCCCTGCCTGGGCTCCAAAGCCATGGCTCCTTAATCTCCTGGCCAGCTGATTGGCAACCCGTCCCAGATCCCGGTAGGTCTCCATGACTGTTTTCATGCAGGCGATACTGGGAGCACTGTTTATGCCCTCCTGGTCCATTTCCATGCTCAGGATCAGGGCGTTTTTATAGACAACGGCCTTGTCTTGAAAGATCCATCTCTCGGGGAGTATTGTATAACCCAGACTGCTGGCGCCCAGTTCAAGTGCCAAGTTTGCCAGTTCCTTCAGCAGAGATGGGTCAGCTTTAGTTTTTGGATCCGCTGGATTTTCATCCAGGCTTCTTAGAGATTCTTTGATCCCTCCCAAACACTGCAGCATATAGGGCAGCATTTGTATCGGAGGACCCCCTTCAGTGCTTTTTAACCTCTCCTTGATGATCTCAAATCTCAGCGGGGAATCCTCTGTAAAATGCAGGACATCTTCTCGGGCTGCCAGGCCTTCTTCCAGGTCATCGATCTCGGTAAAGAAGCGAGTTTTGGCAAGATGTTTTGAAATGCTCATTAGGGGATCCTTGATGACTCCAGTGGATATTTATTGGTTATCATTCTTTGCCCGGCTAGATCGTTGGTCTTGGCAGTAACCCGGCCTGCTCGACGATCTCAGCCACGAGTTCTTCCTGGCGGTAAGCCATGATATGCACACCGGCAACACCGGCGATCTCCTGGATCTGCTGGATGAGCTCGATGCAGATCATTTTTCCCTCTGCTTGTTGCTTAGCCCGGGGAGTTTTTTTCAACCGTTCGACGATGGCATCCGGTATAACCACGCCGGGCACCTTGCTGCGCATGAATTCAGCTGCCCCGGCCGATTTTAATGGTCCCACACCAGCCAGGATAAAAGCCTGTTTGTCTAAACCCAGATCCCGGACCTGGCCCATATATTCCTTGAACCGGGAGAGATCAAAACAGTATTGGGTCTGAATGAACTGGGCTCCGGCAGCGATTTTTTTTGCCAGTCTTTGGGGCCGCCATTCGAATGGCGGAACAAAGGGATTGGCGGCCGCTCCCAGGAAGAAGCAGGGTGGAGAGGTGATCTTTCTGCCGCTGAGGAACACCCCTTCATCGCGCATGGTCCGGGCGGTACGCAGCAGCTGGATGGAATCGAAATCAAAGACCCGTTTGGCTTCCGGTTGATCCCCGGCGGTAACATCATCGCCGGTTAAGCAGAGCACATTCAGCACACCCATGGCAGCTGCACCCAGCATATCCCCCTGGATGGCGATCCGGTTCCGGTCGCGGCAGGTGACCTGATAGACCGGTTCGTAGCCGGCCCTTGTCAGCAGGGCGCACATGGCCACACTGGAGATATGGCAGTTTGCGCCCGAGGCATCCACGGCGTTGATCCCGTCGCAGACGTCAGCCAGGATCCCGGCAGCCTGATAAACATCCTCGGGATCTGCGCTGTCAGGCGGGTTGAGTTCGGCAGTGACCGCAAAATGTCCCGCTCTGAGGATCTCTTCCAGTCGGCTGCAGGGGGTTTTGGTCAGCTCAGTCACGGTCTTCCCCCTTGATGAAATTGACTGGAATATCCCGGGTACTGGCCCAGCCGGGAGGAAGTTTGAGGTCGATCCCATGAAACATATTGATCCATGATGATGTTCCCTTGAGCTGGTTGTTCATGGGCGGCTGCAGTGAGGCAAATTGATGACCATAGAGGGGCATTTTTAGCGAGCGCTGATAGGCCTGGACCCAGATGCAGATCAGCTCGGGTTTAACTTCACAGTGGCCGTTGCTCCGGACACCTCCGCAGGGACCATTGCGGAGATGTTTTGGGCAGTTCATCGGACAGGTCATACCGGTGCTGTGCAGAATACATTGTCCGCACATTTTACAGTTGAAGACCGCCCCTTTTCCGGCTTTTTCGACCGCGATAGCCAGGGGTTCAGCCCGCCCACCGGGATTGAACCAGCGTTTTAATGGGCTCAACCCGACCTCAAACAGGTTGTAAACGAGTTCCAGGAAATGGGGAAAATTTTGCAGCCAACGGAACATAATCGCCTCTACCAATAAGATTTGATATGACAAATAAGAGTTCTCTGGATTATTGCATTTGCAGTCCTGCTAATACTATACCAGATGAAATTTACTGGAACTCTAGTAGAAATTAATATTCTTTTTATTTTTTTTATATGTTGATCTTATATTTCTTAGCTATATTCTTGTTAATCTTAGTTTCCAGGATTAGAAAGGAGGTTTATGCTATGTATCGAAGAACCCGAATGCCCAGTGTATGGCGTGAATTGGATCAGCTCCAGCGGGAGATGAACCATCTTGTGGGACCTTATCTTGGATCCCGATCTCTTCAGTCACTCGGTTTTCCGGCCATAAACATCTGGACCAATGAGGATGCCCAGATTATTACGGCAGAACTGCCGGGCATGAGAGCTGAAGATATTGAGATCAATATTTCCGCAGACAAGCTATTTTTGTCAGGAGAACGCGTACCGGATCAATTGGATGGAGAAGTCCAGCCCCATCGCCGCGAGCGCAGTTATGGAAGATTCAGCCGTTCGATCCAATTGCCATTTATGGTGGATACCAATCGAGTTGAAGCGGTAATGAAAAATGGAATACTGGAAATTTCCTTGTTTAGGGCTAAATCAGATAAGCCCCAAAAAATTGCTGTCAAGATGGCTTGATAATTTGAATGCCTAATTAAAGGGGAGGGATAACCATGGCTAAAAACGAATCCAAAGAAATGCAATTATCTGAACAGGAAGCCATTCCTGGTGAAGAATTAGAACGGACCCGAGAGCGGCAATGCTTTGTGCCAAAGACGGATATCTTTGAAACCAATCAGGAGATCGTCCTGGTTGCCGATATCCCGGGAGTGGGAAGTAATTCTCTTGATATTACCCTGGAAAAGAATGTTCTGACCATTGAGGCCATAGCAGATTCCACGCCCCCGGAGGGATACAAGGTCACCTACAGTGAATATGATCCGGGAGATTTCCGGAGGCAATTCCGATTAGCAGGAGAGATCGATCAGGACCACATTGAAGCAACGGTGACAGATGGCGTCCTGCGCCTGAAGTTGCCCAAAGCTGAAATTGCCAAGGTGAAGAAGATCCCGATCAAAGCCGGTAAATAGTCTTACTTTGGCCTTTCAGTTCTGCTATCTGGAAGATAGAACCTGCCGATCAAATGGATCGGCGGGTTTTTTTAGGTCCATCTGGGAATTAATTACTTAACCTGTTCTGGGCGGGATTATTCTATAATAGATAAGGCTGCCGGATATAAAACACTGAAAGAAGGAGGAGCCGGGGTGAAAGTTCAAATCTACACCATGCAGTCCGTTCCTGAAGCACTCGCGATTGCTGCCCTGGGGGTTGACCACCTGGGCATAACCCCATCCAGTATCGGCCTGCCGGGCGAGATCGATCTCCGGACGGCCAGGGATATTGTGGAGGCGGTCGTAAGCTCTGCGGTGGTGGTGGCCCTGACCGTGGAGTCTGATAAACAGGCAATCATGAAAATGGTCCGGGCGGTCCAGCCCGATATCCTGCACCTCTGTGCCCTGGAAAATTCCTTTCCACCGCAAGATGTCCGAATTCTCAGAGATCTAATTCCTGACCTGCCCCTAATGCAGGCAGTCTCGGTTTCGAACGCCTCTGCCCTGGATGTAGCTTTGTCTTACCAGAAGATCGTGGATTATCTGATCCTTGATACCCAGGCCCCGGATATTGCCGGCATTGGGGCATCTGGAGTCGTTCATGATTGGAATATCAGCCGCCGGATCGTAGAGGAAGTTGAGATCCCTGTGATCCTGGCCGGGGGTCTTTCTCCTGAAAATGTAGGAGAAGCCATCAGAATGGTTAAACCCTGGGGGGTAGATTCACTTACCCGCACCAATCAGCTCCTCCCCGGAGGGGGATTCAAAAAAGATCTGGATAAAATTAGGCGATTTGTTGAGGCAGCCAGGGCTGATCCAGTCGGATGAATAAACCCCGCCTGTTTGTCCTGGGGGATGCCAACGTTGATCTGGTGATACCCCTGGAGGATCGTTCGCCCGGTGACCCTGCTCCGAGGGAATCGACCCTGGAACTTCACGGGGGAGGTACAGCCGCAAATGTGGCAGTTGGCCTGTCGCGCCTGGGAGAGCAAGTAGCCTTTATTGGAACTGTTGGTGATGATGGATACGGGCGCTGGGTGATGAACGATCTGGATGCTGAAGGGATCGATCGGCAGCATACCCATTTTGTGAAGGATGCCTGCACCTCGATGGTGCTGGCCCTTATCAACCGGGAGGGAGAGCGGTCCATCTACGTTTGGCCTGATCAGGACGGTGCCCATACCAAACTCCATCCGGATGCGATCCGGCCTGAGATATTTGATAAGGCTGCCTGGCTGCATACTACTGGACTTTGCTTGAGAGAGGAGCCAGTCAGGTCAGCCCAGATAAAAGCCATGGGTTTGGCCCGCCAGGCCGGAGCCATGGTCTCCCTGGACCTCAATCTGCGGCTGGAATCCTGGGGCATTGACAGGCAATTGAGGAATGTATTTGACCAGGCGATCGGATTGTCTGATTTTGTCTTCGGCAGTGCTGAAGAGGAGATCATTCCCTTTACGGCTGGCACTTCGCTTCTTCAGGGAGCGGAAATTCTCTCTGGAGGAATAAGAACAGTGATCGCCCGTCAGGGCCCTGGAGGTGTGTTTGTGTTTGGCCCTGGAGGATCGTTTGGCAGTTCGGCTTTCCAAGTCGAGGTTGTGGATACCCTGGGGGCCGGCGATGCCTTTAACGCCGGATTTATTTCTGCCATCATGGCCGGAGAGGAGCTTAGGACCGCTGCCCGCTGGGGAAATGCGGCAGCCGCACTGAAGATCACAAAAAGAGGAGCCCGGGGATTGCCTAACCGGGAGGAACTAAACGAGTTTTTGTCAGCAGATTAATCAAATATCGAATTACCTGATGTCCATGGTCGGTATACAGTATGATCGATAAAACGATCCCAGTCTGGCTGGATCCGGAAGTATTCGAAATCAACCGCCGCCCGATGCGGGCAAGTGGAGTGCGCTATCAGGATCGGGAGTCAGCCCTCAGCAGAGGGGACTCTTCCCGTTATATATCGTTAAACGGAAGCTGGGAGTTTCAATATTCCCCCGGTTTGAAAATTGACCCGGGAATGTTCTTTAGAGATCATCCAGGGGACCCTGCCTGGGATGATATTTATGTCCCGGGCCTCTGGCAGCTGCAGGGATATGGCAATCCCCATTACCGGAATATCGGCTTGCCTCCCGGGATAGATGAAAAAAACCCCCCGGGGATCGATCCTGAACTAAACAGCATCGGATACTATCGGAAGTTATTCCATATCCCGAAGGACTGGCATGGTCAGCGGGTATTCATACACCTGGGTGGAGTAAAAGCTGCCTGTGAGGTATGTATCAACGGGCAGGAGCTGGGATACAGCCAGGACTCCATGCTGCCGGCTGAATTTGAGATCTCTGAATGCCTGGTCCCTGGCGAGAATATCCTGGGAGTGATGGTTTTTCGATTCTGCGATGGAAGTTACCTGGAAGATCAGGATATGTGGTATTTGAACGGCATATTCAGAGATGTCTACCTGTATTCATCTCCTGATATTCGGGTGGAAGATCACTTCCTGCGCTGCAGCCTCTCTGAGGATTATACGGATGCAGAACTGATCGTGGATATTAAGATCGAATCTACCTCTCGGGAACAGTCCCGGGTCAGGGTGGTTTTGGACCTTATAGATCCGGATGGGAACCCAGTCCTGGAAATTTCGCAGCCCGTCCAGGTTGAGCCGGGATCGTCCGCCCCTGTCAAGTTTATTGAAGCTGTAAGATCTCCAAAGCTCTGGTCTGCCGAGCAGCCTGTCCTGTACACCGTTTTGATCAGCCTTCAGGACCAGTCAGGCAAGGTACTGGAGGTAGTTCCGGTTCAATTTGGATTCCGGGTGGTGGAAATCATTAACCGGCAGATCCTCCTGAACGGTCAAGCTATCCATATCAAAGGTGTAAATCGGCATGACTTCGATTCCCGGACAGGATATGCAGTCAGCAGGGAATCTCTGGAGGAACAGGTCAGGTTATTAAAGCGCTTTAATATCAACGCTGTCCGGACTTCCCATTATCCCAATGATTCCAGCTTTTATGAATTATGTGACCGTTTTGGGATCTATGTGATGGATGAAGCCAATCTGGAGTCCCATGCCTATGTCAGGCACCTGCCGGGAGGGAAACCATCCTGGAGGAAGGCGGTTGTCTCCCGAGCAGAAAGAATGGTTATCAGGGACCGCAACCACCCCTCAATTTTGTTCTGGTCATTGGGAAATGAAGCAGGCGCAGGCATAAATTTCCGGCATATGCGGGAGGAGGTGCTCGCTCTGGACAATACCAGGCCCATCCACTATGAAGGTGAACATACTTCGCTGAATTCAGATGTCATCAGTCTGATGTATCCTTCCCCGGAATTCCTTGGTAAATTGGCCCGGGGTGCTCAACCCCTGCGATTCGCCAAGGCAGGAGAGATCATCGGCAAATGGGTCTGGCCCAAGGATTATGCCAATAAACCGATCTTGATCTGTGAATACGCCCACGCCATGGGCAACAGCGTCAGCGATCTGCATAAATTCTGGGATATCATCGAATCCAATCCTCACTGTGCTGGTGGGTATATCTGGGACATGATCGACCAGGCCCTGCTTCAGAACAGGGATGATGGATCTTCGGTTTATACCTACGGAGGAGATTGGGGTGACGAACCCAATGATGTTCATTTTTGCATCAACGGCCTCTTCCAGCCAGATCTAAAACCCAACCCCCAGGCCTTTGAAGTTCGAAAGGTTTATCAATCGATCTCAGTTACTGCGGGTGATCTGAGACGGGGTGAGCTGTTGATCCATAATAAATATTCCTTCCTGGACCTGGACCAATTCACCCTCAACTGGGTTTTAAATCGAAATGGCCAAGAAGTGCAGGGGGGAGAATCGAAAAAACTTGCAGGTGCTCCGGGGGAAAAGAGCCGGGTTACTATCGCGCTGAAATTGCCAGAAATAAAAGATTCCGGGGATGAATTTGATCTGCTGGTTGAATTTCGTCTGGCAAAGGATTCCAGCTGGGCGGAAAAAGGCTTTCTGATCGCCTGGGAACAAATCCCGGTTTCAAATATCCCTGCTGCTTCCCCCGCAGATCGGAAACCCCGGGTTCTTACCACACCCTTACTGATCCATCCCAGTGAGGATCAGCTATCTGTTCTGCATCCGCTCTTTGATCTCGGATTTAATACCACGCAGCGGCTTCTTGGTTTCCATGTCAGCCGGAGATCAACCTCTGCTGGTCGGTCCGCTGGTACCGAATTTCCTGCGCACACTTGATAACGATCAGATCGTTGAGCTCTGGTTTCCCCGCCTTGGCCGCTGGTTTTCCTTGCAGAGAAAATGGGAGCTGGCCCAGGAAAGTCTTAAATTGAAGAGCTTCTCCGTGGACCGGATTGACAGCGGGGGAATCGAGATCCGGTCGATCCACAGCATCAAATATGGATCTGGACCTCTTGAAATCATTACAACCATTCACCCTGAAGGCAATGTTGAGATCTGGTACAGCTTCAAACCGAAGATCGAATTGCTCAGATTTGGCCTGCAGGTCCCTCTGTCCGGTCAATTGACTGAAACCAGCTGGTTTGGCAGAGGTCCCCATGAAACTATGCCAGATCGGAAACAAAGTGGTCTGGTTGGGATCCACAGCTGCTTGAGCCAGGAGATCAAACATGATTATATTCATCCTCAGGAGAACGGGAATCGGTCCGATGTTCGCTGGGTAAATTTTCGATCATCAGATGGCGAAGGTCTGAATGTCCAGGCGCTGGATGGGAATAATCTGAACTTTAGTCTCTGGCCCTATACGCACCGTGATCTATTGGATGCGGCCCATATTCAAGATCTGCCCACCAGAGAAAACTTTACCCTAAACCTCGACCAGGGCCAGAGAGGGGTCGGGGATTTATTTACTGTGATCCATGGCCGAACCTCGGATAACCGTCTGCAAAAAGGGCGCTATTATCAATTTGGATTCAGATTATCACCGTAAGGCAGATAAAGATCTGATCATCTATAGTGTATGAAAGAGCTCCCGAAAAATGGTTCCTTAATTGAGTTTTTGTATTGAGCCAAACTCCTTTGAACACCATTGAGCAGGATCTGTTTGCCGCAGATCACTTCCAGAATCAAGCAGCCTCTGAGCTGTGAGGAATGATGCAAATGAATGAGAACTGGACAGCCGATCAAATCCCGGATCTGACAGGGAAAACAATTGTCATTTCTGGGGCGAACAGCGGAATAGGTTTTGACGCTGCCAGGGAACTGGCGGTTAAGGGAGCGCTGATCATCCTAGCCAGTAGAAATGATGAAAAAGCTGCCAGAGCGATCCAGCGCATCCAAGAATTGTATTCCTCTGCCAAACTGGAATATATCCACCTCAACCTGGCCAGTTTAAAATCCATCCGGGAATTTGCGGCTGAATTCAATTCCCGGCATCAGAGATTAGATGTCCTGCTTAATAACGCAGGCATTATGATGGTCCCCTACAGCCTCACAGAGGATGGTTTTGAATCTACAATCGGAACCAATCATTTAGGCCATTTTGCCCTGACGGGGCTTTTGCTGGACAGGATCAAAGGGACCCCTGGAGCCCGGGTTGTCAACATAGCCAGCAATGCCCATTACGCTGGCGAGATGGATTTTGGCAATTTCCTTTTTCCCAACAAGCTTGGTTTTACTCCCATGAAAGCCTATGGGCGGTCCAAATTGGCCAATCTGCTCTTTACTTATGAACTGCAGCGCAGATTTGAAGCCAAGAACTTTCGGGTTATGGCCCTGGCAGCCCATCCCGGTATATCCGCCACAGCCCTGGCAGACCATTTATTCAAAAATCGTCTCGCCTGGCTTATTCAGCCGCTGATGAAAGCGCTTTTTCAGAGTTCTGCTATGGGCGCTTTGCCCGGGCTGCGAGCTGCAGTTGATCCTGGTTCAGGAGGAGGGCAGTATTTTGGCCCGGATGGAAAAGGAGAAAAGGCCGGATTTCCAGTGCTGGTAGATTCCAACCAGGCCTCAAAGAACCTGGAAGACGCCCTGAAATTGTGGACATTATCCCAGGAGCTGACGGGGGTTCATTTCCTGGATTGACCAGGCAAACAAACATCCAGGTCAAATAAAAAACCAGCTTGGGAGCAAAAGCCAAGCTGGTTTTCTGCTTATTTTCCAGGTGATTTTCACGCCTTCGGGGACGATGGTTTGGTTCAGGTCCTGGTAAGAAATCTTAATGATGGCTGCGATGGAAGCGATCACCGGGATCACGATCAATCCTGCAATAACACCAAATAATGTCAGGGTGCTGATGATGGCAATAAAAACCAGGGCAGGGTGCAGTTTCATGCGTCGACCCATGATCCTGGGTACCAGGATGATATTCTCAATGGTTTGAATAGCGATAAAGATCACACAGACCAGGATAGCAAATCCGAAATTGGGGAGGTCCAGAAAGAGAGGGCCTTGAGTCCAGGCAGAAACCCCTACTATGATCGTGGACACAGTAGGGCCCAGAGATGGAATCAGCTCCAGGAAACCCGCCAGGACGCCGATGATCAGGGCGTTAGGTATGCCAAGGACCAGGGCGGCGATCCCTGAAGCCAGGCCGATAATGACCATCAGAACCAACTGGCCTCGCAAATAGCTTTTCCAGATCGTATTGACCTCTTGCAGGATCCGGTTTAGGAGATCTTTCTGGGAATCTGGTGTAATTCTGATCAGCCAGGAGACGAAATTCTTGTGTTCCAGGAGCAGGTAAAAACAAGTCATCAATGTAACCATAATCCACACAAAATTACTTGTTGCGGATCTGAGAATCATGAAGATCTTATTGGGGACCAGGACCTGATTTAATTCCTGCTCAAGTTCTGTGATAACTTCATCAAGAGGCACGCTGATGTTTAATAAATTCTCAAGGATAGGCTGGAGGTTGATCAGTTCCTGTGAGATGACCTCAAAATCGTTTGTGAGTATACCGATCTGCTTGTCAATGATTGGAGCAGAATATCTGATCAGTGATACCAGGATCACGATAAAAGAGATAAATATCATCCAGACGGAAAGTGTGTAGTTCAGGCGGAGCTTCTGGTTGAGGAACACCGCTGCGGGGTGAAGCAGATAAGCCAGCAGCGCTCCAAGGATCAGGGAACTAATGGCTGGTAGGTAGAGAAAGCCAACCCAGACCAGCGCCAGAATAATCATTAAATAGTAGACCATCCGTTTGCTGAGAACGAATTTTTCCTTGACCTCTACCGGGGCTTGGGCGGCTGTTTTGTTGGCTGACATAACCTAATCCTACTACGGAAATAAAGGAATTCAAACCGATCTGCCCTGTTTTTCTTCCGGGCAGACCGGTTTGAATTTTATGGGATCTCTCCCGACTTGCCCTTTCTGATTGATTAAGGAGTTGGGGAAGGAGTGCTCTCCGGGGTGGGAGAGGCGGCGGTTGTGGATGCTGGTGTTACCTGGCCGACATTGATAAGCACGTAAAAACTATCACCAAAGAAGGCTCCGGTATCATCGGTCATGCGCCAATTTCCGGTATAGATCCCGGTGTTCATTGGAGCAGTCATGTTGACAGACAGGTCAACTTCTGCTCCAGCGTTATAGACTTTGGTCAGTTTTAATGAGCTGCCGCCCAGGGCATTGCCGCTGAAAAACTTCAGCTGATAATCCGTTTCCCAGGCACAGGTCCCGGTGTTCTTTACCCGCCAGGTTTTTGTGAAGGTTTGGCCAGGATTCATTTTGGTGTTATCGGGGATGGTTACATCCGCGATAAAGGCCAAAGCGTTGCAGGAGCTGGTTGGTAGGATCACGATTTGTGCGGTGGGAGAGGTTGTAATCGTGGGGGTAACAGTTGGGGTCGGAGTAGGGGTTTCTGTGGCCGTGGCGGTGGGTTGTGCCAGCGCGGTTTGGGTCAGGCCAATCGAAAAAGTGGCTACTGCCTGGGTTCGAATGATGTCTGGGGAGAGGGTGGGAGTAGTTTCCCCTGATTTTCCACATCCACTTACTGCAGCGCTGACTGCCAGCATGATCACTAATACTATAAGTTTGAATTGAATTTTATTCATAGTTTTTTTACCTCTTGCTATTGTTGGGAAATTGCCTCAAGCAGATTGCGGACCTGGATGTTGCGCTGGTTTTCCCGGCGCAGAGGGAGGGATTTGTTGAGGATATAGCGGTTCTCCCGGCCGGATTTGTGTTTGGAAATGTACCCTGCCTGTTCTAGATCCCTGATGATTCGATAGACTGTCCTGTTGGTGATCTGGAGCGCTGCCCCAATTTCGCGGGCAGTTTGTTGGTCTGTCCTGTCCAGTATTGTCAGAACAGCAGCGTGGTTGGTGATGAATGTCCAGCGGTTATTTTCCATGTTCAGCCCTAAATATGATAATATAATCATGAAATATACGTCATGTATTTTATCACCAAATCAGTCTCCGTCAAGGGATGCTGGTGCTGGCCCGGATAGCTCCTAAATGATGTTTTGGCTGGTTAAAATTCTGCAGCTCCAGCAGCAGTTTTGACTTCATAGATGGCTGGTTGAATTCCCGCTTTTATTCTGTAACTCTGATGGACTTCTTGGCTGAAATCCTGAATCCTTGCTGGATCGATTAACGCCAGGGCGCATCCCCCGAATCCGGCGCCAGCCATTCTGGCTCCCCAGCAGGCAGAATGCTCCTGGGCAATTTCCACGATGGTGTTCAGCTCGGGGGATGAAACTTCAAAATCATCCCGCAAACTTGTATGGCTCTGGTTGATCAGTTCTCCTGCTGCTTGCATCTGGCAAAATCTGAGAGCTTTGCCCAGGGCATGCACACGCGCATTTTCAGAAATCACATGCCGGGCCCGCTTCCGGAGTACGGGATCAAGCTGGCCTGAATGATTTTCCAGCAGATGGCTGGCCGCATCCCTGAGAGCCGGGACGCCGAGGAGTTGTGAAGCCCTTTCACATTCTTTTCTCCGGGTATTATAGGCGGAGTGGCTGAGCTCCCGGCGGGTCCCGGTATCCAGAACCATGATGCTGATCTGCTCCGGGACGGGGATATAGGTGTATTCCAGTGACCGGCAGTCGATTTTGACCGCCTGGCCCTGCTTTCCTACCGCCGAGATCAATTGATCCATAATGCCGACGTTCACTCCAACCCAATCATTTTCGGCTTTTTGACCAATCAAAGCAGTCTCAACGGGGGTTAGTTTGAGATCTGATGCCAGGCTGAAAGCTCTGGCGAAGGCTACAACCAGGGCTGCGGAAGAAGACAGTCCCGCCCCAACGGGGATGTCGCCCATGAGTACGCCCTCCCAGCCCCGAATTGGATATTTCTCCTGGTCCAGAGCCCAGGCCACGCCCTGGAGATATCTCTCCCAGCCGGCTTTTCCTCGATCAAGATTTTGGATATCCAGTTCAGCTGTCTGGCGAAAATCCGCTGAATAAACCACCACCAGGCTATCATGCCGGGGCCGCAGGGCAACCCGGATCCCAAGATCGATGGCCGCCGGCAGGACATATCCCTGGGAATAATCCGTATGCTCACCAATCAGGTTAATTCGCCCGGGTGCCTGAATGAAAAGATCGGCGACCCCTGTAAACTGTTTCTGAAAATGCTGGTTGAGATCATCTTTGATGATCTCAGCTTTCGCTGGATTCCAAATCATCGTTTCCTCAATAAATGCCTATCGAGCAGGACCGGATTCTCATCCGGGGGAAGGCTTTTCCCGCTGTGTATGCTGATCCAAAGTCAAAAAGGAGACCAGGGCAACCGATCTGGTTGAAGAATTGGATCATAGTTTACCCACCGGATGGTACTGCATCTTCACTCGTAGCAGTAGGATGTACGAATATCCTGGCGGAGATCTCCCTTCCCAGAGCGACCTCCTTGCCATTGAGGACCACGGTATAGGGTCCGTTATACGGGGCTTCGTCAATGATCTTTAGAATGGTCCCGGGCAAGATGGCCCGTTCTTCGAGGAATTCACAGAGTGTCAATTCGGGCTGTTCGATGCGGATCACTTCGACCTCGATTTCGCAGCTGATCTCGTTTAATGGAAATGCCGGGATCTCTTGGATCCCACCCTCTGCATCCGGGATGGGATGTCCGTGAGGGCAGGTGGTTGGATGACCCAGGAATTCAGCCAGGGCTTCGGTAGCTGTTTTATCGGTGGCGTGTTCCAGGCGGCAGGACATATCATAAACCTGGGACCAGGGGATATTTAAATGATCGGTCAGGAATCTGCTCCATAAGCGCTGGCGGCGGATCACGATCAGGGCCCGTTGTTGGCCTTGATCGGTCAATTCTACACCTTTATAAGGAGTGTGCACGATCAAACCCTGGGCCTCCAACCTTTTCACCATCTCTGTAGCTGAAACAGGTGAGACCCCAACTCGTTTGGCTAATTGAGATACCGCAACACGTTCACCCTGATCTGATAGTTCGTAGATCGATTTGAGATACATTTCTCTGGATTCTGATTCAGGCATACTCCCTCCGGGCATTGACCTTACAGCCCTATTATACCCAATAACCTGATTCTGATTTATGGCTGACCTTAAAAACATTTTTGTAGGTCTAATATTCTAATGTGAAGCTTGGCACACAAGAAATTTTATGGTATACCTTATAAATAATTACAAGGAAACCATCAAATAAGTGTGGGCACACCCCGGAGCAGACCTGATTATGACCGTCATAACCCTTGATAAGTTAGGAGCCGGCATTTCCGGCAAAATAAAAAAAGTTGGTGGGGAGGGGGCAATTCGCCGCCGGTTGCTGGATATGGGCTTGACCAACGGGGCATCGATCGAGATGATCAGAACATCTCCCCTGGGGGATCCTGTTGAGTACCAGGTCCGGGGGTACCGCCTTTCATTGCGCAAATCTGAAGCCAAAGCCATCGAAGTTGAAATTATTTAAGAAATTGATCAGATTCGGCTGGCTGGGGCAAATGATTTGTGCCGGGTTAGCAAGGATCATTTTCTATAGAACACGTCCATCTTAAGGATCGCGAGTTATGACCAAAACCATCGCCCTGGCTGGCAATCCCAATGTAGGCAAGAGCACTCTTTTTAACGAATTAACGGGTTCCCAGCAGCATGTTGGCAATTGGCCGGGAAAAACTGTTGAAAAGAAAGAGGGCAGGCTGCAGATCGGTGAGGAAGTGGTCCTGGTCGTGGACCTGCCCGGGACTTACAGTCTGACGGCCTATTCCATCGAGGAGATCATTGCCCGTGATTTTATCGTCAATGAAAACCCCACTGCAGTCGTGGCAGTTGTGGATGCATCCAATCTGGAAAGGAACCTGTATTTTGTCGCCCAATTAATTGAGCTCGACAGACCGGTGATCATTGCCTTAAATATGACTGATATTGCCAAAAACCGGGGATTGACGATCTCTCCCGATGTTTTGTCTGAACGAATGGGCGGGATTCCGGTGGTGGAAACTGTTGGAAACCGGGCTCTGGGCCTGGATCCGTTGAAAGAAGTTATTTCCCGGGTTATAAATCAACCCCACATTGGAAAAATCCAGACCAATTTTTCAGGAATCATCAAGAAGGAAATTGTCCAGCTCCGCAAACTTGCTGAAACGCAGGATCAGGTGGTGGATCAATTCCACCCGGAGTGGTTGGCAACCAAACTGCTCGAAAATGATCCTGGCGTGCTGGAAACCCTGAAATCTCTGGCTGCAGATGATCTGCTCCTGGCAGCCAGCCAGGCCCGCCAAAGGATCGAAGATCAGACCGGGGACGAGGCGGAAATATTAATAGCCGATCAGCGCTACCAATTTGTGGCCCAGGTGATTGATTCTGTAGTGGACCGTCCTTTAAAACCCATCCAGACCCGCTCGGACAAGATCGACGGGATCATTACTCACCGGATCTGGGGCTTACCGATCTTCTTTTTAACCATGTGGATCGTGTTTCAGTTCACTGCCAATGTCAGTGCCCCTTTCCTTGATTGGGTGGATATTTTTATTAACGAGTTCATCTATGAGTGGGCGGGAAATCTCCTGAACCTGCTGGGCCTGGAAGGGTCCTGGTTCAGATCCATGATCACTGATGGGATCATTGCCGGAGTGGGTGGGGTGCTGGTTTTTGTCCCGGTGCTGTTATTCCTCTACCTGGCACTGGCTATCCTGGAAGATTCCGGTTACATGAGCCGGGCTGCCTTTGTAATGGACCGGGTGATGCGCTGGATGGGTTTGCACGGAAAGAGCTTCCTGCCCATGATCATCGGATTTGGCTGTACTGTCCCGGCGGTTTACGCCACACGAACGCTGGAACACGAGAAGGACCGCAAACTGACCGGATTTCTGGCAACTTTTATGAGCTGTGGGGCCAGGCTGCCTGTCTATGTGGTATTTGGATCAGCCTTTTTTGGGGCTTTTTCAGGCAACCTGGTCTTCGCCATGTATGTTCTGGGAATCGTTGTGGCCTTGATCACCGGTTTTGTGATGAAAAATACTGTTTATCGGGGCCAACCCCCGGCTCCTTTTGTGATGGAACTGCCGCCCTACCGGATCCCAAGACCCAAGGATGTCTGGAGGCAAATGTGGGAGCGAACCCGGGGATTCCTGATCAAATCAGGCACTGTGATCCTGGGGATATCTGTGGCACTCTGGCTGTTGATGGCTGTCCCGGCTCACCCTGATGTGGGCGCTTTTAGCGCTGTTGACGCTGAAGACAGCCTTTTTGGCAGGATCAGCGGGATCGTATCTCCGATATTTAAACCGGCAGGATTTGGATCCTGGCAGGCTACTGGTTCCCTGATCACAGGATTCCTGGCCAAAGAGGTAGTGATCGGAACCATGAACCAGATCTACGCTGATCAGATTCCTGCCAACTCTGGGCCTGCCCCAAGTTTTGGAAAAGATCTGGCAGAAGCCGGGCTTGGTTTTGGCCGGGCGGGGGTACTGACGGTCCAGGAAACGATCAATATCATTCCCAGGACTATCAATTTGGTTCCGTTCCTGAATCTCGGCCAGATCAATTTTTTTGCTGAGGAAATGGAAGTAGATGATACAACCCGTTTGGAAGAATCCTTGATCAATGCTTATGCAATCTCAGCCGGATCCAAAGAAGCAGGCTCAATAGCGGCAGTTGCTTTTAATGTTTTTGTGCTTTTGTACGTGCCCTGTGTATCTGCTGTCACAGCCATGCGCCAGGAATTCGGGGCCCGCTGGATGTGGGCTCAGATTGTCTACACCCTTATTCTGGCCTGGGCAGCTGCGGTGGTGGTTTTCCAGGTTGGTAAATTGTTCTTATTGTGAGTATTGGATAACTTGCCTATGGTGACGCTAAGAAAGGTGCTGGATTATTTTGAAACTTCCCGGGAGTGCATCTCTCTGGATCTGCTGGCCAGTGAACTGGATCTTCCTGAGGGTCAGCTTGAAAGTATGCTGGATTTTTGGGTCAGGAAAGGCCGCCTCCGCCTATCTTCTCTCAACTCTGCTCAGTGCGGAGGTTGTGGCAAGAAATCCGATGGTTGTTATATCATTGGAATGCCCCAGCTGTATGAGTTGGTGAAGTAACTATAGCCACAGCACGCACCTGCCCTGCCAGGATTTTATTTCCGTGGTGGATAATGCCCATATGGCAGGAGGATAAATATCATTTGATCTTTACTGGCGAAAAATATTTCAGGAATAAGTTGGGCTCTGGGGGTGAACTCTTTACGCTGATCTTGATGCTGTGGGGGAACTGATCCTCAAATCTTGAATAACATCCTGGATCAATGTATCCAATGAGGATAGATCTATTTCGCTGCCTGTTATTAATTGGTTTATCCGATTTTTATCGAACCAAATCCAGTTCAACTCTTTATAGATTGCGGGAGTTTTTGGGTGTTGATAGATACGAACTGCCAATTCCTCTGCCCGGGATATAGTTCCAGATAATAAGTTATGGACGGCAATCCCTCCTATGGCATGCAAACATAAAGGTTCCAATTGATTGTGAGAACCGAGATCCAGAGCCTCTCTAAATAACGCCTCTGCATCAGCTAACTCACCTAATCCAAGCTTGGCATAACCCATCCTGATTGTTGAGGCACAAATACCCCAGCGATGGCCAACTTCCTTGAAAAAACCCAGCCCTTGCTGGCCATATTCAAGGGCAGAATGATAATCATGCAATAACAACGCGCCCAGGCTCATTCGGCTCAAGGCGTAACCTTGTCCAGCAAGATCGTCCATCATCGTAAAGATTGAGAGGGACAGATAGTGGTGTTTTGATGCTTCCTCAAACAAACCCAATCCATCCAGAGCCAGGCCCATTTTTGAATAAGCAAATGCTTTTCCCCATTCACTGCCTTGTCTTGAGAACAGCTCCAGGCTGGCGGAGAGACTTTCCATTCCTTTGTTATAGTCACCCAACAAGAAATAATCGTATCCTATCCAAAGATAAAAAGATGGCAAGGAATAACAGTTAGATTCCTGACCCAGGGCTATAGCTTGTTGAAGGAGTTCCAGAGAACGATCAAACTCGCCCCGGTACATGGCGTTGATGCCAAGATTATTCAGACAGATGGCCAGCTCCCTGGAATAAATCGACCCCTGAAGGACAGGGAAGGATAGTTGAGATAAAAGCTCACTTTCTTCAGCTAACCCCAGATTGCTTAGAAAAAAGGCTTCCTGGCTCTGCAATCGGGCTAATGTTAAAAGATCTTTGTTAGTCCTGGTTTGGTAAATTTCCTGGGTGATGATGCCCAGCTTATGGAACACGACCGTGCCCTCATGCCAGCCTCGAACGAGGTAATAGGAGAATAGATCTTGGATGATATTTGGACCCCGTGGTATCTCAGATCCTTCCAGGAAATATCTGGCAGCTGCCAATATGTTGGATATGGCAGTTTGAACCTCCGATCTGGTATTATCGGGATCCAACCTGTACAGGTTTGGAACCCTTTGGGACAGGAACTTTGAATAATAAATGAGATGATTTTGTTGAATATCACTCCAGATCAATTTTTCTTCTGTGATGATTTCCCGGCAGAATTGTCTAACGATAAGATGGATTTCAAATTGTCCCGCAGGATTCTTGCGAAGTAATGATCTGTCCATCAGAACTGAAAGATCTGTCAGAGTTGCCTTGCTGATCTCCTGGGCAGCATGCCTGGAAAAACCTCCGTTAAATACAGAAAGTCTTAACAAAATTTCCTGCTGACCCTGCTTGAGGAGATTCCAAGAAGACTGGAAGACAGCTCGCATACTTTTGTGTTTGGAAGATGGATCGAGCAGTTGATCTTCGAGAAAACCATAATTATCCTTGATTTCATCGGCGATCTCAGAGTATTCCAACACAGAGGTCCAGGCTGCAGCCAATTCGATACCAAGAGGCATGCCTTCCACCAATCGGCAGATTCGGGCAGCCCCTGCTAATTCGTCAGCGGTAAGGGTTTTCTTCCGCTGGACCTGTTCTGTTCTGGCCAGAAATAACACCAGGGCATCAGGGAGGGGTTCTTCGATATCTATTGCATCGGTGATGGATAATCCCCCCAGGGTATAAGTCCATTCTTCTGGGAGGTTGAGTTTGTGCCGGGAGGTAACAATCAATTGCAGTTTGGGAATATTGGTCAACAATCTGGTTATTTGATGCCCCGATCCCGTTAGGTGCTCAAAACCATCCAGGATTAAGAGCAGGGAGCGATCCCTCAAATAATCAAATAATTGGATCTGGGGATCCATATCACTGCCGATTGTGCCAAACTTAAAATTCAAGGCTTCTGCAATGGCGGGGATGATGCCGTCTCCTGTGGTGACGGATTCCAGGGGCACAAAACAGGAACCATCCGGAAAATCTACCAGGATGGATTTGGCAGTTTCGATTGCCAGGCGGGTTTTCCCGATACCCCCTGGCCCAACAATACTGATCAAACGGCAATCTGGATCAGATACCATCTGAGAGATGGTGCTGATTTCTTCTTTCCTGCCAACGAACGAGGTGGGCAGGGCAGGCAGCTGATGACTTGGTCTAAGGGTTTTGATGATGGTATCCATATCCCCGTTGGAGATTAACTCCTGGATGCGGGTTATTTCATCTGGGAGGTCCATCCCCAGGTTTTCCCTAAGGCTGGTCTGGTATTCCAGGATGTGATTGATGGCTGCAGTATGCTGTCCCCTGAGTGCCTGGGCTAAGATGAAGTACAAATTGGCTGTCTCATTGGTGGGATCGATCCTGATCACTTCCCTGGAATATTCTTCCACTTGCCGATAATTACCAAGTCCGAATTCCTTTAATATGATCTTTTTAGACTGTTTTAATGCAAAGAGGCGGATGCGCTCGTTCTCCCAGCGGCGCCAATTTTCGAATTCTGTACTTCCTGGAATATAAACTCCCGAGAGTAGATCTCCTCGGAACAACACGAAAGCTTTTTTAATCTCTCCCGCCTTAAGAAACCCTTCAAATTCTGCTATATCCAGGTAAAGTTCTTGCTCGGGCTTTAACCCGAGGCAGGTACGTTGAATATCCAGGCAATCTGGGAGGATTTTGCGGAGTTCTGAGAGCATTACCCGAAGACTGGTCAGCGCTTTCGCTTCCGGACTCTCGGGCCAGAACATTGAGGCTAGATAATTGCGGGAGTGGTTACCGCCTTCCAGGCTGAGATAAACCAGCAGGACTTGAGCTCGCAGTGATAGAGACTCAAGATCTACCCCCTCTGCGGTAATTATGGGTAAACCCAGTGCTCTGATCTCTAACATCCTGGCTAAATTTCCTGTTTTACGATGGTTTAGCGTTTTATTAACGCTCTTTTTGTATTATACAGACAAAATATTCCATCATTTGGATGAAACCCTTCAATATCATGAAAAGCCACTACCAGAATTTGGTCAAGATTCAGTTATTTTTTCTCTTTGGAGTGCAAATCCTTTGTCTGCTTCTGCATTCAATAACATTACAAAGGATCTGGGCTGAATCTTCTGAATCAATTCGTTATCCTGGCTTGAATCTCAAGGAATTCTAAGATAAGGAGGTGGATTATTGTTCTTTAGGCAAATTTTTACTCAGCAGGAGAAGGCAATTAACCTCTAAATAAGGAGTATGGCGATGAAATTAAAAACTATGATGATCATAAAAGCTGTTGTTTGTCTGGGATTTGGGCTGCTTCTCCTCATTCTCCCCGTGGGTCTATATCAGTTTATGGGTGCATCCCTAACAGGTGGGGGGGTCTTTGCTGCCCGGGAATACGGGGCAGCTCTGATCGGCACATTGCTTCTGACCTGGTTTGCCAGGAATGCTGGAGAATCCGAGGCGCGCCGGGCCATTATCCTGGACCTGTTTATTTATGACTTGCTGGGTTTTGTGATTACCACTTATTATGTATTAACAGGGCTGATGAACTGGATGGGGTGGGGAGTTGTAGCGGTTTACCTGTTCTTCACCATCGGATACGGGTATTTCTGGTTTGCTGGAAAATCCCCTGCCTGATCTGTTTTCTCTGAAAAACGGTTTGTCGAGGTCCATCAAGTGCTGTGATAATTCAGGGATCAAAAAACCGCCAATTCTCAGAATTGGCGGTTTTTAGTTATTTCGACCCTGTTTATTCAAGGATTGGGATTGATGGATCCTTGCTGATAAATCTTCAAATGTTTAAAATGTACCAGCTGACGTTTCTTCTCATCCCACAATCTAAAGGTCAGGGATCGAAAGCTGGGGAAGAGTTTAACAGGTTTGATCTGGAAGATCTGGTTCTCCTGGTGGCATTTTTCAAGCAGGTAGTTGGGTATGCGGGGACTGAGGTGGTGAATATGGTGAAATCCAATGCTGCCGCTGAACCATTGAAAGACTCTGGGAAGTTGATAGAAAGAACTGCCTTCCAGGCCGGCTTTAACAAAATCCCATTCCTGGGCCCGTTCCCAATACACACCTTCAAATTGATGCTGGACATAAAAGAGCCAGACTCCGACTGTGGAAGCGACCCAGATCACCGGAAGTTGGATCAGTAAATAGTTCTTAAACCCAATCGCCCAGCTCATCAAGCCGATCAATAGGACCAGCGCCAGATTGGTCCAAAAAACGCTATTTTGCTCCCGTTTCTTGAATTGTTTGCCCGGCAGCCTGTGCAGGACCAGGAAGGTCAGCAGGGGTCCGACACCAAACATGATCAAAGGGTTGCGGTAGACCCGGTAAAAGAGTTTTTTCCACCAGGTAGCTTCCAGGAATTCCTCGACCGTGAGCGTCCAAACATCTCCTACTCCCCTTTTATCCAGGTTGCCGGCTGTGGCATGGTGCACAGCGTGGCTCTGCCGCCATTGGAAGAAGGGAGTAAAGACCAGAACACCCAGGATCGATCCCACCCAATGATTGGCTGAGGCGGTTTTAAAGAATGACCAATGACCGCAATCGTGGAAAAAAATGAATAAACGAACCACCAATCCCCCTGCCAGGAGTGCCAGGGGCAGTACCAGCCAGTAGGAAATCTGGATCGCATAGATCATCAGGGCCCAGAGAATCAGGTAGGGAACCAGTGTGTTGACAAGCTGCCAGATGCTTTTTCGGATATCGGGGTTCTGATAATTGGAGACAATTATGCGCCAGGTTTTCCCCCCTTCACGGGCAGCATTGTTCTTGAATTGATCATGATATTTTCTCCCGGTTGTTCCTGGACGGACAACCCCGAAATCGCCCCCGGAAAAGCGGGCGAGGAATCAAATCTGGAGTTGAAATAATTCAAGGAGAAATACCAATAATAAATCCAGTATAACCCTGCCTGGTGAGCCCGTCCAGATAAATAGTGACTGGAGTCATATGGGGTAATCATCTTATTTTAAGGGCAGTTGGGATCTGCTGATTGTTGGGGAAAAAAGCTGCCGAAATCGCTGTGTAAATATCCCGGGACTGCTATAATACTCCCTTCTGAAAGGAGAGGATTGATATGCAGTACCGGAAAATGGGTTCCCTGGATTGGCAAGTATCAGCTCTGGGTTTTGGATGTATGCGTCTGCCATCCCGGCGTTTCAGCCTGATGGGTGCTGATCTGGAAGAATCCAAGCGCATCATCCGCTACGGGATTGACAGAGGCATCAATTATATCGATACAGCCTGGTTCTACCACCTGGGTGAAAGCGAGAAGGTCCTGGGTGAGATACTCAAGGATGGCTATCGTGAGAAGGTCAAGCTGGTGAGCAAACTCCCCCTGCCGTTGGTTAGGAATAGGGCTGATTTTGATCGTTTTCTGTCAGCCCAACTGGAACGGCTGCAGACCGAGTATCTGGATATCTACCTTTTCCACTCCATGAACGCGGGTCAGTTCGAGAAAATGAAGAGGTTAGGTTTAATAACAGAGATGGAAAAAGCCCGACACCAGGCAAGGATCCGCCATATCGGATTTTCCTTCCATGATACCTACCCGGTTTTTAAGGAAATAGTCGATCATTATGACTGGGATATGGTCCAGATCCAGTACAACTACATGGATACCTGCCTGCAAGCCACCACAGAGGGGCTGGAGTACGCCCATGCTAAAGGCATGGCGGTGGTGATCATGGAGCCCATCAAAGGCGGCGCTCTTGCCAATCCTCCCGCTGAGGCCCTGTCGGTGATGGCTGGGGCTCCAGCAAAGCGCACGCCGGTTGACTGGGCCCTGCAGTTTCTCTGGAACCGCCCGGAGGTTGCCACTGTGCTGAGCGGCATGAGCAATCTGCAGATGGTTGAGGAAAATTGCGACAGCGCGGATCGGTCCGGGATCAACTCGCTTAGCGAGGGTGAAGATCACATTATCACCAGGCTGGCGGAGATCTACCGGGAAAAGATCCTGGTTCCCTGCACCGGTTGTGAGTACTGCCTGCCCTGTCCAACCGGGGTGAATATCCCCCAGAATTTTGCGATCCTTAACAACCTGTCTCTGGAACAGGGCCGCTTCAGATTCGGTCCAGGCCCGCCGGAAATACCGGAGACTGGTTGGGGACCCTTCAGACTTGGACACAGCCAATCCCAATGGAAGTGCCCTGTTATGCGTGAACTGCGGCGAGTGCCTGGAAAAATGCCCCCAGGAGATCAATATCCCGGTCGAGCTTGAGAAAGTCCACGCCATTCTGGGAAGAAGGGAGAGGATCGAGAACTACTTTTAATTGGTGACCTGCTCCTTATCCCACTGTGTGATCCGGATCAGCCCTTCCAATCCGGATGATAAAGAACATCCCTTGACAATGCGTAAGTACCTTATATAATTAAGTTCGCTTATTAATTAAGCGAGGTGAATTATGGTGGACAATGACCAGTTTTTGGGGACCTTTCAGGAGTGGATCGATATTTTTATGCATCGGTCTATGAGGCGGTTTATTCAGTATGCCCGGAAGAACAATCTCTCTCTGTCCATGATGGGCGCTCTCTTTCATCTGCACAAAAAGGAAATAGCCGGAGTGGGGGACCTGGGAGAACATCTGGGCGTGACCAGTGCGGCTGCCAGCCAGATGCTGGATCGTTTGGTCCAGCAGGAATTGATCCAGCGGACGGAGAACCCTGACGACCGCAGGCTCAAACATCTGGTAATAACCCCCAAGGGCTGCCAGGTGCTGGAAGAAAGCATGCAGCTCCGTCAGAGCTGGTTGGCAGAACTGGCTGAATCCCTCACAATCGAAGAAAGACAGTTGGTCAAGTCAGCGTTCAACCTGCTGATCACCAAGGCCCAGCTGAGCGAATAACCCAGAGGAGCATCAAATCTATGCGGCGATTAATTAAATACCTGAAACCCTATACCTGGCTGATCCTGCTTTCAGTCACCCTGTTATTTATCCAGGCCAATACCGATCTGGCCCTGCCGGATTATTTATCCCGGATCGTTAATAACGGTATTCAGCAGAACGGGGTTGAAAATGCCCTGGCATCTGCAGTCCGCCAGAGCGAATACGATAAACTGCTGCTTTTTGTGAATCCAGATGATCATGAATTGGTCCAGGATTCTTATCGTTTGATCCAGCCTGATGATCCTGACGCGGAGGATTACCTGATAGATTATCCAGTCCTGGAGACGGAAGCCATTTATGTGCTTCAGGACTTGGACCAAGATGCTGAAGAGCGCTTGAATATCATTCTGGGCCGCTCCTTTGTGGCAGTTTCAGGCATCCAGCAGGCAGTTGCTGACCCTTCGGCTGTGACCATATTTGGAGAGGGCCTGGGTTTCGACCCTTCCCGGATCCCTGAAGGCCTGGATATCTTCCAGGCCCTGGATCTAATGCCAGCGGAGGGGCGGGCTGCGATGATTGCCGGGATGGAAGATATGTTCTCTTCCCTGGGCGATAGCCTGGTGAACCAGATGGCAGTTGGGGCCGTCAAGGCAGAGTATGTGGCCCTGGGCCTGGACCCAGCTCAGGTCCAGCGGGACTATATCCTCCGTACCGGGGGCACTATGCTGTTGATCTCCCTCCTGGGAGGTGCAGCCACTGTCGCGGTGGGCTACCTGGCCTCGGTCACAGCAGCCGGCGCGGCCCGGGATATTCGCAAGGCAGTGTTCGAGAAGGTAGAAAGTTTTACCAGCACAGAATTCAACCGCTTCTCGACTGCATCGCTGATCACCCGGTCCACAAACGATGTTACCCAGGTCCAGACCGTGATCTTCATGTTCATGCGCATGATGCTTTTTGCGCCGATCATTGGAGTGGGGGGTATGATCCGGGCCATCGATAAAAGCGCCAATATGTGGTGGCTGATCGCCCTGGCTGTTTTGCTGCTGCTGGGATTGATCCTGATCGTCTTCCTGGTTGCAGTTCCGAAATTTAAAGTTGATGCAAAAACTGATCGACCGGCTGAACCTGGTTACCAGGGAAAATCTCTCCGGGATGATGGTCATCCGGGCATTTAATAAACAGGATGCTGAGCTGGACCGGTTTGATCATGCCAACCGGGATCTGACGGATACCGGCCTCTTTGTTGCCCGGGTGATGGTGACCATGATGCCCCTGATGATGCTGATCATGAACGGCCTGTCCCTGGCGATCATTTGGGTGGGGGCCCATCAGATCGCTGAATCCAGCATGCAGGTAGGCGATATGATGGCCTTTATGCAGTATGCCATGCAGATCGTTTTTGCTTTCCTGATGATGTCGATGATGTTCATTTTCCTTCCCCGGGCAGCTGTTTCCGGAGAACGGATCGCCGATGTTCTGGAGACCGAGATCGAGATCAAGGACCCTGAACAGCCCCGGAACTTCCCCCAGCCCTTTAAGGGAGAGATCGAATTCCGGGATGTGTCCTTCAGGTACCCTGACGCAGAAGGTGATGTTGTCCGGGATGTCAGCTTTACCGCCCGGCCGGGAGAGACCACAGCTTTTATTGGATCGACAGGCTGCGGGAAATCCACGGTCATAAACCTTATCCCCCGTTTTTATGATGTCAGCCGGGGCAGTATTCTGCTGGATGGCGTGGATATTCGTGAAGTTAAGCAGAGTGATCTGCGGGACCAGATCGGATTTGTGCCCCAGCAGGGTAACTTGTTCTCAGGAACGATCGAGAGCAATCTGCTCTATGCTGACAAAAACGCATCCCGGGAAGTCCTCCAGGAAGCCGTTGAGATTGCCCAGGCGGATGAATTCATCACCGACAAAGAGGATGGATTCCAGTCTGAGGTTTCCCAGGGAGGCACCAATCTATCGGGAGGTCAGAGGCAGCGCCTGGCAATCGCCCGGGCGCTGGTGAAAAAACCACCCATCTATCATTTTTGATGATAGTTTTTCAGCCCTGGATTTTAAAACCGATTCTGCATTACGCCGGGAACTAAAACAGAAAACAGGAGCCAGCACAGTATTGATCGTCACCCAGCGGGTGGCCACGGTCAAGAACGCTGACCAGATCATTGTGCTTGACGAAGGAAGAGTAGTCGGGAAGGGCACTCATCGGGACTTGATGAAAACCTGCCAGACCTATCAAGAAATCGCTTCCTCGCAGCTGAGCAAGGAGGAATTGGCATGAGTGAAAATAACCGAACGGCAGCTGAGACCCGCCAGCCCTCGCCCCCCATGCGGCGAGGTCCCGGAGGGGGTCATGGCCCGATGGCGATGATGAAGGGAGAAAAGGCCCGCGATTTCCGGGGCACCATGGCTAAACTGCTGGATTATCTTGGTTCCTACCAGAAGGGCATTGTATTGGTGATGCTATTTGCGATCGCTTCGACAGTGTTTACGATCATTGGCCCCAAAACCCTGGGTAAGGCTACCACCAGACTCTTTGAAGGGGTATTGGAAATCATCGCCGGCACTGGGGGCGGGATAGACTTCGAGTTTATTGGAAGGATCATCCTGATCACGATCGGTTTGTACCTGGGTTCAGCAGTGTTCAGCTATATCCAGGGCTGGATCATGTCCGGGATCTCGATGGATATCACTTACCGCTTCCGGAAGGATATCTCGGAAAAGATCAACCGTATGCCATTTAAGTATTTTGACAATACCAGCCAGGGTGAGGTGCTTTCCAGGATCACAAACGATGTCGATACGGTCAGCCAGACCCTCAACCAGAGCCTGTCACAGATCATCACATCTGTGGTCAGTGTGGTGGGTGTACTGATCATGATGCTCACCATCAGCTGGCAGATGACCCTGGTTGCCCTGACGATCATCCCGATCTCGATGGTTGTGGTGATCCTGATCGTCCGCCAGTCTCAAAAATATTTTACCCAGCAGCAGGAATACCTGGGTCATGTAAATGGGCATGTGGAAGAAATGTTTGGAGGACACCAGGTGATGAAAGCCTTCAATGGTGAGAAGGAAAGTGTTGAAAAATTCTGGGATTTAACAATACCCTCTACACCTCGGCCTGGAAATCCCAATTCCTTTCTGGCCTGATGATGCCGGTGATGCGTTTTGTTGGCAACCTGGGTTATGTTGGTATTTCGATCCTGGGGGGCTACCTGGCCATCCAGAATGCCATCACGGTGGGCGATATCCAGGCTTTCATCCAGTACGTCAATAACTTTACCCAGCCCATCACCCAGATCGCCAATATCTCCAATGTGCTTCAGCAAACTGCCGCGGCAGCCGAAAGGGTTTTTGAATTCCTGGAAGAAGCAGAAGAGATCCCCGAAGCGGTTGATCCTTATCTTCCAGACGAAGTCAAGGGCCGGGTGGAATTTAAAAATGTCCAGTTTGGCTACTCGCCGGACCAGATAGTGATCAAGGATTTTTCCGTGGATGTTAAACCCGGACAAAAGATCGCCCTGGTGGGCCCTACAGGCGCAGGAAAAACCACCATGGTCAAGCTGCTGATGCGATTCTATGACGTCAACAGCGGGGCCATCCTGGTCGATGGGGTGGATATCAAGGACTATAAACGGGAGGACCTCCGGTGCCTGTTTGGCATGGTCCTGCAGGATACCTGGTTATATAACGACAGTATTCTGGAAAATATCCGCTATGGGCGCCCGGGAGCGACAGATGACGAAGTTTTCCAGGCAGCCAAAGCAGCCCATGTGGACCATTTTGTCCGCACCCTGTCTGATGGTTATGGAATGGTGCTGAACGAGGAAGGAACCAATATCTCCCAGGGCCAAAAACAGCTATTGACCATTGCCCGGGCAATCGTGACCGACCCCAGTATGTTGATCCTGGATGAAGCCACCAGTTCTGTGGATACCCGAACCGAAGTCTTGATCCAGAAGGCCATGGATAATCTGATGAAAAACCGCACCAGTTTTATCATCGCCCACCGGCTCTCGACCATCCGCAACGCGGACTGGATCCTGGTCATGAATGAGGGGGATATCGTCGAGCAGGGCAAACACGAGGATTTGCTGAAGCAAGAGGGCTTTTATGCTGAGCTTTACAACAGTCAATTTGATGTTGTTGGGGCAGTCTAGATTAAGTCTTTAAATGGGAGGCCGCTCAAGTTTTCCTTGAGCGGCTTCTTTATTTTTCGGGGTGTCAACCAAAGATATTCCGGGTCCAAGCTGTGATCAGTCAACCTGGTATTGGATCTATCAGGCTCGGGATTGTTTTTTTTCTGTCTTATTCTTGTACATGGCTTTATCAGCAGTCTTGTAGCCTTCTTCCAGGGAGCCGTTCTCGTGAACAACTGCATGTCCAAAAGACAAAGAGACCGGGCGGTACAGTCCGTCATCGATCTGGCTGTTATTAAACTGGTCCACTCCGCCTACGATCCGTTTCATGATCTTGGGGGTTTGGTCCAGGTCAACAGCTGGCAAAATGATAATAAATTCATCACCTCCGATCCGGGCCACCATATCCTCCTTGCGGAAGGTGTGATATCCCAGCACTTTGGCAGCTGATTGGATGGCCCGATCTCCGGCATCATGGCCCTGCTGATCATTGATCTGCTTGAGTCCATCCAGGTCGCAGGCGATGATGCTGATCGGATATTTTCGACTACCGCTCAACCGTTCCATTTCCTCTTCAAAATAGGCCCGGTTATAGAGCCCGGTTAATGCATCGTGGAAGCTGATGAAACGCAATTTTTCCTCGGTTTCTTTGCGTACCGTGATATCAACGATCGAGATCTGCACTCTCTCCCAGGTGTTCTCAAACCCGGCCGGGATTGAGAGGCGCAGCCAGCCGTAGATCAATTCACCGGTGAGTTTTTTCTGATAGATCTCACACTCAAAGCTGGTTGCGCCGTTGATCAGGGCGATCAGTTCCTGGCGGAATTGATCCAGGGATTCGATCACCAGCACCTGGGATAGACTTTGGATCAAATCGGTTTTGGATTTGGCATTATAGAGGTCAACCGTGGCCTGATTGATATCCAACACATTTACTGCTTCTATACATTCATTCACAAGCTCATCATCATCGTTCAGCCGGGCGATGATCTGCTCTTTGCTGCCGAGAGGGTCAAGGATTTTCTTCACCCCGGAAAAATCCTCTTCCCAGAGGGAAATCGGAGATTCATCAAATAAGCTCCGGAAGCGGGACTCGCTTTCCTGGAGCGATTTTTCAGCCAATACCCGCAGGCTGATGTCGTGATAGAGCCCCATGATGCCTATTTTTTCCCCGCCCACGGTGACTGGCACCCCAACGATTTCAACATCAACCAGGCTGCCGTCTTTGCGTTTGCGCTGGCTGATCTTCCTCACCAGGTTGCCGTCAGACACCGAATCCGAGATGGCAGAAGCTTCGGAATACAGCTCGTCGGCTGCGATCAAATCATCCAGGTGTTCACCGATGATCTCATCGCAGGAATATCCAAAGAGATCTTCAAAGGCCTGATTGCAGCTAATGATGTGGTGGCTGGTGTCCAACCGAACGATGGCAAATGAGGTGGATGCCATCAGGGCTTCCAGGAAGTACTGTTCATTCTGGGCCTGTTGTTGCTGTTCCTGGATCTGGATATTCAAACGTTGGGAAGTTTCATGGAAGCGGGCAGCCTGGATCCCGATCAAAGCAAAGGAAGCGGAGAGAATGATCGGGGCGACATCGATGATCAGCATCAAGGGCTGGCCCAGGTGTAAACCCTGGATGGTTGCCCAGGAAAATTCCACTCCAAATTGGATGATTTCCCCGATTGTGGCTACAACTGGGAAAAACAAACCCAGAATGAAACCGTAAATTGCGTAGGAAATGATCCTGGTGCTCTTAGAAGCATCGAGAGTTCCCTTAATCTGAGTCTGATTACTGAAAGATACCGATAGTCACAGCATGGAGTTTGGTTTTGATTGATCAGTCAATAATAATTATATAAGGATACTATTCAGTATATTATAGAGTGTGAAATTGTCTACACACGAATTAGAAAGGTGTTTTGGCTGCTCAAGTATGGGATAGAGGAAGATAAGTCACCCCATAAATATAAAATTCCATTTTTGTGGGATTTTTTCGAGCAGCCTCAGGAGCGATCTTGAAAAGGGCTGTGCCCGACCCCGGGCCAGATCCGCAGCAGGCCGAATGAACCTCTCAAAACGATCCAGATCCCGATCAGGATCCAGACCCAGAACAATGGGCTTTGATCCCGTTCAAGGATCCAGGCACCCAGGATCCCAACCGCCGAGGAGACGAACATGGCATTCCTTAAATAGCGGTAATCGCCCGTGCCCCAATGCACTCCATCGGTCAAAAATGCCAAAGAGTTAAAAGGTTGGCTGATGGCGGAAACACCCCAGCTGGGGATAAAAAGCGCGGCTGAGGCTGCCGGCACCAGCCAATCTACCACCAGGTCTCTGCCAAACCACATCAATATACCCATCAGGATTCCTGTCCCCGTGCTCCAGGCCAGGGCTACCCAGAAAACCTTCTTTACCTGGCTGATGGCATCCTGGCCAACAAAAAAACCCACCAGGGATTGTACAGTGGCAGCAAATGCATCCAGAGCCAGGGCGGTAAAAACCCACATTTGCCGGATGACCTGGTGGGCTGCCCCGGAATCAGCTCCCAGGCCGTTGGCAACCCGGGTAGTGTAGGCCAGAAACAGGTTCAGCATCCCGGTCCGAATGAACAGGTCTCCACCCACCTGGAGAAGGCTGGCGGCGTCCCGGACCTGAATGGACTTTGAAAAACCGATCTTCCGGGATACAAGGTAGATACCGGTCAGAGCTCCCAGCCATTGACTGATGGTGCTGGCCAGGGCAGACCCGCCTACTCCCAGGGCAGGAAATGGACCCCTGCCAAAGATTAACAGCCAATCCAGGAGGATGTTTAGAGCATTTACACCCAGGGCGATCCAGAGTGGGGTCCTCATGTCCTGCTGGCCCCGCAGGGCTCCAAATACGACCAGGGTCAGCAGTACTGCCGGCGCTCCGAACAATCTGATCTGCATATAGGAGACAGCGTTCGCCTGAACCTCCCCTGACGCACCAAGCAATCCTGCCAGCCAATTTGCTCCTGGATAAATAACTAACATCAGTAATATTCCAAATCCGGCTGCCAGCCAGAGGGCCAGGCTGAGGGTTTTGGCGGCCTGGCTGGTTTTGGCTTTGCCCTGGGCCTGGGCAACTTCGGTTTGGGTGCTCACCCCTAAAAAGTTGAACATCCAGAACATGCTGGAAAGGGTCGTAGCGCCAACTCCCAGGGCTGCCAAAGGCACCACTCCCAGGGAAGAGATGAAGGCTGTATCGATCAGGGCTGTGACCGGTTCCGCGGTCAGGGAGATCAGCACAGGAATGGATAAACCGATCAATGTCCGATGAGGACGGGCAATAAATGGATGGGTTGGGGAGTTCATATATCAGCCAATTACAGATGATGAAGGTTGATAAGCTGGACCGGCAATCGGCGATGCTTATTGTAAAGTTTTTCTTTCCAGATCTCACTCATTGTAATCGATTTGCCAATGAGGTATTGGGTCTGTAAACTCCCAGGGTGAAGTCTGGTCCTGGATCTTGGATTGGCTGAAACCGGAGATCAATCCCACCGGGATTTGACTCAGATCAGGTTTGTGAGAGCTTGGGGCTTTTGAGTTCATCTCCCGCTGAGCTCTGCAGCCCCAAAGCAGGGATATAATGACATTGGATAGCGGTTGGCAAGCCAAGTTATCCCAGACCCTGGACCTGGGAGAGAGGATTGGATCGCGAAATTCGGCTGGAAGTGTTCTGGTTGGATCAGCTCTCAGGAAGTGACACGGCAAATAAATGCAGATGATGGAAATGAACTCATGACCTTTCAGGAGAACCGATGAAATCCAGGTCCCTCACGGCACAGATCCTGCGAATTTTTATCAGGATCAATTTGACAGTCCTGGTGATCGTTGGGATTGTGGCTCTGATAGGTTGGGTGGCAGGCTGGCAGACTCAGGATGCATTCCAATCAGCCATCCAGGTAGCGGGTTTACTGGCAATTGGAATCGGCTTAATAGGTCTCAAAAGTGCCAGGGATAAAACCCGGAATGTTGAGGTCCAGGACAGCATGTCCGCGACTTCCCAGGATAGCTGGAGAAAGAATTCAGCAAAACCTGTCCGATTTTTCCCACAGTTATTCGTTTCTGCTGGTGATGTTTTTCTCAGGAGGAATTTGCCTGCTGATAGGATGGTTGATGTAGCAGGAATTGACTGAACCCTCCCGGGGATGACCGGTGATGGCCCATCCCGAAAATCTAATTATCAACACACCTCCTGGAGGTGTTTTTGTTTTCCTGCCGGATCGATAAGGTTATGTGATCAAAGTATCAGCTGTCTGATTGAAAACTCTTATGAGAAGTCTAATATTAGGGTATTGACAATACTATGTGATACATTGTATAATGCGAAACATGATAATAAACAACGCACAATCCGAACAGTATCAGAAGCTAACCCAGGAACTTCGCCGGGGTATTCTGGTCCTGGCCGCGCTCAGCCAGCTGAAGGAGGAAAAGTACGGATATTCTTTGATCAGCAGCCTGGCAGAAAAAGGCCTGGACATCGATCAGGGTACTCTGTATCCCCTGCTCAGGCGATTGGAGGACCAGGGTTTGCTTCAAAGCGAGTGGAATGTTGATAGCTCGCGCCCCCGCCGCTACTACCAGATCAACCCGGAAGGGTCCAGGGTTCTGGATGACCTGGCAGCAGAATGGCGGGATCTAACCAACGTAATGGAAAAGTTATTGGCTGATAAGGGCCAATGAAGGAGATCAAGATGAGTATACTAAATCGATATATCCATGAAGTCGGACGATTTTTACCGCGGAAAGAGCGGGGGGATATCCTGGCTGAATTACGATCATCAGTTGTGGATACCCTTGAGGATCGCTATGGGGAAGATCCAGATGAAGCCCAAACCGCAGATTTCTTGCAGGAATTAGGAAATCCCCGGGAAGTAGCAGCCTCTTATTATCCCCAGGGTCAATACCTGGTGGGGCCGGCCCTCTACCCCCTGTTCCGCATGGTGTCCAGGATCGTGATCGCCGCTGTGCTGGGCGCTCAGCTGCTGGCCTGGGGGATCGGGATTTTTGTGGCCGGGAATGCTTTTTCTCCTCTGGAGATGCTGGCCTCCCTGGTGAACAGTGTTCCGGCATCCCTGGGCTGGGTTCTGATCACCTTCATGGTCCTGCAGTATTTTGATGCCAAGCCCGATCTGGGGGAGGAACCCTGGGACCCAAACACACTGCCCGAGATCAACCCCGAACAGGATCTCAAGCGAGGTGAGCTTGTCGCGGGGCTGGTTTTTGGCACCCTATTCCTGGTGCTGGTAACTCTCTTCCCGCAGTGGATTGGATTTATCACCACACCGGGAGGGAAGTTCTACCCCAACCCGGTCATCCTTGATTACCTGGTCTTGATCCAGGTCTCGCTGCTGGCCAACATCCTGCTGGAGATCTATCTGCTCTGGAGAGGCCGTTGGGATACCCTGACCCGCTTTGTCAAACTTGGCCTGGAAGGATTTGGCGTGGTTATTCTGGGGGTCTTGATCCAGGGGCACTCGGCCTGGTTGGCTGCCCGATCCAGCGGAGGATTTTTTGAGATTCTGGAAGCGATCTCCACCATAAAAGATGGGGGCTGGGAGCTGGTCGGCATGCATGCGTTCAGGCTGGGTTTTACAATCGCTTTGATCGTCACTGTCATCGAGATGATTATTTCAGTCTTCCGCCTGCTGAAATCGAGACTTTCGCCGGAAGAGATGCCAGTGGTCGTGATCAGAAAAAACGATTGATCCGAGGATCAAATGGTCAGGGATAGCCGGGAATTGGAACCCCGGCTATTTTTTTTATACTGGATCCTTAGCTGCCTCGAGGCGGATCTTGATCCCGGCGGGATCGGAGGTGAATACGCCTTCCGCATCCTGTTCGATTGGAGATCCATTTTGCTGCACTCTGCTCAGCACTTCTTGATAACTGGTGAGATCCGGTAAGGTAATTGAATAATAGCGCAAGCCCAGCGAATCTTCTGGTCGGGGGAGGGCAGCTTCACCCTGCCAGGTATTGAAGGCGATCACGTGGGGACGGTCCAGGGCAACTTCGGCCATGCCAATCCTTTCGCCCATACCTCCCTCTTTGAAACCCAGCACATCCCGATAGAAAACCATTTGTTTCTTGAGGTCATTTCCAAACAGGTGCACATGGCCCAGGCTGGTGGTTTCCGGCAGAGGATCTGTTATATCATCTCCTGCTGATAATTCTTCAAAGAGGGTTTTCAGGTCCAGGGGTTCTCTGCCATTACTGGGACGCCCATCAGCCCACTGGGCTGAAAAAGTACCCTCCTGGTATGAGAATCTGCCATCTTCCAGGGAATAGCAATAGAGTTCGATCGTATTACCTTCGGGATCATCGACATAAGTTGTTTTTGAGATCACATGGTCTGTGGGGTAGTTCTGGATTTGTCCTTGATATAACCGGGCGATCACCCGGGCCAGTTCTTTCCGGGTGGGCAGTAACAGGGCAAAATGGTACATCCCGGTGGTCCGGGGAATCCGTTTTGCTGATGGTACCTCGGTTAAAATCAGCAGATCTTCCTGCCCGGCTCCCAGACCTGCTCCCTGCTCAGTTTTCCAATGGAGCCGCAGCCCCAGGCTGTGGGTGTAAAAATCCAGCTGCTTATCAAGATCAGCCGTTGTGTAGTGTACCGGTCCCAACCGGGTCCCGGGATCGATCAAATAGCTTGGTTTCATGGCAATTTATCTCCTTGCCATTAGATAGCATATCCTGGCTGGCTATTACCTTCCCAGTCATTATTTATGGCCGGAAGCGGACAGGTTTTTACTCCCTGACTCCCTTGACGGTATAATCAAGGCAGGAGGAGATCATGTGTGATACCTTATACGCTGCTGCGGCAGCTACCCGGGATAAACTGCCCCTGTTCGGCAAGAACTCGGACAGGCCCCCGAACGAAGCTCAATATTTGGACTGGATCCCGGCCCGGGAATATCGACGGGGAGAACCATTAAAATGCACTTATCTGGAAATTCCCCAGGTAGAGCACACTGCGGCGGTTTTATTATCCAGGCCTTTTTGGATGTGGGGCGCTGAGATGGGTCTCAACGAACATGGGGTTGTGATCGGCAATGAAGCGGTCTTCTCCAAGATTCCCGCTAACAAAGAACCAGCCCTGCTGGGGATGGATTTACTGAGACTGGGATTGGAGCGGGGGCGAACCGCCCTGGACGCCCTGGAAGTCATCACCGCCCTGCTGGAAGAATTTGGGCAGGGAGGGAACTGCATCCAGGATGGACACTTGTATTATCAGAATAGTTTTTTGATCGCGGATCCAAATCAGGCCTGGGTTTTAGAGACAGTCGACCGGCATTGGGCAGCCAAGCAGGTCGACCCTATTTACAGCATCTCCAATCTGCTTTCCCTGGGCGAGAGCTGGGATAGATCCTCCCCTGGATTGAGGGAGTTTATGCTGGCAAAAGGCCTTTCAAATTCCGAAACTGCCATCAACCTCGCCGAAGATTTTTCAGATCTGATCTACACAACCTTCAGTGATGGCGGCAGGCGCTGCAAACGATCCAGGGGGCTGTTGGAAAACCAGCAGGGAGAGCTCCGGATCCAGAACATGGCTGCCATTCTGCGCGACCACACCACTCATCCGGATCCCAGATCGGGAATTGCTGGGGCAGATATCTGCATGCACGCCAGCCTGGGGCCGATCCGGGTCAGCCAGACAACCGCCTCCCTGATCGCTTCCCTGGACGAGGACCAGCCACTGGTATTTGCGACCGGGACCTCTGCTCCCTGTACCGGGATCTTTAAGCCAGTCTGGGTAGACGCTCCTCTCTCCCTTCCTGGTCCGATTCCCACCAATACTTCTGATCGGGAGACCTTATTCTGGTCCCATGAACGCCTTCACCGGGAGGTGATGGGGAATTACCCGGCGAAACTGGCCTCCTTTCGAGCCGAGCGGGATGCCCTGGAAGAGGAATTTATCTCTGGAGCAATAAAATTGCGGAAAGCCTCCCGGGAAGAGCGCCAGGCCTACTCCGAAAATTGTTTTCAGCGGGCTGCCGAGGCAACCGGGAGCTGGCTGAAAAAAGCCCAGCAGATTCCAGACCGGCCTGCACTTATACATTCGGCTGCCTGGACAGGATTTAACAAACAAGCGGGAATGATCTAAGATCCAGGCCAGGAAAAAAGGGATCCCTGAAGACAGGTTGAGATCATACTTTTTCCTGGCCACAATATACCAGGGTCATTCCTCAAGATCAGTGAGTCACTGAAAAAGAGGGGTAATGGTTTTACCGAATTTTATTCAACAGCTGCGATCCGCCATTGACCATGAATTTAAACGGGGCCTGTACAGAAACCTGGTTTTTTCAGGTGGTGGTGTGCGAGGGATCGTTTACCTGGGGGCCCTGGAGCTGCTGGACCAATTCCGGATCGTAGATAATATCGAGCGGGTTGCAGGGACTTCAGCAGGAGCGATCACTGCTGCCATGCTCAGCTTCCGATTAAGCATCCCGGAAACGAAGGAAAAATTCCTGAGCCTTGATTTTACAAAAATTCCCCAGATAGAGACCCAAAAAGGCAGACGCAGGTTATTAAGGATCCCGGAAGAAGAAAGTTCGCGCAGGTTCCTCAAGCAGTACGGATGGTATTCCAGTGAATATTTTTATCACTGGATCCAGGGCATGATCGCTGAACAGTGCGGCGGAAATCCCCGGGCCACTTTTGCGGATTTTCGCAAGCGGGAGTTCCGGGACCTTTATATTGTGGCGACCAATGTCTCCCGCCAGAGGGCGGAAATATTTTCCCTTGACCATACCCCGGATGTAGCTGTTGCTGACGCTGTGAGAATGTCAATGTCCATACCGGTATTTTTTGAATCACTGCGTTTTGATGGAAAAAAATTAGGCTCCGGTGATTATTACGTAGATGGTGGTTTATACGATAATTTCCCTGTCCACCTATTTGATAAACCCGAATATGCTGGAAAACCCTGGGCATTCCGGGATGGTGTCAATTGGGAAACTTTGGGTTTGTTAATCTACCCGGATAGAGTAACCCAACCTGAAGAAGCCGAGATACCGGAAAACGTCTGGGAGTTCATTAACCTGATGTTCCGCAATTTGTACCACTCCCATGAGATCTCGAATTATCAAACCAGCACGGTGGACCGGGAACGCACGATCGAGATCAGCGACTGCGGCATACCCTCCACGGATTTTGATATCAAGCCGGGAGATGAAAGATACCAGCTGTTGTATGAATCTGGCAAAGGAGCTGTCCGGAATTTCTTTTCCCTGACTGATTGAAATTCACTCAAGCTGGATGATATGAAGTGAACGCTGCCTGCTCAACAGGCCGGGGGTGAATTTTACCTGCCTTGGCTAATTCCTGATGAAATACAATCTTAGGAGATCCATGAAACCTGCCGATCTTTTGACAACCTTATTTCACCACAATCTCTGGGCGAATATCCGTCTTCTGGAGAGATGTTCCGAATTAAGCGATGCAGAGCTGGATGCCACCCTGGTGGGCACATATGGTTCCATACGGGATACGTTGCAGCACATTATTTGGTCTGAGTTATCTTTATACACCCGGATCAAGACTGGCCAACCCTACCGCCGGCCGGAGGACTCACCCAAACCAACCCTGCCGGAACTGCTGGAATCCGCCTGGACTACCGGCGCGGGATTAATCGAGGAGGCGGGATTGGCACAAGTGGGGGATACGGTCCAGGTCGATCGGGACGGCGTTCCCCGGGATATGCCCAAGACTATCATCCTCACCCAGGCGATCAATCACGCTACCGAACATCGGGCCCAGATCCGGGTTATTTTAACCCAATCAGGGATCGAGCCTCCCGATTTGGACAGCTGGACATTTTTCAAGGAAGGGGATTTAGAGAGCAGGTCCTGATATGTACCTAATCAGGATCTGATCCAGGCGCAGCGAAACCCGATCCTGGCATCCCGGGTATCGCCGTGGGATGAGCTGCGGGAACTGCAGCGATTGAGATCAATCCCTGCCGGGCTTATTCCATATGGCATCCACCAGGCGGACCCCCTGACCACATGATTCCAGGGTGGTTGGCTGACCAGGGGATTCTGCGTGCTGGTATTCCAATAACCATCCCAGTTATAGTGGTCGGCGGTCCATTCAGAGGCATTGCCCACCAGGTCGTAGACCTGATAGGGACTTGCGCCTCCAGGAAAACTGCCGACCGGCATTAATCCTGGCATCCCCGACCCGATCTGGAGGACCAGTCAGCATCTCCCAGGCTTGATCCCACATCTCTGGATTTGGTCCACCTGGCAGGACACCCACATTTGCTTCAATCCATTCTCCGGGGTGATTTCCCCAGGGATAGGTCAATCCCTGGGATCCCCGACAGGCTTTTTCCCATTCTGCTTCACTCGGCAGGCGCTTGCCTGCCCAGGCGCAATAACCCTGGGCATCCTTCCAGCGTACACCTACCACGGGATACATGGTCCTGGCCTGGAGGATAGAGGTCTCCCGACCAATACCGGGGGGATTTAACACCGGGTTTCGATCACAAACATGCTGGTATTCGAGATTGGTGATTTCGTGCCTGTCGATATGAAATTCATCCAGATACACCACATGCAGGGGCTGCTCATCGGATCTTCCCTGATCGCTTCCCATCAGGAAATCTCCGGCTGGTATTAATGCCATCTGGCTGTCCGGAAATTGAAGTTGGGAGATCGGATCGCCCTCGCTCAGAGGGAGTTTGGTGCTCCTTCCTGCTGGTCGATCAAGGACTTCCAGCTGGCTGTGATACTCAGCAGCAGTGCTCCAATCAGGATCACTACCCGGAAGAAATAGCTGCCTGGTTTTTGGGATCCCATAACAGGACCTCTCCTTGTTCAGGTGATCGATCTCAATCAGCGGTCTTGAACCTCAAGCTGGTACCATTCCCCGCCCTTCAGGTCATTCTGAAAGAGTTTCCGGTCTTCCGGGTCCTGGATGGCTTTACCAAGTTCGACTGCTTTCTGATAATGGACCCGGGCCTGGTCCAGATCGGCATTCAGGGCAAAGGCCCTGGCCAATCCCTCCTGGGCAAAAGCCAGATCAAAATCCTCCATGTCGGCCATATTCTGATCGGTAATAACCTGGCATTTTTTGGCCCAATCCAGGGCTTGATGGGCATCCCGGAGTGTCTGGTAAACCCGCGAGATCATCCAATATCCTCGCTGAATATGTACTGCTGTACCAACCTGGGTCCAATGGTAAAGGGATGCGAAGGCCCGAAGCAGCATTTGCTCATCATTCTGCGGGGGAGCGGTCGGCTTTATCAAGCAAATCCCAGATCCCGTTAAATATTGATTTGGCGAAATGCAGCTGAAGGGCAGGATCGGGGGTGATCTTTTCTGCACTCATAATTCCAACCTATTGACTATTCAATCGAGGGATAGAACAAGACAGGTCAGGCAGCCTTTTCATCACTTTCCATCAAACCGAAGGTATTGCCTTCGGTATCTTTGATATAGGCCATCCATCCCACGCCAGGCACTGCCATCCGGGGGCGGATCACTGTGCCGCCATGAGCTTCTACCTCGCTGAGGGTCTGATCAAGATCCTTGACGCTGATCATATTTTCCACACCGGTCTCTGGGTTCTCCCGGCGAGCCAGGCCGCCATCAATGCCGGGTTCACTCTCGTCTCCGGTCATGATCAACCAGTATTCCATCGGACCATCCCATTTTTCGATCGTCCAACCGAAGACGGTTTCATAAAATTTGATGGAGCGTTCTGGATCATCTGCTGGAATTTCAAAATGAATAACCCGTGACATATCTACCTCCACTAAACTAATAATGATAATCTTTAATTGATTATCATACCCCGATTTTGGGATGAAAACCCAATCTTGGTAATATAATCGGAGTGGCCCACATCTATGGGTAGGGATGAACGATTTTATGGACTCATTACCTCAAAGGAAAAGAATGATCATGATTGCTATAGCCCTGGCAGCTGTAACGCTGGTACTTCTCGGTATATTTATCCTGCCCCGGTTCCTGGTCAGAGAAAGTCTTTTAGTAGTCCAGCGGCCAGATGCCCATTTCCCAACGGTATCCGGCTCTAATCTTGACCGCCAGGAATTTGAATTCCCTGGAGATTTTGAGGGTAACCTGAACCTGGTGATCATTCCATTTCTTCAAAAACAACAATTGGACGTCAATACTTGGATACCCGCCGCCCAGGAGTTGGAACGATCCTATCCGGGCCTGGTCTATTATGAATTACCTACTATTTATGCACTTCCCGCCCTCTCGAGAACTTTTATCAATGAAGGCATGCGGGCAGGGATACCTGATCAAACCTCCCGCGAAAGAACAATCACCCTATACCTGGACAAAGACTCGTTCAAATCAGCTCTGGAAATTCAGACGGAACAAAATATTGCCATTTTTCTGATTGACCGGAAAGGCAACCTGTTATGGCGAGATGAGGGTCTATTCAGCGAGGATAAACTTCCCGGCTTGATCTCGATCTTGGATGAGATTTTGAAAGACTAGGATTTCGAACGAACGAAAACCGCCTGAGTTTAGGCGGTTTTTTTTGATTAACATCAAGTTCAATTGACCTTGACATTAACGTTGCGGCAAGGTGTAAAATAGCACCAAAAGAGGTCAATATCATGTATTCGATCAAGGAAATTGCCGATTTGGCAGGCGTGACAACCCGAACATTAAGGTATTACGACCAGCTGGGATTGTTAAATCCTGCCGCGGTCGCTGAGAACGGTTACCGACTCTATGACCGGGAGAGTTTGCTGCGCTTGCAGCAGGTGCTGTTCTTCAAAGAGCTTGATGTCCCCCTGAGGGATATCCAATCTATCTTGGGGGGACCTGGTTTTGAACCTCTTCAGGCTCTGGAAGACCATCGAAATGCGATCAAGAACCGGATCCAGCGCCTGGGTCAGCTGGAGAAGACCCTGGATAAAACCATTACAAGTTTAGGAGGAGGATATCTGATGACGGATCAAGAGTTATTTGAAGGATTTGATGAAACTCAATACGAAGATGAAGCCCGGGAACTTTGGGGCCATACAAACCAGTACCAGGAATCCCAGAAAAAATGGACCTCCTATTCCCAGGAGGAAAAGGAGCACATCAAACAGGAAGGAAGCAGGATTACCAGGCTGATGGTCACTGAAAACCCCGAGGCAAAACCCGGTGATCCGGATGTTCAGCAGGCAGTGGGTGATTATTATGCCTATTTGAATACTTACTTTTATACCTTTGAGGTACCTTTCTTGCTTAACCTGGCAGAGATGTGGGTTCAGGACCCGCGTTTTAAGATCAATTACGAACGGATCCGGGAAGGGGGAGCTGCCTTTGTCCGCGATGCAGTTCAGGTTTACTGTGACAGCCACCAGGACTGATTCCAACATCTAGCTGAAGGCTGTTAGAACCCCTGTCGAAGGATCTTTGGCAGGGGTTTTCTAATCTGAAGGATTTCTGGATTTAGTATAAATATCTTGTTAATTGAGCTGGGTGATATATTCAAGCCCTGAGTGGATTGGTATAATGTTCCTGCTGCCAAAAATGGAGCATATTTTTGACAGCCTGTAAGCCGCAGGGGTGGTTCCTGTTTTTTATATTCCTGGGCTCTATCTCAACGGAGGTATTTGTGGATTCTGGAGCGAATAATAGACAATCGGTTATTTACATTCTGCTCTTTCTCGGCATCATCATCCTGGTATTTTATAGTTTCCGCCAGCAAACAGTCGCCACTGAGGAGCTGTCGATCGGAGAGGTTGCCCAGCTGATCGTGGAAGGAAAAATAAAAAGGGTGGTTGTGAATGAGAATGAACTTAGTTTGATCTACCCTGATGGATCGGAAGGAAAATCCCAAAAAGAGCCGGATGCGACCTTTGTTCAGCAGCTCCGTGAACTGGGAGTGGCTGCAGAGGATCTCAATCCGGATAATGTCAATATTTCGATCAAACCTCCCAGTGTCTGGTTTGGTGTGGTCAACGTTCTCGGTTATGTCCTGCCATTTATCATGATAGCGGGTCTGTTCTGGTTCGTATTCAGACAAGCCCGGGGTGGTGGGTCGGCGGCTATGAACTTTGGACAATCCCGGGCCAGGAAATTCACCGGAGATAATCCCACGGTCACATTTGATGACGTGGCTGGGATCCCGGAAGCGAAAGAGGAGCTCTTTGAAGTGGTTGAATTCCTTCGCGAGCCGGAAAAATTCATGGCTCTGGGGGCCAGAATTCCCAAAGGCGTGCTGCTGATGGGAGCGCCCGGAACCGGAAAAACCCTCCTAGCCAAAGCAGTCTCAGGTGAAGCAGGAGTACCCTTTTACTCCATTTCAGGCTCAGAATTTGTGGAAATGTTTGTGGGTGTGGGCGCCAGCCGGGTCAGGGACCTATTTGACAAGGCCAAAAGCGATTCTCCCTGTATTGTTTTTGTGGATGAGATCGATGCTGTCGGCCGGCACCGGGGCGCGGGTTTGGGCGGAAGCCATGATGAACGGGAACAGACCTTAAACCAGATCCTGGTGGAAATGGACGGTTTTGATACTGATACCAATGTGATCATTATTGCCGCCACCAACCGACCCGATGTGCTCGACCCCGCCCTGCTGAGGCCGGGCCGTTTCGACCGCCGGGTGATCCTCGACAGACCTGATATGCGGGGCAGAGAAGCCATTCTGGAGGTCCATGCCCGCGGAAAACCCCTCGGTCCTGATGTCGACCTGAAGATCATCGCCAAGGGCACACCGGGATTTGTAGGCGCTGACCTCGAGAATATGATCAATGAGGCTGCCATCCTGGCTGCCAGAAGGGAAAAGAAGGTCATTGAGCAGACCGATTTCCAGGAATCCATCGAACGGGTGATCGCCGGCCCTGAAAGAAAGAGCCGCTTGATCAGCGACGTGGAAAAGCAGATCATCGCTTATCACGAGGCTGGGCATGCTATCACCGCTCGGTCTTTGCCAGAGGCAGATTCGGTCCATAAAATCTCAATCATCGCCAGAGGTCAGGCGGGTGGATATACCTTGATCCTGCCCGAAAATGACCGTACCCTGGTATCCCGAAAGAAGATCCTGGCTGATATGATCAGTTTATTGGGCGGTCGGGCTGCCGAAGAGATCGTTTTCAGCGATATCACCTCAGGGGCATCCAATGACCTGGAACGGGTTACAAATTTGGCTCGCGAGATGGTCACCCGCCTGGGCATGAGCACAGTGTTGGGGCCCATGGTCTATGGAAAGAAGGACGAGATGGTCTTTCTCGGAAAAGAATTCTCCGAACAGCGGGACTATTCTGAATCAGTGGCTGAGAAGATCGACATCGAAGTCAAACAGCTGGTCAGTGATGCCTACGACCGTGCCAAGGCTATCCTCTTGAAACACCGGGATGTTCTTGACCGCCTGGCTGAAAAATTACTTGAAGATGAAACTGTCGATGTCAAAGTGCTGGATTCGATCTTCCCGGTTCCTGAACCAAAAAATGGCGGCATGCCGGTGATGAACGCCAGGTAGATAATTTTTAGACCTCAAAAAGACACGGCGGCGTTTCTAGCAGCCGTGTCTTTCTCTTTAACCTCAAGTACAATTTGACTATGGATATCCATACCTGGACCAATCGGTTGGCTGAACTTCCCCTGGGAGAGCTGTTCCTTTACCAGGAGCTGGGTTCGACCAACCAGCTTGCGGAGGAGTTATTACACCAGGGAGTTCCTAATCTTTCGCTGGTTCTGGCTGATTCCCAGACCGCAGGCAAAGGCAGATCCGGCAGGTCCTGGGTCACAAACCCGGGAACATCGCTGGCTTTCAGCCTGATCATTTATCCGGACCAAGAACTGCTGGAGAAAAAAGAACTTGAGCGGGTTTCAGGGTTGGGTGCGCTGGCAGTGGCAGAGGTTTTGAACGAAAAAACCGGCCTCAAAGCAGAGATCAAATGGCCGAATGATGTCCTGGTGGGGGGGAAAAAAGTTTCTGGTGTTTTAGTTGACCTGAATTGGAGCGGAAAAGACCTCAAAGCGATTGTGATCGGGATTGGATTAAACGTTCACCGGGGATCTGTACCAGCTGAGCCCTTGAATTTTCCAGCAACATCCCTGGAAGAATCCGGGGCGAAGCATCCATCCCGGCTGGACCTGGCAGTTGATATTTTAGAAGCCATGCTGCGATGGTACCCCCGGATATCCACCCCTGAGTTTCTAACCGCCTGGGGTGCTAACCTGGCCTATCAGGGCCAGGAGGTGAAGCTGGTGGTAAATGATCATCTGATTGAAAAAGGGCGCCTGATGGGCCTATCTCCTGAAGGGGCTTTGCTGATTCTGACCGCTGCCGGCGAAGAGCGCATTTTCCGTACCGGCGAGATCCAGCTGCGGTTGGTTGACAGAACCTGAAAATAAGCTACACTAGGAATTGGATATAGAAATCCAGGGAGAGCAGCGATGTCTTTAGATAGTTACCAGGACCATACTGACGATGATTTTAACTTTTCGGAAGTAGATGTCTGGGGAGATATTGAACCAGTCCAAAAGCCTGAATTCCTGGGCATGACCCCGGGACAGCGATTTGTTTTGGCTTTTCTTCTGTTCCTGACAGCTGTAATCCTCAGTGCCTTCTGCCTGCTGGTGGCAGGAAAGATCGCTTTACCTTTTTAAATCAAACCGGCTTCCCATGGGAAGCCGGTTTCCAGATTCGATCAGATTTTTTCGCAGACCCCTCGAGCGCCTGCGATTTTTTATTATTATTCTTCTTCTTCTCTTCTGTTTCTTCAGCTTCTTCATCTTCTACTTCTTCTTCTACGTCTTCTTCTACATCTTCTACTTCTACGCTGGTTTCAGATGGTTCCTCAAGTTCTTCAGCTTCCAGGTCGCTAGCATCAAACCTGGCGATTGCCACCACAACATCATCTTCCCGCATCTGCATAATAGAAACTCCCCGGGCGACCCGGTTATATTGCGAAATGGTGTCTGCTTTGGTTCGCATGACCGTACCCATGGCAGTGATAACTGTGATCTGGTCTAATTCCGGCTGGACAACCCTGGCAGCGGTGATATCACCGATTATTTTGAGAGCTTTTTTGTCAGTGGTGAGCACACCCATGGTGGCCCGGCCCCGGACTGGATAACTTTTCAATTCAGTTCGCTTGCCAAAACCCCGGTCCGTGATCACCAGCAGATCGCCGCCTTTTTCTACCACATCCATGGCAACCAGCTGGTCATCTTCCCGAAGCCGAATGCCAATCACGCCCATAGCCGGCCTGTTCATGGGCCGGACGTCTTTTTCCTGAAAACGCAGGGCATAGCCTTTGCGGGTGATCATGATCAGGTCATCTTTTCCACTGGTCAGCTGGACCCAGCCCAAACGATCATCATCTTTAAGATTGATCGCGATCAAACCCGAGGGTCTGACAGAATCAAATTCTGAGAGATCGACCCGCTTGATGAATCCCTTTTGGGTGGCCATACTGCAGTACTTGGCCTCCTTAAAATCCGCCACCGGCACAATTGCTGTGATCTTCTCTACAGGATCGATATTCAGCACGTTGACGATCGGTAAACCCCGGCTGGTTCGGCTGGCTTCAGGAATATGGTAGGCCCGAGAGGAATAGACCTTTCCCCGATCGGAGAAGAACAGCACGGTATCCAGGGTGCGGGCGGGGATCAAAGCCATGACCTCATCTTCATCCCGCATTGTGTGCCCTTTAACACCAATTCCGCCTCGTTTCTGGGATTTATAGGTATGGGCCAGAACACGTTTGATATAACCCCGTTCAGTGATGCTGATCAGGATGGCTTGATCCTGGACCAGATCTTCCTCATCAATGCCCTCTTCTGCGTCCGGAGCGATATCCGTCCGCCTTTTATCTCCATATTTCTCAACCAGATCGGCCAGATCATCCTGGATGATGCCGAGCTGCTTCTTTTGGCTTTTCAGCAGGCTTCTTAAACCCTTAATGCGGTCGATAAGTTCCTGGTGTTCTTCCTCGATTTTTTGGCGTTCCAGGGCGGCCAAGCGTTTCAGCTGCATGTCCAGGATGGCCTGAGCCTGGATTTCGGTTAGCTTAAAGCGCTCCATCAAAGTGACCCGGGCTGTGTCTGTATCCGGGGAACTGCGGATGGTCTCGACCACTTCGTCGATATTTTCAAGGGCGATCAGCAGGCCATCCAGGATGTGTGCCCGGGCCTCAGCCTTTGCCAATTCGTATGTTGTGCGCCGCTGGATGATATCCAGCCTGTGGTCAATATAGATCGTCAAAGCTTCTTTTAGAGAAAGCAGGCGTGGTTCGTCATCGATCAGGGCCAGCATCTGGGCTCCGAAAGTGGACTGTAAAGCGGAGTATTTATAGAGCTGGAAGAGCACTTTGCGCGGTTGAGCTGAGCGTTTCAGCTCGATCACAATGCCCATGCCATCCCGATCGGATTCATCCCGCAGATCGGAGATGGATTTGATCTTATCTTCCCGGACCAGGCTGGCAATGCGCTCGATCAGGGTGGTCTTTTTTAACTGGTAGGGAATCTCCGTGATCACGATCCGGAACCGGCCGTTATCCATTTCTTCGATATGGGCCCGCCCCCGGAGGATGATCCTGCCTCTGCCAGTAGCATAGGTCTGACGGATGCCCTCATCACCAATAATGATGCCCCCGGTTGGGAAGTCAGGACCAGGGATGAACTTGGTTAGATCTTCAATAGTGACATTGTCGATCTTGTCGTAATTATCAATCAGGTGATTGATCCCGGCAGCCAGTTCGTTAAGATTGTGGGGCGGGATATTGGTTGCCATGCCGACGGCAATGCCGGCAGATCCGTTCAGGAGCAAATTGGGCAATCGCGCTGGCAGCGCGTCTGGTTCCTTCAGGGATCCGTCAAAATTGTCTGTGAAGTTGACTGTATCTTTGTCGATATCGGACAGCATTTCTTCAGCGATGGCGTCCAAACGGGCTTCGGTGTAGCGCATGGCGGCGGGAAAATCACCGTCGATGGAACCAAAGTTTCCCTGGCCATCCACCATCGGATAGCGCATTGAAAAATCCTGGGCCATTCTCACCATCGCATCGTAAACAGCACTGTCCCCATGGGGGTGGTACTTTCCAAGCACTTCGCCGACGATGCGGGCTGATTTTTTGTAGGATGTGTTAGACCGGATGCCCATATCATGCATGGCGTACAGGATCCTGCGGTGCACCGGTTTTAGCCCGTCGCGGGCATTGGGCAGCGCCCGGGCCACGATCACGCTCATGGCATAATCCAGGTAGGATGAGCGCATTTCCTGGTCAATATTGATTAATTGAACGTCGCCAATATCCATATTCCAGCCCTTCGTTGAACCCTAAACATATTAAAGAAAAGACCTGCCGCCAGAGAGGAATTCTGGCAGCTTTATTATACCACCCAGAGCCCTTAAACACCCCCTTTACAGGCCTTGCTGAAGGAATGTGAGTTGAGGTACCCAATCCAAAAAAAAACCCCGGAAACCGGGGTTTTTTGGTTTGATCAGGTTGATCTTAGAGTGTTTCCAGATATTCATGAATGGCTTTGGCGGCCACCCTGCCTGCGCCCATGGCTTTGATCACGGTTGCAGAGCCGGTGACGATATCACCCCCGGCAAAGACGCCTTTTTTGGTGGTCGCACCGGTCTCCTCATCAACCAGAAATGTTCCCCAATCGCTGGTTTTTAGATCCGGAGTGGTCTCCGCAATGAACTTTCTGGGCATGGTGCCCAGGGCAACGATCACTGTATCTACCTCAACCAGGTGTTCTGAGCCTTCGATAGGGATCGGGCGCCGGCGTCCGGATGCATCCGGTTCCCCCAGTTCCATTTTGACGCATTCGACCGCTCTGACGTAGTAATCATCATCTGGAAGGAACCTGATCGGGCTGGTGAGCAGATTGAATATGATGCCTTCTTCCTCGGCATGGTGGATCTCTTCTTCGCGGGCGGGCATTTGATCCCGGGCCCGGCGGTAAATGATGCTGACTTCCGTATCATCTCCACCTACCCGTTTGGCGGACCTGGCGGCGTCCATGGCGACGTTGCCGGCGCCGATCACAGCTACTTTTTTGCCGACCTTGATAGGAGTGGAGTAATCTTCCCGGAAGGCTTTCATCAGGTTTACCCGGGTCAGGAATTCATTGGCGGAAGATATGCCGTTCAGGTTTTCCCCGGGCAGATTCAGGAACATAGGCGTGCCAGCTCCGGTCCCGATGAAAACTGCGTCAAAACCATCCACTTCCATTAGCTCGTCGATGGTCCTGGTCTTGCCGATCAGCATATTGAGCTTGATCTCAGCGCCAAGTTTCTTTATAGTGTCGATCTCTGCGGCCACGATGGCCTTGGGCAGGCGGAACTCAGGGATGCCGTAGATCAGCACCCCACCCAGTTCATGCAGGGCTTCAAATATGGTCACCTGGTGGCCGGCCTGCAGCAGCTCGTAGGACACTGTGATGCCGGCAGGTCCGGACCCTACCACAGCGACTTTTTTGCCGGTCGGTTTGGCAATTTCTGGCAGGCTAACGCCACCTTGTTCGCGTTCATAATCAGCAACAAAACGTTCCAGGCGTCCGATTGCGACTGGCTGGTCGATTTTTCCGACCACGCAGACCTGCTCACATTGTTCTTCCTGGGGGCAGACCCTGCCGCACACAGCTGGCAGGAGGTTCGTTTCTTTGATTTTGTGGGCTGCTCCGATGAAGTCGCCTTCAATGATCAGGCCGATAAATCCAGTGATATCCACGGACACCGGACAACCATCCACACAGGGTTGTTTTGGACACTGCAGGCAGCGTTTGGCCTCGATCAGGGCCAATTCTTTTGTAAAACCCGTGGAGACTTCGTTAAAATCTTGAACACGGTCCTGAGCGGTCCGAACCGGCATGGCCTGGCGAGGGATCCGCTCTGGTTTTTTTCGTTCGGGCCGGGTCCTTTTTTCATCGGCCATATTATTTTCTCTCCTGTTCCGCGGTATTGATGGCATCTTCCATCTGGCAGCTCTGTTCTTTGCGGTAGTAATTGTGTTTGGCGATCTGTTCATCAAAATCGACCAGGTGAGCGTCGAATTCCGGGCCGTCAACACAGGCAAATTTGACTTGATCTCCTACAGTGACGCGACAGCCGCCGCACATCCCGGTCCCATCGATCATAATCGCATTTAAGCTGGCGATGGTTTCTATCCCATAGGGGCGGGTAACCTCTGCAACAGCCCGCATCATCAGTGTGGGTCCAATTGCCACTACATAATCGATCTTTTTCCCGCCATCGATCAGCTCCTGGAGCACAGTGGATCCAAAACCCTTGATCCCGTAGCTGCCGTCATCTGTGGTGATGATCAATTCATCGCTGACTGCTTTTAATTCCTTTTCGAGGATCACTAGTTCCTTATTGCGGGCCCCGTTGATGGTGATGACTGTATTACCGGCTTCTTTTAGGCCTTTGACGATCGGATAGAGGACCGCGGTTCCGACTCCACCGCCGACACAAACCACGGTGCCGAATTTTTCCATATCAGTGGGTCTGCCCAGCGGGCCCAGGACATCTTGAAAACCGTCCCCGACCTCGTAGCAAGTCAGGCAGTGGGTGCTGAAGCCGGCGTTTTGGATGATCAGGTCGATGGTGCCTTTCTCAGGATCTGAATCCACAATCGTCAACGGAACTCGTTCGCTGGTTTCAACTGCCCGGATGACCACAAATTGGCCAGGTTTTCTGGAGCGGGCCACTTCCGGGGCTTCGACACTAAAACGGGTGATCTGGGGAGCCAAATCATCCTTAGCGGTAATTTTATACATATTTTTTTACTCCTGATCTAAATGCCCAGGGTGTTTTTGATACTTATCCACTAGAATTATAACTTTAACGCCTATCTGTAAGTCACCATTTTTCGTGTAACATGTCATAAGTTCCTGGGGGGTTCCGCATGCAGAAAGGACCCAACGCAGCCATTTTGCCTCAGCTGACCCAGCTCTTAGTGGAGAAAACAGAACCATTCCAGCTAGAGCCAGGGTTTGGTGGTCTGAAATCTCCTGGCAGGCGAACTCGTGGTATCATAAATAATTAGAATATTTTAATTAGCTGACAAACTGTGGATCCAAAATCCCTCTCAGATGAGATTTGAAAGGGAATTTTGATGTGCAAGGAGAATTCCGGAGTTTCCGGATCAGCAGCGAGGTAAATTTCAGTCAGAAAGGATCCCATGAAAGAAAAACTTATCCAACTTAAAAAAATTCTTGCCGAAGTCTCTGATCTTTTCAGCGCCACTGCAGTCCTGGGCTGGGACCAGCAAACCTACATGCCTCCTGGCGGAGTAGAGGCCCGGGGAAACCAGATCGGCACTTTAAGCAGTCTGGGGCACGCCCGGTTCATATCCGACGAAGTTGGGGAATTGTTGGATGACCTCCAGGCCTATGGCGAAAGCCTCGATCCGGGATCTGACGACGCTTGTTTGATCGAGGTCACCCGGAGGGAATATCAAAAACAAACCAAGGTTCCCAGCGATTATGTTGCTGAGTTTTCGAAGCTGACAACCGTCGCCCATGGGGCCTGGGAAAAAGCCCGGGAAGGGGATGATTTTGCCCACTTCCAGCCCCACCTGGAAAAAATCGTTGAAATGCGGCGGCAGTACGCCGATTTCTTCGCACCTTTTGAACATGTTTATGACCCCTTGCTGGATGATTTTGAGCCCGGGATGAAAACATCCCAGGTGCAGAAGATCTTTGCGGAGCTGCGGCCCAAACAGGTCGAATTGATCAAAGCCATCAGTGAAAAACCCCAGGTGGACGATTCTTTTTTGCATCTAAACTATGACGGCGGAAAACAATGGGAGTTTGGTGAGCTGGCTATCACTAAATTCGGCTATGATTGGAACCGGGGGCGGCAGGACAAGGCTGCCCACCCCTTTACTACTAATTTTGGCGTGGGTGATGTCCGCATTACCACCCGGGTTGATGAGAATTTCCTCAACCCGGCACTTTTTGGAACCCTTCATGAAGCCGGCCATGCCATTTATGAACAGGGTGTCGCTCCAGAATTGGAGAGAACACCATTGGGTGGTGGGGCTTCATTGGCAATTCACGAATCCCAATCCCGGATGTATGAGAATTTACTGGGACGATCCTATGATTTCTGGGTCCATTTTTATCCTACTCTGCAGGATGCCTTTAAAACCCAACTGGGCAATGTTGATCTGGATACCTTTTATCAGGGAATCAACAAGGTTGAGCCCTCCCTGATCAGGGTCGAGGCGGACGAAGCAACCTATAATTTGCATGTTATGCTGCGTCTGGAGCTGGAGATCGCCTTGATGGAAGGCAAATTAAAGGTGGCTGATCTACCCCAGGCCTGGAACGCCCGGATGGAGGATTACCTGGGTGTGGTACCCCCCAATGATGCCGATGGTGTGCTGCAGGATGTTCACTGGTCCAGCGGGATCCTGGGTTACTTCCCCACCTACTCCCTCGGCAACCTGGTCTCGAACCAGCTCTGGGAGAAGATCAACGAGGATATCAGTGATTTGTCCGGCCAGATCCAACGAGGTGATTTTTCAGAACTACTGGCCTGGCTGCGGGAGAAGGTTCACCGGCATGGGTCAAAATTTAAGCCCCAGGAGCTGGTGAAACAAATTGTGGGGCAAGGGATCAATCCAGAACCCTACCTAAAATACCTGAACGAGAAGTTTGGAGCTATTTACAAGCTTTAACTAACTGGTTCAGGATATTCAATGTGAATATCAAGAGCAGAGGAGCCTAATACAGGTGGGACGGATACTATTTGTCGATGATGATACGGATTCATTAGAAACCTATGTGAAAGCTGTATCCCTCGCAGATCATCAGGCCGATGTTGCCTCGAGCGCTATGGAAGGGTGGGATTTGATCACATCCAACTCCTATGATTTGATATTTGTTGACCTCAATATTCCCGGCATGTCCGGGTTTGAACTGCTGGAGAAGGCCCGTGGTACCCGGAACACCAATCAAGTTCCCATCGTTGTTATTTCAGCCATGCCAGAAGGAGCCCTGGTAGATGAGGTTATCAATGCCGGGGCCCAGCTTTTCCTCGAAAAACCTGTTGCGCTGGTTGATCTATTGTCTGTAATTGAAAGATTTGAAAATAAAAACTCTGAATAAATTCGCCTGGTCCCGGATCATAGACCGCAGAATCCCTCACAGCGCCCTCATAATCCTCCTGGCTGGGACGGTTTTGTCGTCTGGCTGCAGCAGCTTGATTGGCGGCCAGGTTCCAACCTTTATTCCCGAAGATCAACTCCCAACCGTGATCGAACTAACTGCCCAGGCCCTGGTAGCGGGCGGCTTGGTAACCCCTCCCCCGCCGCCGACATTGAGTCCCGCCGACCTGACAGCCACTGCTCTTCCGACCCCAACGGCCACTCCAGAACTGGAACCCAGCCTATCCCCGACCTCAACCATTGACGTGGTATTGGGAACGCCTGAGCCCCTCAAGCTGCCAGATCCTCTGCCGCAGGCAAAGATCCAGATCATCAATCCGGGCAGATTATCCCGGGTTAGGTCCCCATTTAAACTGCATCTTTTCCTGGCGCCAACCCAATCCGAGAGGAATGAGGATCTTGTATATCAGGTTGCCCTATTTGGTGATGATGGACGGACCCTGCTCCAGGAAAGTCTCTCCTCGCGGGAAAATGGAGAACAAAAATCTCACCTGGTTGTCGAACTCAGCTTCAGGATTCCCTCCTCGGCAGAATCAGCCCGCCTGGAGATCAGCTCCCGGGACGAATCAGGAAGATTGGTTGCTGTTGCTAGCACCGATTTGATCTTGTTAACAGAGGGAGAAGAAGAGATCAAAGCCATTGTGGACCTGTATGACAGGTTGATCATTCAGCAGCCCATACCAAGCACCCTGATCCAGGGAGATATTCTGTTCATTCAGGGCATTTCCAGATATGTGCAGGAGGACCAGTTGGTGGTTGAATTGATCAATAGGGATGGGGGGCAGGTTGGATCAGGTTTGGTGTCCATTTCCCCCGAAGATCTCGGCCACGGCTACCGGCATTTTGAAGGCGAGATCCCTTTCCAGGTCGGTTCATCATCCTGGATCCGGGTCCAGGTTATCGCGCGGGACGGAAAATTTTCAGGGATCCAGCACCTCTCAAGTGTTGAGGTTCTGGTCAGCCCTTGAGCTAACTAGAGGGGGAATTCAAGCAAGTTTTCTTCGAATAGCCTGGTAGATCTGAACCAGCTCGGGAGATCGAAACAGCCCCAGGGAACCGAGATACACGATCACTCCTGCAAAAATACCCCCCACAGCGATCACCCAGGTTGGACTCTGATCTGTCGCTGTGATCCAACCCTGGATCGCGGCAACCATCAGCAAACCAGCTCCGGCAGCTTTAAGCACACCCCGCCAGATCTGACCCCCATTCAGCCCGTTCAAGCGGATCCGCATGATCAAAATCAGGCCGACCATTTCCAGGGCGGTTGCCAGGGTATTGGCCAGGGCCAACCCTCCGTGCGGCATCCATCCCAGGCGCAAAAACCAGGCAGAGAATAAAAAGCTGAACAGCACGTTTAACGACATGGCAGCGATGCCGATCAGGACGGGGGTTTTGGTATCATGCAAGGCATAAAAAGCCCTGGCCAGGATCTCTACCATGGCGTGGCCTACCAGGCCGACCCCATACCAGAGCAGGGCCCAGGCCACCAGGTTGGTGGATTGGCTGGTGAATTCACCCCTCTCTAAGAGCAGCTTGATGATGGGTTTGCGGAGTAATACCAAACCCAGGCTGGCAGGGATGGATAACAGCAATATGCCTCGTAACGTCGCCGAGAGAGATGATCTCATCTCCTCCAATTTGTTCTTTGCCACCTGGATCGAGAAAGTCGGCAGAGCAGCGGTGGCGATAGACTGGGCGATAGCCGCCTGGGGCATCAGCATCAGCGCAAACGCTACCTGGATACCTGTAACACTTCCATCCGGCATTAAGGATGCCAGGCGAACATTGATCCAGAAATTGAGCTGGACAACTGCCACTCCCAGCAGGCGTGGACCCATTAAAGCGGCAACATTTTTTACTTGCGGCGTTCTTAGTCCCAGGGTAGGCAGATAGGAAACCCCCAATTTGAACAACGCCGGCAGCTGGAGGATCAAATGCAGCGCTGCCCCGATCAATACCCCCCAGGCCAGCCCCTGGATCCCCATGCGGGGAGAGAGAACCGTCACACCGAAGATCATTCCGATCTGGTACATCGAGGGCGTAAGTGCCGGGATAAAAAACACCTGGTGAGAATTGAGAATTCCCATCACCAGCCCGCTGAGCCCAAACAATACTGCGGATGGCAGCATCAAGCGGGTTAGGAGGATCGTCAGGGCTTCCTTGGCAGGATCGGCAGCAAATCCTGGAGCCAGTAAATGGCGGACCACCTGGGGAGCGAAGACAGCAGCCAGGGCCGCAATTGCTGTTAAGAGGATCAGAACCAGGTTGCTGATCGAGGAGGCGAGTTTCCAGGCCTCGGCGCGTTTATCTTTGGCGAGCAGGCCTGTGAAGGCTGGTATAAAAGCTGAACCCAGAGCGCCCCCGGCCACGAGATTAAAAAGGGTTTCCGATATGCGGTTGGCAGCATTAAAGGCTTCCATGGCATCGGAAGTGCCAAAAGCCCTGGCTACCAGGATCTGACGCAGCAGGCCGGCGAGATTGCTGATGATATAGGCCCCTGTTACCAGGCTGGCTGCGCGGGCAATTTGGTGATTGGCTGAGAAAGAATCTGGAGACTGCAACTCTGTGCTCACAATCAAGGATTATATCATCTCCGGAAGGGGCGGTTCTTAGATGAAATTAATGGCCGTATGCTATAATCCTCCTGAATTGCCTGAGAGGAAATCCAGGTTTTTCATCCAAAAATAGAATTGATCAAGGTGATCTGATGTTAGGAAAAATTGTCCGCCTGGTGGGAGGAAATCCCCACCAAAAAGTGCTGGAAGGATTGTCTGGCGATGTCGTCCAAATCAATGCCCTGGAGGACAGATTTGAGAAGCTTGAGTGACGCTGAGCTCAGGGGAATAACTACCCTCTTCCGCAGGCGCATAGCAGGGGGAGAAAATCTGGATCAGATCCTGCCTGAGGCTTATGCAGCCGTGCGGGAGGCCAGTAAAAGGACCATTGGACAGCGCCATTTTGATGTCCAGTTGATCGGTGGTATTGCCATGCACCGCTGTTTTGTGGCAGAAATGAGGACTGGAGAAGGTAAAACCCTCGCAGCCACTCTTCCCCTCTATCTAAATGCCTTGAATTTATCACCCGGATGGATCGAAAAAGCTGTGATGCGCTGGGGAGAAAATCCGGCAGACTGGGAATTCATACCCCTGGATGGCCGGCCGGTTGGCCTTGGTGTTCATTTGATCACCGTGAATGATTATCTGGCTCGCCGCGATGCCCGCTGGATGGCACCGATCTTTGACTTTCTGGGGCTGAGTGTAGGTGTCCTGCAAATGGCTGCCAGGACCGAACACGGTAAAAAAGCCTTCCTGGTGAACCTTGAGAATAAATCGCCCCAGGAAGACCGGCACCAGCTTGATATGGTTGACCGGAGAATAAGCTACCAGACTGATATCGTCTATGGAACCAACAACGAATTCGGTTTTGATTACTTGCGGGACAATATGGCCATGCAGCTGGATGACCGTGTTCAGCGAGGCCACCACTACGCGATCATCGATGAAGTTGACAATGTGCTGATCGATGAAGCCCGAACACCCCTGATCATATCCGGTCCTTCTCATGATGATCCTGAATGGTACCGGCGCATGGCAACTGTCGTCAAAAGACTCAAGGCTGAGGATTATGAGATCAGCATCCGGGACCGCAACATCACCCTGACCCCCCTGGGCGAGATGCATGTTGAAGAGCTTTTAGGGCAGCCTCTGGGTGATCCCGATAATCCTGAGGATATCACCCCTGAACAAGCCAGGCTGCTCGGTTACCTGGAGCAGGCTCTCCGGGCTGAATTCATTTTTAAGAAGAATAAAGATTATTTGGTCCAGGCTGGAAAAGTGGTCATAATCGATGATTTTACCGGCCGGCTTATGCCTGGCCGACGCTGGTCCGATGGTCTCCACCAGGCCGTTGAGGCCAAAGAGAATGTTAAGGTGCAGAGTGAAAATGTCACTTACGCGACCATCACCATCCAGAACTATTTTCGTATGTATGAAAAATTATCCGGCATGACCGGTACTGCAGTAACCGAGTCCGAGGAATTTAATGAGATCTACAACCTGGACCCGTTGGCGATCCCGACCAACCTGGATTATGTGGCAGCCCAGGAGCATACATCACTGCTGACTTTGAAGGCCAAAGAGCCAGATACAGGCTTTGATTACACTTTCTATGCCGAAAAAGATGATCCTGATCGAACACCCCTATTCTGGAAGAGAAAAGATTATTCAGATTTGATCTATATCAGCGAAGAAGCCAAGCTGCGGGCCATTGCTGAAGAGATATTAAAATTCCACGTAGTTGGCAGGCCCTTGCTGGTTGGAACCACTTCTGTAGAAAAATCCGAGCAGCTCTCGAACCGTTTGGATGGTCCGTCTATCCGGACCCTGGTATTTACACTGCTGATCCGTGAAACCTGGTTTCGGAAACATGACCGGTTCCCGGATGGACGCAGAGTTCCCGAACTTCAATCCCTTAACATCCCTCTCCAGGATCTAAAACAGGGCAGCCTCAGGAACCTGATCAAAGAACTGGACCTGGATCTCGATCTAAACCTGACTGAGCCAGAGAACTTGAAGCTGCTGATGGATATCCTGGAATTGGAAGACCATCATCAGGAACGTTTAGCCCTGGTGCTGAAACGGGGTGTTGCCCATAACGTGCTGAACGCCCGGAAACACACTGAAGAAAGCCAACTTATTGCCGGAGCCGGAGCGTTTGGAGCGGTGATGATCGCCACCAGCATGGCTGGTAGAGGTGTAGACATTAAGCTGGGAGGTGAGCTGGCGGAAGAGATCACAACGGATGTGGTCCGGATATTAACCCGGGCGGGATTTGAGAATGCCTATGAATTATCACTTGCTGAACAGGAAAACCTTGTCAAAAGTCTGAAAGAAGAGGACTATGGCATCTATGATGCCGAGATCCAGTATTTCCTGGGGCATATGGAGGATAAAAAACAGGTCAAAGTTCTGGGAGGTCTGCACGTTATTGGGTCTGAAAGGCATGAAGCCCGCCGGATAGATAACCAGCTCAGGGGACGGGCTGCCCGCCAGGGTGATCCGGGTTCTTCGCGATTTTACCTTTCCATGGAGGATGAGTTGATGGCGCGTTTTGGGGGCCAGCAGATGGAAGCCCTGATGACCCGGCTCCAGGTTGATGAATCTCTGCCTATAGCCAATCCCCTGGTTGACCGGGTAGTGGAGCAGTCCCAAAACCGGGTTGAAGGAGCCAACTTTGACGTTAGAAAACATCTCCTGGAATATGATGATGTCTTGAATAATCAACGCGCCAAGATCTATCAACAGCGCGATCGGGTGTTCACCAAGGATGATCTGGCTGGAGACGTGCTGGAAATGCTGCAGACAGAAATCCGGCACAGGGTCGAAAACACGCTGCTGGACGGAAACAACCAGGATGAGAGCAGTGCCTGGCGCTTGTTAGCCTGGGTCTCACAGACGCAACCAACCCTTTCATTCCAGGACAGCCAGGTCCCATCCTTTACGATTCAATTGATCCTGAACGAGATCCAGGGAGCAAATTTGGAACTTTCCAAAGCTCAAGTGGGACCAAGTTTGGAAGAGATCGGGAAAAAGACTTTGGCTGCCGAAGAGGCCTATCTCCTGGATGCAGTTGCCAGGGTCCTGGTTGACCGCCAGGCACATTTTATGGATCAACTTGAAAACAGGCTGGATACTCTGGATGTTTTCCTTGAAGGCCGATCCTACGGGAGTGATGAACCGATCAATCCTCAAGATGTCTATGCTGAGCTTGTAGATCTTGTTCGGACCCGCTTTGAACTGAACCCGGCCCAGATCAAGGAACTTGCAGATGGACCTGGTGAAGCCCTCAAGAATAATCTCAAGAACCAGCTGGAAGATCAGCTGAAAGATATCGAATTAAAAAGATTGATCGGCGCCGTAGAACGCTTGCTGGGTGAGCCGCTTGGTGGAGAGGAAATCTCACCAGTTGGCCAGGATTGGGATACGATCATCGATCTGATCGAGGAAAAAGTCAAATTCCAGTTTTCTGAACGCCGGAGAACATTTTTTGAGGATCCCGAAGATCCCCGGGTAGTAAAAGCGATCGAGGCTGGCTTGAATGAGATTCCTGGGACCCAGCTGGCATTCTCAGATATCGTTAAAATTCTCGCCTTAATGGCGGAAGGCAAAAAGGCTGCCTTTGATAAAAAGAGCCACCAGCGGATCTGGCTCCGAACCCAGCGATTGCGATATACATTTTATGCTGCCGAATTGCTGACCAGGTTGAACCCTGGTGAGGTGGAAAGCAGCCTGTATGCTCATTTGGCCGCAGCCCGGGATGCCTTGCAGAATGCTTGGGGAATGAATGAAATTCAACGCCTGAAGGATTCCAACCTGTCTAGCCTGGAAGGAAAATTCCTGTCTGCGCTCTCTGAGAAATTTGATAAAGAAAGAATTCAAAAATCCCAGGACCAGACCATCGAAACCATGCCCGCTGACCTGAAGGAAGCCCTGCAGAAGCTCCTGGGGATCTCAGCTATGAGTAATATATACCGGGACCTCTTCTTGCGGGTGATCTCCGAACTTTGGGTTGAGTATTTGACCGAAATGGAAGCCCTCCGGGTGGCGATCGGTCTGGAGGCCTATGCTCAACGCGACCCCCTGGTTCAGTACAAATCACGGGGATTTGAGATGTTCCAGCGTTTGATGGAGGATATGCGCGTGGGAGTAGTCAACCGCATGTTCACGTTCCAGCCGAGGGATCTGAGCCGGATCCAGGCGGGGATTGAAGAGGAAAGCCCCTCCTCCCGGTAATCCTGATCCAGAGCAATTGAGGCACTTGTAATCGTCAGGTCCTCTCCAATGGGGAGGTCCTGATTCTTTTTCTCCTTTTATTTTCAGGTACAATTATAAAAATCATTTAACTCCCTTACGGCGTACTGATGGCTGATATAACAATACCCGAAGCGTCTGAATTATTCAGGAATTTGCCCAAGGTGGAACTGCACCGGCACCTGGAAGGTTCTTTGCGCGTTCCGACGATGATGGAAATCGTCCGGGCCCATGATCTGGATGTAAAAAATACCGGATACCTGCGTCCCATGGTCCAGGTAGAGCATCAAGACCCCTATACTTTTGAGAATTTCCTCTCAAAATTTGGGACCCTGCGGCTGTTCTATAAATCTCCCGAAATTATTAAACGCATCACCCGGGAAGCAATAGAAGATGCAGCCAGAGACCAAATCCGTTATATGGAACTCCGCTTTACGCCGGTTGCCCTCAGCAGGGCGGAAGGATTCCCGATCGCCCAGGTTGTCGATTGGGTGATCGAAAGCGTGGCTGAAGCCTCAGCGGAATTCGAGATCCTGGTTCGGCTGATCATCAGCATCAACCGCCATGAAAGTATTGGACCAGGCCCAGGAAGTTCTGGAGATCGCCCTGGACCGCCAGGGTCAGGGTGTGGTGGGAATTGACCTGGCCGGAAACGAGGCAGAATTTTCTGCCCAACCATTCCAGGATCTGTTTTCTGCTGCCAGGCAGGGTGGATTAAAGGTCACTATCCATGCTGGCGAATGGGGTGGAGCGGAAAACGTCCGTCAAGCGATTCGGATTCTCGGTGCAGAGCGAATAGGACATGGCATCCGTGTCCTCGAGGATCCGGAAACTGTTATTATAGCCAGGGAGCGGGGGATCATCTTTGAGGTCTGTGTAACCAGCAACCATCATTCTGGCGCGGTGGAAAAGCTGCTCGATCATCCCATTCGAAGAATGCTTCAGAATGGCTTGAATGTGACCATCAATACTGACGACCCCAGTATTTCCAGGATCAGTTTATCCACGGAGTATCAGACCATACATGAAGAGTTTGGGATGCCGATAGCTGATTTGGAAAAGAGAGTTCTAGCGGCGGTAGAGGGGGCCTTTTTAGAACCTAAACTTAAGCGTTTACTGGCAACCAAAGTAGCAGCTGATTTCCGCCAGGCCCAGCTCTGATCTGAAGATCGCTATTCGCGGTTCCTTTCCCATTCTTTAACTGCTGAGTTGATAAATTCCCGAACTTCAGGATCGGGTATATCCTCAACATCATCATAAGAGTTCAATCCCACCCAGAAACGGATCTCATTCTTATGGTTTTCCATGAGATGGATCCCTTTTCCTGCCAGAGCCGACCCTATAAGTTTCTTCTGAAGGATATTATTCACCTCATCCACAACGCTGAGCATCTTGATCTCTTCTTCAACCCCTTTCTCATCTATTTCAAGGCTTTTCCCGGATGGGATGGATACCTCACCCCGGGAGGGGGCTGGGGATGGTTCCGGTGTTTGGGGGACAACTTCCTGGACAGTGATCACATTCAGTAATTCTCTGGGAAGATCCTCTTTGGCGAAATAATTCCCGTTTTGTTCAAAGACTGGAGGTTTGCCTTCTTCCCGCCAGATCTGCAAAATTAGCCGTGAGCCAGGGGAGGGTTTTGCCATTTCAGCAGCCGGGCCTGCAGAGATTAACTCAGTGGAGGAAATATCCTCGGGTTGAGTTTCTTTTTTTGTCAGCGAACGGGTCAGGGGTGTATCCAGCGATAAAAGAAATAACCCTAGAAAAAATCCAATCGCCAGTGCGAAAAGTACGATGAATACTAGCAGCACAGTTTGCATAGACGCTCCTTCTTACCCGGGTGGGGGTTGACAGTGGGGGCAAAAATATGTCGACCGCTGGGCAATCCTGATCCTTATAATTGGTGTTTTACAAGCCTTGCAGGGTTTTCCTTCTAAATTATACACTGAGAGGTATTTCTGGTAATCACCTCCCCGGTACATCCAGTCAATACTCGACCCCTGATTTTTGATGCCCTCCTGCAGGACTTCCTGTATGCACCGCCAGAGCCGGCGGATTTCCGGGTCCTTCAGGCTGTTGGATTTGGCAGCCGGATGAATTTTTGCTCTGTGGAGGATTTCATCCGTGTAGATATTCCCCAGTCCGGCGATGACCTGCTGGTCGAGCAGCGCGTATTTCAACTGCCTGGACCTGCTGAGAAGGATTTTTTTGAGAAGCTCAGGCGTAAAATCGTCACCCAGTGGTTCTGGGCCAAGATCGCTTAAATACTCCAGGGCATTTTCAACCAACCATACTCGTCCAAATTTACGGATATTGTTAAAAGCCAGGCGGTAAGGATCTGTGAAATTGAGGATCAGGCGGTAGTGTTTTCCGAGCTGATTGATTTTTTCTTCAACGATGATTTCCCCGCTCATGCGCAGATGGATGACCAGATCATCCTTGGAAAGCTGGAGGATCAAATTCTTCCCCCGCCGTCCAACTCCGGTGACAAACTGAGCTTTGACCCGCTGGAGAAATTCTTCCGATCCTGGATTTGCCAGGGTGCGCGGCCAAAGCAGCTCAGCAGACTGGATTTTCTTTCCTAGAATTGAGGGAGATCCGCTTCCTCCCTGAAGCAGCTGCCTGCGAAAGGTTTCAACTTCTGGCAATTCAGGCATGGTGTTTACTCATCGAACATCTCGCCCACACTGCGGCCTTCGTGAGCCCTGCGGATCACCTCTCCCAGCAGGGGAGAGATATCGAGGATATCCACTTGGCGTTTTTCCCGGAGGGTTATCAGGTCCTGGGGTGGTATGGGCACAGTATTGGTGGTTATCATATGCGTGATCGGGGAGGCGGCTAATCTATCAACAGCCGGATGGGATAATACCGGGTGGACAAAAACCGAATAGATCGCCCTGGCGCCGTTATCCTTGGCCAGCTGGGCCGCTTCAGCCATGGAACCGCCAGTATCCACTTCATCGTCAACAATGATGACGTCTCGGTCTTTGGTTTCACCGATCAGGGTCAGGGCTTCTGCTGTTTTGCCTCCCGCCTTGCGGCGCTTTTCGATAAAAGCGATCGGGACCCCAAGTTCGACAGCCAGGTTGCGGCCTTTTTTAGCAAAACCCAGGTCAACGGTCAGCACAACTGGATCCTTCATGGATGGCAGGAACATCTTTATGTGGTCTTTCAGCAAGTGGTAAGCGGTTAAAACGTCCCCTGGAATTGAGAAGAATCCCTGGATCTGACCGGCGTGCATGTCCATGGTGATATAGCGGTCTGCTCCCGCAATCTCGATCATGTCGGCGATCAGCCTGGCTGTGATCGGTACCCGGGGTTTGTCCTTTTTATCCGACCGGGTATAACTCAAATGAGGGATGACTGCGGTGACCCGTCCAGCGGAATCCAGCCGGAGGGTTTGCAGGGTGATCAATAATTCCATCAAATTCCGGTGTACCGGCCGGGATGTATTCTGGATTAAATATACATCTTGCCCCCGAACGCTTTTATGGAGCCTGACCCAGAGGTTCTCATTGGGGTATTCAATAATATCCCTGCCGTTGCAGGGGATATCGAGGTAGTTTGCGATCCCCTGGGCTACTTCAGGGATGGCTGTGCCAGCATAGAGTTTTATTTCCCCATACATGCCGCTGGTGATTGCGCTTTTATGTGACATATTCAGATCCTTTTACTGCCTAGCTGACCATTCCGACCGGAGCACACTCATGATCATAACATCCACATAATTTCCTTCCAGGAACTGGCCCTGCCTGTACCTGCCTTCCTGGCAGAGCCCGGATTTTTCGTAAGCCTTGATGGCCCGGAGATTGGTCTCAAAGACCCGGAGCCAGATCCGATTTAAGTTCAGGTTCTCAAATCCATGTTTAATGAAAAGCTCCAGGGCCCGGGTTCCAAACCCCTGATCCCAAAACTTTTTTTCTCCAATATGAATGCCGAACTCTGCCGACCGGCTGATCCAGTCAATTCCAAATAATCCACCATTGCCAACAAAGATCCACTCGGCCTTTTTGGGGTCCGGCTGGATCTCGATTGCCAGGGGGCGCTCGTACATATCCCGTTTAAGCACTCCCTCAAACCATTGTTTTTCTTCTGCCAGGGAGGGGGGCAGTATTAAGGATAATCCCCGCCTGACCTCGGGATCCTGAAACCATTTCACGTAAAATGGCAGATCCTCTTCCTCAATTGGGCGCAATCGGACCTGGTCACCATAGATCATATTCCCGCTCCTTCGATTAATTCCTCTACTGCTTTGGCGGGAGATTTTTCCCGCCTGATGACTTCCATGAGGACTGTCTGATACTGATCGGTTGAGATGGATTTTTCCCAGCGGGACCGCAAAGCCGAGCCTAGCAAGTTTTCCAGGTCGTTTTTCAGGCGGGCTTCTTCCCGGATTTGCCATTCTCCGCTGCTTTGGAGATATTCTCGGTGGGCAGACAGGGCTTCGATCAATTCCACTATACCCTCGCCGGTGGTTGATACTGTCGACAGAACCGGAGGAATCCAGCCGGAGGGAGCCTGCTGTCCTGGGTTCAGTTCGACTTCCACCAGATCTCCGTGATGCTGCTGGAGTTCAGCCTCGGGAAAGGAAAAGGCTAACATGGACTTGAGCGCTCTGACAGAATTCTCCGCCCCGGGCTTGTCAGCTTTGTTGACGACCAGGATATCGGCAATTTCCAGGATGCCGGCTTTGATGGTCTGGATCTCGTCACCCAATCCGGGAGCTTCGATCACAATCGTGGTATGGGCCAGGGAGGCAATTTCGACTTCAGATTGTCCGGCTCCGACAGTTTCGATCAGGATCAGATCAAAACCTGCAGCGTCAAAGACCTGGACAAGACCAGCTGTGGTGGCAGCTAAACCGCCCAAGGAACCCCTGGAAGCCATGGATCTGACAAATATGCCTGGATCTCCTGCCAGGTCCTGCATCCGGACCCGATCACCCAGCAAAGCGCCGCCGCTGAACGGGCTGGTTGGGTCGACAGCGATGATCGCGACTGTGGGAGGTTTGGATCCATCTGCCGGATCACGGAGCTGAAGAGCCAGCTGGTTCACCAGGGTGGATTTTCCCGTCCCGGGCGCACCCGTGATGCCAATCAGGTGGGCTTTTCCGGTCTGGGGGAAGATTTCTTCCAGGATCGATCTTCCCTGGGTTGAGTTATTCTCTATCTGGGAAAGGGCGCGGCTTATCGCCAGGCGCTCCCCTTTGATGAGATCCTGCGCCAGAGCTATTGGCATGCTTTTTGAATATCTTCTATGATCAGTTGGGTGGATGTGCCGGGTCCATAAATGCCGGTAACGCCCAGCTTCTCTAACTCGGGTTTGTCATCATCCGGGATGATCCCGCCGAGGAAGAGCTGTACATTATTAAGTCCTTGTTCTTTCATCAAGTGGATGATCTTGGGAACCAGGGTCATATGGGCCCCTGACAGGATCGACAGACCGATCACCTGCACGTCCTCCTGGAGAGCAGCTTCAGTTATCATTTCAGGGGTTTGGCGCAGGCCGGTATAGATCACTTCCATGCCGGCATCTCTTAACGCTCTGGCGACCACCTTGGCTCCCCTATCATGGCCGTCCAATCCTGCCTTTGCGATTAATACTCTGATCTTTGGTCGGGAATCAGCCATTCTTCCTCCACAGGACAGGTTATCTTAAAAAATTATACCCTAAAGGGAGGGGACCGATATCGAGGTGAGAAATTTTGGGTGAGGGGTTAAATATCGATCAATAAGCTGACCGGACAGTGATCCGATCCCAGGATCTCATCATGGATTATGACGTCTTCGACATCGTCGACCAGGGCATCTGAGATCAGAAAATAATCCAGCCGCCAGCCCACATTCCTTTCCCGGGCATTCATCCGATAGGTCCACCAGGTATACTGCTCCCGCTCTGGATAGAGCTCCCTGAATATATCCTTAAAGCCGTGTTCGAGGTAAGTATCGATCCAGGCCCGCTCTTCGGGAAGGAAACCAGTGTTACCCTGGTTGGCTTTGGCATTGGTCAGGTCGATCTCCTGATGGCAGGTATTGAAATCCCCGGTAATTATCAGTTTTTCCCCCTGCTCATGCAGGTGGTCGCAGATCTCAAGCAGTTCCTGATAAAAATCGAGTTTGAATCCCACCCTGCTCAGGTCCCTGCCGCCATTCGGGAAATAGATATTAAAGACCCTGAACTCTGGCAGGAGAGTTTGAATGACCCGCCCTTCGCTGTCGAAACGGGGTATGCCGAGGCCGATTTGGGAGGATTTGGGTTCCTGTTTGGTGAAGCTGGCGACTCCGCTGTAGCCAGCTTTTTGAGCTGGATTCCAGACTGGATGACGTTTTTCAAGGGCTTCCCGCTGAGGGGCGGTCAGCTGATCTGGCCGGGCCCGGACCTCCTGCAAACACAGCAGATCTGGATCATGTTTTTCCCACCACTGGTCAGCCCCGTTCTTGAAGGCTGCCCTGATTCCATTGACATTCCAGGTTGTGATCGTGAACATTATTTAATTCTAACAGATTCAGGAACCTCGGAGGTCGCGCCAACCTTGGAGGTCACATAACCTCGGGAGCCGGGTAAGAATTCCTGCCCAGTAAATCATCTGATGGCTGAGGTGAAAAGGAAATTTCTAGATCTGTTTCTCCCTCCTTGATACGGCGTATGGGCAGTCATGCTCAGGCGCCGTTGTTTTTCCACTTTCTACCCTGATCGACTCTATCTGGAAGAATTTTTCAGGCTCTGAAATGCTCTCCTGGATTACATGTTGAGCGAGACCGGGGGTTTGTTTTTGACCAAATCAGCATGATTTTTAGGCCTGTACTCCAGGTATATCACTCCCCATTTCCGAACCTGCTGAGTTCAGCTATTTTTGACATTCTGGTAGGTATTTAGCCCGGAACCTGGCCTTTCATGATCTCATCACGCCCTCAGGAGGTGACGGGTAGGGCGATGATAAAATATAATCTTAAGCCAGTTACCAACAGGAGAGTTATGCCTATAAAGGATACTCGACAGATCCCGATCTCAAAACAATCAGCCCGCCGCCTGATCCTGGCCTGCCAGAATCTCTACCCACCCCGGTCCCTGAAAGGAAAAACCGGGTGCTCTGAAATATCTGGAGCAGGTCCGGTCGATCCAATTTGATCCCATTAATGTCGTTGGCCGCAACCCGGACCTGGTGCTGCAGTCCCGAGTCAAGGATTTTAAACCTGAAATGCTGGATGAGCTTTTATATACAGATCGAAAACTGGTTGATAACTGGGACAAAATGGCCAGTCTAAGCCTGGCTGAGGACTGGCCGTACTTTTCAAGACATCGCGGCAGGATGGAGGATATGTTTGGTGTGCCGTCGGAGGTTGTCATGAGCCTGGCACCGGAAATCCTGGCCCAGATCAAGGACGCGGGCCCCCAATGTTCCCTGGATTTTGATCATCAAGATAAAACGGATTGGGCCTGGGGACCAACCCGTGTTTCCCGGGCTTCCCTGGAAGGTTTATTCAAAATGGGACAGCTGGGAGTGAACCACCGCTTCAATAACCGGCGCTACTTTGACCTGATTGAGAGGCTGCTCCCGGAAGATTTGCTCCAGTCAGCCGATCCCAATCAAAGCCTGGAGGATTACCAGGCCTGGCATATCCTGAGAAGGATCCGGGGTATAGGACTGGCCCATCCCAATGCTGGAGAACAATGGGGGGGAATGATCGGGATCAAAAGCCCCCGACGCAAAATTATCCTGGAGCAGCTTGTTCAGCAGGGTTTAATCGTTGAGATCGAGGTCGAGGAGCTGGCAGGAGAGGTTTTTTACATGCAAACCAAGGATTTGGATTTGCTGGAGGGGGTGACTAAATCAAGAACCTCCCCCCGGGCGGCTTTTATAGCTCCCCTGGACAATCTGCTCTGGGATAGGAAATCCCTGACCAGGCTGTTCGATTTTAATTACATGTGGGAGGTCTACAAACCTGAAGCAAAACGCGAATACGGCTATTATGTCTTGCCTGTGTTATACGGTGACCGCTTGATCGGCAGGATTGACCCCTCTTTCGATAAGAGCTCCAGGCTGTTGACGATCAATAATTGGTGGTGGGAGGATGATTTCCAGCCTGACGAACGCTCGAATAAGGCCCTGCAGCAGTGCCTGGAGGATTTCTTGCATTACTTGGGATCAGAGGACATTCAATTCTCCAAAACATTATTGAAGAAAGGGGGGTTGGATTGGCTGGGTGAGTTCAACTAATCGATCGGCCTTCGAACCCGATCTGCTAGGTCAGCAGCTGGACTTCAACTTTTCCATAAAGAATTCCGTTCACCTGGGGTTGAAAGAACTGGGATCCGGAGTAATATTTGCGGGTGCTGATGGGTTTGATCCCGTGTTTCCGCGAAATGGTGATCTTCTCACCAGGCTGAAGCTTAATTTGTTTTAGTTTAAATACTTTGGGGGCATGTTTGCCGCTGGCTTTCTGGAAATGGACCAGGTAATCGATCATCAAGGCCTGTTCCTTTTTACTCCTGGACAGGATCTCAAAGCTGAAAATGACTTCTTCGCCTAATCTGATCTTGGTAGGGTTGAGGGTGATGTTTTTGACCTCGATCTCAGGCGGGCTGGCATAACCCAGCAGATCCAGAGCTTCCGGGCTTCCAGCCTTGATCAGGGTCCGCAAAGCGTGTTTGATCAGGCGATCCCGATTCTTAGTGCTGTTTTGGCCCCACTTTCTGAGAATATCGATCACCAGCTGGGGATGGTTTTTGGAGATATCGTTCAGGTTGTTGGCAACGCTGCGGCGGATTTCCTCCCGGGGATCGTCCTTGAGTTTTTCCAGGATGGGCAGGATAGGTGAGGGATCGGCCACCAGGGCGTTCAGCCGCATCCCCCAGGGCAAGAGGGGACGGCAGCCCTCACTGGCCAGTCTTCTTACTCCGGGGTGGGAGTGTTCTGCCCAGCGCAGCATCCTGGCCAGGGTTTTTTCGGGATACCTATCGATAAAAGGGCGGATGGCAAATTCTCCCGAGATATGTTTTGTGAACTCTTCCAGGGCGGCCAATGAAACCTCCCAGTCCTCCAGGCCATAAACTTCAACATAATCTGGGAAAACCATCTTTTCAAAACCTCCCTCTGCAAGGAGGGGGAGGGCGTTGTTGAGGATCGCCAAAGCCCTGGAATAATCCCCTGGCAGCAGACCCCCGAGGATTATTGTGATATGCCGGGTCCGGGCTTTTAATTCCAGGTCATCCCAATTCTGGTCAAAGACTTGGGTCAAAAATTCGACCTCAGAAAATTCCGGGTGAACCTGCCCGATCACATCTGCCAGGGCTTTTACAGTCTCCTGGTTGAACATGTCCTTGAGTGCAAAATTCTCAGCCATCAGGATAGACTCTCCGATGATTTCCTTCAAGAACCCCAGGCCATCGGACTCGGCATCCTGGGCAGCTTCTGCAAATGATCGGCGGCTTTCCGGCTGCGGGGGTTCTCCCCGAGAGGTTCAGAGCGGTTATTTTCGAAAAAGGGATAGATCTCAGAAACCTGTTTGAGCTGGCCTGCAACCTCCCCATAGGAGCGGATAGCTGCTGCCAGGGGCTGATCTGCGGCTCCCCCCAAACGTTTCCGGCTTTCCTGCAGGAATTCGACCGCATTGTGGCGGCACTCTCCCCAGACGGCAGCATTATAGGCGTGACCCATTAACTCAGCCTCTCCGCTTTCCACTGCAGAGATCCAGACCTGGTAGGCATCCAAGCCAGCCCGATAATCGTTCAGCACCCACTCGCTGGAGCCGGCATTAAAAGCTGCCGCGAATTCCAGGGCTTCCAGGATGACCTTCCGGTCAGCGCTGGCTTGGGTGGGGTGGATGCTGAAAAGCTCCAGCATGCCGATCTGGCTCAGCCCCAATTCCTTCCAGGGTTTTGGCTGGGGTTGATTTTCAGCTCCGGGGCCGTTGTAAAAATAGCCAACCGCATCATATCCTTCTACAACATAGAACTCCGGAATGGCCAACTCCCAGCCGACGAGGGGCAGATCTTGATCCAGGGTTTTTGTGGCTAGTTCCCAGGCGGCGGCCTGTTTGTCTGCGAAATCAGGCTGGCGTTTCTCGGCAAAGACTCCCTCGATCCGGAAGCCCAGGTTGGATCCCAGTTCGTAGAACCGGGAGGTATTCCAGGCAGTGGGTCCGCTGGGGCAGGAGCCATCCTGGGACATATTGATAATAAAAGCGTGACCGGTCCCTCCATACAGCCAGCTGAATCCGGGATCGATTTCCGAGGTGCTTCAGGCAGCCGTGGATGCAGCCGACCAGGGATGTCCAGGCTGGAGTCCAATTCAAATTAGATAGCTTTTTCATCTCGCCTCCTTGCCAATAAGTCGCGATAGCGGGTGGGTTACTTAACCATAAACGAAACTTGGGAGACGTCAATGCTTGATTGATTAATCACCCCCGGGATGATGGGGGCCAGGTTTTTTGATATACTCGATTAACCAAAGGACTGAAAATGATCAACAAAGAAAGAGCCCTCCAGATCCTGCATGCCAATATCGAAAACCAGAACCTCAGGAAACATCACTACGGGGTAGCGGCCGCTCTTAAAAGCCTGGCCCTGGAACTGGATGGAGATCCCGAGGTCTGGGAGATCGTCGGCCTGCTGCACGATGCCGATTATGAAAAAACCAAGGACGATATGGAGCAGCATACCATCTTGCTGGCAGAGATCCTGGCGGGTGAGGATCTGGACGAGGAGATCATCCGGGCCATCCAATCCCATGCCTATGAATATACCGGAGTAACTCCTGAAAGCCCACTGGAGTATGCCCTGCTGAGCTGCGATGACCTGACCGGCTTGATCGTGGCCACTGCCCTGGTGAATCCGGACAAACTGGCCGGAGTGACCCCCGATTCGGTGCTGAAAAAGTTCGGATCAAAATCCTTTGCGGCCGGGGCAGATCGGAAAAAGATCCTCCAGCTGCGAAATGAATTTAAAAATTCCCCTTGAGGAGTTTATAAGGATCGTGCTGAAAGGTATGCAGGGACAAGCCGATTTGCTGGGGTTGTAGCTGCTAGGTTATCAATATGCATTTGTCTGAGATCGAGATCGAGAATGCTGAGTAGATGATTGTATGCCATCTGGGGGTTGCAATGGATCTTGGGGGAAATTATGATCCGTCCCTCCAAAAGCAAACCTGACGGGGCAAGAGCTGGCTTCTAGCGCGAGAACCGTTCCTGGAAACTGGTCCGGATATTAAATATCAGCTCCCTCACCATCCGGTTGATGGAACGGTTCAGTTGGGCGATTTTATCGACCATGGTAATCGCTGCCTGCTCCGGGTTGCTGAGGTCAATACCGGTCAGGGCGAAAAACACCAGGATCAGGAACATGACAAAAATTACGATTAAGATGGCTTTTGAGATATTCATCGGCCTTCCTTGGTAGACAAGTTTTAAACGGTAGATATATCCAGTAAATAAGTTACAAATTTTATTATACTCTCCCCGGGCATTCAATTGACCAGTAATCCATGATTTCCAGCTATCTTTCCATTTAATCATCTGGCGAGTTGCCTGGGACTGGGAAAGAAAATCGAGGTCGATTTTTTCGAGGGGATAAAGATTAAACCAGGTCAGGTAACGGATACTCTTTTCATGGAGAGAATATAGCGGGAGAAATTCGACTTGACAAGAGATCATAAACCTGCTATATTTGTACAAATAACTTTGCGGCGCAAATAATACTGCAGTGCAAACATATGTTCTGGGCAGAACAAGGAGGATAAAATGACTGAAAAAATAAACCTTTCTGAGTACAAGCGGCAGATCTACCTTTTTTATTCTGAAGATGGCCTGGCCGACCTGGCTGTTGGTCTGATGATCTTTGGCTTTGGGATTCTGCTGCTGGTGGATATGCCGGCCCTGGTGGGTATATCGGGCCTGCTTCCCTTTTTGGTCTGGTACTTGGGCAAACAAACCCTGGTCGCCCCCCGGGTGGGTTCCATCCAACCAGGAGCTGAGATCCGCAAGAGGTTCCTGGGATTTTTCATCAATCTTTTGGTCCTGGGAATCGGTGTGTTCTTCTTCTACCTGGTCAATCTCCAGGCAGGCAGGAACTTTTTAACCTCACATCCCATGGCTTTGTTGGGCCTGGTGTTGGGAATCGCGATCAGTTCCCTGGGTGTGATGCTAAAAACCAACCGTTTTTACTTCTACTCCCTGTTGGTTTTCCTGGCTATGGCAGCCGGAGAATATCTGGGACCGAGGATCACGACCTATGACCCCTATCTGGCTGCAGTGATCTGTGCAGGATTGGTGATTATGATCGTTGGATCGTTTGTTCTGGCCAGGTTCCTAAGAAAATATCCCGTCCAGAAGATGGGAGGCTGAAATGGCTGAAAAACAGACCAGCGAATTGAATGTGGATGTCGAGATTGACCGCATCGTTCACGAACCGGCCCGGCTGAAGGTCCTGGCCTACCTGTCCCTGGTGGAGGGAGCAGATTTTACCTTCCTTGTGAGCCGCATCGGCCTGACCATGGGTAACCTCTCAGCCCACATCAGCAAGCTTGAAGAAACCGGATATGTCCTGGTTGCCAAGGATTTTGTAGATAACCGCCCCCGGACCTTGCTTTCAATCACGGAGCAGGGGAAAAAAGCCTTCGACAACTACAGGAATACAATGCTTAAGCTGCTTAGTTAACGGGAAACCTCCGGGGCCTTGAGGACCAAGGAGGTCGATCAAACTGCCGCGCCAGGACCTTCCGCGGCAGTTTTTGTTTAACAATCTATTAGAAAGGCTTCTTTCCAGCATAGATCAAGTAATATCGGTTTACACTAGGTTATCTAAAATCAGGAGTCAATATCAGGGCTGGAACCAGATCCTGTCCAAGAACTCTAGTAATGAATGTTTATTGGTGAGGTAGATATGCCGAACAAGTTATTGTCCAATGATGAGCGCCCTTTTGAACTGGGTCTCTACACTTTTATTGATGACGGAACCGATCCCCTGACGGGGAAAACCAAATCTCCCCAGCAGGTGATGGCGGATCAGCTGGAAGCCATCGAGTTGGCTGACCAGACAGGCCTGGACCTGATAGCTATTGGTGAACACCACCGCCAGGAATATCTTTCCTCAGCGCCGGTGGTCATCCTGGCTGCCGCAGCGGCCCGGACCAAAAATATCCGCCTTTCTACGGCGGTCACGGTCTTGAGCTCAGACGATCCAGTCCGGGTTTTTCAGAGTTTTTCGACCCTGGACCTGATCTCCGGGGGCCGGGCAGAGATCATGGCGGGCAGGGGGTCCTTTATCGAATCCTTCTCGCTCTTTGGCTATGATCTGAATGATTATGGGGAGTTATTCGAAGAAAAACTCAGGCTTTTAACCCAGCTGACCGACAACGAGATCATCAATTGGGAGGGCCAATTCCGGTCCGCGATCAAGGGCAGAATCATTTATCCCCGCCCAGTCCAGGAAAGGATCCCGCTCTGGGTTGCAGTAGGCGGATCCCCGGAATCCTCCAAGCGGGCTGCCTCTTTAGGCCTGCCGATGGCATTTGCCATTATCGGCGGCCAGCCGCGCCGGTTTGCCCCCTTCTTTGACCTCTACCGCCACACCTCCCGGGAATATGGATTTGATCCCGGCAGGATCCCGCTCAGCGTAAACTCTCACGGCTTCATCGCCGATAAATCCCAGGATGCAAAGGACCAGTTTTATCCCTATGCAACTGTGATGATGAATAAGATCGGCAAAGAGCGGGGCTGGGGTCCCTCCTCCAGGGCGCAGTTGGAAAATCAGTCGGCCCTGGAAGGATCCGATTTTGTGGGATCTCCGGATGAGATCGTTGAAAAGATCCTCTTTCAGCAGGAAATCTTTAAACACCAGCGTTTTTTGATCTATATGGGCAACAACGCCATTGACCACAAAAATATGCTCCGGGCTATTGAGCTCTTTGGGACCAAGGTCGCACCCCAAGTTCGGAAAGAAATCGCCCGGCGAAATAAATAACTGGAATATCCTCGACCTCCGAGGTCCTCGATACCTCGGAGGTGCCTGACACCTCAAGTTGTATTTCTCTCCATATATAAATCCAGTTAAATCGTAATATAATCTGCTTGGTGATATCCCAAAAATTTTTGGAGGATCTGCATGTGTGAAGATACCGGGACTTTGAGATTATTCATTGACAGTGTCGATCAAAAAGACTGGGAGGAATTCCTGCCTACCGGGATCTTTTACGGTATCACTACCAATCCCAAGTTGCTGGCCAATGCGGGTCTTGAGTTTAAGGTCCAGACCTTAGCCAAACTTGCGGAACAGGCTTTTGGTCTGGGTGCGAATGAGATCCACCTTCAAGTGTGGGGGCGGGAAAGTGAAAAAATGCATCAGATCGGCCGTGAGCTGGGAAGGATCGACCCGCGGGTGATGATCAAGGTTCCGATCACCGGGCAGGGTTTACTCTGCGCCAGGGAAATGATCTCCGAAGGCCATCAGGTCACCCTGACTGCGCTGCATTCCGCGAATCAGATTCTCCCCGCAATCGCCCAGGGAGCAAAATATGCCGCTCCCTACCTGGGCCGCATGAATGACGGCGGGTTAAACGGCCTGGAAGAGATCATCGCCATGGGTCAGATTATCAACAAGGTGGGGAGCCCCCTGCGATTGCTGGTTGCCAGCATCCGCCAGGTATCAGATCTGGCGGTTCTCGCGGAGAGCGGCTTAAATACTTTCACTCTGCTGCCCGGGATGATTGAGGATCTTCTTAAAAATGACCTCACGACGGCAGCTGCCGAGGATTTTGAAGCTGCTGCGGCAGGCTTTGGGATAAATCCCTGAACAATATCAACAATTAATGGCTTTTGTTATTGCGACCACTCTGTAGGGGTCCGGTCCCAGCGGTGTTTTTTGAGCTCGCCGTGCAGCTCCTCGGGCAGTGGGCCGTTTTCGCTGGCAGCCAGATTCATCCTGACATGTTTAGCCTGTCGCATGCCGGGGATGATGGTCTGAACGCGGGGTTCATTGAGTATGAATCTTAACGCCACTTCCGCCATAGTCATGCCGTGTGGGATTAGCGGTTTGAGGGCTTCAGCATGTTCCACGCTGGATTTGAGGTTTTCGGGCACAAAATAGGTGCTGCGCCAATCATCAGCCGGCCAGGTGCTTTCCAGGCTCAGGTTACCCGTTAAGGTGCCCTCATCGAATGGGACCCGGGCGATCACGGCCACATCATGCTCCTCACAGGCCGGAAGCAGTTCATCCTCCGGGTTCTGATCGAAGATATTGTAGATCACCTGGACCGCATCGATCAGGCCGCTTTTGACCGTCCTGATAGCGTTCCAGGGCTCCCAACGGTTGATGCTGATTCCGACCGCCTGGAAAAACCCCCCCTCTTTGAGTTGGGTGACTTTTTTCACCCAGCGCTCATCCTCCACAAAATGATCCTCCCAGACGTGGAACTGCATCAGATCAAAACTCTCCAGGCCGCTATTTTCCAGGCTGCTGGTGACATACTCTTCGATATGATCTGGTGGATAGCAGTCATCCAGCTGGAATTCACGCTGGCTGGGCCAGATGAAATTTTTAGGCGGGATCTTGGTGGCGGTGAATAGTTTCTTATCAGGATTAGCCCGCACGATCTTGCCCAGCAGAGCTTCGCTGTGGCCCTCGCCGTAGCCCCAGGCAGTATCAAAAAAATTGCAGCCCATATCCGCAGCCAGCTGGAGTGAAGCCAGGCTTTGCTGGTCATCCGATCCGGACCATCCGCCCATGCCCCACATCCCGTAGCCGATCTCGCTGACCTGCCAGTTGATTCGTCCAAAACGTCTGTATTTCATGTACCACCTCCAGGTGGATTGCAGCCCCTTTGATTTTTGTTCCTGCTCAGCAGCCTGATTTCCCGGGGGATATACTCAGACTAGTTGAATTCATTGATAGATAATTTACTCGTAAAGTGAGACCAGCTGATCCATGGTGTTCGATAAGATCGGATCGACGACCTGCTGGGGCGGGTTTTCGCGGTACCAGGTGACAGTTTCCCGGCAGCCCTCCCGGTAGGGGATGACGGCCTGGAAATCTGGAACTAGATTTTTGATCTTGGAGTTATCAAAGATCACGCTGTGGCTCTTGTCTCCCAACAAGCTTGCCCCCCAATCCGGATCAAACCGGGCGATGGTCGCCGAGGGGACATAAACCGGTTTCAGGGGCCTGCCGATCGCTTCGGCTGCCATTTCAAAGATCGAATTCCAGGTCAGCAGCTCATCGGAGGTGATGTGATAGGTCTGGCCGATAGCTTTTCCATTGCCAAGTAAACCTGCAAAACCCAGCGCAAAATCGCGCTGGTGGGTTAAGACCCACAGAGAAGTCCCATCCCCGTGGATGATAACCGGCTGGCCTTTGATGATCCTGTTCAGCACGGTATAACCTCCCCGGAAGGGAAGCAGTGTTTTATCGTAAGTGTGGGAGGGCCGGACAATAGTCGCCGGGAATCGATCCTTTTCATAGGCCTGGAACAAGATTTCTTCGCAGGCGATTTTTGCCCGGGAGTAAGCCCAAAAGGGATTTTCCAGCCGGGTTTCTTCGGTGATTGGTAGCTGGAGAACGGGCTTTTGGTAGGCAGAGGCGGAGCTGATGAAAATGTACTGGCTGACCCGTCCGCCGAATAATTCCAGGTCTCGCTGGATTTCTTCCGGTTGAAAGGCAATCCAGTTCACCACAACATCGAAGCGGTGTTCCTGGAGGATTTCCTCGATCCTGGACTGGTGATTGATGTCGCCCTGGATCAGTTTGGCTCCCTCCGGGGCAGGGCGCAGGGAATTACCACGGGTGAATAGATACAGGTCGATGCCAAGTTCGACTGCCATTGCAGAGCAGGCAGAACTGATCACCCCTGTGCCGCCGATGAACAAGACCTTGATAGGCATCGGATATCCTTCCTGGGACTACTGTCCTGTTTGGAATTGTAATTCAGCTTTACCCACCAGGGTAGGGGATGCCCGGGAGATCCATTGCCGGACCCCGGAGAGGCTGGGAGTGCAGAGAGATCAGTTGTCTCCCCAGATGCAAAAACCGCTCTGGTGAGCGGTTTTCTGAGGTGACCCGCCAAGGAATCGAACCTTGAACCTACTGATTAAGAGTCAGTTGCTCTGCCAATTGAGCTAGCGGGCCTTAGTGGGGAAGATTGTATCTTTTCAGAGGGGATATGTCAAG